>DAORWU010000047.1:0-1464 GCA_035434405.1 Niabella sp. | reverse complement strand
TGACTCGTCCTAAAAAAAGTTTACAGTTTGATTAATTAATCCTGATATAAGTTTACAGTTCATTTTTAGTCCTGAATTGGGTTTACAATAGTAGGAATTTTTCGATAATAATTCTTCCATAATCTTTCTGTTTTAATTTTAGTTTTTGAATGATGAATGCTGTTTGGTGTAAAGTTACTGATGCTCATGTGAGGTCTTTCGTTGTTATATAGATCCACTACAGCTTTTAGTAAACCCTTTGCATCTTTGAGGTTATCAACATCATAAGTTTCTAAATACTCTTCTTTAATAATTCCGTTTATTCTTTCAGCTACAGCATTTTCTAAAGGGTCGCCATTTTCAGTCATGCTTATTTTTATATTGTAGTCCTGCAATAGCTTTACATAAGCATGGCTGCAATATTGAATGCCTCTGTCGCTGTGATGGATGAGATTCAAATGACTCTTTGCCCCCAAAGCAGAAAGAGCCATTTGCAAGGCTTGCATACTTTCAATAGTCTCCATTGTTTCGGCTACCTGATAGCCAACAATCTTATGTGAGTAAGCATCGGTAATAAAACTGATGTAAAGATGTTCTCCAGTGCTTATCTTCCAATAGGTAATATCACTCACCCAAAGCTGATTGGGTGCTGTAGGAACAAACTCACGAATGAGATTTGGATACTTCCGCAACCAGTGAAAAGAGTTAGTTGTTTGTATTCTCCGCTTTCGTTTTCTCACCAATAAATGATTTGCTGAAAGCATGTTAAACAAGGCATCTCTACCTATTTTTATTTGGTGTTCTAGTATAAATGGTTGCAGCATTTCATACAGTTTTCGTGTGCCCATTCTACGATGGTTTTTACGAATTTCCTTTACCCTTTGTATTATCAAATCTTCTTCCAGGGTAGTTGAAACTCCTTCCCAGTTGTTTTGATAATAAGCCTGTCTGGTGATACCAAACCATCCACATAACTTGGCTAATCCTATGTGTGCAAAGTTGTTTTTCATTGCTTCTATGGTTTGGTATTGAGCTTTTTTCTGATTGGAATTTTAAACTCCTTTTCTGCAATATCTACCATCGTGGAAAAGGCAATTGCTTTTAATTCTGCATCCTTTAATTGCTTTTCTAATTCAGCTATTCGCTTCTTTAATTGCAGGTTTTCAAAAGATTCATCTCCTACTTTAACCTCCCGATAGCTATCGGGATTATCAGACTTAATTCTCTTTTGTGCCATCGAATATAAATTTGATACAATGTTAGGTCTTCTTGTTTTAATTCCGGTGTTATACCCTAACTGCCGCATCCATCTAAGAAGCTGTCCGTGCTCTTCAACTTCACCTGTGTATTTTTCCCAAATTTCCACTTTGGTGCATTGGGCTGAAATTAACTCCTGAATGATCTTGTGTTTTTCTTCTACGGTAAAATACTTACCCGCTTTTTGAATGATTTTTTTATCCATGTTTTACACTTTTTAGTGTAAAC
>DAORWU010000046.1:0-3516 GCA_035434405.1 Niabella sp. | reverse complement strand
AGGGAGTTTGCTGCTATGCTGGCAGACGAATATATTCTCAGCTTCATATCGCTATTAGCCTATATCCAGCCGACGAATAAGACCTATCAGCTTTTGTTGTTATCTTCATCGTCATTTTTTCAATCGGCTGTGGCCCGGGCTGGACATTATATTATCCTCGCCTTCTGCAATACCTGGCCCGTTATGCTGTCCTAAAACTCAAGCACTCTGTTTTTTAAGTTACCAATTTTAGGTACATTTGGCGAAACTTTAGAAATATGGGACGAAACACTTCTATATCACTTGGAAATCATTTTGAAGATTTTGTTGGCGACAAAGTGTCAACTGGAAGATTTAAAAATGCAAGTGAAGTTATACGTGCCGGCCTTCGATTGTTGGAAGAGGAAGAAATCAAGATTGTAGCATTAAAAAAAGCTATTGAGGAAGGTTTTGACAGTGGGTTAGCTAAGAATTTTAATGCCAAAAAGCATCTTGAAAGGCTAAAAACCTCCAAGCGAAAAAATGGCTAATTATATTCTTACAAATAAGGCCGTCATAGATTTATCGGAAATCTGGGATTATACATTTGAAGTTTGGTCGGAAACTCAGGCTGACAGATATTATTACATGCTACTTGATTCCTGCCAAGAAATAGCTGATGAAAAAGCTCGAGGCAAAACTTATCCAGATGTGATGAAGGATCTTTTAGGATTTAAAGTGGGGCTACATATAATCTTCTACAGAAAATCAAAAGGGAATAGAATTGAAATTGCAAGAATTCTTCACAGTAGAATGGACTTGAAAAATAGACTGCAAGAATAAAACCAGCCGCTAACAACTAAGACTTCGTTGGGCACGCAGTGCCAACAATGAAGCCTTAGTTGAACGGAACCCACCACGGCGGGCAGGCTCTACGGTAGCCGCTGCTGCACTATGGAGCTGCCGCTATTAGAAGTTGGCGTATTTTGCAGACCGGGCAGGGTCTGTTTTTTGCTAGGGTAATTGGGGGCTGGTTTTTCAGGTTTTTTTTCATAGAGGTACACAAAACCTCTTACCCATAAAAAGTCAGTTCACAGGCACAGTTTGTTTTTCCATTAAATATTTTTCAGGTGGCCCACGTTTACCAAGGCCATGGCTGCTATGTGACGGCTGTAGTTATCAAAGGTGCATGGACTTCTGCCGAGGTTGGATATGTTGCGCTCAAAACGTTGCAGCAGTTCTGCAAATCCATTAACTTCACCCTTCGGTTGCACTCAGGACAGGCTTTGCCACGATTGAGATATTTATTATAGCTCAGTTCTTCCGGCGATTTTTTTTACTCATGAGGTGTTTATTTTTTTTGTTTGTATTCGTGAGTGCTTCGCAATTCGTTACCATAATCTAAAAATTTGATGAACGCTAAATTTACGGATAGTTGCGGAAGGCTACCGTAGGTTTAGTTCAACTGGCAGTTTGGCTCAATGGCGGGTTAAGTGGTTAATTGAACATTCTACCTCGCATCAACTTTTGTGGTGTATTGACAGTTTTGTGCTTCGAAATCCGCTACTGCGCCAAGCGCCAAACCGTTGTGCGGTAATTTTAACATACAGTCCGGAATGACAAAAAAGACTATAATATTATTAGGTTTCATTGGAATTAAATTCTTGTTGCAATTCTTACTTTTAAGTAGTGAGTATGACTTGCAACGAGACGAATATTTGCATCTTGACCAAGCAAATCATTTGGCTTGGGGTTATCTTTCTGTTCCACCTTTTACCTCTTGGACATCTTATATTATTCAATTACTCGACAATTCAATTTTTTGGATTAAGTTCTTCCCTGCCTTGTATGGTGCAATGACAATTTATATAGTTTGGAAAGCCATAGACGAATTAAATGGAAATCTGTTTGCATTGATTTTAGGTGCAACTTGTGTTTTATTTTCTGCATTATTGCGACTAAACACATTGTATCAACCCAATTCTTTTGATGTATTAAGTTGGACAGTTTTATACTTTATATTGCTAAAATATATCAAAACGGATGATTTAAAATGGCTGTATATAGGAGCAATAGCATTTGCGATTGGGTTTTTAAATAAGTATAACATTATTTTTATATTACTCGGACTTTTGCCTTCATTGTTGATTACTGAGCATAGGAAAATATTTTTTATACCCACTTTGTATTTTGCCATTTTAGTAGGTTTTGTTTTGATTTTGCCTAATCTTGTTTGGCAATACAATAACAATTTTCCAGTCTTTTACCACTTAAAAGAATTGACACAAACTCAATTAGTAAATGTAAATAGATTTGATTTTTTGAAAAATCAGTTGCTCTTCTTTATAGGCTCAATAATCGTAATTTTTTCATCATTTTATGCGTTACTTTTTTATAAGCCTTTCCAAAAATATAGGCTTTTCTTTTTCTCTATTCTCTTTACTTTAATAGCCTTTCTTTACTTTCATGCAAAAGATTATTACGCCATTGGTATTTATCCAATTTACATTGCTTTTGGTTCTGTTTATATTGCAGACATTTTAAAAAACGGGTGGAGAAAATATTTACAGCCAGTTGTCATTGCGTTTCCCATATTACTATTTATTCCAATTTATAATGTTGCTTTTCCAAATAAAAGCCCAGAATACATAGTTCAGCATTCAGAAAACTACAAAAAATTTGGTTTGCTTCGTTGGGAAGATGGTAAAGACCATTTATTACCACAAGATTTTGCAGATATGCTTGGGTGGAAAGAATTAGCCTTAAAAGTTGATAGTGCTTATTTAAGACTACCAAATAAGAATAATACACTTATTCTATGCGATAATTATGGACAGGCAGGGGCAATAAATTTTTATACAAGACAAAAACTAAGAGCAGTTTCATTCAATGCTGATTACATAGATTGGTTTGATTTAACTAAAAAATATGAAAATTTAATTAGAGTAAAGGAAGCAGAAGAAGTAAATGTAGAATTACAAGAAACATCTCAATTTTTTCAAAATTCAACTCTTGCAGACTCAATAACTAACCAATATGCAAGAGAATTTGGGACAGGAATATTTATTTTCACAGGTGCAAAAATTGACATAAGACAAAGAATTAAAGATGAAATTGAAGAAAAGAAAAACTACCATTAACAACTAAGGCTTCGTTGGGCACGCAGTGCCAACAATGAAGCCGAAGGTTGAACGGAACCCACCACGGCGGGCAGGCTCTACGGTAGCCGCTGCTGCACTATGGAGCTGCCGCTATTAGAAGTTGGCGTATTTTGCAGACCGGGCAGGGTCTGTTTTTTGCTAGGGTAATTGGGGGCTGGTTTTTCAGGTTTTTTTTCATAGAGGTACACAAAACCTCTTACCCATAAAAAGTCAGTTCACAGGCACAGTTTGTTTTTCCATTAAATATTTTTCAGGTGGCCCACGTTTACCAAGGCCATGGCTGCTATGTGACGGCTGTAGTTATCAAAGGTGCATGGACTTCTGCCGAGGTTGGATATGTTGCTGTCTATTCCTACCATGTTGACCACTAATCCTGCTATCTTGACCACCCCCGGTG
>DAORWU010000045.1:0-3823 GCA_035434405.1 Niabella sp. | reverse complement strand
GCAGTGCTATTGAGGCACTATTATGCGAGTATATTTTTTACCGGACAGGAATAATAAAAAGTCTATTTAGTTGCCTAAACAACCGAATGAAAATAAAATTGAATTACTGAGTATAATTCACAATCTTTGCAAAAATTTTTATTTGCCTACCCGTATGGCATTTCAAAAACAAAATAATATTAAGTGCTTCTGTTACGGGAAGAAGTATGATGAATTTATTTTAGATGGCAGTACCGCAAAAACCAACTTTTAATCGTCCACCCGGTGGTCCATACAAACCAGGAGGCAACCGGCCTAACAAAGGAAACTTCAGAGGACGACTACCACAAAGAGAAGCCGAACACCGAATTAATCACCACATCAGAGTGCCTCAAATAAGACTTGTTGGCGAAAATGTGGAAGCTGGTATTTACTCCACCCAGGAGGCACTAAAGATTGCTCAGTCACAGGAATTGGATTTGGTTGAAATTTCACCAACCGCCGACCCTCCCGTTTGCCGAATCATTGATTACAACAAATTCCTTTACGACAAGAAGAAAAAGGAAAAGGAGATGAAGGCAAAAAGTAAAGCCACTGAAATTAAAGAAATTCGCTTTACACCTAATACCGATGATCATGACTTTGACTTTAAGGCCAAACATGCCGAGGGGTTTTTGAAAGATGGCAACAAGGTAAAAGCTTATGTACAGTTCAAAGGACGTGCCATTCAATTTCAGGATCGTGGGCAATTACTCCTACTTAAGTTTGCTGAAAGGCTTGCCGAAATTGGAACCTTGGAAAGCATGCCAAAACTGGAAGGCCGAAGAATGTTGGCCATGTTCGCTCCCAAGGCGGCAAAAAAGAAATAACTCAAACTTTTATATAAAAAGTCGGGGATCACAGTGTTCCCGACTTTTTTTTATCCTAATCATTTCTGTTTTCGATCATCCTTCCATACCAGTCTTTCATTGGAACGCTCATCAAAAAAATCTGTACACATCCTGTCTCCATTTCCTGCAATGCCCCCATCCGGGTGGCAGATAATATTGCAGTTGCTGTCATAAAGCGTACTGTAAAAGTCGCAACAATATGATGGCTCATAATACACGGTTTTGCCTTTGTATGTATATTGCCAGATACTGGCAGCCGGATTGCGAACAGGTTCTTTTTTAATTTCTTCAATTCTTTTATAAATACAGTCGGAGAAAGCCTGACTCATGGGACTTTGATCAGCCTTCTTAGAACAAGAAAGGAATGAAGTGCCGAAAACGATCAGTGCAAAAAATAAAATAGTTTTCATAATAATTGATTGTAAAGGTAAAAAAATTAGAATCTATAGCCAAGTCCCAGTCTAAGCCCAATCATAGGGTCGTCTGTGAACTTGTCGTAAGAGTGCATATATTCTGGTAAATTGTTTTTATTTACTTTCTCATCAACGATGCCACCCAACAGCAGTTCACTCTGTAGAAATATGTTTCTTTTCACATTGGCAAGCAGGGACATGCTGAAACCTAAAGAAGTGACATTGGTTTTACTTTTCATGGAAAAAGTTGGACTCCAGTTTTCTGAATTGTTTGAATAGAAATAGTATGTGTGCATTTGCTCACTATAGTTGGCAAACGGGCCAAAGCCTATTCTTATTTTTCCTGTATTTTTTGGGTAAAATTTTGCTGACAAGGCAACGCCATTAAATGTTCGGTTCCAGGATGAAAATCCCGTAGCGGTGATGCTGAATTTTTGCTTAAAAATAAATCGCTCAAAGCTTAAGTACAGGCCCGCATTGGGTGTCTGATCCTCGTCGATGCCCATTAAGGGCAGGTCGTCGATAAATTTTGTGAGGTCAAATCCTGCTGACAGGGCATTGTTTGGCAGGTTTTTATATCTGTCTATTTCTGCCATTGTTTTTGGAGATATCTTTTTTCCTTTAAAACCAAAAATATCTCGACTTCCATTTTCATACACAATAGAGTCGATACGTTTTGTAGCAATGGAATAATTGGGTCCGTCAATATTGTCAAATTTTTTGTACTTCACAAAATCAGGCATTACTTCCGTGATTTTTGCTTTAATCTGTTCATTCCTTTTTAGATAAATAATATCCTGCGCCTGAACCTGCTTGAGTCCAATAGTCAGAATAGTATAGAGTAATAATTTTTTCATTCCTTTAGTTTTTAATGGTGGATAGTTTTAGAGGACTGGTTGGGTTGGATATATCGTACAAAGCAACACCACCATTGATGAAAGCAATTAGCAAATCGCCATAAGGTATTACATCCACGAAGTTTTCTCCTGTTATTGTTTTCAGTGATACGGGTTTGGTTTTGGTAGTGATGTCCACTACATTCAGACCGTTTATGCCCATACATACATATAATGTAGTGCCGCTTTGTCCCAAACCATGAGGCTCAGGCATGTCCAGAGTTCCAATCATTTTTGGAGAAAGAATGTTTATCCCACTGATGTCATAAATCTGCAACTGGTTCAAAGTGCCGCCACAAAATGTATTGTTATTCCTTAGTGTCACATAGGCGTAATCGTCATCTGCCACCACCGGATCACAGGCACGTAAATGCTGCGCTTGGCCCTGCAATTTTGGTTTTTTAGGATCACTATTGTCAAAAACAAACATACCGGATTGAGAACCTATAAAGAGTTTGTCTCGGTAAGGAAAAATGGTTTCAATATTTCCCCAGCCTATGGGCTGCTGACTTACTAAAACTGTATTTGAAGGCTGACTAATATCATAGGTGTACAATGATGAAGTGCTCACTATGTATAAATAGTTTCCGGCAATAGTCATTCTTGATGTGGAGCCACCTGCACCAGAGGCATTATTGGAAGGGGTATTTGCTGAGTCCCCTTTTTCACAGGCTTGAAATATCCAGCTGATGGCAAGTAATAGAATTAAAATTTTGGGTTTCATTGTAGGGGATTGGATTTAATATTTTATAGCTAAAAAGGTTGCGGATGGGTTAGTAGTGGCATTTAGGATTAGTGAGCATTTTCTTCTCCCAACCAATTACGGTTCCTTTGGTTTTATCCAGACATTCGAACCAGCCTCTTTCTGGTGGAACAATTTGATGGTGCATGTTCTGAAAGGCCGGTATTTTCTTTAGCAGATTTACACTAGTCCCAGTTAGTTGAAGTACCACCAGATAATTTAAATTGTTCGTGTAAATCAAACCATCTTTTACCACTACCTCCTGAGCTCCTGGCACTTTTAGGAAGGATTTTTTTTGTGGGGCAGAAGGATCAGAAATATCTGTCATGTGTACACCTTTGCCACTTTCTACCTGATATAAAGTATCTCCCAAAACATAAATTTTGCCACCGTTCTCCACCGGTTGGGGTGTAGTCATTGAAATAGTGTACAGGTCTGCCTCACTCCCATAGATAGGAGCATATCCCATTTGTTGCTTTTTGTCCTCTTTGCGACATGCCATAAAAATTAGTAGGCAGCAAAAGGCAATCAGTGCTTTTGTGTGCTTCATTTAAGTGGTGGTTTAAATCTGAATATTAGTGTGTCAATATTCAAAACGAGGTGGGTGGTTTAAACGCAACAGGCAGGTAAAATAAAACCCCTGAAAAATCAGGGGTCTAAAAAATATTCGAAGAATCGATTTAAATGATATCCATAGCCTTTACAAAAAATGTTGTAACAAAAGGAAGTATCAATGTAAGCCAAGGCCAATGTACAAACCATGCAAATAGAAATGCAGCGGTTGCAATAAAAAATAAAACCCACATTAATCCTTTGTTTTTTCCTGCTGATGACATAGTACTTTTGTTTAGATGCAAATTTAGGGTAAGAGATTTAGAAATGTGTAAGGATATAAATTTTATT
>DAORWU010000044.1:0-7213 GCA_035434405.1 Niabella sp. | reverse complement strand
TAGAGCACGACCTTGCCAAGGTCGGGGTGGCCGGTTCGAGCCCGGTCTTCCGCTCAGTTAAATCCTCTCACTGAGAGGTTTTTTTTTGAAATAGCAGTGGAGTGATTTTTATTTTCACTTTCTAAAATTCAATATCAATTTATTGCCCTGGTGGTGGAATTGGTAGACACGCAGGACTTAAAATCCTGTTGGCAGCAATGTCAGTGCGGGTTCAAGTCCCGCCTGGGGCACCAAAAAGCCTTGTAATCAATTGATTTACAAGGCTTTTTTATTTTATGTGTGTCGCATTTTGACACCTTTTTTCGCTTTTTACCTCATTTTTTGACACTCAAATGACACTCAAAAATGGGTAAAATGACACACGAGCGGCAACGCTCAACATCGCGCGAAAATTATTTTTGCGCATCAACATCCAGCCAGCTTCAGGCTATTTTTAGCAACAGTTTTATTTGTCCGCAACAGTGCTACTGCTCAACTCATTGCTGCAAAATCTTACGAATTGAAATTCATCGCTGGAAGTTTATCAAAGACTCCAAACCTGAAACACTAGGCCTCACACCCGCGCTCTCAACGCAGCGTAGTAGAACCGTATTAATTGATTTTAGCAATACTTTAATCCGGTTTCTTTTTTCCGCTTTCACTCAGGTATTATCGACTCTTAAAATTGAGGCAATTTTGTTTGCCACAATAAGTCTATTAGCTTGGATAAAGGCACATAGATTGAGGGTTTATTCTTTCACCCTTAAAAATGTGAAGTAATGAATATTATCGAAAGACGGAATGAAAAGGGAGACAAAATTACCTTTTACTATGATTACGGGCGGGGAAAGGGACAAAGACCTTCAACAGGTATTTTTATTTATACCAATCCTAAAACTCCATTAGAAAAAAAACATAATAAGGAAGCATTAGCTATTATCAAAGTGAAACAGGCTGAGTCAATAATCGAACGCCAGGCGATAGGAACAGGCTATATACCTACTCATAAGTTCAAAGAAAATTTTCTGGAATATTATGAAGAGTATGTAAAAAAGAACAAGCGAGAAGGTAATCGTCACCTGGAAGGTTCTTTTAAAAATTTTAAGCTGTTTATCAAAAAAGACATTGTTCATCCAATGGAGATCAATGAGAACCTTTGTGCCAGCTTCAGACGTCATTTGCTGGATAATTTTAATGGCGAAACTCCTTCTGATTACTTTTCTCACTTCAAACGAGTTCTGCAGGCGGCAACCGCAGATCACTACTATAAAACAAGTCCAGCTGAAAACATTGCAGCCAGGAGAAATCCGTCTACAACTCTTAAGGACTTTTTGGAGGCCGAAGAGTTCCTGGAGTTGATCTATACACCTTGTCCGGATGAGCAGGTGGGTTTGGGGTATACTTTCGCATGTTACACCGGTTTACGTTGGGTGGATGTCGAAGCAATGATGTGGTCCGATTTAAAAGGAAATAAGCTTACTACGCGAATAATCCAAGCTAAAACCGGCCAGCCAGTCGTATTAACCCTGCATCCGGTAGCGCTTGCGATTCTTAAGAAAAATTTCGATATTACCTATAATGAAGATAAGGATCGGCCGATTTTCTGTCTACCATCAAAAAGGACAGTAGGGATTGTTATGGATAAATGGGTTGCTAGAACCAACATAAAGAAAAAGATCAGACCTTCAAGTGCTCGATTAACATTTGCGATTCTATTGAAGGATGAAAATGTTGATGATCCGACAATAGCGGCACTTTTGGGGCATACTACAACGGAGCAGGTGCAAAAGATCTATAAAAGGCATCGGCCCAAAAATGAAGAGGCCACGATAGCGCTGCTTCCTTCGAAGAAAGAACTTCCGTTCTTTTTTTAGGAGTTGTTCAAAACCTTCAAGAAACCGGCTAAAAATTTTCGAGCCGGTTTCGCTTTTGATTCGTTCCTGTAAAGTTTATAAAATCTATTGGAGATAAAAGCACCTCTCATAGCCGTATATTTGCGCCCGCAAATGGAACATTTTTTCGAATTACCGATAAACTATCAGGATGAAGACCGACTTTTAAAAGCGCGCCTCGTAACTTTTGCTTACGCTTACAAATACTTTATCATTATTGATGGTAAAGAATTAATAGTAGAACGTGACGACGAGCAAACATATAGGGTGGTTTTATCCGATCCTAATGTCCATCTTAGTATCGATCCTGAGCTAATAGAAATTATCATAAATCAGCTTCAAAAGCTGAATCCATAATATGCCAATATTTATTCTAGCTGGATATGAAACGAATTGACTCTAAAATCAAAAAAGGAGAAGATAGAAATCCCCTCCGTTGTTTTACATGAGAAAAAGTTCGAGGTCATTTGTCGCCTCTTGTATATTTTGAAACTACTTCAGTATCACCAGTGCTGTTGGCATTGATATGAGTGTAGTGTTTGTTATCTTTTAAAACGATTCGGTAATTCACACCGTTTTTGTTGCTTACTTCTGTAACGCCATGGATTTCTTTACCAGGGAAAGAAGATTTTACTCCAGCCAATACAACCGAAGAAAGTTTGTCTTCATTATAATAGCGAATGGTTTGAATAAGGTTACCCTTAGTATCGAAAGTTGCGCGGGTTTTTATATCATTAACTATAAAGAATGCCTCTGCATTATTGGCTGTTTCACTCCAGGTTACATTAACGGCACTTTTAAAAATAGATGTAAAAGTAGCCTGAGCTTTTTCACTTACCACTGGTTCTATAGACGAAGCAGTGGCACTAAAAGTGATCGTTAATAAGGTTGCAGCGGACAGAATTAGATTTTTCATTTTATTTGTTTTGTTGTAGTAGTTATCAATTGTTTCACAAACATACGATCAAGGGCTGCCCGGAGTCAATACCATAATGGCGAACCACGTCAAAATCACCGGTGAATAGCAGATTTGTTATGGTGAATCCCTGCAGCTGAGTTTCTGATTATAATTTTCAAAGAATGAAGCTCCTTTTTGTGAGCCTCCTATTGATAATTCGCAGGAAGGATTATAATGTTACAGGCGAAGTAACTGGATTTATCGCTTTAACATATTTTAAACGTTCGTGAATTTGCGCTGTGAGAATTATTGTTCTACATCTTTTAGTTAATGAGAACTGGTGATAGAGCATAAATATTTATTTACCTTCCTCATCGGATCCTTCGCGGCACACCTTTCATAGGTTAGCCGCCAAAACCGGGGCAGATGGTCGGTGAAAAATCCTTTTGCTATTCACTTAGCCTAACTACATTTTGCTTGCTATTCCACCACCCTCATACCGGTTACCGGGCCTGCTCCGTGCCCTGCCAATAAGGACTATACTTTGGGAAGGAGTTGAATAATGCTTGTACGGAAATGTGTAGAGTAGATAAATTATAATTCACGCATCTTGCGGGCCATACCAGTATTAGGCATTTCACCGCTTAAGATTCTGTCCAGGTCTTCTTTTTTAAAGTACCCGCTACTATTCTTATAAACTCCAAATTCCTCACACTTCTTGGCAAACTGCGTTCTTCCCAGGTCACAATAAATAAGAGCCTCTTCTGGCTTCAAAAAGGGCTTGAAGCAAAGTGCTACAGCTTTCATCACAACTATATCCTGTTTCCTAATCATATCAGCTTCTTTCATTTTACTCATTATGAAAAAACAATCTCCCTGCCCCTTTCATAGGTCAGGAGCTGTTATTGCATTAAGTGAATTCCTCTAAATAAACCAGACTACCCAAAACCGGACTATAGGATCTGATATATTTTATATAACCGTACTGCTCCAATTCCCTCATACATTTGTAATAGGCCGTCTTTCCAATCTTCGATACTTCTCGTAGCCCGGCTTGCGTAATCGAAACGGGATTTTCTCCATTGTTCATACACCATTGCTGGAATATCGCAATGTAAAGCGCAATATGATGGGGACCTACACGGTGATCACAACTTGCTTTTACTAAAAAGCCAATCATTTGCTTCAAATACATACTTCACAATTTTAGTTTTCATAAATGCTCATCTAGGAGGTTCATTATCTCTCGAGCGGTTCTCTTCTTTTTGATACGCGTTCAAACGCTCCGTGATGTTTTGTAAAAGGATATCTTTATTAGGTGCTAAAGCTTGCTGAAGCTCGATCTTAAGAGTGGCAATGGAATAGATCAAATAACTTTTGGACGGACTGCTGTTGTAATATACATAGTTTCTGGCATCCGTAATACTCGTGAATCCTTTAACCCTGTCTTGGGGAAGTTCTAAGATATCTGACTTTAGAGTAACAAAGGAGTACCCTTCCTTTTGTAAGGCTAGAAGTGCCTTTTGAACTGATGCGATGTCCTGTCTCATAATGATCCCGCTCATGGCGTTATCCAGCAACTTGGGTTTTGAGAAAAAATCCGGTTCGTTTATGGAGTGAGGGGGGACATGCAGTTTCCATAGCTCCTTTGCCTTGTCTATTCCTCCGTCTAGCCTGGATAGGAGTTGTAGGTCTGCGATTATCTTTTTTATCTCGTTTTCACCCTTATTCCATTTGTATCCCCAATCAGAGTAATCGTAATACCAATCAGCTTTTGCCATTTGCTTTGAGATGGCCATTGCAAATACGTTTTTTAAATCTTGTTCTTTTTCCACGATATTCTCCTTCAGTATGCGTTTTGCGTCATCTTCTAAAAGACTTAATGACCGAAAGGTGTAATATCCCTTATTAGTAGGGGCCATTAATATATACTTGCAAGCTTCAAAGGCGGTTTTGTGAAATGTGATGTCTTTTTCAGCTAGTGTCTCACCTTTAATTTGAATAGCTGCAAAACGGTGCTCTCTTTGCCGTTCCTGCGCCAATCTTTTGCTGAACTGTTCCACTTCGGCTTTTTCGATTCCTTTAAAAATATCAATACTCATTACTCCGCTTTTCAAAAAGTTTATCTACAATATCACTATCCCATCAATGAAATTTATCCATCAGGTCCATTGTAAGGCCGGCGTAACCACTGACTACTGCGCCTTCTGCGGCACTTAAATAATGAACAGCTCCCATAATGTCTATGCTGGTTACTGCAATCCACCTGCCCACGCGTTTAAATATGCCAGGTCGGTCTTTTTTTACCCGTGCCATGGATAGTGGAATATTTTGCATTTGTAAGTAGGAGACGAGTTGGGTCGGCTCATAGGCTTTTAACAGCTTCGGTTTGCAGCTCCAACGATAGCCGGAGAATCTTGCGGTTGAGCTGGCTTTTAAAATCACTTCTTTGTCGATTTGTGGGAGCGGGCTTTCCAATACATCCTGTTCGAAACCAGTAATAGCTCGTTTCAGCTGTTGAAAAGTACAGCCAGCCTCACCTACAGAGTCTATCATTGTAAATAGCTTTTCAAGCTGGCTTTTTACAGAATCGCTCCAGTTCAATCGATTAAGGAAACCATTGGGGTCATTAGTGAATTCAACAATATTTTGAGCAATCTCCTCATGACTGGCGGTTATTTTTGATCCATTTATCCAGCCTTTGGCTTTGCACAAGCTCCCTGCATAACTTGAATAATTGGTCAGATCCTGCAATTCTCCTTTATCACACCGCACATCCAGAGTGTCTAAAATCACGTTATGCCAATAGCCAAAGCTGTCGTAAGGATTTTGGGAATTGTCAGGTAAACTGTCCGCCAAAGCAACAGGAGGAGTAGGAGAACTTTCATTTTTTTTACATCCTACCATCGCCATTAAAAATGTACACGCACACAAAATCAATAACACGCATTTTTTCATGTTTTACTATTTAGATGATTAAAAAATACTTTAAGAAATAATGACGTTAATACGTCACGTAAAGAATTAGAAAACCCTCCAGGCTTTTACAATTTGTTTATTTTTTATGTTAAGATCGAGATGCCTTCCGCCATTTGATTCCTGCATCTGGAAAAGAAGTTTTTTACTGGATGGGATAGTGAAACTTTTTACCGCATAGACAACAGTATGCTCCGACCTGTTGGTTATCACCTTAGTGTTGCCTAATGTATATATAGGGTTTAATTCGATTTCCTGCGAAGTGGTTCGCTTGCCTTTCTTTTTATCTCTTATGAATAACCGGAGTTGTCGGATTGGATAATCGATCCAGGAATTATTTTTTAACCCGATTTGAAAGTATAATAAATCATCCTGGATATAAATACCCTTTAGACTTAGGTGAACCTTAAATTTCTGGGACTCTGTGGAGTTAATAAATTGCCTTTTATGTATAACTGTTTGCGCTGCCTGTTGGACTTTATCTGTTGTACCCTCTGGATTAAAAATAATAACGGATTCATTTGGGGTGCCTGACAGAGCCACTCGCAAATTAATATAAGAAGGCTGGCTACTATAGTTTAGTAAATACGAGTAGAACTTTCCATCTGATGTCATTACGGTTAAATTCGTTTCAGGAAATCCTCCAACCGCTGCTTTAACCTGTAATACGTTCTCTACGTCATGGGCTTTTTGAACCAGCACGTCTTTTGATCCCCGATCTACGCTTTTGATTGCGTAAGGAAAAATAAGATTTGTTGTTTTGATATCACTGATGGATATTCTGGAAGCTTCAATTTTTTGATCCTGAGCCAAGCTTATAGACCCGGTAAAGAGAATACACATCACTAACCATGCTGCACTTTGTCTTTTCATTATATTTCAATTTTCAAGTTAATCTTTTTGTTTTGCGTCCTTTAATAATACCTCGTATCCTGCTTTTACCGTAACACGAACCTGCTTTACTTTCCGGCTGAGGAAACTTTTGGCTGCTTCAACACCCAGACTTGCTGCTTGTATTCCCATCGAGCTGCTAACAGTATTAAACCCCAGGCCTTGAAGCTCCCGATCAGTACTTTGCTGTACGACTTGTTTAGAAATGGCTCCAGGTACTCTTACACCGTCAAGCCCATCCATATCGTAAACAATCAGCTGCACCGGAAACAATTGCGATCTATACCGAATACTGCTAACAGTAATACGTAGGCGCTCGCCACTTAGAGAAGCTATCCCGTTTATAAAGGTTTCTTTCGGGATCATCACGCCGTTAATACGAATTGCATCTACTAATCTTAGCTTAACTGTAGCGCCATTGACGAGTGTTTGCGTTTCATGAATGACTGCCCTTACTGAATTCTGGCCTGGTTTATGCCTACCTATGTTATCCAACGCAAAAAAGCCGTTGCTTTCTTTTGGTGGAAAAACCAGTTAAATTGACCCCCTAAAACCGGAACAAACTGACCCCCATCCG
>DAORWU010000043.1:2100-7626 GCA_035434405.1 Niabella sp. | reverse complement strand
CGTTAGACATCTTCAATATTGTTTTCTACGTAATTTGGAATATCGGAGTTTAAGGCCAGAGCCTTTACATACTTCAAGTCGTTCTTGATGGCACCGGCATTACCGTTAATGCTTTTGGAGGAAGGGAACACACTATCACTATCCGTTTTGATTACCGGGCTGAACTTTTTTAAATAAACCTCTGTCGAATCTTCGGAATCAGGTTGGTACTCTTTTATTTGATTCACCTCCCATTTCTGCCCTCTCAATCCCACCATTTCACGGTGGAACCAATTGGTAACATCTCTATTATTGAGGCTGATAAATGTTTTGTAATACTGGCCGTTTCGCATGATTGCCAAACGCTGCAAAAAGAAACGCCTCAATAACCCAAAGCCTATTTCCGTTCCTATTAACTCATCAGTATATGAAAGTATCGGGTCGCTTGTGCCTCCCGGCTGATAATTAACCGCAAACATATAAGGGTAATTGGCCTGTGGTGTATTGTTAAAGCTCCACCCAACAGAATCAACCAAACCCTTATAGTAACAAATCTTCGGCTCAAATACAGGCTCCCCATCGCTTAATTTACCGGGTGTGGCATTTTCGGAAACAATGCAAACCATTTGAGGCGAAAGATTATCATAGCCTCCGTACCCCTTCCATACTTCAAATTCTGCATGAATGACAGGCGAAAAGAATCTGTTTTCCATTTTCTTTTTTCCGGCCTTAAATCTATTTGGGAATAGGTATGATGATCGGGAAATCTCTCCGGCGTTTCGATCTTGAACTATTTTCAAAAGTCCGTCATTGGTGTCGTCTTTGAATTTAAAGTTTAGCTCTCTTTCGCAATCGCTGAAATTCTCTAGAGTAGAAACTTTCTTTAAGTCTTGTTTGTCATTCCAACCAATAAGATTTTGATTATAGTAACCGCCGCCCTTAGTATCTAAAGAAGCTCTTAAAGAGTAATCATGTTGCGGCTCAAGTATAACCAATTTGTTTACTGCATCGGTTTGAGGCGAAATATTGAACAAGTCCAAAACACCGGCAAAGAAGTCTAAGAATTTATAATCTTTGAATTTTGAGTATCCGGCAAAATCAACCCTCCCATCAATAGGAATAGAATAATAGCTAAATGAGAACTCCTGAACTGTGCAATAAAAATAGGCAAAGCCGGCTGTCGAATCGTTTTGGTCTAAATATGTTACTGCACTTACAACATCCCCCGGCTTCACTCGGATGGTTCTTGATTCATCTACATTGCCTTCAAACTCCCTTCTTGATGCAATTGCGGGGGCGACAACCCTTTTTAAAGTCGTTGTTGCCAGTAACGCTTCCTGTGGCGTTCCTTTATTAATAAACCACTTTAGTTTAAAATCTGAATGGCTGCCATTAGATACCTTTATTTTGATTTTGGCATTAAAATAAAACTCAACATCCAGAGCCCCGTAATCAAAGGCAGATTTGTACTGCCACTTCATTTCAGCATTAGCGGCATCGTATGAATACATGTCGTTATTATCAAATGCCCCATCTGTACTATCATTAGATACTTTACAATCAAACGGGCCAGAATTGTCTGTTAGAATAGATGATACCTCTTCTGTCCCTTTTGCCAAAAAATCGAGGTTCGCAATTCTTGCATCATCCGCAAGCCGGAAGCTGCCCCATGTCCATGGCATCACCAACCGCCGGAAGTAATTCTTATTAAAGAACTCGGATTGAATTTTATAACCAAGCGACTTGAATGCCCAATGAATAATCCAATACACCGACAATGAAGGGTGCAAGTACTCCGGTAGAACGGTATTATTTACATTTACTATCTCATTATCTTCATTGGTAATTTGTCCGCCCATAGCATCAGAGTAGCGCACAGGGGCAAACACATAAGGCAGTACCTCTGTTTTTCCATCATATCCCCATGAAGCTTGAATAGCTTCTATTGTAAAATCAAAAGAAATTGTTTTAAGGAAATCGTAAAGAGTAGCTTCTTTTAGTGGTATTAGCCAGTCGGCGTTGTTGCCGTAAAAATCCCAAGAGTAGGCAACAGGCTTATTGGTGTGGGTAACACTATTACATAACGCCTTACCCACCAGCAATTCAATATCCTTGCTCATTATAACGCCTGACCTGATGTTCTTTAACCGTTCGCCAGATGTCAAATCCTCAATTGATGGGTCGTGTGATCCATTAGCAATAATGTTATTCTGTCTTGTTGCAGGCGCAGAGATATTAAAGGCCTCCGAGCTTTCTTTTTGCTGGAAGTTTTGTGGATCTTCAAATTTAAAATTAATAGACACCGCCGCCCTTGACGAATCGTCAAGTTCTAACTCCTGCCCATCTATTTTTATTACCGTGTTGCTCAATTGTTGATGATTATTTTTTCGTGAGATAAAATATATTCAACCGTTACCTCATAAGTATAGGCATCATTTTCTTTCACCTTTTCTCTTTCGGAATCCAAAATAACTATGGGAATAAGTTCTTTCGGGTTCCCAGATTCAATCCACGCCAAAGGTGCATCAAATAATTCATCCAACCACTGCATTTCATTTTCACCGTAATGAGTTGTTTTGCCAACAAATACGTCCTTCGCCTCAATGGCTGTTCTTGCTTGTGCATGATTTGACTTTATAACAGGAACTGATTTTGACCTGATATAAGCCTCCGATTTTGCGCTATGTTTAACGTTTGCAATGTGAAGGGTCACACCGTCCACGCATCCAAAGGAGTTAATAAAGTGTATCCTTACGGTATCGTTACAGCTTACCAACTTATTAATGGTAGTGGATGCAATAGGAGTGTCGTTTTCGTCTAAAATCTGAACATAGTAATCCTCCACATCATTAACATTGATAGAAGGGAATAAGGGAAACACATTGTTTGTTCCGTTTGGTATGTTTATAATTGCGCCCATTTTATTAAGGTATTGTTATTGACATTGGTGTTCCTTTAGCCTCCGCTCCACTAACTACACAGACAGGCCATATTGTTACTACCTCGTCCTTTTGCAGACCGAAGAAATAACTCTTCGATAAGGATGTTACATATTCAGTGTAAATTGTTCCGTCAGGCAAAACGTGCTTTAGGAAATACTTGGTTGGTGTTCCCGAAACCGTCCATGTTAGTTTATCGGCAACTCCGTTTTCAAATACAATGCCTGTGATGGAAGCCGAACACGCTCCTGTATCTACTACATCAATCAGTTGGTTGAATAACAAATCAATCTCATGGCAATTGCTCGCCGTGAATGATACTTGTTGTCCGGTTGCCGTGGCCGTTGGCGTGCCGGTTAATCGAATAACGGAAACCCCAAAGAACCCGTATGCCGCAGAAATGTTCATCCATGACGGCTTAATAATATCGGTAATTGTGAACGGAGATATCGACGTGCCATTATTATCTAATACAATTTCTCTAAAGTATTCGTTGTCTTTTGCGCCGTTAGGTATTGGCGTTCCATAATCAATACTTAATGGTTCGCAGCCACCACCGCCGGAGCCTGAGCCGGATGTATCTCCGGAATCGTTAAGATATGCCGGTATAACTTGTATAGATGAAGTTATTGCCGCTCCGTCAATATCGCCGCTACAAACAGGCGTAACCACAACCGAATATTTTCCTACCGTCAGGGCTCCCAGGCTATGACTATTGACACCCACAGATATAGGCGCGCCCCCATTTACCGAAATCTTAAATGAAGCCGCAGAACCTAAGAGTACATCCCAGGTTACAGAATACCCGCTAGCAGTTTTGATAAACTTTGGAACTGAAATAACGACCGCACACCCCGAGTTTACATTAACCTCCCTGGTATGAAATGTATTTTGTCCAACGTACTTGAAAAATAGTTTAACCTTCCTTACGATTGACGTAATAAATGCCGGAAAATAATCACTACATCCCCTATCCATATAATAGTATTTTGGCCTCATGGTTAAAGGTGATGCATCATAGCTCCATGACCCTTGTTTAAATTCATCTAACCGAAGTTTAAGGTTTTGGTTATCCTCGTTCTGCAGAACAGCATTTAGAATGGTAAACGTGTTGCTTTGTGTTCCTGTTCCGTTTACAGGATATGAAGTTGTCGTCCCCTGAATAGGTGCAACATTTTCTGTTGTAACAAACCCACTAGCGTCATATCCGCTGGATCGGAAACGACAATAACACTTAGTAAATGCACTATGAGCAACTTCGATAGATGTACCGTTAAACAAAGGTTGTTTCATAGTAAGGTATTCCTGACAAGCCGTTTGAATATCAAAGGTCCAGCTTGAGCTTGTTGCACTTTCCAGTTTATCAAAGGCTGTTTTTGAAAGTGTCTTATAGTACACACCGCCAAAGTAGATATCACAATAAACAACTGGAGGTATAGGTTCTCCATCTGTCCGAGATGCGTTTACTGATAAAACGATTGGCCGATAGGCAGCATAAAGGCCGTCTACACTTGGATTTGTTATAAAAGAATTTATAGGCATTATATCACTTCGCTTTTTTCTTTTTTGTATTCTTCATCTATTAGAAAGTCAAATGAATTATTCATGTATTCGTCTATTTTAACTTCTGATCCCTTGATAGCATTTTCGACCATATTCTGCCGTGACCCAGTGGAACTAAATCGCTTTGAAGCCTGGGTGCTCATTCCCTCTTTCATCCACTTTTTAATTGTCATAGCCGCTAATGCGCGGGAAGTGAGCGTAGACGAATTGGAACTATATTCAGGATAACCCCTTTGATTAAAATATTCAACGAGGAAAGGAAACTGGCGCATGCTAGCCGACTCTGCTTTAACGCCATCGTTTACGTACTGAGTATATTTTACCGCGAACCCCTCCAACGCCTCAGCTTTGCCTGCCTTTGTTATCTCACCTTCCAGGCTTTCTTCCATTGCACCGGTAAGATGATGGCCCTGCGCTACCATTTCTTTTCGGATAATTTCGTTTATAAACCGCTCAGCACCGTTGTATATATCGGCGATGGTGGTCATACCGCATTCATTAACTTAGCCTGTTTTTCCAAATCAATAAGCGTTGGCAACAATTGCTTATAGTTATTCAACACCCTCGAATAACACAAATTGCAATCGCCGGTAAACGTTGGCTCGATGTAGTTCTTCCAAATGGTGGCCAGGTAGTGCATTGTATTACATGTAGAAGTGGGATGAGCGTTAGCGACCATATCCATTTCCAGTATTTCTTTCCTGTATTCGGCGGGAATCATTGCCGCTATATCTGTCAATTTCATACAAGCTTTACTTTAAAGTGTTCCGCAACCTTGCGCATTAATCGATCTTTCTTCATGTGAGGCCATTTAGCACGCAATTTTTTAGCATACGCGACCATTTCGGCTTCCTTTTCCTTTGGAAGTGGAAATGATGCAGCCTGGGGCTGCTCTGTTATTGTTTTCGGGATTTGACAAGATGGAGCTCTCATTATTTTACATTAAATGTTGTGGGTGTGAATCAATGACATCGATAACCAAATTCGAAAGATCGGCCTCGATATAGTCTTCCAGCTCGCATCCGGTGAATAATGCCGCTTCAAA
>DAORWU010000043.1:0-2000 GCA_035434405.1 Niabella sp. | reverse complement strand
GATCGGCCTCGATATAGTCTTCCAGCTCGCATCCGGTGAATAATGCCGCTTCAAAATCAACTCTAACTCCACTTGCGCGGTCAATTCCGATATTGGATATTGGTGTTATTATTGTTTTTCGTTCAGTGTTTAACCTAAATGTTGTATTGTGTAAAAGTTGATGCTTTTGTACGATTTTAACGGCCTTTAAAAAGTTCTCGGCACATCTGGCCATATCGTGCCAATCAAACATCAAACTATGTTGTGATGTTCTTGTCCCATTGTTGGGGTTTGCGACTTGATTGTCGGATGTGTAATAGGACGTTTTTAGGAAAAACATTTTAAATACAAAGTTCTTCCATCGTTGCTCAACAGAAGATTCCACAACACAAACGGGAGGCATACACAACGCTAATGGATACTTTACTCCAGAAATTAGCGGCTTTGATTCTTCGAGTACCCTTCCGAGTTCGTCTGAATTGATCTCATGGCCATGCTTTGGCGCAAAAAAGAAACGCCCCTGTATAGCCTCCGATTTACTTAGAATAGCTGAAAAAAAAGATTCTATGAAGGGGTAGCCGATCATGCTTCAGCTTTTACAGGTTTTAACACGTTGGCAGCCTGGTCAAGTTTTTCTTTAGTGGCCATTTCATTCACCAGGTCTTGTTCTATTTTCTTTCTCAAAGATTGGGTTTGCTCATTCCAGTATTTTGAAAGCCGATCTGTTTCCAATAAGAACTCAGCATAACTAGAAAACACCATGTTCAAATCTTTCATTGACCTGCTTTCAGCATTGTTTGAAAGCATAGCAAACTGCAACATTGAAAGATTCTCTTTGTCTGTTCTAAGGAGTAATTCCATTTCTGGTATAGAACAACCAAGACCCACAGGCGATGTGTGTTGTAAGGCGCTCAAAGCGGTTTCAAACCATTTATCCGAAATCTTATCCCCAGGAAACAGAATCTTACCTAACGCTTCTTGAAATCTTTTCCCTAACTCTTGCGCCACATTGAATGACGGCTTGTGTGTTACTTGTTGCATATTATATTTTAGATTTTAATTTCATTTTTTCATATTCAGCTTCTTGATCTAGATATTGGGATTCGCTAAAGCTTTTCTCTTCGCTGGCATAAACCAAAACATCAAAAGCAGATGCTTCACGAGCGCAATCAATACTGTTCATTCCAGATCCGGGCATATCGAAAACTTTCGTCGCTGCTATTGTCTTTAGAAAATTTATCCAGCCGTATTGCTCGAAATGCTCTTTAATGAATCTTCCTTGCTTTTTGACTCTTGATTTTCCAAAGACATCAAAGTGTTCTGATAAAAATTTATTGAACTGCTCAAAAAAAAACCTATCTGCAAGGCTATATCCATTGGCAATTCACGCATCAATTGCAATCGCTCAGAATCCTCATACATGAACTCTTTTCTATACGCTTCGCCTTGTTTTCTCAAAAAAATAGCGGACAGTTTTAACATCATCTCCCATTTGCCAGCCCCCAAATCAACCATGTCCTGAATAATCTGCTTTGAATCTATTACTTCCCCAAACTTCATCTTAGTTGATTGCGATAACGAAGGCGGCGCTATCTCCCAAACCTCACCCTTCCAGTTGAATAGGCGTTGCGGATCAAGGTTGTTCTCGTCTTCAAAGAGCACCTGCAGGCTCGAATAATAGATGTTGGCTATATCGTCAATGAACTTGCTTTCTTTCAAAGCTTCCGGCTCTACACCGGCAAAGAATCCGAAGGTCATAAACATGCGCTCAAAGTGATATTGAGCCACCTCCAGTTCACGCTCCGGACCTTCTTCCATCTCCATGATGGAAGTTAGCATTTGGTCCAACTCTTTTCCATATTGGTTATGAAAGTCTATCCGCTGCCCAAGCGTTATTTCGGAAAGCGAACTTGGAATAATAACCTCTTTGTCGTTGATGACTATTCTCATAGTTTAGCGATTCTTCTTTCAGCAACTTCCAATACCTTTTTCCTATCCTCGCCTTCAATCAATGCCGCAAC
>DAORWU010000042.1:0-9547 GCA_035434405.1 Niabella sp. | reverse complement strand
TAGGAGTAACCAACTCTTTATCTTTACAATCTGGTACGCCATCGCCATCAGTATCGCGGCTTACACCATGAGTATCAACCGGGCAACCAGCAGGAGTTTGTTCCTGATCAAACTGATCTGTCACACCATCGCCATCAGCATCCGGAAGGATAATTTCTGGTACTCTTCTCAATTCACCGTAGGCATAGTTCAAAGGATTCAACCAGTAAAGTGGTTCAACTCTTCTGGATGAATTACCCAAGTTAAAGTTCAAGCCAACAGTCAAATAGTTAAACCAATCTTTGTCAGGAGTTAATGTGCTTTGTTCTGCCCAACGATCACCATCTAACATATCAGATCCATTGTAGATAAGGCGATCTTCGATAGCCAGATTAACTCTTGGAGTCAGGCGAAAAGCGATACCAGCACCACCTGTTACAGATGGAGTCAAATAGCCTCCAAATGTTTTACTCCATTTCTTAGATGGATCTACTTCGGCAGCACTTTCATATTCACCATCTAACATGTCCTTAACGGCATCCAGTTGGTCTTTACGATTGTCATATTGCTGAGAAAATGTAGCAAAATCATATTTAGAATTACCATTTAAAGCATCTACACTAGTGTGGAAAGTACTTAAACCAAAACCACCAAGGGCATAAACGGTTGCACCTGTCTGAGCTTTATAAAAATGAATATTTCCTAAGTTCACCAAAGCCTGCAAAGACAAATCCTGTGCTTTCGTTTTATAATTCAATACTACATTCTGAGACTCTGTGTTAGGAGCGGAATAACCTGCTGCTACCCATGGATTTTGGGGACCTCCCAATCCATATGAATTTACATTTGAATTTCTCCAATTCAATCCTTTGGCAACACCATATACATACTCTAATCTTAAGGAAACAGTATGTCCTAATGCCTTACGCACATGCCCACCAAAGCCCCATGACTGCAAATATCTTGCATCCACATCGGCCACGGGAATTGAGAAATTACCCACTTTAACCCCTAATTCCCACATATCGCGTGGTTTTGCAGGGAAGTCGTGATTCCCAACCATAAACTCATTGTGTTGAGGTAATTGTTTACTGCTGTAATAATTTTGATCTGTTACAGAAAATGTCCCATAAATAGGATGTGGAGCGGTGTAAGGATGTGCTGAGTTCACCTGAGCAAACCCTGTTGTAGCAACCAGACAACCCAAGCCTACAAGTAGTTTGTGCTTTTTGTTAATCATAACTAAGGATTAAGATTTAAAATGATTTTTCTTAATAAGTCCAGCAAATTTATAGCCAAATTTAATATAAACAAATTTTAATTGACATTTGAAGCAATTACCTCGTAAAACATTCTGTATTAATTTAAAAAATAGCAAATATCCTCTGTTAAATCCTTTATTTTGTAAATACAAGTTATGAACTTACCTGTTTCGCTTATAAAAACAGAACTGGAGAATTTTGAACAAAGGTTTAAGGACGCTGTAAAAAGCCAAACGCCTCTCCTAAATACAATATTAAGGTATATTGTAAAAAGAAAAGGCAAGCAAATAAGACCCATGTTTGTTTTTCTTGCCGCACGCTTATTTGGTTCCACCACCGAAGCTACCTACCGAACCGCTTCTCTGGTGGAGATATTGCATACCGCCACCCTAGTGCATGATGATGTGGTGGATGATTCCCTGGAACGTCGTGGTTTTTTTTCGGTATATGCGTTATGGAAAAATAAAGCATCTGTATTGGTTGGCGATTACCTTTTTGCAAAAGGATTAATCCTGTCTTTGGAAAATAATGATTTTAGAATTCTCCAAATTCTGACCGACGCCGTTCGAAAAATGAGCGAAGGAGAATTGTTGCAATTGGAAAAAGCCAGAACACTTAACCTAAAAGAAGACATTTACTACGAAATCATCAAAAACAAAACAGCTTCTCTACTAGCTTCGGCTTGTAGTGCAGGCGCTTGGTCTTCTACCCAAAATGATGAATATGCCGAAAGAATGAGATTGTTTGGAGAAAAAACAGGTATTGCTTTTCAAATAAAAGATGATCTATTCGACTATGCCAATGAAGACGTAGGAAAACCAACAGGCAACGACATTAAAGAAAAGAAAATGACTCTACCGCTTATTTATACTTTAAATAATACGGATAAGCCAACCCGACAAAAGATAATTAATATCGTTAAGAACAACAATAATGATAAGAAAAAAGTAGCCTGGGTTTTGGAAACTGTAAAAAATACAGGAGGTATAGATTATGCCACTCAAAAAATGCAGGACTATAAAAAAGAAGCTTTGGAATTACTCACTCTTTGTCCGGACAATGAATTTAGAAAAGGTTTGGAAGACTTGGTTGACTATGTTACAGAACGTAAATACTAATTTTTACAAGCTGCAAACCTAACCCTTAGGTTTGCATAACAATTGCCCCATGATTGAAAAACGCTGGAATTTATTTAAGAATAATGAAGATACTGTCAAATCTCTACAGGAATCATTGAAAATCAACCGAATTATTTGTGAGATTTTAGTTCAGAGAGGCTTGACAACTTTTGAGGATGCAAGAGATTTTTTTCGACCCACGCTTGACCAACTTTATAGTCCCTGGCTGATGAAGGATATGAAAAAAGCAGTCACCCGAATCCTAGAAGCATTTAAAAATAATGAACGCATTTTGGTTTTTGGAGACTATGATGTAGATGGCACCACCTCAGTTGCCTGCATGTATGGCTTTCTAAAATCACAACATGAGCACGTATCTTTTTACATACCACACCGATACAAAGAAGGATATGGAGTAAGCAAGGCTGGTATTGATTTTGCCAAAGAGCATCAACACGCTCTAATTATTTCGCTGGATTGTGGTATAAAATCAGTGGATTTGGTAAACTATGCCAATAGTCTGAATATTGATTTTATTATTTGCGACCACCACCTGCCGGATGAAATCATTCCAGATGCAGTGGCAGTATTAAATCCTAAACAAAAAGACTGCTCCTACCCTTTTAAAGAATTGTGTGGATGTGGTGTTGGGTTTAAACTGATTAGTGCTTTGTGCGAATCATTAAACCTTTCTGCTGAAACCGCTTACGAATATTTGGATCTTGTGGCTACAGCCATTGCTGCAGACATTGTTCCTATTGCAGATGAAAACAGAATTTTGGCTTTCTATGGATTAAAAAAAGTCAATGAAAACCCCAACTTTGGCATTAAAGCATTAGCAACCTTAAGTAGTGCCAAACTACCTATGTCCATCAACAACTTAGTATTCATGATTGCTCCCCGGGTGAATGCAGCCGGTAGAATGGACGATGCATCCAAAGCTGTGCGTTTGTTTATAGCCAACACCGATGAGGAAGCATTACAATATGCCGAGTTATTGCATATCGATAATAAAGAAAGGAAAGAAGCTGATAGCAACATCACTTCTGAAGCCCTGGAAATGATTAGTCAGGAAACAGATTGGAAAGAAAATAAATCCACGGTAGTTTACCAACCACATTGGCACAAAGGAGTGGTGGGCATAGTTGCATCCAGACTAATAGAGCATTATTACCGCCCTACTATTGTACTCACAGAAAGTGGCGACTATGCAGCTGGAAGCGCAAGAAGCGTACCCGGTTTTAATCTGTATGAAGCCATTCACGCTTGCCGAGAGTATCTGATTGGATATGGAGGACATTTTGCTGCAGCAGGACTTACCCTTGAAAAGCAGAACCTAATTCATTTTAGAAATCGGTTTGAAGAAGTAGTGTCAAGCACCATTGATCCTGAATTGTTGATACCGGAAATAAAAATAGATGCGGTCATTAAACTCAGCGACATCACCCAACCTTTCTTTAATATCCTAAAGCAAATGGAACCTTTTGGTCCGGAAAATATGCGACCCGTTTTTATAGCCCAAAACGTCGTAGATACTGGTTTCAGCAAGATTGTAAAAGAAAACCATTTGAGAGTGGTAGTAAAACAAGGAGACAAAACGATCACTGGCATCGGATTTAATATGGCCGATAAATTTACAATTGTTGAATCGGGCAAACCATTCGACATTGTTTTTAAAATTGAAGAAAACGAATGGAACGGCCAGATCTCGCTTCAATTGAAAATAGAAGATATCAGAACCTCACCAATTTAATCTCACACAATTGCAATAGTTTATAAGGCAAAATCATCCACCTCCCTGTAGGCTTGCACCAATCTTTGCTCACCTTCGGTTCCTGTTTTTGAAAGGCCATGTTCCATTCCTAGTATTCCTTTATAGCCTTTGCTATGAATCCACTTAAACACATTCTTATAATTGATTTCACCAGTGGTTGGTTCTTTTCTACCAGGATTATCACCAATCTGAATATAGGCAATTTCGTTCCAGGTCAGGCTCATATTTTGAATGATATTGCCTTCATTTTTTTGAAGGTGATAAATGTCATACAGAATTTTGCAGGAAGGGCTATTCACCCCACGGCAAATTTCATAGGTCTGAGCAGAGGTTCTCAGGAAAAGATCAGGAGTATCGCTCAGGGCCTCCAAAACCATAATGATACCATGTGGTTCCAATATTTCGGCACCACGTCTTAAAGCATCAATCACATGAGCTGTTTGTATTTCGATTGGCAGATTGCGCTGAAAATCTCCGGGTACTACGGTTACCCATTTGGCGTGGCAACGCTTTGCAATCTCCACTGTTTTCCTGCATCCTTCCAGAAAAATATCAATATGCTCTTGCTTATTCGCTGCAAGTGTATTAGCGCCATTCCCACCTTTTGGCACCACAAAAACGCCCATTCGCATTCCCAATTTCGTCAGCGTTTCTCCAATCCTGCTTTGCATTTCCGGAGTCCGACCAGCCATTCCATTATCCTCTATTGATCTAAATCCACGATCGTGCATATATTTTATCTGATCAATAAAATCCTTACCTGCACTATTGCCAAACATCCCCTCGTGTGGTGCATAATCTAATTTAAAGGTTGTCTCTTTATTCGTTGCAGGGCTACCAAAAACACTGGAAGTAAGGCCAATGGCTCCAGCCGTCAAAATACCATTTTTTAAAAAAGATCTTCTCTGCATCATGAGTATTTAGTTTTAAAAAATCAAAATTGAAAAATAGTACATCTTCATCAGCAGTCCTAAATTAAATAATGAAAAAATTAATTTCTTATACACTTTTACTGAAATTACTATTCTCAGACTTCGATGAATTTACTATTCGTTATCAAACCCAATCACCAAGGTGTCGAAAACTAAAAAGCTATTCCTTTAAGAATTTGCTTTTAAAATACCTATCCGATACACATATTATTGTCCTGATTCTATATCTTTAGCCCATGCGATGTGTGTATATAATTTTTCTGCTATTTTTTGCTTTTCAATCAAATGCTCAACAAAAGGCATTGATAAAATACGACCAGGCAGTACCTGGTGCTTCTGTTAAGATTAAAATGATTCCCATAAAGGGAGGTGCCTTTTCGATGGGTGCTGGTTCTGCCAACAAAGCCACAAAGGAAGTGATTGTTTCTACTTTTTGGATGGGGGCTTATGAAATAACCCATGATATATTTGATGCTTATTTACAGGATGAAAAAACACCAGCCGGATCTCAGGTTGATGCCGTGACCAAACCCACCCCTCAGTACATCGACCTTTCCTGGGGCATGGGTAAATCGGGAGGGTTTCCAGTAAATAGTATGAGCCAGGACGGAGCGCTCATGTTTTGCAGATGGTTATATAAAAAAACAGGAATATTCTATCGTCTTCCTACAGAAGCTGAATGGGAATATGCTTGCAGAGCAGGTAGCAAAAGTGCGTATCCATTTGGGAATGATGTAAGATTGATGTCCCAATACGCTTGGTTCAAAGGCAACAGTGAAAACAAATATCACAAAGTGGGACAAAAACTTCCAAATGCATTTGGTCTTTATGATATGCTGGGCAACGTGGCTGAATGGACACTCGACCAGTACGATGCCAATTATTTTACCAGGATAGCTAACAAGTCCACAGACCCTGTTATTCCTCCTGCCTCCAGATATCCAAGAAGTACTAGAGGAGGAAGTTATTTGGATGATATTTCAAAACTCAGTCCATCATCAAGACAACATTCTGAAGCATCCTGGAACAAAAGAGATCCGCAAATACCCAAAAGCAGATGGTGGCTCACCGATGCAATGTTTGTGGGCTTCCGCATTGTACGTCCGGCAAAGCAACCAACACCGAAAGAAGCAAATTCTTTTTATAATAAATATTTAAACCTAAAATAATCAGATTGCTCACTCCATAAAAATTAAACATGAACAAGGACAAACTTTTCTCCAATTCCAGTTCCAGAAGAACATTTGTTAAGAACAGTTCCATACTAGCTGGCGGCTTGCTGGCAACTCCCCTATTTTCAAGAGCCAATTTTTTTTCAGGATCTAATGACATCATAAAAGTAGCACTGGTGGGTTGCGGTGGCAGAGGTACCGGAGCAGTCATTCAGGCTTTAAGTACCAGCCAGAATGTACAACTGGTTGCTATGGCAGATGCTTTTAAAGACAGAGTGGACGATTCTTTTAAGGCAATCACCAACAGCTTAGAAGAATCCGGGATAGAAAAAAGTAAAGTAAATGTTCCTGAGGAAAGAAAATTTGCGGGTTTTGATGCTTATCAAAAAGCCATCCCGCTGGCAGATGTAGTGATACTAACCACACCTCCAGGTTTCAGGCCATTGCATTTCGAAGAAGCCATAAAACAAAACAAGCACGTGTTCATGGAAAAACCAGTGGCAACAGATCCGGCTGGTATAAAAAAAGTTTTGGAAGTGGCGGCTTTGGCCAAACAGAAGAAACGAAACGTGGTAGTAGGTTTGCAAAGACATTACCAAAACTCATACAGAGAATTATATAAAAGGAAAGAATTAATTGGAGATATCACTTCAGCGCAAGCCTGGTGGAACGGTTCTGGCGTGTGGGTAAAGGAAAGAGAAGCATCACAGACTGAAATGGAATACCAGATGCGTAACTGGTATTATTTCAATTGGCTTTGTGGGGACCATATTGTAGAGCAGCATGTACATAATATAGATGTTGTAAACTGGTTTAAGGGAGGCTATCCAGTAAAAGCACAGGGCATGGGTGGTCGTCAGGTGAGAACAGATAAAAAATATGGTGAAATATATGATCACCACTTTGTAGAATTTCATTATGCCGATGGCAGCATTATGAACAGCCAATGCCGCCATATACCTGGCACCATGAATAAGGTGGACGAACTGATCATCGGCACCAAAGGAAGTATTTACTCTGATGCCGCAGTGATAAAAGATCTGAGCGGTAAGGCTATTTACCAATTTGATAGAAAAGGCGAAAACAATCCTTACCAAACCGAACACGATGAACTGTTTGAAGCCATTGCCAAAAATGAGTTCAAATTTGCTGATGCTGAAAACGGAGCCAAAAGTACGCTCACAGGTATCATAGGTCGTATGGCTACGTATAGCGGACAGGTGATTGATTTTGAAAAAGCATTGAACAGCGGTATCGACCTTATGCCAAAGGAATATAGTTTTTCGGCTACCCCTTCCATCGTTCCCGACGCTAACGGAAATTACCCAATAGCCATACCGGGAAAAACCAGATATAATTTATAACATTATCATTCACCCAAATACATTTTTCCAGAACCCGGCTTTAGTCTAATAATATATTGACTGAATGCCGGTTTCTTTTTTAGAATAGGTAATTCAAATATCATCATAACTGAATTTCCCAATCTAAACTTTAAAAGGTTTATTCCTTTTACCCAAAGCAGACCTGTATACATGAACCCACAAGGTCGCTCATTTCCATTGCGAATATATCTTGGGGAATGCTGACATAATATTTTTTGTGGCCAATTATATATTTTGTTCTTTTGTTACCTATTAAAAATAAACTATAGTTAAAACGATGATACAGATAGGCGGTAAACAACTGTCTTTGAAAGATTTTGAGGATATACTTCTACACAAAAAAAAAATAGCAATTGCCCCTGCTGCTATCGAGAAAGTGAAGGCTTCTTTTAATTTTTTGCAACAGTTCTCTGATCACAAACTCATTTATGGCATCAATACAGGTTTTGGTCCAATGGCTCAATACAAGATCAGCGATGAAAATATTCTAGAACTTCAATACAATCTTATTCGAAGCCACAGTAGTGGTGGAGGAAATGTGCTAAACCCACTATTGGGAAGGGCTGTAATGATTGCCCGATTGAATAATTTTTTGCAGGGCTATTCCGGTGTTCATCAAGATCTGGTAGAATTGCTGGCAGCCATGATCAATGCAGACATAGTTCCCTGCATCTACGAACACGGAGGCGTGGGAGCCAGTGGCGATCTGGTACAGCTTGCTCACCTGGCCTTAGGAGTGATTGGCGAAGGTGAGGTTTGGTATCAGGGAGAAATGATGCTGGCTGCAGTGGCTTTGGAACAAGCTGGACTTAAACCCTTGAAAGTGCAGATTCGCGAGGGGCTGGCTATGATAAACGGAACTTCTGCGATGACTGGTGTTGGCCTACTTAATATCAGTCGGGGTAAGAAATTATTAGATTGGGCCGTTCTGCTTTCTGCATTTACCAACGAGTTGATGGAAGTATATGATGACCATTTTTCGTACGAACTAAATATTGTGAAACATCATAAAGGTCAAAATCAAATTGCCACTGCTTTTAGAGAAATACTGAATGGCAGCCAGATGATTCGCAGCCGGTCAGAATATCTCTACAATCCAGAACATATCCAGCATGATGTTTTTGAGGACAAAGTGCAAGAGTATTATTCACTCCGATGTGTCACCCAAGTATTAGGACCGGTGTGTGACACCCTAGCTAATGCGGAAGAAGTGGTCATCAATGAAATCAACTCTGTAAATGATAATCCGGTGGTGGATGTAGCCAACCATAATATTTTTCATGGTGGTAATTTTCATGGTGATTATGTTTCCTTCGAAATGGATAAAATTAAGATTGCGATCACCAAACTAACTATGCTCAGCGAGAGACAATTGAATTATTTACTCAATGCGAAACTCAACCAAAAATTCCCTCCTTTTGTAAATCTTGGAGTACTGGGACTTAATTTTGGCATGCAGGGCATTCAGTTCACCGCCACTTCTACTACTGCGGAAAACCAAACTTTATCGTTCCCTATGTATGTGCATAGCATTCCCAACAACAACGATAATCAGGATATTGTAAGCATGGGATTTAATGCCGCCCAACTCACAAAAAAAGTAATTGATAATGCGTATGAAGTATTATCCATACAGGCTATGACTCTGTTGCAGGCGGTGGACTATCTAAATTGTCAGAAGCAGATGGCACCAAAAACCAGGGCTATTTACGAAGCACTCCGAATGGTGTTTCCGAAATTTGTGGAAGATGGCCCATTGTATCGAAGTCTAGCTAAAGTACGTAACTGGATAGAAATTAATAACCCTTTGGAGGTTTAGGTAAACACTTGAATATTGTCTATTGAATATTATCTATTGAATATTGTTTATTCAATGTCGTTTCCTTAAGGAAGATAAATAAAAAAAGTTCTTTGACAAGTGTTAT
>DAORWU010000041.1:0-17680 GCA_035434405.1 Niabella sp. | reverse complement strand
ATGATGTATCCATGCAACAAAATTAGGTGTACTCCCCATTTATTGAAAGTGACCCGTGTTCTGTCTGTCCGACCTTGCAAACCATTGTCAATATTGAGTTTCATTGTCTTTGTTTGTCGGGTTGTGTGGTTGCGTATTTTTTAATTTCAGAAGGGGGGGAATTTTTTTTAATCAAATTTTTCAGGCTGGGGCAGGCACACTCTAGGCTAAGTTTTGGCAGTTGTGTCGGCTTGTACGACTTGGCAATGTGTGTGACTGCTGCGTGGGTTCATTAGTTCTGATTTTTCTTAAAGTTTTCTGCCTGTTCAATAATTTCAACATAAACTTCGTCTCTCTCCACTGGTGGATAACCAAACTCGTCAAGCAAGAGAATGAGTCCAACTTTTAAAGCAGATTTAATGTCGTCTCGTTTGTTCCAGTCTGGGAATTTGGCTTGTCCGTCAACAAGGTCTTTCACGGCTTTTGCCAGTTCAATCATTTTGTCGTCAGGATATTTGAAGTCGTATTTTACGCAAAGCTCTTTCAGAATGTCGTAAAAGGCTTTTTCCTGAAAGTCAATGCCTAATTCGTCACCTGCCGAAAATTCCTTGTGCACTTCCCAAATCAAGTCTGTTATGGCACTTGCCATTTCTTCATACACTTCACTTCTCAAAATGTCGTTGGCATCACGGTCGTTGTATCGTTCAACCAAGGCTTGCATTTTTTTGGTAAAGTCAATGCCTTTTACACGATTAACTTTTCTGATTTCTCCAATTACTTTAGCCAATAGCTGTTGAAGCAATTTGATTTTAGTATTTGGCAATTTGATTTTATCAATCTTCGCTAAATAATCTTCATCAAATATGTCTTGCTCGGTTTCTCCTTTATCCCCGAGTTTAAAAATTTCTTCTACACCGTCACTCTGTAATGCTTCTTTTATCATCTCCCGAACTTTTGCGTTCATCTGTGCTGTGTCGGGTGCATTGCCTTTGGTCACTTTAAAAACAATGGAACGAACTGCTAAATAAAAATGAGTGTAATCTCTTTCCAGTTGCGTTAATTGTTCGCTACCTGCACAAATATCATAAGCGGCTTTCAGACGCTTCACCAAGCCCATAAATCGGGTTTCCGACTCTTTGGTTTGTTGCACATATTCCGCAGCTAATTTCAAGGTGTTTAATTGCTGAATGGTCGTGCCATTAAAATATTTTGAATTGTCAAACGTGTGAAACAGTTTAGCCAAAAGGTCTAAATGGTTTCTAACTATGATGATGGATTCGGCAATGTCTTCAAAATTGTCTTTGTCGCCTTCGCTGTATTGCTTCAAGGCTAAATTCATTTGGTTTTTGATGCCGATATAATCCACTACCAAACCTTTATGCTTTCCTTCAAATTTTCGGTTTACTCTTGAAATGGTTTGAATTAAATTATGTCTTTGAATGGGTTTATCAATGTAAATGCTATCTAAGAAAGGAACATCAAAACCTGTGAGCCACATATCAACCACAATGGCAATTTTGAAATTTGATTTTTCATTTTTGAATTGGCGGTCAAGTTCTTTGCGATATTCAGGAGTGCCCAACAAATCATACATTTCCTGTGGGTCGTCTTGTCCTCTAGTGGCAATGAGTTTTATCTGGGTGGGGTGAAGCTCCTGCTTGACCCCTTTATCAAGTTGTAATCCTCTAAATAAATATGCATTATGATTAGGTGGTAATCTCGCTTTAATTGGGTTATTCAAAATATACCTAACTGCGTTATTAAAATGCTCCTCATCTCTAATAAATCTATCCCAATATTCGGGCATCCAAAATTCTTTTGTCCCGGCTTCTATTCCTAAATTAAACTTTTTATTATTGGCTAAAGCCCATTTGCCGGTATAGGATTTCCATGATTGAATAATTTTAGGTAAGTCTGATTTTGCTTTTATCATTACGTGTATATGATTTGGCATTATTGACCAAGCCAGCAAATCATATTTATCACCATTGTGATGCATAAATGCCTCTTGCACTACTTGAGCCATTTCTCTATTGGCTAAGGCACAACATCCTAAACCCTTATCAAGCCAGTATTCATATTTTTTTCTTTTTTCAAGCTCTTTTTTTTCACCCGATAGTTGTTTTATTTCTTCCTCTATCTCTTTCAAAACACTTTGTGGCAAACTATCCGCAAGTCGAAATGTGATGAATTGGATTAATCCTTCTTTGTTTCGATGAGGTAAATTTCTCTTATGCCATTCTTCAGGGTATCCAAAGTTTTTGGTAAAAAATTGAGCGTAATTGGTGCTATCTATATTGACGAAGCTGGAGCTTCGTTGCCCCAAGTGTGCAATGATGTTTTTATACAATTCATACGCAATTTCACGAGTGCTGCACACAAACATTGCCTTGCCTTTGACGGTTGAACCTTCCGAAACTCTGTTTTCATAATGGGTTACAAAATCTTCGGCAACTACTTTTAAACGGTCAGGATCGCCAAGAATGGCGTACATATTTGCCGTTTCCTGCTTGCTTTTGTCAATCTGATATTCATTGGCTCCTAATTCGGCAGCTTCTTCATAGTATTGCTCAATCTTTTCAAGTTCACTATTATTCAAAGCTACTTTTGCTGCTCTGCCTTCATACACAATGCGAACGGTGATTTCATCTTTCACCGATTCAGTCATTGTGTAAGCATCAATCACTTTTCCGAAAACATCAAGCGTTGCATCTATGGGCGTTCCAGTAAAACCAACAAAAGTGGCATTGGGTAACGACTCGTGTAAGTATTTGGCGAAGCCATAAGTTTTGGTAACGCCTTTCTCGGTTACTTTCACTTTTTGGTCAAGGTTTACTTGGCTTCTGTGTGCTTCGTCCGAAATGCAAATCACATTGTTTCTGTCTGTGAGTAGTTCGGTATCTTCTGTAAACTTGTGAATGGTGGTTAAGAAAACACCTCCGCTTTGTCTGCCGTGAATTAACTCTCTTAAATGTGCTCTGCTCTCTACACTTACCACTGTATTGTCGCCAATAAAGTTTTTCGCATTGGTAAATTGCCCCGAAAGTTGGTCGTCTAAATCGGTTCTATCTGTAATTAATACAATGGTTGGACTTTCAAAATATTCGCTTTTCATCAACAACCTTGTGAGATAAAGCATTGTAAAACTCTTTCCGCAACCTGTGGCACCAAAGTAAGTTCCACCTTTTCCGTTTCCTTCGGGCTTTTGGACTTTCTTGATATTATCATACAATGCTCTTGCTGCATAGTATTGCGGATAGCGACAAACAATTTTCTCGTTTTTCTTTGAGCTATCGGGAATGTAAATGAAGTTGCGGATTATATCACGTAAACGGTTTTTATTAAACATTCCCTGAATGAGCGTAAACATACTGCCGATGCCCTGAGCGTCTTCTTGGGTTTGAATAAGCTCCTGATTATTCGTATTTCCGTGAAGCGGGAGCTTCACGCCACCCAGTACTCTTCGCCAGGCATAGAAAAACTCATACGGAGCAAAGAAAGATCCTGCTTTGTTGTTTACGCCATCGCTTATCACACAAAAAGCATTGTATTTAAACAATTCGGGAATGTCTCTGCGGTAACGAACTGTTAATTGCTTGAAAGCATCATAAATAGTTGCTTCTTCTCTGATTGCACTCTTGAATTCAAACACCACCACAGGCAAACCATTGATATAAACTATGCCATCAGGAATGCGTTTTTCTGAACCAAAAATTTCTAATTGGTTTACGAATTTGTATATATTATTGTCTCTACCATATTCAATTTCGGTTTCAGCCGCAATAGTCAAAACTTCATTTTCTTTCGGTATTCTATGATTATTCAGTCCGGAATAATCAATCAACTGAATATAAATATCTTTTTGGCTACGGTCTTCTCGTTTGAGAATAAAACCGTCTGAAAGCATTTTTAAAAATGTTTTGTTACTCTCGTATATGTCAGATGTAGAAAGGGATTTAAGTTGAAGAATGATGGATTTGGTTTCGTTTACGGAAATGCCTTTACTTGCATATTGCGACAACAAGAAATTTTGTAAATCTTCTTCAATCAATACTTCGTCTGGCTTACGAGTTATTGTAATACCTAAGTGGTGGGGAAATCCTTCTTGCCCCAACAACTCGGTAAACGTCTTTTCTAATTTTTCTTCTGTGAATTTCATTTTACAGCATTGTAGGTATTAATTTGCATTTTTCATTTTCAGCGTAATATCCCCAATGTTATACGTGTAAACCGCTGCGGGTAAAAATGAAAAGTGCAAGGACTCCAATTTCTTTATGCCTTGTTGGTCAATTGAGGTAACAAGTGCTTTATCAAAGCCATTAGTTTCGCAAAACCGAACTAAACTTTTTAATTCATGTGGCTTATCAAAATAACGATTGCTCCATTTTATCTCTACACCCCAAACAGGTTTGAACTTCTTATCATCTACCAAAACCAGATCCACTTCGCCTTCATTTCTTCCTTCTTTCCAACGTGCGTATGTTAAATCGAGATTTTCCCGATGCATCCATTGCGATAGTACTGCTGTTTCAACCATATTCCCCATTTCGCTGTCGGTTTCAGATATAGGTGAAAATAAAGCCGTTCTTAATGATGGATTGGTTAAATACACTTTAAAACTTGTTACCCGTTTTAATCTTTTTGCGTGTACACCTACCTTATTGAGCACTTTTATTAAGAAGGCCGACTCTAGGTATTCTAAATACTTTTTCAAAGTATCTTTTTGTATGCCGCTTTCTTTCGATATAGATTCATAAGAAAACTCATTGCCGGTATTGTATGCGATATAAGTGAAAAAACGGTTCAATTCTTGCACATCTTTAATGCCATATAAACTCGGTAAATCTCTCAGTAGCACTTTATCTACAATGTCGTTTTTAACATAACGACCCATATCGCTTTGAATTTTTTCTGATAATACCACTTCGGGATATCCACCAAAATTTAAATAATTTACAAACTCTTTATTGAGTGCTTTTATGTCATGTGTCAGACAATAGGGAATAGATTGATTTCCATAATTTATGTTGCCATCGTAAATTAAATGATTCATTTGCTTTAAATGAATGTACTCCTGAAAAGTAAGTGGCGGCAACATAAAATCGGTAAACCGCCCTGCACCACTTTCTGTGCTGTGCCATTTTAGTGCCGCTGCTGCCGAGCCAGACACAATAAACTTGGTATCCGGATAAGTATCTACCAACACCTTAAGATGGCGTTCCCAATCTTTTAAATATTGTATTTCATCAAAAAACACATAACAACCATTTAGCTGACCTAAATTTAGAGCATTCTTGCATAACGTTAAAATGTCTTCTAACCCTAAATGCACGTATATGGGATTGTCTATACCGATAAAAAATATTTGTTGTGGATTTACTTTTTCTTCTATTAATTGATGGATGCTATGAAACAGCATCACAGTTTTGCCCACACGCCTAGGACCCATAAGCACTAATGCTCTGCGAATATTCTTTTCTGTAACGAAAGGATAGAATAAATCAAAATACAGGCGTTTCGACATAGCACTGTATATCTCCGGTATTTGTTTGGATACCCACCACGGATTTTCGTACCGTAGACGCTCTGCTATTTTTTCTGGTGGAATAAGATTTAAACTAGCCATAATATTGGTTATTTATGCAAATAAAGCAATATTAAGAAGATTATAAAATACTTATTTTTACGTTTGTGTATGGATTCAGTGTAATTCATACAATTCAGCCTTCTTAAGTTGCAAAGCTTGGAAGAAAAAACTGTTTAGCTTTTGACTCTGCAAAATCTTCCTCAATCAATACTTCGTCTGGCTTACGAGTTATCGTAATGCCCAAGAGGTGGGGAAATCCTTCTTGCCCCAACAACTCGGTAAATGCCCTTTCTAATTTTTCTTCTGTGAATTTCATATCTACTTTATTTCTTACTTATTTTTCCTTTCCCCTTTTCTGTTAAATAATATTTTTGGTTTCGGCTGGTAGGTTTATCTGGAATTGTTAAAGCTACAAAACCCGCTTCAATTGCCGGTTGTAAGTAAGTTTTTCTAAAATGCTCTCTATCAGATAATCTTAACATTTTTTGCAATTCCTCTCTGGTATGTACTCCTGTAAAGACCTTTAAAAGCTCTCCAACTTGCATGGTATCTTGCGGGGTGTCTTGCGGGGTATCTTGCGGGGTATCTTGCGGGGTAACCCGTTCGGTAACTTGTTCGGTATCTTGCATGGTAACAGGTTCTGAAGACGGTAATACTACTCTCAAAAAGTTTTCTGAAAAATGAAAACAATCTTTAGAATATGCTTGTAAAATCCTTGGAATACCTGAACCTAATTGCTCTACCAAATCTAAATCTTTGAAAATCCGCATCAATTCTTTATTACGTATAATAGAATACCCTTCAAAAAACTCATCTTGTGAAAGCCCGTCAGGTAAGCTGCCGTGAGAAGTAATTTCCAAGCGATCGTCGAAAATCTCGAATTTAGGGGCGACTTCTTTTGTATAATCATTGTGCACAAAGGCATTGACAACAGCTTCACGCAAAGCAATCGCATTCCATAATCGTTGCTCTTTGCGTTCTTTCGATGTAATTTTGGTTAAGGTTCGGTTTTCTAAATTCAATTTGTCTAAAACCTGATGGGTGGCTTTAATCAATGACTCATAACCATACTCGTTGCTTTCTACCAAATTGACCCGATTTAATCCCTGATAACGAGCCACCTTTACAGAGATATTGTTGATGTCGCTCATCAAATAGGCTACATAATTGTAATTCTCCTCCTCCGTAAGTAATTCCAAATTTCGGGCAAACTGTTCGTTTAAGACCTTTCCGGTGGATTGATAATAAATATGCAATTGCTGAAACTGTAAAGTTTGCTTGGGTGATTTCATATTTCCGATGGAATTTCGGATGCGCTTGCTAAAAAGTTGTTCTATTTGTCGGGTAGGCATGGGTTCTGCAGCACTTCCTACACGAATAAAAGCACCTTTTTCAGAAAGACCGTATTTCTTTACATAATATGGCTTTTCATAACCTCCGGCAACAATGATTTTAATGATGTCTTTCGCTTCTTTCTGTTCTAAAACCAAATCAAACAAGCCCATACAAGATGGCAGGATATTGTTTTTTAAACGGTCTTTGATTATTAATTGCTCCTGGTCAGCATCATTTACACCAACAGGAATTCCGTTTTTATCGATACCGATATAAATCACACCGCCCTCATTGGAATTTAAAAAAGCAACAACTTCTTTTTCCAATTCGGGTGTTACTTTTTGTTTGTATTCTATATTTTTGTTTTCAGGCATATTTCTAATTTTTATGCGGTGAATTTCATTTTAATCTTTAAAAGGGTAAATTATCATCGTCATTTATTAAATCAGGTTCTTTTTTTCCTTCGGCTATATAACAAGCTCTTTCAAACAATTCATCATAAGTCAATATTTCAATATTCCGACTGTCTCTTCTAAAGAGTTCAAAAGTTTTTTTCTTGATTTCTTTTTCGTGGGTTGAAGCAGCTTTGTCAAGTTCTGACCAATCTCCAATAATCAATATAACTTTCGAATCGTAAGCCTTTTGTTTAAGTAGTTCGCCATTTGTATATTGGTTGCTTTCTAAGCGAATTAAACCAGATGCTTTGTGTTCCAATATCTGAGAAACACTATCAATTAATTCATTTGATAAACGCCAAGAATTTGAGCGGTTTTTCTCTTTTGCGAAAAGTGGAGTGGATGGCTTCTTTAATTCAATGAAAGTTGTAAAGAATTTATCACCTAGCATATAATCGCCAATAACAGCATTTGAACCATCAAGCTCTTGGTCGGACAAATGAACCTCTCTTTGTAAAATTTGCTGAAAACGATAATCCAACCCATAGCCAAAAATCCATTCATTCTTTTCAAAGAAAAATTGCCAAACCTTTTCTTCACTGTGTGAGCTAATATTGTTTTCGGCAGCATAAGTCTTCCAATATTTTGGGTCGTATTTCAAATTTTTAAAGTATTGTAGCCCTCTCTTTCTGAAAGATGTATTTACAATGTCTTTTGATGAAATGAATCCTTCATTGATTAAAGCTTCAACCAATTCAGCACCACCTTCTTTTGACAAAAGCGTTTTTACTGAACGAATACTATCAGTATCTAATTCTTGGTCATCAAGAATTTTTAATCGTCTTGCCGTAATTCCCTTTATATCAATCTCGCTAATGAATCTCAAAAATTCTTTCAGCTGGGCGAAATTGAATTTGCTCAACTTCACTCTTTCCTTTTCCAATTCATTCACCAGTTTAATTACCTCAAAACCTTCAATATCGTCTTGCTCTTTGAGATAAATAATTTTGAGCATTGTTCTTGGTGCAAAACGAATTGTTGCTCCATTCTCATCTTCGTGAACCACCTGAAAAAAGCGAACTGCTTCAAACTCGTGTGAATAGAGTCTGTTTGGTTTGGAAGTTTTGATGATTTCTTCCTCCGATGGTTTTAATTGGTCTATCCTGCTCATAATCAAATTTTATAATTTCATACTCTCCACCACACCCCTCATCAGCACAGGGCAAAGCGGTTTGATACTATTTTTCAATTGCTCATTGATACGCTTACGGGTTTCCAAAGTGTGGTAAATGGTTACAATGGCTTCCTGAACCTTTATGTCGGGAATAGGCAATTTTACATTGCACATATCTTCCCAATTGAATGTTTCTCTTGCACTGCCCCAGGAATGAAATCTTGCGTAGCGGTCAAATTCAGGTCGGGCAAACCACAAATACAAATACTCAGGAAGTAGCTCGTCAGTTTTCACTACTCTGAAAACTGTATAAATGGCTGAAACTATACAAGGTTCAGCCGAATTCATAGCCAAGGCAATTTTATCTCCACGCCTTGAAGTATCAGCAACATAAACGAACTCACCTGTCCTTACGACTTTATAATTATGAAAGCTAAGACCGTTCGTATTGGCTTTAGTTTCTATCAAAACCTTGTTAGTTGATACGCCTTGTAAAAAGTTTACTTGTAAATCATTATTCCTTTCATCTGATTGCTCAATATATTCCCCAAGCACTTTCGGCTGCTCCGTTTTAATCAGGTTTTCAATGTAGCTATCACAAATCAACTGCAAATCAGCCAAACTGTTTTCGTAGGTTTTTTGGTTCGCAAGTAAGCCATTGTAAAGAGCAACAAATTTGCGTTGTTCGTAAATGTTAGGAATTGGCATTTGTATTTCACAAAACCGTTCCCATTCTAAACTTGCTCTTACGCTGCTATCGCTGATAAACCAACCGTATCTATCTGATTCAGGTCTTTGAAACCAAATCATCATATATTCGGGCAGCAACTCATTTTCGTCATTCACTTCAATGACCAAATAAGCTGGGGAAATAATGGCAGGAGTATCTTCTTCATACAAAGCCAAACGGATAGTTTCATCTCTGCCTACTTGCATAGCACTATATGCAAACTGTCCTTTCTGGATGATTTTGTATTTTGATAAATCGGTTTCAGAAGTATTGGCAACCGAAGGCATAAAATTCTTGGTAATGTTAATACCCAATAAGTTTGTTACCGCTAAATCTTTGTTGCGGTTGTCCACCAAATGAATATAATCGCCAATACGCTTATAGCTGTTCATCATCTTCAAATTCTTTTTCAATTTCATCAATAGATGGTAAACTCGATTTGATATTTTCGGGCATTGATTTAATTATTTCATTTTCCCAATTCGATATACCAATGGGGTTGTTTATTCCTGAAAGTGTATATTCGGCTACTACTCTGTTTTTTTCTTTTACTAAAAGTAAGCCAATGGTTTTGTTATCCCGGCTGTCGCAAAGCACATCATTGACAACATTCAAGTACATGTTTAGTTGGCTAATGTGCCCCGGTTCCAATTTTCCGGTTTTTAGCTCTACTACAACATAACATTTCAACTTAATGTGATAAAACAATAAGTCGAGGTAAAAATCACTATTGCCCAATTCTAAATGTACCTGCCTTCCCACAAAAGCAAAACCTTGTCCAAGCTCTAACAAAAAATTTTGAACATGGTCAATTAATTTTTGCTCAAATTCTCTTTCTTTTATATCCTGTATATTTCCTAAAAAGCCAAATATATAAGGATCTTTAAAAGCTTGAACCGCCATGTCAGAATCTAATGGAGGAACTGTTTCCGGAAAATTATTTACTGCATTTCCTTGTCTTTTATGCAATTGACTTTCTATTTGAAACACCAGCATATCTTTACCCAAGCCAAGTTCAATTGTTTTTTGTGCATACCAAAGTCTTAATTCTGTTTCCTGTAATTTATCTAACAAGGTAATATTACTACGCCAAGGAATTTGTGCAACGGTGCGTTGCACTATTTCAACATCTGTCCAAGCTGCGGCAAATTTCCGCATGTATTTTAAGTTTCTGGGCGAAAAACCTATTTCCTCCGGAAATGCTTCCTTTAAATCTTTAGAAAGTCTATCTATAATTTTTGCTCCCCATCCTTCTTCATTTTGCTTTGCAAGAATTGCATTGCCAATGTGCCAATACATGATTATCATTCGTTGATTTGCATTAAGAACAGCCCTAAGCCTTTCTTTAGCAATCAATTCTTTTAATTGCTTAAAGAATGGAGCATATAAGGTGGGCATATCTGCTCTGTTTTCTGCAATTGGAAATACCACTTCGGGCTTAGTTTTTCCTCGTTGTTTTCTTTTATAACTCATAACCCAAAGTTTTAAAAGCGTTGATTAATTGTTCCTGCGATTTCTTTTCTTCTTGCAAAAGGGTTTTAAAATCCTTTTGTATGCGTTTCATTTCGGTGTCAAAATCTATTTCGCTATCACGGTCAATAAATTCAATGTATTTGCTTGGAACCAACGAAAAATCGTTTGCCTGTATTTGTTCAAAACTGGCAGAGTAGCAATACTCAGGCACATTTTTATAAGTTTTCTTATAGTCGGCTTGTTGCCAATTGTGGTAGTTCTCGGCTACTTTGCCAATGTCTTCTTCTGTAAGTTCAATAAACTGCTTTTCAAATTCCTGTCCCCAACGCCTTAAATCAACAAACAAAATTTCGGTTGAACGGTCACGGTAGTTTTTCTGTTTGCCGTTTATTTCAACCGTTCTTGCTTTTTTGTTTTTGTTCAGAATCCAAAGCGTAACGCTGATGTCGGTGGTGTAAAATGTATCTCTCGGAATAATTACAATGGCTTCCACCAATTTATTTTCAATCAACTTTCTGCGTATTTTGTATTCTTCGCCACCGCCACTCAATGCCCCATTTGCCAAGATGAAACCAGCAATTCCGTTTTCGGAAAGTTTAGAAACCATATTCAAAATCCAACCATAATTGGCGTTGCTTTTGGGTGGCACATCATAACCTCTCCAGCGTGGGTCATCAATCAATTCATTTTCGGCTCTCCAATCTTTTTGGTTAAAAGGCGGATTTGCCATTATGTAATCGGCTTTTAGGTCTTTATGTTGGTCATCAGCAAAAGTGTCGGCAGCTTTCTCTCCAAGGTTTCCGCTTATACCTCTTATGGCAAGATTCATCTTTGCCAGTTTGTAAGTGGTATTGGTATATTCCTGTCCGTAAATGGAAACTTCTTTTTTGTTTCCGTGGTGGGCTTCAATAAACTTGATAGATTGAACAAACATACCACCCGAACCACAAGCAGGGTCGTAGATAATGCCTTTGTAAGGTTCAATCATTTCAGCTATCAGGTTTACAATGCTTTTAGGTGTGTAAAATTCTCCTTTGCCTTTTCCTTCTGCCAGTGCAAATTTTGAAAGAAAGTATTCATACACTTTTCCAACTACATCGTGTTTGGGGTCTTTGGTGGTGTCAATATCATTGATGGTATCGAGCAAAGAAGCCAGTTTGGTAACATCCAATCCCAAACGAGAAAAGTAATTGTCGGGCAAAGCACCTTTCAGAGCTTTGTTGTTTTTCTCAATGGTGTGCAATGCCGTGTCTATGAGCAATGCAATATCGTTTTGTTTGGCTCTTTTTATCAGATAACTCCAACGGCTGGTTTCTTCTAAGAAAAATACATTGTTCATATTGTAGAACTCCGCCATTTCAATATATTTCTCTTTGCCTTCGGCAATGAGTTTGGCTCTGTGTTCTTCAAATTTGTCGCTGGCAAACTTTAAGAAAATGAGTCCTAATACAACGTGTTTGTATTCGGCAGGTTCAACGCTTCCTCTCAATTTATTAGCTGCTTCCCAAAGGGTTACTTCAATGGGTTTTTCTTTTACTTCTTTCTTCTGTTTTGCCATTTTATGGTGTCAATATTTTATATTATTTCTGTCGGCTAAGTTAAGTGTTAAATGCTCAATGTCATTGTCGATGCGTTGGCAAAAAAAGTGGCTCTTTTGGTTTTTCGAAGGGTCGGTCCCGATAGCCATCGGGATCGGCTTACTCGCTGTCCGCTTGAAATATGGTCTGTATGTTGGTTACCTGTAAAAATGGTTTGTCCTTGTGTGAATGTTCAATTTATAGTCGTCTATTTGATGGTTGCACTGTCGCAATACACTTGCCGGTAACAAACAAATTGGCTAGAGAGTGGGTGAACGGCTTAGATGGAATTGTAGTGCAAACTTGAACCGTAGTAGTTCTAATCAACACCTGTGCTAATAGTCCGCTCCCACGCCAATTTGCCGGCTGATTTCTGAATAACAGACAATAACTATTATGCTTTGGAGTAAATTGAAGTGTTAGAAATTTTGTTGATGCTTAAGACAAATTTATTTGGCCTTTTTGAAAAGTTCATCTCTGGTTACCACTTTTACTTTATCACCATCTTTCAATGTCTGGCTCACAATATTGTAAGGTCCGGTAACAATTTTATCCCCAGCTTTTAGACCGCTGGTAATTTCTATATAATTGATATCCTGGATGCCGGTGGTTACCACACGTTTTTTTACCACACCATCGTTCATGATCATAAAGGCCACTTCTTCCAAATCATTGTTGTCTGATTCTGTAGCAGATTCGGTGGTGTTGGCTTGTTCTTTTTCCTTTTCTTTTTTTGTATCCGATACGGTCTTATCGCTTCCTTTTATACGTGCATTTACTGCGGCAATGGGTACTGCTACTACATTGTTTTTTTGTTTGGTTTTGATATCCGCACGGGCATTCATGCCGGGTCGGAATGGAAAACGGTTCTTACCTGATGGATCAATCAAATCCTGATAAGATGGTTTTTCTAACCGGATGCGCACTTCGTAGTTGGTTACGTCATTTGAAGTAGAAACGCCAGCGGATCCTGAGTTTACACTACTGGCTATTTTTGTAACAATGCCCTTAAATTTTCTGTCGTTGTAGGCATCCACTTCCACATCGGCCTGGTCTCCAATATTTATTTTTACAATATCGTTTTCGCCCACATCCACACGAACTTCAATAGAGTTCATATCCGCGATGGTCATCATGTCGGTTCCGGCCATTTGTGCCGTTCCTACCACTCTTTCTCCTTTTTCTATTTTTAGGGAAGATACTACACCACTCATGGGTGCCACAATGGTGGCTCTGCTTAGTGTTTTGTTGGCGGAAGTAAGACCTGTTTGGGACGAGCGCACACCAGCCTGCAGGCTACGGATATTTTGCAGGGAGGCGTTATAATTGGATTTGGCTGAGGTGAGATTGGTTTCAAATTGTTCAAATTCTGATTTGGAAATTACCTTATCGTCATACAATTTTTTGTTGCGGTTGTATTGTTGCTGCGCCTGATCCAGGGTGGCTTTTTGTGCACCCAGTGCCGCCTGACTGTTGGCCACAGTAGCCTGTGATTGTCCCACCCTTGCGGCGGCTTCATCTCTTTGCAGGGCATACACATCGGCATACACCCGTGCCAATACCTGTCCTTTTGTTACGCTATCTCCTTCCTGCACGGTGAGTTCTGTTACCTCTCCACTGATATCAGGACTTATCTTTATTTCAAATTCCGGATATATCTGGCCACTGGCTGTAACCGTTTCTGTAATAGATCTGAGGCTGGCTTTTTCCGAAGTAACCTTAATCTGAGGCTTCCCTTTTCCTATCTGAATATAAATTAAAAAACCAGCTGCAAGAACAGCTAACCCAATGATTAATATTTTTTGCCAACGCTTACTCATTGAAACTATTTGATATTTTGGATGTAATAATTTTTATTATTCGATTAATGGTTCAGGATTTAAATTTCAAATTTACAACCTCAACCCTTGCCCTTTATAAAACTCCAGCAATTTCATTTTAAACACATAATCGTACTGTGCAGAAACCAAATTGATTTTTGCACGAAACAAATTGTTCTGGTTCGTAATCAAATCGATGGGTTTTAACAGGCCTACATCAAAGCGTTTTCTGGCAAAGTCGTATGCTTTTTGCGCAGAGGCTAATGTGATTTTTGATGCATTAAATTTTTCTATTGCAGCTAATGCATTCGTATAAGCCTGATAGATATCCTGCTTTAATGTTTTACTATCTTGTTCTTTTACCAGTTGCTGACTTTCTAGGTTCAGTTTAGCTTTTTGCCAATTTGTCCGCACCATTCCACCATTAAAAATAGGGATACTTAATCCTATTCCCAGATTCTGGCTAAAGTTATTATTGAGTTGTTTGAAATAGGTGTTTTTGTAAAAGCCTGTTGGCTGAGTGATTATTGTTGTTACCGGAAAAGAGGTGCCGTTGATATTTACCGTTCCAATATTGGCCGGCATTGCCTGATAGTTGTTAGGTATTAATTTTTGAGCATTAGCATACCGGCTACTCAATCCACCAAAAAACGAAATAGTGGGATACAAAGCCGCCTTGGCTACTGCTACGTTTTTTTCACTTGCTTTCAGGTTAAGAGTATTGATTTTTTGTTGAGGCAGGTTTTCAACTGCGGATTGATAGATCAGGTCGGGCTGCTGGTCTGCTAGGGGTTCCAACGGAATAGACTCTACCGGAGGGGTAACAATGTCAAAAGCCTGATCGGCATCAATGTTCAACAATGCTTTTAGCTGTAGGAGGGAGAGGGTGAAATTGGTCTTTGCCGTGATCACATTGGAGCTGTCGTTGGCATACTGGGTTTGTGTTTCGGCCAGGTTGAGTTCTGGTAATGCACCGGCATCTACTTGTTTTTTAATGTTGTTTACTTGGTCCAAACTCTGACCAAGTTGAACAGTGGCGATGTTGATTTGCTCTTTATTTAGGAGTGCTGCCAAATAGGCGTTGGCTACATTTAGAGCAATATCGTTTTTAGCTTTTTCCAATTTAGCCCCACCGGCCTGAGCAAGATATTTATTGGCGGCGATGGTGTTTTTCTGACTAAACCAATTGAAAAGATCTACCCCAATATCCAACCCATGATTTGTAAAAAATATTTCGTTGGTGGTGAATTGGTTAGAAGTGGGATCAATGGACCGGCCAAACTGAAACCCGCCACTATGCTGACTGCTGATGCGCGGATACTGTGCCAACACACTTTGTGCATGGGTTAGTTTGTCCATACGAAACTGCACATCGGCCTGCTTCACCGAAATATTATTGGCCACGGCGTAGTCGATACATCGTTTTAGATCCCATTTGTCCTGAGCACAAAGAGTAAGGGTGAAAGATACAAAGGGTACAATGGAAAGAAGTATTCTTTTCATAATTAGGTACAAATGTAAGAGGGTTTGGAAAAAATGTTACAGAAGAGGAAAAATTATGTGACTAATTATTACCCCTGGCATGATAAACCCACATATTGGAATACACATTGTTAAGTAAAAGTAAATTATCGTGTGAGCCTGATTCGACTAAAGAGCCATTTTGCAATACCAAAATTTGATCACAGTTTTTAATGGTACTCAATCGGTGGGCAATGATAATTATTGTTTTCCCTTGTTTCTGAAACCAGTGAAGTGTCGCTTGCACTTTTTGCTCACTAGCAGGATCTAAACTACTGGTTGCTTCGTCAAGGATGAGTATTTCAGGATCTCGGTACAAGGCACGTACAATGGCTAATCTTTGTCTTTGTCCACCTGAAAGATTTACATTCCCTTCTACCAAAACAAAATCTATAATTTTCTGCATATAAATAGAAGTGGATAATCCCAGAACAGTATAAACAACCGCACCCACCAATGCCTGAAACATAAGGCTACTATGAGGCCGAATAAGTTGCCAGAATCTTTTGATATTGGATGTTTTTTGATTTCCTTTTACAAAATCGGCTTCCGGAATCAATAATACGATAACGCCTGTCCAGATTTCCTGAAATTCTTTATATGTTTTTTTAAGTATTCTGCCATCAGCAGGATCCATTAAAATAAGGTGTTTTTTAGTGACCTTATACAAAACCAGATAATGTTGTAATTCGTTTTTTAGTACAACATGAACAATAGCAGGGAGCGGTATTTTGAAAAGACTATCAAACGAACCTTTTGCTCCTTTGGCTTGAAACCCCAATTTCTCAGCAGCTTCAATAAGGCCAAGTACATTGGTTCCTCGTTTATCTGTACCTGCATATTGACGGATGCGGCTTACCGGTAGTTTTAGCTTAGGATAGGCAGCAACAGAAGCCAGACATGCTGCACCACAATCAGTAATATCTCTTTGTTTAATACGTGTTTCTTTTCTCATATTTTTTTGAAACTACTATGGGGATGGGTTTGTCATAAAATGCATATCAATGCAGATTGCATTTCTCTGCGCTATTTACGGGAGAAAACATTTCCCGCTGATTTGTGCTGATTGGACCGCAGATGAACGCTGATTTTTTCTTTCTTATCTGCGTAAATCTGCGGTGTATTCTCTGCGTCATCTGTATGAGAAAATATTTCCTGCTGATTTGCGTTGATTGGATCGCTGAAGAACGCAGATTGATTTGCGACTTATCAGCGAATATCGGCGGTGTACTCTCTGCGCTATCTGCGGGAGAAAATATTTCTTGCTGATTTGCGCTGATCTTTTTATTTCTATCTGTGTGTATCAGCGGTGTATTCTCTGCGTCCATCTGCGGGAGAAAATATTTCCCGTGGATTTGCGCTGATTGATTTTTGACTTATCAGAGAATATCGGCGGTGTACTCTCTGCGCTATCTGCGGGATAAGAATTATTCCAATGATTTACGGTGATGAATGCTTTTTTTCTTAATTGCAAGGTATTCTCCACGCTATTAGTGGCATAAAAAATGTTACTCCGGCTTGTTCATATTGTTCTAAGTTTCAAAATTTGATTTTTAACATATTTTACTTGTGAAGAATTTTATTTACATTATATTATCAAATTTGTTTTATGTCTGAAAATGAAATATCCTATATTATTAGAGGGGAAATATTTAAGACTTATAATTCTTATGGGCCAGGCCTTTTGGAAAGTGTTTATGAAAATGTATTGGCTTATGAAATAAGAAAAAGCGGTTTAAATGTTGAACAACAATTAGCATTACCTTTTTACCATGAAGAAATAAAAATGGACATTGGATACCGAATTGATTTGCTCGTAGAAAATAAGGTTATCATTGAAATAAAATCAGTAGAAACTTTAGCGGAGGTACATCACAAACAACTCATTACCTACCTAAAGCTGTCTAGTAGAAAACTTGGGATTTTGGTAAATTTTAATACCAACAGTATTGCAAAGACCATTTTTAGAAAAGTGAATAATTTGTAAGCATCTTATAGTCTGTCCAGTCACATTTTTTGGAAAATATAATTCTACATTAGCGTTTTGATGTTATAAAAATAAGTTCTTTGAAAGTATTGTCAATATTGC
>DAORWU010000040.1:0-18794 GCA_035434405.1 Niabella sp. | reverse complement strand
GGTCTGACGGCTTTGTTTTCAGGTATTTCTAGCGGCGTAAGCCGTGCACAAGACGAGGCGGTAGCTTTAGATAGCCTGGAAGCTGCTTTGAAAGCGGTATCGGGTACAGCGGAGGAATATGCGGTTAATCAGGCGTTTCTTAACAGGGTTACAGATCAATATGGAGTTGCTTTAATTGATACAACCAAAACTTTTAAAAACTTCTATGCATCTTCAACATTAGCCGGGATAAGCGCTGAAGAAACAAGGAAGATTTACGAAAGTGTTATTGATGCAACTTCCGTATTAAAATTATCACAGGAAGAGACAAATGGAGTACTCCTTGCTTTCGGTCAGATAGCATCAAAAGGAAAAGTTCAAGCGGAAGAGTTGAGAGGTCAGATAGGCGAGCGCTTGCCAGGCGCTTTCTCTATTGCAGCAAAAGCTATAGGCGTTCCTGAAAAGGAACTAAACAAAATGCTGGAAACCGGTAAGGTTCTTTCGTCCGATTTTCTACCAAAATTTGCAGCAGAATTAACCAAGACATTTACCAATGGGGGTGCAGAAGTTGAAAGTCTGTCAGCTACCATCAACAGGAATAAAAATGTTTTCACTCAATACCTGGATGCAAATAGCGAAAGAGTTGGAGCCGCGATAACCAATATCACTAAACTTTCAGCAGCATTAACGACACTCGCAGCATTTATATTTGGGTTGCCGTTTCCTGTCTTAATAGCAGGAATCTCAACGATGATATTGCTTTCCAATACATGGTTAGGCGCTAAATTAAGGCTTATAGCAGCATGGGCATTGGAAAGGTCAGCTATGGTTATTGAGGTGGCGCAATTGGCAATCAACAATGGTGTACGGGCTGCATCAACAGCTTTGATTACGGTACATACTTCTGTTCTTGCATTGAGTGCAAGAACTACCGGAGTTGCTGCGGTGGCTACCCGTGTCCTTGCCGGTGCGTTGGCGTTGCTGGCAACTCCTATTGGTGTAGTCATTGGAGCTTTAGGAGCGTTATCGTTGGTGTTTGTAGCAATAAAATCAAACGCAAAAGGGGCCACTGACGCGACAAAAGATTTGGCCAAAGAAACAAGAGAAACAGCTGCACAACAGCAAATAAATGTTGACCTATCCAAAAAAGTGGCATCAGCTACTGAAAACCAAGTTGCGAGAATAAAAACATTGACCGCTGTCGTTGCGAGCCAGGTCACTACTGAAAAAACAAAACTGGATGCATATAACAAACTCCTTACTATTTCTGATTCTTATAGATCGGCTTTAAAAAAAGAGGGGTTGGATATATCTGAAGTAACAAGGCTCTCCAACAATCTCATAGTTTCATTACAGAATCAGGCTAAGGCTAAAGCATTTGCAGACTTAACCCGGGAAAAAGAAAAAGAAAAAATAAGCATTGAAACAGAATTAGCGGGCCTGCCTTCAACCGATATTAATAAAGAAACAGGAGCTGGGGCATTCTTTCAGAATATTGGATCAGCTATCGGAATAGGCAAGGGAACATCTGGTCAGCAAAAAAGAGAACTTAATAACAGACTTGCAAACGTTGACAGCTATTTGAAGGGTCTTTATGGAATGGCCGAAAAGAATAAAGATCTACAGAATGCCTTAATATCCGATGTTGCTCCCGAAACCGATTTTTCAAGCGGTGGATCCGGTGGTAAAACCGGACAACAAAAAGATCGGATAAAAGAAATTGAGGCGTTGCGTGATCAAGAACTGGCCGTTAATGAAACAGCATTTATATCGCTTGCAAAAACCGAGGAGCAATATCTCAACCGATCAAAAGAAATAAATGACAAGGCTATTGATGATAAAATAACCTTCCTAAATCAAAGCAAGACGTTGAATGCTGAAGAACTAAAAGAGGTGGCGCAATTAAAACTCGAAAAAACAAAACTTGAAAAAGAAACCAACGATAAAATATTTGAAATAAGATCGAAGGCATTAACTGATAAATTTGAAGCGGATAAAAAATTAGCGGAAGATAAAGCCGATCAAATAGTCAATGATCCATCAGTAAACACTACCCAGACCGAGCGAACACAAGCGCAATTAGATGCGGATAGACAAATCCTTGCTTTGCAAACGAAGTTCAATGCTGATATGGACGCGTTGGAAAAAGACAGGAACAATCTGACTGTAAAAAACGCAGAAAATAGAAAGGACGCGCTATCAAATATTAATCAAGCCATCACTAAAGATGAAGCTGATTTAATCAAATCTAATATTGAGGACACCAAGCGTGCAGGGGAAAATGCTATTGCTGAATTCAACCTGGTGTTAGACCGGGCGGCTGCATTAATTCAGGCAGATAACCGACTTTCACAATCGCAAAAGAACCGGAATCTTCAACAACTTGAACGTGAGCGCGAATACGGCCTATTAGTTAGGGAAGCCGCAAACTATCAGGCTTTAGAAATTGAGTTCAAACGCGCTTACGAAGCCGGCCTTATCACCCTAAGAGAATATGAGGAGATTGTTCGTAAGATTCAAGAGCTGCAGGGTAAAATAGCTTCAGACCCGAAGAATACTAATTTTTCACTACGTGAAGCGATAAGAGGTCAATCCGTTGGGCAAGATCTAGGCACTACCCTTTCAAATGTTGCAGATAAGTTTGGCGGTAGTTTGGAAGGTAAAAATATCCTTGGCGAAAAGGTAAGCCAAGAGCAAGCAGGAGAATATGCAAAAGCATTTTCTAAAGTCATTGCAGATTCTTATGCAACTGCTCAATATGTAATGCAAAGCTACTTTGATACCGAGGCCCGAAACATTCAAAATAGCCTAAGTCTTCAATTAGAAAGAATGAAGGTGGAGGAAGAACAAGTGAAGTCAAGGGCAAAATCAACAGCTGAAATGGAGGCTATTGAGCGAAAGTACAACTCAAAAAGAAAAGCGGCAGAGCAGGCGGCATTTGAAAAAACCAAGGAGCTAAAAAAGAAGGAAGCTAAAATAAGTCTTGCCACAGAGTTAGCAGGGATATGGGCTTCCGTTTGGTCAATCGGCAATCCTATTGCGGCAGCAATATTAGGGGCTGTCATGTCTGGGCTGGCATTGGTTAGATACGGTATGAGGGTTTCCGAAATCAACTCCCAAAAGTATGAGTTTGGCGGCTCTCCCGATGATGTACCTAAGAGGGGTGGCAAGTTTGGCGGCAATCCACATAGTAGAGGTGGAACGCCATTTGTTTACAAGGGGAATCAATTTGAAGCTGAGGTGGATGAGTTGGCCATTGTGAGAACTAAAAACGCCGACAAATCAAAACGCTATACCATTTCGGGTAATCATTCCGAAATAGCTTCTATGCTTAATCAGTTGGGCGGTGGAGTGGCTTTCAGGCCGGGCGCAAAACTTCGTAAATTTGAATATGGAGGTGATTTGGGGCAATCATTACAAGCCCCGGTAATGCCTAGCCAGATTATTAATTACAACTCTCCTTCCAATGTTATCACTCAATTTGAAAACGTGGTTAATGCCATTGACAAAAAAACAGATGCTATCAATGATCGGATAGACAGGTTGGAAGTGGTACAAAAAACATCTACCGTAACAACAGCGCAAGCCAAAGAGGTAAAACAAACATCAATAGGTACTCTATGACAGATTTAGACAAACAACTTCAACAGATGGCTTTGATGAATTGGCGGCAATTTGCTTCTATAATGGGGGCCGATGCCATCAAACGGGCCAAAATATGTTTACTTCGTCAGCAAGGAAATAAGTATGACTACATCTGTAAGGTGCTTGATCTTTCCAAGAACCAGGTGCAATATGCCTGCACTTCCTGCGAAAAAGAGGTTTGATTTTTTCAAACACGATTACATCTATATGATTTAAAATAAATCATTAATGTTTGACATTTGACATCTAATGAAATGTCAGGTTCAAATATTCAACTATGTAGTCAATTCTAAGGAGAGTGAGGTAGATATTTACATTGATGGTGACATTGTAGATGCCTCCACTCAACAATTTTTAAAGGAATGGTGGGGCGATGATACTACCACTTCCTTCAAATCCTTCCGAGATCAGGTTAATAAAACTGATAGTAATACCTACAATGTTTACATTAATTCCGGTGGTGGCCTTGTAACTGATGCAATGGCTATCCATGACCTTTTGAAAGACTTACAATCAAAAGGCAAAAAAGTAAACACAATCGGGAGGGGAATAATCGCTTCCGCTGCCACTTATATTCTCATGGCCGGTGATAACGCCACTATGAGTAAGAATAGCTGGCTAATGATACACAACGTTTCGGGCGGTGTATGGGGCGATGTGAATACGGTTGAATCCTACGCTACCACCTTACGCAAATTCAATGATTCGGCAAGAGACTTCTACGCACGCACAACCGGAATGCGCAAAGAAGACATCACTAAGATGATGAATGCTGAAACATGGATGACGGCTGATGAAGCCAAAGAAAAAGGCTTTATTAAGCAAATCGAAGGGGATGCAAACTTCACCAACAAAATACCAAAAGAGCACTGGCAATTCTCAAACATGGCGGTTCTGAATGCTTACAATTCGGCTGTTCAGCCTCCAAAAGAAATCAATCAATCACAAAATTTAGATGAAATGAAAAAATTCTTTCAGGAATTGGGCGACAAAATTATGAACGCCATTGGAGCTGTAAAAGCACCAGAGAACAACGATCACACTGCTTTAATGAAAGCTATTGGAGAAGCTGTTTCCAACACGTTTAAAGAAGGTGCCGAGGAAATGGAAAAATCCGTTAAGGAGATCGTAAACGAAGCGGTAAAAGAGGCAACCAAACCAGCCGATCCCACAGAGGATGAAAAGAAAGCGCAACAAGCGGCAGAGCAAAAAGCCAAGGACGATGCCGAAACGATTAAAAACCTTAAGGCAACAGTTGAGGCTTTAGAGGAGGATATTAAAAATATCAAGGGCGGCAAACAAACGCCTCCTGTCAATGGCAACCCTGTAAAGGTTCAGTTCGGCAGCTTCGAAACAAAATAATTTACTCATCAATTCAATTAATTACAATGTTAGCAATTGACAATACAAACATCATTAATCTGGGTCGTGGAAATGGCCTTCCCGGATTCATTCCTAAGATAGCCTACGTGTATGATAGCGGCGCAAAAACGGTTACAATAACCGATACCACCACTTATCAGGCAGGAGATGCTAAGAAAAAACTGGTTGTGAAGGTACATGACAAGTTTGGCAAATCTGTTAGCGGTACTGATGCCGCTGCGATAAATGTAGCCACATTAAACCTGTCAAAGCCGCTTGACATTACAGCCACATTAATCACCAACAAAGACTTAGTCGCCGATGGTGGAGCTTACGACATTGCCGCTGCAGGCGATCTCTCAAAGTACGACAGACAGTACAGATAACCTTATTACTAAAACTTTTAAAGAGAAAATAAAATGAATTTTTTTACAGTACAAGCAAGCGTGTTCTTTTTGGCGGTGATTGCTCCGGCTTTTCAGGACATCATTCCAAACGACTTCCCATACAAAGGCACGTTGAGTGAGTTTACCATTATGGATAATGTTGTTTCAAAAAGAAACATCATTAACATTCGCCGTGTTCAAAACATATTGCAACGAAGAGACGCATCATGTGATTATATCTACAAGAAGGTATTTGGGGCGGATACTCGATTCATTACAACTGATGAAATTTACGGAGCCACTAAATTTTGTCGCAACGAATTTTATCAAGGAGATCTGAAAGACTGGCGAGCAAACGATCCCCTTTTTGGCGATAAGATTTTGCCTTTCTTCCAGGGCGCAGTTTCAATTGATGTAGCATCCAATAGCTATTTCGGCGATATCGAAAGAGTACAATCTCCAACTGCTCAATGGAGTACGGGCGTTTTTGATGGCATCTTCAAAAAGTACGAAAAGTATATTGCCGCAGGTGTTATTCCGGCTGGTCAGACCATTGCAATTGCAAACGGTACTGATTACACAACCAACGCAACGGCTGCATACACCCTGCTTTTGTCTATGTACAACAAAATGCCGGTAATGATGCGCTCCTTCCAAAAGAGCCAACTGGCGTTTTACGTTTCGGAGGAAATCAAGTCGGGTTATGAGGACTATTTATCTTCTATTCAGCAAACAGCAGGTAATACAACCATTTTAGAGAATGGGCAAACAGCATTAACCTTTAAGGGCGTTCCTGTATTATCTGAGCCTATTTGGACTCCGATCATTACCGAGTTAAAAGGGGCTGTTGGTTATGCCGCTGTTCTTACCGTTCGAGGCAATTTTGTATTTGCAACCGATAAGGATTACGGCGAGGGTGAAGATGGTAAAACGGCCTTAGAGGTTTGGTACGAAAGAAAAGAAAGCCAATGGTATTACAGACTTTTCTTGAAGGCTGGGACCGAAATAGCATTACCCGAATACAGCATTGTTGCAATGTCTGACTGGGATTAATCAATTCATTAACACAATTTAAATTTTATAAAAATGCTTTGTGCAACAATAAGACCAAGAACAAGGGCGTGCGGACCCACAACGGGTGGTATTAGCAATATAGCGGTATTCGACCCTAACGACTTAAATTTTACACAAGCGGCAGATGTGGCAGGCGCAAAACAGCCCTATTCGGTAGTGGCAATTCGTATAGGTGCCACCTCTCCCGTCGTGTTTGGTATTACATTCAAGGAGGATGAGGCCGAATATAAATTCACGCAATCACGTAACGGATGTTCAGTTTCTTATGAACATGAAATAGATGCTTCAATCGAAGATCTGGATCAGTCTGCTACACAATTCCTTCAAGCTGTGGATGCAGCCGCATGTTGCTGCGGCCTGGGCTTCTTTATTCGCTTGAACAGCGGAAAGATATTGGTGATGGGAGAGAAGTATGTGAACGGCGAATCGATTCCGAAGTTCAAAGTGGCTCAGGATGGTAGTACCGGAACATCAGGGAAGGTGTTCGAAGATTACAACGGCGTTGCGCTTGTATTTAAAGGCAAGTACAGCCGTGCGCTGTATGAGTACTCCGGAACATGGGCTACAATTGAGGCATTAATGGTGGCGTAAAAAAAATACATCTTATGGCATTAGCTAAGATAAAAAAAGAACATATTAAACAAGTGGTGGCATTCGGTAAGAGTGCCGCCCCTTTGTCTGAAAGAGACGATTTAGACGAGTTGGCGATACTCGCAATTGAAAGCGGCGATAAGCTTTTATTATCATATTTCGAGGAACTCCCGGCATTGGATATTTTAAAGAAATCCAAAACCGATAAAGAGCTTGGAAGGAATATAGAGGCAAATCAAACAGCAACCGAGCCTAAACAAACTGAAAAGAAAAAGTAGTATGAAATGCGGCAAACGAATAAAGGAACAAAACAAACACAGCCACAAAAACGGGCAGCAAAGGCCGCCGTTAGTAATGCTGTTACACTCGACCCCAATAATCCTATTCCCTTCGATTATACAGGCCGCTCAATTGCATTCGTAAATAAGCAACAGTACTTACCATTTGTCGGAACCGACAATCAGTATGCTCAAAAAATATTAGAGTTCAGATTAAATTCTGTAACCCAAAACGCATGCATCACAACCAAGAGGGATTATTTATGTGGTGAAGGTTTTCAGGACATTAAAGGAAAGGAATTTGACCAAAGAATCATTGACTGGTTCAATGTTATTAATAGACGTGGCGAATCCGCTATGGATATTAATGAACAGATATTTGAGGACTTCGGTACTTGGGGCAATGTTCCAATAGAGCTAGTTCGGATAAAGGTAGGTGGCAAAAAATACCTTTACGTTTACCCACATAGTTTTCTCGAATGGAGACTTTGCGAGCCAAACGAGGAGGATTTTTGCGATAGCGCAATACAATCAAAGTTATTTGTAACCAATTCCATACTAAGAGCGGAGGACTACAAGAACGCAAAAATATTGCCCATTTACAATCCATTGAGACCCGAAAAAGAAAACTGGGTAAAGGATCAAAACGGAAGCGAGCGCACTTTGATTTGGCTTAAAAATAAAGTTACAGGCTTTGACCATTACGGTTTGCCGTCCTCTATTTCATCAATAATTTATCAGATACTTGAATATAAGGCTGCACGGTACAATCTGGATGACTTTGAAAATAACATGGTTGTTGCTTCAATCCTGGCTTTAAAAGGCAGCATGAGCGATTCAGAAGTTACCCGTATCGCTAGACAAATCATTAAAACTCATACTGGTGATGGTAAGCGCGGCCGTACCGTGGTTATTGGATCCGAAGAAGGTATTGAAAGCTCCAGTTTCCACAAGATTGACACAAAAAAAGATGGCAGCTTTAACGAAGCGGATAATAGCTGGATGCAAAAAATAATACTGGCGAATCAGTGGGATTCTGTTTTGGCGGGCCTTATAAATCCATCCACTTTAGGAAAAGGCGCCGGCTTTATAACGAAGATTATAGAAAATAAGCAATTGTCGGTTATCCGACCCGGGCAAAATAAACTTATCGAAAAGGCCTGGAAACACATTTTTAAAATAGCACAGGATTGGATGGGTTTGCCATTCGATAAATATTCTATTGGATTTAAAGGGCTGGCTGATATTTCCGGCTTAACCGACGTTGATATCACACCTGCAGTTCAGATTAATGAGGTAAGGAAGGCTAAGGGGCTCCCAGAGGATCCTGCTAGGAACGGAGAATATATGCAAGCAAAAAAAGGAGGTAGCGATGTACAAGGTGAATAATTTAAAACGGCCGGTGCTCATATCTACAGATGAGGTTGTTTTCCATGCACCAACAAAACATACGCTTGATCCACGCACGGTTGAGCAATCTATAATAATTGCTGAGGAGCGTTTTGCGGTGCAGGTACTCGGATATGAATTATATCTGGCGTTGTGTTCTGAAAAAAATCGAACTGTTGATACTTTAAATATATCCGATCTGACGAGTAAAACAAGTGCTATACTTGAGATTGGCGACCTGGTTAATGCTTCTGAGTTTTTATCGGTAAAGAATAAAGCGCTTTGGGATCACATTCTTTGGAAGTTCATGGCCGAGTGTGTAATGCTTACGGCCGCGCCAGAGGGATTTGTTCAGTTTGGGTCTGAGGGTGTTTTTCATCAACAGGCAACATCTTCGCCCATGGGTGGTGGTGGGGTCGTAACTCCCGAACTGAGATCAATGAAGTGGGCTATGGATAAAAAGATGTTTGATCGAATAGATCCATTGAAAACCGCTGTTCACAACTTTATATGCCGACATAAATCAGATTATCCTCTTTACGATAAGCCTTGCGATTGTGATGCATCCGGGAATCCATACAAGCGTAGAACTGATGTAGCGGTTGGTGTATACGATGATGACGAACCTTCAAAATGTCCCTGCAATGAAATTGGTCATACATATTATTAAAGGCTGGTTAAAGCATTGGGGAATCATTTCCACGAGTACTGCGGAAGGGAAACTTTCCGAGTTGCGATTGAAGCAATGTAAGGACTGTGAGTTTTCAAAAACTTCAAAAATGTTAGAAATACTAAACGGCCATGCGAATTACGTTGACACGATCTATTGTACAAAATGCACGTGCCCGGCCAGTCAGAAAAGTTTGGTTGTAGATGAATATTGTCCGGTTGGTAAATGGTAATAAATGGGGTTTTACGACTACTATAAAAACATTTGTATATGCCCACCCAAGCCTGTTATTATCGGTTTAGGTGATGCTAGTTGTAATGAATTGGATGAATGGCCGGTTGATGTTTACAATGTGAACGGTGTTTTAATTGGAAATGCGGCGAATAAGGTTCAGTATATAAGTATCTGGAATAGCAATGCAGCTAATAGAGAGGTTGGTACACTATATAATTTCTTCGGCCCATTTACCTTTTTGTTGATGGTTAATCCGGGGCAAATGGTGCCGTTTTGTTTGGGTGGCGTTATCACGCCCGGTGGTGATTTTCTGTTACTAGAAAGTGGATTCCACCTATTACAAGAGAGCGGTTCAAAAATTAAAATTTAAGTCATGCCAGATCTTAAAGTATCAGAGTTGCCTGAGTTGCCCGGCGAAATACTTGCGTCGGATGTTGTCTTAGTTGTTAGGGGGGCAAGTACTTATAAAGCAACAAACAAAGCTAGATTTCTTCCTCCAGGAGGCACAACTGGTCAGGTCGCAAAAAGAGGTGCTGGATCTTCTGTTGTATGGGGGGAAGACAACAATACTCCCGGCGGCGGTGGTGGCGCGGTAGCGAGTGTAAACGGTGCGACCGGAAGTGTAGTAGTAGATAAAACAAGTGTAGGATTACCCCTTGCAGACAATACACCTGATGCTTCAAAACCTGTTTCTGGTCCAATGGCTACTGCATTAGCGGCTAAAGCAAATACGTCTTCTTTAGGTAGTGCTGCGTTTGCCAATACGACTTCTTTTGCCAGTACAGCACAAGGTGCCAAAGCAGACACAGCATTACAGCCCGGAGGGAATTTAAGCTCTCTAAACAACGATGCCGAATATGTAAACGCTGACGAGGTGAATGATGTGATTAATAATGCAGGGCTGACTGCAATGAATGGAGTGTTACCAATTAATCCTTTATACAACAAACCTTTAGATGGCGATACTTATTACGCTCCTATTACAGCCGGAAACTATGGTAATATAGAAGCCGGGTTAGTAGTAACAGATGAAGAGCTGGATCAGCATACTATTATATTTCACTATATAAATGGTAGCACTCCTGTTGAAGTTATTAAACGCCCAAGGCAGGCAGGAGCTATTCCGTGGCTAACTACTTCGCTGGCATTTACACCCGCATCAGATCGCGTTCTTTGGGCGTTGGAAGCTGGAACTTATTCTAATCTGAATTTATTCAATGGGTCGGCGGCATCGAGTATAGTAGTGACAGCTCCGGATATAACAGACAATCAGTTTGTTTATTTAGTCTACATCTTGGACGATAATATGTGGAGTATACAATTTAAGAATCCGATAGTCAATCTTCCAGAATGGTCAAATACAGACTATCCGGCTGGCCGTGTGGTGTTGAGAAATGGTGTGATGTATAAGACAGATGGTGGTGCGAGTGGGGGCCAGGTTCCTGCGGAACACAATAACTGGAAGCCCGTCTACGCTGAAAATCCGAACCGATATTTCAAGAAAGAAGGTTATGCTGGGATCGGCTCGTTGAGCACAGGCAATTTGGCCGGCGTGAGCATTACCGATTGTTGCATCATTATCGAAGCTGGTATTATTAATCCGGCCGGAGGCGGCAGCTTTACAGGAGATGTATTTGTTGTAAACGGACGGCCCATTGACTACATTATCGAATCATCGCAAGCGTGGATTGGAAGCCGTGTTACAACTGGCGGTTCTGTTCGTTGCACAAACAAAAAACGCGATCTAATTATCATTAATCGGCCAATCGTTGCCAACGCCTCAAAAGGTCTTGTTTGGAGCGATCAAATCAAATGCCTGACCGGAACCATAGCTCCTGATAATACAAATGTAAATATCACCTACAACGGACACGCAAACGTAATGTTTTACGGCATTATGGTTTTGGCGCGATGCTTAACGCCGCAGGAAGTTTATGAGTTATATGAGGACTGGAAACGGGAAAAATTTATTGAAGATGCTGTGTTTTATGCGCCAGTTGAGCGTGTAACAGCCGGAAGCGTAACCGACATTATTAACAACATCACATACACTATATAATGGCAGATATTACTTTAAATAGCGGAATCACAACCCTTACAGCGGGGAATAATTATATCGTTGATAGTGTAGTTGACTATGGTGGTGGCTCCGTAACCAGCAATGGCGGCAACTCTATCACTATCAAGAAAGGTGGCAGGCTCGAAGATGCTACTATCACAAGTAGCACGGCGGCCACTGAAATATTTGTTGAAACGACAGCGCTGGCTTGTACCGGAGTAGTCTTCTCCGGCGCTTTGTGGGAGCAGGCGGGAGAAATAAATGTAAAGTCTACAAGCCTTTTACAGAACTACACGCTGCCCGTTGGTTTTGAGGTTAAAACATTATGCTTTGCATCAACCGGTGATTTAGGCGGCGATTCGTTTTCAAGAATTGCATTTGCGTCCTTCGATCACTATACTCAGTTTTACCCGTTCGATCCGGTCGGATCTAATCATCTTTGGATTCATAAGAAATGCGAGCAATACTATGCGGAAGCATTGGGCATATTCTCAACTGCTGGCGGTGATACAAGCAAGATGGCAGCCAATGTAACCGCCTTTAAAAGGCATGGAGGTCGGTCGTGTGCTGTTATTCAATTTCGTTCCGGTGTTTATTATTTACAAAATGTAAATGGAGATGATTTTGTAACCAATACTGGCGACCCCACCGGCCTAAACATTGTAAGAATAAGAGGGGTAAATAACAATTTGACGCAGGGTTACAATCACACATACATCTGCACCAACTGGGGGAATTTTCTTTACTACGTTGATAGGTATAGTATGGATTTTCAACCGTCTAATTTATGGATAGTTACAGATGTGGTTGATTGGTATGGAACGTTTGCAAGAGAGCATGATAGACAAGGCTATGCTTATACTCGTTTTCAGGAAGACGAAGAGACTGTATCAACAGATATGGAACTTCACGGCAAGTTTGAAAATGTTCTGTTCTGGGGATTTTACGGTGCGGTTTACTCCGGCCAATATGCGACGGCTGTACAGATGCACAACGTGAAATTCTTTGGCAATCGCTATGGTTTCTACGCGCACATGGAGTGTAATTTATCGCGCTTCACTTACTGCCAGTTTCACCAAAACGCATTCAGTTTTACCGGTGGAGGTTATCAATGCACGATGGATCAGATCGAGTACACGCCGGAAAACTGGTATAGAGATGCGGCGGCGGTTGCCGACACGGAACATTACTTCTACCATAGTCGCGGCGCAATGCACACAATGACGTTCAATAATATGTATTCAGAGGGCTATTTGGGCGATAGTGCCGCGAAGTTTGTTCACTATAAAGTTGCTCACGGCGCGACAGGAATTATCTTTAGAAATAGTGCATTATCTGCCACCGGAGTTCAGTTGAAAATTTACAAGCCTGCTGGTTATATCTATGCTGCTCCAATTGGCTGGACAAACAGAATGATTACTTACAAAGAGAGCTCTCACTTGCCATGGATTGTTTCGACAGATGACCCGTTTCCTTTGTTTGGAATTTCAAACGATGGGAAGCCGTTTTTTATATCAGACGGCGGGTCTAATCATTTCTTAGGCTTGGCTACCGGCACCTACCACAACTGGAAGGGTACGCCAAATTTCGTTCAGGACGGAGTGTATAGGTACAGACAATTGAAGCCTAATATTACAACTGACTACGTAAATTATAACGGCTTGAATGCTGCTCATGTAAGAGGTGGTGCGACTCAGAATTTTTCAGAATATATATACGATGCCGGACAAGGCGGGTTCATGGTTCGCTCAAATATGAGAATAAAACTACTTTTTGAGTTGAAGGGAACAGCGCAATTCAAACGCCCGTTCATGGTAAGCATAGAGAAATTGAAGCTCGTAATAACGCCATATTTCGACGGGACAAATAATGTGATAGACGGCTCCATTCAATATGAAGGCTTGGCGTCCGAAATTCTAAACTCCGGATTTGATGGATTTAGAATTTTACTCGCTTCGCAAAACAATGCAACAAGCGATTTGCAAAAATTGGATGCACACATTAACGACCAGGGTGGCGATGGCTACCCTCTCGTAAACCTCACAAGTTACAGATTAGTAATTGAACAATACTCGTAAAGCCATGAACCTCAAAGCCGGTGTTGAAGCAGTTGATAAAACAACAAGCATCATTCAAAGAAATCCTATATCGTTTTCGATATTAGTGATTGTATTGGGGCTATCATTAAGCTCTTATGTGATGTATAAAGTGTTTGGAGGAGAGAATGATCGACTAAGAAATGATCTTGTCGAATCGAGAGCCGATAACATAGATTGCGAGGACGCGAAGGAGGAAATTTTGATGAAGCTGGCTTTTGCAAAGGACAAGAACGATGAAACAAAAAGTATTGTTGATAGCACGCAGGGTGAGGTTTTAGAGAATAGACATCGAATTAAAGTCGGTACAAAAAAACTGGAAAAAGAACTAAATAGATAAAACCATGAAAGCAGCATTATTCATATTAGTTGTTTCAATTGTAGCGATAGCGTTTTCGTTAATGCCTCCACGCGATGGAGAAGCGCAAAGCCAATTACCAAAAAAAGAGGTAAAGCCTGATAGACTGAAAGCGGAAGCAGACAGCATTGTTTTGCAGGCAGTAGAGAACAATGCAAGGGCTAAAGTGATAGCAGATTATGCCTCGTATAATACAGAAGAAAGCAATAGGTTTTTAAAGTTGATTGATTTATTTATACGCAAAAACAAACGTACCGATAAGGCAAAAGCAAATCCCGCTAAAGAGTATCTACCTATTGCTTTTCCGGTTCCAGTTACTGTACAAACGAAAGGAATTACAAACGTTATTCATGTTCCCACCAAAGAGTACGAAGGTACTAAGAACCGAACCAAGATGACCCGTCTCGAATGGAACGAGTGGAGAGGTATTAAAAGTAAAAGCGATTTAGCATATCAAAAATATTTAGAGAAATGAACTATAAAGAAGTATTATTCTGGCTACTGGTAGCAACGGTCTTTTTATGTATCGGGCTGCAATCGTGCAGCTCTGAAAGACGCGCTACCCGATTAGCCTACAAATCATTTCAGGTAAATGAAGCTGCATCTGCTCAGGCGTTCAATCGAATATTTCCAGTTCAAGAAAGCGAACCGATAGTTGACACGCTATTTCTTCCGGATAGTATTGGATTTCGCGAAACCATACATGAGGTTGACAGCTTCGTTTATTGCCCTGATACGGCTCGAAATGCACCAGTAGGATCAGTTATAAAAGTGCCAATCAAAGTGCCTTGCAAGTGTGTTGATTCAATTATCTACAGAACCAAAACCATTACTATAACTAAGCCGATAAAAGACCGAGAATTACCAAAGAAGCAATTTGAATTAGCCTGGTACTGGATAGCGGGAGGCTTATTGCTGATGGTATTATTAATCATTTTCAAACTAAAAAAATAAACATCATGAAAGTAACATTTAGAGAGTTCTTAAGAAGCGCAGGAATTTCTTTTTTTTCAGGGATCATTGCTGTAGTTATAGCAAGCCTGAACGCTGGAGCAATGCCCACATGGCCGGAAATTAAAATAGCCCTGATTGCAGCCTCTGCAACATTGTTGGGTGCCCTTTTGAAATATTTATCAACAGACACCGTGGCCAGTGCGAAGAACGATATCAAAGCAGCTTTACAGCCAGGCGAAACCATTATTGTACGCAAAGACTAACTGGCAATGGCAAGATACACTTTATCGAAGATGCCGGATGTTCGTAAGGGAGACAGCTATCCGGACATTATAATAAATGTTCCGCCTGCGTTTGACGGATGGACTTTACAAGCCCAAATCTGGCAACCGAACAAATACGCCGTAATTCCATTGTTTGAAGTCGGCGACGGCATCGAGGAAGTTTCTCCTACGCAATATAAAATCAAATCCAAGACAGATGATTACCCTGCGGGAGATTATTTATTTCGATTAATCTTTGTTTCGCCGGATGAATTTAAATCATCCAGCTTTGAAGGATCCTTTAAAATAACTCCAAGGGTTTTAGGGGCCGTTGCGCCCGTGGGAGCGCTGGAGATAACAGCTAATATTAGCGAAGGCGATACGGTCAATATATCGGTCGATGTTGTTGAGGCGGTTCAGGGGCCTACAGGTCCGCCAGGTACAACTGATTATAATGATCTTGATAACCGTCCAACGCTCGGTACCGCTGCTGCGCAAAATGTAGAGACCTTTGCAACCGCCGCGCAGGGTGTGAAGGCTGATAGTGCATTACAAGTATCTGATATTGTCAATAACCTTACAACCAATGATCCTGAAAAGCCCGCGTCCGCTGCTCAGGCAATGGTTTTGAAAGGGTTTATTGATACTATCAATAATATTCTTGCAAGCGATGATGTTTCCCTGGATCAGCTACAGGAGATTGTTAATTACATCAAAGAAAACCGCGAGGATCTTGAAAGCCTTTCTATTAGTAGTGTAATCGGGTTGCAATCGGCTCTGAATAACTTACAGGCAAGCATTGACACAAAAGCAGCTCAGTCGTCTCTTTTAACAAAGCAATACGTTCTCCCTCGTCCAACCGGCATTTGGATGCATGATTGCTATTGGAATGGCAGTGCAGCATTGACGAATGGAAGAATACTGTTTAAGAAATTAGAAGTGAGCGCACCTATAACAATTTCGGATGTTGCACTTTCAGTTCTTGTTGAGGGAAGCGAGGGGGCGGTCATTAGAATAGGAATCTTTAAAGCAGGGGCAGACACGAAGCCAAAAATACTAGTAGCTGACTTAGGAACCGTTGATGCTACAACGACAGGCACCAAACAGATAAATTCACTATCAATTCTCCTTACAGAAGGACTTTACTTTTTCGGAGTTGTGCTGCAAGGTTCACCATCTACCGCTCCAAAAATCACGTGGAGTCATCAGATGGCAGAAGTTAGTAACAATCGTTATGGTAACATTCAATCAGATGTTGACGCTTTTCAGTTCTTAACTCAAGCATATTACTATTATGTGAATTTCGTATGGGGCGCTTTATCTGATATTACTGCATTGTCGGGCGCTTCAACAATACAAATTCCTTTCATCGCTTTTAAACTATCATAACCATGCTTACAACACAACAATTAAAATCTAAATACGGCGTACCAAACGAAACAGGCCGCGGCTATTTGCAAGTAATAAACTTGCCATACCCAATGCGCCTGGCCTGGGATAAAAGCAAAGTAGTAAATAAAATTACCTGCCATAAGGCTATAGCTGGAAAGTTGCAGGCAGTGTTTAACGACCTGTTGACGCATTATGGGTACGATAAAATAAAGGCCCTTGGCATAGACCTTTACGGCGGTTGTTTTAATTACCGTGCCATGCGCGGCGGCAGCGATTATAGCCGCCATAGCTGGGGCCTTGCTATAGATTTAGACCCGGAACGCAATCAGCTACGCGAAACCAGCCGCACCGCCCGCTTTGCCCGGTCTGAGTACAAGGCTATGATTGATATTTTTTATAAACATGGGTTTGTTAATTTAGGAGTTGAAAAGGATTATGACTGGATGCACTGGGAAATATCCTCCTAAGTATTTAATTAGTAATTAACCCTAACAACTAAAAATGTTTTACATATACTTTCATTTACGATCTGACGATGGCTCTATCTTCTATGTTGGAAAGGGTAAAGGAAGACGAGCATATGTTAAAAGAATGCGTAGTAAACACTGGAACAATATAGTCCATAAATGTGGGTATAGTGTTAAGATTATAGAGGACAATTTAACAGAATATCAAGCCAATGAAAGGGAGGTTTATTGGATTTCAAAACTTGGTAGAATTGATTTGGGAACAGGGTGTTTGGTAAATTTTACTATTGGGGGCGAGGGTAGTAGTGGCAGACCAATGAATGATTATACTAAATCAAGAATTAGGGAATGTAATAAGAGCCGAACCCCATCAGAATTGCAAAAGAAAATTGTAGGTAATATGTTTAAAGGCAAATTTGGAGATCAGCATAACAGGAGTCAAAAGGTAAGATGTAAAGAGACTGGCAGGATATTTGGATCACAATTAGAGGCACAAAGAGAGTTAAATCTTGGTAATGGGTCTGTTAGTTGGTCAATAAAACATAGTAAACCGATATTTGGGATGCATTTTGAGATAGGAAGTTAGCTTGTTTAAGCCACCCTCAGTAAGTGGGCAATTTGTAGGAGGTGTTCAAATTCGCTCCCGCCTGGGGCACTCACGGGACTTAGTCCCAAACTTGATAAGGGTTGTTCAATTTTGAGCAACCCTTTTTTGTTGAGGTTCTTAATTGTGATAAATAGTAATCTTTATACCCAAGCTCTACGCTTATTTCAGCAAACGTCTTTCCTGTTTTTTCAACGACCTTATCAATTATTTTATCAAATGCCAATTCCATTAGATATTTTTTAACATAGCTATATAGCCTTTATATTATTTCTAATTTTTGCCAATTAGCAAAAATAAATTAGGAACATAGCCATATAGCTATGTATATTTGCTTTATAAACGCTTTGCGAAAACAAAAATAGCGCAAAGTGATAAAAGTAAAAATAGCACAAATACACTAAACAAACAAAAATGACAACAATGACAGAAATATCGGATGCGTTTGAATTGGGTTGGATGCATATTCGTCAATTAGATAAAGATGAATTTCAAAAAGAAGTGATGCAATATTTTGATGTTACCAGTTACCCGGCATGGCTTAGAAGATTACGTGGCGAAGTGCCATTAGATAGAAACCAGGCAAAAGACATAGAAGTAATTTTTAGAAAATACGGTGTAGAAACCTCTAAAATATGGGGTCGTTATGAACCTTAATGCGGAGCTAACAAAGCGAGAAACCGAGGTGGCTGAATTTATAGCGTGGGGAGCTGCCGAAAAGCAAATAGCTTATAAGTTAAGGATTGCTGTAAACACAGTAAAAAATACGAAGCGCAACATATATGAAAAAACAGCAGCGATAGAAAATCAAGCCATAAATATTTAAACAAATAAACTAAGCGATATGATAAGTTCTTTCCAATTACTAGAATTTCAGTTGACACATTATGCCGGAATGCTGGAAGATGCAAAACTGGATAAAACCGAAAAAGGGATAAAGCGAAAATGGTTTTTATACGCCGAACTAAAACGTTTACAGGAACGAAAACAAGA
>DAORWU010000039.1:0-19001 GCA_035434405.1 Niabella sp. | reverse complement strand
TGACAAAAGGAAAAATTAAAAACGCAGCTTAGGTGCGACAATTTGAAATGCACCCGTTTTCACCCCTGGCTGATAAGGATTCTGGTTTTGGGTTCGATCAACATAAGCCATTGAATCCAGCAAATCGGAAACCAATAGATAGCGATTCCAATTCATTGTGGGATTAGTTTTGGAGTAATTCTTTATCGCATCTAGTACTGTAGTGCCTGCCTTACCTAATAACTCAAACTGATTTAACCAAGGTTCTATTTCCAAAATCAGATTCCGATTTTTCACCTTGTTGAAAATGATTGCAGGTGCTTGAGCTATACTATCATAATAATTTCTAATGAATAACAATTGCTCTTCCTTTGCAATATCCTTCAGCAAGGCGGTTTCCAATTTTCTAACAGATACCCCCATCCTGACGGTTTCTGTTCGACGATACCCATGGCCGTTCGGTCCCAAATCACTATTATTTTCTGCAAATAGCTGAAAGGCTTTTTCCGCATCTGGTGCTATATATCGGATTGCTGCTTTAAATGCGGCGGCACTATCATACTGTTTTAGATTCCAAGTATAACAAGCTGCACCGAAAACGCCAATTTTAGAAGCTTCAGCTCTTTCCATAGGGTTTGATACAAACCCCGAAATCCTATCAGCGATATCTTTAGTATTTCCATAAGCAGGTCCCATCAAAAGATGATCCCGAACGTAGTCGCTTACCGGAAAGTTCCACCAGATATAGGCTTTACGCTTTATTCTTTTGTTAATCCATTCCAGTGTGGGTTGATCAACATCACTAATCACTCTGTTTCCTGTCCACATCACATGGATAGAAGGATGCAATTGATCGCCCAAAATATCCAAATACGTTCCAGGCTTTGGATCTGACCAGGATTTGTTATACTCGGTTGGGCATAGGATGAGAGGTTGCACATCCTTATGTTTAGTAACAAACTCCTTATGTAAATAATTAAGCAGATCTGCTTGCTTCTGAGCCCTAGTGCCTTCGCCGGATATATCATCAAAAAAAACCGCAAAAGCCCTCACCCCCAAGGCATACATCATCTCAAACTTATTGAGTAAATGAAGACTGTCCTGCTTGTTCCAGTTTATATCTTTTCCTGGATGAATCGCCCATACAAAATCTACATAATTATCCCGAGCAGTTTGTACCAGTTGTTTAATTTCTTCTGCTTTGTCCTGCGGATAAGGTTTCCGCCAGTCAGGAGAACTATGAAAAGGATCATCCTTAGGTCCGTAGATATAAGTATTCAACTTTAGATCGCCGTAAAACTTCAATTGACTCACTCGATCGTTAAAGCTCCAAGGTTTTCCATAAAATCCTTCCACAGTTCCCCGATGCAACACATCAGGATAGTCCTGTATGGCTACAAAAGGCAATACAATTCCTTCAGCATTTTTGGTACTAAATTGTTCTAAGGTTTTTAGTGCGTAGAATAAAGATGCTTGATTGGTAATTCTAATGCGGATTCCTTTTTTATTAACTAAAATAGCATAGGCACCGGGCAACTGACTTATGTTATTAGAAGGGGTCAACTTATCAACCTGAATGGTGGTATACATTTTCCGGTTGCCTACAGATACAGGCTGAAACGCTTGTAACCACTGGAGGTTTGCCGCATCTATTTTAATCGAAGATTTGAATTTTAATTGCTTCACTCGCAAGCTCCCTTGCTGCAAATCCACCCGTTGAGGTGTGGGGAAAATGAACACCTCCTGCGCATTAAGTGAAATATGTATGATATAAAAATTAAACAAAAAAACTAATACTCTCATTCCTATATTATATTTCTTATGATCAATTGATTTATGGGTGAGGCAACTGGACTTATATGTTCTAGACATCCACACAATGTTACTGGATTATTCGCTTAAAACATCTATCAAAAAAGTATTTGATAAATAACTGAATACCAAACAGGAAATATAAAAAGCAGTATACACATCAAAAAGTCCTTTTCATTTCCAATACATATTTTCTACTCTCTGAACAGCTTGCCCTTAAATCCCATGCTATTCCCTTCTCCGCCTTCTGTGAAAAACCAGTCTGCGTTCCTCTTGTCCAATACGAGTAGAAGAGCATTGTGAAACAGTGGTAAAAAACCAGATAGTTAAGATTATTTTGTATGACATCCAATTGGCAAAAGAAAAACCTAGCATTACAAAGCATTATTTACCAACAAAACATTTAGGCAATAATACAATATTTGAACCAGCAAATGGTGGCGTTTGGCTGCTCAACCGATTGCACATTCTTTCATGCTCCTAATTCATATTTACTCCATTTTAATAAACGCAGAAAGTAGTAAAGGTTTCAAAGTGCCGTCTAATTTGCGACATCGTCACTATACCTAACTCAAACTTTGATGGAGCCTCCATGCCCTCGATACAAGCAGATTTGAAACATCATTTGATTTCAATAATTAGTTCTCTTCACAAATCAAGTACAATCACACACCAGAAAACAGAACATCGAAATGGCATTAAACCAAACTATTGGAGCTCTAAAAGAAAAATTCCAGCGTATAGCCTACGCACTTTTAAATATCAGTTTTTATTATATCGTTACAAAAGGGCCCAATTGCCAATTTTACAACAGTTCCTGTATCTTTAGCCCCATAACTTCGACAGCTCTTGTATCAACATATATTTAATTCTATAACTCTATCCCTATCTGGCCGAAAATATTTTACACTCATTTTTCTGCTCGTTTTCTTTTATTCGCTACCGTCTCTGGCACAATATGATACACTGCTCCACAAACCATATAGCCAAAAGGTTCTGGGTGTTCATGCCATGTACAAAGATCTGATTGATATTGGCGATTCGGTAAAACGAGCTCAAAAAGCCGAGGAAATAAAAGCCTTTGCCAGAAAACATGATGATAGAGGGCTAGAATTGGAAGTTCATTTTTTTGAAATTTTTTGGAATGCTTTTTATCAACAACAAGCAAAGGAATTGTCGCATGCCGAATTAAAAAAGCTTGTAGCCCTAGTAAGTAAAGAAAATTATTATTTTTTAAAGGCACGCGCTTTACGAGCCATGGCAGAATTCTATTGGAAAATAGAAAAGAATTATGAATTGGCATTTGAACAGTATTTGCTTTTAGACAAGGAATTGAAGAACACAAATCCAACGGACTATCCCGAAATGACCAGAGATTTAATGCAAATAGGGGAAGCCTATTACTTTTTTCAGGATTATTCCATTGCCATCAATTATTTTAAAAGAGCGATTGCAATACCTGAAAACAGTTTTAATACCATGGTCATTAATTCTGCCAAAAATGATCTTGGACTATGTTATCAGCAGGAAAACAAATTAGATAGTGCCGATTACTATTTCCAGGAAATTCAAAAGACTCCATTTCCCGAATCGCAGGTTTGGAAAAGAATTGCCATCGGAAACTTGGGTGCCAATATGTATTTGCGTGGTCGGTTCGATAAAGCCATCCCCTTATTGGAAGCAGATTTGCACGCTTCTATTAAAGAAAATGATCATGGTTGCGCAGCAGGCGCAGCTATTTCTTTAGCAGATATATATCGGGAAAAAGGCAGCTTGCAAGAGTCTGAAAAATATATTGTCCTTGCATTAGATAATATTAAGAAAGGAGATCAACCAGACAGACTTCGCTTGCTATTTCCAATAATGAGTAAGTGGTATACTGCTATGGGAGATGGTGAAAAATCGAAACAATTTGTTGATTCATCTTTGCTGGCTTTGAAAAATTATAATGATAAATTTAGCGCTTTAAAACTGCTAAGGGCACAACAGAAAGTGGACATACAAAAAGAGCAGATACAACTGGCCGCTTTTAACCTGGAAAAACAAAGAAAAATTACTGAACGAAATTTGCTGCTCCTGCTTGTTTTCATTTTAGGAATAGTAACGCTTTTAACCTATTTCATTCAAAAGAAAAGACAATTGGCAAAAGATATAAAACTGCAGGCTGCCAAACAGGAATTAGAAATTGCCCATATCAACTTAAACCGGTTTACAAAAAGTATTTTGGAAAAAAATGAATTGATCGAACAATTGCAAAGTAAAAACCCAGAAGAGGACAAAACCGAAATTTTTCAGCAATTACAACAAAGTACTATTCTTACCGAAGATGATTGGCAAGCTTTCCAGCAATTGTTTGATAAAGCATATCCAGGTTTTATTCAAAGAGTAAAAGAAAAATATACCGAACTATCTATTGGAGAATTAAGATATTTTGTGCTATCTCGCTTAAATCTATCTACCAAAGAAATGGCTGCCATGCTGGGAGTTTCTTCTAATGCCATTCAGGTGATGCGTCACCGTATTCGAAAAAAACTTTCCCTTGAAGATACCAATGCTTTGGATGAAATGATTAAGACAGTATAGAATTGGGCAATAAAAAACCTTTCTTTTACTGTAGATCAATATCCATAAATGTTCCTTTTTGCAGGCACATTCGCTTCCTATACTGTTGATTGGTTCTCGTTGCCATCCATAAAGTCATTTTCCATCACCGGGTCTTCAGCCCATACATGATATTGTAAATCAGCAATTTGCATCGCTTGTAATTAATTGTAAGGTTTTTGTAAGCCCTCATTTTTGCATTTCCATAGTTGGCTGCACTAAGTTTATGCTTCAAAGCAATTTGAAATGCCATTCACCCTCTTTCGAAAGAATAAGTACTTGTTTCTGATAATTGTTCTATTGCTCTTCAGTTTATTGCTGGGTATAATATGGCACTATTATGCTACGGAATTGGAGGTACTAGAGCAGAAAAAATCGGAACTAAAATTAAAGACTGACTAAAAGATAATCATGACTATTAACTATTCAAAACAGATAAGGCAAATGACACTAAGGCAAATATTCTCCAACACAAAAAAGCTAGGATTATTTTTTTTCTTACTATTTTTTCATTTAATAGTTACAGCTCAAATTACGCCCAATTTCTGGGGACAAGTTTTCGTTAAACAAGGAGCTTCCGGTAACGGCACCACTTGGGGCGGTGCCACCGGCGATTTGCAGGGTGCTATTGATGCACCATACGTTCATGAAGTTTTTGTAGCCATTGGCACTTATTATGTTTCTGCTACCAGTGCTTTCAAAATGAAAAAGGGAGTGGCTATTTATGGAGGGTTTGATCCAGATAATGGCATTGACGATTTATCTGACAACAGAATACTTCCCAATCAGGCAAACCTTCAGGGGTCGGTATTGGATGGTAATAATAGCAGATCGGTTATTTTCAATGAAAGTCCTGGCAATAACAGAATGGATAAAACCGCCATACTGGATGGATTTACACTCACCAACGGAAAATCCGGAAATGGAGGAGGAATTTATAACCGGCTAAGCTCTCCGCTGATCAGAAATGTTGTGATAAAAAATAACAAATCCGATGGAGGAGGTGGTGTTTGGAGCTATATTTCTAATGCAGAGTTTGAGAACGTATCTATTATTAATAATGATTGTACTGCTTTTAGCGGAGGTTATGGAGGCGGAATAGCAAGTCGGTTTTCTAATCTGAAATTAACCAATGTAGTTATAGCCAATAACAAGGCAAGCCAAGATGGTGGTGGAATTTGGCTTGCAGAAAAGAGCTCATATTCATTAACCAATGTGTCTATTACAAATAATATTTCAGGCGATGAAGGTGGTGGGATTTATAGTAACTCTGAGGATGGCAATAATCTAACCAATGTAACCATTGCTAATAATACGCCCAATGCAGTAAGGCTTTCGGGAGAGCTGTGGTATATAAAAAATTCAATTTTGTATGGAGGCACCACTGGTTCCAATTATGAAGCCAATAATTCAATCATTGAAGGCAAAACCAGCACTGCCAATGGAAATATCAGTGCAAGTGGTATTACTTTAGCAACCTTGTTCAATAATCCCGGCTCGGCTGATTATACTTTAAAACTGGGCTCTCCGGTTATTAATAAAGGCGATAATATTCACTTTTCTGGTCTAAATGAAAACACCAAAGACCTGGCAGGTAATGCCAGAGTATATAATTACACCACAGGCGGCATCATTGACATGGGAGCTTATGAAAGCCCTTACAACAGTTCCTTAGAAGTCGGTGCCAATAATATTATTTATGTAAACACGGTATCTCATGGATCAGGTTCTGGAAAAAGTTGGAACGATGCCACTCATTTATTGCAGGATGCCATCAATACCACCGGTGTACAAAAAGTGTTTGTGGCAGTGGGCGAATATGATGTGCCCTCCCCTCATAGTTTTGTGATGAAAAATGGAGTATCAGTTTATGGTGGATTTGACCCAAAGTATGGAGTTAATACTTTAAGCGATAATAGGATAATGCCCGACCCTACAGATAATCAATATGGATCGGTACTCAATGGAAAGAACGAAAGACCCGTTATCTGGAATGTATATAGCCCCACCAATACGATGAGCAATTTTACAGTATTAGATGGATTTACCATTAAAAACGGGGCTGGTGCTTACGGTGCCGGTATTCATAATGAATATGCTTCACCTACTTTGTCCAACCTCGTAATCAGTAGTAATAAAGCAGGTAACTCAGGAGCGGGCATCTACAATAAAAGTTCCAGTCCAATGATAAAAAACTGTGTGATTCATAATAATGAAATTAACAATACCAGCACGGGAGCCATCATTTCGGGTGCAGGTATCTACAATATCGGAAGTTCGGCACCTATCATTATCAATACAACCATAACGGGTAACTCCTTGTTTGCACCTGTTGCCGGCATTTCATTGGGGAGTGGGATTTACAGTTATGGCTCATCGCCCAAAATATTTAATAGTATTATTTGGAATAATCTGAAAACAGGCAGTCCTTATTTAGCAGGCGCCGATATTGAACATGAAGGAAATAGTTCGATGGTTGTAAAAAACAGTATCACCCAAGGATACTCCACAGGCAATGCAGGCGACAATAATCTGATAAACATAAACCCATTGTTTACAAATCAAGGTCAATTTGACTACTCTCTTTTGGATGTATCGCCAGGCATTAATAAAGGAGATAAAACACTTTTCATTGGGTTGTCATCCGAAACAAAAGACTTAGCAGGATCGGACAGAGTAGCTGGCCCTAATATCGAAATGGGTGCTTTTGAAAATCAACATGCTTTACCGGTTCATTTTGGCAAGGTATCAGCCAGCCTAAAAAATAATGTGTTATTGGTAAATTGGAGCACAGAAAGCGAATCTAATAATAACCATTTCTTAATTCAGATTTCGGAAGATGGTAATAGCTGGAAAACTATTCAAACCGTACAATCAAAGGCTGAGGGCGGCAATAGTAGCGTGGCCATTGACTATAGTGCCTCTATTCCTATTCAATCTGCTTTTGCTGCCACCCTGATACTGGTTGTGTTTGGCGCAATTGGTAACAATAAAAATAAAAGACTTCGTGTCCTGCTTTCTATCCTGCTTTGTTGCGCCTTCTTTATTTCCTGTCAAAAAAAGGATTGGTTGCAAACCGTAGAAAAAGAGAAAATATTAGTCCGAATTGTGCAGGTAGATAAAGATGGTAACCAAACGGTTTCAAAGGTTATTAGAGTGGCAAACAATCAATAAAAGACAATTAATAGTATAAAAAATGAAAGGTAAAATTTGTCTGAAAAAAGGGATAATACTATTGTTGGTAATAACAATAGCCAACGGTTTATTAAAAGCACAAACGCCTGATGCCAATGGCATCGTATATGTAAATAAAAACATTGCGGCAAGTGGTGTGGGCAATAGCTGGGGCAATGCAATAAAGGAGTTTGCAGATGCGCTGAAAGCTGCCAAAACCAATTCTGCTATAAAAGAAATATGGGTAGCCAAAGGAACCTACTATCCTAAGTACAGTCCGGCCAATAATAACTTTGGCAACAACGCCAATAAAGACAATAGTTTTTTGATGGTAAAGGATGTAAAACTTTTTGGAGGTTTTGATCCGGCCAACAGTATGACCACTATGGCTACTAGAAATCCTAAGAATGCTGTAACAATACTTAGTGGCGATATAGATCAGAATAATGCAATAACCAACAACGTGTTTCATGTATTGATTGCAACTGGAGATGCTGGCATAGCCGAACTGGATGGATTTTCCATTACCGGAGGAAATGCTGACAATTCAGCTAGTGGGACATTTTTTGTAGGGACTGTAAACATTCCAAGATACGAGGGCGGCGGCATTTATATTAATGGTAGTTCGCCAGTAATGAATCAATTGATCGTAAATGCAAATAAAGCTAGTCAGTCTGCAGGTGTAAATTTTGTAAATTCTGCTGCCTCCATACGCAATACAATAATAACAAACAATACCGCAGTTAATTATTTTGGAGGAGGAATGAGTACTGCTAATTCGCCCGTAAGTCTTACTAATATTCTTTTCAACGACAATAAAGCTACCAGCGCATCAGGAAGAGGCGGTGCGCTTTATATTACCAACTGTGCTCCCGTATTTACCAATGTAACCATCAGCAACAATACGGCCGCTGCGGGTGGTGGTATTTACAATATTTATTTAGGGAAACCGGTTTTTGGAAATAGTATTTTATATGCCAATACGCCTAATAATTTGGCAAACAATAGCGGAGATAGTTATGCCGAGTTTAGTTATAGTTTGATTGGAGGCAGTGGTGGTAGCGGCGCATGGGTAAGTACCATAGGGGTAGATGGTGGAAATAATATAGATGCTAATCCAAACTTTACAAATCCTGCAGGAAACGATTTTTCGTTACAAGACGGATCGCCGGCTATGGGTAAAGGTAGTAATACGCTTTTTGCGGGATTAACTGCCAGCACCAAAGATCTAAGTGGAAATCCTAGACTAGCAGGGGCTAATATAGATATGGGTGCTTATGAAAATCAAACACCATTGCCGGTCATTTTTGGCAATGTTCAGGCTGCTGTAAAAGACGGTCAGTTAATGGTGCAATGGCAAACTCAAAATGAAACTAATAATGATCATTTCCTAATTCAGGTTTCTGAGGATGGTAACAACTGGACCACTGTTCAAACTATTCAGTCAAAAGCTATAGATGGTAATAGCAGCAGTGCGCTTGATTATAGTATTTCTATACCTTTTCAGGCTGCAACTGCTACTGTAGTAGTCCTTTTATTGTTTGGCGCTGGAACAAGTGTTGGCAAACAAAGAAAATATCTGACAATAGGATGCATCCTAATTTGTTCTACACTATTTTCTTGCCAAAAACAAGAGATGGTTGTATCCAAAGAAAATCAAAAATTGCTTATTCGAATTGTGCAGGTAGATAAAGATGGTGGCATGAAGGAATCAAGAGCATTTAGGGCCATCTATTATTAATATGAACAAAAAACCAAACAAAGAAATATGAAACCCCTTTTTCTGAATCCGCTTTGTAGGCGCAACTATTCAGATAAAACCACTTCACTAGTGAGGAAGCCAAACAATATGAAAACCCAAGATATGTAGTAAGCATTATCAATTAGCGCAAAAATGCACTTGATCTATTATGCTGAATATGGCAAGCAAAAAAGTAATAAAGATTTGTAACTTTGAAGAAGAAAGGCAGCCCACTACTCTGCTGCCCAATTTTGTAGGAAAATGAATTCATAATTAAAATTTTTTGTCATGAAAAGGTTAATTTTTTGGATTGCCGTCTTGATCACTTCCTCCATTTTTACCGAAACCTTTGCCCAACAATGTTCTGGTAAGGACGAAGTTAAAGTTACAAATGTAAACCAGGTTAAGGGCATGGTTAATGTAACGAAACGAACCCAATCTGTGGAACGAGGAAAGGACAATACCTATGCACTACTGATCAGTAAACCTAAAGGCCACAGAAGAAATGGTGCCTGTTGTCAGTTTAATAGCGGTTGGTGTGGAAGATTCAGTAATGGCATGGTAACTGTTGATGCCAAAAACAATATTTTGTCAGGTAATGTAACTATGTTCATTGGCTCAATTGATGGTAAAAAATATTTGAGATTTGAAGGAATAAATGAAACCCCCGAATTGGAACAAGAATAATAGGATTGATCTTGAAATAAGGTATTTCTCAAATTTCATCAGGTAGCGTGTTTTATGGTATTGAAGGTTTTTGTTGAAGAATTCAATTTTTCAATAGGGGATATTTATAAACTATTCATTCATAAAATTTCAAATGAACCGAATCATCTTTTGTGGCATAATCATTTTAACCCTCTTAAACCATTGCTATTGTCAAAAGGAACCTGTTACTGATCTGCAATATGTAGATACTGGCAGTTTTGATAGTACATTTAGAAAGGGATCTTCCTTGAACATTCCTAACACCTATTTTTTAGTAAGTTTCAATCATACTCTTAGCTCACTCACTATGGTTCCAGAGGTCACTAAAGCCTATCGCGAGATCAGAGTTTTTGACAAAAATGTACCGATCTATTTTCTATATGTAAATAAGGGTATCGTAACAAATGAACCAAGTGATGAAAGAAATTTCTTTAAAAAAGTATTTGAATTAGATACTTTAACCGACAAGAATATTTATTTTATTCAGGACAACTTTTTGTATAACCAGTTAAATGTAAAATCATTGATGACCAAATGGTTTTATGTGTATCATAAGAAATTAGTGGCAGGAGCTACCAGTATCAAACTGCAGGGTCTTAGTGATTTGTATTACAAATTACCAAAAGACTTTTTCACAATTGGTCCACCAAAAAAAATATTGATCCACCCAATTGGAATGAGGCTTAATACAGAACGCGATATTATCCTTCCTTATAAAGAAGGCAAGTTGTTTTACATCACAGACTTTCACAACAACCTGTTTACTTTTGATATCTCTACCGGTACTTTCGAAAATACTTTCGATAAAAAAAGTTTCAATCCTTATTTGTTTTATGAAAAGAACATTTCGAAAAGTGCTGAAAACGCCAACCTCGCCTATCAGGACACGATAGACAATTTTATGCGAGACCCCCTTTTCATTGCCGGTGCTGTGTTTCAAAATGATGCTATATACCTATCAACAGGAGTTGAAGTTTCGGTACCCTGGAAGGACTCATATTTTTCAGGCTTGACATTTATGACCTATGTAAATGAATTTGGAGAAAAGCAAAAAATAAAATTTGACATTATTGGAGAAACCTATCCCACGCTTCTCAAATTGGATACATTGATGAACCTAATAGAAGCCTATACTGTTGATGTGACCAGCTACCCAAAAGCTAATCGGATTGGACAATCAGCCGGTTTTTGGGGTGGTCTTGATAAAGGATTTTTCATCCAGCAAGATTCTTCATTAATCATTGATAACAATCCCGATGCTTCTGTGCCCCTCCCTAAATTACCACCACAGGCTACTCATGCTTTTTCGGTTTTCAAACTCAAGGAAAAAACATTTTTCTTCGATAGATTTTTACCCAGCAAGTATCACATTAATCACCCAAAATATTTAGACTTTCATACACGCACCAACTATTTTTTTTTTAAAAATGATCTCTATGGAAATCTTTGTACCGATGAGAACATTTATAATCTAAGTGCTAGAAAGCCAATCTTGTATGCACTAAAAGGACTTGGAAATAAACCAATAAAAGAAATTATACCCCAGTATGCCGAAGACACAACCCAGCTTAGAAAAAATTTTAGATCACTTTTAATTCAGCCCATTTTCAAAGATAAATATTTGATAGCCTTATATTTCTACCAGGATAAACTGACGATGGAGATATTGAAAAAAAATAAAGAAACAGGAAAATTGCAGGCAATACAAATAAACGAACTTACTGATCTGGAAGGCCTTTCAGTATGGGAAAAGGATGCATACTCTCTTAAAAATAAGGATGGTATTTGCATACAAAATGACAAGATATATCTCAACTCCTTTTTTAATGGCCATCATTACCTATATGAATTTCCAATTACGCTAAAAGATTAAAAAAACAAATCCATCTTTTGAATTGGATTTATACCACAACCAATTCCAATGGTTTGAAAAAACCATTTCAAACAAACTCTGAATCATTTTTTGAATTTCAAAATCCATTGTTCTGCAGTACACCAAACTCTTAAACAACTTTAATCAAATCTATTGAAACCTTAGGATCAAAGTGTTTAGGCAAATTAGACTCTGCATAATCCAACCCGACTAGTGTGCTTTTAAAATAACAAAAGACATTCTGAATTAGCCATATCCGATAATAATCAATACATCTACTTTTCCTTTGTATCTTAATGGCAAATTTTTTTGGAATGATACCAATACGATTTAAATTAACCTTTTGTCTGTATCTGATTTTATCAGGCACTTCTATTTTCAACGCCTTCGGTCAGCATTCGTGGATCAGAATAAACCAATTAGGATATACTGAAAAAGACATCAAAGTAGCTGTATTGGCAACCACAGAAAAAATCTCTTGCCAATCATTCAAGTTGGTAGATGCTGTAACAAAAAAACAAGTATATACAGGTACTAAAATAACAGCGTTTAATGCCTATGCCGCTTTCTCCAAAAGCTGGCGGCTTGATTTTTCCAACTTCACCAGACCAGGAAATTATTATTTACTAGCAGAAGGAATACAATCTCCCACTTTTACTATTGACAACAAAGTCTATGATAGCACTGCTGATTTTATATTAAGATATATGCGACAACAGCGCAGCAAATACAATCCTTTCTTAAAGGATAGTTGCCATACCCAGGATGGCTTTATTGTATATCACCCCAACAAATCGAAGGATTCAACAAAATTGGATGTTTCGGGTGGCTGGCATGATGCATCAGATTATTTGCAATACTTGCCCACCTCGGCAAATGCGATATATCAAATGTTATTTGCTTATGAAAACAATCCTGCAAGTTTTGCTGACCAATATGATGCCTGGGGTAACATAGGAAGCAACCAGATTCCGGATATCCTGGACGAAGCCAAATGGGGTATTGACTGGATGATAAAAATGAACCCAGACAAAGGCGAATATTATAACCAGATAGCTGACGACCGGGATCATGCAGGCATGCGTCTGCCTACAAAAGACTCAGTGAAATATAGTACAGATAAGGGTTTAGCCCGACCGGTATATTTCATTACTGGTCAACCTCAGGGCGAAAAATATAAAAACAATACCAAAGGAATGGCTTCATCGGCAGGAAAGTTTGCCAGTGCTTTTGCGAAAGGAGCGATTGTTTTAGAAAAATTTTATCCTCAACTGGTGGCTGCCTTGAAACAGAAAGCCATAGATGCGTTTGATTTTGGTATACAGAATCCAGGCAACACCCAAACAATTTCTGTAAAAGCACCTTACATTTATGCAGAAGACAACGATGTTGATGATATGGAGTTGGCAGCCATAACGCTTTATCAATTGACAGGTAATAAAACCTATCTAAAAAAAGGAATACAATTCGCCAGTCAGGAGCCGGTTACTCCTTGGATGGGTGCTGATACAGCCAACCATTACCAATGGTATCCATTTGTAAACCTAGGACATTATGCCGGTGCTATATCAGACATTAATAATCGTCCGCTTTATATTTCCTTCTTGCAGATGGGAATTAAAAAAGTGGTTGAAAAAGGAAAGGGTAATCCTTTTCTAAATGGTGTGCCTTTTATCTGGTGTTCCAATAATCTTACAGTAGGCATCTTAACACAAATGCATTTATATCGAAAACTGACAGGGGATAATACTTACGCAGAACCGGAAGCTGCCCTAAGGGATTGGCTATTTGGATGCAATCCATGGGGTACCAGCATGATATGCGATTTGCCTGAAAAAGGCATTGCTCCGAAAGACCCCCATTCCGCATTTACTCATTTGTATAAATATAAAATTTCAGGGGGGGTGGTGGATGGCCCGGTTTATGGAAGTATCTGGAAAAAATTAATTGGTATTACACTTTATGAACCCGATGAGTTTGAAATATTCCAATCGCAGCAGGTGGTGTATCATGATGACTATGGCGACTACTCTACCAACGAGCCCACTATGGATGGCACCGCCAGTCTTAGTTACTATTTATCTGCCCTACAAAAAGATGCACACCAGCAGGCTGCTCAGTTTGACAATCAAGGAGCTATTATTAAATTAAACCCTGAACAAAAGAAAATTTATCTGCTATTTTCGGCTCATGAGTTTGCAGATGGGGGCACTACCATTGTCCACACATTAAGAAAACACAAGGCAAAAGGAAATTTCTTTTTTACCGGCGATTTTTTGCGCAATAAAAACAACGAGCATTTAATAAACCAGATTAAGTTAAATGGTCATTATATAGGTTCGCATTCAAACAAACATTTACTCTATGCCGATTGGGAAAAACGCGATTCATTATTGGTAACAAGTGAAATATTTGAGCAAGACTTAAAAGCCTCTATTCTAGCCCTTGAAAATCGGGGCATAAAAAAAGGAAATTGGTTTCTACCGCCCTACGAATGGTATAATAAAGATATTGTGCAATGGAGCAATGATAACAATCTAACTTTAATCAACTTTACCCCAGGCACCGGCACCAATTCCGACTATACCTATCCAACACTAAAAAATTACAAAAGCACTGATGAAATAATAAAAAAATTATTTGAACTTGAACGTAATTTTGGATTGAATGGCAATTTGCTCCTGATACATTTAGGAACTGATAGAAGAAGACATGATAAGCTTTACAACAGGTTGAATGAAATAATTATTCGATTAAAAAAGCTTGGGTACAGGATTGAAAAATTGCCATAAAAAAATTCTGAAATTATTTTAAAAAATGTTTGGCGCAATAAATCGATAACCCTATTTTTGCACTCCCAAAACGGGAAAGCAGTTGATTCCGTAGCTCAGTTGGTAGAGCAATACACTTTTAATGTATGGGCCCTGGGTTCGAGTCCCAGCGGGATCACAAAACCACCGTCCACGAAATGTGCGGTGGTTTTTTTTATGCCATTTACCTATATCCTATTTTCCGAAAAACTCAACAAGTATTTATTTCTTTGGCAAATCCAATACTTTATAAACCTTATTCACATGCAATTTTGATAACAATCCAGTCCACATCATCAAAACAATATTACCATTGTAATAATAATGCTAGGATATCAAATTCTTGTTTATATTAGCCTTCCAAAAAATTTGAATATGCCATATCCCTTCCAGATCACATCCTTGGAACAATATCAGGATGATTATAAAAGAAGCCTTGAAGACCCTGAAGGGTTTTGGGCGGAGGTAGCCGACAGTTTTGAATGGAAAAAAAAACAACCGTTTAGTAAAAAAATTTTAGACTGGAACTTTTCCGAACCAAAAGTAAAATGGCTTGAAGGTGCCAAACTCAATATCACCGAAAATTGCCTCGACAGACATTTGGAATCCATAGGTGATCGTCCCGCAATCATCTGGGAACCTAATGATCCAAACGAAAAAACCAGAACACTTTCCTATAAAGTGTTGCACTTAAAGGTTTGCGAGTTTGCACAGGTATTAAGAAACAACGGCATTAAGAAAGGAGATCGGGTTTGTATCTATATGGGTATGATACCAGAACTTCCGATAGCTGTGTTGGCATGTGCCAGAATTGGAGCCATACATTCTGTAATTTTCGGAGGCTTTTCTGCTCAAAGCATTGCCGATCGTGTTTATGATGCTCAGGCCGAGTATATCATCACCTGCGATGGTGCTTACAGGGGGGCAAAAGATATCCCTCTAAAATCAATTATTGATGATGCGCTTATTGGGAATCGCACAGTAAAAAAAGTGATTGTGCATACCCGAACCCGCACGCCCACCAGCATGTTAAAAGGCAGGGATGTATGGTGGAGAGATGAAGTAGAGGACGTGATCGAATCCATGCACGATGATGTATTAAAGGTACCAGCAGAAGAAATGGATGCCGAAGATCCTTTGTTTATATTATATACATCCGGAAGTACCGGAAAACCCAAAGGAGTGGTTCATACCACTGCCGGCTATATGCTTTGGACCACTTATAGTTTTGTAAATGTATTTCAATACAACCCTGGCGACATATTTTTCTGCACCGCAGATATTGGCTGGATTACCGGTCATAGCTATATCGTGTATGGACCTTTACTGGCAGGAGCTACCAGCCTCATGTTTGAAGGAATTCCAACCTGGCCAGACGCTGGTCGTTTTTGGGATATTGTAGATAAACATAAAGTAAATACCCTCTATACCGCACCCACAGCCATTCGTTCTTTGATGAGCTATGGTTTAGACCCCCTTAAAGGGAAAGATTTGTCTTCCCTAAAAGTCTTAGGTTCGGTTGGTGAGCCTATAAACGAAGAAGCATGGCATTGGTATGATGAACATATTGGCAAGAAAAAATGCCCCATTGTGGACACCTGGTGGCAGACCGAAAATGGAGGCATCATGATCTCAAACCTTGCCGGCATCACTCCTTCCAAGCCAAGCTGGGCCACACTTCCATTACCAGGAGTGAAACCAATACTAGTGGATGAAAAAGGAGAAGAAGTTACCGAACTCACAGATATCAACTATAGTGGCAACCTTTGTATCACCATGCCTTGGCCGGGTATTTTGCGCACCACCTGGGGCGACCATGAGCGTTGTCGACAAACCTATTTTGGCACTTATCCCGACATGTATTTTACGGGTGATGGAGCGTTGAGGGACGAGCAGGGAAATTATCGAATTACAGGTCGGGTGGACGATGTGCTTAATGTGAGTGGGCACCGATTGGGAACGGCCGAAGTAGAAAACGCCATTAACATGATGGCTGGTGTGGTGGAAAGTGCTGTGGTCGGCTATCACCACGAACTAAAAGGACAGGGCATTTATGCTTATGTAGTATTGGACGGCAAAAACCGACACGAAGATGATGACAACCTCACCCGTCAGGATCTCCATGCTACCGTAACCCGCATCATTGGACCAATAGCAAAACCCGATAAAGTGCAGTTTGTAAGTGCCCTGCCAAAAACACGCAGTGGCAAAATCATGCGCCGTATCTTACGCAAAGTAGCAGAAGGAGAACTGGAAAACCTTGGAGACACTTCTACCCTTTTGGATCCGGCAGTAGTAGAAGAAATTAAGGAAGGAAGATTATAAACAAAACAGATAAGAACTTATCAAATTACAAAATCAAAACCGGGCAGTTGTCCGGTTTTTTATTTCTGCAACTTTCAACAAATGAAAAATTGATAGATCAGAATTAGGTTCCTCGTTGCTACATTCTGTTCCTTATGATAATGATGTACCCAACGACAGTGCTACTATTGAGCATAGTTGCGTCGCACTCTTCAACACCTGTACTACTATCAACACAACTTACCTACAACCTTAAAAGAATATTCGTAATAATACAAATGATTGAAAAGTTGAAGACAACACAATTATTTCAAAGAAAGTGAAACAGTTTTTACAAAATAGTGATCAGGAAAACTGAAGTTTATTTCTACCTCCTTTCTAAACAATGCAAAAAAAGTACTACCACTTCCACTCATGATAGCAAAATCAGCACCTTGCTGGTAAAGGTTTTGCTTAAGTGCCGCTAATTCAGGATGCGCCTTGATAACAGCCTCTTCAAAATCGTTTTTGATACACTCTTTCCAGGTGGCTACTGGCCTGCTTATCGTCTGCTTTAATTGGATTGCCGGAATCCTGGCTTGTATCTGACTGAAAGCCCAGGGAGTGGAAACATGGACACCTGGATTTACAATCACCAATTTATACGCCGATAAATCAATATCTACTAGCTCAAGAACCTCACCACGACCGCTGGCAAAACAAGGTTGATTGAGGATGAAGAAAGGACAATCACTGCCCAGTGCTAATGCATAAGCTAACAGTTTTTCAGTATTTAGGTTTAGTTGAAACTTTTTGTTTAGTGCTATTAAGGCAAATGCCCCATTGGCACTACCTGCCCCTAAACCAGCTCCGGTGGGTATATTTTTTAAGAGATAAAAATGCACATTTGGCAGCGCAGGGAAATCATTCTTAAGAAGTTGCCAGGCTTTTAATATTATATTTTCTGCTTTAGCTCCAGGAATGGATTGTCCTAAAATAGTAATATCTGTTTGGTCAGCAGCATGCAATTCCAATACATCGTAAACAGGAACAGGAAAGAATATGGTTTCAAGATTGTGATACCCATCCTGACGCTTCCCGGTAATGTACAGGCCAATATTGATTTTACAATTGGAGAAAAAAACCACCCGCCGGAATTTATTATCGCTAAATGATGAATTACTTTTTCCTACTGTTGAGCTCGTCCCGAATAGCAATTGCCTTGAGATAATCCTCGTTTTCCAAAACCTCGTTCAACAGATTATTCAACTCTTCGATACTCATGGATTTCAGATCATCGCCCGAACTGTCGATAGATAAGGTTCCTACAGCTTCTGCTTTTTCTTCGCTAGGATTTTGATCCTTTTCATCCAATAGAATCCCTGCATTGCCTAGGATATTTTCGTAGGTATAAATAGGGCATCCAAACCTAACAGCGAGCGCAATGGCATCTGATGTTCGGCTGTCAATCTCGATGGTATCATGTTCGGAGGAGCAAACCAATTTGCTAAAGAAGATGCCTTCCTGAAGATCGGATATAATAATTTCGTGCAACTCGACCGAAAATGCCAGCATAAAATTTTTCATCAGGTCGTGTGTAAGCGGACGACTGGGATTCATTTTTTCCAATGCCACAGCGATTGCCTGGGCCTCGAAACCACCGATAACAATTGGCAATCTGCGCATCCCGTTCACCTCTCCCAACACTACAGCGTAGGAATGGGTTTGTGTAATACTGTGCGATAAGGCTACCACTTCGAGTTCAATTTTTTTCATAAAGGAGGCACGAAACTACGCATTTTTGGGGATTAATATAATTGCGGATTGAAGATTGCAGATTGGATTTTGTGGAGGTAACCTGGTCAAGTTTTTTAATATGCTTCCACTAGATGACTTTTCAAGTACGCTGTATTTTATTTTGTCACAAAAATAAAGACCGATTGATACCAAAATATTGGAAGAAAGGGCTTAATGGACAAAAATGATGCTGAAATCTTCTGAAACGCTTATTGTCATTAGC
>DAORWU010000038.1:0-20896 GCA_035434405.1 Niabella sp. | reverse complement strand
ATAACACTTGTCAAAGAACTTTTTTTATTTATCTTCCTTAAGGAAACGACATTGATTGACTATTGATTATTGACTATTGATTATTGATTATTAAATATTGACTATTGAAAACTGACTATCAAAATTTCAAACAATTCCTTGCTTTTTTCTAAAGACCCGTTGCCATTGTGTTTGCACCACGCTTGTCAATCAGTTGTGTCCTCAGCCTTTCCTCTCTAAACAATTGCAAAGGTTTTAAAGCGGCACCTGATCTCAATCTGGCTTCGGCCAATAGTGGACGCAGGTCGGTTCTGAAAGCAGTTTGCAATATTTCCTGCGCAGCAGCCACATCACTATTCTGTTGTGCTATACCCAAAGCTTTGGAATCAACCAGCAATGCCTGAGCATAGGCCAACTTAATAGCTTCCACGCTTTGCAACAAATCTTCCAATGGATCTTTCACATTGTGGCTGGCATCAATCATCCATCCTAAATCCTTTGCATGATTCATACCACGCGCATCCATTCCTTCCACCAGTTCATTAAATATTAAAAACAACTGATAAGGTTTGACACTACCCACGGTTAAATCATCGTCACCATATTTACTATCATTAAAATGAAAGCCTCCCAATTTTTTCTCATTGAGCAGCAATGCTACAATTTGTTCAATATTAGCATTTGGCAAATGATGCCCCAGATCAACCAGGGTATAAGCCTTGTTGCCTAACTTACTGGCATATAAAAGTGACTGTCCCCAATCGCCCACTGTGGTTGAATAGAAATTGGGTTCGAAAGCTTTGTATTCCACAAACATTTTCCAGTTGTCTGGAAGTGAGCTATACACCTCCTGCAAACTTTCCAATGTGTTGTTGAAGGCATCTCTGAAATTTAATTGTCCAGGAAAACAAGAACCATCGGCAAGCCAAACGGTAAGAGAATCAGAACCTAATTCCTGACCATATTTTATCACTTCTATATTATGGTCGATGGCTTGTTGGCGAACTGCTTTATCTACATTTTGCATAGAGCCATATTTGTAACTGTGCTTCTGATCTTTTTGATCCTGAAAGGTATTGGAGTTCATGGCATCGAACTTCAAACCATACTCAGCTGCAAGATTTTTGATAGCTTTTGCATCCTGGGGAATATCCCAGGGAATATGCAGAGAAACTGCACCACTACTTCTATTGAGCTGATGCAACAATCCGATATCCTCAATTTTTTCTTCCAAAGTAGATGGCTCACCGCCACCACTAAAGCGCCCAAACCGGGTGCCACCGCTTCCTAATGCCCAGGATGGAATGGCTATCTGAAATTCGATAAGCTTTTGAAGGATACTTTCCGTTTCGGGCAATTCTCCGGAAATAAATTCAAAATGCTTTTTATGTTGTGCAATAAGTTTTTCGTTATGAGCCTCAATGGCTGTGCTATTCAATATCATGATTCAAATGTTTTAATCGTTTTAGTATTCTTCTTTCTAATAAGAAAAAAAACGGGTCAGCCGACTAGACAATCACTAACCCTTGTTGCTTTGCTATATGAAGAACTTTAGGAGCAGTACTTCGAAATAGAAGCACTGGCACCTATCAAATATTATCTTACAAATCCTTGTGCTACACCGCCATCCACATTCAAAATATTACCGGTTGACTTACCCAGCAATCCGCCTACAAAAACAAAACAGGCGTTGGCAATATCATCTGGTAAAATGATTTCGTTCATCAGCGTTCGCTTTGCATAGTAGGCTGGTAATTCTTCCACCGTGATGCCATAAGCTTTGGCGCGACCTTCGGCCCAGCCACCTGCCCAGATATTGGAATCGGAAATCACCGCATCGGGATTCACTGTGTTCACTCGTATTTTATCAGCTCCTAATTCTGCCGCCAGCAATCTGGTAAGGTGTGCCTGTGCCGCTTTGGCAGAACCGTATCCAGCATTGTTTGGTCCGGCTACAATGGAGTTTTTAGATACAATATTGATGATGTCGCCACCCATATTCTGTTTGCGCATGGTAGCCACCGCAGCTTTTGAAACCATGAACTGACCTTTCACCAAAATATCATATAATCTGTCCCACTCCTCAATGGAATGTTCTGCAATACTTTTGGAAATGCTGATACCTGCATTATTGATCACAATATCTACTCCTCCAAATGCTAGTGCCGTAGCTTCGATGGCCTCATAGATTGATTTTTCATCCGTTACATTTAATAATACCGATGCGGTAGAGTCTTTTCCAAATGCTTTTTGAAATTCTTCTGTAGTGGCATTGATCCTTTCTAAATTAATATCATTGATCACGACACATGCTCCTTCCTGAGCAAACTTCTTAGCGATAGCCTTCCCTATTCCACCACCACTGCCTGTGACCAAAGCCACACGACCACTCAGTGGTTTGGGTTTTGGCATACGTTGTAATTTGGCTTCTTCCAACAACCAATATTCAATATTAAATGCTTCCTGACGAGGGAGGGAAGTATATTCAGAAATAGCTTCAGCCCCACGCATTACATTGATCGCATTGGTATAAAACTCGGCGGCTACCCTGGCGGTTTGTTTGTCTTTGGCAAAAGCAAACATACCCACACCGGGATAAACAATAATTACCGGATTGGCATCGCGTATAGCAGGGCTATTGGGATGCTTGCAGGTATTATAATATGCTGCATACATAGCCCGATAATCTTCGAACAACGGAGCCAATTTGGTTTTTAAAGCGGCTACATCATCGAGGTTTTCATCGGTGGAAAGATTTAATACCAATGGGCTAATTTTGGTACGCAAAAAATGATCTGGACAGGAAGTACCTAATGGAGCCAATCTTTCCAAATCGTTGGAATTGATATATTGCAATACCCGGTCATCATCGGTGAAATGGCCGATAGCCCCCCTGCTCTCCAAAGGTGGGTTCACTATCCCTGCGTTAGAACAGAAACCACGCAAAACTGGAGCCAGTGCTGCTGCCTTTTTCAATCTTTCTTCTTTTGGTAAAGATTGTATTTTTTCGCCGCCAAACACGGGTCCTTTTTTACCTGTGTTTTGCTCGATATACTCTGCGCATTTTTCAATGACCTCCAAAGTATTGATATAACTTTCATAAGCGGTATCACCCCAGGTAAACAAACCATGAGAGCCTAACATAATTCCTCTTATTCCAGGATTTTCATCCAGACATTGCTTAAGCATTAATCCCAATTCAAAGCCTGGCTTTTGCCAGGGTACCCAGCCAATAGTACCACCAAATAATTCTTCGGTAATTTCCTTTCCATCTTTTGCGGCTGCAATAGCTATTGCTGCATCGGGATGCAGATGGTCGATATGTTTGAATGGTAAAAAACCATGAAGTGGTGTGTCAATGGATGGTGCTTTGGAGCTTAGATCGTAAATACTATGGTTGAACAATTCCACCATTTCGTCCTCATGATCCAGCCCTCGATATATCTTTTTCAAACTACGCAATCTATCCACATACAAAGCAGCCAGACCTGTTTTCTTTAGTGTACCCAGATCACCACCACTTCCTTTCACCCACATGATTTCCGTCTCTTCTCCGGTCAGTGGATCTTTGGCCATTGCTTTGCAGGAAGTATTTCCACCTCCATAATTTGTCAAGCGCAAATCAGCTCCTAAAAGATTGGAACGGTAAATAAGTAATGCTACTTCATCTCCGGCCATTGAAGTGGCGGTTGCCTCGTCCCAGAGATAGCTTACATGTTTGAAAGTTGTTGTTTCTGATGCCATAATATTTTGATGGAAGTTTAAAATTTTATTTCTGTACTATTTGTTGATTTATGTGCCGCAATACAAGAGAGCGATCCGCCGAAGTGAACAAGCTGGTGACCGATGCCATCTATTCTGCCGTACAAGAGTGCGATGCAATTCCGATGCCATATATTCTAAAGCCGGGATCATCATTTTTCTTATCTCAAGGAATTGCCATACCCCACCAATAGTACTGATACCAGTATGATGACTATTCCGAATACGAGCGTTAAAAATGTTTTTTTACTAACCCCTTTCCACTCTTTCAATATTAGTCCCCATACGTTTGCCACGAGAATGATGAAGGCCATGTGAAGGATCCAAGAACTAGGCCCGTTGCCCATTTTGCTTTCGCCCATGCCATAGAAAAAGAATTGTAAAAACCAGGTGGTACCTGCTAAAGCACAAAAAATAATATTGGAAAGAAGAGGCACTTTGCGGTTGGTATAATCTGAAAATGTTTTGTTGCGTGCGTTCAAAATCAGGCACCAGATAAGATTGGTGGTGAGCCCACCCCATAGGATGATGATATAGGACACATTGTTTTGATACAGGAACTCACCCTGACCAGGATTTTGAGCTTTCCAAAGTTCATTGGCTACATTGGCCATTGGTTTTGCAGCCTCTATCCCAAAATTGAAGCAGGCACTCAGAATACCAGAAACGATAGCCACCAAAAGTCCTAGACCAAATTTGTATTCATCCTTTCCGGACAAATGCTCTTCGGTTGAAGAATTTACATGAGCCTCCTGCAAAGCATGTGGATCTGTAGCCGTATGACCGGTTAGAGTCAGTTCTTTTTCTTTGCGCATGCCTGCACGCCCACAAATTATGATTCCAATGATACAAACCAAAAGTCCAAACAAGACAGCTAATCCCCAGTTGGTTCCAATGAGCATGCCCATTGTATCTTTACCATCAGCCGGATTGAACTGGTAATAAATAGCCGGAATTAGTGCTCCAAAAACCATACATAATCCAAGTATGATACTACTGCCCAATGATACGCCGAGATACCGAACACCTAGTCCATAAGTTAGTCCACCGATGCCCCAGAGCAGGCCAAATAAAAAGGCAAATCCTAATGTAGCCCCATCACTATTGCTAATGATTTCGGTAAAGTTGGGAATGGTAAGCCAGGCCGCAATGGGAGGCACAATAAGCCAGGAAAACAATCCACCTACCAACCAATAAGATTCCCAGGCCCACCCCTTCACTTTTTTGTAAGGGATATAAAAACTACCAGAAGCAAACCCTCCGATAAAATGAAAAATAACTCCTAAAATAGCATTCATGAATTGAATATTTTCTATACAGTAAGCAAATCTTTTCAAGTCGAAATTATATAATCAAAATTTTTCAACCGTCATGTACTGTCATGTATATTTGTTATTTTAAGATTTTTTTTGAAAGTTTTCCAAGAAAATACATGTAAGATCTTAATTCTATTCATTAGACAAACAACACAAATTGCTTTACGCCATTTTAAAAATATACACAAGGGTAGTCATCCGTCTGTTTTGCCATTCCATTGTGGCAGATAAAAAACAATTGTTGCAAACACGTGGTCCACTGCTGATTGCCGCCAATCATCCCAACTCATTTTTGGATGCCATTATTCTGGACGTATTGTTTGACCAACCGATATGGTCGCTGGCCAGAGGAGATGCTTTTAAGTCTTCCTTTTCGCTGAAAATTCTGCCTTACCTGAAAATGCTGCCCGTGTACCGCATCCGTGAAGGAGTGGAAAATCTGGAAAACAATTATGAGACTTTTGATGCCTGTATCCAACTTTTTAAATCTAAGGGCGTTGTGCTCATTTTTAGCGAAGGGCTTTGTGTGAATGAATGGCATCTACGTTCGCTAAAAAAGGGAACCGCCCGACTGGCTTTTAAGGCATGGGATGACAACATTCCGCTAAAAGTGTTACCGCTTGGTATCAACTATAGTTCATTTTCTAAATTTGGGAAAAAAGTAAATATCCATTTCGGTGATTTTATCACTAAATCCCAGTTCGAATCGGCCATTACAGATGGTGAAAAATACACCGCTTTCAATAAACAACTAAAAGCCACTTTGCAACCATTGGTATATGAAATAGGCAAAAATGATATGGCCTCTATTCAAGCAACATTTGGCTCTACATCCCTTTTTCAAAAAATACTAACCGCCCCCTTGGCATTAGCAGGTGCGTTGCTCCATGCACCTTTGTATGCATTGGCCCGTATTATTTCAAAATTAAAATCGATCAATAAAGACGGGGTACATGGCGACTCCATCACCTTCTCGTTCCTGCTGCTTTCCTATCCATTGTATCTTTTGTTATGTAGTTCTGTGGCAAGTATCTGGATAACTACTCCCTATGCTTTGTTGATATTCATCCTGCTACCCATTCTGGCTTTTTGTGCAGCAAGGTTTGACCTTCGAAAGGGCTAGCGGATCTTATCAATCTTTTTTTCACGAAATGCGGCATCCTTCATATGGCTGGTAACACATTGACCACACTGAGAACGCCGTTGTATTCCCAAAACAATACCTTTTTTGTACAAAGAATTTTATTCAATTTATTAGGCTCATCCACCTCATTTTTAAACCCTGTTTCATTACAGCCTATATCTTTGCATCCAACTGGCTCTGCGTTCATATAGTTTTGAATAGACAGGTTGAGCAGGAAGCCAAACAATTCATGAAAAATTGAGCATTTCAAATCGATGGATTTTTTTTTAACTACACCAGAACTTGATAACCGCCAGGTGTACATCACCGGCAATTTCAACAATTGGAATCCTCAGGATCCCAACTTCCAACTCAAAGAATTGGATGAAGGATCTTTTTATCTGCATATAGAAGACAGTCTGCTTCCGGAAAATATAGAATTTAAGTTTACAAAAGGCGGATGGGAAAATGTGGAGATAGACCGATACGGCAATATTACCACCAATAGGAAAGTGAAGAAAGCCGGATCAAAATCAGAATCGATGGTAGAAAGATGGCGGATCAACTGGGGGCCATTCAAAAAAGAGTTTTTCCCCATTGTGGAACTTATTAGCAACGAGTTTTACATCCCACAATTGGACAAAACCAGAAAAGTATGGGCCTTGCTGCCTTTCGATTATTACTCTAGTGAAAAAGACTATCCAGTTTTATACTTACAGGATGCGCAGAATTTATTTAACAACGGGTCGTCCTATGGCAATTGGGAGATTGATAAAAAGCTTTCCATTCTGGCAGAATATGGCCGAGGCGATGTCATCATCATCGCTGTGGAACATGGCGAAACCAATCGCATCAATGAGTATGTGTTTACCTATCCCAAATTGACTCAAAATGCTGAGGGTAAAAAGTATATCCGATTTATTACTGACACACTGAAACCATTTGTAGATCAGCATTACAGAACTAAAAAAGAAAGAGAGTTTACGGGTATTGGTGGTAGTTCGCTGGGTGCGCTCATTAGTATTTACGGAGGATTTCTTTATCCCGAGGTTTACTCAAAACTATTATTGTTTTCACCTTCTTTATGGGTGGAGCCTGAAAACAATTTCCCCATGGTGAGTTTTCATCATCAGTTCAAAACCAAGGTCTATTTGTATGGCGGTCAGAAAGAAGGAGCACAAATGGCCAATCGGATCAAGATCTTTGAGCAATCTATGAAGCAATGGGAAAGTAATAAATTGTTCGACTTTGATGTGCGAACCATCATTAACCCCATGGGTACACATCAGGAGTTTTACTGGTCGCAGGAATTCCCCAAAGCCATTGAGTGGCTATTCTTCGATAGTAAAGAAAACCCAATAGACATCATTAAACAAAAGGAAAAAAAGTGATAAAGATTCTTTCAAAAAAAACGGTCGCTTCGCAAAACATTTTACTCTTTACTAAAGAAGACTGGTCCAAGGCAAAATCAGAATACCCGACCATTCAGCCATTTTTCGAGGCAAAACAACATGAAGTTTTTGTGATACCTCGTGAGAAATCAGTCGATTTTTTAATCGGCCTAGGCAGTAAAGAGGAAGCCAAAGACTTTGTTTTTCAGCAGGTGGGCAATAAGTTTTCCAATGATTTCAAGGACAAATTAAAATCAAGCACCACCAGCATTTCAGGCAAATTAACAGAAGCCCAATGCACCAATTTTGTAAAAGGACTATTTCTGGGTACTTACAAATATCCATTTGAAAAATCCCATCCTTTCTGGAAAAAAGGGTTTGAAATATATGCTGATGCTCTGCCGGAAAAAAATCTAAAATCCATTGCTCTACAAACCGAAGCACTTTGTGATGGACAATTTGCTGGTATGGAATGGTTAAACAAACCTGCCAATTTTAAAACAACCAAAGCCATTTCTACATTTTTAGAATCTACCTGCAAAAAACTAAAAATCAGTTACCGTGCTTTCAACCGATCCGAAAGTAAGAAAATTGGACTGGGTGCTTTCTGTGCCGTAAACCAGGGAAGTTCTCAGGAAGCGGCTTTCACCATCATGGAGTATAAAGGCGGAGGAGCCAAAGCCAAAACCATTGGATTAGTAGGCAAATGTGTATTATTTGACACGGGTGGCATCTCTATCAAACCATCTCAAAATATGCACTATATGAAAAGCGATATGGGTGGTGCCAGTGCAGTGATAGGAACTTTGTTCACCCTTGCCGCATTAAAAATGCCGGTCAATGTAGTGGCGATTTTGCCAATCACTGATAATGCTGTTTCAGAAAAATCATACCTGCCTAGTGATGTCATAAAAGCATATAATGGAAAAACCATCGAAGTATTGGATACAGACGCAGAGGGAAGAATGACGCTGGCAGATGGACTTGCCTACCTTACAAAAAATTACAAAACAGATGTACTAATAGATCTGGCCACCCTTACAGGGAGTGCTGTACGCATGTTTGGATATACATGTGGTGCTTATTTTTCCAATAACGAATCTTTGAAAAAACAGTTGGAAGTTTCTGCCGACAAAACCAATCAGCGGATATGGAACCTGCCACTTTGGGATGTGTGGAAAGAAGACTTCACCTCAGATGTGGCTGATTTCAGAAATATCTCATCCAAACCCTTTGGAGATTGTATTGTGGCAGGAAAGTTTCTGGAACAATTTATAGAGGGGCATACCCATTGGGCGCATCTGGATATTGCCGGTGTAGCATTTGGAAACGTACATTATACCAAGGAAAAAGCAGCAACAGGCTACGGTGTTCAATTACTTATAGATTTTATTGGGCAGCAGATATAGCAACCATAAATAAACCTTAAATTGCAAGTATGGAAAAAACAATTGTTTGCATAGCAAGTTATTACAAAGGATGTGATTTCCTGATCGGTTGTAAGGAACAAGATAACAGAGTTATTTTGATCACCTCCGAAAGTTTAAGATCAGAGGATTGGCCTTTTAGCTACATCGATGAAACCTATTACATGCCAGACGTGGAAAAGCATGTATGGAATATGGATGATTTTGTAAAGGGATTTGCCTATCTGATGCAGCATCATACCATAGATGCAGTGGTGGCACTGGATGATTTTGATGTGGAAAAAGCAGCCATGATCAGAGAGACATTTCGTATTCCCGGAATGGGTCAAACTACTTATCGCTATTTCAGAGACAAACTGGCCATGCGCCAAAAAGCAAAAGATAGCGGTATATCTATTCCTGAGTTTTCTGCCATTTTCAATGATAAAGCCCTTCAAAAATTTACCGAGGAGGTTCCGGGTCCCTGGGTATTAAAACCTCGTTCGGAAGCCTCGGCCACTGGGATCATAAAGATCAGTTCGCAGGAAGAACTTTGGCCTGCTTTAGAGAGGTTGGGAGAAGAGAGAATGAAATTTTTGTTGGAATCGTTTAAGCCGGGAGATGTGTATCATGTGGACTGTTTAGTGTACGAGGACAAGATTGTGTTTGCCAGTTTTTCCAAATATTTGGCTACCCCTATGAAAGTTTCGCATGAGGGTGGCGTTTTCAGAACGGTAACCCTTTCTAAAAAAACAAAAGAATCCAAGGCTTTGGACAAAATCAACAAAGAGGTTTTATCCAGTTTTGGTATCCGAAACGGAGCCACTCATAGCGAATACATTCGAGGAGAAGATGGGCAGTTTTATTTTCTTGAGGCATCCTCCCGAATTGGTGGTGTCCATATACCTGAAATGATAGAAGCAGCCACCGGAATAAATTTGTGGAAGGAATGGGCAAAATTAGAAACAGCCATTTTGAAGGGAGAAAAATACGAAGTGCAAGAAACAAAAAAGTTTTACGGTGGACTTTTGGTATCACTGGCAAAGGAAGAAGTGCCAGACACTCGCCCATTGGTATGTGATGAAGTAGATCGGTTTCTGAGTAAAAAATATCATATAGGCATAGTGTATAAAGCCGACAAACCTGAAACGGTTATATCAAGATTAAATGAAGCGGCTGATTACATTACCAGAGAAGTGATGCAGATCCTGCCTCCTGCCAAAAGCACTTTGAGTTAGTAAAAGAAATACTTCTGCCGGAATTAGATTTGAATCAACCCCAACAGAATGCAATCAGCCTATCATCAAAGAACCCCGGTCGCTGACCGGGGTTCTTACATATGTCTAAAAGTAAATAGCTAACTATGCGGTAACTTTTCCTTTTGATTTTGAGATTACTTCTTCGGCGATATTATTAGGTGCCGGAGAGTAGTTAGAAAACTCCATGGTGCTGGATGCACGACCTGAAGTCAATGAACGCAATTGAGTTACATAACCAAACATTTCACTCAAAGGCACTTTGGCTTTGATCACCTGAGCTCCTGCACGAGTGTCCATACCTTCCATCATTCCACGACGACGGTTCAGATCACCTGTTACATCACCCATGTATTGTTCCGGAGTGATCACTTCCACTTTCATGATGGGTTCCAGCAATATTGGTTTTGCTTTTCTTCCTGCCTCACGGAAACCTTGTTTAGCACAAAGTTCAAAAGACATAGAATCAGAATCCACAGCATGGAAACTTCCATCAAATACGCGGATCTTCATATTATTCACCGGATAGTTTGCCAACACACCACAAGTCATAGAAGATTCAAATCCTTTCTGAATAGCTGGTAAAAACTCACGCGGAATGGATCCACCAAATATATCGTTTACAAACTGATAGCTCTTGTCAGGATTTTCTTTTTTCCAATCCTCATCAACAGGTCCGATGCTGAACTGAATATCAGCAAACTTACCACGACCACCAGTTTGTTTTTTCAATGTTTCTCGGTGTTCGATAGTGGTATTGAATGCTTCTTTATAAGCTACCTGAGGAGCACCCTGGTTGATCTCTACCTTGAACTCGCGACGCATACGATCCACAATAATTTCCAGGTGAAGCTCTCCCATTCCCTGAAGAATAGTCTGTCCAGTATCTTCATCAGTTCTTACACGAAGTGTAGGATCTTCTTCCACCAGTTTGGCAATAGCCATACCCATTTTATCTACATCTGCCTGTGTTTTAGGCTCGATGGCGATTGAGATTACCGGTTCAGGAATAAACATATTCTCCAAAACAATGGGATGATTTTCATCACAAAGTGTATCTCCAGTTTTAATTTCTTTGAAACCTACTGCTGCTCCAATATCTCCTGCTTCGATAAAGTCGATTGGGTTTTGCTTATTGGCAAACATTTTCATAATACGGCTGATCCGCTCTTTCTTACCACTTCTTACATTCAACACATAGGAACCAGCATCCAAACGACCAGAATAGGCACGGAAGAAGGCCAGGCGACCCACATAAGGATCCGTCATGATCTTAAACGCCAGAGCCGCAAACGGTTCCTTAGCATCAGGCTTTCTGATCAGCACTTTTTCAGGATCGTTAGGATCATGTCCTTCAATAGCATCAATATCTACTGGAGAAGGCAGATAACGACATACCGCATCCAATGCAGTTTGTACACCTTTATTTTTGAACGAAGATCCGCACATCATAGGCACGATGCTTAGGTCGCAACATGCTTTACGAATAGCTTCATGAATTTCATCTTCAGAAATTGAGTTTGGATCATCAAAGAATTTCTCCATTAGTGTATCATCATACTCAGCCACCGCTTCGATCAAAGATGCTCTCCACTCTTCCACTTCATCTTTCATGTCATCAGGAATAGGCACTTCGGTATAAGTCATCCCCTCTGTAGAATCATCCCAAATGATCCCGGTATTTTTAATCAAATCTACTACACCTTTGAAATGATCTTCGGCACCGATAGGCAACTGCAAAGGCACTGCTTTAGCACCCAGCATTTCTTTCACTTGTTTCACCACGTTCAGAAAATCAGCACCCGAGCGATCCATTTTATTTACGAAACCGATACGCGGAACTTTGTAACGGTTAGCCTGGCGCCATACAGTCTCAGACTGAGGCTCCACACCATCTACAGCCGAAAACAACGCTATCAAACCATCCAGTACACGCATAGAACGCTCTACTTCCACAGTAAAGTCCACGTGACCCGGAGTGTCAATAATGTTGAAAGAATAATCTTTGGTAGTACCTGGAATAGCCGTTCCCTTATCGGTGGGGAAATTCCATTTACAACTTACCGCTGCAGAGGTAATTGTGATACCACGCTCTTTTTCTTGTTCCATCCAGTCGGTAGTAGCTCCACCATCATGCACCTCACCTATGCGGTGAATCATGCCTGTGTATCGTAAAATACGTTCAGTAGTAGTGGTTTTACCTGCATCAATGTGAGCAGCAATACCAAAGTTTCTTTGAAATTTTAAATCTGCCATAGCTTTTGAGTAATTATTATTATTTGTTTACCAGCTTTTGAACCCTGATTGAGCTTCCGTTGCGTCGCACTCTTCAAGGTTCTCGCCCTGATCGGCGTCCAAAATCCGAAAAAAATTTTTCCAAATTTTAGGGCGCAAAGGTAGGGAAATTATGAAATTAGCGATCCACTTGGAGAAAATAGTTTTCAACGGGTATTCCCATTGCCGGAAATCTATTTATTGTTTAACCACACTACTCGCATAAAAAATCTTCATCAGGCAATTCCTTTGCTCGTCCTCCATTCCTCAAAAATAAATGTAGGGGGCTCCCCAATTTCTATGCAAATCCTTACAATCGCGGTCAAAAGATAAATAAGACAAAAGAAATCGACCATTTCAAATCTGAAAAAGCCGAGACTCCTTTGTTACCTCGCAATTGGGTATAGATACTGCCATCCAAAACGCTCAAAAGGTTTTAATCACTTGGACAGTTTTTGCTAACCTTGATGGCGAACAGTTACCAAATTTTTATTTTTTTATTTACACCAAATAGTGATACATTTACCACCGATAAGTATATTTATATAGTACTTTAAACAAAAACAATGAAAAGAAATCAAAATCTAAGACTTATGATGATGGGTTGGGATGGAAGAAGTGATTGATGGTTTGAGAATAACAATTGGCCTACGACACTTGGCACATTTAGTAACTCACCTTACGCATAATGATTAGTTAAATGAGCAATAAATACCTTTGGGATGTGGAAAACTTTGCGGACATCTATACGGATTACCTGATTAGTTCAGTGAGCTACACGACAGCAACGGGTCTGGGTCATTTACTATCGGTAAAGCACCCTAATTTTGAATTACAAAGTGGTGCTCAATTATTAGTGGAATCACCTTAGATTTCTAAAAGTATTCAGAAAGGCTGTGTATTTGTATCACCAATAACTAAAATTTTTTAAACCCTATTTGAAATGAAATTTATAAGCCGTATTCACGTTATTGCCTTAGTTGCTACAATATCCTTGTCTGCTATTAGTTGTGTGAAGTCTGGGGTTGAATCTGTCGAAACTGACGAGAATACTACAAACTCAAATACCATAGATGAGCAGATGAATAACCGTTTTTATTATTGGTATAAAGATCAAAAAATACCGTTGACCCAAGCAGGAGATAAAAAATATATTTTATTTGAATCTTCAAATGAATCGGTAATCAACGATTTTCTTGAAAAAGAAAAAATAAAAATTATTTCTGCTCCTCAGGATGTAAAAATCTCAACAATTATTCCAACTATTTCAACGCCACAGTTCAAAAATCTGCGGTGGATGATAATTGAATACAATTCAACCCAATTGAAGGATATTCCATCTGCCTTATATCAAACTCCGTTTTTTGAAACCGCATCAAAAAGCGAAGTGGGGCTGAGTCATTTATTCTATGTAAAACTGAAATCTTCCGATGACAAAAATGCGCTCATGCAATTGGCAAAAGAGAATAATATTGAAGTGTTGGGCTATAACCGATTTTCCCCGCTTTGGTACACCCTGCAATGCACTAAATTTTCAAAGGGAAACGCCTTGGGAATGGCAAATAAGTTTTATGAAACTACTTTGTTTGCCTATGCTCAACCCGACCTGATGGCTGCTGCCTCAGGTGCTTCAGGAAATTAACCGATTAGCGGACCTAATTAAATGCGCAGGTGCAAATCCTGCCCTCACCGCACATAGTAAGGAACTTCTCAAGAATTCCGTCAATACAGCACATTGTTGGAATTTTTTTTTGTTATTACTCAGTATCCCTTCGGCCAACCCCATCATTGGTGCTTAGAAAGGGGGGCATAATTTTGTGGGAGCAGGGTATGTAGGTTTTTGTTTTCGGTATTGTTGATACTTTCAAACAGATAAGTGAGCCACTTTCCGAGTGAAAATAAAAAGGAGCATTAAAGAAAATAAGATAGTAGTACTAATGTACAAGAGTGCGATGCAACAAAAGCAAAATAGCAATACAATAGCCGACTATAAAATAAAAAATGTAGAATATGCGAATAGATGAAATCCCGAACGCTTTCAGGAATTCAAGTTGCAGTATCATATGAATAATGAAAATAGAGGGGTGTTTTGTATGAATTGTAATAGTGTGATTAATAATAAGATAGGTTGATTTTTGAAATTTTATAAAAAAGTCGGAATCCCCCCCTTCGACTAAGAGGGATAATGATTTGAAAAAAATTAAGAAAAATGTTGCAATTACACCTTTTAGTGGTAAATTCGCAACCAACTAGTTTAGTTTATAACTTTATATTCAAAAAATCTTACAATGAAAAAACAAACGAGACTGTGGCTTATGCTTTTTGGAGCAACCAACAGGCTTTTTTTGATGTTGATCGTAATATTTGTAACAGGGTTACTGTTTACAAGTTGTAAAAGAGAATTAATAACTACAGAAGGTGATACTGTGGCCCGTACAGTAGAAGGAATGGGCAAACCTATTATTACGGAGACTGCTTTTTTTGAGAAAAATAAAGGGCTGGGGGGTGAAGCTACAATTTCAAAGTCAGAAGATAAGGTTGAAGATTCTTTGGCTTTTAAAGTATTTTACATAAATGTGCCTGCTGATGGCGAATACTATTTGAGCGCGTGGGTAAACAGCCCGGCGTTAGACGAACAAAAAAACCGGTTCTCAGAATTAGGTATTATTGTAAATAATGAAAAGCAAAAATTGCCTTTTGGCGTAACTGAAGCAGGTTGGCATAGCGGTGCTTATATGGATGCTAATGGTAATAAAATAAGTCTGAAATTAAAAAAAGGAACGAATTCGATAAGCTTTTCTATCGCACTACCACTTACTCCCTCTATTGATTTTGTTCGACTTACAAGAGACGAAGCAAGTTCAAATATACCTGATGAAGCATATAGGGAATTTCTTAATAAAATAACAAAATATCAAAACTATAAATCCGCCACTACCATTCTTACAGATACTTTAAATTCAAATACAAACGTTAATAAGTCGGCTTCATACACTGTAATGTCAAGTTTAGCAGCGGATTCTAATTTAAACGATTATGCTAGCACATTAGATAGGTCTTTTAACTATAGTTACTATAATACAGTTTATCTAACTTCAGGGAAAAATATGTCCTTTACCAGTTGGGCAGGGTCGCAACTTCATGTGCTTGAAGTGTTTAGTGTAAATAATCCTGAAAGCCAAAGTTGGACTGCGGCTTCTACATTGGTGAGCGGATCTCAAAGGGGCTACGTAGCTTTTACAGTGCCAACTACCGGTTATTATTATGTTAAACTACGTTCTTATTACGGAATAGAAACGGGCACTGCAAGCCTTACTGTTTATGCGGGGTCAGGTTCGACACCCTCCTATTATTATAGCTGTCCGGTTACCGGATGGTTGAGTTTTGGTCATAGCCATTACAACGGACAGGAAATGAATTATTTTACAGCTTACACTGCCAGTGGAGATCCTCGCTTATGGGTTGTTGACTATAACGGTTTTCCTGGTAAAGTTTGTGGATATAATGATGATTATGGATATAACGGTGGCGATTTTTACTGGGGGCTGAACTCAAGGGTAAAGAAAAACTTTAGCAGAAATATGCAGGGAGTTATTGTGTCTGCATATAGTTCTTATAACCCTACAGGAGTTACCGATTTATATTCGGGGGCTAAAAATAGTAATATAATGTATGCCTTTCCAAACCTGAAAGCAGATGATGCAATTATGAGTTCTCCCGAAACGTTAAACCCGAGTAGCCCTCCCTTTTATAATTGTTATGCTTGGGCGGGTGGATTTACTTCCTTTTGGATGCAGGGATCAACGCCTTCTTATTATTATGGTAGTCCTTTTGTTTGGAGTACCTGGGATGATTACTATGGCAACAATCCTGAAAGATATGTAGGAGCAATGACTTATACTCCGGTCGGAGCAGATGCCAGCAATGGTGTAGTAGCTATGTGGGCCCGGGCCGACGGAACAATTACGCATGGCTCTGTTAAAAAACCTGGTAATTATAACGCGCATGGTTATGATTGGGAAAGTAAACCAGGACAGTTAGCCAGAACGTTTCATCCAAGGGATGCCTTAAACGATCCGTCTGGTTACGGCAGTATTGTTAAGTATTATCGTATTGATGGCTCTTCCTTTGCTGCTAAACAGGAGTTGACGTTTGAAGAATCAGTGGCTAAAGGGTTAACAGCTGTTGAACAGGTGGAATTCACCAACAACGAAAAATCTTTAATAGCATCCCGCCAAAGCGCATTGCGAAATGGGACAAAAACCATAAATACTCTATATAATAATTGGGTGAATAAGATTAGTTCCAAAGAGTATAAAACGGAAAATGATCCATATAAATTAATTGAAACAAACGAAGGACGGCAGCTATTAACATATTCAAAAACAAATATAGACGAAGCAGTCCTGTTCTTCGCATCGGTTATTTTCGATAAAGACGTAAGCAAAACTTTTGAGCAAAATATATCCTATTATATGTTTTCTCAAATAGCAAAAGATAAATATGGATTTATTATGGAGGATCTCAAGGAAAACTGGAAAAATAATAGATACACAAAGGACAGAAAATATATTGCACCTTTGCCTGAGACTTTTACCAAAAAGTATATTAAAGCTATTTTATCTCGTCTTTAATTCACCTTAAAAAACTAAAAGAAACAGTTATGAAAACAATTATTATTACTGCGCTTTTTTTAGGGCTGCTTGCTTTTACTGCTTGCTCTAAAAAATCATCGTCAAATAAAGAGAATAGTACAAAGTTTCCAGACAATATCGCAAGTACATGGAACAGGACTGCTGTTGGTGGCCCGGGAGACACGACTACGGATAGCAATACGGGGCAAAAATGGGTGGCAGATATTGTAATACTTACAAGTAGCGAGGCAGCTAAACTACCAGGATTGATACAGGCTGTTCCTAAACAACTTCAAGATGACTTTGCGGTTAAATTTAAGAAGTTTATGGACAAAGATCATTCTCCTGAATTTGCAATGTATAGTACTTCGCAGCCAATAATGAATACACAGGAGTATAAAGATTTTAGTAAGTTTTGCGCAGATAGTAAAGATGCGATCTTATCATTAACAATGGGCTATCTTTTCAATGACGAAGACGGCAAAATCAGCTCAACAAGTCGATGGGGTATGGATGTTTGCACAGAAGGCAGATTCGATGATTTAAAAAAAGAAGTAGCCGATGAACGCTTAGCAAATCAATATACTGAGGATGGCAAGTACCGGATATATTATACCCCTGTATCATTGCAAAGGCGGCTGGCGAAAAAGATTTTAAATCAATAGTTATGAAAGCTGGAACTTTTTTTATAACAATATTATTCTTAGTTGTACTGTCATGCAGCAAAAGCAATACAACAGCCGAAAGTATAAGTAATAGTAATTTAAAAATACAGGCGATAGCGGATCATACCCCTGCTGCTAAGGCTACTGTGCCACGGGAAGTGGCGGGCACTGAAAATGTAATTGCTACATTAAACCTTAAATCATACAATGCGAAAACTGGCGAAATTGTTTTCAGTAACCCCGAAAAGGAATTACAAAGGATTAAAAACGCTGCTGCCTCAACAATCAATATTTCTCTTTCTGATAAACACTTGTTTTCATTAAAAGCATTTAGACCTGCCGAAGGAAGTGCGGAAAATATACCTATTTTATTTTACGATTATAATGGTGGTGGGACTGAACCTTTGGTTATGGAAACTAAATGGTACATTTTGAGTGGCTACCCGCAAGGTAATGTATTAGGTAAAAATGAAGATTTTCTTCAACCTGCCATTGCAGCCGAAAGAAAAGAGAATTTCAAAATAATAGAAGCTGGATGGAAGCTTTTTATGGATGAACTTGAACATGAAGGGAAATATATTGATGATTGAATACTGTGAACGCCATCTCTCAACAATGGCATCTTAATATAAAAGATGCCATTGTTGAAGCAAATTAAAAAGCACGAAAATTTACTTTTTCGTGCTTTTTACATTGTAATACAGGGCAACCTAATCTAATTTAAAAACGTTCCTGTTGATCTCCTGTCCAATCCAGCGACTACTCTAAAAGCACTGTTGATCTGCTCTATTGAAAAATCATTTTCCTGTAATGCAGCCATAAATTCCTCGTTAAGTGTGGCAATCATACTCTCTATTTGCTCATAGGTTTGCAATACAGTAATTGTAAAGCGAATGCCGGAGTGATTTTTTGATACGGCTGGGAAAACTCCCAGGTTTACTAAAAAGCCTCTTTTCATCATTCGCTCCATAATTTCGTAAGCCAAATCAGACTTAGAGGTTCCAACAAAAAATATCGCGGAATCATAATTTGATATAACGGGCAGTGAAGTTTGGCTAAATAACGAGTTTGCATATTGAATACGCTTTTTTAATTCATCCTGCAATTGATAAATTTCTTCAGTAAGGTGAATTTTTGCTGAGGTTACCGCAGCTCCGAGTGTAGCAGGTTGCAGTGGCCCCGAGGAATTAAACGGAGCGCCACAGGTTCTCACGGTCCTGGCTAATTCCTTAGTTGGGAATACCAACATGCCCCCACCAGTTGCAAATGCCTTCGCCATTGATGAAGCAATAATCATTTTTTCATGGATTGGTCGGTTACCCAGTACAAACCCTCTTCCGTTCTTTCCCAATATGCTCATACTATGTGCATCGTCAATATAAGTGTGAAAGGATGGATATAGATTAAGGAAGTTAACAACTTCATCTATAGGACATCTGTCCCCAAACATAGAATATACACCATCAGCGAAATACCAAACCCTGTTGTAATTAGCCTGTAGCTTTTTTATCCTTTGTTCTAATGTATCTATCCTGTTATGTCGCAATACCTCGAAATGAAGCGGCCAATTTCCCCTGAAGGTATTTATTCCACTAAGTACAGAATTATGAAGCTGCTGGTCAACTATCACTGCATCTCCGGCATCTAATAGCACCGGAATAGCTGCCAAATGTGCTAAAGTTGTAGTGGGAGCAATGATCGCAGAGGCCTCAAAAATCTCACACATTAATTCTTCCAGCTCCTGGTAGAGTTTTATAGAAACATAGGCCCTTGATTCAGAAAATTGAGTACCATATTTTTTAACAGCATTTATTGCTGCCTCTTTTAGACGGGCATCGTGTTCTAAACCCAAATAGCTGCAAGAAGTGAAATTATACAGTTTCGAGCCATTAATACCTATCTTATTATCGGCACCCAATGTGCCATCCTGAATTAAATGTAGTAAGCCCCTGTTTACACCCATTGAAATAGTTTCATAGACATCAGTTATAAATTGCTAGTGGTTCATATTGCTGCTAATTTTTGGTTAAAGAGAACATTAATTTTCATTAGCAATGATACAAATAAATTATACCAATTGGTGTTTTCCCAAATTTTATACATGTTTGGCACCTTTTAGTATCATTTTCAAAGAAATAAATACTGCCTGAGCTGTTTTTAAAAGAAAATCCATTTTGAAATTACAAAATGGATGTAGAAATCTTATAATAATGTATTTTTTACAAAGGAACATCAGGCTGTTCGTATATAAAACTTAGGTAACGCTCCATTGCCTTAAATAGTCTTTCTTTGCCTTCAGCAGAAGACATATCTATTCCGCACATAGTACTTCCATTACTTTTAACATGCAGCACTGTGTAATAGATAGCTGAAACAAGGATGGCTATTGATGCCCGGTAGTCAACCAGGCTATCTTTAAAAATCTCATCAGCTTTCTTAAAAATTCTCTCACCCAGTTCCTCCCTTTCGTCTATAAGTGCCCGAATGGTTTTATTTTTTTCACTGATGCCCCATAAAACAATTTTTTGCATTTCGCGGGAGTCAAAAAAATATTGGAAATCTTTTTTAAGCAGGTCAAGCATAAAATCTTTGGTTATTTCCGGCAATGCCTTTTTTTCGTTAGTCTCCAGTTTTTGCTTTTCCATTTGCCAAAAGTCCACTTGCTTCAGATATTCTTTTATTAGCCCGTCCAATCCTCCAAAATATACATATATAGCTTTTTTAGCAACCCCGGCTTTTTCAGCCACCTTGTTAACTCTGATATTCTGATAACCCTCTTTTGCGAGTATCTGACCCACCGCTTTAATAAGTTTGGACTTAGTTCTTTCTTTATTATATATGCCTGGTACTTTGGGCACTATTTTTTTAGTCGTTTTCAAAATATAAACGGGTTTAAGTTGTTATAAATTCAGACAATTCTATTTTACAATTTTTCAAAATTTATTCGGAATGCCTTTCACTATCCGGTATAAAAATTAGTTACAGAACAATACGTTTCAAATTTAAACAATCTATAATTGAATACACTCTCCTTATGGCTAATTCTTTTTTTGAGGTGCTATTGTAGCTTTGCGTTATGGGACAGAAACG
>DAORWU010000037.1:0-23609 GCA_035434405.1 Niabella sp. | reverse complement strand
AAACAATATTCTTATTCACTCCCACAGTGCCCAGATTTAGTTTATTACGATAAGAAACATAATAACTCGTATCGTATCGATCAATCCTGTATTGTGCCACTGCAAAATGAACCAGGAACAAGGCGATGAAAAAAAGGCTTTTACGAATCATATTTTATGTATCCACAAAGTACACTAAAAATATGATGGCTATTGCGCTTTAAAAACTTACCATGTCTTTCTAAAAGTAAACATCAATCAAAAACACAATCCCAAACTACAAAAATTATTAACCCTTCACTTTCAATTCTTCCATGATAACATTGAACATTCATATGCGGTGAGAAGTATTATAGAATGATAACGTAAAAGCACTGTATGAATAATATTGAGCAATTACAAAAGCAGCATAACCACGCTGCTTCCATCAGAGTAACGAGAAAGTTTTAAGATTTGCGAAGAAAAAAATAATTTTTGGGGGAATCGGAAAACATGTATATTTGTATTCAACAAGGTTGAATATATATAAATACAGTATAAAATATTAAACTTAGTTTCATGAATGAATTAATTTTAAATGAAAAGATTAGCGAGCTAAATATTGGTGACAGGATCAAAGTTCTCCGAGTTTCTCAAAGCCGTACCCTGCAGGATCTTGCTGAAGCTAGTGACCTCTCAAAGAGTATGATCTCAAAGATTGAAAATAATAAGACCATCCCTTCAGTGGCCGCTCTAGTGAAGGTTGCCAAGGCACTTGGTACAAATATTTCTAATCTCCTGGAAGAGGAAGGCTTCTTAAATGCAATCCTCACTACCCGACAAAAAGCCATGGACAACTTGACCACAACGGATAAGGGGTATTCTATCTTCCCTTATGCATCGGGATATCATGAGAAGAAAATGCAGCCGTTTTTGTTTGTGGCTAAAAAAGGAGAAGTCAAGCCGCATGAAGTTTCCCATGAAGGCGAAGAGTTCATCTATATTATAAAAGGACAAATGAAAATGCAGATTGGTGAAGTCGAATATCTGCTAAACAGCGGTGATAGCTTATATTTTAATTGTGTACAAAAACACGGAATTATGCCTGAGTCAGATGAAGTAATTTACTTGGATATTTTTGTATAGGTAAGTGTCAAACTTTTTTGCGGCTTTTTATTCTCATTTTTTCATGTAAATCTACCTTTTATGGTTTAACTGCCAGTTAAGCCCTGTTATTCTATTGCTTTTAAATACTAAAGCGTAACGATTTAAAAATGGTTGGAAAACCTAACAGGATTCTTATTGCCTGAATTTATCACTTTAAATATCAATTGTTATATGAGTAGAATTTTAACGCCACCCTAAGAAAACAGCCTTCTCCAATTGATAAGGCTGTATAAGTATAGTTCCAATTTCTTCTTTTTCTAACAGAACGTAAACAAACAGATTGCTAAAAAAAAATTGTTTGCTATGAAATCTTTTAAATTAACCAGGAAATATTTTAGTGGTTACAATCTTCAAAAATCAATTTACTTTTCAATTTTACTTTTATTGCTGTGCACTTTTGTTTCGGCGCAACAAGTTATCATCACCGGAAAAGTAGTTGTAGGAGATTCTGCCCTGGCGGATGTAACAGTAAGTGTCAGGAATTCTACCATTGCCACAAAAACCAATGAAACCGGATTCTACAGTATCCAGGTTCCTTCTAATTCAACCTTGGTATTTACCTCCGTTGGATTTGTTACAAAAGAGGTTAGGGTAGGTAGTAGCTCAGTTATTAATACAGAACTGGAGTTCCAAAGTCTCCAACTAAACGATGTGATAGTGGTGGGTTATGGAACACAACGAAAAGGCAATATTACCGGATCAGTTAGTTCTATTAAATCAGATGAGATAATGCGTACACCAGCTTCTACAACATCATCTGCAATAGTGGGCAGGGTGGCAGGTATTACGGCCAGACAGGCAACAGGAAGACCTGGACAAGGAACCTCGATACAAATAAGAAATTTGGGTACACCTCTATATGTGATTGATGGTGTGCCTCAAAGTGAAGGCCAGTTTAACAATGTTTCGTCCGAAGATATTGAAAGTATTTCCATATTAAAAGATGGGTCGGCCGCACTGTATGGTGTTCGTGCATCAAACGGAGTGGTCTTGGTAACTACCAGGAAGGGCAAAAGCGGGGATAAGGGAAAGCTGAGCGTTAATACCTATTATCAGCTCCAGAATTTAACTCGCTACCTCTCTGCTTCAGATGCCTATACGCACATGAGAGCTTCGGCAGAAGCTCAACAGAATACCAATACACTGGCAAACGGTGGTGGTATCAATGGTGGTCTTGTAACCATAACTCCTGCTGAATTGGAAAAATGGCGGTTGGGTACAGACTCAGGCTATCGAAGTACTAATTATCGTGATTATATCTTACAAAAAAATGCGCCCCAGAAGTATATTAATATAAATGCAAGTGGTGGAAATGATCGCATGAATTATTATGTTTCATTAGGTGCTTTGTCGCAAGAAGGTATAGTGAATCAATTTGATTTCAAGCGGTATAATTTTCAAACTAATGTTGAGGGTACGATTATAAAAGGTGTAAAATTCGGAGCGCAACTAAATGGCCGTGTTGAAGGTCGTTATAACCCTGCTTCCACTACCAATGCCGATGCATACGATAATCCTTTCTTAGCCATATTGACTACGTGGCCCATGGAAAGAATATATGCCAACGACAATCCTAATTATATTAACGGCGCTGTACATCGTCCGGACCGGAACCCAGCGAACTTTGACCGCAACGTAGTAGGTACACAAGACAATGTCTGGAATAATTTCGGAAGCATTTTCTATACTACCATAGAACTTCCTTTTGGTTTCTCTGCGAAGGCTACTTATTCCTATAATTATAAACAAAATAAGAACGAAGTATTCCGTAAGAATTTTGATATTTATACTTACGATAAAACAACGGGTGAATATAAAGTAAAAACAACTCAGGCTCTTTTGCGAAGAAATAAAAGCAGACAGGAGATAAAGGAAAACTTTACCGCCTTCCAACTTAATTATAATAAGCGCATTGGGAAGCATACAATTTCAGCAACAGGTGCTTATGAATATGCAACCGAAATTGATGAATTCGTAGCAATAACCAGCTCCCCTGCCAATAATTATCTTCCAGTTATCCGTACGCAGGATGTTACCGCAATTGATAATAGTTATATCGAAACGAAGAGAGGTTCTGTTATTGGAAGATTTAATTACGATTATCGCCGCCGTTATTTATTTGAAGTACTGGGGCGCTATGATGGTAATTACATTTATCCTCCGGGAAAAAGATGGGGATTATTTCCGGGTGTTACTGGGGGCTGGGTTTTGTCGGAAGAAAAGTTTTATGGAGATAAGTTAAAGGGGATCATGAATTATGTGAAATTAAGGGCTTCATGGGGTAGAACAGGTAATGTTGTTGGTGTAAGCCCTTTTGATTATCTGATTGGTGGCAATTTCCCTTCCGGCAACTATGTCATGGCCGATGGGTCGGTTATTAACGGTGTAGGGATACGCAGTTTGCCGATAACCAATATCACCTGGGTTAAGAGTACGATCAAAAACATCGGTATTCAACTTGGATTTTTTAATCATAAGTTAACTGCAGAATTTGATGCATTTTCCAGGGATTTGACAGGGATACCTGCACCAAAAGTTGATGTTGTTGTACCTGTAGAAGTAGGCTATACTTTGCCTAATGAAAACCTGGATTCTGATCGTACACTTGGTATAGAAGGTACGATAACCTATACCAATAGAATAGGCGAGGTTAATTATTCCGTGAGCGGAAATGCAACGCTGGCACGTAGAAAAAACCTGGAACGCTACAAGCCCAGGTTTGGTAATTCATGGGATCAATACCGGAATCAAAGCGATCATCGTTGGGCGGATATTAATTGGGGATATGAGGTAACCGGTCAATTTCAATCGGTAGAAGAAATAAAAAATTATACCATTAATAATGATGGCCAGGGTAACACAACACAGTTGCCAGGAGACTTGAAGTTCAGAGATGTAAATGGGGATGGTGTTATCACCAACTTGGATGAACGTCCTATTGGATATGGAGGTAATAATGGCGGAACTTTTGGCGGTAATAACCCTTATATGAGCTTTGGATTAAACATGAGTTTTAGTTACAAGGGCTTTGGAATCAACCTTGACTGGACCGGAGCAACATTACAATCCTATTATCGAATATTTGAATCAGTAGTGCCATTCCAGGCAACACATAATGGGCCTGAATATCTTTTTAATGACCGCTGGCACCGCGAAGACCTTTATGATAACAACAGTGCCTGGTTGCCGGGTAAATACCCAGCCATTCGCAGGATCAACAACCATATTAATTATACCCGCAGAAGCGATTTCTGGATTAAGAACATAAGCTATCTCCGGTTAAGAAACCTGGAACTGGTGTACAACTTACCTAAAAGTATATTGAGCAGGGTTCACCTTTCGGGTGCTAAAGTATATGTCACGGGAACGAATATCCTTACGTTTGATAATATGAAGGATATCGAACTTGATCCGGAGATCGGGCAAAACAATGGCCTGGTTTACCCGATAATGAAATTGTACACCTTCGGCATTAACCTAACTCTTTAATGGTTGTATATGAAATGGGCCATGATAATGTTGATCACCAACCGGAATGTTTATTTGGCGAATTCCATTTGGCTAAAAAACAATAAAAAATAAACAAATGAAAAAGATATTCAAAATATTTATTTTAATAACAGTATCAGTCAGTTCTTTTTCCTGTAAGAAGGATATATTAGATACAGAACCTACCACTATTCTTTCCGATGAACAGATATGGAAAGATCCGAAGCTGGTGACAAGTGTGTTGGCCAATATGTATAATCGGCTTCCCAGATATTCATCCAATATATCCGGTACAGAGAACTATGCCATTTTTGATGATGCCATGTGGTCAGGGTTAACGAATCAGGATTTGGAAATACGCAACAACCTGCCTGAATATGCCTATGATCGCTGGCGCTATTGGGACTATGTGCTTATCCGCGATATACATGTAGCACTAGATCAGATCAAGGCAGCCAATTCACCAACAATGACGACAGGTGTAAAAGCTCAATTTGATGCGGAATTCCGTTTTCTAAGGGCCTTGGTGTATTTTGAACTTGTAAAAAGAATGGGTGGTGTGCCGTTGGTTACTACACAGTTAATTTATGATTTCAAAGGTGATGTTACCCCATTGCAAAAAGCCCGTAGTAAAGAGGAAGAAATATATGACTTTATTGCCAGTGAAGCCGATGCTATCAAAGATGTAATTGGCAATACTGGAAATGCTAGAAGGGCCAACAAGTATGCAGTGCTGGCTTTAAAAAGCAGGGCTATGCTTTATGCCGGCTCATTAGCTAAATATAATAATACGCCTGGTTTTACTAATATCGCCACAACTGGTAGAGAAGTGGGTATACCTGCTTCAAGGGCACAGGGATATTATCAAAAATCATTAGCGGCTTCTAATGAAATTATTAGCAGTGGGGTGTATGAACTTTATAAAGGAAATGCAAACCTGGGTGAGAACTTTTGGGAGGCCCTCACAAAAAAATCTGGCAATAAAGAAGTTATCTTGGTTAATGATTACAATAAAGCACAAGACAGAAGGCATAGCTTTACGTTTCTTAATACGGCCCCTTCATTGCGGGAAGAAGGGACCACTTCACAATCTGAAATCGTTCCATCTTTAAATCTTGTGGAAAGTTTTGAATATACGGATGATCCCGCAGGCGCATTGAAAGGGGTAGGCACAGGCAGCAATACTGCAGCTGGCCAGGCAAACTGGATATTTTATGATAAGCTGGAAGATATTTTTGCTAAAAAGGATGCTCGTTTATACGGTACCGTCATGTACCCGGGCTCTTCATTTGCCAATAAATCTTTGCAAATACTGGCAGGCACTTATACCTGGAATGCGACTACCAAGAAATATGACCGGCAGGAAAGTAATCCTAGTGCAGGAGGAGTTACAGGCCAGGACGGTCCTTCCCGGAACCAGCAAAATATTTCGAATACCGGTTTTTATATACGTAAATATATGGATGCTGCGCCGGGCGCATCCACCAGTACAAATGGCAGCGATGTGTGGTGGGTAATGTTTCGCCTAGGCGAAATATACCTTAATGCGGCTGAAGCTGCATTTGAATTAGGCTTACCTGAAGCGTTAACAGATATCAATAAACTCAGGGAAAGGGCTGGTTTCCCTGCTAACAGCATTACTACCCTTACGATAGATCGCATACAAAATGAAAGAAGGGTGGAGTTGGCTTTTGAAGATCATCGCCTGTGGGATGTGATCCGCTGGCGCATAGCAGATAAAATATGGGGTGGTGCTTCAACTCCAACAACGGCCAATGTCTATGCACTTTACCCTTATCGTATTGTGCATCCGGGTCATCCCAATAATGGGAAATATGTATTTGACAAAATTGTTGCCCCACGGTTTTTAACACCAAGGTTCTTCAGACAAGGGAATTACTATGCATCAATTTCAGCTACTGTAATGAATAACAGTGGTAACTTGATTATCCCTAATCCATTTCACTAAAAAAATTAATACAATGAAACGTAAGTTATATGTCATTAGTGCTCTCCTTATAGTGCTTTTCTCCGCTTGTGAAAAGGACAATTTAAAAGAGCCGAAATCAATTCTTTCCGGAAAAGTTACTTTCCAAGGACAGCCTATTGGTGTTCGTTCAGGAAATGTACAATTTGAAATATGGCAATCCGGGTATGCATTCTTTACTAAAATACCATTGAACATTGCGCAGGACGGAAGTTTCCAAGCTACACTTCACAACGGGAACTATAAATTAGTTCGTTTATCTGGTGCTGGCCCATGGGCGAATAATACTGACACTATAAATGTATCCTTAAGTGGATCTGCAACTGTGGACATACCGGTAGAACCTTTTTTTGTGATTAAGGATGCCAGCTTCACAAAAAACGGAACCAATGTATCGGCAACGTTTACCATTGAAAAGAATGGAACGCATAGCAGGACTTTGGAAGTGACTAAATTATTTATCGGTCGTTATCATATTCTTGATCTGGGTAATAATGCAAGGAGTAAAGATGGAGCAGGCGTTGTACTTGGGCAACCGGTAACAGTTACGCTGGACATTCCGGCTGCTATAGCGAATGATGACTTCATTTTTGCCCGGATAGGCGTCAAAACAAGAGATATAGGGGAGTATTTATATTCAGCTTCCACGAAAATTCAACTAAAATAATTTTAACAGGCCTCCTAAAATAAAAGGGTTGTGAAGATTTCAGCACCGGGAAATTTATTAGGCCAGTTTAATCAGTTTTTTAACTTTTAATTGTCGTTCCTTGAGTAAAGAATTTGCAATAAACAAGTTTGAAAGTAGAAAGTTACTATTAGAAAATCTTTACTAAAGGAGCGGATTCTTATCAAAACAGTATTAATTCATTTTAATAAATAAACTCCATGATGAATAATTCACGTTTGATTCAGTACGGGCAGATTGTTTGTTCGTTTATATTATTTTCTATTCTCGTTACATCGAAGACAGATGCACAAACGGGAAATAGTGCAGTTATCAATATTGACCTTAATAAAAATATTGGTCCTATGTACCCTGCTTGGGCATGGTTTGGTTATGACGAACCAAACTACACCTACATGAAGGATGGAAAAAAGTTGCTGACAGAAATTGCTGCACTTAGTTCCGTTCCTGTTTATGTAAGAGCCCATAGTTTATTGGTTACAGGAAATGGTGAGGCTGCTTTGAAATGGGGATCCACGAATGCTTACACTGAAGATACAAACGGCAAACCGATTTATAACTGGACAATTATCGATAGCATTTTCGATACGTACATACAAAGAGGAATGAAACCATTGGCGCAAATTGGGTTTATGCCACAAGCCTTATCTACCCACCCTGAGCCTTACCGGCATTATTGGAAGCCGGGTGACCCCTACAGTGATATTATAAAAGGATGGGCTTATCCGCCGAAAGATTATAAGAAATGGGCTGATCTTGTATATGAATGGGTAAAGCATTCGGTACAACGATATGGAAAGAAAGAAGTGGAAACATGGTATTGGGAGTTGTGGAACGAACCCAATGGTTTCTATTGGAAAGCCAGTATGGAAGAATTTTTCAAATTATATGATTATACGGCTGATGCAGTAAAGAGGGCATTGCCAACAGCGAAAATGGGTGGTAACAACATCGCTGCTACAGCAGGTGCTGATGCCCAAAAGTGGTTGACTGGTTTTATCCGTCATTGTTTGTTTGAAAAAAATTATGTTACAGGCAAGATAGGGTCTCCGTTAGATGCAGTGCTTTTTCATGCAAAAGGATCACCAAGATTAAGAGATGGCTATGTGCGGATGAATATGGGTACGCAACTAAGGGATATTGAAACAGGATTTAAAATTGTTGCTTCATTTCCTCAATTGAAAAATATACCGGTGATTATTGGTGAATCTGATCCTGAAGGATGTGCTGCCTGCGGTATGGCTACCAATCCGGAAAACGCATACCGTAACGGCACGATGTATTCAAGTTACACAGCAGCATCATTTGCCAGAAAATACCTTTTGGCAGATCAATACCAGGTTAATTTCAAAGGAGCTGTTTCCTGGTCATTTGAATTTGAAAACCAACCCTGGTTTTATGGATTCCGTGATTTGGCAACCAATGGGATTGACAAACCAGTACTCAATGTGTTCCGCATGTTCGGAATGATGAAGGGAAACAGGGTAATGCTCACCTCAAACCATGCTTATGATTTGAGAACAGCCGTTGATTCAAGTTTTAGAAGACCCTATACAGACATTAACGGAATGGCTTGTAAGTCGGGCAGTGAAGCAACAGTATTATTCTGGAATTACCACGACGACGATTTAAAAGGTACAGCAGAAGAAGTAACTGTTAATTTGAAGGGAGTTACAGCTAAACAGGTACTTGTTCATCATTACAGAATTGATGAAAAGAACAGTAATTCATATGAAGTCTGGAAAAAAATGGGGTCTCCTCAAAACCCCTCTGCAGATCAAATTGCGGAGTTGGAAAAAGCTGGCCAGTTACAAATGCTTGAATCACCACAATGGATGACCACTTCCAATAATACGTTAAAGCTGCAAACCACATTGCCAAGGCAAGGAGTGTCATTTTATAGAATAACCTGGTAAGAAAATAATTAATTGAACCAAATATTGAAAAGAGAAATATATTATGAAGATTAAATCAATTATGACAAAGCTTTATCAATGGCATGGTCCTGTGAAAACGGCGGATACAATTTTTGCAACACCTCTGAGTGCTTTACCCTTTCAGAATGATGCACAAGCTCCCTTCCGGTTTTTCAGTTGGCTGGTAGTAGAGATTAAAACTGATGAAGGGCATGTGGGGTATGGGAATGCCGGGCTTTGCCCCGATATTACGCAGAGCATTATTGATACAAAGCTTGCTGCCTTACTAATAGGTGAGAACCCGTTAAATACAGAATACCTGTATGAAAAAATGTACCGATCTACTGTAGCATATGGAAGAAAAGGGGCTGCATTGGCTGCCATCAGTGCTGTTGATATAGCACTTTGGGATATAAAAGGATTAGTGATGAATCAGCCAGTATTTATGTTGTTAGGAGGCCGAACAAAGCCCTCAATCCCTACTTATTATAGCAGGCTGTATACACGTAACCTCGACAGCCTGCAGAGCGAAGCGGAGTTTTTCAAGAACGAAGGGTTTCAAGGTATGAAAATGCGTTGTGGCTACCCTATGACCGATGGTAGGGAAGGGTTAAAGAAAAATGTTGAGATGGTGCGTCTTGTACGGGAAACCGTTGGAGACGACATTGACATTATGCTTGAGGCTTATATGGGATTTAACTACTCGTACGCCCGGCAATTGTTAAAAGAAATGGAACCTTACAATTTACGTTGGGCTGAGGAATTATTATTACCTGATGAGATACATAATTTTTCGAAATTAAGGCAAACGACTTCAGTTCCCCTTTCAGGGGGTGAGCATGAGTATTCCCGTTTTGGATTCCACGATCTTATTAAAGCAGAGGCATTAGATATTTTTCAGTTTGATACCAATAGGGTCGGTGGGTTTACAGAGGCGCAAAAGATCTGCAACCTGGCACTCGTTAATGGAATAGAAGTGATCCCACATGGTGGACAAATGCACAATCTTCATGTGGTAATGAGCTCCTTTGCTTCGCCTATGGCAGAATATTTTCCACAAACTGAAATAGAAGTTGGTAACGAAATGTTCTGGTACATTTTCGATGGTGAAGCTATTGCCGAAAATGGGCAACTGCAACTGGACGATAATAAGCCAGGGATGGGCCTTACATTAAAGAATCAGTATTTGGATCAATTTAAAATTACAGAACACGAGCGCAGTTAAACTGCCCCTTTAAAAAATGAGTATTGTATGAAAAAGAAAATCTTGGATCTCTTCAAATTAAATGGACAGGTAGCATTAGTAGTTGGCGGTAACCGTGGATTGGGGTTGGCAATGGCGGGTGCTCTTGCAGAATCAGGAGCGGCTATCTCCATTGCAGCCAGGGATGAAAAATTTAATGAGGCTGCAAGTATGGAATTGCGGTGTGAATATAAGGTAGAAACTATTTGTAATTATTGTGATGTTACAAAGGAAGAAAGCATCAGGGACGCTGTGGCGAATACTATAAAGCACTTTGGACGAATTGATATCTTAATCAACTCGGCCGGAATAAACATACGTGGCCCAATCGAAAATCTTTCGCCTGCGGATTTTAATCATGTTCAGCAAGTAAACGTAACAGGTACATGGATGGCGTGCAGGGAAGTTTTGCCTGTTATGAAAAAGAACAAATATGGCAGAATCATCAATATTGGCTCAATGCTTTCGTTGACTGCAATTCCGGAGAGGACTCCTTATGCTACCAGCAAAGGCGCCATTTTGCAACTGACCCGTTCGCTGGCAATGGAGGTCGCAAATGAAGGTATTACGGTAAATGCAGTATTGCCTGGTCCATTTGGTACAGATTTGAACTTGCCTTTGCTTAACGATCCTGATAAATACAAGGCATTTGTATCAAAGGTACCTATGGGCCGTTGGGGAGAATTATATGAGATTGGCGGCATTGCCTTGTATCTGGCCAGCCCCGCATCAAGCTATACAACCGGTTCCTGCATATCTGTTGATGGCGGTTGGGTTGCTGTTTAATTAATCAAATTTAAGTAATGAAAGATAGTATTCGTCTCGTTCAATTACACCATCGCCAGGATGGAAGAAAGATAGCATTGGTAGAAGAGCCATATCTCACTTTGCTTAATGACTATAGTTCAATATATGAACTTGCAGTTGCCGCAATAGATAAAGAATGTGAAATCGCCGCTCTTATTAGTGTTTCAAAAAGCCAAACACGGCTTCTTTATGATATCATTTACACAGGCCTGGAAGGCTGGTCAATGTTGCCTTCTTTTGATCATCCGCTCAATCCATTTGCATGCCTCGTTTCCGGCACCGGCCTCACCCATAAAAACAGTGCCCTTAACAGGCAAATGATGCACCAGGAAAAAGAAGTGCTCACGGACAGCATGAAAATGTATCAGCTTGGTGTAGAGGGTGGACAACCGTCAAGCGGCAAAATTGGAGTGCAACCTGAATGGTTTTATAAAGGCAGTGGGAAAATTTTGGTAGGGCATGGCAATGCTTTGTCAATACCTGCCTATGCTAATGATGGCGGTGAAGAACCCGAGATTGCAGGTGTTTATATCAATAATAAAAATGGCGATCCGTTTCGATTGGGGTTTACGACAGGTAATGAGTTTTCCGATCATATAATGGAAAAGAAAAACTACTTATACCTGGCCCCATCCAAATTGCGAAACTGTGCTATAGGGCCAGAGTTAGTCATTGCAAATGATTTTCAGGATATAGAAGGTGCCGTTCAGATCATCAGGGATAATAATGTAATATGGAGTTCAAATATTCATACAGGTGAAAAATATATGGCTCATTCCCTCAAAAACCTGGAATACCATCATTTTAAATATTCCGATCATCGCCAGCCCTATCAGGCACACGTTCATTTTTTTGGTGCTGATGCCTTCAGCTTCGGTGCTGGCGTTATTCTGCAATCAGGAGATAAAATGATTGTTCGTTGGGAGGGCATGGGCCGGCAACTGATCAATACTATTTTGATGGACAACACAGATGAGCGCCTGGTTGAAGTGGACAATTCGCTAATAAAATAGTAAGAACGTATCATTATTCTTAAAACACTGGACTTGGTATATGAAAACAACGGGTAACATTTTTTCGGAAAACCGGCCATTGCGCATGCGGTGGGTTATGATCGGCTTTGCTTTCCTGGCAACAGTTTTAAATTATGTCCACCGGTTGTCATTCAATTACCTCAGTGCGGATGGGGAATTGCGTAGGCTGATTCCTGATGATGCTTTTGGGTACATAGGCACCGCATTTTTTATTGGTTATATGTTGTCCAACGCCTTTTCCGGAATTGTTATCGACAAGCTTGGAACCAAAATAGGTTATTCGTTGTGTATGGCATTCTGGACCACAGCTGGGCTTTTACATGCATTTGTGATCACGCCATTGCAATTTGGGATTTGCCGGTTTTTATTGGGTGTTGGTGAAGCAGGAAACTGGCCGGCGGCTTTGAAATTGACCGGAGAATGGTTCCCGCCGGAAGAACGTTCTACTGCCGCCGGTATTTTCAATAGCGGTTCTGCTATAGGCGCTATTATTGTTCCTCCCTTGGTGGCGATAATGGGAATCCGGTACGGATGGCAATCTACCTTTATTATCCTCGCGGTATTCGGTTATTTATGGCTCGCAGCCTTCTGGTTTAGTTACCATACACCCGGGAAATCGGCGAAGGAGACTATGGCCAGAGTCGTACCACCTTCCAAACTACTGAAGAGTAAGTTTGTTAGCATGCTTTTGTTAGCAAAGATTTTTATTGAGCCTGTATGGTACTTTGTTACTTTTTGGATTGGTCGTTACCTGGCCGATGTGCATAATTGGGATTTGAAGCAAATTGGCTGGTTTGCGATGATACCATTTATTATGGCCGATCTTGGTAATATTATCGGAGGGTACTTCACACAATTCATTATCAGAAGAGGTGTCCCGATTCCAAAGGCAAGAAGAATCGCCATAGCCGTTTCAGGTGTATTGATGGCAATGCCGTTGCTGATAGCTCCCTTGATTGTTACCACGCCAATGTCAGCTCTTATCGTTTTTGGATTATCGGGTTTTGGTTACACATCATATACTGCAAATGCCCTTGCCTTAACGGCTGATGTTGTGCCGAAATCATCTGCTGCATCAGCATGGGGGCTTTCATGTATCGGAAACGGTATTGGCGGTGCAATTTTTCAAGCACTTTCAGGACTTACACTTGTCACTTTTTCTGCAAAGCTGGGCTATTCGGGAGCTTATCATATTCTCTTTCTGGGTTTTGGCATTATGGTGGTGATAGGGGTGCTTATTTTACTTTATTTATCAGGTCCATTTGTAAGGGATAAAGCTTTGGAAGAATATGCAAATGGTGAACAGCAACTTGTAGTTGCATAAAAAATTAATGATGAGCAATATGCTATATAAACTTACGGGTGGAAATTTTACAGGTCATATTATTGGTAAAGAAGGAACATCAACTTTCCAGGCATTTTCGCCTGCAACGAATAGTTTTTTAGAAGACAGATTTCATCTTGCCAGTGAAACAGAATTTGAGTATGCACTTCAGTTAGCTGAGAAAGCGTTTGTAAAGTACAGGGCTGTCACTGCAATAAAAAGAGCAGAATTTCTTGAGGCAATTTCAGATGAAATTATTGCACTGGGAGATATACTCATTGAACGTTGTGCAGCGGAAACAGCTTTGCCTGCAGCACGTATAATCGGAGAACGTGCAAGAACATGTAATCAGTTGAAATTATTTGCGCAATTATTACGTGATGGTTGGTGGGTTGACGCCCGGATTGATACTGCGCAACCAGAAAGGCAACCTTTGTCAAAACCAGATATCCGGCGTATGTTGGTTCCTATTGGCGTTGTGGCCGTTTTTGGCGCCAGCAATTTTCCATTGGCCTTTTCAACTGCAGGAGGAGACACCGCTTCTGCATTGGCTGCCGGATGCCCTGTTGTGGTAAAGGCGCATTCCTCACATCCGGGTACCAATGAATTAATTGCTTCAGCTATTATAAAGGCAGCGAAAAAAAATGATATGCCAGAGGGGGTGTTCTCATCACTCTATCTTTCGCATGATAATGTAATAAAACTCGTACAACATAAAGTGATTAAAGCTGTCGGCTTTACCGGTTCACGCGAAGTAGGTATGCGCTTGTTTAATGCGGCTGTTACCCGTCATGAACCAATCCCTGTATATGCCGAAATGAGCTCAGTGAACCCGGTGGTGTTAATGGAGGGGGCGCTGAAAACGAAAGCTGAACAAATCGCTAAGGCGCTTGCTGGTTCAATAACAATGGGTGTTGGCCAATTTTGTACAAACCCGGGCCTGGTATTGGCAATAGATAACGGGGATTCCAAAAAATTTTTACAGGCTCTTGCTTCAGAAATTGAAAATACGGTACCGGCTGCAATGCTGAATAGAAATATATGCAAAGCATATAACGATGGTCTTAAATCAAGGGCATCCAAAGCAAAAGTATTAGCAACTTCCTCAAAGGATGCAAATGATGAAAATAACGAAGCGCAGCCTGCAGTACATACAGTTGATGCCAAAACCTTTTTAGATGAACGGAAACTGTCTGAAGAAATTTTTGGTCCAGCCTCCTTGATTGTATTATGTAAAGATCAAACTGAATTAGTTTCTGTACTTAATTCACTGGAAGGCCAATTAACTGCCACAGTTCATGCTACCGATGCAGATGAAAAGACGTTGGTTCCCGTCATGGAAGCTATAACACAGAAAGCTGGCAGAGTAATTTTCGGTGGTTATCCAACAGGTGTGGAAGTTTGTCATTCCATGCAGCATGGCGGTCCTTTCCCCTCTACTTCCGATGCCAGGTCCACATCTGTAGGTACGGCCGCAATCTACAGATTTGTACGCCCTGTTGCCTTTCAGGATTTTCCTGGTCAATTACTTCCTGAGGCTTTAAGAAACGATAATCCGCTTAATATATTTCGTCTAGTTGATGGGGAATGGACCGAAAAAAAAATATAAAAAATTAATGAGCCTGAAACGGCTATTGACAAAAAAATAGAGTGGACACTTAGTCAGTGGTCAGATACTGATCTTGGGCCAGCATCTTCTGTTCAGATACCTGACGGGCAATATTAAACGGTTCAAAGTGTTATTTAAATCACTATAAAAAAAATAGCTGGAATAATTTAATAAACTCTTTCGTAGTGCAATTGCCAATAAAAAAGCAGTCAGTAAAACAGCCGGCAATCTCAATTCTGGTTTCATTTTTTGTATTGTAAAGCGGAACCTTCCAATAATATCAAAACAACTCATTAATCACATTTTAATATTCAGTTAATGAAATATCAAATTAAAATACTCTCAATTTTAATTAATCTGTCTTGTGTTTTTAATGTCAGTTTATTGGGTCAAACTTCATTAAATGAGAAACCCATTTACTTAGACACTAAGCAGCCAGTAGAGAAACGTGTACAAGATCTTATGTCAAGGTTGACCCTTGAGGAAAAAGGACAATTTCTAAATCACAGAGGACCCGATATTACACGTTTCAATATAAAATCTGATAAATGGAATCAGTCATTACATGGTGTGTGGTGGAATAGGCCGACCACTATGTTTCCCACTTCCATTGCAATGGCAGCTACCTGGGATCCAAAACTGATATTCGAAGAAGCAACAGCCATTTCAGATGAAGCCCGGGCAATTTATAATTGGTGGCATACAGATTCCGCTGGTTTTAAGGGCGAAAGAAAAGGATTAATTTACCGCTCTCCGGTAATAAATGTAAGCCGTAACCCGTATTGGGGTCGTATTAATGAGACCTATAGTGAAGATCCATTCTTGACCGGCCTCCTGGCTGTAGCACATGTGAAAGGATTGCAGGGTAATGATCCCAGGTATTTTAAGCTTATTGCTACTCTGAAGCATTATGCCGTAAATAATGTTGAATATGGCCGTCAGGGGCTTTCCGCAAATGTGAGTGAACGAATGCTCTATGAATTCTGGCTTCCACATTTCAAAGATGCAATCGTTGAAGGTGGTGCACAATCAATCATGGCTTCCTACAATGCGGTAAATGGAGTGCCAAGCAATATAAATAAGTTGATGCTTACCGATATCCTTAAAACCAAATGGGGTTTTAAAGGATTTGTGGTATCCGATTTGGGTGGAGTTAAATCCATGGTTACCCAGCATACACAGAACAAAATGACGTATGAAGATGCTGTGGCGCAATCTGTCCTCGCAGGTTGTGATTTTTCGGATGCAGAATTCATGACCTATTTGCCATCCGCAGTTAAACAAGGCAAGCTTTCAGAAGATGCATTTAATGCTGCTGTTGCCCGGGTGATGCGTGGCCGGTTCCTTTTGGGCGAGTTTGATCCTTTTGAAATGGTTCCTTATAGTAAAATACCTCCCACAGTCATCGGTAGCCAGGAACATCTTGACCTGGCTTTAAGAGCAGCGCAAAAATCAATGGTGCTTTTGGTAAATAAAAAAAATACCCTTCCAATAAATAAAAACAGAATTAAGTCAATCGCCGTAATCGGTCCGCATGCCGATATTTTTACAGCAGGGGGATATAGCGGAATCCCAATGAACGTTATTACTCCAATAGAGGGGATTAAAAACAGGATGGCTCCGGGAACTCAAGTGATTTTTGCTAAGGGGGCTCCATTGCCTCCTCAATCACAGAACCCGAATGCACTGCCTTCAGATGTGAATAGGCAGCAAGCGGTTGGTAGAGATAATGCAGTTCCTTTTGATATAGCCGGGGAATTAGCCAAAGCAGTTATCGCTGCCAAACAAGCAGACGTAGCAATTTTATATTTGGGTACAACCTTAGCGGTTGAGGCAGAAGGCCGCGACCGCACTTCATTGGGCCTTCCCAAAGAACAGGATGATTTGTTTAAAGCAGTGGTGGCCGCCAATCCACGGACCATCGTTGTTTTAATTAATGCTGGCCCGTTAACAGTCCCATATTTGAAAGAAAAAGCACCTGCAATGATTGAAGCGTGGTGGAATGGTGAACAGGGATCCAATGCAATTGCAGATGTGATTTTTGGAAACGTGAATCCAGGCGGTAAACTTCCTTACACTGTTTATGCCTCTGAATCACAAGTACCATCTCAGGATGAATATGATGTTACGAAAGGCTTCACATATATGTATATAAATGGTAAACCGTTGTTCCCATTCGGACACGGTTTGAGCTATACTACGTTTAGGTATAGTAATCTAAAATTGTCTTCAAAAAAAATATCAGGTACTGGTAATGTCACTGTGAGTGTTAATGTAACTAACACGGGAAAAGTAGCCGGTGATGAAGTTGTACAATTATATGTACATGATGTGGTGGCCAGCGTTAAGAGGCCAACTAAAGAACTGCGGGGATTTGAACGCATTTCACTTCAACCGGGCGAAACAAAAACAGTTAATATAACAGTGCCCGCAGAAAAGCTAAGTTTTTATGATGAAAAAACACATCGGTTCATAGTTGAGCCGGGTATGTTTGACATTTTGGTGGGTAGTTCTTCCGAAGATATAAGGGTTACAGAAAAATTAGAAGTTTGGTGAGACTTGGATGTGACTGGATATCACTTTCTCATTCAGGGTAAACATCAACCTCTATTTTATAAAGATTAGAACATGGCTTTAATGCAAAAATTGATGAAGGACTATAATAATTAAAGAGAACAAACCTGTTGTGATGAAAAAACCAAAACTCCGTCGGTACTAAACTTAATACCTGCTTCATTCTCTTGCAGGCAGCGGTTATGAGTCTTTTCAGTTGTACAACAAGAGCATTGGTCTTTATCTGTCAATCGCGGATATGCAGAACATCGGGACGCATTGCACTGGGCAACCGTAAATCGTCTTACGGGGATATTTGGGCTTATAGATTTTGATATGTTACGATATAATGACCCGGCTTTGAAATTAAAAAATATTACAATCTCAATCGAAGGCAATCGTTGGAATCATTTTCATAAATTTTAAAAGAAAAACAAAAAATGTTTTACCGCTTTTTATTTAAAGTTTTATTGCTTACTTGCTTTTTAGGCAATATGGTTGTTTTGGATTTGCGGGCTCAGAATGCCCGTATCAAGTTTGACTTGGATCGCACTATCGGCGAGGTAAATAAACATATTTACGGAAATTTTACCGAACACCTGGGACGCTGTATTTATGAAGGTATTTATGATCCTGGAAATAAGCTTTCCGATTCGAAAGGATTTCGAAAAGATGTGATGACGGCTGTCAAGGAATTAAATCCAACAATCATCCGTTATCCCGGAGGAAATTTTGTCTCCAACTATAACTGGCTTGATGGAGTAGGGCCAAAGTCTGATCGCATACCCCGATTAGAACTTGCATGGTACACCTTAGAGACAAATCAGTTTGGCACCAATGAATTTGTTGAATACGCAAAAGCGATAGGTACCGAGCCGTATTTTTCTGTCAATATGGGAACAGGTACCATTGAAGAAGCACGAAGATGGGTGGAGTATTGCAATGTAAAAGATGGCCCTTACTATGCAGAGCTGAGAAAAAAACATGGTTATCCTGAGCCTCATAATATTAAATACTGGAGTTTGGGAAATGAAATGGATGGTCACTGGCAAATGGGGCACATGAACGCAGAAGACTATGTGAAGAAAGCGAGGGAAGCTGCAAAGCTGATGGTGCGTACTTCCCCTGAAATAAAATTAATTGCAGCCGGCTCATCTAATTACCGTGAAGGAGCAGATCCCGATCACTGGAACTATACTATTTTAAACGGGTTGAAAGATGTAATAGATTATATCGCCTTGCATATATATGTTGGCAACCCTGATACGAATTATTACAACTTTATATCAACCCCTTTAGTATTAGAACAACGTACAAAAGTTGTAAAGGGAATGATCGATCAGGTAATGCAAACCGCCCACCGAAACGATAAAGATCCAATTTACATAGCCTGGGATGAATATAATGTTTGGTATCGGGCCCGCAGAGGCACTGCTGCAAGAGGAAAGAATGCATTGGAAGAAAGATACAATTTGGAAGACGCTCTGGTGATAGCTGGATTTTTGAATGCATTTATACGTAATGCCGATGTGGTAAAGATGGCCAATATGGCGCAGTTGGTAAATGTGATTGCACCAATTTTCACCAACGAAACAGGCATGTTCAAACAAACTATATTTTATCCCCTCCAATTATTTGCTAATAATGCCTATGGTACTTCACTCGATGTATTTGTTGATTGTAAAAAATATAACACTGAAAAATTCTTGTTGGGACTTGGTGAAACCACTACCCGGCAAAACAATGTTCCTTACCTGGATGTATCAGCGACATATAAAAACGGTGAGGTTACCCTTTGCGTAGTAAATCGCAATAAGGAAGAGGCAATCGAAACAGATATTATTTCTCAGAATGGCGCTTTTAAGGGTAACCTGGAAGTATATGAAATAAATGGGCCGGATGTTAAGTCGATGAATGATTTTGGTAGAACCGAAGTACAAACAATAAAGAAGCCTACTATCAAAGCTGACGGAACAAAACTTCAGTACAGTTTTCCGCCGCATTCATTTACGATGATAAAAGGAAGTGTTTCGAGATGAAGTCATTGAGATTATTGAAGCAGTACACCAAATTTTAAAATAGAAAAACTTATTTAATAGGAATATGAAGTCGAGGCATTTAATAGTAGCCGTTTTTTTATATGCGGTTATGAATCTGGGATTAACGAAAGAACAAAATGAGAATGTAACGCCTAATGCAGGCTTAAAATTGGAAACAGGCTTTTCCGCTACTATGATCGCTGAAGGATTGGGAAAAACAAGACACCTGATTGTAACGCCGCATAACGATATTTATGTTCGGCTGGCCAGGCCAGTGAATGGTAAAGGAACGTTGTTATTACAACAAAAAAATGGAAAGGCTGAAACGGTATACGGTTTTGGGCGTTTTGGAGGCACGGGTATCTACTTGCACGATGGATATTTATACACGGCATCCAATTCTGAAATCTTTCGCTATAAGGTTGATGGCAATAGCCGTGTAATAGATACCGCCACTCCGGAGCGTATTGTAACAGGGCTTGTAGATAGAGGAACCCATGAAACCAAATCTATAACCTTTGACGATAGAGGAAATATGTACATACCTATTGGCGCACCCTCTAATTCATGCCAGGAAAAAGATCGCCAGCTTGGATCGCCGGGTATGGCAGGCTGTCCGCTATTGGAAACTGCAGGTGGTATATGGATGTTTAAAAAAGATCAAAAAAATCAAACATATGCAGATGGCATACGCTATGCAACCGGCTTGCGTAATGTGGTGGCAGTGGATTGGAATCACCAGGCTAATAAGTTGTTTGTGATGCAACATGGAAGAGATCAGTTAAACTCGATAGCCCCTGATTTTTATAGTGCAAAGGATAACGCAGAACTTCCGGCAGAATGTATGTTTGCCTTAAACAAAGGAGACAACGCCGGATGGCCGTACATCTACTATGATGGGGTTAAGAAGAAGAAGATGTTGGCCCCCGAGTATGGAGGTGACGGAAATAAAGAGGCGGGTGCTGAATACATTGACCCTGCTGCTGCTTACCCGGCTCATTTGGCGCCCAATGGCTTGCTTTTTTATACCGGAACACAATTCCCAGAACGTTATCGGAATGGTGCGTTCATTGCTTTTCATGGTTCATGGAACCGGGCGCCTGAACCGCAAGCTGGTTATTTTGTAGTGTTTCAGCCATTCAGTAATGGAATGCCTTCCGGCAATTGGGAAGTATTTGCTGATAATTTCTCAGGCAGTCCGGAGAAGACAGCATCTGGCCGTGCAGATCATCGTCCATGTGGATTAGCAATGGGGCCTGATGGTTCACTATATGTAAGTGATGATTCCAAAGGAACGATCTTCAAGATAACCTATACTGGTACAAAAGTAACGGCTCAAACAAAACCCGGTACCCAGGAAAAGAAATCAGCGGCTATAAAAAATACAACCTCTTCAAAGACCGTTGCTAAAACAACGTCGAGTGTTAAACCAGTGGCTCGGCCTGCCGCTATTAAATCCCGAACATCTCTGACTTCTGGGAAGGCAGTGTATTTGCAAACCTGCACTGCTTGTCATCTGGCTGATGGCGGTGGTGTAGGAAATTTGAATCCTACATTGGTGAAGACCAGTTATGTATTAAAAGATAAGACACGTTTGATTAATGTAGTGCTGAAAGGGATGAGTCAAAAGCCGGTTGACGGAGAAACATACAGCAATGTTATGCCGGCGTTCAATTTTTTAACTAATAAGCAAATTGCAGATGTCCTCACCTATGTACGCAGTTCATTTGGAAATAGGGCCAGTGTGATTACAGAAGCTGAAGTAAAAAAAGTGAGGGCGATGAAATAAGAATTTTTTAGTAAACAGCCACTTTCAGAAAACAAAACGATAAATGAAAAAATAGTTATTGCAAAAAAAGTAGTATAAAAACAGGATTTTGAGTGCTGGTTTCGCTTGCATTTTTATTGGCCAGCACAAATGCTCAAATACCCAAGCTTACATTGGATTTTACCAAACCCGGTACTAATGTTAGCCCTATGATCTTTGGATTGATGACGAAAAAAAATTAACCATTCATACGATGGTGGTTTATATGAAAAAGTTGATACGCAACCGTATTTTTTAGGATAATCCGGCAATACCATGAAGAATGGAGTCTTGTTATTGAAGACACCATTAATTCAAAAGCAAGTATTAAACACATTGCCACACAAGATAATGTACCTTTTGATGAGCGCAGGCAAGCTATCAAAGCTGCACTGCAAACATGCCTGCGGCTTACTGTTGAAAAAGCTGGTGGAAGTGTTGGAGTTGCAAACGAAGGATACTGGGGCATCTCTGTTAAGCACGCTATCGTGTACAAAGCATCTTCTTAAATAAAAGGAACAGGAAGTATTCAGCCTGTTCGAAGACCTGCCGATCAAACAGCACAGCCCCAACTACGCTTGTGATTGAAGACAATACTGCCAGGCTAATAACTGCAACTACCGAAAGCAATGACGGTAAAACAGTTTATACATCGGCAACATTTAAAATTGATTCAATCATAAATGAAATGATTAAGTTTCTCTAAATTACTCTTTTTTAAAACGACAATCTAACATGGAGTGCATTTCAATTTGTCGCATAAAAAAGTATAGATTTATGCGATAAAACCCATTAAAATGACAAAAGAACAATTAATCGAAGCCATTTCCTCCCAGTTTGATGAGTTGAATGCATTAAACAAGATTGATGGTTTTTATGATTATGAGAATGATTTTATAAAGATTTGGGGGAAACTGGGGCGAGAGGTTTTAGAAAGAAATATCAGCGTACTTCCTGGAGACAGGAGAAAAAAACTTTAAGCGATTTTGGGGAGATATCGGTAGCCAAAAATCAACCCTTTAGTTAAGCCGTAAATGGCTTTCAAATCAGCGCCCTCGAATGTAACAGTTAATGACTTATTGTAGCCAGTTGGTTAGTTATAGGGCATTCTAAAAAGAACGTACAACAACAGACATAACGATGAAAAAAATTTTTGTAATAAACGGAAGTGCAAGTAAAAATTCCTCAAACCAAAAACTCATTGACAACATTACGGATTTAACAAAAGACTTTTTTAGCTTGACAGTTTTCAACGGCTTAAAAACACTTCCGCATTTTGACCCCGAACTTTCCATTGCAGGCACACCTAAGCCAATTTTAGACCTTAGACATGACATTGAAACGGCAGACGGAATTTTAATTTGCACACCTGAATATGTTTTCAGTATTCCAAGCGGACTCAAAAATGCTATTGAATGGTGCATTTCAACAACTATATTTGAAGACAAACCAACAGGACTTATCACTGCATCTGCAAATGGCGAAAAGGGACACGAAGAATTGAAACTAATAATGAAAACAGTAATGGCAAAATTCACGACAGACACAACTCTGTTAATTCAAGGTGTGAAAGGGAAAATAAATGAACAAGGATACATAACAGACAACAAAACAAAAGACGACTTGACAAAATTTATTAAGGCATTAAACGAACTGATAATAACCACCCTATAAAAAGGTATTGCTAAAAGCGGGGCTGAACGGCTTCGTATGACAGTTTTGTGGTAGGTTCAAGTGCAGTTCTTCGAATGAACTTTGTGCTAAGAATCCCCACCTTCGCCAATACCCAAACAGTTATGAGAAAAGCAATGAAATGCATAAAGAAATATTGCAAATAGAAGTAAGCGAAACGCAATTTTATTGAGTGACTGATTACTATGGAAAAGCAGATACTGAGGAGGTCAATACAGAAGCCACTTTATCAGCGGTCAAAGAAAAGGAAATACTCTATGCAGAAGTAGACGGCTCTATGATATTAACAAGGGAAGAAG
>DAORWU010000036.1:0-25045 GCA_035434405.1 Niabella sp. | reverse complement strand
CTATACAGGGTGGCTGGTTACTTCGCATAGCACCTCAAAAAAAGAATTAGCCCTTATTTTGAATATTTCCAGAATTAACGAACTTACTATTATAGCCAGTAGATGTTGATACTGATACAGGAATAATTTGGTTAAAAGTATTAGTTGCATAATAGGTAAAGTCTAATCCAAGTCTACTCTTAAAAAATGAAACCTCTATACCGGCTTCACGGCTTACTGTTCTTTCAGGAAGTAAATTTTCGTTATTTTTTGTACCTGGCAGAGAAAACAAAATTGTTCCTCCAAATGGTGTGGGTTGGTCATAAGAATCGGTTACTGAACCCCATGGTGCATCATTACCAACCTCTGCATAGTTTAATCTTAATTTTCCATAGGATAACCAGTCAAGTTGGGAAAGAGCTTTGGAAAATACCCAACCTGCAGAAAGACCATAATAGTTATATGCATTTGCTTTTCCTGGCAGGGTCGAAGATCTATCGCGTCTAATTGTACCATCTAAAATATAGGTTTCTTTATACCCAAGAGCTAAACCTCCAAAGTAGCCATCTACAGCAATTGGTCTAACTGTTTCCGTTGGGTTGGGAACAGTACCTTTTGAATTGGCAATAGAATATAGTCCAGGTACAATTAACCCACCAGATGTCGATTGACTTACTGAATTTAAATCGCTCCTTCTTCTAGTGGTACCTAATAAAGCCTTCACATTTAGGTCTGAAGTAATATTTTTATCAAAATTGGCGAGCAGATCATAGTTTCTTTCACTAACATTTAGATCAAATCTTGAATAACTGGGTGTGCCCTGGCTACCAACTGCAACACGTTCATCTAGAAAATGTGTATATTGATCTAATGAGGCACGTCCCAGTAAGCTTAGCCATTCTGTAATTTTATAATCCAATTGTATGTTTCCAAAAATTCTTGAACGCGCATCTTTTTCATAATTTTGGTAAACAGTCCAATAATAATTGTCTGTATAAATAGGAACAGTTCCTGCCTCTGTAGAGGGGTCTTTCCAGTTCCAGGTAATATTTTTCTTATTTCTAAAATAAGCTTCTTTTTGTTCAAGAATATCAACATTTCTTTGATACCATTGACGGAAATTTTGGTTCACGTTTCTCCCACTATAACCCGTACCAAAGCGGCCCTTACCATCTATTTTTGAATAATTAGCACTAGCAGAGGCTTTAAGATTAGTAAGAATGTCGTAGGTGGCTCCCAGATTAATAGAATTTTTAAGTACTCGGCTATTAGGTAATACACCTCTTTCATCATCTCTTGTATAAGCCAATTTTACCGTACTTTTATCTCCTCCTCCTGTAAGCACAATACTATTGTTTGTTGAATAAGCTGTTTCATAAAAATCAACAGGAGTATGTGCTGCAGGAACCCAAGGTCTTGCTTTTTTAAAATAAGGAGATGCGGGATCAAATGAACCCCAATAAAAAACATTAAGGTTAGGGTCAAACTTAGCACCATAGGAAGCATCCTCAGCAGTGGGTACAACCAGGTCCTTTATTCCATCACCATCGGCATCAAAATACCAGAATCCATCTTTGTCATAATCGGATGAATAACCTGCTCCATATTGATCTTGATATTTAGCAAATGTACTTTTATCAATTTTGCCAATTTTTACACCAGAATTTATTGAGATTCCTAATCCTCTTTTTCCTTTTTTAGTAGTAATCATGATAACTCCATTGGCTGCACGTGAGCCATATAATGCAGTAGCAGCAGCTCCTTTTAAAACTGAAATATTATCAATATCATCTGGGTTAATATCAGCAGCAGAGTTACCATAATCATACCCACCTCGACCAGTACTCTGACTACCACTGGTTACCGTTCTATTATCAACTGGAGTTCCATCTACTACAAAAAGTGCCTGATTATTTCCAGTCAAGGATTTAATCCCTCTAATTACAATGTTAGTAGAACCACCGATACTATTACCTTGAATTACTTGTAAACCAGAAACTTTTCCCGAGAGTGAAGAGGCTGCGTTCCCAGTTCGAACTTTACTTACATCCTCACCATTTACTTGCTGTGCAGAATATGCCAAGGTGTTTTTATTACGGGTAATACCAAGTGCTGTTACCACCACTTCCTGCATATTGGATAAGATTTGTAAGGTTATTAATAATGAGGTACTATTTCCTACTAAAAGTTTTTTATCTTCAAAACCTGTTGCTGTAACGGTTATGCTTGCGTTAGGTAATACTTCAATATTGAAATTTCCGTTTTGATCGGCTGCAACACTTCTGTTGGTTTCATTTACCCTAATAGTAGCATATGGGACTGGTGTACCATTGGCATCGACAACCTTTCCATTTACTGATTTCGTTTGCGAAATGGCATAAAACGAAAATCCCAATAGCATTGCAAAAAGCAAAAGAATTTTTCTCATGTAAATTATTTTTTTGATTTAAAAATCGGAATAAAATAAAACTGGCAATCGTTACCAAGTAATCATTTTACAAAAGGGAAGATATAGTTTTTTAACAAATATTTTGTTTTTAATTGGCATTTTTTTTAACTTATGTTTAAATAGCTATTTTAACAAAAAAGATAAGTCATTGAGAACAGACTACTTATGAAAATTCATTTTTAATTGCATGCAAATAGTTATTGACTGTAATCAATCCATAAAGCACATTCCAAACAACTGTTTGTGGAACAAACAAATTTGAAAAACCTTACAAAACTTTGTGCATCTTTGCCAAATGCAATTATTAGATGGAAAGAAAACGTCCCAAGCTATCCTGGACAGACTGAAAATTGACGTAGCACAACGATTGGCTTCCGGTAAAAAAATCCCACATCTTGCAGCCATTTTGGTGGGCAGCAATGGTGCCAGTCAAACCTACGTGAACTCTAAAGTAAAGGCTTGCAATGAAATAGGTTTCGTTTCTACACTTATTGAGTATGAGGAAGAAGTAAGCGAAATGAAATTGCTGGATAAAATTCAGGAGCTAAATGAAGACATGTCGGTAGATGGTATTTTGGTACAATTGCCCCTTCCAAAACATATTTCTGAAAGAAAAGTGATAGAGGCTATTTCTGTTTCCAAAGATGTGGATGGTTTTCATCCGGAAAACTTGGGGAAAATGGTACTTAGTGAACCCGAAGGTTTTGTTTCTGCTACTCCATACGGAATTATGTTATTGCTGGAGTTCAATCATATTTCCACTAAAGGCAAACATGCAGTAGTACTGGGCAGAAGCCATATTGTAGGCCGCCCTATGAGTATTCTTTTAAGCAATAATAGCACTCCCGGAAATTGCACCGTAACGGTTTGTCATTCCAAAACAGAAAACCTGAAAGAAATTTGCCAACAGGCCGACATCATTATTGCAGCCATTGGCCAGCCCGAATTCTTGAAAGCGGACATGGTAAAGGAGGGTGCCGTAGTGATTGATGTAGGCATTACCAGGGTTAAAGATTCATCTAAAAAATCGGGCTATAAATTAGTGGGTGATGTGGACTTTGAAAATGTAGCACCGAAGTGCTCTTTTATTACTCCTGTGCCTGGTGGAGTAGGTCCTATGACCATTGCAGCACTAATGAAAAATACATTTAAGGCTTGTGCCGAAAATGAATAATTCATTTTAAACCTTGGCATGGTTTCTAATAAAAAATGAAGGAAAATAATAAAAATAATAAATCTACCGTAGGCAATATCGAGCTTCCAGTAATGGAATATTTCTATACCATTCAGGGTGAAGGTTACCACCAGGGGCGTGCTGCCTATTTTGTGAGATTGGGTGGCTGTGATGTGGGATGCACTTGGTGCGATGTAAAGGAAAGCTGGCCCATGCAAGGGCACCCGTTTATGTCAATTGATGAAATTGTAGATACCGTAAAGTCATCAGGAACCGAAATGGCTGTCATTACCGGTGGCGAACCTTTAATGCACAACCTAGATGAGCTTACCCAAAAACTTCAGCAGCAGGGCATCGAAACCAATATTGAAACTTCGGGCTCTTCGCCATTAAGTGGGCATTGGAACTGGATTTGTCTTTCACCAAAAAAGTTCAAGGCTCCGGTGCCTGAAATTTTACCGCTGGCCAATGAACTAAAAATCATCATTTATAATAAAACCGATTTTGCCTGGGGCGAAAAATATGCCGCCAAGGTATCCAAAAACTGTAAACTTTATCTTCAACCAGAATGGAGCAAGGCCGATGCCATGATGCCACTTATTGTAGATCATATCAAACAACACCCTCGCTGGGAGCTGAGTTTGCAAATTCATAAGTTTATCAATGTTCCTTAAAACAAGAATCCTTTATAGTAAAAATGGACAGAAACTTAAAGATTCTGTCCATTTTTTTTATTCCAATTTCTAATTTAATATGCCCTTGCAAAAAGCACTCTTCTCTTTGAGGGTTTACCGCTCAAAATATCCACTCCGTCTTCCAGACCCAATTCATCCAAAGGAATGCAACGAATTGTGGCCTTGGTTTTTTCCTTGATCTCCTCTTCGGTTTCTGCGGTACCGTCCCAATGCGCCAGCACAAAACCACCTTTATTATCCAATATATCTACAAACTCTTCCCAGGTATCGGCTTTGGTAATATGTGCATCACGAAACTGTTTGGCTTTCTGGAACATATTGAGCTGGATATCCAATAACAGTTTGCCAATGTATTGTGAAATGCCATCTGCATGAATGGTTTCCTTGGTTTTGGTATCTCTGCGTGCTATTTCAATTTGGTTGTTTGCCAAGTCTCTTGCTCCTAAAGTTACTCGCACAGGAACACCTTTCAGTTCATATTCTGCAAATTTCCATCCAGGTCTAGAGTTATCATTGTCATCATATTTTGCACGGATTCCCATTGCTTTTAAATTATCCAGAATCTCTTTTGCCTTTGCATCAATCAATGCTTTTTGTTCATCGCCTTTATAAATAGGAACAATTACCACCTGCAATGGTGCAATTTTTGGAGGCAATACCAATCCATCATCATCACTATGTGCCATCACCAAAGCACCCACCAATCTGGTACTTACTCCCCAACTAGTAGCCCACACATATTCCTGCTTGTTTTCTTTATTCAAAAACTGCACATCAAATGCCTTTGCAAAGTTCTGTCCCAAAAAGTGCGAAGTGCCCGCCTGCAGTGCTTTTCCGTCCTGCATTAGTGCTTCAATGCAATAAGTATCCACCGCCCCGGCAAACCGTTCACTTTCACTTTTCACTCCTTTTATCACCGGCACGGCCATAAATTCTTCCAAAAATTCAGCATATACATTCAGCATTTTTTTGGCTTCCTCCTCTGCTTCCTGCTGCGTAGCATGTGCAGTGTGTCCCTCCTGCCAAAGAAACTCAGCAGTTCTTAAAAACAATCGGGTTCTCATTTCCCATCTCACCACATTCGCCCACTGATTGACCAGAAGGGGAAGGTCGCGGTAGGATTGAATCCAATCTTTATAGGTATTCCAGATGATGGTTTCGCTGGTTGGTCTCACAATCAGTTCTTCCTCCAACTTTGCTTCCGGATCCACAATCACACCCTTGCCGTCTGGATCATTTTTCAAACGATAGTGCGTTACCACAGCACATTCCTTGGCAAATCCTTCCACGTGGGCAGCTTCCTTACTCAAAAAACTTTTTGGAATAAACAAGGGGAAATAGGCATTCACATGACCCGTGTCCTTAAACATTTTATCCAGCGCATCGCGCATATTTTCCCAAAGTGCAAACCCATAAGGCTTTATCACCATACAACCACGCACCGCCGAATAGTCGGCCAGTCCGCCTTTCAGTACCAAATCATTATACCACTGAGCATAGTCCTGTGCTCTGGATGTTATTTCTTTACTCATATTTTTTTCTTCTCCATATTTATTTTTATGGCCTCGGTTGTAGTACAAAAAAGCATCAGTGTTGCAGCTTGTCTGCCGTGTCGGATCGCAATCTTGTACACCTATGCATAATTCATCTTCCCTGTTTTTCAAACCTATTCTTCCTTTGTCAAAACATTCAATCTAAAAATTTTCAGTCTTTATCTGATTCTATTTCTAAAAAACTGAGACAGAATAATATTTAAAAAAAAATTGTGCATAAACTCAAAATGGTGCATCTTTTTTATCTAATCTTACGTCCAAATTGGTGTAAGAATAATCAGTACATTTACAGTTTCCCATTTTAGGATGGCAAATGTAAATTTTCGGTATTATTAAAACAATTATTTAATTACATATAATTAGCCAAGATGAAAATAAAAACTTATAGTCTGGTATGGATTCTGGGATTGATGTTGGCTTTAGGTGGCTGTTCGTCTGCTTATCGAACCACTCAAACCCCCGATGACGTGTATAGTTCTCCGGCACCACCGGAGGATGAATATGTGCAAGCCAATAAATCAGATGAAAGGCGATACAGGGCATACGAAGACGACCGCGACGAATATGAAGACTATGATGATCGATATCTGCGCATGAAAGTGCGTAATCGCTATCGCTGGAGCGATCTGGACGATTGGTATTATTATGGCGATCGCTATAATTTCAGCTATTACAACAACTGGAACTACTGGAACGATCCCTGGTATTGGAACAATCCCTGGAGTCCGGTTAGTTATTGGAACACCTGGTACAATCCCTGGTACTCAGGATGGTATGGCGGATGGAATGGACGACTCGGTTTCAACAGTTGGTATGGTGGTGGATGGGGTTGGTATGATCCCTGGTATAGCCCCTGGTACGGTGGCGGTGGATGGTATGGCGGATGGAATGGCTGGTACGACCCTTGGTACTCTGGGTGGTATGGCGGAGGATGGTATCCCGGAGGTATTATTAGCCGCAACGTAGACTACGGACCAAGAATGAACAATTTGAACACTTATGGCAGAGGATCAAATATTATTTCGAGCAGTGGTCGTACCACTCCGGGCTATGTAAACAAAAATGGGGTTACTTATCGCAGTACCTATGGTGTTAGAAATAATGCGAGTGTAAATACCAGTACAGTAAACTCGGGAGCCAACTCTCGATCAGTTTATTCAGGTAGGTCGTCAAATAATAATTCTTATAACAGATCCTCCAATAATAATTCTTACAGAAATACTTATTCTGAAAGCAGATCTACATCACCTTCCTATTCTCCTTCATCCAACAGCAGTAGTAGCAGTAGCAGTTCATCATCTAGTGGCAGTTCTCGTGGTGGTGGTGGTAGTGGCAGAAGATTTTAATTTCTACTCCGTATCCTTTGTAACATTAAACCTAATAGAATCTTATAATGAAAAAATATTTTTTAGCAGCAACACTCATAGGTGTCGTTGGGGCGGCCATAGCCCAGACACCAGAAGATGCCCTCCGGTACTCCTGGTTACAAAATTCTGGTACAGCCAGATCCCAATCTATTGGTAACGCCAATGGAGCTATAGGAGGTGAAATATCTACCATTTTTTCAAACCCTGCCAATATTGGTTTTTACAAATCCGGAGATTTTGTAATTTCTGCCGGAGCTAATATGTTTAATAATAAAGCCACGTACTTAGGCCAGTCGTCCACCGATAATAAATCCAGCGGTTTTTTGGGTACTACCGGTTTTGTATTAGGAAAACCAACCCAGAGAAATGGTTCTGTAAAAAGTTCTGCTTTTGGTCTGGCTATAAATAAACTGGCTGATTTTAACAATCGAATTACTTACACGAACAAGGGCGGTACATTAAGTAAAAGTTCAATGGCTGATTATTTTATCCAAGATGCTACGGATAACAATGGACTAAATCCCTATGGGTCAGAACTGGCAGTGAATGCTGGTTGGGTAAAAGATGATAATGGGGCCCTTTCATCACCAGCCATTGATTTGATTGAATCGGGCAGCGGACTTGAACAAAAACAAACCATTGTTACCAATGGCGGTATTACAGAGATGGCTTTTGCAGGTGCCGCTAATTTTAATGACAAGGTATTTTTGGGCGGAAGCATAGGATTACCCATTTTAAGATATGGTGCCACCCGTCAATATACAGAACAGGATCCCACCACCAATGCAAATGGTTTTGATGCCGCTTGGTTCGATGACGACCTGATTACGAAAGGTGTGGGTATCAATGTGAAAGCGGGTGTGGTAATTAAAGCAACAGACAATATCAGAGTGGGCTTTGCGGCACATACCCCCACTTTTTATTCTTTAAGTGATAGTTATTTCGCTACCGCAGGTGCCAACCTGGATCAGGGAAGTAATGGCGACAAAGAGGTTTCTAGCAAAGAATTGGTGTATGATTACAACCTGCAAACTCCTTATAAATTAATGGGTAGCTTCGCTGTTTTGTTTGGCAATGTACATGATGTGAGCACACAAAGAGGATTTCTTTCTGGAGATGTAGAATATATAAATTATGCATCTTCAAAATTCAGAACTACTTCGGATAATGGTGGTGATGACGGCTACTTTAGCAATTTGAACTCGGCGGTTGGCAATGCCTATAAAGGAGCTGTAAATGCAAGATTGGGTGCGGAAGTAAAATTCAACCCTATAGCAGTTCGCTTGGGTGGAGCATATTACGGCAACCCATATAATAATATAGCTGGAGAAGATGGGAATATCACTCAGGTAACAGGCGGTTTGGGATTTAGAAACAAAGGATTCTTTATTGACCTGGGCTATGTTCATTCTTTGGGAAAAGATGTGATTTTCCCTTACCGGTTAAATAACCAATCATTGATGAATAATGCGAATATTAAAAGTACTAATTCCAGAGTACTATTGACTTTAGGTTTCAAAATTTAAAGGTTTACAATATAGAAATAAAAGATCTCCGTAAGTTTTCGGAGATTTTTTTATGCTCTAGGCTTCCCTTAAAATTTCAGGCTGTAACTCATTTACAAAATCTAAAAGGAAAGGAAGTTCCTGAATATCCTTATCTACTATAAAACCATTAAAAGTAGTAATATCTAAATCTATTTCTCGTGGAGCATTTTTGTTTTCGCTTCTTACTCTTCCCAACATTGCCTCTATTTGCTTTAGTTGCAATTGAAGTAGGGGCAGACTTTTTTGGGTTAGCAGAAGTATAGCCCCATTTAAAAAATCGGCCTGGTTTTCAAATTTCAAAGGCTTGGTGACTACGAATTTTGTTCGTCGTATGATTAAGCCAAGAGGCTCTAATAAACTTGTGGCTTTAGCAATATTTTCATTTGGATGAATATTGGATCCCAATGCAATCATCGCCTTGTTATACCTGTCGGCTCCTGAAATTTTCACCAGCACATTGTCTGCAAACCTCAGCGCATGTGGCTTTTCCACTTTCACTTCTATATCTTGAATGGCCACACTAAAGGACTGAATAACACCATAAATTTTTTCAGCCATAGACTCAATTAATTGATAGCTCTGATTCTCTATCAATGTTACTATTTTCTTGGTGATCTTTTTGTAATCCACAGCATAGGCAACATCGTCCGTTTTGGTTGCCAACTTTGTGTCATACTTAAAGGAGTAGGAAATAATAACATCCTGAAGTTTTTCTTTTTCCCAACTCATAAAACCAATATATGCACGCAAACGTAGATTTTCGATTTCAATGATTGCCAACTGAGGTATAAGTTCCATGCTCATGCCGTAACTGTTTTTAAGCTATAATTTTTCATCCCGCACAACGACTATAATAAATGATCACCCCCATCGATATACAATACCTGTCCGGTGACAAATTGACTATCCAACAAAAACCTAACCGCTTTTAATATTTCAAGCATGCTTCCTGTTCTTTTCAATGGTATCTTTTCAGCAAGTTCATGCAAGTAGGCTTCATCTTTGTCTGCCGGTGGCAAAATAAGCCCGGGGGCGATTGCATTCACTCTAATATTCGGAGCCAGATGAATAGCGGAGAGTTTAGTGAATTCATTTAACAACTTTTTACTTAGAAGATAGTCCAGATGCTTAGAAAAATTCTTACTGATTTTTGTATCTAATACATTAATGATAACGCCTTTTTCAAATACCCTGGCAAAAGCTTTTGTAAGCAGATAAGCGTTTTCAAAATTTATTTTTATTTGCTTTTGAAGCAAGCCTGCCCCTGCTTCCTGAAAAGTGGAAGGCTGAAAATCTGACGCACAATTAACCAAAACATTTATGACAATTCCCTTTTCCTTGAGGTCTCTAAATAACTTATCATAATCGTTTGTTTCTAAAAAATCAATTTGTAAGGGAATCGCTTTTCGATTCATCTGCTCAATTTCTTCCTTTAGTATTTCAATCTTTTTTTCAGAATGATTGTAGTGCAGCAGCAAATCAAACCCGATAGCTGCCAGATCCAGGGCTATCCCTTTTCCCAATCTATCAGCACTCCCAGTTACCAAAGCAAATCCTTCCATGTTAAAATCCTTCTTTTACAATAAACTCATCGGCCACTCCTAGAGATGACAGTTGTTGTTCAACCGCATCCATCATAGGCTGGGGACCACACAAATAATAATACAGGTATCCTTCCATAATATATTTTTTCAATATGGATTCATTGATATATCCCTGCTCATAACCATCAATGGATTCTTCTGAAAGAATGTTAATGAAATGTGTTCCTAACAAAGACGAGAAATAATCCTCCAAAATAATATCCTTTTTGGTCTTATTGGCAAACAACAATTTATTATTCCCTACTTTATTCTGTCTGTCCAAATCTTTTAGAATGTCTATGAATGGTGTAACGCCGGCACCACCAGCAATAAAAAGGCCCTCGCCTTTGTAATGAATATCACCAAAAGGTTCGTAAATAAACAATTCATCTCCCGGATTAGCAGACAACAACTCGTTAGTTACTCTTTTATGGGAGGGATAGGTTTTTATTGTAAACTCCAAAAAACCATCCTGCGGAAGTGAAGTAAACGTAAAGCAACTTAATTGATCTTCCCATCCTGGTTTATTGATTGAAATATCTACTGCTTGCCCCGGTATATAGTTTAGGCCATCGGGTTTTTCTAATTGGATTCTTAAGACATCATGGGTAAGATGTTCGATTGACAAGATTTTTACAATTTTTGACATGATTCGTTTTGCGATATTTTAAGGTTTTAAAAGACCGGATCAGATTAAATATAATTTTTGCATAGACAGACGCTAGCGTTAGTCATAATTCCGGCATGAACATGTTATAGAAAATGGAGTGTCCGTCTACATTCACCTGCCACGTTAAAATCTTCAGCGCTTAAACCAACCTCAAATTCGCTCTTGATCATTCGGATGTGATGCACATTGATACCATTTGTAGAAAGGTGGCTTTTGTGATTTTGGATGCAACAATCATCCAAGCGAATAACCTGCTCCTGATTCTTTACATGTAATCAAACTTACAAAATATTTTGCAGAGATTTTTGGTAAACTCAACCTATTGGCAGGAAACACTTTTCAACTTTTGATTAGGCAAAAACAGGAACAACTACTTCTGGCTAATTCTTGTAAAAATCAAAAGTCAGAGAGTACCCCAGATTAGTATTCAATTTTATAAAAGATACTGGCAAAGCAATCACAATGGCTTTGGATTTTTGAATAATGAATTATTCAGTTACAGACCGAAAGGAAATCGATGATAAAAAGAAGCATTTTACAAATCGCCATCCCGTGTACAAACACAGGCGGATATAAACGATCAGTTTAGATTTTAAGAACATCCAAAAACTAAATACATACAAAAAACGCATGTTTGAAACAAGCCAAATCGTTTTTTCAAACCTGCCAGAAATATTTATAACATTCGGAAAAATTAATGCTAATGTGAGCTGTATCTCTCCGTTTTATACGCCGACCTTCTTTGCAATCTGTGCATCGATATAATTGTAAAAGTCCTGAAACGTTACCAACGGTTGAAAATCGCCTGGCTGCACTTTAAATTTGAAATTGCTTTCAAGGGCCACTACCAAATCGATGTAATCCAGACTATCCAAATCCAATACTTCTTTAAGACTGGCTTCGGGATGAATGAATGAAGCGTCTGCCTCAAATTCTTCTATTAAGAATGAGTTAGTTTTTTCTATAATTTCCTGCATTTCCATATTTACCACTTTTTCACAATTAAGGTGGAGTTGGTTCCTCCAAACCCAAAAGAATTTGACAAAAATACGTTTATATTTTTCTCTGTGGTACTTTTTATAATGTTTAGAACCTTGGTGTCCTCATCTGGTTCTTCAAAGTTGATATTAGGCGCCAGAAAGCCATGCTGCATCATCAGGCAGGAATAAACAATTTCACTGGCTCCTGCCATCCAACATTCGTGGCCGGTCATTGATTTTGTGGAACTTACAGGCGTATTGCATGCACCAAACACTTCATAAATAGCCTTTGCTTCGCTACCATCACCTGCCAGGGTACTGGTGGCATGGGCATTGATATAGTCTATCGCTTCGGGTGGTAGCCCTGCCTGCTCCAATGCCATCCTCAAAGATTTGGCCGGTCCGGCAATGGTAGGATTGCTGATATGTTCACCATTTGAAGAGAAGCCATATCCAACCACCTCTCCTATAATATTTGCATTGCGAGCCAGGGCACTTTCAAGACTTTCCAAAATCACAGTAGCAGCCCCTCCACTTGGTATCAAACCGTCCCGATCCTTATCAAATGGACGACTGGCTTTTGAGGGCTCATCCTCCTTCACAGAAAAAGCACCCAACGCATCGAAGGTTCCCATTGAAAGGTGATTTATTTCCTGCGCCCCACCGGCAATAATACATTTCTGCAAACCCATTTTTATCAGTGTATATGCCAGTCCAATGGCATGAGAACCACTGGCACAGGCTGCACTTACTGTAAGATTGATTCCCTTCAACTTAAAAATGGTGGCCAAGTTCATTGTCACTGTTGAGTTCAGGGTTTGAAACACAGCAGCAGACCCAACCAACATGGTATCTTTTTTTTCTCGAATCAGATCTGTGGACTCTACCACCGCTTTGGCAGAGCTATCATTGCCATATAAAATACCTGGATGCAAACTTTCTATCTGCGCTTCATCAATCCCTGCATTTTTCAATGCTTCCAAAGTGGCTACATAAGCATACTCACCCTCTTCCGGTAGCATAATTCGGGAACGCCTGTCAAGCAATCCCTTTAATGACGGTCTTTCCACCCACCCGGTAAGTGCAGACCTGTAGCCAAAAGCTTTGCGTACCGGATCGAAAATAATGCCAGACTTGCCAGTTCGTAAAGAATCGGTTACCTCCTGCAGGTTTTTACCAATGCAGGAATACACTCCTAAGCCTGTGATCACCACTCTGTTCATTTTACAAATGTATAGGATTGTTCTATTTATTATTATAGACTGCGCTACCTAAAATATGGTATTTATGGATTGGCTATAAAAGGCAATAATCTATACACCGCAAGTATCTGAACTATTTTTATGAAAAGAATTAAAAACATGTATCAATCGGAATGCTCCAACTTAATTTTAAATACTTTCGCTAACCAATGAATGCAATATCCATACAAAATATTTCTTTTAAATATAAAAGTCAGGCTTCCCTGATTTCTAATCTTAACCTCACCATAGAGGCTGGTGATCGTTTTGGAATTTTTGGCCCCAACGGAGCAGGTAAAACTACTTTGATGAATCTGATTACAGGGCTACTCTCCAACACAAGCGGCAGTATCAAAATATTTGACAAAGAGATATCAAAACATAAAAAAGAAATCAATAAAATAATTGGTTTGGTACCACAGGATTTTTCTTTTTATGAAGAATTAAGCCCCGTGGAAAATATGGAGTTTTTTGGAGCCTGGTACGGTATGCCCTCCAGGAAAATTGCAGATCGAAGCAGAGAACTATTAGCAATAATGGGGCTGACAAAGGTGGCTGACAAGCAGGTGAAAACTTTTTCAGGAGGAATGAAACGGAGGGTAAATCTGGCCATCGGCGTATTGAATCAACCCAAGATTTTGTTTCTGGACGAACCTACTGTGGGCGTAGATGTTCAATCCAGAAATGCTATCATTGCTTTTTTGAAACAAATAAATGAACAGGGCACTACCCTGATATACACTTCTCATCAACTACGCGAAGCAGAGGATCTTTGCCAAACTGTTGCCCTCTTTGATGAAGGAAGCATAATAGCAAAAGACAGTCTATCCAATCTTTTAAATACACATCGACAGGACGGGCTGGAAGGACTGTTTCTGGAACTTACCGGAAGAGCCTATAGAGATTAAAATTTTACTTTATCGCACTTGAAATTGGCAAAAAAATTATCGTACCTTCAACACTCATTTACATTATTTAAAAATCTATTTTTATGAATAAACTATTTACCGGATTTGCATTAGGCCTGCTGGTTGGTGTGCTTTTTGCACCAGACAAAGGCAGCTATACCCGCAGAAAAATAAGTGACAAAGGCAGTGATTTGAAAAACCAATTTGCAGATTTTATTGATAACCTAGCCGACAGATTTGATGATTCAGAAGAAGAGGTAGAAGACTATTCTAATATGAGACCAGAAGATATTCGCTCTGAGGCTATTTAAATGAGCTTACTATTAAATCTTATAAATGATTAGAAAGAGTTGCCGTTGAGCAGCTCTTTCTTTTTGAAAGAATAATAATGCATCCCCTACATATTTAATTCAACCTGTAAATTTTTCCCGGAAGTGCCTGGATCACATGTTGCATCTCCAAACTCAACATAGCCCCAGCCACAGCACTGCTGCTAAGTGCACTTTTAAAATTTAACTCGTCGATCGACAATTGTGAATGTAGATTCAATAGTTCTACGATAATTTTTTCCTCCGCTGTTAGTGTAATGAAAAGCTCCTTCGTTTTTTTCTTTGTCAGCTTTTTATTCTCTTGCCATCCTAATGTTTCAAGCAACTGATGGGCATCCGTCAGCAAAATGGCTTTATTATTTTTGATCAGATAATTACATCCACCACTTTTTTTATCCGTTATTTTTCCTGGAAAAGCAAATACGTCTTTATTGTATCCGTTCGCCAGTTCTGCCGTAATCATACTCCCTCCTTTCACCTCGGTTTCCACCACTATTGTAGCATCGCTCATACCAGCAACAATTCTGTTTCTGCTGGGGAAATTATGGCTATCGGGCTTAGTATGCGTCATAAACTCGGTAAGCAACCCTCCCTGCTTTACCATTTCCTTAGCCATATCAGTATGACTGGCAGGATACATTTTATCCAAACCATGAGCAAGCACACCTACCGTTTGTAACTGATTTTTTAGAGATGCTTTATGAGCGATAGAATCTATCCCATAGGCCAAACCACTAACTACTAATATATCTTGCTGAGAAAGTGCATTTATAAACTCCTCTGTAATCGTTTTTCCATAATCCGTATTTGTACGCGACCCAACTATAGCCACTATCCTGGAATGATTTAGATTTGCGTTGCCTCTGTAATACAACAGCACCGGGGCATCATAGCAATTTAGCAAACGTTTGGGATAGGTAGTGTCTGTAATAAACAGCGGTTGTATTTTATACTTATCCATAAACTCAATTTCACGCTCAACCATTCCAAAACGATCAAAATACTGAAAGCCTTTTCGAATCTTATCAGTTCTAATTTCACCAAAATTTTCTATCTTATTTAAAGATATTTTAGGCGAGGTAAACAGTTCCTCAGGTGTATAATATTCCAATAGTTTACGTGCCAGTACACAACCTATGCCCGGCACCATTGTTAAAGCAATCTGATAGTAAAGTGGGTGATTCATAAAGTAAAACTGAATGTCCCTAAAATTAATATCTTTTTAGTTAGATATTAAAAACCATTTTACCAAAAATATATAGATCTAAAATTTCGAAAAATCAATATTTTCAATCAACTCACCTGGTTTCAACAAATAAGTCTTAATGCCTAAAGCCGCTGCTGGAGGAAGATTAGAGTGGGTATCATCAACAAATAAAGTGTCTGATGCATTTATTCCTGCATCGTTTAATACGAAAGAAAAGGCATCTTCATTGGGTTTTCTCAAACCGATGATATGAGAGTACCAAGCCTTGGAGAAATAGTCGTCCAATGACTGTTGATGAGATTGAGGAATAAATTGAGAAGAAAAATAATCGTGATGAATCTGATTGGTATTACTCAGTAGGTAAAGATTAAAATCCGGACTAATTGTGTTTAAATAGTCGAGACTTTTTTGCCGGTATCCCAGAAGCATGGCATTCCACGCATCTCTAATTTGGTCATTAGTAACTGGCCTGAGAGCAATGGTTTTTATTTGCTCATAAAACAGTTCTTTAGATACACTTCCCGTTTCCAAATGTTGAAACAAAGCATTGGCCTGAAACTGGGAAAACATATTATCAAAATCAGAAAAGCCCAACGCTTCAAAAGCACTGCGTGTTTTTCCAAAATCAAGATTATACAACACTCCGCCAAAATCAAATATAACGTTCTTTACCATGAAGGCGAAGGTAATAGAATCACCAATAATTATTAAGAACAAACCTGAAAAGCGTTGCAAGCAGATCGAAATTAAACCATCTCACTTTACAGTTTGATTTTGTTTTTGAAAAATTATCAAAATAAATTGAATATTTTTATTGAGGTTAATGTATTAGTGCGATGAAATCTTTTTATCTGCTATTTTAAAAAGTGATAAAACAAAATAATAGATTGCTTAAATCAGCAAGAAATACAAAGGCTCAACAAAGGAACGATTCCTAGTAAAACTTTAATACCCGACAAAACAACAATTTGATTTTTCCGAAATGCTTTGGGGTAAAATCGATAAAAAATTAACAGGTGAAAATAAATATCATTTATTCATTCGCATTCTCTCTTGGCATTCTCTTTTTAATAAATGCCTGTAGCAAGAAAGACACTATAGATATAAAAACACCTGACTGTGCTATTAACCTGGCTCCAGCCAATGGCGGCATTGTAAATACAACAAATGTTTTACTCAATTGGTCAAAAGTGAATGGTGCCACCTCCTATGATATTTATCTGGGCTCCAGTGCCTCTACCGCCACTTTGATTGCAGCGAATATCCAGAACAACTCATATCTACACGCCCTCCCTTCCAGTGTGAATGCCAACTACTTTTGGTTTGTTGTTCCAAAAATTAATGGTTCGGCAGGCAAAGGATGTACCTCTACGGCCACCAATTTTAAATACATGGTTCCCCCAGCACCGATAGGTTTTATAGTGGCAGGATATTTTCCCAGTTATAAAACTGTGGCAGAGTATCCTGACCGAATGTTCAGAATGTGCAATGTGGTCAATTATGCTTTCGCTGAAATCAACAATACCAGCACAATCTTTATGGCTGTTCCTGTCAGGTTCGATTCGGTTTATAAAAAAGCAAGAGCCAACGGAGCGAAAGTTTTTCTATCCATCAACGCCTCGCAAGCAAACTTCACCATGTTGGCAGATGCTGGAAGAAGAAATATATTAATAAGATCCATTATGCAGACAGCTAGAGTTCAAAACCTGGATGGTATTGATATGGACTACGAGTATCCAAAAACCACCGATGGTACAGATATCGTTTTCTCCCAACTTATGAAAGAACTGGCCGACTCTTTACACTTCAATGGTAAATATTTGTCAGCAGCCATCACCCCCGGCAAATACGCCGGTGCAATTCGGGATGGTATCCGCAATGAACTGTTTGAATTTGTAGATTTTTTCAACGTGATGGTGTATGATGATTTCAGCAACTCCACTCCTTTCAAACATCATAGCGACATGAACCTGGTAAATGCATCGATCAATTACTGGCTCAACCTGCGAGGTATGCCAAAACAAAAATTTGTTTTAGGTATTCCGATATATGGCCGAAACTCCGGTAGTCCACAGATTTCTACCTCCTACAAAACAATTCTGGCCAGAGGTAGCCAACTTGGCCCATCCTCTATCGCCCTTTCTGATTCTGCCTTACTAACACATTCCGATGGCAGCACTTTCACCACCTATTACACAGGACAAACCTCCGTTCAACTCAAAGCACTCAAAGCAAAAAATGAAACAGGTGGAATGATGTTTTGGGAAATGGGACATGATGCCAATGACGACAACTCGATCATAAAAGCAGCTTGCGATGCCATTGGCAAAGCGTACTGAAAAATAAACCTGCACTTTCTATAATTCTAATAACTTCGCTTTTCCAAATAATAACTGCATGTCCATTCCAAAAAAATTTCTTGCGATTAAACCCTCCACCATTCCCAATTCCGGCAAGGGATTATTTGTACTAACTGATGTACCCAAAAACGCTGTAATCACGGAATATATTGGTTTACGCACTACCTGGGATAAGGTTTCTGAAGATGCAGACAATGGCTACATTTATCATATTGATGACGAGAATGTGATCGATGCTTCTAAGGATAAAAAGTCTTTTGGTCGTTATGCCAATGATGCAAGAGGTCTGACTCGCATACCCGGCTTAAAAAACAATACCGTTTACCATGAGGATGACAATAGGGTTTATTTAATAGCGGCTAAAAATATTCTAGCCGGAAGTGAAATACTCGTTCCCTATGGTGCCGCTTATTGGAAGCAGATAAGAGACAATATAAAAATAGATTTGAGAGAGAAAAAACAGCAATCAAAATAAGGATAATCAACCCAGAATTCTGAAGCAACTATTGTAGATCGGATAACTATCGCCTGTCTAAAACCAATCAGCATATCTTTGCCACAAATTATTAAAGCGTGGATAAAAGCAATTTCGTAGATCAGATTAGAATTTTTTGTAGAAGTGGGCATGGAGGTGCGGGTATTAAACATTTTTTAAGAGATAAGTTCACGGCCAAAGGAGGCCCAGATGGTGGCGATGGAGGTCGTGGAGGAAACATTATATTGAGAGGAAATAGAAACCTGTGGACACTGCTACACTTACGATATTTTAAGAATGTGCTTGCTGAAAATGGAGAAAATGGTGGCCACAATAACTGTACAGGACGTAGTGGAAAAGACATCGTCATTGATGTGCCATTGGGTACTGTGGCTATGGATGAGGAAACTGGAGAGATACAAGCAGAGATACTGGAGGATGGGCAGGAAATAGTTTGGCTTTCTGGTGGAAAAGGCGGGCTGGGCAACAGCAATTTTGCCACAGCTACCAACCAGGCACCTGAATATGCACAACCCGGGCTTCCCGGCGTTGAAGGCTGGAAAATCATTGAACTTAAAGTGCTGGCGGATGTGGGGCTGGTGGGCTTTCCGAATGCAGGCAAATCCACCTTGCTTTCGGTGGTAACTGCAGCGAAACCTAAGATAGCCAACTATGCGTTCACCACCATCACACCCAATCTGGGCATAGTGGAATATCGCGATGGCAGAAGTTTTTGTATTGCCGATTTGCCGGGCATTATCGAAGGTGCGGCAGAGGGAAAAGGTCTTGGCCATCGTTTCCTAAGACATATAGAAAGAAACCCCGTGCTTTTGTTTTTGATACCAGCAGATAGCGATGACCATAAAAAAGAATTTCATATCTTACTAAACGAACTGGAACAATACAATCCTGAACTTTTACATAAACAAATGCTTATTGCTATTAGCAAAAGTGATATGCTGGATGATGAGCTGAAAGCTGCTATCAGCCATGAAATGCCCGAGCATATTCCACATCAGTTTATATCTTCGGTAACGAATAAAGGTTTGACAGACCTGAAAGATGCACTGTGGAATGCACTAAATATAGATGATGAGGAATAGGATGCTGATCTCCTGAAAAATAAGATGAGCCGACACTAAAAGATTCGGCTTATCATATTTGGCATAATTGATTTCCTGTGCTTATTTATTTTCAGTGTATAAAAAAAAATGAAGAGAGCGTTGTTTTACATCACTACTGAAAACAAGCATTAGTCCGGTGATTCATCAGGATTAAACCTATTTATTCAACAATACAAAGATCTTTTTTCCAGCTGGCTATTTAAAGAAAAATCTGCTAAGAAGAAGACAGACGCGATACTTCAATTTTCATTTTTTGAGACAAATCAACGAAAACACAAGTAACAATTTTCATGCAGCATGTTTCCGATCATAAAGACTATAATTAATAGTAAATGAACTTCTTGGGCGCAATAAAAGCTATTGACCATCGACCGGACTGTCGGCAGCAGGCTTGATGTTTTCATTAATATAAGCCTCGAGCGATTTTTTCACCTTACCTTTTTTAGCAAACTTATAGGCAGCTTTATTATCCTTGACCAGATCAATAATATCTTCTTTCACCGCTACGCGAAATACTCCTTTCTCCTTCTTAAAAATCAAATCACTTTCCCCCATTGTTTGGTAAAAAACATCAATATTGGAGTTTAACCTATACAGCCAATACTTGTCTTCAAAATTCACTAGCTCTTCCTTGCCTGCTTTTACTGCATGGCTTAATGACTCTACCTGAGATGGAACATAGGTAACATCTTTGCCTTCTGCCGACTTCATTTCCAGGGAGGAAATGCCATTTTTAATTTTTACCGAACCCGCACCAGAAAGCTGCTTGCCGTCCTTTAGTACAAGAAAAAATATAGGCCCTTTTGCCTGTTCAGGATATCTTGTAGATGGTTCTTCATATTGTGCATTTGCCATAAATGCCACCAATAAAAAAATTAGGACTATTGCTGAATATTTCATTAAACACATTTTAATCTATCAAAAATAATAATACTGAAATTGAACTGATCTAACTATTTTTTTTAATGCTTCACCTTAAGGAAATCAAGATGGTATAAAACCAACATCTCCTGGTTGATGTAGCAACTGATTTGCTTTTTTTAACCTACATAATGGCCAAGAAAAAACCTCCGCATTGCGGAGGCTCCAATAGTTATCTTACCAAAAAAAAATTATCGTGCTACGTTCACAGCTCTTTTTTCACGAATAACGGTCACTTTGATCTGACCCGGAAAAACCATCTCTGCCTGAATTTTCTGTGCAATTTCAAAGGATAGTTTATCGCTATCCTGATCACTAACTTTATCCGATTCCACTATCACTCTAAGTTCACGGCCAGCCTGTATAGCGTATGCCTTCTCTACACCAGGATAGCTGGTTGCCAAATTCTCGAGATCTTTTATACGCTGCAGGTATTGCTGCATAATCTCGCGACGTGCACCAGGACGAGCACCACTGATGGCATCGCAAGCCTGAACAATTGGAGAAATTACATACTGCATTTCCACCTCATCATGGTGTGCAGCAATAGCGTTTACAACTGCCGGATTTTCACCATATTTCTCCGCCAGTTTTGCTCCAAGTAATGCGTGGCTCAGTTCGCTTTCCTCATCTGGCACTTTACCAATATCGTGTAATAGTCCCGCTCTCTTGGCCAATTTAGGATTTAATCCCAATTCGGCCGCCATAGTGGCACATAGATTTGCTGTTTCACGGCTATGCATGAGTAGATTTTGGCCGTAGGATGAGCGATAGCGCATTCTACCAACCATTCTCACCAATTCCTTATGAAGCCCATGAATTCCCAAATCAATAACTGTACGCTCGCCCACTTCCATCACCTGCTCCTCAATTTGCTTACGAGTTTTTTCTACAACTTCTTCTATTCTTGCCGGGTGAATCCGACCGTCTGTAACCAAGCGTTGTAAACTAAGTCTGGCAATTTCCCTGCGCAGCGGATCGAAACAAGATAGTAAAATAGCTTCTGGTGTATCGTCCACTATCAAATCCACACCTGTGGCCGCTTCTAGGGCACGAATATTACGACCTTCTCTTCCGATAATCTGGCCTTTCACTTCATCACTTTCCAAATTGAAGACCGTTATCGAGTTCTCGATAGCCTGCTCGGCGGCGGTACGCTGAATGGTTTGAATAATGATTTTGCGTGCTTCTTTATTGGCCTTTTGTTTGGCATCATCAATGATATCCTGCTGAATACCGATTGCCTGTGTTAGTGCTTCGTTCTTTAGGCTTTCTACCAATTGAGTCTTGGCCTCCTCAGCAGTCAGCGCTGCAATTTTTTCCAACCGACGGATATGCTCTTCCTGATGCTTTTCCAGCTCAGTCCGTTTTTTGTTCACTACCTCAATTTGTTTATTGAGGTTGTCTTTAATCACATCCGTATCCTTGATTTGTTTTTCAAGATTAGTTTCCTTTTGACTAAGGGTTTGTTCCTTCTGACGAATACGATTTTCACCTTCGGAAACTTTTCGATTCCTTTCGGTCACTTCCTTTTCGTGTGTGGATTTTAAGGCTACAAATCTTTCCTTTGCCTGAAGCTCTTTTTCTTTTCTAACGTTTTCTGCGCTTAATTCGGCTTCCTTCAAAATGGTGTTGGCTCTTAATTCAGCTTCGTTGATTTTTTGTTCTGTGTTTTTGGCAAAAATAAATTTACCCGCTATAATGCCTATCAATAGGGCGATTATTGCTGCTAATACAATACTTATTATGGGATCCATTAAATTTCATTTGTTTTTCTTTCGAAAATTGTTTTGTAAAACTTTAACTGTGAAAAAAATACCCATCCAAAATGGATTGGGTAGTGGGCGAAGATAAAATAAATTCGGGATTTTATTGGTTGGTTTTAATAAGCCAGCATAAAAGTTTTTCTATATTTAGTTTCGATCAATTTTATAGAACCCATTAAATACATAAAAAATTGAGGTTTGATATAGAATGATTTAGATATCAGGATTGATATATTCTTTCAAATTGAAAGAAAGCGTACCCTATAGAGGTTATCATCCTTTAAATTTCGAACAAGTAGAGGAACTTTAATTACTAAAAAGGGCTGAATACTTCAGAATTTTCACCCCCTCAACTCCGACATTATGATCTGGATCATGTGTAAAATGCCAATGCTTTGCGACCTTCGTTAACTAATTTCTATTTACATTTATTTATATGATTGAATCTCCATCGCATAGTTTTCACATTCCTGTGTTAGGTCTAAGTTATAGTATTGACACACCAGTGAAAGTAGCTCGCTTTGGTATTTCTTCGGTTGTTTCCATTATCGATGACGAACTAATTGAAGAAATGCGTGCGCATCACTGTAAGACAAATAATTTGGTTTACACCGCCATTTCTGATAAGGATCCAGATTATCGAGCCAACCGAATTACTGCCTACCTCAATAACATGCAGATAATTGTAAACGAGCAGATTGAGGTTATGAAAAGGATGGATTTTGATGAGGCATCTGATCTATATAAATATTTTGAATTATTACCCAAAACAGCAGCTTTAAAACTTCTGTTCGAGGAAATTCTGAAGACTACTGATGAAGAAAAAAGAACAGCATTGCAATTACATTTGAAACAGGCAATAACAGCTGGCTCAATTGATGTGAACATCATGGCCAAAGTAGACAATGCTAGATATAACAAAAAAGGGGAAAGATTGCCAGATGAGGATTCTGATGCACTGAGTTCCTTACGTGGTTTTGCCCAAAGCAATTTATCATCTTCCGTAATTATTTCTGCTGGATATAATCCAAAACTGTTCAGCTATTTAGAACATTTTGCAGATTTTTTCCCAGACGAAAATGGTACGCTTCGGAAGCGAATCATTCTGAAAGTGAGCGATTACCGGTCAGCCATCGTACAAGGAAAAATCTTAGCAAAGAAGGGGCTGTGGGTTTCTGAATTCAGAATCGAGTCAGGACTAAACTGTGGGGGTCATGCCTTTGCTACAGATGGTTTGCTGATGGGACCAATTCTGGAAGAGTTTAGCCTTCATAGAAAAACCCTCTACGATGAACTTTTTTCAATTTGCTATGAGGCACTAAATACAAAAAACAAAGCATCCTTTATAACGCCTCCAACTCAAAAAATTGTAGCTCAGGGAGGGATAGGCACTGCCGAGGAACATGAATTTATTATTTCATACTATCAGCTGGATGGTGCAGGTTGGGGTAGTCCCTTTTTATTAGTTCCAGAGGCCACCAATGTAGATGATCCTACACTCAAATTACTAGCCAATGCAAAAAAGGAAGATTACTATTTAAGTAATGCCTCTCCATTGGGAGTTCCGTTTAATAATATACGTAATACAAGTTCGGACATACAGCGACAAGAACGCATTGCAAAAGGAAGGCCAGGTAGCCCGTGCTACAAAAAGTATCTCATGAGCAATACAGAATTTACTGAAAAGGTTATTTGTACTTCATCGCGGCTATATCAGGACTTAAAAATCAAGCAGCTAAAATCACAAAATCTTCCAGAGGAAGAATTGAATCGACAAATGGCGGACTTGGAAGCCAAGGATTGCTTGTGCGAAGGATTAACAGTTTCGGCAAGAATTAAGAACAAACTACATCTACCTCACAAATTAACAGCAGTTACCATCTGTCCAGGACCAAACTTAGCCTATTTCTCAGGTGTATATTCACTGAAAGAAATGGTTAACCATATTTATGGCAGAATCAATCTGAACAATGCATTAGAAAGACCTCATATGTTTGTGAATGAACTTCAGCTTTATATTGATTATTTGAAAAAGCAAATATCAGAAAGTAGTCTCATGGTCAGTGATAAGCAAAGAAAATATTTTGAAAAATTCAAAGGCAATCTTCAAACCGGAATTGAGTATTATAAATCACTTCTACCTTCATTTTCAAACTTCAAATTAAACACAGCTCAGCTTTCAAAATTAGAATTGCAATTATCGACTATTTTGAATTTGGTGCCACAACCTATTCACATTTAATCAACAAACATATTGTCCTTATACAAAGCAGCCATTTGGTTGCTTTTTTTTATTTCCGCTATTCACTATTCAACTCGGGCCTCCAGGCTTTTATTACTTCGTCATAATAGCCAGGAAATTAGCTAGTTATCCCTCAAAAACTCATTTTTTGTTAATTATCAAATAAGTGTGTCAAAGATGTGCTGAAAAGAGTTGCCAGAAGTTTTCAAAGATTGCTGAAAATGCGGCAATCTTAATCCATGCTTTCAAAGAAAAAAAGCTCCACATTTCTGTGAGGCTTCAATAAGAATGGCAGCTATGCGCCACAGCGTACAGGCACTACTCTCCCGTCCCCAACAGCGTTGGGGATGGTGCAGTACCATTGTCCGCTGTGGAGATTCATTTCTTAATTCGGATTGGTAAAAGGTCAATACCCCCCAGACACAAAAAAGCCCCGATTAAAATAATCGAGGCTCTTTCAATAAGAATGGCAGCT
>DAORWU010000035.1:0-25280 GCA_035434405.1 Niabella sp. | reverse complement strand
AATGGTGATAGCTACAGGTTGTTTTTGTTCTGCTGCGTTTTGATTTGATGAGTAACTGGTTGTTTCTAAGTACATCAAAGAACTTATCCCTACCAATTATTATATCGTGGGTTTTAAATTCTTTTTGTAAACACTGGTGCAGGTTTCTACCGCTGCCACGTTTCCATGTTTGCCGTTTTTTTTAATTAGCCCAACAACTACCTCTTCCTTTACTGCTGTGTTTGCATTAAGCTGCAACTGCATGTAATAAGCCTGCTTGCTGTAGCCAAACACCTGGCACATTTCAATTACTTTTCTTTTGGCCTTTGTTTTTTGAAGGAGTTGATTGTTGGGCACCATGCTTTTTTACGATGTCGATATTAAACTTTTTCTCCGCAATTTCAATTGCATGTTGCCACAGGTCGGCACGAAGTTCTGCCACCCGTAATAACTCTTTGAGTTCTTTGTTTTCTTCTTCCAGCTTTTTGTCGTGAATGTTCTTTTTCATTTCGGCAAAATTAGCCAGTGGAGTCGTTCGTTTTTCATAACCCCTGAGGCCCCGGCTTTGGTTAATCCAGTAAAGAATCGTGGCATTGCCCTTAATGCCATAGATCAGTTGAGCCTGTCGCTTACTGAGTTTGCCATTCAATACTTCGTTGACGATTTTCTGCTTAAAGGCTTCTGTGTAGAATAACTGTTGCGGCCCGCTGCGCTTTACGCTCTGTTTTTTGCTTCCCGAAGTGTCGGAACTTGTTTTACGTCGCATTTTGTGTCCTGTTTTTAGTTGACTTATCCACCTTTTTGGAGTCAACCTATTTCAGGACTATACAGCCGTTGATAGTAGCACATAGCTGATGAAACATTGTCCAGCCCTGCCTTTGCAATTACTTTGCAAACGATAGGTGCTTTAGCTATGTCGTAAGTTGCGCCATCAAACCATGAAGGTCAAGTATACCCCAATGTCCAATGTATTTTCCGTTTCTTAGTTCGATTATGTCTATTACTTCCATCGTCACATTTTTATGGGTGGGTTTTATACCGAAAAACTCGCTCTTGTGCGTTGCGTGAAATGATTTTCGAGTAGTTACTTTTTCACCTTCAGCCACCATGTCGTGTATTTCTACTGTCAGGTCTGGGAAAGCGGGTTTGAGAAGATGGTTGAAGAAATAAACTACTCCGTCACGATTTTTTGGTGAACCCGGAGGAGCTGTGTGGTTTACAAAATCATCTGCAAAGATTTCATTGAATGTGTCCATGTTACCGCTTTCAATAAACTCTTTATTTACTCTGCGAACCAGTTCTTTGTTTTGCTCTGTTGTCATTGTCATTGAATTTTAGTTGATAATAATTGAATTGACGAAGCAAAAATGCAGATAATCACAATCAACAACATGGCACAAAACCGACTTTGAATAGACTGATTACGATTGATTGCGAAATTCAAGGGGTGTTAGTCCACAATACTTTTTAAAAAAGCGGTTGAAATGGGAAGGGTCTGAAAATTCAAGCTTATAAGTAATTTCGGAAATGGTCTGCGGCGTATGAAGCAAGTATGCTTTTGCTTCCATCATCAGCATTTCATCTATAAGTTCGTGTGCGGTTTTGTTAGAACAGGATTTGATTGCCCTGTTTAAATGGTCAGGTGATATGTGAAGCATGTCAGCATAAGCCGCAACTTTTCTGACCGTCAGATAATATTGGCTAACCGTCTTTATAAAGTCGCTGTATAGTGCCTGATGTGAGTTGGGTGAGTTTTGATTTGAAAGCAAAACTGTTCCGTAATGTCTGTTGGCAAGCAAAATGATTTGATGGAGGTAAAGCGCAATCATTTCACTGCAATCAACCTTGTGCTCTTTCACTTCGCTATTTATTTTAAAAATAATGTTCTCAACCTCATCGGCAGTGGAATCGTCAAGCTGAAAACACTGCAAACCTGTGTAGGATAGAAAAGGAAAATGTTGTTTTCTGTTTTGTTTTAGCAGGACATCGTTAATAAATTTTTCTGTAAAAAGCATATAGTAAGCCAGGAAGTCATTGCTATACTGATGGAGTGAAAAAATCTGTCCCGGTATGCCGAATAAAATACTGTTGCGTTTAGTGTTGTATTTTTCGAGCCCAATGTCAAATATGGCGCTACCTTTTCTGGTGAGTGAAATTCTGTAATACTGTGTCTTGATGGGTCCGATATTTTTCTTCAGGTCAAGGGTTGAATAAAGTCCGAAACTTTCGCCAAGAAGTTCAGAAGTCTTGTCCATACCAAAATCGCTGGTGCCTTTACCGCTCTTATGAAGTTTGTAAAGGTCAGAGTTAAGATTTATTTTCTTTAAGTCAGATGGAACATTTTTATACATGTCAAATCAAAGTCTGAAAGTTAGATGGCTATGCGGTGTAAAAGCATTCTGACTAACGTTTTTCATTATCATTCAAAGTCAATCGATTACCAATCCTAAATCTTCCTTAGTCAGTGCGAATTTATCAATTTGTTTTCTAATGCGTTTCACTAAACCAATCTTTCTTTTTTCATCAAGGAACAGGTAATCGGTTGGCGGTTTGCAAAGGATTTGTTTTACTACCATATTCCAAAGTATTTCCCCAAGTTTACAGGCGGTTGTACTTACCGCTATGGTTCTTCCTTTGCGGTAGCAAACCTGTTGAAGAAGTTGGAAAGGTGCGTGTCTTTTTAATTTTCAATGGCATTGGCCGCTTTGCGTAGTGCAATTTTGAGACTGTTGCTGCCTTTCGGGGTTTTGGAACTGAGCAGTTTGCCACCGCTTATTTTGTTGTTTGGAGCAAGTCTGAGCCAGCTTGCAAATTGTTTGGCGGTTTCAAACTTTTAAATCCTTAAGGGCCAACTTCGCTCATGATGGTCAATATTGTTGCATGGCTTAAGCCTTCTATTTTCATTAAATCTACACCGCCAAAATATTGATAGGAAGCCTGATTGAGGTCTATTCCTTTTAAGGCATTTTTGTTTATTCGTTTATGTGCTTTGTCCTCGGTACGAAGTTTTTTTTACTGAGTCGGTGTCTATCTGCACTTTTAAAAAACTGTTTATTTGTTTATCACATTCTTCTATCTTTTTCTGAAAAAAAAGATAACGGTCGTATTCCTGTTTCAATCCAAACAGGTAATCTTTGCGATTATTTCCTTTGAGTGCTTTTGCAATTTCGTCATACGATTTGTGGCAGTTGCCATGCCGGTGTTGGACTAGTTTTTGTGGGTCACGATTGCCCTTGCATATATCTGCGATGATGGCAAGGCCTGTAAGCCTGCATATATCATTGAACACTACGTCTAAGCGGAAGTTGAGTATTAAAACTCCGGATGAAAATACTATCCAATAACCATGCTTCCAATCACCAAAACGCTCAGAAAACCACCTAAGAAAAATCAGACATAAGAAAAATTACCGGTGTCGCTGAACACCGGATTGTATAAAGCCCCGGCCTAAAGAAATCCGGGGCTTTTTATTTTTTCCAATCAGTTTGAAATTTGGGGGCTTTATTCAATCCGCTTAATGTTTTACCTGCTGCCGTTCTTCTATCCAATAAAGTCTGAACGGTTTGTTTTTGGGTCATATTGAATTTCTAAATCTGTTCCATTCCAAATAGCTTCGCAGCTTTCAAGTCGGTAGGTGTCGCCTTGGTTCCAACTTGCACCAATATAATCTTCAATTAAGTCTTCTATGAAGACTCTATCACCAATTTTAATGTCTTTAGGTATTAAGTAAGCTGCAAATGGTGACTTGAAACTATAAGGGTAGAAAAATGTCCAATCAATTACTACTTCATATTCTTCAAGGTCATTCCACCTATAATCACCTAATATTTTAATTTCCCCTGTCAGCTTGTGTTGAGCAACTGAATATTTTGAACGAATTTTGTCAGAAGGTTTGACTTCTTTTATTAACGGATAAAGACCACTTTTAGCAGCCTTATTTATACTGCCCATGTCACGTGCGGTTTTTATAACACGTAATCCTTGTGAGTTTTTATTTCTGTCCCAGAATGCCATTTGATACTATTTTAATGTTGTGTTGATTTAAGTCAATTTTTAAACAAGTCTCGGGATTTTGTCTAACTATTTTCAGAAGGTCGTCATCCGTTATTCCTTCTGTGTCTACTATTAAGTGGTCACAATTTGCACATTTACACATAGTTGAATTTGTAGTTTCTAAGTTGTCCCAACTCATTTTATAAGGGCAATTCATTGTCTTTACAAATTCACCTTTATCCGTGTAAATCTCTTTTGTCAATGGATTAAATTTCATTACTCGTCTCTATTTTATGGTTGCAGGTAACGGTTCGGGGCTTAAAGAAGTGGCGGTTTAGAAGCACAAACTGTCAACCTACCACAACTGTTTATTATATGCACAAATGTTTGATTAACCACTTCACCCGCCATTTCTTTTAAGCCCTTGTTATGCGTTCGTGCTACTCTCACTATGAAGGTGTATCCATCAAATGAACCACTGACATTCGTTTTCATTGGAGCTATTTTTTTTGAGCTTTGATAAACGAAAACCCAGGTGCTTCTCTTAAATGTGTCAGAGTTACTGAATGAAAACCCACTTCCTCCAGCCAGCTCTTTACTACGCCAAAGTCATAAGCTCGTCCGCCCGCAAAGGCAAATAGGTTCCAGCCTATCATTGCAGCGACACCTTTCACAAAGAGAGAGCCATTTACATTGGCGTATTGGTCAAGAATGGCAATTACACCATTGCTTGCCGTGGCATCGGCAATTTTTTTAAATAGTATCTTGTTACCTTCTTCGTTCAGCCCGTGAATGATATTTCCGAGGAACATGAAATCAAATTTTTCGGCAGGCAAATTTTCTTTTTCAAAGTCGGCTTCATATAATTCAATCCTGTTCGCCACATCTTTTTCCTGTGTCAATGTGATTTTTGCATTTTCCAAACCCACTGCCCAATCCAGCACAGTTGCTTTCAGGTCAGGATATTTTCTGCAAAATTCTACGCAGTATAATCCGTGTGAACCTCCAATGTCCAACATTCTTTTGGGTGAAATTGGCAGCTTCATTCGTGATACTACTTCTTTAACCGTAGCGGAACCCAGCCAACGCATTGCCACTTGAAACGAAGTTGCCATTGCACCATCTTTCATCATTTCATAGCCTACCAGTCCACCGGGAGGGTCAGTTCTCACGGCTTGGGTGGCATTGTTAAGATTCTCGTTGAGTGACCTGAAAAAAAGAACCATGTCTGGAAAAAGGTCAATAGGAAAAGAGCGCAACATTGCTTTTGTCAGACTATATTGATCCCCTTTTTTATTGACATAACCGAGTGGAATCATACTGTTAAGCAATATCTCTACACCCCGTGGGGAACAAGCCGTTTTTTGGCTGAGTTCTTCCAGCGTAAGTGGACCGTTTTTTAAATGGTTGAACAGGCGTATGTCACCCGCTGTCAATAATGCAGATGCCTGAAACAAGCTCACTCCACTGTCAAGCAATACGGTTGGGATGATTCCAAAATTGATTAGAAGTCGTTCTATTAGATTTGGTTTTAATGGCATATTGTTTTTATTTAATGGTGAAACTTTTTTAATCTACTTGCGTTGTCAAAGTTAATTTCTTGCACCCCATTTCGGAGTTCGCAGGTCGCCCAAGCATGACGCATAACGAATAGGGGTTTGTGCAGGTGTGGCATTCATTGAACGTCCAGCCCGGAACAAAAGCCGATTGAAAAACCGGTGATGAAGATAAGAACTAAAAGCTAAATTACTAACGTCCAGCCGGGACTATAGCCCAACGGAGAACCAAATGTTGAAATATTTTCGTTTAGCCAGCATAGCTGCAAACCCCGTGTTCAAGCAACACCTTCGGTGAGTCTGTTCATCGGTAGTTAAAGCCAATCTCCCACCTTCGCCTTTCATCAAAAATAAAATAAAAATGAAAGGTAATGAATTTTCATTGTTGGAGTTAAACGCGGATGCAGTAGACTGGTTAAAGAAATTACATCAGACGTTGACGGTAAAAGAGTATGGCAGGGGCAGCGTGCGCAATTACTGTCAGGAGATGAATTTGCTGTTTAAGTACTATAACCACAAAACGGTGTCAGACATCCGCCAGGCAGATATTGAACAGTATCTTCAATACATCAAAGAAGTGCATAAAGTAGGCAGAGCCAAATGCCGCAGTGTGGCACAGGCCTGTAGTTTCTTTTTCAAACGGGCAATGCCTTCGGAGTATATTGTACCCTCCAATCTGTATCCGCGCAAGCAGTTTATTCTTCCCAATATCATGAGTGAAGACGAAGTGGTCAGGCTGTTTGCTGCGCCATTAACCTTAAAAGAATACTGTGTGGTAGGACTGCTTTATGGCTGCGGGCTGCGCATTAGCGAAGTAAGTAATCTTCGGATAAAAGATATCGAGAGCGATAACAAACGCATCAAAGTATATCAGGCCTGCCCCGTCAATTCGGGGGTAAAGGCGGCAAAGACCGATACACACTGCTGCCGGATGAACTGCTGCAAAAGCTCAGATTACTGTATGTAGAAGAAGGTCGCCCCAAAGAGTTTCTGTTCACCAGCAAACAAACCAAACGGGCATTGCACGTACGAAGCACACAGGTGATTGTAAACAGCGCTATGGCCAAAGCCGGGTATAAAGACAAGCCCTTTACGGCGCATACGCTACGTCACAGTTTTGCCACGCACATGCTCAACTGTGGCAACAATATCCACGTCATCAAAACCCTGCTGGGACATAGTAAAATAGAAACCACGATGGTTTACCTGCACTTGCAGCAACATACACAGGCAGGCATACAATCTCCTTTGGAAACAGTGGTGTATGGATCAGCCACTCGCTGAAATCCGGTGGCTGTTGCAAAGCAAAATCTTTTCACATCCATCAGTAAGAGGCTTCAATTCCTACAGCCAGGCTGTATTGAGCCGCTTAAGCCGCTGCCATACATCAGGCATTGGGGTGCATCAGTATCGTTGCAGCAACGAGGGTTGCGGTCATATCCATTATCAGTATCATAGCTGTGGCAACCTGCCCCGTTACAAATTTTCCCAAAACACCTTTAACCGGTTTTTAAGAAAACGCTTCCCCATTCCTGTTTTTAAGTATTTTTCTCTTGCAATGGTATCTTTTTCATTTTTACATGCTTCACTATAAATTAATTCAAGCGGCCTTCTATTCCTTGTGGATTCCACATAACCGAAATTGTGTTCATCGATTCGTCTTTTCAGATTATTAGTAAATCCTGTATAGAGGTTCCCATCTTATTGACTTAATAAAACATAAACATAATACCATTTCATGCTACTAAAATATTAAAAATTTGTAACGGGGCAGGCTGTGGTGGCACCAAGCGCGAACAGTGGATCGAAGACCGCATGGGCGAGCTATTGCCTACTACTTATTTTCATATCGTGTTTACGCTACCACAGGAGTTAAGATCATTGTGCATGGGTAATAGAAAACTGATGTTTGGAATGTTGTTCAAAGCTGCACAACACACGTTGCTTACGCTGGCCAAAGATGACAGGTATATCGGTGCCGTACCGGGTATTGTAAGCATCTTGCATACCAATGGGCAAGACCTTAGCTTTCATCCGCATGTACACAATATCGTCAGTGGTGGCGGCATTGGTAATGATGCTAAATGGATCAAAGAAAAGCGTAGCAACGGAAAGTTTTTATTTCCCCGTAGGGCGATGGAAAAAATGTACAAAGGATATTTTTTATCGCAGCTCAGAAAATATATTACCACCGATGAGTTGAAATATGAAGACAAGGAAGCACTGGAAAATATAGTTTCCACCGTAGGCAAAAAAAAATGGAACGTATATGTTCACCCCGTTAGAAACTATCCTAGTCTGTAACCTGAAAAAGAATTATCTTAAGACAGATTTATTAAAAGAGTTTCTAACGGGGCAGGAAGCACCCTTTGGTGGCCCGGCACAGATAGTGGAATACCTAGGGCGCTACATTTACCCCGTTAGAAACAAATAAGATACTTTCTCAATATCGAGGAAAAAACAATGTTTCTAACGGGGCAGGTAAGGTGGCTATTACTGCACATCGCATTATAAGCATTGATGATGAGAATATCAGTTTTAGATATAAGGACTATCAGGATGGCAATAAGCAAAAGATAATGACACTCAGCCATGCTGAATTTTTAAAACGGTTTGAACAGCATATACTGCCCAGGGGTTTGGTGAAGATCCGCCATTCAGGTTATTTGCACAGCAAGGATAAGATGAAGAGGATAGCCGGGGTATGCGAAGCGTTGCAACTACCCACACCCATGCCCCGAGTAGCCATACCTGCCACATTGAGGTTGCTGCTCCAAACCGGAAAAGATGTGACAGTATGCTCGGTATGCGGCAAAGGAAAACTACAATTAGTACGCACCATGATTTTTCATAATGGCGGGTTGATAGATGCGAACGAACTGCGCAACCGAGGCTCGCCACGTATTAAAAAACGAGTGGAAGGATGAGTAAAGAAAATGAAAATAAAAAAAAGAACGAAGCGCCTGAAAACAAGAATGGTTTTTGGGTAGGGGGTTCTATGCCATTACGGATAAAGTTTTTAAAACTCCGGATGAAAATACTATCCAATAACCATGCTACCAATCACCAAAACGCTCAGAAAACCACCTAAGAGAAATCGGACATAAGAAAAATTACCGGCGTCGCTGAACACAGGATTGTATAAAGCCCCGGCCTAAAGAAATCCGGGGCTTTTTATTTTTTCCAATCAGTTTGAAATTTGGGGGCTTTATTCAATCCGCTTAAAGTTGCCTGCAGCCTTTTTGTCACCCGTTTTGCTGTCACACAATTATAAATTTCGTTTGTTGCTTTCAATCGCAATGAACTCGGGTAAATATTCTGGTGTACATCCTTTTGATACCATCTTGCCTTTGTAAAGACCCGTCTTTTCTCCAAGTATTATACAACGCTTCCGATACTTTTTGTCATAAACTCCAATCCAGCCGACTAAAAAATTCATTGCCCATTGAACTTCTGGTTCTTCTTTTTCAATTTTGTTTTCAATTTTAAATAATAATTCATCATTGCTTGTCGGCGGAATTTGTCCCATCCAACGTAAACGTCCTTGATAATACCAAAAAATCCGTCTTTTAAGTGAAGATTTGCTGTCTTGCCAACTTTCTATTAAAGCAAGTGTCGTTTTGTCTTTGGTAAGCTGGTTTGCCATTAGCCAATCAATTAGTTGTAGTCTCTCATTTTCCTTGTGTTGGTTAATATCGCTGATTAAATTGTCAATAGCTTTTTCAGTAAGAAGTTTTTTGTCCATGATAAGGATTGCCAATTGTCGTGCAAAAAAGTTTTTAGCTGCCCAAAGTTCAATTGCCAATTGGTGGTCCTTTTTAATCTCTTTTGCAATGTTTCGCAAGTCGCCAAATTTGGTATTCTTGTCTGCGATTTGTGTCAATATATTTTTTGCTGAATGTTTCACTTGTCAATGTCAATTTGTAACGGATGCTCCTTTACGGTTGCTGCTAACGGTAGGGCTTGCTGCTGCGCTGGTATTCTGTGATTCGTCCCGGGACAAATGCACAGTAGCGAACCGAAGATGAAGATATGTACAAAAGCTCAATAGTAAAAGTCAAGCAGGGAATGCAGCTGAATAGCGAACAGGAAGATGAGGAAATGTCCGTCAGCCAGCATAGCATCAAGTCGCTATGTTTGGCGGTTTGTTTTTCTCTCAGATGCTAAAGCTAAAGCCTAGTTTGCTAATGGGCAACTTTCTAATTCGCTGCTTTGTAGCCGCATATATTGCATTACACAAAGCCGGAGCTACAGAAGGCACTCCAACTTCACCAACGCTACCCGGGTCTTCTTTACTGTCAATCATATGAACTACTGTTTTTGGTAATTCGTCAAACCGAAGTATGCCACAATCTTTGAGATTGGATTGATGCACCTTGCCATCCTTTAAAGTTATTTCTCCACGAAGAACAGCACTCAATGCCCATACCAATGCTCCTTCCATTTGCGACTGTACTCCATCAGGGTCAATTACCAGGCCGCAATCAATGGCAGCGACTGCACTATGAATCGTTATTTTTTTCTTACTGCTAACAGAAATATCAAAGGCGTGAGCAGCGTATGATTTTGCTGTGAGATAAGGACAGCAGGCAATACCATAAAAATGTCCTTTGGCTTTTGGTTTGTTCCACCCAATTTCATCGGCTACTTTCTGCAACACAGCTATCAGTCTTTTGGGTTCATATTTTACTTTTCTTGCACCGATAATTGAAATATTCTCCAATTGATTTAAGAGTTTTATCCGAAATTCCAACGCATCGGAGGAAGCCTTTTCCGCCAGCTCATCCATAAAGCACTCAATGGCAAAATTATTATGCGAATAGCCTACTGATCGCCACGGTCCGCAAGGAACCGGTGGAGCCTGTAAATAAAAACTGCTTTTAAAATGATTTACAGGATAATAAAAGTCTCCGGCAAGTCCGCCATTGGCTTCCAATAATATTCGTGAGTTGTCAAAATCTTTTGTAAGCTTCTTAAGTATAAACGGCGTGCCTGCAAGCTGTTGCTGCCAGGAAAGAATATTTTTATTTTCATCCAGCGATGCCGAAAGACGGTGATAAATAGCTGGCCGGTATTGTCCATACCGTGTATCATCAGTTCTGGTCCAGTACACTTTTACCGGTTGTGCAATAACCTTAGAAATCTGCATGGCTTCAGCAGCATAGTCAATACTTGTTCTTCTGCCAAATCCACCCCCCATTAAAGTAAGGTTGATCGTAATGTCTTCCTTTTTTATCCCAAAAAGAGAAGGCAGACTGTCTGCCACAAATGCCGGCGCTTGGAAGCCACCCCAGAGTTCAAATTTTCCATCTTTATAAGCAGCCGTACAGTTGGCAGGTTCAATGGTTGCGTGTGCTAGGAAAGGGAATTCATACCCGGCTACCAGTTTTGCGGAAGAAGAGTTAAATATTTCTTCGGCCTTTCCTTTTTCGCTTAAAATGATGGTGGGATTTTCCGCAAATTTTTCTTTCAATTTTTTTGAATAGGTTTCAGAGGAGACAGTAGCATTTTCACCTTCATCCCAAATTACTTTCAATGTATCCCTGGCTTTTTGTGCAGTCCAGAATGAATCGGCCACTACAGCAATTCCGTTTCTTCCTCCTGCCGCCACCCCCATATTTTTTATTTCAACAATCGCTTTTACACCATCCATCTTTCTGGCAGTATCTGCATTATACGATTTTATTTTCCCTTCATATACCGGACATCGTAGTACGAGTGCATAGAGCATGCCCGGTAGCTTTACATCAATCCCAAATTTTGTTTTACCGGTTACAATTTCCAGCGCATTAATTCTTTTTGCACCTTTTCCTATGATGCGGAAATCTTTATAATTTTTAAGCGGGGGATTTTCGGGAACGGGAAGTTTGGAAGCAGCAACAATTAAATCCTTGAATGGAATCGTTTCACCGGTGAGTGTGTTGATGAACTTGCCCTTTTCGGCCTGGCAATATTGTTTTTCAATATTCCATTGTTGTGCTGCAGCAGTAAGCAGCATTTCCCGGGCTGATGCCCCGGCTTTACGAAGCGGTTGCCAGTTAGTTCTTACTGAATCACTTGAAACGGTAGTGTATTCATCCTTTTTTTCATAATCAAATGGGGCAATCTCAGATTTTATGGTTTGCCAGTCGGCTTCCATTTCTTCGGCTACGATCATCGGTAGGGAAGTGTTTACCCCCTGGCCCATTTCCTGTTTTCTGACGTATATGATTATTGAGCCATCATCGCATAACTTGATTAACGGGTGGGGTTGAAAACAAAAAGGGTTGCCTGTTTGTGAAAAGCCTTTGACGGGAATAGAAGAAAACAATAAAGCTCCGCCACTATAAAGTGAAGTGATGCGTATAAAACTTCTTCTGTTCATAAAAACTATTTTGTTGCCAGCATTGCGGAAGCTTTATGTATAGCAGTTCTTATTCTTGCGTATGTTCCACATCGGCAATAATTATTTGCCATTGCTTCGTCAATTTGTTTGTCAGTAGGGTGAGAAATTGATTTCAGTAGAGCAGCAGCAGCCATTATTTGACCGCATTGGCAATAGCCGCATTGTGCCACGTTGATGTCAAGCCATGCTTTTTGTACAGGGTGCGAACCGTCTTCTGATAAACCTTCAATAGTTGTGATTTGTTTATGGGTGCATTGACTTGCAGAAATTTGGCAGGAGCGAATTGCCTGACCGTTAATGTGTACTATACAGGCTCCGCACACACCCATCCCGCACCCATATTTAGTGCCTGTCATGTCCAGTACTTCACGAAGTATCCAAAGCAGTGGCATGTCATCAACCACATTTACTTCATGTGTCTTACCATTTATTGTCAGATGATGGAGTGACATATTGTAAGTTATAAAATTCTGACTAACGTTTTTATTTTGCATTAATTATCATTCTGTTACAAATCCAACATCAGCCGGTTTCAGGTCCAATTTAGCAATATTTTTTCTGATTCTTTCTACCACTCGCAGTTTTCTTTTCTGGTCAAGGAACAGGTAATCTGTTGGTGGCTTGTATGGAACCTTTTTTACTATCATTTTCCAGATGATTAGCCTTCTATTTTCATTAAGTCAACACCGCCAAAATATTGATAAGCTGCCTGATTGAGGTCTATTCCTTTGAGTGCATTTTTGATTATTCTTTTGTGGACTTTATCGGATGTTTTTAGTTTTTTCTTATCGGGATTTGTATTGATTTGATTTTTTAAGCAGATACCGATTTGTTTATTACATGCTGCAATTTTCTTTTGATAAAACTGATACGATTCTAATTCCTTTTTTAATCCGAAAAGATAATCTTCGTGATTGTTTCCTTTTAACGCTTTGGCAATCTCTTCTTTTGATTTTTTGCAATTCCTGTGTCGGTGTTCGGAGAGTTTTTCGAGATCGAAGTTGCCTTTGCTGATGTCAGTGATGATGGCCATTCCGGTGAGCCCGCAAATATCATTGACCACTACGTCTAAGCGGAAGTTGAGTATTAAAACTCTGGATGAAAACACTTGCAAAGAATCTTCATTCCAGTCATCAAAACTTTCTGAAAACCACCTAAGAGAAATCGGACATAAGAATATTTACCGGCGTCGTTGAATACGCCGTGGCGGACAAAAAGCCCCGGTCGTTTATGATCGGGGCTTTCTTAGTTTATTTTAAATCTTGATTGTTGGGGGCTTTTTTCAATCCGCTTAATGTTTACATGCGGTTGAGTTTTCTGCCGTTGTTTCGTGGTCAAAGTTTAATTGACAATTGTAATTGCCCACCAAAGCCAACTTCTACAATTTTTTGAAGTGTTGAAATCCTCGCTTCCTTTAGATTGTTCTCAATTTTTGAAATGTAGGATTTTGTTGTTCCCACTTTGTCAGCAAGTTGTTCTTGTGTCAAACCTTTTTCCAATCTGGCTTCGTGAATCAATGCGCCAATTTTAAAGTTTTGATAACCTGCTTCAAGCTGGTCACGTTTTGCTGTGCCGATTTTTCCATAATGTTTCTCCTTGAACTGGTCAAGTGTCATGGTTTTATTTCCTTTCGTCTTCATATTCTTTTTTTATTTTAAGCGCTTTTTCAATTTCTTGCTTGGGCGTTTTTTGAGTTTTCTTTTGAAACCCGTTTGCCAATACAATCAATTTCTCTTGGTCAAAAAAGCAAAATATTCGGAAAATGTCGCTGCCCAATTTTACCCTGACCTCATACACACCACCCTGCATGTGTTGAAGATATGTTTCTGGTACTCTATCAATTTCTTCAATCAGGTCAAGTGTCCAAATGATTTTGTCCTTTACCTTTTGGCGCTGCTTCACAAAGAACTCCTCAAAGTAATGTTTGTAAGTAATAACAGTTCGGAATTTCTGATTCTTGCTCACATGCAAATATAAACAGAGTTGTCCGTAAGTGAAACTATTTTTAAAAGTTGTTTGCAGGATTTGAACTTTCATCCGCATGTTCATTGCATCGTCAGTGGAGGCGGTATAGACGCTGACAGCAGGTGAATAAAAGAAAGAAGAAGTAACGGTCGTTTTCTGTTTCCCAGCAGGGCGATGGAAAAAATGTACAAAGGATATTTTTTATCGCAGCTCAGAAAATATATTACCACCGATGAGTTGAAATATGAAGACAAGGCAGCGCTACAAAATATACTTTCCATCGTAGGTCAAAAGCAATGGAATGTATATGTTCACACCGTTAGAAACTATCCTAGTCTGTAACCTGAAAAAGAATTATCATAAGACAGATTTATTAAAAGAGTTTCTAACGGGGCAGGAAGCACCCTTTGGCGGCCCGGCACAGATAGTAGAATACCTGGGAAGATATATTTACCCCGTTAGAAACAAATAAGATACTTTCTCAATATCGAGGAAAAACTATGTTTCTAACGGGGCAGGTAAAGTGGCCATCACTGCACATCGCATCATAAGTATAGATGAAGACAACATCAGTTTTAGAAACAAGGATTATGCAGATGGCAATAAGCAAAAGATAATGACACTCAGCCATGCTGAATTTTTACGACGGCTTGAACAGCATATACTGCCTAAGGGTTTGGTGAAGATTCGCCATGCAGGTTATATATACAGTCGGGATAAGATGAAGCGGATAACTTCGGTTTGTAAGCAAATGGAGCTTCCGGTACCGATGCCCAGGGTGAGTGAGCCAGCCGCCCTGCGCTTGATGCTACAAACCGGAAAAGATGTGACGGTTTGTCTGGAATGCGGAAAAGGGAAACTGCAATTAGTACGCACCATGATTTTTCATAACGGCGGGTTGATAGATGCGAACGAACTGCGCAACTGAGGCTCGCCACGTATTAAAAAACGAGTGAAAGGATGAGTAAAGAAAATGAAAATACAAAAATGAACGAAGCACCTGAAAACAAGAGGAGTCTTAGGGTAGGTGGATTTCATGCCATTACCGGTAATGTTTTTAAAACTTCAGATGAAAACACTACCCAATAACCAAACTTCCAATCTCCAAAATGTTCAGAAAACCTCCTAAGAGAAATCGGACATAAGAACAATTACCGGCGTCGCTGAATCCGCCGTGGCTGACAAAAAGCCCTGGTCGTTTATGATCGAGGCTTTCTTAGCATATTTTAAAGCTTGATTGTTGGGGACTTTTTCAATCCGCTTATTGTTAGCCGCATACTTTGATTCCGCCAATTAGGGTGTCTTATTATTTTATGTTTGTTAATTGGAGATTGTCTTAAAAAACTCTTTGATATCATCAGCCGTTTCCCCAGGCATTTCCCATTCAGAAAAATGACCGCCACGCTTCATCACAGTCCATCGTTGGACATTATAAAAACGTTCTGCCCATTCTCTTGGTGCTGGCACGGTTATCCCGTCACGCAAAGGCATTATAATTGCATTTGGGATTTCAACTAAAACAATAATGTAGCCAGTATCTGGTTTTTCACTTCATCCACTTTTCTTGTGAGCGGTCCATCTATCAATACGCCTAAATTTACAGCAAGGAAAAGATATATTTTTTTTGATGGTACGTACAGCAATACACATCCTGCACCCAATCCGCCGCCGCCATGTCCGTATGCAATGATACCATCAAGATCAAAATGAATGAGCCCAAGTCCATAAGCAGGTTTGCCTTCATCATTATTAACCCACTGCTGCATCATGGCCATAGATGAATCTTTTAACAATTTCCCTTCCATCAGCCCTTTCAAAAATTTAACTGCTTCTATTGGTGTAGCTACAATACCATCATCGCCTTTCAGCGGGGCAACATTAGCCTGCTGCATAGGGGAAATATTAGCTGCCCTGCTTTCATTAATTACATCCCAATAAGAGTCCACAAGCAACGGGTATTTTATATTGCACCTCATAGGATCATAAAATGTATGTTGTAATTGCAGAGGCAGAAAAATTTTTTCTTTCACATGTTTTGAATGATCACCTGTAATTGCATCTGCTATCATTGCAAGTATTAAATAGTTAGTATTGGTGTAATGGTACCTTGTTCCCGGCTCGTACGGGAGCGTTTCATCCTTTATTAATTTGAGGGCATTCTCAATCACAAATATTTTTGTGGGGTTTAAAATTACATACCCGGTATAGATAGGATTAGAATTGTATTCCGGTATACCTGAAGTATGGTTCAGCAGCATGCGAACGGTAATTTTATCTGCCTTTTGTATAAAGCGGCTATGTTTTACGGGGAGATATTTTGTTACAAACGCATCAAGGTCAATTTTACCTTCTTCACGCAACTGTAAAATGGTAACCGCCATATAAGTTTTTGCAACGCTTTGCAGATACTGGAGATTGCAGATCGTCATTGGCGTTTTAGTTTCCACCTTTGAATAGCCTGAACAACCAGCCCACCAGCCTTCTGTTTCTGAATACACAGCCAGCGACAAGCCAGGTACCCCTTTCAAAGTACAGCTATCCATCAGCATTTGTAATTTTACGGCTTTTGAAAACCCGGAATTTAAACTGCCCCGTTCTGTACAATTTTGTGCAATAGTCTTCAGGGCCAAAATCATAATAGCAGTTGCAACTAATAGATACTTTTTCATTTTTTTAATTTTTATAATAACAAATACAACAGTAAAGCCCCATTGTGGATGCTTTCACTTGTTCAGGAACTTGCTCCGGAAGAAGACGCCTGCCGGTTTTCTTACTGTCTTTCACTTTCTGTTTTTAGTAAGTCAAGCCAGTGTTGCATTTCTTTGTCCAGCTTTTTGTTAAATAAGCTTTTAAAAAGTTTTGCAAAAAAGCCTTCCATACTTTCGTCAACCGATACAGTTGTTTTTCCGTCTGTTTCGGTAATCGTCCAATTGTGAATGGCAAACACACCAAAAGTCTTTCCTGTCCATCCGAAGTATTTGTTTGGTTCAACGGTGTGAAGGGTAGAATGAATTTTTGCTCCACCTGTTTTCCACACAAAACCTGTTTCTGGTTGTAATTGTCCATTCAGTTTTGGTTTGCTAATGTCTGTTTGCCACATTGCCCATTGGTCAATATTGGTTAAAACTTTCCATACTTTTTCACTATTAGTATTTATAGTGATTGTCTTGCTGCACTTTACTGGTGCATTGTTATTTATGCTTTTCATTTTAAAATTGTTTTGTGTAAATGGGGTCGCCGAAATAGCCACCTATATAAAAAAATAGAAAGTAATACCACAACAAACACTATGACCGCATTGATGATATAAGGCATATCTGTAACAAGCAAACCTGTAAAATGCAGTACAAGAAATGCTGCTATGAATATTAAATACAGTTTTAAATTTTGCTTACGCATACTGCTCTATTAAATTACCTTTTTTGGCTTGCGGGCTTCTCTTGTAAGACGGTAAATTGCATAGATACCCGGAATCATTGGCAATATGGCTGTCCACATTCCCGAGAAATAATAATTGCCGGTGGTTCTGTGATAATAATTGGGCATGTTTTCCACTTGCACCCCGGCGATAGTTTGCGTAATACTGTTAATGTTGCCAGGCTCAAGATGTGGCTCAATTAAAGGAAAAATGAAATGGGTAAATTCTGCAACACCAGGCCCGATAAAAATGAACCATGCAACAAACCCCGCTAATGGAACACGGTAATACAATCCCAGCGTAGTAAACGTATAAATAATCGGTAAAATCATCATAAATACCAGCAGAAATCTTTCTTCTGTCCAGGGGACATTAAATATTCGTGAAATAGCCGGGCCAAAACTCGTAAAGTATTCTTCCACCATGTGAATTTGCAAGGCTGCAACAGCCAGGATGAAAATTGGAAGAATGATTTTGGGGTCATTGGGTCTTTTCAGGTAAGTAGAATACCAGAAGAAAAATCCAATGATGGCAGAACCACCCACGATGATAACAGGCGCCAATCCGATTTTTAAATACCCGAAGGTTGGCGCAATGATGCAGATGGCAATAGCTATTACCAGGCTTGCTTTTTGAGGGAGTGTTAAGTTTCGCATTGTAATATTTTTTTGTTGGAACAAAGCTATTACCGTGCAGGAGGGGATTTTTTTACAAATGATAAAAAGCGGCAACAGAAGGAAAATTTGTATGATGGATAAAAAAGAAACCTACTTTCTTTATTGAAAGTGGGTTGCATCAGCAATCATATTGTCTGGCTACGCCGGCCTAATTATCTTTTTTCAGGTGAAATATTTTTGTACTTATTAAGCATTGGCTCAAACTGAACTGTTTTTACCGGGTTGTGAATTTTTAATTTAACAGGCGGGTGCAGCAATAATTTTTCAAGCGGCCTTACCGGCCTTTTTTCTAAACCACCACCGCAATTGGGGCAAACATTATACAGTACATCATCAACACAATCTTTACAAAAGGTGCATTCATAGGAACAAATCATTACTTCTGTGCTGTCGGCGGATAATTTCTTTCCGCAATGCTCACATACAGGCCTTATCTCAAGCATATTTATATTTTGAAACAAAAGTATAAAGCTGTTTTGGTCGGGTATTTTACAAATGATAAAAACCTATTTGTTTGCCCTGATTCTGCTTAATGAAACCTGGGTGATGCCAAGATAGTTTGCAAGGTCGCCCAAACTAACTCGCTGAATAAGATGACCGTTGTCTTTGAGGAAATGATTGTATCGTTCAGTAGCATTCTCTTCCAGCATTTCGCTTATTCGCTTCATCATGTTTGTGACCGCAAATGATAACAACTTCCTGAATGCAGTTTCAATACTATGATGTTTTTTACATAGTAATTCAAGTTCTGTTTGTAAAATAAAAGTAACGGAAGTTTTTTCCAGGGCCATAATGTCATAACCAGAAGGCGTTTGATTTGTAAAACTGTCAAGCACGGTGAAAAAAGTATATTCGGGAAAGAATCGCATAATGAATTCTTTGTCCTCGTTAAAAAAGAAAGTCTTTACAAGCCCTTTATCAATAAAAAACAGTTTCCTGCATATACTTCCGCTTTTAAGTAATAGTTCTCCTTTGTCAAATGATTTTGTTTGCAGGTTTTTTTGCAAATCTTCTGCTACTTCATTAGTAAATGGTGCTAGTTTATTGAATGAAGATAAAAAGTCTGCCATGTGTTATGTTACTAAGTTGCGAAACGGAGGCTTTAAAATTCTAACTAACGTTTTTATTTTTCATTAATTTCTGTTACAAATCCAACATCAGCCGGTTTCAGGTTCAATGTAGCAATGTTTTTTCTGATTCTTTCTACTAGCCGCAGTTTTCTTTTCTGGTCAAGGAACAGGTAATCTGTTGGTGGCTTGTATGGAACCTTTTTTACTATCATTTTCCAGATGATTAGCCTTCTATTTTCATTAAGTCAACACCGCCAAAATATTGATAAGCTGCCTGATTGAGGTCTATTCCTTTGAGTGCATTTTTGATTATTCTTTTGTGGACTTTATCGGATGTTTTTAGTTTTTTCTTATCGGGATTTGTATTGATTTGATTTTTTAAGCAGATACCGATTTGTTTATTACATGCTGCAATTTTCTTTTGATAAAACTGATACGATTCTAATTCCTTTTTTAATCCGAAAAGATAATCTTCGTGATTGTTTCCTTTTAACGCTTTGGCAATCTCTTCTTTTGATTTTTTGCAATTCCTGTGTCGGTGTTCGGAGAGTTTTTCGAGATCGAAGTTGCCTTTGCTGATGTCAGTGATGATGGCCATTCCGGTGAGCCCGCAAATATCATTGACCACTACGTCTAAGCGGAAGTTGAGTATTAAAACTCTGGATGAAAACACTTGCAAAGAATCTTCATTCCAGTCATCAAAACTTTCTGAAAACCATCTAAGAGAAATCGGACATAAGAATATTTACCGGCGTCGCTGAATCCACCGTGTCGGACAAAAAGCCCCGGTCATTTATGATCGGGGCTTTCTTAGTTTATTTTAAAGTTCGATGGTTGGGGGCTTTTTTCAATCCGCTTAATGTTGGCGGTTCGTTCTTTTTGTCAGAGTTGCAAGGTTAATTTGAGATGTCCGCCAAGACCTGTCTGAATAATTTTCATTAACGTTGATAACCTGATGTCACTTGCGTTATTCTCAATTCTTGAAATATATGATTTGTTAGTTCCGCACTTGTCAGCAAGTTCTTCCTGTGTCATACCGAGTTTAAGCCTCGCTTCTTCAAGCAAAATACCAAGTTGGAAGGCTTCAAATTCTTGTTCCCATTGTTCTCTCTTTTTTGCTCCTCGTTTACCATACTTTTTGTCAAGGATTTCGTCAAGAGTAGTGATATTATTTTCTTTTTTCGTTTTCATACTCTGCTTTTATTTTCAATGCTTTTTCAATTTCTGTTTTCGGTGTCTTTTGAGTTTTCTTCTGAAAACCGTTACCTAATACTATTAAGTGTCCTTTGTCAAAGAAGGAGAATATTCTAAAAACATTGCTTCCAAGTTCTACCCGAACTTCAAATAGTCCGTCAGTTCCCGTCATATGGTCAAAATATTTCTTAGGAACTCGGTCAATAGTTCTTAGCAGATTTAAAGTCCATTCAATTTTTCTTTGCACTTCGTCAGTCTGGTCTTCATAAAAGTCCAAGAAGTATCGTTTATAGGCAATAATCTGTCTAATAGTTTCCACTTGACAAAGTTAACTATTTAGACAACAACTTGCAAATTTTCGTTGGGGTTTGCCGTGATAGAATAGATGGAAACTTCTGACTACCGTTTTTATTTTTCATTAATTATCATTCTGTTACAACTACAACAAAATGGGACCGGCTGCCAATGTCAATACCTGCACAATGGGTATTGATAACATCCATTTCTAATTTTGCCATCATCATTTTTTTTAAGTAAATAAAAATGACTCTAAGAAAATGCAGTATAGATTATAGAATATTTTGAACGGGGTTGCTGCGATAAATCGTAACACCACCACTGAATTCATCAACTGCCAAATTGAATTGACATTGCATTTCAACCAGAATGACGCACGGGGTTTTAAACCTCCAATGTTTAAATCGACCTTGCAGCGAGTCTATATAAATTTCGTAAACGCTGCGTCCCGATAGCCAAAGAATTTAATTCTGCTTGCAGGAATAGGGGGAATGACCGCTAAGGTTGAAGTGGCGGCAATAGCATTTCGTCAGCCGAATATAGCACAAAAGCTAAATAGTAGCACAACTGTTGAGCCTATATTCGTCAGCCGCCATAATGCCAATGCAATGTTTTGCGTTCGTGCTATTTAGCTGTCGTCCAATCCTCCAATTTAATTCCGCTGATACGCTTGAAATGATTTGTGTTGTTGGTCACCATAGTCAACCTATGGGTTACAGAAGTTACTCCAATCAGAAGGTCAAAATCGTCAATTGTTGTACCTGCTTTTTGTAATCGGGCTTTCTCCTTTGCGTACAAGTCTAACGAATGAAAAATGGGAAGTATTTGCACGCCTGTTAAAAAATTGTCCAACGCTTTTTTATTCTTGTCGGGCTTTTCGCTTTTCTCGACACCAAATTTTAGTTCTGCCAAAGTCATTTCTGAAATAAAGCAATTGTCCGCAGTTGCTTTGTCAAATTTAACTTCAAGGTCAAACTTGCCTTTCATATAGAATATGGCAATATTGGTGTCAATGAGGTATTTTTTCAAAACGTTTCAATTTGTCTTGTTGAAACTCTGCTATTACGTATTTCTTCAATGATTTCCTCGGCAGTTTTTTTTGAGTCAAACGCACCAAAGGCTTTTTTGAAAGAGGATTTTTTATCGGTCAAGTCTGATTTAACGGAAGCGGTTAACTTTGATATAAGGTCAAGTTTGTTGTTGGTACTTAAATTATCTAAAAGTCCAACATAACCATCAACTATTGTGGTATCTATTTCTGCTGTTCTCATGGTGCCAAATTTAATTAAAATAACTCAATGTTTGTATTCCTGTGTCACCCAAAAGTTGACACGGAGCATTATGACTACCGTTTTTATTTTTCATTAATTATCATTCTGTTACAATTACAAAAAAGTGGGACCGGCTGACAATTTCAATACCTGCACCATGGGTATTGATAACATCCATTCTAATTTTGTCATCATTATTTTTTTTTAAGAGAATAAAAATGACTCTAAGAAAATGCAGTATAGATTATAGAATATGCTGAACGGGGTTGCTGCGATAAATCGTAACACCACCACTGAATTCAACAACTGCCAAATTGAATTGACATTGCATTTCAACCAGAATGACGCACGGGGTTTTAAACCTCCAATGTTTAAATCGACCTTGCAGCGAGTCTATATAAATTTCGTAAACGCTGCGTCCCGATAGCCAAAGAATTTAATTCTGCTTGCAGGAATAGGGGGAATGACCGCTAAGGTTGAAGTGGCGGCAATAGCATTTCGTCAGCCGAATATAGCACAAAAGCTAAATAGTAGCACAACTGTTGAGCCTATATTCGTCAGCCGCCATAATGCCAATGCAATGTTTTGCGTTCGTGCTATTTGTCTCGCAGAAAGTCCGAAATTGTAATGATTGTTGTTTTACCAAATCTGGTCAGGTCTAATAAGTCTTTGTCGCCTGTCAATAAAAAGTCTGCGTTGCCGTCAACTGATAATGATAGTAGGAAATTGTCTTTCGGGTCTCTACAAACTTCGATTTTAGTTTGAACTTTTGTAAAGTGGCATATTCATCTATTGTTTCAAGTATTTCTTCGATGTCTACAGATGAAAAGAAACGTCTACATTTTGGTCGTTTTACTACTTCCAAAAATTCGTCAAGTAACTCTTGGCTAAAAACTAAAATACCATTTCTTGAAAAAATAATTTCGTCAAGTTTAGAAAAGTCCTTGGTTATTAAAAAGCTAATCCAAAGATTTGTGTCAATTATGATTCTGCTGACCCTATTTTGCATAACGTTTGCTTCTTACCAACTCAACTTCGTTGGTTATTTCGTCAAATGTTGGTGCAGATTTTGCTTTTGAACGTAGCTTTTTAAGAACGCTTGCAAAGCCATTTTTTGAAGTGTCTTGAATAGCAATGAGATTCAAGTCTGCTAAGTCTTTTAATAGTCTTGCGGCTTTAGGATTCAAAATGTCAATTCGCATTGTGTTCATGTGTCAAATTTAATGAAAATAACTCAATGTTTGTATTCCTGTGTCACCCGAAAGTTGACACGGAGCTTGACGCACAACGGTTTGCGGCTTGGCGAAGGGCGGGATTTTTAGCACAATAGTTCAATCGAAGATCCGCCGCGGCGGATGAACCTTGCACAAATACCCCATTGAAGCGCCTGTGCTGAGCTTGTCGAAGTATTCAGCCCTGCTTTTGGCAATACCATGTTCAAGCGGTAGTATTAGTTTTGGAATACCGTTTTTCCATCTTTTAGTAGTTCGTATTTGTCACCTTTCCCAGATAATTCATAATGGTCATTCTTATACCAAATTCCAGATGCAGATTTTTGCTCAACGAGGTCGATTTGTTCGCCACCATTCAAATATGCTTTTAGTGTTCCATTAGTGTTATTAAACGTCATATTTAAAACATCGCCCTTTTCACTTTTTGCAACAATTTCTACCTTATCATCCTGATGTTCAAAAACCACTTGTCCATCTTTTGTAAGTGTAATGTCGTTGCTTTTTCCACTCAATTCATAATGGTCGTTTTTATACCATATTCCAGATGCAGGTTTTTGGCTTGGTAGTTCTGCAGTTTCGCCTTTATAAGTGATGGTCACATTGTCCTTGGCATTGTTAAATACTAAATTGAGTTTATTTCCGTCTTTGTCGGTCAAATTCTGCGTTACGATGTCTTCTGATGTTTTAGATGTTGTTTCGGTTTCATTTGCCTCCGATGTTTCATTTTTGGTTTGCTGATTGCACGAAGTCATTAAAATAGTTGTTACCATTGTCCCGATCATTAAAAGATGCTTTGTCATTGTTGTAATCTTTTTTTAGTTGTCCTACTCGTAAGGCTTTTCGGATCCGCCATTTTTTGTCAAAATTCAAGTTGTATAAAAATGTTGCTTCTTCGTATAATGTTTACCATGAGCAAGGCATTAACAAGATGATGCAGTTAAGCCATCGTGAATTTGTGAACTGATATTTATGGGTAAGGGATTTTGTGTACCTATATGAAAAAAATCAGAAAAGTCAGCCCCCAATCGCCCCAATAAAAAACAGACCCTGCCTGATCTGCAAAATACGCCAACTTCTAAGAACGGCAAATCCAAAGTGCAGCAGCGGCTACCGTAGAGCCTGCCCGCCGTGGTGGGTTCCGTTCAACCTGCGGCTTCATTGTTGGCACTGCGTACCCAACGAAGCCTTAGTTGTTATCAGCCGTTTTTCTATTTATCATTCTTGTCCATTAGCTCAAAAATCAACTCTGCCAAAGTCCTAACTTCACTTTCAATAGTTCCTTTCATATATCGTTCGTAAACACTTTTTTTGTCTGGCGGGTTGAGATTTAATGTTAAGTCTTTTTCTAACGCCAACAGTCTTAAAAACTCTCTTTGTGTTCGTCCGTTTCCTTCCCTGAATGGGTGTAAGTAGTTGATATTATCTAAAATTTCCGCCAATTTCTCGGCTAAGAGTTTTTTGTTGTCTTTCGGAATTTTCTTGAACTCAGCAATTAGCTGGTAAATGTAGCTAAATGCGTTGTCAAAGTGTGAAGTAGGGAAAAACTGTTTACCGTCCTTGCTAATTTCAACTATTCTCTTTTTTCCAGCCCAAACGTACATGTCTTGAAATAAATGTTTGTGGATTTCAAAAAGGCTGTCAATACCCTTTATTTTTATTGGGCTTTCGTAAAGTTCTTGAAGTTGTTTTGTTACCACACCGCTCTCCACAAAGAGCAATACATCTGGGTCGGTTATGTCTTGTAAGTTCCGTAAAAGTCCTGTCTTGGGGTCAGTGTAAGTGAAGTCAGGGTCTATGTATTTGTATGAATTAGACATAGGCTTTTTGCTTAGCGAATGCAACAAGTTCTGTTAGTGATATTTTACCAGTCACATAGTCCCTTATGATTTGAATACCTTTTGGTGTCGGTTTAAATCCTTCAAACATATTACTCCCCAAGGCGTTTGCAGTGCTTTCTAATGTTTTTAAGTCCGAAAACTTAACACCCATTATTGTCAAATTACTTCTATCTATTTCTATTGTGTTGAACATATTTTTCAGTCTTAAATACCTTTCAAATTTACAAAATATTTAGGTCAAATCGCTTGTTTACTGTCGCCTAAATGCCTTTGCAGATGTCAGTGATGATGGCCTTTCCGGTGAGCCCGCAAATATCATTGACCACTACGTCTAAGCGGAAGTTGAGTATTTGTATAATACCGACCATCCTGACCACCTGTTCCGATCATCGTGACCACCTGTTC
>DAORWU010000034.1:0-33945 GCA_035434405.1 Niabella sp. | reverse complement strand
ACACCGGGGGTGGTCAAGATAGCAGGATTAGTGGTCAACATGGTAGGAATAGACATATTAAAACTCCGGATGAAAACACTACCCAATAACCATGCCTCCAATCACCAAAACGCTCAGAAAACCACCTAAGAGAAAATCGAAGATAAAAACAGTAATCGGTGTCGCTGAACACCAGATTGTATACAGCCCCGGCCTAAAGAAATCCGGGGCTTTTTATTTTTTCCAATCAGTTTGAAATTTGGGGGCTTTATTCAATCCGCTTAATGTTAGCGGTAGCCTTTGTCGTCACTAAATTTTGAAAACGTTATTGTAGGCTATCTTGGCTAAGTAAATAGTTCTCTTTTCAATTTCTTTTGGTGTCCAGTCTTTAGCTTTTTTAATTGTATCTTCTATATGAATACTTGTTTTTTCAAGGATAGCTTTTTTTGTCGCCCAAGGTTTATTACCAAGTGCATTATTAGTCTTTTCATCAATCATCAGTAGATTACCAATGGTGCCATAAAAATCGTCATGGTCTGGTAATTTATGCGGAGGATTTTGGGGTAGTAGATGTTCAAGTGTCATAGCATCATAATTTATCTCAACTCCGCTTTTATTAAAATGTTTATCAATTTTGGAAAGTGTATATTGGATTATCTTTTTTTGTTTAGTGTAGCCATTGGTAAATTCAATTGTCTTAAATGCAGCAAGAAACTCATCATAAGTTGGAATTCGCTCCTTCATCTTCTGTCTTAAGTCTCGTATCATAATTAGTCTTGTAGCATCGTCTTTTGCTTCTGATAATTTTCTTGCAAACTGTGAATACATTGAAGCGACACCGCCAGAAGAACGTTGTGAAGTAATTGCAGTAAATATGTAATGAAAATGCTCGATAGCTTCAAGTGCTTCTTTTGCAACTTTGTATTTTAGTCTTTTTGCATTATACTCTCTCATAATAGACAAAACCATTGGTGTTTGCTGTGTTACATTAAAGCCGTATAAAATAGAAAGAGAGTTTTTTAATGGCAATTCGTTTTTATTCCACTTCTTAGTTTCCGTATCAAAAATGTTTTTGTATGTAATGCTGTCGCTAACCAAGCCATCTAAGAATTTTTTTGCTTCCGCTTTTGATATGTTCTTTTTAAATTTTTTGAATAGAGTTTTTGTTGTTGTGAATTCATACTTTGACAGCCAAACATGCAGAAGAAATGTGTCAAATTCTAAGTCTTTCGATGTGCTATCAATATTGTCTCTGATTGTTTTCCATTTGTCTTTTGGGATATCAACGTTTTTATTATCTGCTTTGATACTTTTCGTTAAATGGTTTTTTATTAAATCACCAACACTTAAGTCTTTGCCTCTCGTATTAAGAGTTTCAAAGATTACATAAGCATCGTCTTCGTTATCGAGTTCTACATAGATAACCTTTAACTTTAAAATCTTATCTCTAATCTCATTTAGCTTTTTCTGAATTGCTTGCTTTTTATTCTCTTTTGTTAGCTGCTTATTGTTTTTTATTAAATCCAATTCTTGTTTAATAAACTTAGTAATAAGTTCATACGCTTTTTTTAAATTCTCTTCTTCTGCTCCATATTTTATTCCTGTATCTGGTTTGTCAAATTTTTGAATATACTCTTGAAAATAAGGATAAGAAGTTTCAGTTTGCAGAACAAATTGTTGGTCATTATTTAAATCCTTTTTTTCAACCAGAGCATGTACTCCTTTTGCAAGATTGTCAAATCCTTCAGCAGAATAACAGTCTCTTATTGCACACAAAAGCATTGTAATTGTTGTCAAACGTTGTTGTCCGTCAACGATGCCAAAAAGTTCATCACTTTTTTTATACACGACAATCGAACCAATAAAGTAATCGGTCTCGCTTTCTATTACTGTGTCATGCCAGAATTCAGAAACCTGTTCCTTTTCCCATGAATAGGGTCTTTGGAAACGAGGTATATGATAATAGCCAGTTTCAAAAACTTTTCTTATTTCTTTGTCTAAGGATGTTATTTTCATAATAAACGTGATGTCGATTTATGGTTAACGCTAACGTTTGGCAAATTGGCGAGGGAGCGGACTTTTTGCACAAATGTTGAATAGAATTACTATCGTTCAACTTTGCACTATCGTTCAATCGAAGCTGTTCACCCGCTCTCTTGCCAATTTGTTTGTTGGTGGCTGGTTTTCCGTCCAACTATCGTAAAGAAAGTCAATCAAAAACCGCTATTTTTTTTATTCGTCTTTCTTTTTCTTTAACAACCAATGGTAGACGTTTTGTTGACCAACGGTAACGACATAGGCTTGTGCAAATTCCCAACCTTGTTCTCCCATATAATTTAAAGCGTCAACCATTGAGTTAAACGATTGAACTTTACCAGTAATCTCATCTTTTACTCTATTGTCTTTCCAAATATTTTTTGCTTCTCCAAAATCAAGTACGATTGTAACTTTCGTACTTAGGAATTTGCGCGTTCCAACCATTTCGCAGTAAACAAATTTGGCATTTTCACCATTTGATTTGGTGTCTTCTGTTTGAGCAAAAGTTGCCGTTGTAGTCAATAGGAAAAGTCCCATTGCTGAAATTACATTTTTAATTACATTCATTTTTTTTATTTTTTAGTCCTACTCATTTGGCTTTTCGGTTTAGCCCAGTTTTAAAAGGTTTCTGGTCTCCATTTTTTGTGAAGTGTCGTCTGTAAACTTGCCACCAACTCTCAAATATACAAAACTCCTTTACTCCCCAAAAAAAATTATTTCATTGATTTCCAAATAGATATCGGAGACAAAACCGAGTAGAAATTTTTAATACGAAGCTGTGTAGATATCGTATTCAGGACTAGTAGGGAGTCCGCCATACTGGATGGTTGCCTATTGGGTTCAGCCATATCATACCGCCAATGAGCTGGCCATTGCTAAAGGTTTAGCTACCCAAATTTTTATGTCGGCCATATTGCAAAGATCAACTTAGTTGGGCATTTTGCGCCGGGTAGAGGCGTACACTTCCACAACTTTTGCTACGATCAGCAAGGGATGAAAAACAAGACTTAGACAATGAACTATTCATATATAATATCGCCTAATAATTTCATTTTTTCTGTATGCTCATTCAGCCATTGTTCATACAGTTGATTGTTTTTTACTTGCACTTCATCCGATATAAAATCTGCCATTGCACTTAAAAAACCTCCTACCCAAGAAACACTGCCAAGTGCAGCACCCATTAACTTAGAGAATATTCTTTTGCGTTTGGATTCAAAAGATTTATTTAGTTCATCTTTTATTTTATCCTCAACTAAAGTATCAATTCGTATTAAATTATTTTCCGCCATTATTTAAATATTATTCGTCTTCAAATATTAAGTTGTACAAATCCTTTTTGAGCATAATTTCCTTCGGATTTGAAATAGTTTTAAAAGTACCGTCCATGTATTGTACTTTAATATTTGAAATTACTGCTGTTTCTACAAGGTCTGTAAACCAAACGTAAGTATAATCATAACTACCGCTTTCGTCTGGTTTGATTGGTCCAATTGCTTTTACAGTTATGTTGCTGGAGCCTCTTTTTCTGTCAATAATTTTATCGTCAACCGCATTATACCCAACAAAAGTAAACCACAAATATTTGATTGTCTTTGAGGTTGGATTGTAAACTTTGATTTTAGCACTTGTTCCTTCTGTGTACTCACTTTCATCATAAAAGCTCCATTGTAAAATTGCAAGTCCTTTGGATTTACAGCCTATTAAAAAATCAAATGCTTTAGTTCTATTTCCTTCGTAGAGTATTTTAGAGAGGTATTGTGCATGATTTCTAAAAGAGTCAGCCATTGGGCTACTCATATTTTCAATTTGAGAGTAGTAACTTTCTTTTGTTAAAACTTTGTCTTTTTCAACAAAGTAGCTTTTTGAGTCATAAAGTATTTCATAAAATTGAGTAGTGCTATTTGAATAATTTTTTTTACAGTTCTGAATTCCACCTATCAAAATTATTGTCCCTTTTGTAAGGCTTTTGTCAACGCCTGTCATACAATAACTTTCAACATTTTTACCGCCATAGCAATCCTCTGCAATAATTCCAACAGCCATCGAACTGTTCGTTAATATTTTGTCAGCATTAGATTGTGCAATTGTCAAATATGGAATAAAAAATAAGAAAAGGAAAAGTCTTGTCATGTTACTTGAATAGTTAGGGTGGTTGTGTAAAATTACAGCCAACGTTTACCTATTGGCGATGGTGGGGTATTAGAAAAACGTCTGCCCAGCATTTGCACAAATTTATAATAGAATTACAAATGTTGAGTTTATAACTTTCAGCCCCACTATTGCCAATACTATGTTACCAGCAGTTAATTTCATTGTTGATTAATTTTTTCTAACCAATTTTTGAAAGGTGTCCAATGTTTTTCAAGCCACTGCGAGTTTAGATAATAGTCGCCAAAGAATTTTTCTTTCGAGTAATAACGTATTTGTTCTTCTTTGTTTGTATTGTATTTTTCTGAACTTCTTAAAATTTCATAGCTTGAATGTTTAAATGTTTTTTTTGAATATTCTAAATCTTGAAGATTTTTAATCTCGTCTCTTGAAACTATATTTTGTTCGGATAACTCTCGCATTTTTTGTTGAACAAACTGTCCAATTTTCATTCCATCAACTGTGGTTTTTTCGGTTGCTTTCTTTTCGTGAAAACTTGGTTTTTCTGTAATTTCATTTTTATAGTAGTGGTCTTGTTTTCGTCTTACAATAATTTTAAGTTGACTAACAACATTCTCCATTACAGATTGATTGTATTTATCTTTTAAACTTTCGCTTAACAGCTCAAGAATTTTTTGTTCTCCATTTTTCTCTAATTCATCAATAATTTCAATTGAAATCTTTTTGTCTTCTAATTTTTCAAGTTGTTCTTCGCAGAAGGCTATTAATTTCGTTTTGTGGAAGTTTTGTTTTTCGAATAGTTTTATGATTTTCTCAGCTTCGCTATTGTTTTCATTGAATTCAGTTACATATATTTTAATTGGATTGATTTCGTCATCAGGTTTATCATAATAAATTTGGAAATTTGTACCGATTAAAATACCAATGTCAAGTTTGAGTTGTCTCATATAAGAGAAAAGTTGGTCTGCCTGACTTTGATTTGTTGATAAATTCGGGCGTTTAAGTTCTACAACAAAAACATTTTTATTTTCAAACTTAATTGTAATATCTGGTTCAATTTTGCTTGTGGAGCCAACTCGAATTTGCTGTTGTAAGACAATTTCGTTTTTATATCTTGACCAACCTAGTTTTTCAAAAATATTTACAACTTCATTTTGAAAAAATTTTTCATCCGAATTTCTTTGCCTGTGTCCGTTAATTAAATAACAGATTTCATTCCATTGTTCCATTTTTATTTTTTAATAATGTCGTTGCCTGTAGTTTGATTTAATTGTCTACAACGGTTGGCAAATTGGCGAGGGAGCGGATTTTTAGCACAAAAGTTTAATCGAAGATCCGCCGCGGCGGATGAACCTTGCACAAATTCCCAATCGAAGCCGTTCAGCCCCGCTTTTCGCAATACCTTGTTATAGCCAGTTTTTCTATTTGATAATTTGTTCGTCAAATTGTTCGGGTGTCAAAGTCGCACTGATAATAGGTTTCCCGCAGTCAGGAACCATTGCTGCAAATCTTTGGTATTCACAAGTGAAGTCAACTAAAAATTTCGTGTAGTCTACTGCGTCTGCTAATGAAAGTAATTCATATTGTCCTTGAATTGGCGGCATTTGAGGATTGTTGTGTGTCACTAAGTGAGAAATAAATTCTGCACGACCAATCCAACATCCACCAAAAGTATGCTCACCATTTACAATATTTGTCCATTTGTTAAGCTCTCCCGTTGTCAATTGACCACCACCTCGAATTTGAACACTTCCAGAATGCACAAGCCAACTTTCAATTCTTGGCTTAGAAACATCTTTGTCAACGAAACCGCTAATAATGAATTCAACACTCATAACTGTCGGGGTTGTTGTTAAGTCTTCAATGTTTAGTTGTTTTCTCAATTCTACTTTTAATCCATCAATAAAATGCCTAACAACAGTGTCATAGCTACCGTATCCTTCGTAACTTTTTTCAAGAGTTTTGAAGATTGAATAAATTGTTTTGTGATTTAATAAAGCTGCACCAGCAATACAAATCGCATATGTGTTATCTTGAATATTGAGATTAAATAACTTTCTTGTCATTTTTGACCAACCTATTGGAATGTTCAAAGGTTCAGCAAGGTCAAAAAGTTGATTTGTTCCAAGTTGAGTTGCTTGGGTGATTGTTTGGTTCCAAGTTGTTTGACTGTCAGCGGCAAGTGCTATACCGTCTGGAACTGCTATTGCTATACAAATTGACATATTCTTAAATGTTTGGGTTTCGTTTTTAAAATTGGCTATACGTTTTGGGTATTGCCTAAGGCGGGGATATTAAGCACTTAAGTTCAATCGAAGAACGGATGTTGAAATTTTCATTTCCGTTGATACGAAGCCGTTCAGCCCGCCTATTGCCAATACGATGTTACCTGCTGTTCTTTTATTCATAAATTGGCATTGCATTAATTGCTGATCGGAGGATTGTTTTTTTCAAATCGTATCTTTCTGCTAATTTGCAAATAAGATTGTAATACCAAGCTCCTGCAAAAGGTGAAACATATATTTCTTGCACCATTTCATTGAGGTCGATAGATATTTGGATGGAGTCTTTGGCTGATAATTTTAATTTCATCAAATTCTTATTAACAAGACTCAGGTCATCTGTATTATTTAAACTTGCCTCATACATACTCATAACACGAAATTCGTTTTCATACTCAAAATTTTTTCGTTTGAAAAAGACAGGAAATGGAGGTATGTTAATCCCTAATTCCTTTTTCTTCTTGGCAACACTTATTATACTTTCATTTTCATAGTCAATATATTCCACTTTTCCATAAGTTACCCAGTCTTTATTGTCTTTTAAAACTGATTTTTTTAAATTCCCTACTGTTGTCTTGATAGCTATTCCCTCTGGGCTTGTAAGATAAGCTTTCCACATTCCGAAAGAATCACAATTGTTCATATGCCAGCAATTTGCATAAAAACCATATTTATAAGCTACTGTTAAAGCGTCAATAAAGTCTTTGCGGGAGGTTGTAAATAGGTTTTCACCAGGGTATCCAAGTAGCTTATGAGAATTTATTAAAAAATCCTCGATTGGGTAGCCTCCTTCATACTTGTCATCAAACTTGTCAAGTCTGGTTAGGTATAACTTTCTATCTTCAAGAATTGACAAGAATTTTGATAAGTCCATATATCTCCAAATTACATCTGTTTCAGAGTAATTGTCTTGAAGATTAATGTCTGAATGGTCTGAGGGTGTCGATGTTTTATCTTGTTCAAACCAAATATCTTTGAATGAATGAGTTTTGTCTTTATTTAGCTTAAATATTTTCACTTGTCTTTATTTAGAATAGCAGGTAACTCTCAAATATACAAAACTCCTTTACTCCCCAAAAAAATTATTTCATTGATTTCCATATAGATATCGGAGACGAAACCGAGTAAAAATTTTTATTACGAAGCTGTGTAGATATTGGATTCAGGACTAGTAGGGAGACCGCTATACTGGATGGTGGCCTATTGCGTTCAGCCATATCATACAACCAATGAGCTGGCCATTGCTAAGGGTTTAGCCACCCAAATTTTTAAGTCGGCCATATTGCAAAGATCAACTTAGTTGGGCATTTTGCGCCGGGGAGAGGCGTACGCTTCCACAACTTTTGCTACGATCAGCAAGGGATGAAAAACAAGACTTAGACAATGCACTATTCATATATAAAAAGCCACTCCCCTATTACTTCAGACAGTGATTGACCTTTCTTTTCCTGAAAATGTATTCACATAGATTTTTGGGCACAGCCACCCCATTTTAGTTTTTCGCAACAAGAATAAAGGATTAAGGGCATCACCTTACATTCTAAAACTGCACTTTTGATTGCCAATGATCCGCCAATGCCATCGCCTCTTTTTTGGTAAGCTGAATCACCGACCCATGCTTTTGAACAGAGAAATTGGTGCGGCGCATTTTTCCTTCATCAAAATGTCCCAGATTGGTAAATGATTTAAAATCGCTGGTTTCTGCAAAGCCGAAATTGTGCGGACTGATACTATAAATATCATACATCAGCACCCATTTATGCTCTCCTATCCGCTTGAACATATTTGGTGCTTCGCAGGACCCTTTTTCAAAATCAATCTGGCCAGGCTGATATTTGTATCCCCTATTGATCTGATCAGAAAAAGCCATTTTGATTCCTCCCGGATTTTCCTGAGCCACATACATCATACAAAATCGGCCATCTGGTAACTGTGTAATATCCGCATCCAAAACTTGTTTGGTGCTATCGGGATAAGTAAATAATATTTTCGGTGTAGTTATCAATTTGGTAAACGCTTTATCCGTGTAAGCATAATAAAGTTTTGTCTTCCCATGTCCTGAACGCATGGTGAAATATATCATGATTTGCTTTTTCTTTGAATCATAAATCAACTCAGGGGCCCAGGCACATCCCACATTCAGTTCAGGAAAAGCTTTGTGTAAGTCCAACACAGCATGTGTCCAGTGGATTAGGTCTTTTGATTTCATGAGTACAAAGCCACGATTGTTGCCCCAGTCATACAACTCTTGCGGGCGCTCCCATTCGGTTTGCCGATAGCCATGTTGCCTGCCGTAGATATGCAGATCGGTCATCGCCATATAAAAATAGCCATCCGAACCTCTCATGATATAAGGATCACGTATGCCCATTTGTTCTGCAAGCGTATCGCCGGCTATGATAGGCAGTCCGTTGTTCACATCAGTAAAGGAATAACCGTCCCTGCTCAGTGCAAAATACAGGCTATGTGTATCATCCTTAAAATAAACCATCAGGTATGCACTCATCTTTTCTTTGATGCCAATGCGCTGTGTCTTCTTTTGCGCATTACTAGTGAAAGTATAACACAACAAAATCCATACAAACATTGACAGTCTTATACTTTTTGAAAATATTGTCATCGCCATTGAGCATTTTTATTTTTAAAAAAAATAGATGAGTCGTTACCCTCTTAGATTTTTATAGCCACTGTGTTTCTTCTACATCTAATGGTTTGTCTTTAATACAAAGCCTCCTTCAGATTGAATGTCCAGTTCAACTATTCCTTTCTTATTCATCTTCACCGACTTTTTCAGAGGGGTTTTATTTTTATCATCGGTGATTAGTTCTACCGATTTACCTCTGAATACAGAAAGATCAATTTTCAGTTTTACCGTTTCCTTTTGCGCATTGATACCTGCTATGTACCAGCTATCGCCATGGCGACGAGCTAGTACTACATATTTTCCCGGATAACCGTCTATGAACCTTGTGTCGTCCCAGGTGGTCGGCACCTCTTTTAAAAAATTCAATGCAATCGGAGATGCATCCGTTAGGTTATTGGGCGCTAAGGCAAAAAACTGTAACGGGTTCTGAAACAACACGGCGGTGGCCAATTGAAAAGCATCCGTAGTACGCCTGATGGATCCACCGTCATTCTTTCTATTAAGCCGTTTATTTAAAAAAGTTCCACCAAATTCCATGGAAGCAACTGCATTCCGAATGAATGGATGAAGGGTGGCATTGAACGCTTCCTGATCGCAGGCGGCTTGTGTAAAAAACATATTCTCTGAAGCAAGTACGGCCTCACTGCCCACAAAATTGGGATACATCCGCTCCCATCCCCGAGGCAAAGTAGCTCCATGAAAAATAACCATCAAGCCATGATCATCTGCATCGCTAAGAATGGATTCGTACAGGCGCATGGTTTCTTGTTTATCACCACCAAAAAAATCCACCTTAATACCTTTTACGCCCTGAGCCTGTAGCCATTTCATTTCGCGCTTGCGCACAATGGGATTGTCCATCCGGTTGATCGGCCCCTGTTCTATATCGTTCCAATACCCACTGGAACTATACCAAAGGAAAACATCCACCTTTTTGCTATGGGCATATTTGATGAGCGTTTCCATTTTGTCATGTCCAATATTTTTATCCCACCAATTATCCACCAGCACATACTGGTAGCCCATTGCCGCCGCCAGATCTACATATTTTAACTGATCGTCATAATTGATACTGTTGTCCTGCCACAGAATCCAGCTCCAGGTGCCTTTGCCAAACTGGTAGCTATTTGTGGTTTCATACAAGGGTTTTACCAGATCCCAAGGAACGGTAGTTTCCACAATGGGTTTCAAGGTTTCGCCTACGGTGATGGTACGCCAGGGTGTGCGTCCTGGCAATGCAAAAGCCGGATCAACAGTACCGTTACCATCATTTTCTTCTGCCATTGGAAAGGCAATCCGGTACAATCCATCAGTCTGATACTCGCCCAACCTTGATGCACAGTAACTACTACTCACTCCGGTTTCACTCACCAAAACCCAACCTTCTTTCCCTACCCGAAACAAACAAGGGAAAGTATAGCCTTTGCCATATTGCGAAGCGGTGTTCATCGGCATATCCGTCTGATAAGGCTCTTCGTAGCTGGGCTTGGTCCGTTTCCAGCCAATCATCGCATCACTTTGCGGAGTTAAGAAAGTGGTGGTCTGCAAAGGAAAGCGAAACCCTGTGGCTTCTTCTTTTATCTTCACACTTGTTTTCTCATTCTGCAACGGAAAAGCATAACAAAATGCCAGATCATGATTACTTACCCGAAAGATGATATCTACCGTTTGTTTCTGGTTATTGGTGAAAGTGGCGGTCAATTCATTGGCTTCATAAAACACTTGCGAACGTTTAGACCGATTGAGCTCATAACCCTCATTGATCTGTTTAATTAGTTGACTTTTCAGACTCAGGTTTTTTCTAAAATCACCCATTGTGGTGTTGATTCCTAATGGCGAATTATCCAATAATTTCTTCTTATTATACCACACACTATAAAGCAGGCTTCCATCGATGGTTTCAATCTGCAGTTCCAATTTTCCATCTGGCCCTGCAAGCTTTGCATCCTGCGCGGTAGCCGTACCATACATGATACCCATAGCTATCACCAAACTGATCAGTTGCTTCATCTTAATTCCAAACGGTTTCAACAAAAAATTCATACCCATATTAATTATGATTAAAGGACTAAAAGTACAAAAGAGTAAAGAATGACACTGAAAAAGACCTTACCCGTTTTGTGTACGTGTAAGGTCGCTTTAATGATCGTCATTGAAAAAGAATATTCTTTACTTGTACACTAATTTTTGATGAGAGAAATATTTCTAACAACAAAATAAGTTCCCGGATTTCCACTTCCCACAATATTTCCTAAGAACCCAATGGAAACGACCTTAGGCGAATCGACTGTGAAAGTAAAGCTCCTTATTTCATCTAAACTAGGTCCGGTGGAACCAACCGGAATGCTATTGTACAAAGCAGTATAGCCAAGGGCTGATGATAGATTAGGGAGCGATGGAATACCAGTACCCGCTGCGGCTATACAATGTACGGTGGAATTGGATTGAATTTCGGAGTAATACTGAAAACGAACGGTGTAAGAACCAGCAGGCAAAGGTGAGGCAGTGGCCTGATAAATTTTCCCATCATTGACAGGAGTATTGCCCCAGGTTTCCCAGCAAATCTGCCCGGATACATTCCAGCGAGAATCCGATGTATATCCACCCTGTACACCGCCTTTGTTTTTAGCACCAGCATTGGTTACCCATGGAGCTGCCAGCGTACCCCATCTTCCATCAAAAGTGGCTCTTTGGAAACCAGGGCCCACATTGGACAGATACAAACCGGTAACATCTGCGATGACATTATGCAAACTAAACCCTGTAGAAAAAGTATCTATGCAGGTTACATCCGGTTTAAAGATAGTTCTGAACTTAAGCGGCGGCACCACACTCACGGCTGCAATTACTGTGGAAGCGGCGGATATGGGTGTGATAATAGTTTTTGTTTCGCTACCAACAGTATATTCTATTTCGGTGTATTGAGGTCCTGCATTCAGGTCCATCTGATCCCAGTTAATAGTAGTACCCGCAGCAGAATAACTAACAGAAGTGATTGGTCGATCCGACATTCTTTTTCGGAAATTGGTTCCATAGGAAGTACCCACGGCAAACACATTTACAGACTTATTATTATCTGCATCATAAGTTATCACCTTAAAACTTTTCACCCCTTCCTTTACTGGAAATGTTCTGGAAAAGGAATCCACTCCTGGATTTTGTTTAGTATAATTATAAATCACAGAATCGCCCCCATTGTCCCAGTAAATAGCCACACGATCAAGTTTTGGATCAGACTTGAGCAAACCTGTTAGCATCACTCTTTCTTTACCAGAAAAAATCTTTACCGAATCCATTTTGCCGGTATAAAGAATCTCGCCTTCTTCTACATACTTCTTAAAATCATCCCATTTTGTACAGGAAGAAAATAATACTGTAGCCAGCAGCGCAAATATTATTGATTGAATACTTTTCATTTCAAAAGTTTTTCTTTTTAATTATCTGTTATCGCCAAATACACTCAGTTCATTGATACTTTGTGCTGTACCACCCGCAAAGTTTTCCAGACATCTGATGCGCAGGTAGCGCACTTTGGGGGCATTCAAATCTATATCCCAGTTGAACCCGGCAGATGCTGTTTCCTGATCCAGTGAGTTGTCGGTGCCGTAAGCCAGGCCAGAAGGTTTTACCACTTCATAAGTACCCAGCAAGGACCAGGTATTATCAAATGCTCCTGTGAGACTAGGACTGGCAGATCCCCAGATTTCAAATCTTTTCATGGTCGTAAGAAAATAATATCTGGTTCCTTCCGGAAATGGTCTTATCCATACCCGGCTAAGTTTGGCGGTAATCCCCATATCAAAACTAATGGTGTGCGGTCCAGTACCACCGGTGGTTTGAAGTGTGAAGCTGGTGTAGGGCCAGCCCAATCTTCCATCCCAGGCATATTCCAGTCTGGCACCATTGGTAACCTGTGGCGCATCGCCCGGCAATACAAAAGACCGGAACAAGCTTTTTGAAAAAGCAGCTTCGTACATGGGCTTTACTTGACTAAATAAAGTGTCTGTTGTATTTCCCCATCTGTCCCGCACCACTATTGGGAAAGTGTAGTTGGTAGTATCCAGTGCCCTAATCTTGGACAGTACAGAATCGATATTAGTATAAATACTTTTGTTGTTATCGATGGCCCATTCGTTAAACTCATTCTTTTTTAATACTAAAATAGCCACATCCGATTTTGTTGGATTGTCTGCCAAGAGGTTGTACCCCCCAAAGGCATTAATCATTTTTATACTTCTTAATACATGCCAGATGGGCGCTTCTAGCGGTTTGACTGTTACCGTCAAAGGATCTGACTGAACACCTGCTCTACTCACGGTAAGGAGTTCAACCGGATATTCTTTAGTATCCGAAAAGCCTTGAACTGTGACTACGTTTGAATAATAAGCTGATTTCACTTGTGCTTTTTGGCCATTGCTCATCGTGTATCTTGCCAGCACATAAAGCACGTTAGGATCATTGGGCAAGGTGTAAGAAATATCTGCCTTCCCACTTAGGTTAGTGACAAGCGCATTTGTTACCACCGATGGTTTGGCAGTACTTTCTCCGGTTGGCTGGCGCCAGCCCAGATCCTGTTTACAAGATACCATGCCAGTCAATCCTGCCAGAAATAATATTTTAAAAATTGTTTTCATATCTTTTTACAATTAAGTAATTAAAAATTTACCAACCCAGATTTTCTACCAACTGAGGATTTCTTCTAGTGTCATAATCGCCTATCGGCCAGAAATAATCTCTCGGCGTAATAAATGTCTGGTTAAAAACAAATCTTTCCTGATAAAAGGACTCTGTGGTTTTTCCAAAAATGTTCCAGCCTTTAATATCTTGATTTAGTTCTTCTGCCGCCAGTTTCCATCTTTTCAAATCCCAAAGACGCTCTCCCTCAAAAACCATTTCTATGGAACGTTCTCTTTGAATAATTTGTCTCAGCCCCTCTTTGGAGGTATATTTTGTGGGGTTACTGGAATAATTAGTCCAGGATTCCACTATACCCTTCAAACCCGCTCTGGTTCTGATTTTGTCCACATAGCTGATGGCTTCGGAAGAACCGCCCTGCACTTCGTTTAGTGCTTCTGCATACAAAAGATATAAATCTGCCAGACGCACCATCGGCCAGGGATATCCTTTCCAGGTAGGATTGGTTTGCCCTCTAGTAGTGCTTTCCCAATTGGATAATTTTTTTACAAAATAGCCTGTTTCACTATAGTTCTGATAGTGTCCATATCCGGCATTTTGTACATTCTTGGCTTTCAGATAATAAGTATTTTCATCACTTCCACTAGGACTGTCTTTCATGTACCAGATGCCGCCATCGAAACCGATATCCGCATAAAACCTAGGTTCTCTATCGAAGTGTAGTCTTGCGGTAACAAAATTTGGTTCGATATAATACCGATCGGCAGCAGTAGCCGTTCTTAGCTGTGAGTAATTTGTAAAGTTGAAGGTTTTATCCTCATCAATAGGCACTCCATTGCTGGTATAGAACATCTTCACAATCTTCATTGGAGGTGCCCACACACCTTGCAGGCTAAAGCGGTCGAAATTGGACCCTCTTTCCAAAGGAGGCACACATAATGCTTCGTTGATAAAATAACTGTTACTATGTCCCCAAATGATTTCAGGATTCCACCAGGTGGTGAAAGCGTTCCGAATATTCATTTGTGTTTTGAGCGTATCACTAAGGTTGTAGGTATCATTCTTATAAGTGTAAAGCGCATTACCATTTGCTTCTGCCAGATCAATCGCTTCTTTCACTGCTGTCTTTGCACGCTCCCATTTGGTAGCATCATAAGTAGGATTAAACAAAGCAGTTCCTTCCTTGTCCTTGAAGGATGCAAAATCGGGATTTCCGTTAAACAAAGGACTGGCGGCCATCACCAGTAGCTTTGCTTTTATTGCCAAGGCAATGGGTTGGGTGATGCGACCCAATTCATTATTTTCGTCCTGAATCTTTATAGGCAATTTTCTGCTAGCGCTATCTAGCAGTGTGGCAATATAGTTTACACAATCATCCACTGGAGCCCTCTTAGTGAATATGTTCTCCGCATCCACATCTATACTTTGATCCCTGATTGGAATGGGGCCGTACATGCGAAGCATATAGTAGTGATAATACGCTTTCAAAAACTCTGCCTCCCCAATCCATCTCTCACGTTCAAATGGATCGATATCTCTCACCTTGTTCAAATCGCTTAGGTTCTCGATAAAAATATTGCACTGATTGATACCTCTCCATACTTTAAATGGATTGCGTCTGGTATCGCTGCCCCCTCCTTTGCGTTCACCCGCCCAATCATCAAAGTAAGGCGTGCTCTTATTTTGCTGTCCCTGCGCAATGCGAAAAGCAGCATGCCAGGTAGCCTGATCGCTTTGTGGATACCAAATTTCATCCGCCGTGGTCAGCGATGGATTAAACCATCCATCACCATTCTCTGGCAAATAGGAATAGAGTGTAAATAAATATTTTTCTGCTTCTTTGCGTAGCTTAAAAGCACTCTCGATGGTGGCTACGTTGTCGGGTACAATGTCCAGGAATTTTTTACAGGAATTTGTGCTAATAAATATTAATAACATTAATAAAATCCCTGCAGACAACCTGATTCTTTTATATGTATGCATCGTTTTCATGATCTCTTTTTATGTTGTAAACAATTGGATAATTAGGGAGTTTAGAAGTTGACTTGCAGACCAAGGCTATAAACAGACTGAATAGGGTATCCCAAACCGTTGCCGCCCATTTCCACATCCCACATTTTAAAATTGCTCCAGAGAGCCAGATTGGTGGCTGCAAAATATAGCCTGGCCGAACTGATACCAATGCGTTTCAGATGGTTAAAGGAATACCCGGCATCCACACTTTTCAGTCTCAGGAAATTCCCTTTTCTCATCCACCAGGTGGAGGTTTTGTTATTAGGTGATACATTCCAGGTACTGAGTCTTGGCCAAAAAGCATACAGGTCGGGATTATCCTCGGACCAATGACTTTCTGCAACTACATTTAGCAGACCGTTTTCATAACCCCCATTTTTATAAAAGGGTTGTATGTTTTGAGGATTGATAAAGAAAGAAGATCTGGCCGACCCCTGAAAATAAAAACTAAAGTCAATGTTTTTATAGTGTACAGAAGAACCAAAACCATAAATAATTTCTGGCACTGTAGGCAATCCGATAGGAACCATATCATCATCATTGATGATACCATCCTTATTTATATCTCTGTATTTGATATCCCCTGCCAGCAAACCTACATCACCATATTGCAAGGGTGAATTGGTCACTTCATTTTTATCTACAAACAACCTTTCTGCCACCAATCCCCAAACCTGATTGATCGAATGCCCAATCATGGATCTATATGCCAAAGATTGGTCGTATTGCAATTCATCCACCACAGTCCTCTTGTTCGTAGCATAGGTAAAAGTTCCTCTTGTATTGATGTTCAAATTTTTATTTACCTGCTTATTGTAAGAAAGTGCCAGATCTACTCCCTGGCTTTCTGCCTTTCCATAGTTGGAAATAGGAGTAGCCATAAATCCAGCAGCATTTTCCACATAGGTTCTGGACATCAAAATATTGCTACGATACTGTTTAAAAACATCCACCGTTAAATCCAAGGATTTGAACATGCGCAAATCCATACCCAGATTGATTTGTTTGGATCTTTCCCAGCTTATTTTTGAATTAGCATATCGATAAACCGCTACACCCGGACGCGAATAGGTAGCCGTACCTTCGTTTCTTCCAAAACTGGATCCATAAGTGCCATCATTCAAACTAAGATTAGAAAGATAAAAGAAACGATCGTTTACATTTCCAATCTGATCATTCCCCACCACACCATAAGTAAACCTAAACTTCAGATCGTTTATTGTATTTAATAAGGGTTCGAAAAATTTTTCATTGGAGACACGATAAGCTACACCTCCCGAAGGGAAAAAACCCCAACGATTATTGTTTTCAAACCTTTCAGAAGCATTGTACCCAAAATTAAACTCAGCCATATAGCGATCATCAAAACCATAGGTAAATCTTCCTGAAAGACCTACGTTTCTTTGTGGCAATGATGCAGTAACACTACCACCATTCCCACTCTCATAGCTGGAGAGATAGGTAATCAGCATACCACCTACATCGTGTTTCTGATTGAACCGGCGGGAGTAATCCAGCGCACCCTGCGCCCATATCATGGAATTGACTGTCTTATCCGATTCTGCATATCCCAAAGTTTCGCTTCCTACGGTACCCACCGAACCAGTGGTTCCATCGTTCAATACCGAGATCCGGTAAGTTTGATCCAGAGGATTTACTATTGCCTGATAATAAAATGGATTATAACTTCTATCCACTGCGAAATAAGAAGTTCTCCTCACATAAGCCATACCGCGTGCTGAAAGACCCTGTGTAATAAATTTCAGGTTTTGTTTAAGTTCCAGTTGCGGCATCAGGTTGGAAGTTTTATATACCCGATATCCTTTCACCATTTCGGCATAAGGATTCACATAAAGCGTACTGGTTGGATTTCCATCGGAAGAAAAAGTTCTCGATGATCCAAAAAATGGATGTTCGATATAAGGTAACATTTCCGCCGGGTACACAGCCGGGAACATTACCGGGTTTGACCAAATGGCGTTGTTATATGTTCTAGCGCCACCGCCAATAGGACCTTTATAATCGTCGAACTGTCCATACAATCTCACTATTAATTCAGTGGTATTTGTCAAATTCAGATTCACATTTGAACGTAGTGAATAGCTCTGTAATTTGATATTATTATTAAAATCATTAACAGGATCAACTTTTAGATTCCCATTATTCATCTGATACCAACCAGCTACATAATACTTGGCTTTGGTATTGCCACCCGATAAAGCCAGATTATAACTTTGGTTGATTGTGTTCTTTTTAATCAACTGTTCAATCCAGTTATTATTGGGATATAAATATGGATCGTCCCCTGCAATAGTATGATTGATTTTGTTTACAGAATAAGGCAACACCGCATTTGGGGATCTGGTCAAAGTGGCTTCATTCGCCAGTTGCATGTAGGTAATATTATCTGCAAACTTGAAATTTTTTGTATTGGACGACATTCTGGTTTCTGCCCTGAAGTCGAACTTGGTTGTTCCGGATTTTCCAGATTTGGTGTTGATTAGAACCACACCGTTAGCCCCTCTTGCACCATACACCGCAGAAGCGGCAGCATCCTTCAATACCGAAAAATCAGAAATATCATCTGGTTGAATTCTAGCCATATCGGTGGGTGTTGATTCCACACCATCAATCAATATCAACGGATCCTGCTTCCCAGTACCAAAGGTGGCCAGACCTCTAATGTAAAACTGTGAGTTATCTGTACCCAATCCAGGCTCGCCGCTTGTCTGAAATGAAATCATACCTGCCACCCTACCGGCCAGTGCATTGGTAATATTGCCCGTAGGGACGCGCAATTCTTCTACGTTCACTGCGGTAACCGAACTCACCATGCTTTTCTTTTTCTGATTACCAAAACCCACTACTATTACTTCATCCAGCGCTTTGTTTTCTAAATACAAAGTCATTTGCACCGACAGTACACCATTTTCATCTGGAGTTATTTTTGAAACATTGAGTTGGGAGGTGGTATAACCCACTCTGGAAAACTCCAATACTTCATTTCCAGCTACAAAAAGTTGAAATTGACCAGTGGAATCGGACAAAATCACCTGACCTGATTTTATAGCCCGAACTGATGAACCTGCAAGAGCAGCACCCGAGCTGTCCGAAACTGAGCCTTTTACAACGATGCTCTGTTGGGCTAACAGTCCCATGCTACAAAGTAACATGACCAACAATAGGGTAATAGGTTTACCCATCCTGATTAGTTTTCGTTTCATAATATATGGCAGTTAAAAAATTTACATAATAATTTTTCAGACATTTAAGACAATCAATGCAATTGTAATTCGTACACTTATAACTTTTCGCCACAAACGCCCCCCTTGCAATCCCAATCTAAATGCAGACAACATTTAAATCGTTTACAATGATTGAAAAAGTAGGAAGCTACTTTACTTGCATTCTCCTTGTGATGTAAGAAAAAATTTGGTTTATTATAAATACGAAATAAGCAAAGTCAATATCAATGGCACTCAATCAAAGCAAAATCGCACTTACATTTGTAAATGTAACAATTAATATAAAACAAACAAAAAAAAGCAATATTTTTTTTATGAAGGATTTTTTATCCTAGTCTCAAAAAAAATATTGCAATTCAAAGTTTACAAAATACTCTAAAAGCGATTCAAGACTTTTCCTGAATACTCTACTACTTTTACCATTTGTGCTTTCAGACCGGACTTGCCTTCCGCATCTACCTGGTCAGTTTTTTGGACAAAAAGGTCCAATTGTTTTTTTTGTTTCCACAATTCAGCATCCAGCAATGGCTCATAGGAATTGCAGGCTTCTCTGAAAATATCTTTTACATGCCATTGCCCTGAAGAAATATCATCATTCACTGCCAAAGAAATAAAACTATTTCTTTCCTCATCCCTGAAAATGACACCGCAAGCATAGTGTTTTCCTTTTTTCCAGGAAATAACCTGAGGTCGGGAGATAGGGATTCGCTTTGTACCCCTGCCACTGAGACTAAAGGATTGAGACCTAAATTTAAGATCCTGAGTCTGCCACACGGCACTTTCATTCGTTTTTACAATCACTTTAAACTGCGGAACTTTTTCATTTTGTGCACGCCAATAGGTCGCTACTATAATATCGCCTCTGGCATTTACAGTCATAGAAGTTTGATTGATCAATTCACTGCCTTGCGGGATCCTGGCTGCATATTCTGCATTAGAGGCATTGATTGGCAAATCATATACTGATCCATCGGAACGTTGCCAGGTTCGTCCGCCATCAGAGGATCGGGCATAACAAAGATCATGGTTAGAAGCCACATCAGGACTCTCTCTCCAAACCCAGGAAATATGAATATTATCACTATCATCTACCCATGCCTGCCAATAGGCATTTCTCTTTCCCTGCCCATCCACGAGATTCTTTTGCACCTGTGTCCATTCTTTTGTCAGCTTGTTATATTTATTGATGACAAGGGATCCATTTCCAGAACCTCCATCCCTATAAAAGAAAAGCAGATTGCCATCTTTAAGCGTATAAAACTCAGGGTAACTCACATTGGATTCCAAAACGCCTGTCATTGACATTTCCTGTCCAAAATCTAGACCAAAGGGTTGCAAACTTCTGGCATAGCGCAAACGGGTGTTGTGATGATCCCAACTTAAATGCAAATAACCATCTCCATCCACAGCAATGCTGATGGATCGATGTGCATCCGTTGCATCGCCTTTGAAGGAAGTCTTTTGTATTTGCCAATTCGTGCTCTTCCATTTTCTTTTTGCAATCACTACATTCGACTCCTCATCATAAAACGAAACAAACTGAATCCCATTAAACGAGGTGATAGCATTTTTTCTAAACACAACAGTATTGACAGAGTTCTTTGCCCAGCCATCTGCCACATTCATTATTTTTTGTGCCGAGCTGTTTTTTAATAAAAAGAAAACCATCAGCATAAAAAGCAACTTGCGAGATTTCACGAACATATCTTTGGTTTAAGAGTAAAAATTGTTCTTTTTCACAAAATTGAAATTAAAAAGATTTAACCTACGCTATATCCCTGAATTTATTTCTACTAGATTTATCTATTAAGCAAATACCTCTTCCAAATTGACACAACTATCTAAGAAAACTAATAGTGTAGGAATAAACATAATTTTTCTGCTGAAACCGGTATTGATCTAAAGGTTTTGCCCCCCAAGAGTTGAGCCCGCCTACTCCACGCTGAAACAAATCTACATTCAAAATAACTCTGTCTGCCGGCAAAACATCTGAAGGGTGTTGTTGCTTTTTGGTTATGCCCGGATCCCAATCTTCTGTTCTAAAATTGGTGGCACTAACCGATAATGGTTGAGCTCCGCTAATCCGAATACCTTTACCATTGCTGTCGGTAAGTGATAACCACCTTACATCCGTTTTATTTCCAGCCTCCTGAGGACGATAATATGGAAACGCTTGATCATCTACTTTTCCATTCCACACACCCATAAATGCATCTTCCTTTCTATCTACATAGTTTTCCCAAGGACCACGACCGTACCAGGTGAAGTTGTTGAAACGTTTAGACAATTCCATATTCATCCCAAAACGCATCATCTCCGGAAGTTCATTACTTAAAGCTTTATAGCTGGCCGTTATTGTAAGGCTGCCCTCTTTGTTAACTGTATAAGTGGTATTAACCAGCACTTCAACTCCCACTGACTTAACTTGATAGTTGAAGCTAACATGCCCCTCTTTTTCTTCCATACTTATAAACTCGGTACGCTGTGAATGGGAAGCCACTTCCCATAAACGCAGATTGTATTGTGCAGATTCTCCGAAGTCATTATCAGTTGGTGCACGCCAGAAATTAATTTTAGGCAATTTACTAAACACCCAATTCACAGGACCGTTGATACTAGCCAGCCCTTTCGAGTTTTTATAAAACTCATAAGTAACACCATTTGCAGAAACTATTACTTTATCTCCATCTTCTTTTTTCTGAACTTTTTCGTGATTACTTTTCGCCAACCCGGTAAAATAATTATTACCCGTCAATGCAAACTCGCCTTTTGCAGCTTCGTATCCGGCAGGTAAAAATTTGGTTGCGCTTTTTGTGATAGCATACACCTGTAAATAATACTCTGTGCCAGCATTAAAACTTAGACTTGGCAGATTAATTTTCACATCTTTTTTAGAATCGGCAGCCACAGTAATATCGAAGCTACCGGTAGTGGCCGTATCTCCATTTTTCAATAATACCCATTTGTATGTGTACTCCTTGGGGGTAATAGGAACGAACTTAAAGTCATTCACCACCGTTAGCATTCCATTGTTTATATTTTTAGATTGAAACAAAATGTTTTGATATACTTTTTTTACAATGTGCGTGTGTGGCAAATACTGCTGATCGGGACTAATAATTCCATCCATACAAAAATTCCCTTCGTTCAATTTATTGTATCCATACAGGTCGCCACCATAAGCCCAATACTCGCGTCCTTGCTCGTCTTTGGTTTTGTATCCGTGGTTATACCATTCCCAGATAAAGCCACCCTGCATATTTTTACTGGTTCGCATCAGGTCCCAATAGTCCTGAAAATTTCCCATGCTGTTTCCCATTGCATGCGCATACTCGCACATAATGTATGGGCGACCTAAATCTTTTGCGGCATCTCGCACCATACTTTCCCAGGATGGATACATGTGGCAAATAATGTCTGTATTTCTATCACGCTGATATGCCTGCTCGTACTGAACCGGACGACTTTTATCACGCGCCTTGGCCCAATCGTACATAGTGAAGAATGCTTTCCCATTGCTGGCTTCATTACCCAATGACCAAAAAATGACAGAGGCATGATTTTTGTCCCGTTCTATTAATCTTTTTACACGATCCAAATGTGCTGCCTGCCATTCGGGAAAATTAGATACATTATCCGGACCATAACCCAACCCATGCGATTCAAGATTAGTTTCATCTACCAGATAAATACCATACTCATCGCACAACTTATACCAAAGCGGTTGCTGTGGATAGTGTGAGGTACGAACAGCATTTATATTAAGCTCTTTAAACAACTGAATGTTCCGGAGCATTATCGTTTCATCTACTACTTGTCCGGTATTGGTATTAAACTCGTGCAGGTTTACCCCTTTGAACAATACTTTTTTCCCATTGACGAACACCTGACCATCTTTAATTTCTACTTTTCTAAACCCTATTCGGTGCGATGTTGCTTCTACAATTTCATTTTTACTATTTTTCAAAGTAATAATCATGTTGTATAGATTGGGCGTTTCTGCCGTCCATTGCAAAGGTGTTTTTACAACTCCCTCGAACCATAAAGAATCAGTGTTATTGGGGCCAACATCAATTTTTTTGGACTGCTGAAATATTTTTTTTCCTGCTTTGTCCAGTACGCTCACTTCCACAACTTGGGCTACCGTGGCGGTACCATAATTCTTTATTTTCACATCCGTACTAAACAATCCATTCTTATAATTTGCATCCAGATCGGCATGTGAAAAGAAATCCAGAATGCGCGTTTGCGCTGTGCTGTATAAATAAACATTTCGATTGATGCCTCCCAGGCGCCACATATCCTGATCTTCCAAATAAGTACCATCACTAAATTTATGCACCTCACAGGCAAGAAGATTTTTGCCTGAGTGAATATAGGGTGTAATATCAAACTCCGCAGGACTTTTGGCATTTTCTGTATAGCCCACTTTTTTACCATTCACCCAAACATACATGGAGTTGGAACCACCTTCAAAATGCAAAAATATTTTTCGACCATCCCAATTTTCAGGAATGTCGAAATGATGTCTGTACGCTCCGGTGGGTGAATCATCTTTATTGATGAATGGTGGGTTTTTGGGAAACCCGAATCCTGTATTCACGTACATGGGCACACCGAATCCATTAAACTCCCAATTGCCAGGTACTGGCATGTTTGTCCAGCCAGACTTACCGGATATCTGGTTAGGTGTCCCAATTTTTAAACCAACAGCTGTTGTGGTGTTATAGTCTTCTGCATAAAATTTTTCGGGAACATCTGCTATTTTTTCCACCCAATAAAATTGCCAGTTACCGTTTAATGATTTATAGTAAGGAGAAGATTTGTAATCATCCATCGCCGCCTGAGCCATGGTGGCATAAGGCAAAGCGGTTGCCCTGGTATTTTCCTTGTTTATTGCAAACACTTCGGGGTTTTCCCAATCCGCCTTGTTTTGCGCAAAGCTACTAGCTGTCATCAAACAGGCTACTACTATCGATATTGTTTTTTTCATGACGTTTCTTTTACTCACATTGTTTGATTAATAATTCCTATTTTATTCTACCCATGTGCCTGCCGCCGGCAACCCATCTTTTCTCATCTGTTCAATAATCAGACAATTATAGACATAGTCCCAACTTGAGGTAACTTCTGAATTTTGATTTAGACCAAAAGGCCACCAGTGTTGGCGGTCGCCACTCAGTTGTACACCAGTAGTACTTTGAATTTTATTAAGGATATCATTTACATAGGCTGACTGAAGTTTACCACCAACAATTTTTCCATTCCACCAATTGGTGGTGCCTGTACCAAAAGTATGGTTGAGCTCATGTAACATTGTTCTCAGATTTTGATATCCTATCCCAGCACCAAATCTCATCCATCCTTCATTATTGGCATCTGCCGTTGCCACACCAGGATCATAATTGAGCCAAACGTGTTTGGCTAAAGAGGTATAATTGTTTACATACCATACGGCACTGTCTATAGCTGTTTGCAAACGAGCATAAGCTTCCAACTCTGTGGATGTTGGTGAAGAGGACTTATTGAAAGTATAAGTAAGATTTCCTTTTCCAATGGTTCTGAATTTTACATTATTGCTGTAACTAATGCCTTTCCCATTTTTTGCATAAGCTCTTACATAATATTCAGTTCTAGGCAATAGTTTTGTCATCGATCCTCTAAATTTTCCTGTTCCGTTTCCACCATCGGTAGCTTTGTTGTTATCAATGGTTGGATTGGATGTTAAGCCCCAACAAAGACCCCTTTCCGTAATTAGGCCTCCGCCATCGGTTAGCACTTCCACATCCCAATGAGCGATAGAATTTCCAACAATATAAAGCGGACTTGAGGCAAAAGTTGCCGCACCAATCATTGTGGTTGTAAAAGTAACTTCGTTGCCGTATGCTATGCCTGCACTATTTACAGCGTATGCCCGAACATAATATTTTGTTGATGCTGATAGTCCTGTAAATCTGGTGGCAAAAGAACCATCGCCAGATACGCTTGTGGTGCCAAACTTTGTATTTTCAATTGTTGGGTTTGGACTTGTAGATAAAACTATTCCGCGTTCTACCACTGATGCTCCGCCATTGTTGGTAACTTTTCCACCGCCAAGGGCTTCTATTGTTGTCACTGTATGAACTTCCGATGTAGAAATAGTTGCCAGCACTACAGTTGTGGGGGGCGTTATTATTTCCTCTGGCGCACTACCCGATTTAGAACAGGCAGATATCATTAATAACAAGAATACACTTATCGCAGACAAAAAAATGGAAGGAGCTTTTATACTAATCATATTTTCCTTTCAAGATGCATGAAAAGAAAACAGCCCTTTTTTGTCAATACTAAGAAAGTATTCTAAGAGCTGTTTTCAGATAATAGAGATTATAAATATTGAACTGTAAATAAACTAACCGATTCAATTTTTGAAAACATACCTGTACCACCTGTACCGGTGATGGAAGCTACAAATCCTAATGACACTGTTGTTTCCTGAGTTAAAGTAAAGTTCAATTCTTTACTTTCAAGATTCGCAAACGCAATACTACTACTCGTTACCTCAGCAGTATTGGGAAGTGTTGAGCCTTTGGCTACGGCCAAGTACCTTTGCCCACCAGTATTAAAAGTATTCATAGATATCCTAAATTTATATTGCCCTGCAGGTAAAGTAATCGTTTGATATATTTTACCATTTGTAACATTAGGCAACCCCCAACCAGCTTCCAGCGAGATAAATCCTACATTGCTTCTTTTTTCATATCCACCAAAACCACCTGCGTTTTGAACAGCAGTATTGGAAATCCAATCGCTTAATATACCCCATCTACCGGCACTATTGATTGAACTATATTTGACGTTGGGGCCAGAATTCTTCAAATAAGTTGTAGTAATATCTGTTTGGCTAAACTTGGGTACGTACAAGCTGTTGGTGACTGTAAAAAATGTATCAATACTAAGCGTATCGGGCAGAAACAAAGTTTTGTATTGAATTGATGTTTTTTCCTTAAAGCTACTCAGGACTGATTTTAGTGAATCGATCGGAATCCTTATGCTTACCAGATCATTTGATGCATTGGTATAAGTGAGTTCTGTTGCAAACACACCACTCAATCTGTCCATTGCACCCCAGTCTATACTTGTCAGACCAGACTCATTTGTAAAGGCACTGTTTATTGGACGATTAGATAAGGTGCTGGCATATCTATCTCCATACACTCTGCCCGATACATAGGTTGGAACAGAAACATTACCCAGATTATCATAAGTAAAGATGGTAAAGTTATGAACCCCTTCAACCATATTTCCCAACTCAATTCTAAGGGTATCTATATTCTGCGTTCTGGTGATGGGAACCACCATAGAATCTGCTTTATTATTCCAATAGACAACACATTTACTCACCTTAGGATCTGCAATCAGCAAACCCTGAATAACCACTCTCTTATTGCCGGAAAATATTTTTATAGAATCTAATTTACCTGTATAGGAAATCTCCCCTCCTTTGGTAAACTTTTTATAATCATCCTCCTTCATACAAGAGATAAGCAAAAGTGTAACACAGGCCAGCACCATCGCAAAGAAGGATATAAATGAAATATTTATTTTTTTCATCTTAATAAAATTAATTTGTTTAAAATACATAAAGCGCTAGCGTGGATCACCAAATACCCTTACCTCTGCTATTGCAAAATAGGTGGTCCCTTGCCAGTTTTTATTACTCTTAATGCGTAAGTATTTTACTTTGGGCATTCCTGGTTCAAACGTATAGCTTATGCCCGCTCTTGCGATTTCACGATCTTCGGCGGTATTTACACCATACGGACTACCAGAAGGCTTTACAGATTTAAATGTTCCCATTTTGACCCAGTTATTAAAACTTCCGTCTGCAGGAGGATTGTCAGTTCCCCATATCTCAAAATCTAAAAGATTGCCTGCATAAAAATAGGTACGCCCGTTAAAGTACTCACCATAGTCGTAAATGACAATACGGCTAAGAGTAGCTAGTTTTCCAATATCAAAAGTGATCCATTGCGGAGTAAGAACAGCCGAACTAGTCATAACAATTTGAGGCCATGGATCAGCAATGCCATCCCACATCCCCGTCATTGGTGTTGAAGAATGAAGACCAACATCTCCTGGCAATGATAGTGATCTAAAACCAGGCCTTGGAATTTCTGCTTCGTAAAGAGGCGTTAAGTTTGCATACAATGTATCGCTATAATTCAACCATCGGTCCCTTACAGTCACAGCAAAACTTCTTGGAATAGAATCATATCCCCTGATGGTACGTCTAACTTCTTCCGCCGATGTGTAAATGTTGTTAGCCGTGGGCTTTAACACACCAGTGCTATCCGCTGCATACACTTCGAATGCCAAATCAGCTTTTGTCAGGTTGCTGGCTGTTACCCGTATTCCGCTAAAATCCGGAGCTAAGGACAAGCTTCTAAATACATTCCAAATAGGGTTTTCTAATGGTTTTACCTTAATAGAAACGGCTTCGGAAGCCACTTCGCTTCTATTAACGGCAAACAACTTCACCTCATGCTCATCAGTATCACCAAATCCCTCTACTTTTAAAGTTCTCCCATAATAAGATGCTTTCACTTCCATCTCTCTGCCAGACGCAAGATTGTAAACCGCTTTTACATATAACAAATCGGGGTCGGAAGGTAATGCATAAGTAATAGTGGCATACCCCGGTCCAGCAGTCCATTGAACATTTGACACTTTGCCTGGAGGTGTGGAATTTTTTTCCAATGGCTCTAGTGTTCTTTCCTTGCCGCAGCTTATCCAAATAAGTGCCAGCAGGCTCCAAAATAATATTTGTATCTTCTTCATATCTTAAGAAATTTTATAGAATAATTTATTACCAACCCGGGTTTTGTACCAGATTAGGATTCACCCTGATGTCATCGGTTCTTATTGGCCATAGGTAATCACGAGGCGCAACAAAATTTTGGGTGTAAATAGTACGCACTCTATAATAATCGGCTGTTTTGTCCTGATAAACACTCCAACCTGTGATAGCCTGATTGAGCACCTCGCCCGCTTTCTTCCATCTACGTAAATCCCAAAAGCGTTGTCCTTCAAAGGACAATTCAATTCCTCTTTCCTGTTGTATTATTTCGCGCATACCCTCTTTGGTAGTGTACTTACCAGGGTTGTTGGAGAACCTGGACCATGATTCGGCCACCCCCAACAAGCCTGCACGCTCTCTAATCTTATCCATATACGCCAATACATCGGCTACTGGACCCTGACTTTCGTTCAATGCCTCGGCATACATCAAATACAGCTCCGGCAAACGAATTTCTGGCCAGGGATAATCTCTGTAATTGATCCCCTGATTGCTATTGGTGTGGGTGGCGTTCCAATCTACCAGTTTCTTCACAAAGTATCCGGTTTCATTCAAAAAACCTAACGCATCTGTTGCTCCTGAAATTTGAGTGTACTTGCTTTCCACTACCCAGGAGTTTTCATCGGATCCAGAAGGACTATCATACTTATACCATACACCTCCGTCAAAACCAATAAAAGCATAAAATCGGGGTTCACGATCAAAATTTAATCTGGCGGTTTCATATCCGGGTTTGATGTAAAATCGGTCGGAAGACACTGCCAATCGTGTCGCATATTTATTTGAAAAATTAATCTGATTATCCTCATTTATGGGCACACCATTACTAGAGTAAAACATCTCAACAATTTTCAAGGGAGCCGCAAACTGCATACGTGCTTGTCCGCTTGATTCTGAACCTGAAAGTTTGGGCATGGCCCTAGCCTGCATATCAAATCCAGCACGGCTATTGGGGTTTGCCCAGATATGCTCTGTGCTCCAACGTTCTGTCATGGCCGTTCTTATTTTCAACTGCAAAAGCGTGGTATCGGACAATTGAAAACTAGTACCCGTAAACACATGCAATTTGTGTCCAGCTTGTTCTGCAATATCTATAGCAGTTTTCGCAAACTCTGCTGCTTTTGCCCATTTATTTGCATCATAAGTTGCCGGGAACAATTGTAGTCCGTCATGGTCTGTGTAGTTTGCGTAGTCTGAATTTCCGTTGAACAATGGGCTGGCCGCCAACAACCAAAGTTTTGCTTTAATAGCAGCCGCTATGGGTTTTGTTATTCTACCCAACTCCGTGGTTCTGTCTGCAATCACCAATGGTAAATCAGCGGTAGCCTGATCCAATAAACCAGAGATATAATCCACGCATTCATCAAAGGGTTTGCGTTTGACACGTACTTCTTCCTCGGTGGCGCTAATATCAATGTTTTGATCTACTAAAGGAATGGGTCCATACATTCTTAAAAGGTAATAATGATAATACGCCTTTAAGAAAGTAGCCTCGGCAATCCAACGGGTGCGTTCATCTAAGGTCAGATCACGTACTTTAGTTAAGTCCTTCACATTCTCTAAAAAAATATTGCAATTTCTAATTGCTTTCCAAAGGCCAAATCTGTCAGATGGGCCACCACCTTGCCACCAACCACGCCAGGCATCTAATCTGGGTTCTGAGGCATTCTGTCCTCCAGTGGCAATTCCTGAAATATTCAGTGTTCCCCATGCATAAGCATCCAGATCTCTTGGATTTCGAGGCAGCCAAATCTCGTCGCCTCCCAACAATCCAATATTGTATCTGGGATCACCATCTTTAGGCAAAAAAGAATAACAAGTGAAAAGATATTTTTCTGCTTCTGTACGCATTGTAAATGCGTTGTCGATTACCGCAACATTGTCTGGCACTATATCCAAATATTTGTTACAGGATGTTGCCGTCAATAGCCATACACAACCCAATACCAGTAATTGCTTTCTACTAGTATTGATGGCAACCTTTATTAATTTATTTACTTTCATTTTATTTACAGTTTTGTAAGCGATGATTAAAAAGTCAACTGAATGCCCATATTGTACACACTTTGTATAGGGTATCCCAAACCAGAGCCGCCCATTTCAGGATCCCACATTTTGAAATTACTCCATACCACAAGATTAGTAGCATTCAGGTACACCCTGGCAGAGTTCAATCCGAATCTCCTGACTAGTGTAGGTTTTGGATTATAGCCCAATTCAACATTTTTAAACCTTAGAAAATTTCCGTTGCGCATCCACCAGGTGGAGGTTTCTCCGGCAACTGTTTCGCGACTATTGTTGGAAACAAAATGTTCACTAAGTCTGGGCCACATGGCATACAAGTTGCGTTTGTCTTCGCTCCAGTAACTGTCGGCGATTACTTTTAACAGGGCATTTTGGCTACCCCCATTAAGAACAAATGGAGCAATATTTTCCGAATTGATAAAGAAAGAAGATCTTGCGGAACCCTGAAAGAAGAAACTAAAATCAACACTTTTGTAGGCAATGGTTCCGCCGAAACCATAAATGATTTCAGGCGAAGTAGGAAGGCCAATGGGCACCCTATCTTGTGAGTTTATGACACCATCGTCATTTACATCACGGTATTTAATATCACCGCCACCATAAGAACCGCCAGTGGAAATACCTGGTCTGCCACCAAATTGGATGGGGGAGTTGATCGCTTCATTATCATCCACAAACAGGCGTTCAGCAATATAACCATAACGCTGTGACATGGATGATCCAACACGTGAACGATACCATTCATTGTTGGGATAGGAAGGCTCATCGTACTTCAATACTTTGCTGGTGGCATAAGTGAAATTGCCGCGCAATTGAGTACTCCAACCACCTCCAAAATCTTTATTAAAGGTTGTCATTACATCCAAGCCCTGGCTCTGCCCCTCATTGGTGTTGGCTATAATGGAAGCCTGAAGACCCATGGTTGATGGAATGTAAGTACGACCACTTAATATATTAGTTCGATGATTGCGATAAACATCGATATTAAGTTCCCATGCTTTAAACAAGCGAAGATCCAATCCCAGGTTAACTTGCTCTGATCTCTCCCAGGTAATGTTGGGATTTGCATAACGACTAACCAACACACCAGGACGATTGTAGCCATAAAGTTCTCCGAAGGTAGCTCCATAGTTAGCGTCATTCATGGATACTTCAGAAAGATAGAAAAATCTGTCTGATGAGTTTCCGATCTGATCACTACCCACAAATCCATAAGTAGCTCTTAACTTTAGAGAGTTTATTACGTTTAGTAAGGGTTCAAAGAATTTTTCGTTGGAAACCACATAACCCGCACCGAAGGACGGGAAAAATCCGAATCGGCTGTTTTCTGCAAAACGTTCTGACCCATTGTATCCAAAGTTAAACTCAGCAAGGTAGCGGTTATCATAACCATAGCTAAACCTTCCAGACAAACCCTGATTTCTTGCGGGTAATGAGAGTTGCAAACTGCTCATATTGCCGGATGCATAGTTGCGCATAGTGGTAATTACCATTCCGCCTACGGTATGCTTCCCAAAGCTGCGGTCATAATTTAGAGCACCTTCTGTATAAAAAGTAGCATACACATCTTTAGATCCGGGTGAATAGTTCAAATATTCTGTACCCGTTGTGCCTAAAGAACCCTGGCCTCCACCATTTAATCTTATCAGACTTACATCTCCTTCTGGTGTAACTTCGGTTGAATAAAAATATGGATTGTACCATCTGGACACACTCATAAAAGATTCGCGCCTTACGTAGGACATTAATCGAGCGGTCAACCCTTTAGTTAAAGAAGCCAGATTTTGCTTTATTTCTATTTGTGCCTGCACATTGGATCGGTTGTATTCAGAATAGCCTTTCACCATTTCCGCATAAGGGTTTGAGTAAAGGCCGCCATCTGGTGTTACTGCATTACCAAACAATGGGTGAGTTGCAAACTCGGACATTGATTGTGGATAAATAGCCGGGAACATGACCGGATTGGACCATATTGCCGTTCGGAAAATACGAGCACCTCCATTTTCATTATTCCCTCCTAACAGAGGTCCTTTGTAATCATCAAACTGAGCATACACCCTAACTGCTGCATCTGTAGATTTTGTAACTTTCAAATCCACATTTGAGCGAACACTATAATTAATCAACTTAACATTGCTATTGAAGTTGTTTAGCTTTTCTGCTTTTAGTACCCCATTATCTACATTAAAAGTACCCGCAATATAGTAGCGTGCTTTTTCTGATCCACCTGCAAGGCTTAAATTGTTACGTGTATTGACAGTGTAATCTTTAATCAACTGATCGATCCAGTTATTGTTTGGATAAAGCAATGGATCTGCATTAGGTTTGGCAGTGGCATCTATTTTTGTTTGCAGATAGGGCAAGGGCGCTAAAGGATCACGCGTTAATGCCGCTTCATTTGCCAGGGTCATATAAGTTATGTTATCAGCAAATTGAAAATTTCTGGTATTGGAAGATCCAGTAACCTCAGACCTAACAGTGAACTTGGTTTTTCCAGCAGCACCTATTTTAGTGGTAATTAATACAACACCGTTAGCACCACGTGCTCCATAAACTGCAGAAGCTGTAGCATCGCGCAGCACACTGAATGATGCAATATCATCCGGTTGTAAGCGTGCCATATCAGTATTGTTCGATTCAATTCCGTCTATTAATATGAGCGGATCTTGCTTGCCGGTACCAAAAGTTCCAAGTCCTCTAATAAAGAACTGAGCATTGTCGCTACCAGGTTCTCCACTACGTTGGTAGGCAATCATACCACCCACTCTACCAGCCATCATAGTGGTAAGGTTGCTTGTGGGGCCTTTTAATTCTTCCGGTGTAATAGTGGAAATAGCACTAACCATGCTGGAACGCTTTTGCTTATTTCCGAAGGCCGTAATTACTACTTCGTCAATATTAGTGGATTGGGCGATCATCACTACATTTATTACCGTCTCACCCTGTACGGTGCGCTCCATTCTTGTGTAACCAATTGCACTAAAAACAAGTGTACCATTGGAAGGAATCAGAATCTGGTAACTACCGTCTGAAGCGGATTTGGTAGCAATCGTAGCATCCGACTTTAATGCCACAGTTACATTTGGCAGAGAACCCCCCACATCGGAGGATACGATCCCTTTAACCAATATGTTCTGCTGCTGTGCAAATAAAGCACTATCTGTCATCCCCAAAAAAAGGGCTATGACAAACAGATATTTGAAGTAACATCGAAAATACATATTCTATTTCTTTTGGTTTAAGTGAAAAAAAAAATTTTAATACATGATTAGATTATTAATTTATTATTCTAAAATCATGTCAGCAGGTTGAAATAAATTCAGGCAGGCGGTCTGGCTCTGTCCCGTTTTTGTTAAAAGAATGTTCTTTTCTGGTTCTTTGTTCATTTTTTTAATTTGGTTTTGGGTAAGCATTTAGTGCCTACGATTTGATTTAATATTCTACATTTTTGAGTTCTCCACTATTTAGATAAATCCTGTATCCATCGTCTGATTGAACAAGTTTCCTTATTGGCAACAACTCATCATCGCTCCATTTCTCACCCGATTTTTTCCAAAGCATTAAGGTGATATAGGTTTTATTTTCACCTGCTTTTATCTGATCAGACAGATTCAGCACTTTACTGATTTTACTTTGTGGATGCACATTTTTTGTTGCTACATTATAAACTTTTTCCCAGCCTTTCACATTGACAATCGCTAACTGATATTGACCATTGTCTATTATCATCGCCTCATGACCTTTTATCTTTCTTTTGGTGGTGGTGATCGGTTTTTCAAGTTTGGGTAAGGCATAATGTCCCAATCGTATTGCAGTAGCCGTATCGCTTGAAATGTGATCTATACGTAAAATCCCATTGGGCAAAGGAATATCGGCTAATTGTAGCTTTATCCCGGGGTTGGTCTCCAAAACTGCATCGCGATAATAAATTCCATTTTCAAATTTTTTAAAATCATACAAACGAAGCGGTTCCCATTCATTTTTCGCATTCTTAAAAATATAGTTCATGGACACCACCCCTTTCACACTATCTGCCTGCCAAGGAAAGGCACTGTTATAGGAAAGCCGGTTGTAATTTTGGGTCACTTTCAATAAATGGGGAGTACACCTAATTTTGTTGCATGGATACATCAT
>DAORWU010000033.1:0-36603 GCA_035434405.1 Niabella sp. | reverse complement strand
TTTAGGGGGTCAATTTAAATCGGACAACGGGGGTCAATTTGACCGGTTTTTACAATTTAGGTCATTTGCATCAAAAAAGACATATATGAATTTTGACTTATAAACTATTATCGTTTCAGCCTTATTAGTAATTGCAATATTAGTTTTATGGTTAAGAATAAAACGGAAAAATGAATGATAGAATTAGCGCCTCCTAAACAGGTACTATCTGGCAGGAATTACTATGGTTGTCTTAGATTAGTAGCCCGAGAGGCTTTTACCGAGAAGAGGTATAGCACAGTTCCTGTGCAATAAAAAATGATATCCAAGACGTCGTAAGTAAAATTGGAACTAATCAGCGGGAAAATTATCTCACCTATAATCACTATCAGGATACAATAACCCCACATTTCGTTTTTGGATAATGGTCTTTTTTTTACCAGCCACTTTCGCTCCAGATTTAAAAGATGCAGTATGATGGGAAGGGCGAGAAGTGGGGCGAGGTAAGAATCAGCCATCGTCATAGTTACACTTAAATATTTTTGCAGGTATTGATGAATCAAAAAGAGGGTTGCGCATATACCAAAGAGAATGTTGGGTATCCATTTCATAAAGCCATAACAAAAACAAGAAGTAGGATAATAATGAAGACCGGAGAGAGGGCAAGCACTATCAATAAAACCGGTAACTTAATCAGAAAGAGCAGTATTTTTAGAATCAGAGGCTGTTCTTTGATTGGAAACAACCAGTCTTTAAATTGCCTGAGTAGGTTTAAAATTTTTCTTTTAAGTTCATTGCGTAGTGTTTCTTCTTTTTGATCCTTATTTACACCTTTCATAGTCTCAATAATCTTTAAGGGCGTGAATGGTTTCTATATTACTTTGTTTTTTGCCGCTTCAGTAATAGAAACCCTGCTACACCACCGATAATTGATGCTGCAAAAATGCCCATCTTTGCCTGGGTGATATAAATTTCATTACGGAAAGCAAGAGAAGTAACGAATAAGGACATAGTAAAACCTATCGATGCTAAAAGTCCAACACCCATCAAATTTTTGATATTCATGCCACGCGGAAATGAAGCTATTTTTAATGTGATTAATAAGAGGGTAAATCCTACCACACCGACAAACTTTCCTATTAGTAATCCTAGCGATACACCCCAGAAAATATTAGTGCTGAAAAGGCTCTCCATATCTATATGTAAAGAAACACCTGCGTTAGCCAGGGCAAATATCGGAATTATAATAAAAGTGACTAAGGGATGCATCACATGTTCCAGACGTTGAAGGGGAGGCGTAGCAGCGACAGTAGCTTTTTGAATCTGTTCTACTACATGAAGTTGTTCATTGGTGAGAGTGGGTGTATCATCGCTTGGGTCAATTGCCCTGAATTCTTCCAGGTATTTTTGAATTTTTCCGGCAAATAATTGTTCCTTGATTTTGACGTCTGCGGGAATGGTAAAGGCTGCCAATACCGCTGCGATGGTAGCATGGACTCCGGACAGTAAAAACTCAGTCCAAACACCTCCGATCCCGAGAATGGCGTAGAACAGAATGCTTCTCACACCCAAACGGTTGCCCAGGTACATCGCCAATAGTACGCCGCCACCTATCGCCAGGTGCATCAGGGAAATATCCGAGGTATAGAAGAGAGCGATGACTAAAACGGCGCCGAGGTCGTCAACTATAGCCAAAGCGGTTAAGAATATTTTCAGGGATAGCGGAATTTTCTTACCCAATAAAAACAATACACCCAGCGCGAACGCGATATCTGTAGCCATAGGAATACCCCAGCCACTATGCGCATCGCCCCAAAAGTTGAAGGCCAGGTAAATGAATGCAGGCACCACCATGCCGCCTACCGCGGCGCCTATAGGTAGTAAAGCGTTACGAAAATCCGATAGTTGGCCTGCTATAATTTCCCGTTTGAGCTCCAGGCCTACCACAAAGAAAAAGACCGACATCAGCCCATCGTTAATCCAGTGATGCAAATTGTATTCAAAATAAGTCTGGCCATCCCATCTAAATCCTAGCTTATGTTCCAAAAAATGATGATAGGCATCAGATAAGCCCGAATTAGCCAGTATAAGTGCTACTATAACACTGATGCCAAGTACTATACCGCCTGATTTTTCCAATTGTATAAATCGCTGTATCGGGTGTACCAGTTTATCTATGGGCGTTTTTTTTTCTAAAAGCATGAGCGCTATCTTTAGTATACTATAATGGCCGTAAAAGTAGCGGAAACACTGCCAAGATAAAAATACTTAGAGGCACTTACTTTAATACTTGGAGGACCCGAAGTCACTTTTTGCCATAAATAAATTAGAAAAGACCAAGGGTGTCATTGGTAATTGGAAACGTTTATGGTGGTAGGTGGCCATAGTCGCTACATATTATAGCGAGGTTAACTTTAACACGTTAATTGAGATTTTTCTTTTGAGTTTTAAATCTTTTCGATAATTAAATAAGTGCGCTTACTTATGTAATCTGGAAATAATTCATGATGTAACACAGAGATAAATAATAAAGTAAGGGTAAACGACCTATTGTTTTACTGAACTCTCATTTTCACCGGGTACATTCAATTGAATAGGTAAATGAATCAGCCCTGTAATATCCAATATTATACTCCACCGGCAGCTGGTTTTCATCGAGTACGAATCGTTTACGGATAAGAATAGGATCTCCTTTTTTTATTTCCAATTTATCTGCTATAAACTCATCAGCAGCCTCCGCATTCAATTCTTCTTTTGAAGTTTTCACTACAATGCCAAAATCGCTTTCCAATATTTCGTATAAGGGAATATTGAAATTTTCTGATCCGGTTAGTGGAATGACGGGATTGAATTCGGAAACGAAATATACGAAGGGGAGATCCTTCTTTCCTCTCAAACGCTCCAGTCTCAGAAGTTTTTTCTCATCAGGCATACCGAAAAAAGATTGTGCATCCGGAGTTGGCAGCGACCATCGCACCACCATTTCAAAGTTGTGCACATTAATGCCGAGGATACGCATTTCCTGCGAAAAACTCAGCCAGTTGTTGGCGCCGCTGGTTACCCGTTTAGCAGATACCCGGGTGCCCAGTCTTTTTTTGCGTACCAGCAATCCTTCAAAAACAAGCTTATTAATTGCTTGTCTAAGCGTATTGCGTGATATTTTTAATTGTTCAGACAATTCAATTTCGTTAGGCAGAAATTTTCCGTTTTGATATTCTTCTCCTTTTATCAAGTCCCTCAGGTAGGTTTCGGCCTGTTGATGAAGCGGAATGTTAGGTTGGCGATTCAAATTATAGTTGTTTTAAAAAAATATAGCCTCAAATGTAAAATAATTTGGCAATCTGAAAAAAAAGGATTTTTTTTGAGTTTAAATAATATGTACCTATATATTTTATAATGATTGCACAATTAAAAGTATGAGAAATTACCAAAAAAGACCTTTCGTTGAGGCCGGCGGTAAGATAATAACAGGCTGGAAGCCGGTCGCCGATCATATTCAAACGCTTTTAAGACAGCATGCCGTTATCGGAATAGATTGCTATACGGGTGTACTTCTTGATGAATTGAAGACTATTTTGAGACAGGATACAAATCTTACTTTAATTGATGCCGGTTCGGTTTACAAGTCTGAAGAAGTAATTAGAGAAATGACCTCGCCATTTACCACGGACGATGTGCTGTTCGGTTATATGACACCTTTATGTATTACCGATTATTTTGATCAGCAAAAGCTGGCTGAAGTTCGCGGGGAGTTGCAGGCAAGTCATAAGCCTGTATTGATACTGGGTTCGGGGGCTGCATGCATTGCCGAATGCGATGTACTGGTTTATGCAGACATGCCCCGCTGGGAGCTGCAGCTACGCATGCGAAGAGGATTAGTGTCGGGTTTAGGCTTAGATGATCGCAACGAACCTCTTGCCACCCAATATAAACGGGGACTTTTCAACGACTGGCGGGTTCTAGACAAGCACAAGCAGCAACTTTATGAACAAGTAGACTTTTGGTTAGATACCACCTGCCTTGACCTGCCTAAAATAATTGATAGGGACACTTTTAAGGCTGGTTTGCAGAAGGCTGTTCATATGCCTTTCAGGGTGGTTCCATTCTTTGATCCCGCGCCCTGGGGCGGGCAGTGGATGAAAGAACATTTTCAGTTGGATGGGACAGAACCTAATTATGGCTGGTGTTTCGACTGCGTGCCGGAGGAGAATAGTTTTATTTTAAAAGTGAGCGGTATTGAATTTGAAATGCCTGCTGTTAACCTGGTTTATTATAAAAGCCGCGAATTGCTGGGAGAGCCGGTGGAAGCCAGATTCGGAAAAGAATTTCCCATAAGATTTGATTTTCTGGACACGATGGAAGGCGGGAACCTGAGTTTGCAGGTACACCCTACGGTAGATTTTGCTCATAAAAACTTTGGACTTTCCTATACGCAGGATGAAAGTTACTATTTGCTGGAAGCCGGGGAAGGCGCTGCTGTTTACCTCGGCTTAAAAAGCGGAATAGATCGTAACGATATGTTAAGTCATCTGCAAAAGGCCCAGGAGTATGAAGATTTTATTTTTGATGCGGAGCAGTTCGTGAACAAATTTCCTGCAAAAAAACATGATCATTTTTTAATTCCTGCCGGAACCATACATTGCTCGGGAAAAAATACGATGGTCCTTGAAATCAGCGCTACTCCGTTCATATATACATTTAAGTTATGGGACTGGGGCCGGCTGGGCCTGGATGGGCTGCCCCGGCCCATGAACATAGAGCGTGGAAAACAAGTCATTAACTGGGAGCGTGATACCCATTTTGCTGAAAGCCAGCTGGTAAACAGGATTGAGGTAGTGGGCAGGGGTGAAGGCTGGGTAGAGGAATGTACCGGCCTGCACCGGAACGAGTTTATTGAAACACGCAGGCATACATTTCATACAGTTGTTTTTCATGAAACCGGCGATTCTGTAAACGTGTTGAACCTGGTGGATGGAGAAGAAATTATTGTGGAAAGTACCAACCACTTATTTGAGCCGGTTATTATGAGGTACGCGGAAACATTTATAGTGCCGGCTGCTGTAAAAAGTTATAGCATACGGCCGCATGGCCCCTCTGCAGGTAAGGTATGTACCACCATTAAAGCATTGATCAGAAACTAAAAATTTACCAATGACACAAAGGCCGGATGCCGGGTGGTTACCCGTGGTAACTGTATTTTCAGGCTTCTTCATAATGGGTTTTGTAGATATGGTGGGTATCGCCACCAACTATATAAGGGGCGATCTGGGGCTTTCAGCAATAGTCGCCAACTTGATACCTATGATGGTATTTGTATGGTTTTTACTGGTGCCCATACCCACGGGTATAGCTGTAGGTAAGGTAGGGCGCAGGAATGTAGTATTGTTTGCGCTTTTGGTAACAATCATCGCGATGCTTTTACCCTATGTATCTTACAACTTTTACAGTGTTGTGGCGGGCTTTGCTTTGCTGGGTATCGGTAATACTATTTTACAGGTAACCCTTAATCCCCTGATAGCCTCCATGTTTGGAACTGAGAAAACAGCCAGTATATTAACAACAGGACAATTTATTAAAGGCCTGGCGTCAATACTGGGGCCGGTTATAATAGCGTTTGTTGTTAGCTACTTTAACAACTGGAAACTGATCTTCCCGGTTTACGCGATACTTACGCTGCTGAGCACGGCATTGCTTTTATCAGTTAAAATACAGGAGAATCGCCGGGATAATATTGCTCCAACTTTCAAAGGTACCACCATGTTGCTGGGTAGGGCTCCTATGAGGTATTGTTTTTTTTGTGTGTTTTTGGTAGTAGGATTTGACGTGGGTATCAACATCCTGATGCCTGAAATACTGGTAAGGCACGGCGGTATTTTATTGGCAGACGCCGGCATAGGTACCGGTATTTATTTCACAGCCAAAACTGCCGGAGCCTTTATTGGTGCATTAATTTTAATGAAGGTGAAGGCTTTTCGCTATCTCCTGTTTACCCTTTGCGTAGCAGTAGTTTCCTATTTGTTGCTGATATGGGTACACAACCCTATTGTGATATACGCGCTTATTTTTATAACCAGCTTTGCATGTGCCAATGTTTTTTCTATAGTATTCTCTTTTGCCCTTAAAGCTTTTCCGGCCAAGTCGAATGAAGTATCTGCCCTGATGATCATGGCAATAACGGGAGGCGCTCTGATACCCGTTATACAGGGATGGGTAAATGATCAATGGGGCTTTTCGCAGTCGCTCCTGGTTGTTTTGGGTTGTCTTCTTATTATGTTATTTCTTACCTTAAAAATGCGCCGGTATGTATAGTAACGATGATCGTATCATTTTAACCCTGGATGCAGGCGGCACCAACTTTGTATTTAAGGCAATACAGGCGTGCAAACAGATTGGTACGCAGGTGATATTGCCATCACATTCTTCCGACTTGAAACAATGCATCGGGTCTATCATGAACGGCTTCAGAAGTCTCATTGGTGGCCTACCCCAAAAGGCAGTTGCGATAAGCTTTGCATTTCCTGGTCCGGCCGACTATACAAATGGAGTGATAGGAGACCTGCCCAATTTTTCGGCCTTCAGGGGTGGGGTGGCATTGAAAGCAATCTTAGAATATGAGTTTCAGTTACCTGTTTTTATTAATAACGATGGCAATCTTTTCGCCTATGGTGAAGCAGTTTCAGGTGCATTACAGGAGATTAACAGAGCCCTCCTGACAGTAGGTAGTAAACGGCAGTATCGCAACCTGTTAGGCTTAACGCTGGGTACCGGATTAGGCTCGGGTGTTGTCGTTAGCGGGCATTTGTTGACCGGAGACAACGGCTGCGGCGGAGACCTGTGGTGTTCGGCGCACCACCAACAACCAGACTTAATAGTTGAAGAAGCCATTAGCGCCAGGGCTGTGTGCCGTCGGTACAGCGAGCTTTCAGGTATAACGGATTTAAACCTTCAGCCACATGATATATATGGTATTGCGGAAGCTATAGTACCCGGAGACAGGCAGGCCGCAATCGATAGCTTTTCCGCATTGGGAACAGCTCTGGGTTTTACTATTGCGGAGACTTTGAATATCATCGATGGAATCGTTGTTATAGGTGGCGGTTTATCAGGGGCTCACAAATATTTAATGCCTGCTCTTATGGCCGCAATAAGACGGCCCAGGTACACAGAGGATGGGAGGGAATTCCCAAGAACACAAACCCAGGTGTATAACCTGATGGATGAACGGGAGCAGCATGTTTTCCTAAACGATGAGTCTGTTATCATTACGCAGAAAAAAACTTTCAAAACTGTTAGCTATGATGCAGTGAAGAAAACAGGCGTGATCATTACTTCAAGGGATACCAGTCATTCTGTAGCCATCGGTGCCTACAACCTCGCACTTACCGAACTGGATATTAAGAAGCCATACTGATTTTAATGGTTTCAATCGTTTTTATCATTTAGATCGTTTTAATACCCGCTGGGTCCAGCGTATTTAATTATTCGTACATAACATCTTGCCATAAAAAAATAACATCATCAAACAAATTAAAATCATGAAAACAACTGTTGATTGCATAACCCCTCGAACCGGGTACACAGCTTGTCAAAGATTAAAGATAATAGCACCGCTGATTGTCTTGGTCATCGGGTGCTACTATGACGGTATTGCTTCATCGCTATCCGGATCGGACAGCAGAGAGGTGGAGGCTAATAGCCTGCCTGCTCACGCAGAAGTAGGATCGCCGGTTCAGGTTGATTTTCCCGTTCGGGGCAGTGTTACCGATGCTGCAGGGAATACGGTTTTCGGCGTAAGTATTATTGAGAAAGGCACATCAAACGGAACAACAAGCGCCGGCGATGGTTCTTTCACCCTGAATGTTACAGACGCCAGGGCCGTACTGGTTTTTTCACGGGTGGGTTTTGCCTCCCTGGAATTAGTTGTTACCGCGAATATGTTTGTAAAGCTTACTGCTGCCGACAGTAACATGGACGAAGTGGTAGTAGTGGGCTATGGAACACAGCGACGGCGGAATGTATCTTCGGCCATTTCTACACTGAAGATCGAAAATACGCCCCTGGTAAACCTGCCCAATCCCAATTTTCTTGATTTGCTGAAAGGTCGCATAACCGGTTTGAATATCGGGGCAGTAGCCAATGCGGGTGGTAACCCGTCGCGAACCGTAAGGGGTCAGAGTTCGATCAGTGCCAGTACCGATCCTTTAATTGTAATGGATGGCGTGATATTTAACGGCAGTTTTAACGAAATAAACCCTAATGATGTGGAATCGGTAGATGTGCTGAAAGATGCGGCGGCCACGGCTATATACGGATCGCAGGGCAACGCCGGTGTAATCATCATTACCACCAAAAAAGGTAAATCGGGCAAGCCTGTCATTAACGGCAGGATAGCAGCAGGCATACAAACGCCCACGATGGCAAGGCCTGATATGCGTGAAGGGGAGAGGTTTCTTCAATATCGAAGAGACTATATGCGCCTGCAAAATAATAAAACAGATATTCCGCTGGACCAGTTATTACTACCCAAAGAATTGCAGGCCTATAATGAAGGTAAAACGGTAGATTGGTGGGCGGAGGTAGTAAAACCGGAAGTTTTTAAAGAGTACCAGCTCAATGTTTCAGGTGGAAGTGACCGGTTTAATTACTATGTGTCGGGTGGCTATCTTGATCAGCAAGGTGTAGTGTATAACGATCAGTTTAAAAGGTTCACGGTGTTGTCCAAGCTGGATGCCAAAGTAACGGATTGGCTGCGATTCGGCCTGAATCTTTCGGTGGTAAGCAAAAATGCAGATGGCGTGGCAGCAGACCTCGAAAGGGGCACTTATAACGGCCCGTATGGCTACATGTACTCTACTTTTGAAGGATTCGGATCATGGCTCGAGCGATATCCTCAATCTTCCACTACTACTTATAACCCGCTTTGGCGCACTCTGACCTATGATGAAGACCGGAATCAGAATTACCGGTCTACGGCATTTGCCAAGGTAGATGTGCCGTGGATTAAAGGGCTATCCTATACTTTTAATTATGCACTCAACCGCTGGGAGGGGCATGGTGCTCAATTCAACAATGAGCGGAACTTCGTTAATACTCTGGTGCAGGCCGATCTGCAGGATCAAACCAAGTATCTGCCCGATGCCAATGGCTGGCGCAGTAATTCGGAAAGAACAGACTGGTACCTGAATCACCTCATCAATTATAAAACAAGGTTCTTACAAAAGCACGATCTGGATATAACCCTCGTAGCCGAAAGGCAGGAAGAACGGAACCGGTCTATGAGATTGGATGCACGGGATTTTTCGTTGGCAGGTACCACTGTTTTGGGCATCAACAGCCTCGAACTGGGCGATCCCACCAAACGTACCGTTAACACAGGCGAGAGTCGTGTAGCTAAGCTGGCTTACCTGGCGCGTTTGTCTTATGTTTTTGATAACAGGATCGATTTTTCAGCTTCTATAAGAGAAGATGGTTACTCCGGTTTTGCCGAGGGTAATAAATATGGCGTTTTCCCTGCGGCATCCATCGGTTATACCATTAGCAACGAATCCTTTTTCAAAAATAATTTTGCGAATTTTTTAAAACTGAGGCTTTCTTATGGCGAAATAGGAAATCCTTCAATAGGAGTTTATAGCACCTTCCCTAACATTGGTACCAGAAATTATTTGTTTGGAAACGTACCTGTAGTTACCGCGTTCGTGTCTAACCTGGCTAATAAAGAAGTAGGCTGGGAGCGCACGGCAACTTTGAATCTGGGCTTGGATTTCGGGATTTTAAAAAATACTTTGTCAGGTTCAGTCAACCTTTACCGGGCTAATACATACGATTTACTGCTAAATCGGGTGATACCCTCCACCACAGGTTTTACCAATGTAGCGGGTAATATCGGTAAACTGGCCAATAAAGGCCTGGAGGTAGAACTGACTTCAAAAAATATAGTCAGTGGCGATTTCTCATGGGAGTCGGGACTTAATTTCTGGATTAACCGCAACAAAATAGTTTCATTATATGGCCTTGATGCCAACGGAGACGGGCGCGAGGATGATGATATAGCCAACAGCCGGTTTATAGGGAAATCACTCGGGGCTGTATATAACTACGTGTTTGATGGAATTGTGCAGGCAGGCGATACGGCATTTACCCGTATTTATAACGATAAGCCGGGCGATATTAAATTCATGGATCTTAACGGAGATGGAAAGCTGAATGCTGAAGACCGGTCTATTATAGGGTATACCAAGGAAAATTATACCGCATCGTTAAGCAATACATTGCGATATAAGGGCTTTGAACTGTACTTTATGTTCTTTACTATACAAGGTGGCGGAAAAAACAACTGGTATATAGGCTCCAATACCTATGCCTTGAATCCTGCTACCTGGTATCCTAACGTAGCTAATTGGCTGGACAAAGAATACTGGATGCCTGAAACGCCTTCCAACACGATTCCCAAACCCAATTATGTCAATAAGTATGGCTATAACTTTATAGCTGACCGAAGCTTTATAAGATTGCAGGACGTAAGTTTTGCCTACACATTCTCCGGTAAGCTGCTGGGCAAAACACCACTAAAAGCTGCAAGAATGTACCTGTCCGCAAAAAACCTGGCAACGTTCACCAGGTGGGAAGGTCTTGATCCTGAGACGGCAACTCCCTATGCTTCTCAAAATGGTTTCCCGGTATTTCGCATCATCAATCTGGGCTTAAACGTAACTCTTTAAAATCAGTAAATCGTGAAAAAATTATTATACCTTTTAATAGCCGCTGCTTTTACCGCAGGCGGTTGTACTTCAGATAAATCTTTCCTGGAAGAAATTCCTACTGACCGGTTGTCGCTTGATAATGCCTATCTGAACTATGCACAATTTAAAACCGGCTTAAATGAGCTATACCGGCAGGTTCGTTTAAATTATAACAACAGGGATAACGGCGAGGATTATTTTCACTTTGGAACGGGCACCGATAATCAGTTCGTGTCTACTACAGATAACGCAAGGTTCACCGACTGGACGCTTGTAAACCCCACCTCTGGTATTTTTTATGATGTGTATACCAGGCATTATTTTATCATTAACCAGGCTAATAATATACTGGAGCAAACCAATAATGCCCGGGTATCTTTAACGGAGGCCGAAAAACTCATTGTTCGTGCAGAGGCTCGCTTTTTCAGAGCCTACGCGTACCGGTATCTTTCGTTTTTATTTGGCGGTGTAGCCATTATAGATAAACCCTCTACAGCACCTAAGCTGGATTTTGTCAGGGCATCCCGCGCCGATGTTTATGCATTTGCTATACAGGATTTCGAATTTGCTGCCCAGAATTTGCCGCAAAGCACCAGCGACGCGGGCAGGGCCGTAAAGGCTGCTGCCCTGCACTACCTTTCTGAAATGTATATAGCTTATGGTGATGAGATCAAAGATCCCGTCTATTATACAAAGGCTATAGAGGCGGCAACGCGCGTTATTGGTAAACAGGTGGGTGACTACCAGTTAATGACACAGCGCTATGGATGGCGAGCCAACGTAGCCGGCAAGAATGTATTTTGGGATATGTTTCAAATGAGAAGCACAGCTTCAGTATCCAATTATAATTACCCCGCTAATAAGGAAGCCATTTGGGTAATGCAGATAGATAAGTTTATTACCGGCGGTCTGAATGCCACTATGCCGCGTACGAATCAGGAAAGGGCTTATTGGCCAAGTTTTTGGGCACTGACAAAATTTGGGTACAATGGCATAGCAAGAGACTGGACAGGCAGGGGCGTAAGCTTTGTGCGGCCTACCAATTTCTTTACTTACCAGCTTTGGAACAATTCCGGTGCTGATGATATACGCAATCTCCCGGTAAATATACAGAGAGTGTTTTATGCACCGCCACCTATTATCGGGGGGGTAGAGCGTCCAAATTATGATACCGTATACGTGAGTACGGTAAGGCTATTTAATGGCCGTGACACGGTAGTAAGATTACGACCCGGCGATCCTATCCGGTCTGAATGGCTTACATCCAGGCAGGATACAATGGAAAGGGTTTTCCCTCGCGTAATGAAGATGGGCTCAGACTGGCATTACAGCGGTGATCCGTCAAACGGGTTTGCCCAGGAGTCTTACGCGATCAGACTGGCCGAGACCTATCTGCTGCGGGCTGAAGCCAATATGAAAGCAGGCAATCTTACTGCCGCCGCCGCCGATATCAATACGGTTCGCGGCCGTTCTCAGGCGCTGCCGGCAACGGCGGGCGAAATAAATATAGATTATATACTGGACGAACGCATCAGGGAGTTGTTTGGAGAGGAACTGCATACACTAACTTTAACCAGGTTGGGACTTCTGTACAGTCGTACCAGGAAGTATGGGTATACCGTTTCGCAGAACACCGTAACGGAGAAAAATAATTTGATGCCCATACCGCAGAATGTTATCGACGCAAATTCCATGGCAGAGTACCAGCAAAATCCGGGTTATTAATTGGAATTGCTTATTAAAAAGGAACGTTTATGATGAAGAAATTAGTGATTTTTTGCCTCTTGATGCGTGCTCTGACTGCAACAGGCTTTTCGCAGGAGCTGGCTTCGCCGGATGGACAAATACTGTTCAGCTACGCAGTTGATGCAGCTGCCAATAACGTGCTCGCTTATACAGTGACTTATAAAGGGAGGCCTGTAATTTTAAAATCAGTGCTGGGGCTGAACAGTTGGTTCGATAATGTAGAGATCGAAAAACACACCGATTCGTCGGTAGTTCATACCTGGGCTGCAGTCTACGGCGAGCGAAGCACGGTGAAAGATCATTACAATCAAAAAACGATAGTTCTGAAACGTTCACGGCCATCAGGAGAACGGGTGTGGGTTATCGTTAGGGCTTACAATGAAGGTATAGCGGTCAGGTATTATTTTCCGGAAGATCCTAAATACGGAGGAGGCTATCTTACAATCGATGAAGATAAGAGCACTTTCTCTTTCGCACCCGGAACGGAATGTTGGTTTGCACCTTATGCGCAGGCTTCCTATACCAGGATGCCACTCAAAAACTGGCCGGGCCAATCCGAGCGGCCATTAACCCTGAAACTTGATAATGGCAATTATGTGGCGCTGGCCGAAGCATCATTAACTGAGCACTCCAGAACAAAATTTTATATCAGGCCAGACGAAGAAAATATAGTGCGATGCGCCATGTATGGCCGTGTGGAACAGTTGGGCCCCTACGCAACACCCTGGAGAGTTATAATGGTGGCCGATCAACCCGGCAGGCTTTTGCAAAACAACGATTTGCTGCTGAACCTGAATGAGCCTTCAAAAATTGAAGATGCTTCCTGGGTTAAACCGGGAAAAATTATGCGCATCAATGAACTTACAACCGAAGGCGCCAAAAAGGTCATCAACTTTGCTTCAAAACATAATATAGAGTATGTGCATTTCGACACCAAGTGGTATGGTATAGAAACTTTTGCCAACTCCGATCCGCGTAAAACTTACGGGCCTGCATTGGATATGGAGGAGGTGGCGAGGTATGCAAGGAGCAAGAATGTAGGTGTGTGGTTGTACGTAAATCAACGGGCATTATATAATCATCTCGACGAAATATTACCTATTTACCAAAAATGGGGAATCGCAGGCCTCAAGTTTGGATTTGTTTGGGTGGGAAGCCAGTTCTGGACTACCTGGTTACATAACGCAGTCCGCAAATGTGCGCAGCACCAGTTAATGGTAGATATTCATGATGAATACAGGCCCACAGGTGTCAGCCGTACTTATCCTAACCTGCTTACACAAGAAGGAATAAGAGGTAATGAAGAGTTTCCTGATGCCGATTTGAACACAGTGCTGCCGTTTACCCGTTTTATTGCCGGGGCGGCTGATTATACGATTCCCTATTACAGCAGGAGAGATTTGAAACCTCATTTAAAAAATGCTCCCGATAATAAGGTCCTGATCAATACACCGGCTCATCAGTTAGCCCTTTCCGTTATTTATTACAGCCCGTTGCAATATTTGTACTGGTATGATAACCCCGAAGATGTAGGCGGCGAACCTGAAATAGCTTTTTTCGATCAACTCAAAACCGTTTGGGATGATTCAAGAGTGTTGAGCGGCGAAATAGGATCTTATATAGCGATGGCGAGAAAGAATTCGGATCAGTGGTTTGTGGCAGCTATTACCAATAACCAAAAAAGGATAGTGGAGGTCTCTTTTGATTTTCTCGAGCCAGGCCGAAAATATCGGCTCACCATGTATAGTGATGGTGATAACCGTGTCAAAACAAGAACGCAGGTTAAGGTGACCACTCAGTTAATTACTTCAAAAACTAAACTATCATTGCACCTTCAGCCGAGAGGAGGCTGCGCGATGATTGCAACACTCTTATAAAGATGAAGCATATTGTAAAACGTGTTATAGTTTTAACGATCATCATTACAGGCTTTTGTTCGTGCAGGCTTTCGAAGCCCGGTGGAAAAACAGCGTCGTTGAATGACCGCTTACAAAGCGTATTAATAAATGCAGGTAAGCAATACGAATTTTTGTCTGCACAGGTGCCGGACAGTGTTTTCCCTAAAACCTTCGAAAATGGTAAATATGTGTTTTGTAAATCAGGCGATTGGGTTTCCGGCTTTTATCCCGGCACCCTGATGCTTATCGGAAGTCAAACCGGCAACAACAAATTGTATGAGCTGGCGAAGCAAAAAATGAAATGGCTTGAGAAGGAGCAGTTTAATACGCGTACGCATGATCTGGGTTTTATGATGTACTGCAGCTTTGGAAATGCACTTGAATATGAAGCATTGGATAGTTATAAGCGTATACTTATAAACAGTGCCGGATCATTGGCAAGCAGATTTAGTCCGGTAGTAGGCGCCATCAGGTCGTGGGACTCTAAACCCAAGGAAGATTTTCTGGTAATTATCGACAATATGATGAACCTGGAATTGTTGTTCTGGGCTACCCGTCATACCGGAGATACGAGTTATCGTAATATTGCCATCAGCCACGCGAATACGACGCTCAAGTACCACTTCAGGGAAGACTACAGCTCCTTTCATGTGGTAAACTACAATGCTTTAACCGGTGCGGTAAAGGAGCGTAAAACCCATCAGGGCGCTTTCGACGCGTCGGCCTGGGCAAGAGGGCAGGCATGGGGTCTGTACGGCTATACGGTTATGTACCGGGAAACGCGGGATGAAAAGTATCTTCAGGCGGCAGAACATATTGCTTCTTTTATATTAAGCCAGATGCCCGAAAATTATATACCAGCCTGGGACTTTAACGCGCCCGATGCTAATAAATTTTATAAAGATGCTTCGGCTGCCGCCGTAATAGCAGCCGCGCTTTTAGAATTGCAGCAGTATAGTCCTTCAGGTGCCAAACAATATATCCAGGTGGCAGAGAATATTCTCTCTTCACTCATTGGCGAACAATACCTGGCCGGTTATGGGCAAAATGGCGGGTTTCTTTTAAAGCACAGCGTAGGACACCTGCCGGCGAAATCAGAAATTGATGTGCCGCTTACTTATGCTGATTACTATTTTGTGGAAGCGGTGTTGAGGTATCTTGACTTAAATAATAAACGATGAAAGTATTGAGAAGCATAATTTTTTCGGTATTGCTGCTTCCCTTTTTTATGAGCGCAAAGGCAAACCCGGATTCCGTATTAAGCCGGCACAGGGAGTACCTGCTCAGGACCCATACTGTTGGCAGGGAGGTAATGCAACATTTGGTAACTGCATTTGACCGCGCTACAGGGAGGTGGAGAAACATAGATTACAGTAACCGTAATCCCGCTGAATGGCAGATCGGTTATCATGTTAAAAACATACATACGCTGGCTTTATATACAGCCGCTACAAAGGATTCGAAACTAACGCTGCTTCCTGTAATTGTTTCTGCATTAGATGAATGGTACAAAAACCGGTATAAAAGTACCAACTGGTGGCATAATGAAATTGGTATTCCCCAGATGGTGCGGGATATCCTGGTGCTTTTACAAAGTGATTTAACAAAAAAGCAATTTGTTAATTACCTGGAGATTGTGAATCAATTCAGGATAAATGGTACGGGTGCAAATCTTATCTGGAGTGCCGATATAGGCTTGTTTTACGGGTTATTTACCAATGATCTTATACTGGCTAATAAAGCCGCTTCTGCAATTGTCAGTGAAATAAAAATAAGCGATGGAGAAGGGCTTAAGCCGGACTATAGCTTTCATCAGCACGGCGCAAGACTTCAGATGTACCAGTATGGACGAACCTTTTTGGTAGATAATATCCGGCTGGCCTGGGAGCTGCGTGGAACTCCCTGGGAATACCCAACCGGCAAAGTGAATCTACTGGCCGATATGTTCCTGCGGGGTTGGCAGTGGATGGCGAGAGGTATTCACACGGTTCCCGAGACGATGGACAGATCGGCATCGAGGGTCAATGCCCTGAACGATGCTGATATCAGGTTACACCTTCCTTTTTTTGCAGACATCGCACCGGCTTACAGCAAGGAATTTATGATAGCAGCACAAAATCAAAAGGAAGCTCCTTATACGTTGAAAGGTTTCAGAGGGTTTCCCTATTCCGATTTTTCGGTCTATCATTCCCGCCGATACAGCTCTTTTGTGAAAACAATTTCTACCAGAACCCTGCCAACGGAGTCTATTAACTATGAAAACCTGAAAGGCAGACTGCTGAATAGCGGCGAAACTTATTTTGTAAAAGACGGTACCGAGTATTTTAACCTGATGCCGGTATGGGATTGGACCAGGTTGCCGGGTATTACAGCCTTTGACGGGGCTGATAAAATACAACGAAGCGATTACAATGGTATCGTTTCAGATGGTGATATTGGTTTGTCTGCAGTAGATTATAAGATAACTGATAAAACAGGCGATGCCTTTGTGAGCTGCAGGAAGTCGTGGTTTATGATGGATGGATATATGGTGTGCCTGATGGGTAATATCCAAAGCACTGATGTATCGGAATATTATACCGTGATGGACCAGGCCCGATTGAAAGAGCCCGTTCTTACCGGTACAAAGCTGTTCAAAAACGGCTTTTATCCTTCTTTGCAATCGAAATATTATTATCATAATAATTTTATATACCATGTTATTGCCGGCGCGCGGGCTACCTCGCTTTACGCTGATACGGTAAGTGGCAACTGGTATGCGATCAATCACTCTTATGCTAAAGATAATATCATCGACTCTGTATTTATGCCGGTCATAATTCACGATAGCAGCAGCAGGGAGGCCGCCTATTTTGTGAGTTATGCCCGAAGCAGCAAGGATGCTGCGAGACTTGACAGGAATGCTCCGTTCAGGATAGTTAAGAATGACGCGAATTCCCAGGCTCTTATTTGGAAAGAACAATCTTTACTGATAGCTTTTTACGAAGCAGGACAATTGCTGGTTAATGGTAAGTCTGTAACAGTAAATGCCCCCTGCCTGATGCTTATACGCGGTGAACGTATTTACGCCGCAGACCCCCTGCACAAGGGACAGTCCTTAATGATCCAATATGGTAAAAAAGTTATCAGCGCTCAGTTGCCGGCTGACGGTGCCACTATAAAAGTAAGGTGATTGATGAAAATAAAATCCTGTTTCCTGGTAGTGCTCTTAGTGCTGATGTTTGCAGGCATTGCAAAATCTTCGGTAAGTATGTCGGCACTCTTTTCAGACAATATGGTATTGCAGCAAAAAACCACTGTAATCATTTGGGGATATGCAAAGCCTTTCGAGCAGGTAAGTGTAAAAGCATCCTGGAATAATAGTAAAACGAATTGTGAGACGGATATTCATGGGGTATGGAAATGTGCCGTTAATACTATCTCTTTTGGCGGACCTTATGATATAGAAGTATGCGGGGAAAATCGGATCATCCTGTCAAATATAATGTTGGGAGATGTGTGGCTTTGTTCCGGGCAGTCCAATATGGAAATGCCTATTGCCTCATGGGGCAAGGTTATCAATTTTGAATCAGAAGTGGCTCAGTCCGGCCATGAAAATATTCGTTATTTCAATGTGTCGCATTATACGTCAAATCAGCCCCTGCCAGATGTAAAAGTATTTAAGTCCTGGCAGGTCGCATCACCCGCGGTATCCGGGGATTTTTCTGCCGTAGCTTATTTTTTCGCCAGGCAGGTTAACCGGCATACAGGCATTCCAATAGGTATTATCCATGCGTCTTACCAGGGAACTGCTATAGAATCCTGGCTGAATGCGTCTGCCTTGAGAGCCGATCCGGCCCGTATCCTCTTAGTGGATAGTATTTTCAATGATACTACCTCGCAGGAAAGATTTTTAAAACGTTCAGCCGCAACTACACCGGCAGATATAAAAAAAGTGAGACCACAGGATGCTCCGGGGGTGCTTTTCAATGCCATGATATGGCCGCTTCGCCAATATGCTATAAAAGGTTTTTTATGGTACCAGGGTGAAAATAATGTAGGTCGTCCGGGTAAATATGCCTACGATTTTAAGCGGCTTATCAGCGCGTGGCGACAAACTTTTGGCGGCCCTGAATTGCCATTTTATTTTGTACAGCTTGCCAATTATAATGCTAAGACAACGGCGGCGGCAAGGTCGCACTGGGCAGAATTGCGCGCGGCCCAGGCTCAGGCCTTGATACTGCCTCATACAGGAATGGCCGTTACCATTGATATTGGAGAAGCGGCTAATGTACATCCCAAGAACAAGCAGGAGGTTGGGAGGCGACTCGCATTGATAGCTTTGTCGAAAACCTACGAGCAGAGAATTGCATTTTCCGGGCCTGTTGTTAAAAAGATTGTCAGGAGAAAAAATAAATTGCTAATTTACTTCAGGCATGCTAATAAGCTGCATACAGAAGATGGCGCCGCTCCTAAAGGATTTATTGTTGCCGGCGCAGATAAAAAATTTTATGAAGGCAGGGCAGTCCTGCATGGGAAACATGTGGCGGTTTCCAGTGATTTCGTAAAGGCTCCGGTGGCCGTGCGGTATGCATGGGCTGATAATCCAGACATTAACCTGTATAATGCTAGTTTACTTCCACCACAGCCATTTATGATTGATTAGAATGGCTGCAGATAAACTTGCTATAGATCATACACTACGTTCACAAAATGTGTAGGTGATTTTCTTTATTGACTAAACAACAATGGCAATATTAATCTAGGTTGTAATGGAGAGTCGGGGTAAAAGACAGATTTTTAATTTTTGTACTTAAATTTTATTACCTTTGAATAGACAGGTAAAAAGCGTTTAAAATTGGCTTAAACCCAGTCGTGACACGGATTTGACACGTTTTGTTTTTAAAAGATTTATAGCCAGAAAGTGGCCATTCCCGTCTCGGGCACGCTAACAATGCAAACGAGGATTTCCACGAAAACATGACACATATTTGACAATTTGGACGACTTGTCTAAGTGATTCACGTCCGGCCTACGGCACAGTAGGAGAGAACATTATACTAATTGTTTTCTAAGCTCCGCCTTACTGGGTAGTACGTTTTTATAGGCTTTTGTAAAAATGGTATTGTTATTCTCAGGCAATGTAAACTCAACTAGTATTGCGCTTGTGAAGATTGGAATAGTGAATGATAGGATTTGGCGTATTGATCGAGGTAAGTTGGACTGCCCCGCGTCGTGAAATGATAGACCCTTCCAAAGAGGTAAAGGCATTATCTGAATTAATGCGAAACGGTTTTAGTAGCTGGCATGAGGCGGTTAAATCATTAGGCGATAACCCGGACGAAGTATTGAAGCAGTTAATTAGTTCTCCCTCAAAAAGTCTGTAATTATTATTTGTATTGAGTTGTATCTAAAAAAGAGGTATAAAAGTTTTCAATAAACGAGTAAATTGGGTCAAAAAGCTTGCAGATTTTATGTACAGAAAACCCATCACCACACCTCAGTCCAGCATGTTTTCCAGCCTGGTCGATATTATTGACCAACAACATCCGTTGGTATTATTAGGGGATAAAATAGATTGGCACCGTTTCGAAGAAAGTTTTTCCAGGCATTACAGCCAGCGCATGGGTAAACCTGCAAAGCCCATCAGATTGATGGTATCCTTGCTGATACTCAAACAACTTCGCAATCTCAGCGACGAGAACATAGTGTTGCATTGGTCCGAGAATCTGTACTTCCAATACTTTAGCGGCTGCATGGTATTTACTCCAGGCTTACCGTGTAGTGCAACCGAGCTGGTAGAGTTTCGCAAACGTATTGGCTCCGAGGGTATGGAGTTGATATTTAAAGAGAGCATACGGGTAAATGATCAAGACAGCAATGATGATACATTAAGTGTAGACACGACTGTTCAGGAAAAGAACATTACCTATCCTACAGACACTAAACTGCACCAAAAAATTATAAAGAAGTGCGTCGGTATTGCCCGCAAGGAGGGCATAGTATTGCGCCAGAGTTACAGGTTTACACTTAAGCGATTAAATGTCCTGCTTCGTTTTCAGCATACAAAGAAAGGAAGTGCGCAAGCCAGAAAGGCGCGTAAGAAGATCAAGACCATCGCGGGTCGTTTGCAGCGGGAGTTGTGCCGGAAGCTTGATACAGCTGCATTAGAGCGATACCAGCATCAATTGAATATTTATCATAAAGTATTACAACAAAAGCGAAGTGATCGTAATAAAATCTACAGTTTGCATGAACCAGAAGTTAAGTGTTACACAAAGGGAAAAGAGCATAAGAAGTTTGAATTTGGCAGTAAAGCTTCCATTCTGGTTACCCAAAGCAGTGGTGTGATTGTGGGCGCATTAAACTTTAATGAAAACATACATGACTCTAAAACCTTAGTACCTGTTTTAGAGCAATACGAAAGACTGATGGATCGCAAGCCCAAGGAAGTGTATGCAGACAGAGGGTATCGCGGCCCCAAACAGGTCAGCAATGTTGCTATAAAAGTACCTGTTCCTAATAAAGATCTTACCAAGTCTCAACGCAAAAAGCATAGTCGGCGTGCAGCCATAGAGCCAGTAATCAGTCATTTGAAGTTCGATTACCGGTTAGTTCGCAACTTTTTGAAAGGCTCCGTGGGTGATAGCATGAACTTGCTATTAAGTGCTGCAGCCTTCAATTTTAAACGAGTCATGAACCTCTGGCGCACGGAGGCAATACACAGTTGGCAACTACTGCTTATTATTCAAAGAGCAGTTTACGGAATCTTTATGCCTCAAAAGTTAAAAATGACTTTTTGAGGGACGACTAATTAGTGACGCGGCTGCGTTTGATAAGGCTGGCATAAAACCCGTCTGCGATCCGGGGTTTGATACGAATAGGGGCGATCAATCAAAACCGGTAGAAAATTGATCGCAAAAAACAGATTAATGTATTGTTAGTCAAGGACAAAACAAACAAACCAATTGCAAGAATCGGAGTAAGCCAGACCAAGCATCTGATAATATTCAAATAGGTTTTCTGCTTTCCGTGGAGCTTATCAATTTTAGAAAATGTTGCGGCAAAGTCATTCCCCAGTACCTGTATTTTTTTGTCATCTACGGAATTTTTAAATCTGTCTATATCATCCTTGACGAAATCAAGAGGGAGTATCCCGTAAAGTGTGTAAGTTAAAATCGAGGTAAAATAATCGTAGAACTTAAACCTTCAATCTATCACCAAAAATAATCAAGAACTGGTTCAGGACAATGCCCCAATTTCTGATAGGCATTGTCCATTTTTTTGATGCTTCTCTGAGGGCCAGGTAAACAGACTTCAGTACTGCATCATCATTGGGAAAAGAAAGTTTGTTTTTTGTGTATTTTCTGATCTTACCGTTGAGATTTTCGATCAGGTTGGTGGTATAAATAATCTGCCGGATATCAATGGGGAAGTCAAAAAACACGGTCAGTTCCTCCCAGTTGTCCCTCCAGCTCCGGATGGCATAAGCGTATTTGCCACTCCATTTTTGTTCAAACCTGTTCAGGGCCGCTGCGGCAGCATCCCTGGTGGGGGCACCATAGATATCCTTCATATCCCGGGTAAACTCTTTGCGGTCCTTCCATACCACATAACGCATGCTGTTACGGATCTGATGAACCACACATATCTGGGTGGAGGATTCAGGGAATACCGTCCTGATGGTGGTGGTAAAACCATTGAGATTATCGGTGGCTGTGATCAGGATATCCTGCAGGCCGCGGGACTTTAAATCGGTGAGCACACTGAGCCAATAAGCTGATGTTTCATTTTTACCCAACCACATACCCAATACTTCCTTATAACCGTCTGTACGCAGCCCTACGGCGATATAAACGGTTTTGTTGATCACTTTGCTGTTTTCCCTGACCTTGAAGACAATACCATCCATCCACACAATCAGGTACACTGTCTCCAAAGGACGGCTCTGCCAGGCAATAATGTCTTCTGCAACCCGGGAGGTGATCCGGCTGATGGTACTGGAAGAAACATCAAATTTGTAAACATCTTTTATATGCTCCTGGATGTCTGATACACTCATACCCTTGGCGTACATGGATACCATAACCTCATCCAGCCCTTCAACCATGCTCTCGCGCTTAGGTACCAGTATCGGGTTAAAACTGGCTTCCCGGTCACGTGGTACCTCGATCTCCATTTGCCCGTAACCGGTTTTTATCTTCTTTTTGCCATGGCCATTGCGGGCATTGGGGTTATCACTTTGCTGATGCTTATCATAACCCAGGTGATCATCCAGTTCTCCTTCAAGCATTTTTTCTATGGCTCGTTTTTGAATACTGGCTAAAAAATCATTGAGTTGTTCACCTGTCTTGAATTGCTTCAGAAAGTCGTCCGATAAGAAATCTTCCGTTTTCATTTGTTCATATTGTGTTTAAAATTAAAAAATCGAATCCGTTATGACTCGATTTTAACTTACACACTTTATGAAACAGTGTCAATCAAGAGCAGAAAATTGATTTCTAAGCAATACCTCAAGCAAGACACTGAATACAAAAGCGCTTAAAACTAAGGCTAAGTTGAAATATAGCTTTTCCCCGGTAAGATCAAACTGACCCACAATAAGTAAGAACGCCGCAGGGATAGCGACGAGCTTTGTTTGTGCGTCATTTACAACAGCCTGTATTTTCTTACTGTGCTCAATTATTTCCTTATCTATTTCCGACTTGAATTTTTGATAGGAGTATTTTTCTAAATATAGGCTATGACTCTTATGGTAACTGGCGGTTATATCAGAAAAGTTTTTTAGCAAAAAGCTAAATCTGTTTCCTACTTCCGCAACTTTTAAAAGAGACGCAATCAATTCATTGGTGAAAATTATTCTTCTTTCTTCCTTATCGGCGGAGTCTTGAATGTGAGTAATTAGGTCATCAATACCGGAAAGTGCTCGTAAGTCTGTTATAGAATACGCCGTAATAAGAACAAGTTGTTTAGATTGAAAGAATACCAGCTCATTTCCTTTCTGATAATCCGAAATACTTTTTAGAAAACCAATTAGCTTAGCTGTTTCCTTAAAATTTTGGATTTTTTGCGGGACATCTTGTGACCGAGAGTCAAAAGCTAAGTTTTGAATATAGTACCTATTAGTTGGATAGGATTGACTACTAAATTTTAGTAAGTCATCAAATGTTTCAAAATATTTTTCGTCACCCAGGCGATTTGAATAGAGTCTTACAGTAACTCTTTCACCTTCCGTAACCTGGACCACGGATTTATTTCGTTGTTCGACTTGAACGAAGCCATCAAGACAATTACCTTCCGCCAGTTTTTTAAGCAGTTCGACTTCATCAGCATTAGGCACAAACGTTCCCACAATTTCATTTGCTGAAATAGTAACCTCCTCAAGTCGCTGCCTAATATGTATGAAGTCATCTAACATTTATCATTCTTCGTCCTCAGCGTTTGTAAACTGCCTTCTTAGATCATCCGGTACATTCGTAATCCTCAACTCATTTGTTTCCTGATTATAAAATACACTTTCATTTACCAGTCCGCTATCAAACTCAATCGTAAGTTTCTTACTACGGTAAACGTAAAATTTCAACGTCTTTAGGGTCTTGTTATGCCCTTTAATGAACGAACTAACTCTGTATTCTTCACCTGCGGCAAACTCCTGAAACAACTCAGGCTCCTCCGCGTTAATCATTGATGAAATATGGTGCAGGGATATGTCCTCCTTCTTCTTTGTTTGAGCATAGCAATAATTTAAAACCTGATTTCTCAAATCTTCAGTTTCCTGAGTTCCTAAACCAAGAGTGGGAATGTAATCTAAGAAGGCTCTTTTAAATGATTCAGACGATTCTTTGGCTGAGGTTTGGTCAGTACAGCCAATAAAACGGCGGAAATAGTTTGATACATCCTTCCTGCCTCGCGCAAAAGATAGGTATGTTTCAGCGTTGTTACTCCAGCGGGTGAGATTTACGGAATTTGCTACGTCAAGTTTATCTATATCAAGGCTGAAAATTTCGTCTATACTCAAATTGTCATTGATGTTGTATTGCTTCTTGTTATTGAGCATTACTGTCATCATAAACTGCTCGCTTTGAAATGTATAATGTGCAAAAAACAACATAGCCACCCGTTGCCTGCGGGATGGCATTTATTACGCCCAATAAATGGTTCATGGCTGCACTCGTAAACGGCAAAAACTCCTGCTGTTGGTCAACATAGCCTCTAAGCATTGTTTGAAACGGATACGCTACGGTATTAGTATCAAATACTCCGTAATTAGGATTAGATTTTTTGTAATAAACCTGCTTAATATTTGTTACAAATTCTGTTTCCTTTTCGCCCACGGATATAAGATTTTGACGCAAGGTAACCGTTGCATTTCCCTGCGATTCCTTGTCCAGTCTATGGACAATTATTGAGTGTAAATCCATATTGCGTTTTTATAGCGTTCCTACATTGCTTGCTTTTTATATTGACTAGCGCCGTACATTAAATCCTTTATTAATTAGCTCTTTCACTACGCTAAACATCATTGCCGAAAAATCCTCTTTAAACTCTTTATTATCGGAGTAGAGTTTGTACAGGTCGAAGTTGGTAGTAATATGCTTTAGTAATTCCTGCCCTACAACTTTATCGCTGGTTATGCGGGCGTTCTGCTCGTCGGAGTATTTTAAGGAGTCAACTAACTCTTCATTCTTAGCTACATCCGCCGCAATGTTTTCTGCCATCTGGCGTACTTTATCCGCGTCCTCGAAATGGGTACCGTAGCGCTCATTAAACGTTTTCAGGATATTAGATAGACGGTCTGTTTCTGCTTCAGCCCCCCCGCCGCGCATGTTTGTAGGCATCGGCATAAGGTCTTCGCCTTGTTCCATTACTACAGACGTGGTACTTTCCAATTGCAGGCGGTAGCTGTCCATATCTATATTATCCAGTATTCCCTGTGCCAAATCTATCGGCGCGTCGCCGCCCAATTTATTTTGCAGGTGGTTAAGGAAAATATACAAACGCTCTAAATACGGATTTTCAAAGGCTACAATTTGCGAGAGGAATATATACAGACGTACATAGGTTTTCACTTTGGCGCGGAAATCCATTTGCTGCTCCTCTGCTAGTACCTCCCTAAATGTATGCGCAGCCTCATCCAATATGGCGTGGAGCTGGTCTGCGGGTACGCTGGCAAGTATCTTATCAGAAAATTCCTCTACCTGCTCACGGTTATATACCTGGAAGTTATCAAGCGCGTCTTGCAGGTCAAACAGTTTATTAGGATCGGTGCCTTCACCAAGTATTGTACTTTCAAAATAGGGTGTGAAAGCTTTTTCTATATCCTCTGCGCTATTGGCAAAGTCTAATACAAATGTATCTCTCTTCAAAGGGTGCGCACGGTTAAGGCGGGACAGTGTTTGTACCGCATTTACGCCGCCCAGCTTCTTATCTACATACATAGTATGCAACAACGGTTGGTCAAAGCCAGTCTGGAATTTATTGGCTACTATCAAAAAGCGGTACTCGCTTTTTTCAAAAGTTGCCGGAATGTTTGCGCTCGAAAAACCGTTCAGGCCGGCTTCGGTTTGCCCATCTATTTCGCCGGAAAAGGCTACAATAGCTTTATACGGATTATTGGTTTTGTGCAAATACTCGTCAAAAGCCTTCTTGTACTTTACCGCGTTTGCCCTTGTGCCTGTTACAAGCATTGCTTTGGCGAGCCCACCTACCTTACGCTGCCTTACTACGCTGTCCATAAAATGCTCAACCATCAGGGCGGTTTTCTTTTTTATGGCGTGCTCGTGGCTTTCTACATAGGCTTTCAGCTTCTTCTGCGCGCGTATCTTGTCATATTCGGGGTCGTCCTCTATCTTCTTCAGCAGGGCATAGTAGCTCTGGTAGGTAGTGTAGTTTTGTAGTACGTCCATGATAAAGCCTTCCTCTATTGCCTGCTTCATAGAGTAAAGGTGAAAGGCGCGGTATTTGGTTCTATCGCCCTCTGCAAAGGGTACGCCGAATAACTCCAGCGTTTTGTTTTTTGGCGTCGCGGTGAAGGCAAAATAGCTGGCGTTGGGCAGTAGCTTGCGCGATTTTATCAAGTCGGTTATCAGGTCTTCACCCGTTACGGTATCATGGTCTTCTGTTTCTAATTCGTCATCGTCGCCATCCACGGCTTTGGCAATGGTTTGGTTTAGTTTGCGCGCCATTTGGCCGCTCAGGCTGCTGTGCGCCTCGTCTATTATAATGGCGAAGTTGTTGCCAGGCAGCTCACCAATATCCTCTACTATCATCGGAAATTTCTGGATAGTGGTTACGATGATCTTCTTACCGTCTTCCAGCGCCTGTTTTAGCTGCTTACTGCCCTCGGTTATAGGCTGTACTACTTTATCTACCTGCTGAAATTGTTTTATATTATTGCGTATCTGAACGTCCAGTACGCGGCGGTCGGTTACTACTATTACCGTATCGAATATATTATCGCCCCCGCCTTTGCGGTGCAGCCCCACCAACTGGTGCGCTAACCACGATATAGAGTTGGATTTGCCGGAGCCTGCCGAGTGCTGTACCAGGTATTTTTGCCCCGCGCCATTGCTGCGTGCATCTTCCAGTAACTGGCGTACTGCTGCCAACTGGTGGTAGCGGGGAAATATGAGCTTTGTTTCCTTACGCGTTTTTACCTTGCCTTTATCGTCGGTATATTCTTTATCCTCTGTTACAAGCTGGCAAAAGTTCTGTACTATATCGGTAAGGCTGTCTTTTGTAAGTATTTCCTTCCACAGATAGTCAGTTTTAATGCCGCCGTTGGGCGGATTGCCCGCGCCGTTATTGTTGCCTTTATTAAAGGGCAGGAAGTAAGATTTTTCCTTCTTTAAATGTGTACACATCCACACCTCCTCGGTATCTACGGCAAAGTTTACCATTAGCCTGCCTAACTGGAATAGCGGCTCGGTAGGATCTCTATCCTCCTTATATTGTTTTATGGCGTGCTGAACGTTTTGTTTGGTCAGCTCGTTTTTTAGCTCAAAAGATATAACCGGGATACCGTTGATGAATATTACGGTATCGAGCGAGTTGCGGTTGCCGCCGGAATAAAATACCTGCCGCATTACAGAGAACAGGTTGGCCTTGTAATGCGCGTCTGCCGTAGTATTGTATGTAGATACCGGCTTGTCGTAAAATAATTGCAGCTTGGTGCCGGTAAAACCGTCGGTAATGCCCTTGCGCAGTACCTCAATTACGCCTTTGGCCTGTATCTGGTCGCCAATGCGCTTGCATATCTTTTGCTCATAGAGGTCTTTATGGTAGGCTTTTAGCTTAGCAACTTCTTTGGGCTGCGTGGCTTCCAGGAAGGGGAACAGTAGCCCGGTATCCAGGCATGCGGCTTTATCATAGGCGGTATTAGGCCGGCTGATATAGCTGTTGCTGCCGGTGAGGTACTCGCTGATGTGCGCCTCTAAGCCTTTTTCAGTAGTGTCTGTACTCATTGGTTTATCCGTTTTCCTGCGTTTCATATTCCGCCTCATCCTCGGCGGCTATACTTATTTCCTCCTCTATATCCTCGTATGTTTCTTCCTCCTTTAATGTTTCCGGTATCTTATACTCCCTCACGTCAATTTTGCCTGTTACTGCTTCCGTTATTAAAGCAGTCCGGTATTCTTCAACGAGAGCTAATTCTTGTTCGATTTTGGAAATGGTAGTGTTAATAATGTTTGTTTCTTGTTCGATGTAGGATACTATTTGTTGTTGTTCATCAATAGTTGGAATGGCAACGTAGACTGTCTTTAAGTCATTTATATTGAATCGATAAACTTTCACCCCAGTCCCATTTTTTCTAAGCTCAGTTGCAAATGCTTTTGATAAATTACATAAATATTTTCCACTCAAGACTTTGCCATACGGTTTTAATAATACCTGTTCGCCTCCCAGCAAACCCAGGTCACGCCTATTGTAAACAACGGAATGGCCTAAATCTTCAATTGTTTCTGATGTTGAAATAATAATCACATCCCCATAATGCACTGTTTGCGTATCTTTATAAAATTCATCGTTAACATAAAATTGGTACTTATCATCAATTACATCAACTTTATAGGTCTTTCCATATTGCAAGGCAACATATTTGCCATTGCTAAGTAATTCATCCTTTTTAAAGCTCGAATTTCCCCGAACAAAATTGCATACTCCCGCAAGCTTGACAGTTTTCCAATGCTTCGGAATCTCGCCCAGCCATTCTATACCGCTATCCTTCATAGGGGCATCCGGGTTGATGCCTTTGGTAACTGCGTGGTTAATGATAGCCACTTTTTGCTCGTTGAGTAGCTTTATCAGTTGCTTCTTCTTGCGGACAAAGCGGTCTATCTGCCCGGTTTTGTAATCGAGGAAGCGGACTATGGCTGTCTGCTCTGAGTAAGGCGGACATAGTAGTCTCATCGACCGCAGATCATCTCTTGAAACTTTTAGCCGCAAAGTGTTGTATTTGCCTTCACCTCTATCAATAGCTATCAAGCCTTTTCCAAGACTGTACAAAAAACCTTGCACTATTCTGCACCTATATAAATACTCGTAAAACTTGGTTGTGTGCGGGTGGTTTGGGTTACTATAATATGTGTAATAAACTGGACTTACACAGCCGAAATAGGCTGAAACTCCAACCGCTCCCACTATCATATTCATGCTATTAAAAACCAAATCGCCCTCTTGCGCCAATTTATACTGCGTAAAATCATCTTTAAACCGGTCAAGATTTGTAGTTTTTTCAGAATATAAGGTAACTCCTTTATCTATGGAAAGGGACAGTCTATCTGTACTTCTAATAGGATCGTTTTTTTCATTGCGCTCTTTGAGAATATTTTTAAGTGATATGACTTGCCAATGCTCAGGAATATTTCTCAGCCAGGCAATTCCGCTATCCTTATATTTCTCGTATGGTTTATAGCTGCTCATGCAATAATCTCCTTTAGCAGGTCTTCCGTTTCATGCTCCAGCCTTTGTATGTCAGCCGCTATATCGCTCAGCGGGCGCAGCGGCTGGTAACGGTAGAAGTATTTATTGAAGGCAATCTCGTAGCCTACTTTCATTTTGCCTTTATCATACCAGGCATCGGGGGTAAAGGGCAGCACCTCTCGCTTAAAGTAGTCGACTATACTTTCTTTCATCGGTATGTTTTCTATGTCCTTTAGCGCGCTATCACTTTTGGGCTTGCCTTTGGCGTCAAATATTACCTTGCCCTGTTCATCTTTTTCAGGCTGGTACACAGTTACCTGGTAATAGCCAAAATCCTCGTTGTCAAATATTTTGCTGTACTCATTTTCTTCAAACGCAAAGTATAAGTCCTGTATTTTTATGATATGCTCCGTGGCAAGTTGGTTGCGCTTGCTGCCCAGTGATTTGCGCATCTTGCTATAAAAAGCGTCGGAGGAGGCGTTTATCAATTGTACCTTACCCCTTCTTTTCTTCTCCTTTACATTGCTGATGATCCATACATAGGTAGCTATGCCTGTATTGTAAAAAATATCGTTGGGTAGCTGTATGATGCACTCCAGGAGGTCATTCTCAATAACATACTGGCGTATCCCGCTCTCGCTGCTGCCCGCGTCGCCCGTAAAGAGCGCGGAGCCGTTGTGTACGGAGGCTATGCGGCTACCGCCGTCTTTAGGGTCTTTCATTTTGCTGAGCATGTGCAGCATAAACATGAGCTGCCCGTCGTTGCTGCGGCTGGTAAGGCAGGTTATTTCTTCCTCACCTTTAAAGTTCTTTATTGGCAAATTGAAGCGGCGGTCTGTGATACTCACCTTCTTATCGGTACCTACATTCAGGTTATCAATGTCCTGCTTCCAACTGGTGCCGTAGGGCGGGTTTGTAAGCATAAAATTGAACTTCAGATTGGGGTCAAAACCGTACTCGCTCAACGTAGAGCCGAACTTTATTTTGTCCGGGTCTTCGCCTTTCAGTAACATATCCGATTTGCAAGTAGCGTACATTTCCCCGGTATTTTCCTGCCCGTATAGGTGGAAGGTGGCTTTCGACTTTATTTCGCCGTCTGCATCGGTAGCAAACTGTTTACTCTGCGTAAGCATAGCCCCGCTGCCCGCGCAAGGGTCATATACCAGGAAGGTGCCATGCTGTATTTTATTTTTTACTGGTAAATACACAAGGTGGGTCATTAACTCAATGATCTCGCGCGGGGTAAAGTGGCGACCGGCTGCGGCGTTTGTCTTTTCGTTAAAGCGGCGTATCAAATCCTCGAACATATAGCCCATAGCCATAGGCGATATTTTATCGGGGCTTAGCTCTACTTTGGGGCTACAGAATTTCTCGATCAGGGAAAAGGTAATACCCGTCTCCTCAAAACGCTCTAACTGGTTGCGAAATTTAAACTTGCCTATAATATCCTGTACGTTTTCGGAAAAGCCATTTAGGTAGTCCAGAAAATTAGCGTTGATATTTTTGGGGTCGGCCAGCAGTTTTTTCATAGTAAACTGCGAGGTATTGTAAAAAGCCAGTCCCGTACCGTGCTGCTCGCTGGTAAGTAGCCCGGCGAGATTATCTATTTTTCCCTTAAAGCTGTTGTAGGTCTTTAATACCTTATCCTTTGTAGGCTCCAAAGCCAAGTCGAGGCGGCGTAATACGGTCATGGGCAGTATCACGTCCTGGTACTGATTCTCAAGGTATTTATTAATCAATATGTCATCCGCAACCGTCCAAATAAAATTGATGATCGGCTGAAGACTTTGCGTATTCAGGCTCATTTATTTCAATCTGTTATAAATAATAGTAAGAGGCGTACAAAATACAGCTATAATCTGAGAATTTCGATTCAGATAACAAGAAAATCAGGGAGTGTTCCTAGGTCTTACCGAAACCACAGGCCGAACAATTGAAAAGAAGATTAAGCTTTAGCAAAGCAATCTAGCCCAAAGAAGGGGACGATTTTTCTAATTATACATCTAATTCTTACCTTTGTTTTGATAACGGGTAAAAGCGTTAAAAAGTGTTTTGAAGGAGCACAATAGTTGGCTCTTTTAGGAATTACGACACATATTTGACACATTTGTCGTGTAAACAATTGATTATTAAAGGCGTTCAAGTCCCGCCTGGGGCACATGATCAAAAATCATACAAAAAGGTTCGCAATGGCGAGCCTTTTTTGTTGTTGTAATTTTGACAAACAAAGGATCAAGTGATTAATATATCCATCCAATAATTTGTGTTCTCCTAAATCTAGTGAAACAATAAGAACAACTATTTTTTTTCAACAACCTTTTACTTTCTGATTCTACTAATAGGAAAACTTTCGCAAGGTGGGTGCTTTGAACCAAGTGGTGATAACTACCGTGAGTGTCATGCATCCTCCAAATACCACCGATGGAATTACACCCATCCATTTGGCCATCATACCACTTTCAAAATAACCTAATTCATTACTACTGTTCACAAACATACTGCTTACGCTGCCTACCCGTCCACGCATATGATCCGGAGTAAGTAATTGCATTACAGTGCCGCGTACTACCACACTTATGCCATCTAGCATCCCTGAAATCAGTAATACCACAAAGGATAACAAAAACCATTTTGACAAACCAAATAAAATAATGCAAACACCAAAGCCTCCAACAGCAATCAGCATTTTTTTGCCTTGAGCTTTCTTCATGGGCCATAGTGTGAGAATAATGACAATGATGATGGCTCCTATATCAGAGGCCGCATTCAACAATCCATATTGCATGGCGCCAATTTTTAGAATATCTGTGGCAAATACCGGAATTAGAGCTACGGCACCACCAAACAAAACGGCAAACATATCCAGCGACATAGCTGCTAATAATGCCTTGGTCTTAAACACAAACCTCAAACCTTCTTTAATGCTTTCCCAACCTCCCTGTTCCTTGTTGCCAACTCTAGGAGGTTTGGGTTTTAGATAATATAGAAAAATATAGCCCACTAATATAAAACCACAAATAACTAAAAATGTGTGCGAAATACCGATTATAGCAATCAGAAACCCTCCTAATGCATGTCCGGTAACTGAGGCAGAAAGCCACATGCCCTGACTCCAGGTGGTGGCATTTTGTAACAAATTCTTAGGTACAATATTGGCAATAATTGCACTAAATGATGGGCCAACAAAAGACCTTAAAATCCCTGTAATAAAAAAAACAATATAAATAAACCAGGTAATATGATTGGTATGTAACAATGATTGTAATGACTTTGTTGAAAGTGAATACAAAACAATGGCAGCTAATAAGTATCCAAATACACCTCGAAGCAATAATATTCTTTTATCCTTGATGTCCACTCGATGTCCGGAGTATAATGCTAGTGACAGGGCAGGTATTACCTCAGCCAATCCAATGTAGCCAATAGAAGCTGGATCTTTTGTCATTTGATAAATCCACCAACCCACGCAGGTGGTAATCATTCTCATTGCTAAAATAAATGTAAATCGTCCTGCCATTAGATTTCGGTATTCGGGTATCCGAACCGAAGCATAAGGGTCATTTGTGAGTTGTATCTCCTCAGTATTGGAATTTGACATCGAAGCGCAAAGGTAATGGAGAATTGAAAAATGGGATTGCAGAGTTGGAAATGCTTAAAGTCAATTCCTTGTCAACAAATAGTTACAGTGTTTTTTATTGTAAATCCTCGCTTCCAAAACTGAAGGGCAGTAAATCTTTTACTGTATTGACAATAAAAATATTGCCTTCCTTCCCCGCCAAAATAAGTCTGATTGAATGGTTTACTCTGGTTTCATACTCGTACAAGGCTTGGCGACACATACCACAGGGTGAAATAGGACGGTCGCTTTTTCCATTTGATGGTTGATAGGTAATGGCAATGGTTTCAATGATTTCATTTGGAAAGAGTGTGCCAATTGATCCCAGCAATGCCCGTTCAGCACAGATTCCTACAGGGTATGAGGCGTTCTCCTGATTGGTGCCCTCCACTATTTTTCCATTCGCAAGGCGGGCTACCGATGCCACCTGAAATTTGGAATAGGGCGCATAGGCAATTTTAGTCAATGCTATAGCCCGCACCAGCAATTCTGAATCGGACTGCGATAACTCACTAATATCTTTTGCTACCAAATATGAAAATTGATGTGTTGCATGTTCCATTCTTTAAAGATAACTGCTTTGCATTATTTTCAAAGTCAATTTTAAGCTCTTTGTTTTCATAAATCAGGAGAATGCATACATTTATTTATTGTGTGAAAACATATCACTATTTGTACTGTTGTTTGAATAGGGTCATCACATACCATAAAAATGTAATTTCCTTAATTTGATTTATAAAAATGTAGAATAAATGAAGTCTAAAGATGCGACAATAGAAGAGATAAATAGTGCGGTGAACAGTGCCTGGTCTGCGTTTGCAGTATTTAGAAAATGCAGTTTGAAACAACGTGCAAATTTAATGCGAACCATAGCAGTTAAGTTAGATGCCACCGCAAATGAAATAATACCGGTGGCTATAGAAGAAACAAATTTGACGGAAGCTAGATTAAGGAATGAATTAGCCAGAACCAGACATCAGTTGATTTCTTATGCCGATGCCTGTGAAAAAGGGGATTGGCTTGAAGCCAGAATAGATACCGCCATTCCAGACAGAACACCTCCCAAGCCTGATCTTAGGAAGATGCTGGTACCATTAGGGCCAGTTGCTGTTTTTGGAGCGTCTAATTTTCCTTTTGCCTATTCAACGGCTGGGGGTGATACAGCTTGTGCTTTTGCAGCAGGCTGCCCAGTGTTGGTGAAAGCACATCCGGCTCATGCCAGAACCAGTGAATTGATGGCTAAAACAATCACTGAGGCAGTGAGAGAAACTGAATTGCCCGATGGCGTTTTTACACATATTCATGGAGAGTCCTTTACGGTGGGCGAAACTTTGGTTAAACATACTAATGTCAAAGCCGTGGGTTTTACAGGTTCTCTGAATGGTGGCAAACAGTTATTCGATTGGGCAAATCAACGCAAAGAACCCATTCCTGTTTTTGCCGAAATGAGTAGTGTGAATCCTGTGTTTCTGTTGCCTGAAAAGATGCATAAAGATGCAGCAGCCATTGCAAAAATGTATGCAGGATCAATCACATTGGGCGTTGGACAGTTTTGTACCAATCCGGGCTTGCTTATAGGGCTAGATGGTGAAGACTTGAAGCTATTGGAACAAACTTTAGCCGCTGAAATAAAAACCATGGCTCCGGCTACCATGCTACATTCAGGTATTTATAAAAATTTTGAGGAAAGGAGAGCCGCTGCACTTTCTCAGGAATCAGTAGAAACCCTTGCAGTGTCTGAGATAGCGCCACTTGCTCATCAGGGGGTGCCTACCATAGCTACCACCACGGCAGAAACATTTATCAATAACCCAGAACTACATAAGGAAGTTTTTGGACCTTATTCCTTAATCATAAAATGCAGGGATATGGATCAAATGATCGAAGTGGCAAGACATATCGAAGGTCAATTAACTACCACACTGATGGCTACAGAAAAGGATGTAAAGCAGTTTGATCGGCTGGTGGATGTTGTGAACAACCTATGCGGAAGATTTATTTTGAACAGTGTGCCAACTGGTGTAGAAGTTTGTCTGAGTATGCAACACGGTGGACCTTTCCCTTCTACCACGGATGCCAGGTTTAGCTCAGTGGGCGCAGATGGTATAAAAAGATTTGCAAGACCATTGGCTTTTCAAAATTGGAGCAATAATCTATTGCCGGATGCATTGAAAAATGAGAACCCTTTGGGAATTTGGAGAACAGTAAATGACGAATTGACAAAGGAAGTACTGGCGTAATTCGATACTAGGAATGACTTGAATTTATTGAACCGAACTATTGTCTTTTTCAATTGCATTGTCCAATAAGAACTTCAGCATCCAGACAGAGATCCGTATATCATAAAATAGGGCAAGCGAAAAGAGACAGATAATAGGTGGGTTCATTCAAACCTATTAAAGTTTTAGAGGCTTATACTATTTGATTGGCTACATTTTCTACTTTCTTATGCGCATTGGAAGATCTAAAATCTGGATACAATACAAGAAGGAATTTCGATGGATAAATGCACTTTATCTTAATCTGCTAACTGAATTTTATTTGGCTATTTATTATGATAATCTAAATAAATCCTTTCACGGAATTACACTACCAAGGCACCTTTTACACGCATTTCCTTTTGGTTTATCAAGTCATCAATATTACCTAAAGTAACCTGTGCTATTTGGCTAAGGGCTTCTTGAGTAAAGAAGGCCTGATGAGCTGTTAGTAATACATTAGGAAAACTCATTAAACGTTGAATAAGGTCATCCTGGATAATATCGGCAGACAAATCTCTGAAGAAAAGTTGCTCTTCCTGTTCATAAACATCAATTCCCAAATAACCCACCTGACCACTTTTTAGCGCCTCAATCGCATCTTTTGTATCAATCAATTTGCCTCTTCCGGTATTGATGATCATAACACCATGCTTCATCATGGCAATATTCTCTTTTCTTATGATATGAAAAGTTTGTTCGGTTAGCGGACAGTGTAAAGAGATAATATCACTTTGATGTAATAAATCTTCCAGAGGCAGGAAACTAACTCCTTGTTCCATTAGTTTTTCATCAGGATACAAGTCGTATGCCACCACTTTACAACCCATACCCAGCATAATTCTGATAAACGCCTTACCAATATTACCCGTGCCAATCACACCTACGGTCTTGCCACAAATATCAAAACCTAATAGTCCTTGTAAAGCAAAGTTTTGCTCTCTTACCCGGTTATAGGCTTTGTGTGTTTTTCGGTTTAGTGTCATGATCATAGCCAACGCATGTTCTGCCACCGCTTCAGGAGAATAAGCGGGCACCCTGCATACCTTTAGGCCTAGTTCTTTGGCCGAATCTATATCCAGATTATTGAATCCTGCACAACGAAGGGCAATAATTTTTACACCTCTTTCCGCCAATACTTCCAGTACTGGACGGGTTAGTTTGTCATTTACAAAAGCACAAACAACAGTAGCCCGATTGACCATTTGTACTGAATGTGGACCTAGATGGGTTTCAAAAAACTCCAACTCAAAAGGATAGTGTTCATTGGCTTTTTTAAAGCTTTCTTTGTCGTATAGTTTGGCTGAAAAAAATGTAATCTTCATGGCCACAAAATAGTGAAAATGAATCTTACTAAATGCAATTATTCCGAATATTTTATGGCATTTGTTTTAATATAGATAACTTATATATTAGTTATCCCTCAAAAACCCATTTGAACCTTCCTGAACATAATTTTTCCAATA
>DAORWU010000032.1:0-37262 GCA_035434405.1 Niabella sp. | reverse complement strand
CGGATGGGGGTCAGTTTGTTCCGGTTTTAGGGGGTCAATTTAACTGGTTTTTCCAGGTAAGAACTGAAAATGCCTGGGAGGAATGGGTACTCTACATTCTTAATGGTATTGAACAGACTTCTTTGCAAACCATTAAAATCATTGAAGGAATTAAAAACCTGATGCTAAAGCATAAGAAGAAAATCAGGGAGCATACTAAGTTCTACAGCCAAGACTTAATCAATAATTTGTTTAATCACCCATATACCAAAATTGATTTCGTTATAACCGATTTGGAGGTAAGCCGCCTGACAGCAACCAAGTATTTGGATGAGCTCGACCAGATTGGAATAGTACAAAAAGTCAAATTAGGAAGGGATAATTACTACATCAATACTGATCTATATAACCTTTTATCGAACGTGAATAAAATTAAACATGTATAGAAAAAGGCACTTTCCTATACATGTTTCTGAAAAATGTATAGGTGTATTTTTCCGAGTAGACAATCTACAAAATTAAAAGGACAAAATATGTAACGATTCATGTAAAGAAAAAAGCAAAAACTTCATATGAGCACTACAACATGTATAGAAAAACACACTTTTCTATACATAAAATCAAACGAAATTGAAAAGTAATGGATACTCCTAGTTTTAAAGAAGACCATATCAGCCAGATCCCGGCATTACAAATGCTGATCAAATTGGGCTATGGGTACCTGAACCCGGCAGAAGCCGAAAGGCTGAGAGGCGGCAAAACTACCAATGTGCTGCTGGAAGATGTGCTGCGGAAGCAGTTAAAGGAAATCAACAGCATCCGCGTCAGCACTACCAAAACCGGCATTTTCACAGACGAAAATATTGAGCGCGGCATTTTGGCATTGAAGCACCTGCCCATGAACGAAGGCTATATGGCTGCCAGCGAAAAAGCGTATAACCTGCTCACCCTGGGTCAGGCACTGGAGCAAAATGTAGATGGTGATAAAAAGAGCTTTACGCTGCAGTATATCGACTGGAAAAACATGGCGAACAATGTATTCCATGTAACGGAAGAATTCAGCGTAATGCGCAGCACCAGTAAAGAGCATTACCGCCCCGATTTGGTATTGTTTGTAAATGGCATTCCCCTCTGCATTATCGAGTGCAAAAGACCGGACAGGAAAGAACCTTTGAAGCAGGCCATAAGCCAGCAATTGAGAAGCCAGCAGGAAGAGGGCATCCGGCACCTGTATGTTTACGCCCAATTATTGCTTTGTTTAAGTTGCAACCATGCCTTATACGCCACCACCAACGCTACAAAAGAAAAATTCTGGGCCAAATGGCAGGAAAAACCGGAACACCCTGAAGCCGAACTGCATTACAGATCGGTATTGCAGGAACTTAAAAACCGGAAACTTTCCGGTACCGAAAAAGAACAGTTGTTCTCTGACCGGTTCAAATACGTTCGTGAATACTTTGATGCACTGGAACAGGAAGAGATTCTGCCCACGGTGCAGGACGAATATTTGTTTGGCTTGTGCCACCCCGAACGACTGATGGACCTTATTTTCAATTTTGTTTTGTTTGACAACGGGGAAAAGAAAGTGGCCCGTTACCAGCAATATTTCGCCATTAAAAAATCGATGCGGCAAATAAAGCAAATGGAACATGGCAGGAGAAAAGGAGGCGTGATCTGGCATACACAAGGAAGCGGAAAATCATTAACGATGGTAATGCTGGCACAGGCAATAGCCATGGAGCCAAGCATCCTCAATCCCAAAATTGTACTGGTAACCGACCGCACCGATCTCGATCAGCAGATTACCGGTACCTTTCGTAAGTGTGGTAAATTGGTAGAAAATGCTGCTACAGGCCGGCGGTTGGTGGAACTGCTGGAAAGCAAAAGCGATGCCGTGGTAACCACCATCATTAACAAATTTGTGGCAGCCGTAAAGAAGATGAACAGGCCTTTGGAAAGTCCCGACATCTTTGTATTGGTGGATGAAGGCCACCGGACGCAACACGGTATTTTTAATATCGACATGCAAAAGACCTTGCCCAATGCCTGCTTTATAGCGATGACGGGTACCCCCCTGTTCAAAAAAGACAAAAGCACCGCAGCAAAATTCGGTGGTATCATAGACGCCTATACCGTTGACCAGGCGGTGAGCGACAAAGCAGTTGTTCCTTTACTGTATGAAGGCCGCTTAGCCCTCCAAGAAGTAAATGCCAGCCCGATAGATACTTTTTTCGGAATGGTTTCAGAACCTTTGACAGAATACCAGAAAGCTGACATTAAAAAGAAATTTGCCCACTATGACCATTTGAATTCGGCCGAACAAAAAATGCGCATGATTGCCTGGGATATCAGCTATCATTTTCGCGACAACTGGCAAGGCAGAACCCCCTTCAAAGCCCAGTTGGTTTGCGATAAGAAAATAAATGCCATTAAATACAAAGAGTACCTGGACGAGATCGGCATTGTGAGCAGTGAGGTATTGATATCGCCCATTGATGAGCGGGAAGGGGAAGACAGCGCCTATGCAACATCGCCTGAAAAAGTAAACCAGTTCTGGAAACGGATGATGGATGAGCATGGCAATTCCAGGAACTATGAGAAGAATCTCATCAGCCGCTTCAAAAATCAAAAGGATCCCGAGATCATTATTGTGGTGGATAAGCTGCTTACCGGATTTGATGAGCCAAAAAACACCATTTTATACCTAACCAGGAACCTGCAGGGCCATAAGCTCCTGCAAGCCATTGCTAGAGTAAACCGTGTATTTCCTGATAAAGAGTTTGGCTATATCGTAGACTATTACGGCGTGATCGAAAACCTGGATGATGCTTTACAAATGTATTCCTCCTTTGAAGATTTTGATGCAGAAGATCTTGCCGGAGCGCTCACCGATATTGCTGACGAAATCAAAAAGCTGCCACAAAAACATGCGGAGCTCTGGGATATTTTCAAAACCATTACGAATAAGCGGGATGCCGAAGCTTACCAGCAGCTATTGAAAGATGAGACCCTGCGCGTTTTGTTTTACAATAAACTGGCCGCCTTTGCCAGGAGCCTGAAGCTGGCGCTATCATCTATCCAATTTCATAAAGACGTAGAAGAAAAAACAATTAATCGTTATAAAGAAGATGTAGCGATGTTCCTGAAGCTGCGGTTGGCAGTAATGGAAAGATACAGCGATGTAATAGACTATAAACAGTATGAAGGGCAAATTCAAAAATTGATCGACACACATATCACTACGGAGCGCATTGAAACCATTACCGAACTGGTGAACATCTTTGAAAAGGATAAATTTCAGCAGGAAGTAGAGAATACTATCGGGAAAGCCGCCAAGGCGGATAAGATAGCCAGCCGTACGGCGAAGCATATTACGGAAAAGATGGAGGAAGACCCAGCATTCTACAAAAAGTTTTCCCAGATGCTGAGAGAAGCAATTGCCGACTATGAGGCGAAAAGGATCAGCGAAGCACAATACCTGACCAGGGTACAGCACATCATGAACAATGTATTGATGCATACGGATAACGACATCCCGGAGCAGTTAAAGAACAGGGATATCGCGAAAGCTTTTTATGGTCTAACCGCAGAAGCCCTATCCGGGAAAATACAAGACAACCAGGTTCGTAAGCAGGTGGCTACCCAAACAGCTTTACAAATTGACGAGCTGATACAACATTCTGTTTTAGACAACGGCAGACCTATCATTGATTGGCAATTCAAAACCAATATTACGGGTAAACTGCTTATCGAAATTGGAGATTACCTGATTGATGAAGTAAGGGACAAATACAATGTGGATCTATCTTTCAGAGAAATGGACAAAATTGCAGATGATTGTATTGAAGTAGCAAAAATTCGTTACAGGTAATGATAGAGGCAATACAATTCGGAAGCAGGACCATTGACTTTCGTCTGGAATATTCAGACAGGAAATCGCTTGGTATTACTGTAACACCGGAGATGGAGGTTTTGGTAAAAGCGCCTTTGGCCACCCCGGTCGAAAAGGTAAAGGAAAAGATTAAAAAGAAGGCGCCCTGGATTATTAAACAACAGAGCTTCTTTCTTTCTTTCCAACCAAAGACCCCAAAGCGGAAATATATAAGCGGAGAAACACACCTTTACCTTGGCCGGCAGTACAGGTTGCTGGTACAAACTGGTGAGCAAGAATCCGTTAAGTTACAGGGTAAATTCATTGAAGTAACCGCAAAAGAAAAGTCAAGAGCAAAAAGCCTTTTGCAAGATTGGTATTTGCGGCATGCCACATCAAAATTTCATACAATTGCCGCACCCCTTATCGATAAGTTCAGGAAGTACCAAGTAGCACCTGGTTCCATCGTATTGCGCAGAATGCCGACACGCTGGGGCAGTTGTACCCCTAAAGGTAAAATCATTTTAAATCCAGAATTGATTAAAGCGCCAAAAGGCTGCATTGAATATGTTATTATCCACGAGCTTTGCCATTTAATTCACCACGACCATACGCAGAAATTTATAGACCTACAAACCAAGGAAATGAAAGACTGGGAAAGATGGAAAATGAAACTGGAAAAATTATTAGCCTAAGAGTGAAAAAATAGTCGTAACGCAATTTCCGCGACGACATTAAAAAAGCCAAAAAACAATGAATATGAACCCACAATTTCAATATATAACTCAGCTGGCAAAACAATACGAATCTTATTCCGATAATCAAAGTTTGCTGATCGATGCAATAAACAATTTACCCAAAAGCGTCATTGATGAGATTTACGCGGAATATGGCAATCTTGATAATAAGTTCCAGCCGGTTAATCTATTAAGAGCCGAAATAGCAAGACTTTTATCCAGTGGAACAGTAATAACGGCACAGCTGATTGAAGAAGTAAAAGAATATATCAGGCGAAAGGATAAAAACTATTTTGCAGGTTTATCCAAAGAGTTTTTACAACAACTTGAAAATTATGAGTTAGGCAAAAGAGATATGTTTGCGAACTGGCAAAAGCTCTGGGGGATATTCCATACTTTCTTTTACCAGGGGATTGTTAAGGATACAACAAGGCTATACCTGGAACAAATGAGTAAACAGCTTAGCCAGGATTTGAACGTTACGGACTACGATTATCATTGGGTTGACTTCTACGGATCATCAAATTTCGGAAGTGATTGGTGTTGGCTGGCATTATTTCCCATTCAAAAAGAGACGCATAAAGAAGCCTATCAATTTTTCATACGGCTTGGTGCCCAGCCGCAAGCGGGTAGAGTTGCCGGGCATTCGCTGAAAGCGGCAAAGGCCAACCTGTTGAAGCAGGTTAATGCTTATGAGGAAGCACTGATTTATTTAAAAGAACTAAAGAATGAAATTGTAAAGCTCAATAAAGAAAGCCGCAACTATTTCAAATTTGCTCCAGGAAGCCAGGCTTCCGAGTGGAACAGATTTCATGGGGAAGGAATAGCAGCAATAAATTATGGCGGTTTTAACCTTGGAGACATTTCAGCTTTTCAATCAATAGAAGCAATAAATGAAGCGGCAGGTTTAACAAGTGACAGTCAATCAAATCAAACCTGGAATCTCTGGCTTTTTAAAACTGCAAACATTGGAGATGTTGTATTCGCTACCAAGGGCGTTAATACCTGTATCGGAATTGGAATAATTGAAGGAGACTATTACTATGATAAAGATATTAATGAGTATAACCACCACCGAAAAGTAAACTGGATAACAGATAAAATCTACCAGTATAAATCGGGTATATTAAAAAGCTACAAAACGCTTTTCAGACCCGACACCTTCAGCCCTACCAGAGTTTGGGAATTTCTTTTAAATGAATACACCAGGATGTATCCCGAATTAGTCCCAATCTTTGAGCAGCACAATTTAAAATACAATGCAGAGCCCGCCAGAACGCCAACAGCTTCATTACCTGTTGAAGACCTGGAATTACAATCAGAAGAAGAAATGACACCATTAAATTTTTGGTGGCTTAATGCCAATCCAAAAATCTGGAGCATCAATAATCATGCTGAGGGCCAAAGGCAGACTTATACAACGCACAACGAAAAAGGCAATAAAAGAAGAATTTACAAATATTTTGAAGAGGCGAAACCGGGTGACTTAATCATAGGCTATGAAAGTTCTCCGACAAAACAAATAAAAGCAATTTACGAAGTTACCAAAGGTATCCATACTACTGAGAAAGGCGAAGAAATAGAGTTTGAATTGGTTGAAAAGCTGGAGATCCCGATTCATTGGAATGACCTGAAAAATAATCCAGCGCTGCAGCATTGCGAAGTGTTTATTAATAACCAGGGAAGTTTATTCAGACTCACAGAAGAAGAATACGATATTATCCGGGAGGTTATTGATAATAAAAATATCATAACTGAGAGATTACTTCAAAGCAGTAATGTAAAAAAGTACAAGTTTAGGGAAGATAACGATAAGCCGTTTATCAGTGAAGCTAATTTCCTCCAAACAGTTACTTTATTAAAGAGAAAAAAGAATGTCATTTTGCAAGGACCTCCAGGAGTTGGTAAAACTTTCATAGCCCGTAAGCTGGCTTATGAAATAATGCAGGAAGTAAAGGACGCAAACATAGAGATGGTACAGTTTCATCAATCTTACAGCTATGAAGACTTTATACAGGGATTAAGACCAACGCTAAAAGGTGGTATTGACCTAAAGGATGGCATTTTTTATTCATTTTGCCAAAGAGCATTAGCACATCCCGACAGACCTTTCTTCTTTATCATTGACGAAATAAACCGTGGAAATTTAAGTAAAATATTTGGCGAACTGATGATGCTTATCGAAGCAGATAAAAGAGAGGAAAGGTTTGCCTTGAAATTAACATACGCAGAAGATGAAGAAGATAGGTTCTATGTCCCTGACAATTTGTACATCATAGGAACAATGAACACTGCTGACCGTTCATTGGCAATTGTTGATTACGCATTAAGAAGACGGTTTGCCTTTGTAACACTCCAGCCGGAATATGGTGACAATTTTCGTTCCTTCCTGGCAACAAAAGGGTTAACCGCTACTATGGTTGATCACATCTGTTCATCCGTCACAAAATTGAATAACAAAATAAAGGAAGATATCAACCTGGGTGAAGGTTTTCAGATCGGACACAGCTACTTCTGTTCATTCATTTTCGGTGAAGATGAAAACAATTGGTGGAAAGAGATTGTAAGTTTTGAATTAGAGCCGCTATTGGAAGAAATTTGGTTTGACGACCCTGCAAAGGTCACCGAAATATTGAAACATTTATCAAGATAAGGATGCAGATACCGATAGAAAATATTTACTACTTGCTATGCTATGCCTGGAACAAGCTGGACGAGAAAGAGCGGGTAAATGCTTCGATAGATGATAAGATCGAACTACTTGATTTATTTGCAAAGGTTTTAATCAATGCAACAAAAACGCTTTTAAAAAGAGGCATTGATAAAAGCTATATTGATTATACCGAAGAAATACCTGGAATAAAAGGCAAAATTCAAATCAGTCAGACATTAAAGAGAAACCTGTTGTTCAAGCAAAAAACTATTTGCACATTTGATAACTTTTCTGCGAACATTATTGCAAACAGGATTTTGCTTTCAACAATTTACAGGCTTACCAGAACAGTAGGACTTGATAGGAGTTTGAAAAATGAATTGGTGGGATTGCAAAGGATGTTATCAGGTATAGAGCTGATTGAAATTTCCAATTCTCTTTTCAAGCAAGTCCGACTAAACAGAAATAACTGGTTCTATGGCTTTGTAATGAATGTTTGTCAAATAATTTACGAAAGCATATTCCCTTCTGAGGAACCTGGAAAATATAAGTTTTCAGACTTTACGAAGGATGACAAAAAAATGAATCAGCTCTTTGAAGCATTTATTCGAAATTTCTACAAAAGAGAACAGGCGAAATATAAAACGGTAAAAAAAGAAATAATTGAATGGCAATTCGACTGTACAGAAAATACAAGTCACCAATATCTGCCGCAGATGGAGACGGATATAACTTTAGAGAATGAAGAGGAGAAAATAATTATCGATGCCAAATTCTACCGCGAAGCAATGGCAGTAAACTATGATAAAGAGAAAATCAGATCAGCGAACCTTTACCAGCTATTCAGCTATCTTTTAAACCAACATAGTGATAATATAAAAACCCGAAATGCAACAGGTATTTTACTTTATCCAACAGTCGACAAGGAGTACGATTTGAACTTTTTCTATCAGGGGCATAAAATTCAGATTAGGACAATCAATCTGAATACAAATTGGAGAGACATATCATCCCGGTTGAAAAGTATTATCGAATCAGATTAGGTATGATTTACGGTTACCTCCAATTTAGCAACTGTGGCTGTCTGTGTTTGAAAATGTATGTTTCGGTATTTGAGATCGCATGTAACTATTTACTTACTGGCAAAATAAATCCTTAAAATCTCCTCCGACATTTTACTAGCTTTGCTGGTCACTACTGCTATTGATTTTCGAAGTTAAATCTTAGCTATAATGTATGCAATAAAATCTGCAAAACTGTGAAATCGTCTGTACACGAGCAGGCAGCAAAACGCCAGTCCAATAAGATCGCATATATCTGTGCTGTAGGGCGGACTTATACTTCTCTTAGTATACGTTGGTAAAAGTGTCAGATTTGTGTCTCGATTCTTTGACAATCGCCCCTTTTGTATTGGTAGCGTGCCCGAGACTGGATTCTCAATTTTCGGGCTATAAATTAATTGTAACCACAGTGTGTCAAATATGCGTCAGGACGTCGTTTCAGGCGGTTTTACCACTTTCTTACGCTTCTTTCCTGTAAATACAAATGTATATATTTTACGCAACAAATACGAAAAATGAGTCTGTCTATTTTAGACGAAAAAATGAATGAATTTGTGATTGGGAAAACTTTAGTTCGGTGAACTCCCCAAGAGTCTTTCCGAATCGTTTTTAAAATTTGAAACTTTGGCTAACTACAATAATGAAGTAGCATCAGCCTAAGATTTTACATGTACTGCTAAGGCATAAACATGTTTTAAAATGGATGACAATCAACCAGTTTATTTATAAAAGGATAAAATGAACAACCTACTTACCCGACGAAACTCTCAATTAAACCCACCCTTGGCCATAGCTACCGGTTTCGAGCATCCATTCGTTCCTACACACTCTACATTTGTAGTAATGTTCATCAACTGAACCAAACATCGAATTTACTTCTTTAATACGCGTTGCTATAAGATTTTCGTGAGGAGGAATATGGCGGTGACCACCAACTAGCTTTTTACAATCTTTGCAAAAAGACTCACTCAGTTCTTTATTTTCAGTCATTTTGCTACTTTTAGATCAAGATACTTAATATTTCAGGAAGCTGTAAATGTAATTGTCTATTTAACTTCCCATCTGTAGTTAAGATAACTAATTAGTCGAAGATTTCCGTTTCGCACTCTAGAACATTCATTTCCTTTTCTTTTTAAACCGATTCCAAAATCTCCGTTTCATTGAAAACGCTTTTCTAACCTTTGGTTCTTGTGAACTATAAAATTCTTCTTTGTTTTGTGTGTCTTTACGCCGGCCTTTTTCTACTTCCTCATCACTCCATTTTCTTGCATATTCAATTTTGCTTTTGGTGATAAAGTAATGTGAGTGACAATCAAAATTCCAGTTGCCGATTGACGGATATAAAGAAACTGTCTTTCCATCAAATGTAAGTTGCCAATCAGTTGGCGACAATGGAGTAACTACCTCCTTGCCACTGCCACACACACAGTTGTGTATGGCTGTACAAAAAGGGATGGAAATATATAGGACATTATCCTCTATATGAGCCGGAATAGAATCTACAAATCTATGCTGCAGCATCTTCATTAAATATTTTGGATACTCCAATAGAATATGAGCAGTGGTGCTCCTTTTCCATATCTACATAAAACCCGCACAATTTCTTCCATTTCAGAATTGCCAGGATGGCGTTGAGTGCATTAAGCTCTGCAATTTGAATATTGGTGGCGTAGTCGTTATTGTCTGAATTTTCAGAAAATATACGGATAGGTAAATGATCGTGTTTATCCGGTGTACCAGTTGTTACACGGACAGCACCAGTTAATTTATCATCTACAACGTTTACACCTAATCCAACATCAAAGAATGGAACTCTCATTTCTGCCAAATAATCTGTAATCAGTTTCCGCGCTGCATTTTTATCCACAGCTGATGCAGCAGAGGTAAGTGATTATGGGAGGCTTACCATGGAGCTTATGGATCAGTTCAAGTAATCAATACACTACTGGACTCAAGTATTTCACATAAAAGTATCAAAAATGCCCAGGGATATATTTAGAGGCATCGAAAAGTCAGAGGTAGAGGAATTCGGTAAAAGACTTGCCATTGAAAAAGAGCGGGATCAAAGGTTCGCTGCAATTCAGATAAAGGGAGACCGGCTCACTGATTAAGGGTACTGTGTAGTTTGATTTAGACTGCATTTACTTTATTTTTTTGTGGATAACAATTCCAAAAAAATTCCCGATACATAAGGTATATCGGGAAATAATGATTATACCATCAAACTCAAATCCTTACAATTTCTGCATTCCTTTTATTTGTGCTTTATCGGTAACAGGAACAATACTTATGGCATAGCCACCTCCGGGAACCGATGTTTGGCTCAATTTTGACTTGTTTGTCACAACAACTTTACGTATTGTGTATGCCTGTGGGTTTTTCATATAATCCGCGTCTTTGGCATCTGCATAAATAGTTGCGATATATTGCTTACCTGCATCCAGGAAATCAAGAGATATTTTAGAAGCAAAAGCATTGTAACCAGCCACATTCCCTACGAACCAATTACCGCTACCTTTTGCCTTCCTTGCTACGGTTAAGTATTGTCCGGGTTCAGCTTCAAGATATTTACTGTCATCCCAGTCTACCGCTACGTCTTTAATAAACTGGAAAGCATCGGGAAAACGCTCATAATTTTCAGGAAAGTCTGCTGCCATCTGCAAAGGGCTGTACATGGTAACATAAAGCGCCAGCTGGTTGGCAATGGTAGCATTCACGTGCGAACCGTTATGACAATCCATCTCAAAAATACCAGGTGTATAATCCATCGGGCCACCAATTAACCTTGTAAAGGGTAATATGGTTACATGATTAGGATGATTTCTGTCGTTTCCAAATGCCTGGTACTCTGTTCCTCTCGCTGATTCATTACCGATAAGGTTGGGCCAGGTACGTGCAATACCTGTAGGGCGCACTGCTTCGTGAGCATTCACCATTATTTTATATTCGGCCGCTTTCTCAATGGCGAACTGATAATGATTGTTGATCCACTGACTATAATGATGTTCTCCCAAAGGAAGGATGTTACCCACATAACCACTTTTTACTGCATCATACCCATACTGATTCATCAACTTATAGGCCGTATCTATATGACGTTCATAATTCCTTATTGAGCTTGAGGTTTCGTGATGCATAATAAGCTTTACTCCTTTTGAATGTGCATACGCATTCAGGCCTTTTAAATCAAAATCAGGATAAGGTGTTACAAAGTCAAATACATAATCCTTTTCATTACCAATCCAGTCTTCCCAGCCTACATTCCATCCTTCTACCAATACCCCATCAAATCCATGCTTTGCTGCAAAATCTATATATTTTTTTACATTGGCGGTAGTAGCACCATGTGTACCGTTTGGCTTTGCTTTTGTAAAATCTGTTGTGCCTAACTGTACTGCGGGAAATTCGTTGGTGTATGACCAGGTGCTTTTACCGGAAATCATTTCCCACCAAACGCCCACGTACTTTGTTGGCTTTATCCACGAAGTATTTTTTATTTTACTTGGTTCGTTCAGATTATAGGTCATCTTTGATGCTAAAATATTCCGGGCATCCTGGCTAACGATAATGGTTCGCCAGGGAGAGATACAGGGCGCCTGCATTCTTCCTTTGTCACCGCGTGCATCGGGCGTAAGCCAGGATTCCAATACAAAATTTTTATCATCCAGGTTCAGGTGCATGGTAGCATAATTAATGCAGGCTGCTTCATGCAGATTAATATATATACCATCGGCAGTTTTCAACATCAATGCAGTTTGCACACCGGTGGGAGAAAATGCCGTCTGCGAAGTATTTCCTGTATAAGCCTTATCCATCAGTCCTCTTATTTCGGAAAGTTTTGAAGTAGTATAATTATACTCCTGCGTGTCATAGTCTCCCGGTATCCAATACGCCGTATGGTCGCCCGTCATGGCAAACTGGGTACGTTCTTCTTTAATGGTAAAATATACCAGGTTTTTTTGCTGTGGAAACTCGTAGCGAAATCCCAATCCGTCATCAAATAAACGGAAACGGATGATCATCTGCCGGCTAAAATCATTCTGATTAAAGACCGCTTTCTGATTTAAGGTAACTGCAAGCTCGTTGTAATGGTTCCGGATATTTTTAGTTTCACCCCAAACCGGCTGCCAGGTTTCATCAAAACCCGCTGTTTTTGTATCCACAATTTCAAAATTATTATAAAGCGAAGACAATAATCTGATTATTTGTTCCCCATCCGGCTGATTTTTTAAATATCCCTGGTGAGCAGGATTCATTGTAAGCTCCAGGCCCATTTTGCTGGGTTTTATCACTTCCTTTCCTTTATAGTTCAGTTGATAGGTAGGTACACCTCCGTCTTTAAGGGAAAAGTTCATCACGAATTGCCCATTAGGCGAGTGCAGCTCCTGTCCCGAGGCGGCTATCGCACTTAAAGTAAGCGTTAAAATAACACATAGAGTTTTTAAAGAAAAATGCATTGCTTTTATTTTTTATGTTAATTGATTATGGAGGTCATTTATTAGTATTATCCCAAACCAAAGCGCTGGCTCCCAGTATAGCGGCATCAGCATCTGGTAGTTCGCTTAATAGTATTTTTGTTGTATCTCTAAACACGGGCAGCAGGTTTTTCTCCATGTGTTCCGCTACGGGGCCTAATAATAATTGCCCGGCTTTTGTAACGCCGCCAAAAAGTATGATTGCCTGTGGATCGGAAAACATTACAAAATTGGCAATTGCTTCTCCCAGTATTTGGCCTGTATATTGAAATACTTTCATTGCCAGTTTATCACCTTTTAATGCGGATTCGCAAACCTGTTGGGCGGTAATATCTTCCTGCCGGCAGGATTTAAGCAAAGAGAAAGTTGGCTCTGCTTCCAGGAACAATCGTGCTGTATGAGCGATTCCTGTTGCAGAAGCATAGGTTTCCAGTGTACCATCCAGCCTGGTAGACCAATGCAATCGTCCCCGGCGAATACCGGTATGACCTAACTCCCCGGCCAACCCTCTGTGTCCGTAAATAATATGCCCGTTCGAAACGATGGCACTTCCCACCCCCGTTCCTAATGTCAGCATAATAAAATCTTTCATTCCTCTTGCTATACCATACATCATTTCTCCTGCGGCCGCCGCGTTAGCATCATTTGTTAATTTACAGGGTAACTGAAATTTCCGGGTCATCATGTCTGCAAGCGGCACAACGCCTTTCCAGGGAAGATTGGGTGCATGTTCTATACAACCATTATGAATATTTCCGTTCGGCGCACCAATTCCTATTCCTTTTAAATTTTCAGGCCCTATATTTGCTACTGCCGGCAATAACGCCTCGTGTAAGGCGCTTACAAAAATGCCCGGCTCTTCAAATCTTCCGGTAACCAGCAATTTCCCAGCATAGGAAATTTCTCCCCGGTGGTTTACTAAGCCGAACTTGGTAGATGTACCTCCGATATCAACGCCTATTGCCCATTGCTGATGTGTAATATTTGTTTTTATCTCATCCATTGATTTCTTCTTAAAAAATATGACTGCATAACATCATGTTGTCTTGCTGATCCTGATCACTACAACACCATGCGGAGGTACTCTTACGGAAAAAGAAGACATCACGCCCAGGTCTTCATGTTTCCAGAGGTCTCTCACTTTGGCTTTGTCCTGTATTAACAAATCAGAAAAGAGCATTCCCCTGCTTTGGTAAGTATTCTCCCGGTTAAAGAACGCTACTATCCAATCTCCGTTACTAAGCTGCCCTTTCCATACCTGGCTTTCTTCTTTTGTGGGGTCATTGGTTAGTGGTTTGCCAACAAAGCCATCTTCACGCAGCGCCAGCAATTCTTTATTTTGATACACCCAAAGGTCATCACCAATAGTGTTGTACCTATCCGAAACTGTAACGGCACCACCTGAAATAATGCAGGCGGTCATCACGCTCTTTTTTTCTTCTTTATTGGCAAAGGTGTTGATGCGTAAAAAATCAGGGTCTAATATCATCCTGTTTTTACCAGAAATTTTCGACCAGTAAGTAAGCCCGTCCATGGGGTTGGCATATTGCGACCAACCAACCCTTTTTACACCACGTGCATTATCGCTCCATTTCCACCATTTGCCATCACCGGTATCTTCGTTTATACGAATCATGTGGCCATATTTTCTTTCCACCTCAGCATCGTTGTACAAATGCGGCATTACCAGGCTTAGCAGCATCCCGTTTTTATCGCAGGCTTCCCTCATCCATCTTAACGCGGTATCGTAATATTCTTTTGGACGTTTGGGCCCTGTAGTTCCCATATACCTGTCCCATCCATCTTCAAACCAGGAAAGAAAATCAACCCTCAGGTATTTTACACCCATATCAGCATAATACTGTATATATCCTTTTACGTACTCCTCGGCTCCAGGCTTGTTCACTTGTACCCATTTAAACCATGTAGCATTTTCCCCTTCATTCATAATACTGGACAATGGTATGTTGGTGCCTTTGATCTTTATTCCTGCATCGGCTGCCATTTTAATTACCCAAAGAGGGTTATTATAAATTCCTAACTCCATTCCCCTGCTTGTAAGGTTTTGCGCCCACCAGGCATAATCATGCTTCCACGAAGATGAATGGGTTGTACGATAACCATCCTGGTTAAACTTAAAATCATCGCCCCAGCCGTCAATACAAACCATTTTGTAGCCATAGTCCTTCAGGTTCTTATCCATCCAGTCTATATTTTTCTCCCACTCATCTTCAGGTATATAACCATCTGTAATAATGTTATACTCGTAGGGGCTCCAGTAAAGCGGTCCTTTGAAAGGATTTGAGGCTACAGCTAAAGTATCCTTATCTGTTTCATTACCCGTAGCCGGAGAGGACTTCTGGCAACCTGTAGAAAGCAACACACAAAACAAGAAGTAATATATCACGCTTTTTTTCATTTTATTGTTTTACAATTGAAATGGTTTCGCGTAACTGGTTAAATGTGATTTTATAATTACCTGCTTCAGTAATCTTCCATTTGTTATCGGGGTTGCCGCCCGGAACAAATACAGCATTTGTACTACCCGGGCCTTCGCCATTAACAGGTGGCATAAAGAAATCCGTGCCCCAGTTGCCTGTTGAAACAGGAATCTTAAATTCGCCTGCACTCATTGGGCCTGTATAGGTAAACTCATACGGATTGCCAGGTGTAGCCACCATTGGCGTGGGATTTTCTATATTCCAGCCTGCGGGTGTAGCATCTCCTACCATCCACACTTGCGTATATGGCGTAAACGGAGTTATTTTAATGAACGGAGAAGGGCTGATATTCAGTAAAATTTTATACGGCCCCGGATTGGTGATGCGCCATTTATTGTCGGGATTGCCACCTGGTATCAGTTTCACTTCCGTACTGGTAATATCAGGGTTATTAGCAGGCGGCATAAAGAAATCGGTGCCCCAGTTACCTTTTGAAGTGGGGATTTTAAATTCACCCGCATTCAGCACTTCGTTAAATTTAAACTGGAAGGAATTAGTGGGGTCCTTAACCATAGGATTAGGATTATCTATATTCCAGCCATTGGGTGTAGCATCTCCCACTACCCATAATTCAGCATAAGCGGCCCCGGTTGCAGCAGGCGTTACTTTAATAGTTATGCTGTTTGACACTGCTGAGAGGTTTTTTGAGGGAATCTCGCCCAACAATGTTATTACCAGATCAGCGACGATACCTATTTCCATACCTAACCCATCGACCAGCATATTATTGAGCTCTCCGTTATTAAATCTTTTGCTGATGGCTCCTGACGCTACCTCAACGGAATCTTTTGCCTCACCATTTGATAAAACAAGCCGGTACCTTATCATAGAATTGGTAAATGCATCCCATGTAAGCGTAACTGCCTCATCTCCTGGCCGGGCAGAATTAATCACTACGTTATCTGCAGAAGCGCTAAGCTCACCTGTTTCAAAGGGAAAAGATGCGGGCGCCTTAAGCTCTTTTTTGCAAGACGGCAAAATGAAAGCTGCTGCGCAGGCTAACAAAAGCCCGGTTATTGCCTTTTTTGCTATATTGACACTATTTTTATTCATTGCAAGTAGTTTATAGAAAATATAATAACGATCAGATATGTTGAATTAATAACCCGGATTTTGCTTTAACCCAGGTGTAAGACTGATAACATTTTGCCCGATGGGATAAATTTTAGTATGGTCATCATTATCCGGTTGTTTATCCCACCAGGCGCCGGTATTGAACTTTCCCCAACGGATCAGGTCTGTACGGCGACGTCCCTCTACCAGAAACTCACGCCCCCATTCATCCAGCATTTCCTGGTCGTTCAGCTGTACGCCGCCGGACTGGTATAAACTTGCAGAACCTGCTGGATAATTACGTTTGCGTACCGCATTTAACAATGTAGCAGCAGCGCCTTTATCGCCTGCGCGATACTTACATTCTGCAAGGGAGTAATAAACCTCGGCTAATCTTATTTCCGCATAAGCTGATGCAATAGCATTAGGATCGCCGGTAGGATAAATCGGATATTTAGCCACCCATATCCCTGAGTTATCATCTGCGTGGTTCATATTCGATTCTTTATCAGCAGGCTTTTCGCCGGGAGGTGTATCTTTAAACCAACCCACCTGATCGCGGGCAAAAATGGTGTAACCCCGGTTGCTTTTTACAAACTGGCTGGGATTGTTATAATAAGGCAGGTAACCATAAAGGAACATGCCTTCTCTCTGGCTGTTACCAAGATTTTTATATTTTTTCAATCTGAAATCGTCGCTATACCGCTGAAATTTGATAAATGGCTTTCCCATAGAAAAAGCATATTCCACACTATCCACATCCCTGCCGGGCTGTAAAGCATAGCGCGTATTCATGCCGCCAAAGTTGGTAAACCCAAAGAAATTCTGTGCCTGGTGCGGGCCCATCCACCAATACATATCGCCCGAATAATGCCAGTGCGTACGTGCTAAAGTGGAAGGAAAGCCATATATCGTTTCGCCTGAAGCAGCATTATCATAATCAAATGGTTTATACCAGGAGCTTTCCAGCTGATAGCTGCCATATTTACCATCTATAATGTCCTGGGCTACTGCTGCACATTCTGCATATTTGCTTTGCCCGATGTAAACTTCCGCGTTCAGGTACAGGCGCACCAGCAAAGCCGCAGCCCCGCCTTTGGTCCACCGGCCAATACCCGCAGCACCAAGATCCTGCCTGACAGGTAAGCCGGGAATAGCATCTTTCAATTCCTTTTCAATAAAATTGAATGTTTCTTCAGGGGTAGCCTGGGGAGGCATTCCTGTTTCACCTTTTACCTTGGTTACCAAAGGTATATTCCTGTACAGATCAAAAGCCCTGAGATTAAACCAGGCTCTGAGGGTTTTAAGCTCCGCAATAAAATCAGCTTTCTCGGCTTCTGTGATATTTACTTTATTAATATCAACAGCTTCTATGTCTTCAAGCGAGTTAGTCGCCAGGCTTATGCCCTGGAACAATGCGTTCCACATATCGCTGGTATAATCATCCTGGATGGTCCAGGTGTGATAGTGCGCGCGCTGGTATTTTCCGCCATCAAACCAGTCCCCATCCCGGTTAGGCGTCATTAACTGATCTCCAGGCAGCTCCTGTGCATAAAACAGTCCGCCTCCCTGGATAGTCCAGTAAGCATGCTCGAAGGCACGTAAAAAATCCCTGATTACATCATCCCTTGTCTGAAGAAAATTTTCAGAAGTGATACGGTCGTATAAGGTTTCATCCAATTTGGTACAACCCGCGAATAAAATCACAACTGCGCCATACAACGGGATGAAAAATTTATTGGTAAAATATTTCATGTGTTTATTTTTTATTGTTTTAATGGACACATGGAATAGCCAGGATAATCATGCTTTTGGGTATGAGCTTTATAACTCCGCAATTCATGGCTATTTCATATCAATAATGATTAAAAGTTTTAAAATTTCACCTGCAAGCCTATGAGCAATTGTGTGGTGGATGGATAATAAGAAAGCGATGTATTAACACCCGGCGCCAGCCCGTTTACCGAAACAGATTCTGGGTCGCCCGTAGTGAATTTTGTAAACGTGTACAAGTTCCTGGCAACACCGTATAACCGGATAGAACTGACCTGTTTTATGGGCGATTTGAAATTATACCCTACCGTAACGTTGTCAAGTTTAACATAATCCCCTTTTTCTAAGAAGTAATCCGAAAGTGTGGAATAGGTTTCGGGGTTGGTAAGCGCAGCATATTTTCCATCTCCATACGCCGACTGTAATACATTGGCGCCGCCCTGTGTAACAGGAGTACCAATATAAAATGCAGTGGTATTGAATATATCATACTTAAATGCTCCTCTAAAGAAAACAGAAAAATCTAACTTTTTATAAGTAAATGTATTGCCCAGACTGGCCGAGTATAAAGGCAGTCCGTTGCCTACAAATTGCTTGTCATCTTCTTTTGCCGTATTGCCGGGAATGATATTGCCGCTTTTGTCATATACCATCAGCCGCCCTGTGGCATCTATCCCGGCAGATTTGTACATGTAAAAACTACCAATGCGGCGACCTTCTTCAAGCCTTTGCGATGGGCCCGGAGAACCGGGAGCAGGCATATTAGCCATATACTGGAAATTCTGTCCCCTATACATATCATTGGAGAAGGATAAAAATTTGTTATTGTTAATAGCTCCGGTCAAAGATGCTGACCATGTGAAATCCTGTTTTTCGGCAACTCTTGCATTTAACTGAATTTCCAGTCCCGAATTTTTCATAGTGCCTACATTAGCGAAAGTGGTGGTTTGTACAAACGGAGGTACAGGCACATTGTAATATCCCAGCAGGTCTTTATTGGTCCTGATATAATAGTTGATGCTACCTGTTAGTCTTCTGTTTAATAAGTCGAAGTCAATCCCCAGGTTAAAGTTCTGGGCCTTTTCCCATTGCAGGTTATAGTTGGTGTTCTGGCTGGGTCCCCAAACCTGGTAAGAAGCGCCGTTAAACGTAAAATAACCGTAGCCAGAATAAGTATCGAGCGATAAATAGTTCCCGAAATCCTGGTTACCTGTTTCACCATAGTCGGCACGCAGTTTCAAATCATTTAACCAATCTACTTTGGGGAAAAAGTCTTCCTTTGTAATATTCCAACCCAGGGATACAGCAGGGAAGTATCCCCATTTATTGTCGTATCCAAATTTGGAAGATCCTTCATAACGCAGGCTGGCCGATAGAAAATATTTCTTTGCCAAATCATAATTCAGCCTGCCGAAAAACGCGATCAGCTTCGAGTCGTTTTTATAAGAGCCTACGGTTCTGAAAGTATAATCGCCCGGCTGTGGATTGGTGGGGATGGGTATATTATACTGGCCTGTCCCCAGGTTGTTATAGGTTAAAACATCAGAAGGGAAATTCTGATTACCGGCGTTCATTCCGGAACTAACAAAGTAATTGTATGAATAACCACCCATCAGGTTAAAGCTATGCAGTTTGATATTCCTTTTATAATTCCCTATCCATTCAAAAACATACTGATCGTTTTTATTATAGTTCCTGTTTGCAGAATTTCTGCCATTATTACCATTGATTGCTCCTGTATTATAGGATGGTGTAAATCCAAAATCAAAAAAATCATTGGATTGCTGGCCAAGTGTAATCTGCGAATACAGGTTTTGTGTCAGGTTGAGCTTAAAAGATGCGTTCCAGTCCAGGTACTTGCCCTCTGTTCCGCTCAGCACGGTTTTCAATTCTTCTACGGGGTTATAAGCACCGGTAAAGCCTGTGTTAATAAATAAGAACCTGTTAGGATTTAGCGTATCGTGAACGGGCAGCGTAGGATTTAAGGTAAGGCTTTGGTTAAAGGCGTTATAACTTGCGTTATTAGATTTCAGATAACGCGGGGCGATATTAACCGTAGCCGTATATAAATTGTTGGCAGAAGTATGGGTAAGATTGAGCCTTGCGCCATATTCCTGCTTGTCTGACCTTAAATCGAGGCCTGTAGCATTCCGGTAGTCAAATGATACAATATAGTTTGTTTTAGCGCTGCCTCCGGCAAACTGCAGGGTATGTTTCTGGTTGAACGCATAGTTCCTGCTTACAGACTTAAACCAATCTGTTTTAGCGCCGTAGTTGGTTCCGCGATTGTGTGCTACAAATTCTTCAGGACTCAACACTTTTACCTGATTGGTGGGCAGGTCAAAACTTGTATAGCCATCGTACATAGCATAAGAAGTGCTTGTACCTTTCTTTGTGGTGATAATAATAACACCGTTGCTGCCGCGCGTACCATAAATAGCTGAAGCCGCACCGCCTTTCAGCACATCAATGGACTCAATATCGTTCTGGTTCAGATTATCCACATTTCCACCAGGCACTCCGTTTATTACGTACAATGGGCCCAGGCCTGCATTTCTTGATGATACACCACGCAACTGGATGCTGGGACTGGCATTAGGATCGGAGGGCGCCGTATTTACCACGTTCAACCCTGCCACTTTTCCCTGCATGGAATTGAGCACGGCATTACCGCCAAATACGTTAAGATCTTTACCGCTTAAATGGGTAATAGCGCTGGTCACTTCTTTTTTGTCCAGCGTTCCATACCCTACTGATACCACTGTTACTACTGCAAGGTCTGTACTGGCAGGATTCAGTGATACGTTAACAGGCCCATCAGAAACAGGCACTTCCCTGGTTTCATAACCAATAGAAGAAATAACTAAAGTAGTGGCGGTTTGAGGTACATTGAGGAAGAAGGAACCATCTTTACCGGTTACCGTTCCTGTTTTTGAGTCTTTGACATTTACGGATGCAGACGGAAGCGGTGCTCCTGCCGAATCCGTAACGGTTCCTTTCACCTCCCTGATCTGCGCCCATGCAGTAGTTTGTATCATCAGCAGGCAAAAACAGCTGAATAATAAAAATAATAGTGGTTTGTGGATCATAACCTGAGTTTTAATTGTATTTATGCAAGCCTATTGTAAGCAATCTTTAAAGCGGCTGAAATGTATTGTTACACTTTGTTGATAAAACAGCAACTATCTGTACATAACAGGAAGCAATCGCATTTCAATCGTCTGCTTACAAAATTCATATACCCCGATAATTAAGCTCAATCACAGCATCTCAATTTTATATCACAGTGTCTCAATTTGATTTTTTTGCCGTTTTATTAATTATTTTAGTCCTGTAAGGTTGATGATTGAAGAAGTACTCCATCATATTCGCTGTTTGCTATTTGCTTGTACGGGGTTATTTACAGGCTCAGCCGCTCTATTTTAAAAACTACCAGGTTAGCAACGGTTTATCAAACAACACTATTAATTGTATTTTTCAGGATAAACAGGGCTTTTTATGGTTTGGCAGCAGAAACGGGCTGAACCGATTTGACGGGAAAAACTTTAAGGTTTTCAGATACAAAAAAAATGACACCGGCAGCATTGGCAGCTCTTCAGTACACAGTCTGTGTGAGGATAGTAAGGGTAATTTATGGGTAGGAACTGCCAAAGGAGCTTATATCTACAACAGCATGCAGGAACGTTTCTCATTGCTTGATAAAATACCTGCTAGAGAAGTAAGATATATAAAAGCGGCTGGTAATGATCTCTGGATGATATGTGATTTTGCACTTTACAGGTATGATACCCGGAAAAAGACTGTTGACTACCGGAAAACCCAATCATCTGTTATTACCATCACCACTAACAACACTCAGCGTATATTATTTGCAGCACTTTCCGATGGCAGTATTGAGCAGATTAACCTGGCTTCCGGTAAGTCTGCAGTTCATAAATTGCCTGCCTTTAAAGAAGCTGAGGGACTTACACAAATACAGGATATTTATAATATAAACGACAGCCTGTTGCTGATAGGCACTTTTGACAAAGTATATATTGCAAACCTTCATGAAAGAAAGCTGAAAAATATTTTTGCAAAACAACCTGATATAAAGAGAGTACAGGTACACAGGTTTATGGCACAAAATGACAGCCTGTTTTGGGTGGGTACCGAAAACGGAATTTATATTTATAATTTAAAGACGGATAAAGTGGATAGGGTTGGAAAAGAGACAAATAATCCTTACAGTCTCTCTGATAATGCGGTGCACTCTTTCTGCAAGGACAGGGAGGGAGGAATGTGGATAGGTACATTCTTTGGAGGTGTGAACTATTTCTCCGAGCAACTCAATAATTTCAGAAAATACATGCCTGATACAGGGCCCAGCTCCATTTCAGGCAATTTAATACATGAAATATGCAGGGACAGGTACGGCAATATGTGGATAGGTACCGAAGATGAAGGTTTAAATAAAATAGACACCCTTACAGGAAAAATCACCCATTATCGTGCTGACAGCAAAAAAGGCAGTATAGCTTACAATAACATCCACGGCCTGGTAGCCTGCAACGATGAGCTATGGATAGGCACCCTTGAACGTGGGCTTGATGTAATGGATATTAAAACCGGAAAAGTTATCAGGCACTACGACAGCGATCCTGAAGGAAGTGGATTGAACGGGAACTTTATTGTTTCCCTTTACAAAACAAAAAAGAACGAAATCATTGTTAGTACCTGGAACGGATTGTTTAAATATGACAGGAAAAATGACCGTTTTATACGGTTTCCTCATCTTTACTTCCAGGTGCAAAGCGTACGGGAAGGAAGCGACGGGATGTTGTGGATAGCAACTTATGGCAATGGTGTTTATATATTCAACCAAACTACAAATACTTTCATCAACCTGCGGTCAGAAGCAAAAAACAAGAACAGCCTGGTAAGTAATAATGTAAATAGTCTTTACGAAGATCACCAGGGTAATTTCTGGTTCTGCACTGAAGGTGGTTTAAGTAAATATGAACGCAACGGAAAGTTTACCAATTATACAACAGAAGAAGGGCTCCCGGACAACCAAGTGTACAGGGTTGAAGAGGATGAGAGCCATCATTTATGGATATCCTCCGCAAAAGGATTGATCCGGCTACATCCGCAATCAGACCAAATGACCCTATTTAAAGCTACTGATGGCTTACCTACAGAGCAATTCAACTATAACTCTTCTTATAAAGACAGTGATGGCAGGCTTTTCTTTGGCACTACAAAAGGAATGATCAGCTTTAAACCGGCTGCATTCATCAAAAACAAAGTTATTCCTCCGGTATATATTACCAATCTGCTGGTTAATAATAAAGAACCGGTTATTAGTGCTTCCGGCCTGTTGAAGCAATCAGTTTTATATACGCAGGCTCTGCGCTTACCTTATGACAGCGCTAACCTTAGCTTTGACATAGCTGCCTTGAGCTTCATATCTCCTGAAAGTAATACCTATAGCTATATCATGGAAGGTTATGACAAAGGCTGGACAAACTTTATTGGCCATCAAAAAATTTACTATAACAAATTGCCTCCCGGTTCTTACAGGTTTAAAGTCAAAGGGGCCAACAACAACGGCTTGTGGAATCCCAGGGAAACAGTATTAAATATCCTTGTTGCTTCACCCTGGTGGTCATCCTCATGGGCATACGTTTTTTATGTATTGGGAATTGGAACGGTAACCTTTCTTGTTTTAAGATACTACCTGCTTTTAATGAAGGCTAATAATACAAGACGTATGGACATCTACGAAAGGAAAAAAGAGCGGGAAATATACAACCTCAAGCTAGAGTTTTTCACTAACCTGGCCCATGAAATACGAACGCCACTGACACTTATAAAAATGCCGCTTGACAAGATAATAACCAATCAAGGATTTACTGATAAAGAAACCAGCAGTGACCTTACCCTGATGCAAAAAAATACATCGCGCCTTATACAGCTTACCAATCAATTATTAGATTTTAGAAAAGCAGAAACTGATAATATGAGCCTTACATTTACTAAAACAGACATTAACGCGCTTTTAAGCGAAGTGTTTAACGACCTGAAGTACCTGGCCAGGGATAAATCACTGAAATATGAGCTCATGATGCCAAGGATGAGCCTTACAGCTATAGTGGATGAAGAAGCGCTGAAAAAAATATTTACCAATTTGATTCACAATGCTATTAAATATGCAGCTTCAGAAGTGAATATTAAACTGCTGCCATTTAACAGTGACGATATTATGTTTAATGTTGAATTCAGAAATGACGGCAATAAAATACCTGCTGATAAAAAGGAAAAGGTATTTGAGCCCTTTTACCGCATGAATGAATCAGACAAAGACACGGGAACAGGCATTGGGTTGCCGCTCTCCCGCTCACTGGCAGAATTGCATAAAGGAACTTTATCGCTGATTATTACAGAAGAGCCGAACAAAAACCTCTTCCTCCTGTCCATCCCGATACTGCAGAGCCAGGCATTAGACCTCACATCATTGCCTGATGAAAGCAGCGATATGGAAGAAAGTTACGAAACAGCCGACAACATGGCCGAAACAGTAAAGCCTGTTATTCTGCTTGTAGAAGACAATAAAGAAATACTGGCCTACCTCAATAAAGAACTCAACACAAGCTATACTATTCTGAAAGCTACAAACGGCTCGGAAGCCCTGGATGTTATAGATAGCAATAATGTGCAGTTAGTGATCACAGATATTATGATGCCGGTAATGGACGGTATTGCATTATGTAAAAGAATTAAGACTGATATTCAATACAGCCATATTCCTGTTATTTTTCTTACCGCAAAAAATGCGCTGAACGCTAAAATAGAGGGGCTTGAAACCGGCGCCGATGTATATATTGAAAAGCCTTTTGCAATGGAATTTTTAATGGCCCAGATACGGAGTATCCTTAACAATCGAAAAATTATTAAAGAATATTTTACCACCTTGCCTGTATCTCATTTAAAAGGTATCAACATTTCTGTAACAGATAAAGATTTTATTGCTCATCTTAACAAAGTTATATACGATAATATTTCTGATATTGATTTAAACGTAGACGAACTTTCCAGGTTAATGAACATGAGCCGGCCTACTTTATACAGGAAGATCAAGGGGCTGTCAGACCTTACACCTAACGAGCTGATACATGTAACCCGCCTTAAAAAGGCGGCAGAAATACTCGCTGAAGGAAATGTACGTATCAACGAAGTGGCTATGATGGTAGGTTACAGCATACAATCTAATTTTTCAAGAGACTTTCATAAACACTTTGGTGAAACGCCAAGTAATTTTGCAATGAAGCAAAATAATATAAAAAAGTAAATTTTTGTTATTCTTAAATGGAACCATTTTTTTAGCGGTATTCACATAATAAGTTATTAACAACTAATTACAAGGTATTTGTAAAAACTGCAATATCGTTCTTATTTTTCCCAATGCACTAACCTTGGGGCAAATGTAGGCGACCGACTTTTTGAGAAAAACCAATATATTTTTAGCCAGCCTTAGTACTACTATGATGCTTTAGTTGTGTCACACTCTTGTACTTTAGTACTGCTATCAGCTTTTCTTTTCTATTATCTTTTTTCCTTTCACCGGAAATATTCTCTGCCCAGCGCAATAATATCCCATCCTACGGATCGTCTGCGACCTTCTGTCGCGAATATCTTAAACATTCCTTAGTAAAAGCAAGGTCTGCGCAAAAGAAGGATCGCTGTCACTTCTTTTGCTGGCCACGGGTTTGTAAAATTTTTCTCCACCCCATTTAGTGCCTTCGGCGGGTTGTTGGCGGGGGTAGTAAAAATTTTTCAAAAACCTTGCTTTTCCCAAGTACTGATTTAAGGACAGGTAGCTACGAGGTTGAAGACGAGGCCATAGGCCGAGTATTAGAAAACAAATAAAAACAACCCGTATGCAGCAACAACAAAAAGCAAAGTTAATGCGGCTTTCATGGCAGATACAACGCCGCCGCAAGTGTAACCGTTCCAAATCTTTAGTAAGCGCCTGGCCGATTTATTTAAACGAAGATATTACCGTGTATCACCTCGTTAGAAAGCACAAAGCCCCTAAAAATGTGACGAAATTGAATTAATGGAGCCCGTTGAGTTTAGTGTAGCGTCTATTTTCCTAAAATCAGATGAGTTATAGCGAAACGCAAACAATTTAATAACCGAAATTAGACGGTAAGCCACATCCAAAGGTTTATACATATTTGATTTGACATCCTACAATACAGTTAACGTCACGTATTTTTTATCCGCGGTTATGTAACTAGGCTTCCCAAAATGCTTGCAGTTGCTCCCGTCTGCCAGGCGACGCTAATCTGTGTTCTAGTATCGGGGATTAATGACTGCAGACCGCTTTGTCATCACTACCAAAAATGTCAAAAAAATATCAACATTATCGAAAGTTAACAATTGTTATGTATGGGAGTATATACATTTCTGTATGCCAAAATCTGGTGTTGTCTCTCCCGTAAATTGAACTTGCAAGAGGCACCCTTTGTTGCGCCTCGGCTAAAAGGCAGTAGCCGCTCCGTCAATAACAAATTCCGCCCCCGTAGTAAAGGTCGATTCGTCGGAAGCCAGATCCAGCAACGCGTATGCGATCTCATCAAGCGTTCTTCCTCTGCCATTGATTTTAAAATTTGTAACTGTACCCCAATCTGATAACCTGGGTTTCATAATAATCATCGCTTGTGTAATTGAAGCCAATGCCCTGAATCTTTCTTTTAATAACCATCGTATTTAATAAGTCGGTAGCATTAAAAAAAAGCTCCCCTTTACCTTTTTGAACGGATTTTTTTATGCCGGCATCAATCGAAAATCTTGATAGTATTTTTCCCTGGGGAATAATATCAGGTGCTAAATAAACGGCTGTTAGTTGCGCATTCCATTCTTTACCAAAACGGAAAGTATTGTTCAGTTTCAGGTTGCCCGATATTGCTGATTGCTGGTCAGCCGAAAAGTTGTTAGGTTCTGGATACAAATTCTGCACAGTAAAAGCATTGATTTGATTTCTGTAAATACTCCAGTTTATATTGAAGGAGTAAACATCAGAAATCTTTTGATTTAAAATGGCTTCTACGCCTGTGTTGTAACTTACGCCTGCATTTTGGAATATAGCATATATCAGAGTGCTCCCTGGAACCGTGCTTGAAATTCTCGTGATGGTCCCATTAGCAAAACGGTGGTACAGCGCGGAATAGAAGTAACCGCTGTTCCAGGTGTTCTTATAACCTAGCTCTATGGAATTGGTAAACTGCGGTCGTAGTGCAGGATTCCCGACCTTGATAATCTCGGCATCATCATATTTCGGAAAAATACGAATGTCCACCTCATTGGGTCTGTCCACCCTGCGGTTATAGAATATTGAAAGTTTATTGTTATCGTTCAGCTTATAAGCCACCCTCATATTCGGGAACGGCTGCGTATAGTTGTAGCCATCGCTTTTGTAGGTGCTATGGTTGGGGTTAACGTCATACTGGATTTTTACGTACTCCATACGCAAGCCCAATTCTGCTTCCCACTTTTCATTTTCAAAAACATAGTTACCATACAATGCGGGTATTAATTCTTTATAGTTTGCCCAGCCTCCGGCATACATGTCCAAAACAGAATTGACTCCGGGTCTGAACTCCATATTGGTTGGAATGCTTCTATTGCGTAACTTGATACCTGTTTCAATACGTCCATATTTTAAAGGCTTGATGTAGTCGATATTGAAATCATATACCTGTTCGTCTGATAGAAGTTTAAAAGCATCTGTTCCCGCGGAGGAGGGCAGGTAATTGTCGTAAAAATATTGCTCATCTTCTCTGTGAAAGGTATAGTTGAAACCGATGTTCAACAAATGACCAGGTTCTTTAAACTTGTGTTGATAAGCTGCGCCACCCATCGCCGTTGTCTTCAATTCGTCTTCCAAAAACTGCCAAAGACGTAAGCGTTGTGAAAAATCTCCGTTAAAAAACGGCTGGTCGCCACGATCGATGATTTTCTCACTACCGTACATTCCTGAAACGGTCAGGGTATTTTGCTCGTCAATGTTCCAATCTACACCTGCTTTAGTGGTGAGGAAATTGGTATTCCTGTTCCGCTTCAGTTGGGAATTGATAACCGTTCCGTCGTCATAGTGCCTTGTTACAAACTCATTTTTATTTAGCGTTTCAGTATACAGGTTATCTGCCTGCAAAAAGATATTTAACTTATCTTTTCTGTAGTTCAACGATAGCGATGGATTAATCTTTGGAGTCACTGTATATTGAGGTCTGATTGTCGGTAAATTTTCTTTCCGTACCCAAAGTGAACCCAAACCCGAAGTCAAACCTACCTTACCATTAAAGCCGTTCTGCTTATTCTTCTTCATAATGATGTTGATGATTCCTGCATTGCCGTTGGCATCATACTTTGAAGAGGGGTTGTTGATAATTTCTATTTTATCAATGGCGGACGAAGGTATATTGTCAAGTCCTGTTTGGCTGCCAAAACCCGTTAAGGCAGTTTGCTTGCCATCAATGAGAACTGTAACCTTATCATTACCCCTTAATTGTACTTTGCCATCCTGTACCGTAACACCGGGCAAGTTTTGCATGCTTTGTAAGACCGAACCTCCGTTTTGACTGATATTGTCAGCAACGGAGTAAATTTTCTTGTCCAGCTTGGTGCTCAAATCGCTTGCTTTTGCGGAAACAATCACGCCTTCCAAAGTCGTTAATGTTTCTTCCAACTCGATAACAGGGATATCTAAAAATGGTGAAAGGCTTCCGACAAATAACGGTTGTTTTTTCTCCTCAAATCCCATAAACGAGACCTCTAAACGATAGTTTCCAGGTTTAATATTCGCAATAGAAAACCGCCCCTCATCATTGGTAACTGTACCTGATACAAAAGCACTGTCTTTTTCGGTTTTTACTACTACATTTACATAAGGAAGAGCCGATTTATCTGCCTTGCTTTTTACGACCCCTGAAATGGTAACGAATGATACCTGAGCAGAAGTAACTGAAGCAACTATTATTGAAATGAGTACAAAAAACAACCGTATTTTATTCATCGTCTTAATCTTTAATCTCTTTTAAGAATTTGCCTGATGCATCAAAAATCAAATCTTTACCGGTTACTTCTGCTTCGTAAGTAACTACTCCTTTGGCATCAGTAATTTTTGCTGCTTCTTTGATTTTTTTGCCCGGATATTTTTGGGTAACATAGGTTCTAGCGTTCTTGGGAAGTGCATCAATGCTGATTTCCACTTCTGTTTCGATAATGCTTCCCGAAGCGTCAATCAATACGGAATGATCGGTTTTTGATACTTCAAATCCTGCTTCGTAGTTGCCCTTTTCTTTTTCCCATTTTACTTCTTTTGCATTGGGATTGTTTTTTTGCAAAGCTGATTGAACCGCTTCCGGAACTGCTTTTTCCGAAAGTTTTTGTGCATTGGCCAGTGACACACTTGCCACTGCAGCCAATAGAAACACTAACTTTTTCATCAATTTGAATTTTATGTTTATTTTGACGCACAATATTCACAACTGATTTGGAAGAAAATTAGAATTACAACAAAGTGTCACCTAGTTGATTCTTTTTGATTCCTGGCGTGAGAGACGGTATCAATACTGCCATTAAAAGCAGGGAAACGACGGAAGCGTTCAACGTCCCTATGTCCAAGCCACCTTTAACCATTGGCTTGGTGAGAAAATCGCCGAAAGTGGCACCGAATGGTCTTGTAAAAATAAATGCTATCCAAAAAAGTAATACCCGATTTAGTTTTGTGAAATAGTGAAGTAACACTATGACTAAAATTATTGATCCTGTGATCAAGGCCCCGTTTAAATAACTTAATCCCATACTGTCGCTCAAAAAGTCGCCAAATGCGGTCCCTAAACTATTTGAAAACAATACTGCCGTCCAATAAAACATTTCTTTTCTCTTTTCAGAAACGGGATACACCTCAAGGCTTCCAAATTCTTTGTACCATAAAAAAAGGGTAATTATTAGGCAGAAAACCAAAATAATACTTCCGAAAAAATAGCCTACCTCTAAAGTTCTATCCATGAAATCGGAGATTTCTGTACCTAATGTAGTTGTGCCAATAATGACAAGCCAATATTTTAAAGGCATATACTGTTCTGCTGAAAGCTGAACCAATAGAATGATAGAGAAAATGATTGAAGTTATTAAAATACCTGCAACGTACCCCAGGTTTAATGTCATTGAAATAAAATCACCGAGCGTTTCTCCTAATGTAGTAGCTACAATTTCCATTAACCAAAACAACAGTGAGATGGACGCTACTTTGTTTAATTGCTTCATTGCGTTTTACTGCAAGCTATATTGAGAATTGGAAGGAATTTAGAAAAAGAAGTCAGTGTCTTTTTTTACCCCACTTGTATTGGTGTGTCCAATAACTTAACTTCATTGAAAGAATACCGATGCCTGCACCTACTAATACATCACTTATATAATGCCGATTATTAGCCATTCTTAAAATACCCACGCTGCCTGCTATACTGTAAGCCGCATAAGGCATCCATTTGTATTTGTACTTATACTCTTCACTTAGAAAGGTGGCCGCCGCAAACGCATTTGCCGTATGGCCGGAAGGAAAGGATAAATAATTGGAACCATCAGGCCGAAGCTGGTGAGATGCCTTTTTTAAGCCGGTTACCAGCACTGCATTTATAATGCCACCTTTCAACAAAATCGCTGTCCGGTTTGCCAAATCTGTTTTTGATTTTACACCTAATGCGTCAAGACCGTAAGCTATTGCAATTGGGCTATACTGCAAATAGTTGTCAACACTGGTACCAAAATGTAGGAAATGTTCGTTACGTTCCTCAGCAATTTCGTTTTTAAATGATTCCGGGCGATTGCTGTTGAAAGCAAGACCCGTACCCATTAATGCAACAGGAATGTACAGCTTACGAATTTTGAATCGTTCCTTTTGAATTGAAATAGTATCAATAACTCTTGTACTGTCCCGCACCTGTGCATTTAACGTAGCAATAAAAAACAATGCAAGTAAAGTAGTGATCGTTACTTTAGCCATAAAAAAATTGCAGGAGTTAAAATTTTTTTTCTTTCATTTTCCCATTTTTAAACCGTTTACTGGCTGTCTGATAATAGGCGATAGTTTCTGCCACCAGCTCCTTGTTTTGGGTTAGGGTTACAGAGAGGGATTTATCCCTGTCCGATACACTGAACTGTTTTACTCTTTTACGATCATCGATTTGCGTAAAGAGGTTTGCTTTGAGCAAGCCTAATGTTCTGTAATTGCCGATAAATGCCCGCTCTTCCCCCGCCTTCACCTGGTTAATATCTTTCCCGTACAAGGCTGTACTATAGTTCCAGTGCAGATACCCGAATAATGTGGGCATCAAGTCTATCTGTGATACTAACCTGCCTATTTTTCCCGGTTCGTGCGGCAGGTTATAAATTATTGCAGGTATATGGTGCTTGTCGATATTAATTTCCCATTTACCGGCACTGCTGGCGCAATGATCTGCTACGATTAAGAAGACCGTATTTTTAAACCACGGTTTTTGTTGAGCTTCGGCTAAGAATTTCCCTAACGCATAATCCGTATATTTTACGGCTGCGTTCCTGTCACCCTGTGGCAAATTAATCCTACCTTCAGGAAAAGTGTAAGGTTTGTGGTTGGATGTTGTCATTACAAATTGAAAGAAAGGCGTATTAGCGTTGCTACTTTTGTCAGCGTATTTGATTGCTTGCTTATACAGATCTTCGTCACAAATTCCCCACGCATTTTCAAAACTCACCTCATTAGTTGGTATATTGTACCTATGCGTATCAATATCTTCAGATAGAGGGTTTCCCCTGTCCCGGTCTACAATATCAAAACCCTGGCCACCAAAATAATTGTTCATGTTATCAAAATAACCATCGCCACCATAAATGAAATATGGATGATAGTTCTTTTGCTTTAGTATTGTAGCAATGGAAAAAATATGGTCATTGCCTGGTCGTCTTACAATGCTGTTACCCGGTGTTGGCGGAACGCAAAGTGTGAGCGCTTCCATTCCCCTCACGGTTCTGGTACCTGTTGCATATAGGTTGGTAAAAAAAATGCTTTGGTTGGTAAGGCTGTCATAGTTGGGTGTAATATCATTGTTATTGCCGAAGGCTTTTAGAAAGTCCCCGCTAAAGCTCTCGATCGCTACCAGGATAATATTGGGACGGATTTCATCTTCTCCTTTTGTTATCCTGCTGATATTGTCCCATTGCATGGAAGTGTGCTGCTGATTTTCCTGTAAAAGCAGTTTTTTCAATATAGTATATGCTTGTTTGTCATCTACTGTGGGATAGAACGTATCGTAATCCAGTTCGTTCGACCTGAATGCAGCAAAGAACGAAAACACGCCATTTTTGCCCAGTTCATTTACTACAAGATTATTGCTGAAATCCGCCTGTTTGTTTTTCATTACGCACAGCAGTAACATTGTAATGATCAATATAGGAACGATATAATAGGCTCTTAAGCCTACGGACTGTTTGCTGGAAAAAGTATATTTAAAAATTCCTGTTTTATATAGCAGCAAAAGGGTAGCTGCCACCAAAACCAATAAAACTACAATGATTAGTGGCAAGGGATATGACTGGTTGATGTTGGAAATCACTTCATAAGTATAGATCAGGTAATCCACTGCGATAAAATTGAACCTTACGCCAAATTCGTCCCAAAAAGGAAATTCCGCCATTAAGCTAAAGAACATGATGACCAGCACGAGGAATAGGTATCCGTAAGTAAATATCTTATCGGCTAATGAACCAACCCACCTTCTGGGAAACAGTAAAAGATAAACCGCATAAAGCAAGAGAAATGACAGCCCAATGGCAATGTCAAAGCCCAATCCTGTAACAAATACCCTAAAAAGATGGGCAAGATTAAAATCCACATCTTTAGCAGATTCTATAAATAAAATAGTCCTTGTAACAAATGACAGTGATGTATAGACACATAACACTGTAAATAACGCAGCATATCTGCCTGCCGATTTACTAAATAAATCTGCAAATTTCTTCCTAATACTCATCCGTTATCCGTTTATGGGGATAAAGAACGTGCCCAATTTAGAAGAAATTTAGAATTATCGCATACGTAAATCGTAATTATCGGCTAGTACACAGTAATACACGTCCCGCGACCGGTTTAGTTTTTGCCATTAATTTTTATTGCCACATCCGGGATTCTAGAAATTCTTAAAATAACACTGTGAAAATATGTTCTTTATTTTCAAATCTATATTTAACCTCCCATCCGTGGAGTTTGCATATTTCTTGGACGATGGACAAGCCCAACCCGCTGCCGGCATTGTCGGCTGACATTTTCGAAAATCTTTTGAATAATAGATCGGGATTTAGCGCGTGTTCTCCAGAATTTTTTACCTCAAGCTTCAATACTGATAGTATCACTCTTATTACGCCGCCAGCAGGTGTATGGCGAATAGCGTTCATCAAGAGGTTGTTGAGTAGCACTTCAGTCAAGTCACAATTGGCTTGTATTTCGACATCTGTGTGAATATTGAGGTCTACACTTATTTTCTTTTCGGCGAAATACTCCTGCAGCACTTCCATACTTTGGCCCAATAAAGTACGAATGCTGATACTTTCAGACTTATCAAACTGGCCGTTTTCGATTTTTGCAAGCAGCAAAAGATTCTTATTAATCCGCGAGCTTCTGATAAGCGCTTTGTACATTTCTTCAGCAATATGAAATTGCTTTTCAGTGAGGCCGTCGCTTTGCAGTAAAATATCTACTTTGTTTGTAAGAATAGCAAGCGGTGTCTGTAATTCATGGGATGCATTTTCGGTAAACTCTTTTTGCTGCTTATATGCAACTGTGGCGCGATCAATCAGCTTATGAAGCTGCTCATTCAATTCTTCAAACTCCGCAATATTTGTCGGTTCGAACGCCGGAGTCTGCTGAGTCAAATCGAAATTCCTGATTTTCTCAAGGCTGCTGTAAAACGGGCGCCACAGCTTGCCTGAACTCCTACGATTGACAAGGATAAGCCCGGCGATCAATAGACCGAAAAAAAGAACGGTAAGCATGGTAACTGTGCCGATAATAAGAAAGCTGTCCTCTCTTCCGGCCTCCGGGGAAAGGGTAATATTATGCTCTGCCATTTCATAGCGCCACAACTCGCTGAGTATAAAGTAATATACAGGAATACTGCAGGCTAAAACTATAGCTGAATATGCAATTGTGTTTTTTAACGAACGGTTTAATAACTTGCTCATATTTCCCATTTATATCCTGAACCATAAATTGTTTTCAGGTAGTTGCCGTAACCGGCTTCCTGCAACTTACGTTTGAGATTCTTGACGTGGGCATATACAAAGTCATAGTTATCGAACATATCCGCCAAGTCTCCTGAAAGCTTTTCGGCGATAGCAGCTTTCGAAATAACCCTATTCTTGTTGCTTACGAAATAAAGTAATAGATCGAATTCTTTGCGGGTAAGGGGCACTTCCTGACCTTCCACCATAACTAATTTTGCCAGTAGGTCAATTTGTAATTCGTGTTGCGTTATGATATTAGTCGTATCAAACTGCTTTCTTCGAATTAGGGAATGAATGCGAGCGGCTAATTCAGAGAGATGAAATGGCTTTGCTAGGTAATCGTCTGCACCTATCTGTAAACCCCTTATTTTATCTTCAATTGCGTTTTTAGCAGAAATGATGATTACGCCATCCTGCTTATTTTGCTTCCTTAACTCTTCCAGTATGTTAATTCCTGTCCCACCAGGCAGCATTATATCCAATAAGATGCAATCGTAACTATAAACGTCAATTTTTTCCAGTGCTTCCTCATAATTGGCCGCAAACTCGCACAAGTAGCTTTCACCGGATAAATAGGCAGCAATATCCCGAGCCAGATCTGGTTCATCCTCTACAATCAAAATTTTCATTTGCTACACTTTTACCTGCAAAGGTAAAAGTTCAATTTAGAAGAATTTCTGAACTACTTTTTAAAGCTATCATTCGGACCGCCGGCGTAAACCTTAAGCGGTTAAATCTGTGCCGTAGGACAGACTTGTACCCACCTTACTTATCTAGTTTAAAGTGTCAAATATGTGTCGTGGTTTTGTGAAATTTCCTAATTGCATTGTTAGCGTGCCCAAGACCGGATTGGGAATATGTATTATTTCAATAACATGCAAAGATTCTGAGTCAAATGCTAGTCATTCAAAAAATACAGTCCGGTGAACTATCCTGGAGTTTTTTCGAACCGTTTGTATGAGGACTTGAAACTTTTAGCGACTCTATAATCCATAAAATATAAATAAAAATTTAGAAGATTTTTCGCGTGCCCGAGACTGGATTAGTCACTTTTTGGCTATAAATCTTTTGTAAACAATACGTGTCAAATGCGCGTCAAGACTGAGTTTCAGCCGATTTTCAACGCTTTCTACCTATCTATTCGAAGATAGTAATTTAATTTAAATTCGCAACAATCATTGCACAGAAATGACTTCTTTTGACAAACTCAAGATGAAATCGTCTTCAAACAACTATAGTGATAGCTAAAGAAATTTCAGCAAACCTTTCAGGTATAAACACTAAAAACTGGATGAGACAATTCTGCCAAATAATTTTACCAGATTTACGATAAAAAGGCTTAAATTCAACCATCATCAATTACCCTACTGATTGTACTACTGTTTTAGTAAGGCAACCATCTAGTATAGCTGATTCAGAGTGCCTTAATATAAAAATAGTACATCATGCAATGCTCATCATTAATTACCGGTACCGGAGCGTATATTCCTACTCACATACAAAGAAACAACGACTTCATTAACAGCCAGTTTTATGAATCATTACGAACCCCGATCCTGATCGCTCCGGAAATAACCATTCAAAAATTTAAGGATATAACGGGCATTACCGAACGCCGCTATGCTGCACCACATATTAACACCTCCGATATGGCCGCGGCTGCCGGATGGCAAGCATTAATAAATAGCGGGATAGACCCGGAGACATTGGACCAGATTGTTGTTGCTCATAATTTCGGAGATATTTTTGACGGTGTTTCTCAGTCGCAGAATGTGCCTTCTCTGGCCAGTAAAGTTAAACATATTTTAGGCATACAACAACCCAATTGCATAGCTTACGATGTACTTGTTGGTTGTCCGGGGTGGTTACATGCAGTAATTCAATCACATGCCTGGTTTGCAGCAGGAATGGCCCGTAAAGTGTTGTTGATTGGAGCTGAAACACTTTCCCGTGTCGTTGATGCAAGTGACCGCGATAGTATGATATTTGGTGATGGCGCGGGTGCTGTTGTGATGGAGTATACCGCAACCAATACTAAGCCATCCGGTATTTTAGGTTATTGTGCCCAAACACATAGCACGGAGGAGGTGAACTATATTAACATGGGGACTTGTTTTAATTTAGATGAAAAGAACACACTCTTTATGAAAATGAAAGGCAGAAAGGTATATGAGTATGCATTAAAGCATGTTCCGCTAGCCATGAAAGAGTGCCTTGACAAAAGTAATATTCCAATTGCTGATTTGAAAAAGATTATCATTCACCAGGCCAATGAAAAAATGGATGAAGAAATAGTACAACGATTCTATAAGCTTTATGAAGCCATAGCCCCTTCAGATGTGATGCCGATGTGCATTCAATGGTTGGGAAACAGTTCTGTAGCCACCATTCCCACCCTGTATCACTTGATACGAACTAATCAAATATCCGGGCATGAAATTAACCCGGGGGATATTATTCTTTTCGCATCAGTTGGAGCCGGGATGAACATAAATGCAGTTTGTTACAGAGCTTAAAAGTGGCTAGAACTAACAAAAAACATCAGTACCTTTAAGCATGCTTAAGCCATTAGGCGTTCGAACAAGAACATTAAACTAAAAAAATGACCGATGACAAACTTGCGGTACTAATCGATGCAGATAATGTACCTTATGCAAACGTAAAAGCTATGATGGAAGAAATTTCTAAAATGGGGACACCTACCGTCAAACGTATATATGCAGACTGGACAAAACCAACAGTAGCCGGGTGGAAGAGTGTGCTCTTAGAAAATGCCATCACTCCTATTCAACAGTATAGTTGTAAAAACCGGTCAAATTGACCCCCGTTGTCCGATTTAAATTGACCCCCTAAA
>DAORWU010000031.1:0-40263 GCA_035434405.1 Niabella sp. | reverse complement strand
AAGAACTAAATCATAATCAATTGAGTATCTTCGAGTAATATCAAAACGCTAATGATAATTCTATATTTTTCTGATGCTCTTCTACTTCCTTATCAGCGAATATCTGCGGTGTATTCTCTGTGCCATCTGCGGGAGAAAATATTTCCTGCTGATTTGCGCTGATTGTATCGCTGATTTGCGCTGATCTTTTTATTTCTAACTGTGTGTATCTGCGGTGTATTCTTTGCGTCTATCTGCGGGAGAAAATATTTCTCGCTGATTTGTGCTGATCTTTTTATTTCTATCTGCGTGTATCTGCGTTGTACTGTCTGAGCTATTTACGGGAGAAAATATTTCCCGTGGATTTGCGCTGATTGTATCGCTGATTTGGATTGATCCTTTGAAGGAGAGTCTACCTGTTTACGGAAGTGCCAGCAACGACTATTTTCAATTTAAAGGGACTTTTCTATTGGAGCCTTGCATATTGGAATAAAAAAAAGCAGCAGAAAAAAATAACTTTTCTGCTGCGTGTCAACTGTAATTTGAACAGTTGTGTATGCTTAAGTGAAACTTAAGGCTAGGAATTGATACTTTGTTCTAAAGCAAAGGCGGTGGACAGTCCCCAATTTCCATATAGTCTGCTATATCCGTCCTGAACCAATGGATGTATTGAAACACTTTGTGTGAAAGCCGCTTTATCACAAATTCCAAGTAGTGTATCCGGATTGAGCGACACCTGATAATTGCCCGGAATTCCAGTAATAGTAGCAACAGTTGTTGTACCATTATGAATCAATGGTGTGGCTGCCACTCCTACTCTGTCTCCGGCACCAAAACTATCCGTACTTCCATTTCCCTTGCTGATTCCGAATCCAAAGGTAGCAAAATTGTTTTCCTGCGAAGCATGAAAATTAAAATTAATTAAGCTGGAAAACCGGTCTTTGAATTCAATAAATCCACAAGCACCGGCAACACCTGTGGTACCGTCTGCATTGCTTAATTCTACATCACTTAATGATAGGATTGGGATATTATTATCGATGAAAATTTTCATAGTAAATCCAAACAAATTTCCTCCTTCGCGATACTCATATTTGCTCAAGATAAGTGGATTAGTTTCAGGCAAAATGGTGATATCGCCAAATGGGGAACTTAAAGAGCTAAGGGGTACAAGTATCCGCATTCCTTCGGCGGTCAGGTTTACTCTGGTGGGCACTCCAGCCACATATTTATAAACCTCCATTTTTAATTCATACACCCCATCCGTAGCTGTAAAAGGATCAATGAGGTCATTATTGTCAAGGTCCAGCTGCATGGTATTGAACTTGGTACTTGCCGTATCTGTTCTGCTATCCATTACCCAAAGGTCATTGCCGCCTTCGCTTGCTGGTAAATGAAACCGGAGTATCTGATACAAACTGTTGATGTTTGGACCTATTTTATAGGGTGGAAAAATCGGGCCATCAGGAGTAAGTTGTACATAGTGTCTGAAAGTATCTCCAGTTATGGTTTTCCAGGCTGCTTCACCTTCGCGGCGGAATGACCATTTATAAAAATAATTATTACCACCGTCGATAGCATCTGCAAAGTAATTTCCAAAATATACACGAGGTTCAATACTTCCACCAAACGGGCTGCCTTCTTCAAAAGGAGTATTGGTCATGGTTTGTCCAACTAATCCACCATCTTGATGCACTTTGGTTACACTTACATTGTTCCCAATAGAGTACACAAAAATGTCCTTATCTCCAAGGTTTGGTTGTTCGATAGGACAGGGTATTCTGGGGTCGTTCAAGTATAAATTTACTTCTGTATTGCATTGATAATCCCATCGGGTATGGCAGCGCATACCAGGGTTGTACACGGTGGTCCAATTTCCATTTATAAAATATTCCACCCGGAAGTATAAATCTGGACGATCCCCAAAGCAGAAATATTTTATATCGGCTTCAAACCATCCAAGTTGATTGGTTTCTACCACTGCTACTTCATCGCAGCGAAGGAACCAGGGGAAAAGGCGGCACCAAAACGGATACAAGAATTTGATATTACTGATCAGGTAATCCTTGATTAAGTAAGCAGATGCCGAATAAAAGGAAGCTATTTTTTCTTTGGGCAATTCTATTTCAACTCTGGAAGTGGAAATGGAAACTGGCAATAGCGAGGTACCGGTTATTTGTGGAATGGAAGGTCTATTAAGAGAGGTGCTAATGGAATCCCTGATAATGGAAGTGGTTGTGGGGGTTCTGATACGATTGATAACAAAAGGAGGTGGGTCTGGAATTGGCGGATTAGGCAAACGCCAGTCTTTTATGTTCCTAATGATATCATCACGGAGTTTGAGTATTTCCAGATCTGGTAGTTTTTGGATATACCAGATTATTGGATCCACTTCACAAATGCGCACCCTTGCTTTGTACACCGGCTGATATACTCCTTCGCAAAGATTGTACACATGTCCCTTTACTTTGCATTTGCAGAACCACCACCAACGCCAGATATCTATAGGAATAGTGATGCTGGTAGGCAAGGTAGTTGATATCTTAGTAGAAATATTTACTTCGTAACCAATACCCTGTGATAAACTTTCAAAATCAAAATTATTGTTTCTCGATTGATCAAAAGGAGCTAGAAAGATACGTGTTCCTCTTAAAGAGATCGGGTTGGTTTCGGTAGGAATGATAAAACTATGTCCAAGTACTGGTTGCTGCATCAACAATTTCTTATTGCTGTCAAAAACAATTACCTGATAGGTGAGATTTTCTTCTTTAGGTTTTTCGTCAAATTGCACATTGAAGCGCAATCCTTTTACATCTTTTGGCATTTTTTTAAAAGTTTTGTGGTTGCCTGAATACAACCTGATTAAAGGACAGTTTTTTCGAATTATTTTTCCTTGATGTGGGCTACTGTTCAAGAGCCAGGTCAGAAATAGTTTAGGGATTGGAAAGGGTTTTTTGTTGGGTTATTGAAAGTACTTTCGGGTTCAATTTTTGATATTAGATATGACTAAGCCTTTCTGACATTTACTATTCAAAGATACGTTGACACTTTATCCCTGACAATAGCTAAATCAAGGGATGCAGACAAATCAGGCATGTTTTTTCAGGTTAGGAATTGCGGTCATAAAGTCTGCATCTTTTGCATCTATGATAACCTTATCTCCGGTAAAATTGAAACGATACATATTGCCGGTAATACTGCCTCGCACACTCAAACCTGTTTTGCCAGTATATTCAAAAATTGTCGATTTTCTTGCTGGCCTATTTGAGTTATTTACAGGCATTTCGTCGAAGTGGAAATGGCTGGTATATTTTTTTCTATGGTTTTCACAGTTGCACATATTGGTAGATTTAGATTGGGTTACAGATTAGTCTTCTTTATAAAAAGGAATTTGAGGAGGTGTTTTGTCTGTAAATTTTTCAAGCAAACAGGCGGCTCCTGAAATGGCCATCCAAAACAATAGTTTTTCCCACCAGCTATTTCCTAACCAGATGCCAAATGGGAGCGAAATCCAAATACTCAGGCAATAAAAGCAATCCATCAGCCTACCCCAAAAACGTTCTCCAGCTTTTTTTCGGATTGCAAATATGATATCAAATGGACCATCTTCTTTGGCTAACAAATGTGTAAGCCGCCACACCGCTAATATGGAAAGAAGAAAATACACTTATGAAATTCATTTTAATCCGAAAACTAGTCTGCCAATGGCTTTCCAGATTTTTATGAAGTAAATGTAGATTGTAAAAAATAGTTATGCAATACCTAATTGAAGCGAGGAGATGATATTTGACAATTTTCCTCACCATTTCATTAATACACTACCCCAGGTAAACCCACTTCCAAAAGCAGCAAGGCACACCAGGTCGCCTTCCTTAATCCTTCCATGTTCCCAGGCTTCACAAAGTGCTATAGGAACCGAAGCTGCAGTAGTGTTGCCATAGTATTGAATATTATTGAAAACCTGTTTATCGCTTAGCCCTAATTTCTGTTGCATGTATTGCGAGATGCGCAAATTGGCCTGATGTGTAATGAGCATATCAATGTCTGATTCCTGAAAACCATTTTTTGTAAGCGCCTCATGGATTACTTCAGGCATTTTGACAACTGCTTTTTTAAATACGGACTGACCATCCATATAGGGGAAATGGTCTTCGCTGTCCACCAAAGCCTGGTTAATAAACAGGTTGGCATAAGGATTGGTTTCATCTACCTGTGGTTTCCATTTTTGGTTGTGGGCACCGGCATGAAAACCTGGATTGGGCATACTCAAAATTTCGGCATTGCTACCATCACTGTGTAAATGAGTGCTTAATATACCTCGATCAGATGAAGGGGAAGCTTGCAATAACACAGCGCCAGCTCCATCACCAAAAATCACGGAAACGTTTCTGCCGCGGGTACTGTAGTCCAAAGCATAAGAATGAATTTCGGAACCAATAACCAAGATGTTCTTATACATTCCTGTTTTAATGAATTGGTCGGCAACACTCATTCCATAAATAAAACCACTGCACTGGTTGCGAATGTCCAATGCTCCAATCTCTTTAAGATTTAGTAAACGTTGAACCAAAACACCACAACCTGGAAAATAATAGTCAGGGCTTAAGGTGGCAAAAACAATAAAGTCAACATCATCCTTACTGATGCCAGCATTCTTTATTGCCATCTCCGCTGCTTTGGCACCAATGGTTGCGGTGGTTTCCTCAAACCTTTTAGCGTGCCTTCTTTCTTTTATACCAGTTCTTTCCTGAATCCATTCATCGGTTGTATCCATAACCTGAATAAGGTCGAGGTTGGTAACCACTTTTTCAGGAATATATTTTCCAACGCCTGCAATAATCGTTTTATTCATGCTGTTTACAATTTAGTTTGTAAAAATAGAAGTGCGAATTTACCCTAACTCCTGTTAGTTAAAGCAAGATAATAAATACAAAGAAATTGAAACGATTGTGTGCGAAAATAATTTCAAACTAGTGCTCATGATTTTAAAAAAGTGTGAAGAAATGTGAATCATTTTCCTTCTACAAACTACATCTTAATACACTTTTACTGCCCGGCCATAGCTCTTTTGGCTTGTTGGATATGTCTTTCATTGTGATAGATGACCACCCGGAAAGTGTCGCCTAATCTTAGTTTTACAAAAGGACTGATGCTGATGCTTGTTTTCACTTTGGTGAGGTTTACTTTTTCGGCATCTTGTAACAGGGTGAGCATGGTTTTTAATTGTTGTTCAAAAACATCCAACACATTTCTTTTTACTTCTGAGGTGATGGGGTTCATTGGGGCAAAGGTTTTCATCTTGTTCAGCTTTTCCTTTGGCAGCATACTTTTGGCAAAATAATTTCCTAACCAACCGGTTTTAAATTCAGGTGAGGGGGGTGTTTTAGATGCTTTAATTCTTTCATTGATTTCGGGTAAATAAAATTTTCCATACCTGTTCAGGTGCTCGATGCACTCCACCGCATTCCAGCTTTGCAGATTGGTTTTTTGGTTCAATGTTTCATCCGACTGCTGTTGAAATTCCTTGACAGCTTCCAGATGTTGTAAGGTTAATGTGGTTAGTTCGTCTAATAATTGTTTTGTTTGCATGAGTGCGATTTAATTTTTATGTTTTGAATAATGGATTTGTTTATAGAAAAATATCAATGTCAAATTTATCAAAACCTTTATAATAAATATCTTGACATAATAAAAAGGCAGCCTTCCTAAATTGGCTGCCTCTCTGAAATTTATATTTGACATTGGTTTACCTAATTGCAGGAACACAAATCAAAAAATTTGATATCGCCGGGTTTGTTTTTGACTGAAACATTTTTTGGCCCATCCGACATTCTTACAAAATGAAGTGACCAACTGGATATAATCTATTTTCAAATCGTTGGCAGCATTTACAGGAGGGGAGCTATTTCCTTTTATTCTTTAGAAAGATTTTGTATAAGTAATCATCATGTTTTGATTGAAATGAGGTTCCCAAAAATTGCCACTTAAATTGTTTTGTACAGTAGCACGATGAAAGACCTTCCTTTTGCACGCCAAAAATATAGTGCAGTTCATGACTCATTTTTAGTTTGTTGGTTGCCTTTCCATAAGTGGCCATTAGATCCAAAGAAGTGTTCAAGGACAGGCTTCTCTTATCGGCATTGTAGGGGTTATTGAAGTCCATGATATTGCTGAGGTTGATGCCAAAAGCGCCCGTTAGTTTCCATGCTTTTTCTTTGGGTTGTTCGTTTTGTGTGGTTTCTGCATTGGGTTCGGAAATAATAGATTCTTCTTTTGCTTTCTTATGTTTTTTACCTGATGGTTTTGTTGTATCCAGATAGATGGAATCCACTAAACTTTTTAATAGACATGAATTCACCATTTGGCCATTTTCACCAAGCTTCCTAACCTGGTATTGACTCTCCGTTTCCATGGTGATTTGGCTGGGCAGGGTTTGGCCTCCTTATTACCGAAAAGGAGCTGGAGTTTTTTAAATATGTATGCTCCGAAATGAGCTACAAAGAAATGGCAGAAAAAATGTATTGTAGTCCTCGCACGGTGGAAGGCTACCGAAATGCTCTGTTCGAAAAACTGAATTTGAAAACAAGAGTGGGGTTGGCGGTATATGCCCTAAGGCATGGATTGTGCCAATAAAAATCAAGGCCCTTTTGGTTGAAAATAAATGAAGTCTTGTCAAAAGATTATCCCAAATAAGTCTGCCCCTACACCTTTTTCGGGTTTTAAAAATTGAAATGAGTCTATAATTTAAAGCCAGATTCACTATTTTTTCCTCCTTTTTCCATATCTGGAAAGTTTTTCCTGTACCTTTGCCCACTTTTTAGAAAGTTTGGTGAGGAATTACCCATTTTCAAATTGCCACTTTCTACATCTTAATATCGCAAATGAATTTAAGAAATATAGCTATCATAGCACACGTTGACCACGGTAAAACTACCCTGGTAGATAAGATCTTACACGCCACAAAAGTATTTCGCGACAATCAGGATACAGGCGAATTAATCATGGATAACAATGATTTGGAGCGCGAAAGAGGGATCACCATTTTTAGTAAAAACGCAGCCGTAACTTACAAGGATGTAAAAATTAATGTAATAGATACTCCCGGGCACGCCGATTTTGGCGGAGAAGTGGAGCGTGTTTTGAAAATGGCTGATGGTGTAGTTCTGTTGGTAGATGCTTTTGAAGGACCTATGCCTCAAACTCGTTTTGTACTGCAGAAAGCTTTGGCACTTGGATTAAAACCAATTGTGGTTATCAATAAAGTGGACAAACCCAACTGCCGTCCTGACGAAGTGCATGATGCTGTTTTCGATTTGTTTTTTCATTTGGATGCTACTGAAGAACAACTGGATTTCCCTACCTACTATGGGTCAGGTAAAAATGGATGGTTCAATGAATCTTTAACAGAGATTGATAATATTGATCCATTGTTAGATGGTATTATTAAATATGTACCACATCCTCACGTACATCAAGGTACATTGCAAATGCAGATTACCTCTTTGGACTATTCTTCCTTCCTGGGGCGTATTGCCATTGGAAAAGTAGGACGCGGTTCTATCAAAGAAAATCAGCAAATTGCTTTAGTACAGGCCGATGGGGCAGTTAAGAAAATGCGTGTGAAAGAGCTGTACGTTTTTGAAGGAATGGGTAAGAAAAAAGTGAGTGAAGTATTGGCTGGCGATCTTTGTGCTGTGGTGGGAATCGAAGATTTTAATATTGGAGATACAATTGCCGATGTGGAAAATCCTGAGTCATTGCCGGTGATTAGTGTGGATGAACCTACCATGAACATGCTGTTTGGCATCAACAATTCGCCATTCTATGGTAAGGACGGAAAGTTTGTTACTAGCCGACATTTAAGAGACAGATTAGAAAAGGAAACTGAAAAAAATCTGGCTCTTCGTGTAGAAGAAAGCGAAGGTGGAGAAAGTTTCCTAGTGTATGGCCGTGGTATTTTGCACCTGGGTGTTTTGATAGAAACCATGCGTCGTGAAGGGTATGAGCTTACCGTGGGTCAACCGCAGGTTTTGGTAAAAGAAATTGATGGCAAAAAATACGAACCTTTTGAAACCTTAGTGGTGGATGTACCTGAAGAGTTTGCGAGTAAGGTAATTGACTTAGTTACCCGCAAGAAAGGCGAAATGCTGGTAATGGAAACCAAAGGAGAGATGCAACATTTGGAATTTGATATTCCTTCCCGCGGATTGATTGGCTTGCGTACACAAATGCTTACAGCTACTACAGGTGAAGCAGTAATGGCACATCGTTTCAATGATTACCAGCCCTGGAAAGGTGCTATCCCAGGTAGAAACAATGGGGTGTTGATTTCTAAAAATCAAGGTAGAACTACCGGATATTCTATTGACAAATTGCAAGACCGTGGTACCTTCTTTGTAGATCCAGGGGAGGAAGTATATACTGGTCAGATTTTGGCTGAAAATATTAAACCGGGCGATTTGGTAGTGAATGCAACAGAAGAAAAGAAACTAACCAACCACCGTGCCAGCGGAAGTGATGATGCTACCCGTATTGCTCCAAAAACGTTGTTGACGCTGGAAGAGTGTATGGAATATATTCAGCAGGATGAGTGCATTGAGGTTACCCCTAATTTTATCAGAATGAGAAAGGTGATTTTGGACGAAATTGAAAGAAACAGACAAGCCAAGAAAATGGCAGCGGAAGCATAAGAAGTTGTGTACCTTATTTTGGAATTTTTGATTCTTATTCGGGAAGTTGTTTATTAGTGTGATATTAATTATCGTAATAAACAATTTCCCGAATTATTATATACCTGGGTGTCCCACCTTCCTTTATGATTTGGCGAACCCAATTGCCATTTTTATCAAACTCATAGCTATAGTTTTCCTTAGAATTCAGACTCCCATCTGAATAAAAATAGCTTTCCTCAGCCGGTAAATTTTTACTATTGTACTTCGAAATCCACCTGGCTATTAGCCCTCCTTCTGGGTTAAACATCTCCTCAACTACTTTATTTCCCTTCGAGTTGTATTTAAATAGAGTCCGGATGCTAGGCTTTTCATTTGGGGGGAAATATTGATTTTCTTCTATTTTGTATCCCTGGTCATTGTATTTATAAATCCATTTTGATAAAAGACTATCATCAGCTCCGTACAGAAACTTTTCTATTGGTTTGCCTGCCTGAGTGTAGTAGGCGATTCGTTTATACAACAGTATATTGTCAGGCTTGAAAGTGAATTCCTCCACTTTATTCTCCATCGAATGGAATTTATTATAAATTTTGTTTCTAACCTCCCCGTCTGTTTTGTACTGTATTTCCTGAATCAGATTGCCATCAATGTTGAACACCCGGTAGGTATCTTTTTTCCAGGAAGGCCTAGATCTTTTTCCCGGAGAGATAGTTCCAAGGGTATCCATTGCATCGTAAGAGATTTCCTTAAGCGTTCGGATATTGCCAACTAACCCAAGACGTAGTCTGTCGTTGGTGCTATTTTCCTGGCATCCACCCAATGAAAATGCCACCTGCAAGATTAGAAGATGAATTATTACTACCAGAAAACTGTATTTATATTGCGTCATCACCGGGATACCGAAGAGTTTGAATAAGGGATAAATTGGTATTAAATATAGAAAACTATCTTTGTTTTTTTCGTTAAAAATATATTGTAATGCTGTATTCATAAAAATACAGTCAGAAAGAATCAAACCTACAAGAAATTTTTCATTCACTAAATATACCTAGGCAGAATAAAATATTCTATGGGAATTCCTACACGCTAAATACATTTGCTAAAACTCGGAATGAATTTAGGAACTGGTTCTTCCTTTTTTAACCAGTATCTTTACACACGTGAAAAGCTCAATTTTAATATATCTACCTAATAATTTTGTTTTTGGAGTGATAGGTTCCTAAAACAATGAAATATCAATAAAGGAATGAATAAGAGAATCACCATATTGTTTTTACTATTTTTGGCTAATATACATGTAATGGCACAATGTTCGATTTGTACCAAAACTGCTCAACAATTAGGCGAGGGGCCAGCCAGAGGACTAAATACTGGTATCATTTACCTTGCCTTTATTCCGCTTTCGGCCATTGGAATCATTGGCTTCAGGTGGTGGCAGAATGAGCGAAGAAACAAGATAAACTAATATTCAGTTCACATAGTTGTAAATCATTATATATATAATTTGCAGAATTAGGTTATTATCTATACATTTATTTTCTGTATTCAATTCAACTAAAAAATAAAATAGTGTAATTATGCTTGAACAAATTTTAGAGCTTGTAAAACAAAGTGGTCAGCAATCTGTGGTGGACAATAACGATGTGCCTAATACTGATAATAATGCTGTCATGGCGGAAGCCGCCAAAACCATCACCGGTGGGTTGCAAAATGTAATTAGTGGTGGAGGACTGCAAAGTATTGTTTCCATGTTTACGGGTAGTGGACAAAATCAGGGCCAGAGTAGCATTATGAGTAACCCAATTGTTAGTATGATGGTTGGACATTTGGCAAACAATCTGGTTAGAAAAATGAACCTGAGCCCGGCCGTGGCCAATGGCATTTCCAATAACATTATTCCGGCCGTTATGAATAATCTTATTAATAGGACCCAAAGCAATGATCCTGCCAATAGCGGATTCAATCTTACTGACCTCATTTCCGCTTTTACAGGAGACCGTAATAATAGTCAATCCAATCAGGGTGGAGCAGGATTTGACTTTCAGGGTTTGTTAAACCAATTTACTGGAAATGGTGGTGGTGGATCCAGTGCTGCTCCGGATATATCCAATATTTTAGGTAATCTGACACAACAAGCCCAGCAAAATCAGCAGCAGGGAGGGGGAAATGCATTGGCTGGATTAATCCAGGGCTTCTTTAAATAGAAATATTTGTCTTTTTATGGCATGATTTATGATGAATTAGCCAAAGAGGAATGTGCTTATTTTTAAAAAATATTTTAGTCTCTTTCAAATAATAAGTATATTAGTTGTGCGTTAATAATGCATAACACATTAAGTTAGTCAATTTTCTCATAAGCAGTTAGTTTTGGTTGCGACCCTTGTTTCTACAGGGGTCTATTTTTTTCTATATATGAGTAGGCTGAAAGTTAAGCCAGCAAAGGATCCCAGCCCGTCTGCCCAAATATCATACACGTCATAGCTTCTGTTCGGAACAAAGTGTTTTTGAAAAAGCTCCATTCCATAACCAAAAAGTAGACCCAAAAATGCAATAAAAAAAAAGAGAATTATATGATTTGAATTAGTATTGAATCTGATTATTCCCAGACAACAAAGAGAAACCCATACCCCAAAGATTAAAAAATGTATTAGTTTGTCAACATTTGGGATCTCTAAAAATCCTGATCCTCCAGGCAGATCGTTTCCAGGAATGATCAATAATAAAAAAATAATGGCCGACCACAAAATGGTCGGCCAAAAACTTTTTATAAAACTGTTCAAAATAAGTATAAATTCTTAATTATGTATTTTATCCAACCAGTGCTTCATATCCTGAAGCATCTAAAAGTTCTGCTACATCAGCCAAATTATTCACAGTCATTTTTATCATCCAGCCTTCTCCATAGGGATCCGTATTTACTAATTCAGGAGCATTGGCTAAGGCAGGATTTAGTTCATTGATTGTTCCGCTTACCGGCAAATACAGGTCCGACACGGTTTTAACCGCTTCCACTGTACCAAAAACCTCATTGGCATCTAAACTATTTCCAACCGTTTCTACTTCAACAAATACGATATCTCCCAATTCTCTTTGGGCAAAATCGGTAATGCCAATAGTAGCAATATTACCTTCCATCAGAATCCATTCATGATCCTTGGTATAACGAAGTGCATCAGGATAACTCATAGCTATGCAATTATTTAATTTGAAGTACAAATATGGGGTAAAACCAGCTAATATTCACTTAAACTCCTGAAAAAAATTTAAACACAAGTTGGCATCGATTCATGTAATTGTAGAGATATCTGCTTTTCTTTTTGCCATTGAAGTAGAAAAATACTTCACTGAGAGGTCAAAATATTCCATTCGCCGCTCTCTGCTTTCCATCCAATAGCCCTTAGGATAGTTTTGTCTGCATTCAATGAAGTATTATATGAAAAAATTAGATATTCTTTTTGTTTTGGTGATGATGGCACAATTGTCCTATGCTCAAGGAATTTCCGGGGTAGTTCTTTCCAAAGATGCAAAGCCGCTTCCCAATGCATCTGTTTTGTTGATTGATGCGACGGATTCAAGCTTTGTAAAGGAAGGGGTCGCTAATTACAAAGGAGGATTTCGGTTTTCAGATATTTCTTCTGGCGATTATTTGTTGACTGTTTCAAGTATTGGATACAATTCTGTCTATACCAATGTTTTTCATTATGATACGACTAAGTCAACGGAGCATACGGTTGTGTTGGAAAAGAAAGAAAAGGAATTGACTGGTGTAACGGTTACTGCTAAAAAACCACCCGTGGTTGTAAAGGCCGGTATCACTTTAATAAATGTTGATGCATCGCCCACCAATGCTGGCTTGAATGTGTTGGAACTGCTGGAGAAATCTCCAGGAGTTGAAGTGGATCAGGAAGGGAATGTTAGTCTGAAAGGTAAATTGGGGGTACTGATATTGATAGATGGGAAGCCTACCTACATGAGCAGTGGTCAGTTGGCTACCTATCTAAAAAGTATGCAAAGTAGTGGTTTGGATCAAATAGAAATCATGACAACGCCTCCGGCTAAGTATGATGCAGCAGGAAATGCAGGGGTCATCAATATCAAAACAAAAAAAGGGATGGCAAAAGGATTGAATGGTTCCGCCAGTGCTGGTTACGAACAAGGCTATTATCCTCGTTGGAATGGTGCATTTAACCTGAATTATCACAGAGGTAAGTTTAATTTTTTTGGAGGATTCACGGGTGTCCATTTTGATGGTAAGGGACAAATGAATATTAATAGAAAATTGACAGAACCTGGTACCAAAGAGTTTTTAGGGACTTCGGTTCAGGAAACAAATCGGCGAAGTTTTGGGAACTACAACAATATGAAGATGGGTGTGGATTATACCTTCTCGGATAAAGATATCTTAGGCGTAGTGGTGTCTGGCAATCTTGGTAAGTGGAATGAAAAGCAGCATGGCTTTTCAGATGTTTTTGATGAAACCAATGCGTTCGACTATCAATTATTGTCCAGTGGAAAGAATTCAAGACGTTTTAGCAATATACTATCTAATCTAAACTATGTACACAAGTTTGATAGTGCCGGGAGAGAATTGTCTGTGGACCTGGATCAGGCATATTATGATAATAGTGGAAGTTCTAATTTGAAAACCAGCATTCAAAACCAATCGGGTACTCAGATTGGGAATACTGTATTGCTAAAAGGAAATAGTCCCTCTGAAATTTTTATCTACAGTGCAAAAGCCGATTACTCCCAAATGATTGCCAAATCTTGGAAATGGGGAGCAGGTATAAAACTTAGTACAGTGTCCACCGACAACAGGGTTCAGTATGAGCGTGATAATGGATCGGGATGGATAGAGGATCTTTCCAGAACTAATCATTTTGTGTATAAAGAAAATATTCAGGCTGCCTATTCCACCCTTTCTACCACTATTCAAAAATGGGAACTTTCTGGTGGGCTACGGCTGGAGAATACCTCTTCAAAAGGTGATCAGAAAACTATGCACGAGATTTTCAAAAGAAACTACACAAACCTTTTCCCAACTGTTGGGGTCACTTATAATGTCAATGACCATCATCAATTAGCACTGTCTTACAGTCGGCGCATCACCCGACCCGACTATGACAACCTGAATCCGTTTATCTTTTTTCTGGACTCACTCACTTTTGGAAAAGGGAATCCTTACCTAAAGCCTCAGTTTACGAACAATGTGGAGATGAGCCATACTTTTAACCGCTTTTTGACTACCACCTTTAACTATACTGTTACTTCTGATATTATTACCCAATTGTTGAAACAGGAAGGTGCAATCACTTTTCAGACCAATGAAAATTTTAGCAAGATGAAGCAGATTGGGTTGGCTACTTCTGCCAATTTTCCCCTAACCAAATGGTGGAGGCTCAACCTGTATGGAAATGTGTTTAATAATCATTACAAGGGATTGTACAATGATGGAATCAACAACTATCCATTAAGTCAAAGTATTACAGCATTTACCGGCAATCTAACCTCCATGGTAAGTTTTGCAAAGCATTGGAGTTATGAACTAAGCGGTTGGTATGCCAGCAGGAACAATGAAGGGTTGATTGTGATAAATCCTATGGGGGCTGTCAATACCGCTTTGTCTCGCCAGTTGTTTAATAAAAAGGCAACCCTTAAAATTGGTGTGCGCGATGTATTTGCCACACAACAGTTTGGGGGATATGCCCGGTATGCTATTGTGGACACCGATATCAAAAATATAAGAGATAGCAGAAGATTCAACATCACGTTTACGTATAGGTTTGGAAAACAAAATAATGCTCCTGACAGACGACGTTCCAGCAGTTCAGATGAAGAAAAAAGTAGGGTGAATAGTGGTGGCAATTAAACAGTGTGCTGGGTGATGGACGATTATTTTCAAAACCAGCAAAACCTTTTACCGATTTCTATCACCGCTTACCCTTCCGATTTATCCATTCATCGGAAATGCATTTTTATTAAACCATTCGGGAAATATGTTTGCGTCTTATTCTTCGATTCCAAAAAATTTATTTATGAGACTTTTCGCTTTTGTTTTCTTTTTTGTTTTTCTGCAATCTGCATTGTTTGCTCAGGGTATATCTGGCACAATAAAGGATGCAGACAATAACCTTTTGAATGCCGCTACGGTGTCTTTGCTCAATGCCAGAGATTCTTCTATACTAAAACTAAATGCTACCGACAAAAAAGGTGCCTATCGGTTTGAAAATATAACGTCGGGCAATTACATCATCATGGCTACATCTGTTGGGTTTGGCAAATCCTATAGTGCGCCTATGAATTATAATGGTAATGACCATACAATGGATGCCCTTCAGCTTAGGAAGGCTACTACTGAGCTTGCAGGAGTGGTAGTGACAGCAAAAAAACCATTGATAGAAGTGAAGGCTGATAAAATGATCGTGAATGTGGAAGGCACCATCAATGCAACAGGCAATGACGGGCTGGAGTTATTAAGACGCTCGCCTGGCGTGATGATCGATAAGGATGACAATATCAGTATGGCCGGAAAGACAGGTGTGGCTGTTTATATCGATGGCAGACCCAGCCCATTGACTGGAGCTGACTTAGCGAATTTCCTTCGCTCTCTTCAGTCTTCCAGTATCGAAAGTATAGAGCTGATTACAAATCCATCGGCAAAGTATGAAGCTTCAGGGAATGCGGGGATTATAAACATTCGCCTGAAAAAGGACAAAGCACTCGGCACCAATGGTACCCTCACTGCCGGGTACAACGTGGGTAAGTATGGAAAATACAATGCCGGCATTAGTCTGAACCACCGATCAAAAAAGGCAAACTATTTTGGGAACTATAATTTCAGTGATGGAAATTACCATACCGAACTTGGGTTATACAGAGCCATGGCTGACACTATTTTCGATCAAAATTCGACCATCAAAGCTGGCAGAACCAGCCATAACTTTAAGGCCGGTGCAGACTATTATATAAATAGTAAACATACTATAGGCATCATGTTCAATGGAAGTTTGATGGATATGGACAACCACTCTTCAGGTCCAATGACAATTACGCCCCGTGGTGCTTCCATGCCTTCTCGTATTCTGGAGGCAAACTCAGTGATAGAAAGTCAACGGAATAACTATAATGCAAACGCAAATTATAAGTATGCCGATACCGCTGGCAGGCAATTGAATATAGACTTGGATTATGGTCGATACGAAAACGCCACCAACCAGTTCATCCCCAATATTTATTATTCTGGTGATCATCAGACCGAACTGTCCCGAAATATTTACCGAATGATCACACCCACTGATATTAATATTTATTCGGTTAAGGCAGATTATGAGCACAACTTCTTAAAAGGAAAACTGAGCTATGGTGGTAAGGTTGGGTTTGTGGAAACTTTCAATAAATTCAATAGATTCAATGTAACAGGAAATACTGAAACCTGGGACAAGAAAAATGCAAATGATTTCAACTATACCGAAAATGTAAATGCACTATATGTAAACTATAACAGACAATATAAAGGTCTGATGGTGCAAGTGGGGTTGAGGGGCGAAAATACCAATTCCGAAGGTATTTCCACAAGTCCAGTTTCACCAGATTCCACAGTAAAAAGATCTTATACCGATTTGTTCCCAAGTGCTGCTTTTACCTTCAACAAAAATCCAATGAGCCAATGGAGCCTCACTTATAGTCGACGGATCGACCGGCCTAATTACAGTAATCTTAACCCATTCAGATTCTTATTGAATGACTATACTTATCAGCAGGGAAATCCTTTTTTAACGCCTCAATACACCAATAGTATCGGGCTTACGCATACCTACAAATACAAACTGAATACCAAAGTAAACTATAGTTATATTAAGGATTTGTTTGCTCAAATAATGGATACCACCGAAGGCAGCAAGGCATTTCAGATTACAAAAAACCTGGCTACACAACAGATTTGGGGGCTAAACATAAGTTATCCTTTTATCTATAAATCATTAACCGTATTTGCAAATTTGAGTTCTAATTATTCCACCTATAAAGCCAACTTTGGTGGGGGTGGAAGAGACATCAAGGCCAGCAATTTCAATACCACTTTGTTTACCCAGAGTTCTTACAAGTTCGCCAAAACCTGGACTGCTGAGTTAAGTACACTCTATCTTTCTCCATTTGTTTGGGAAGGTATGTTCAAAGGAAAGTCCCTGGGTTTTGTAGATCTGGGATTGCAGAAATCAATCCTCAAAGGCAGGGGAACGCTGAAAGCTAGTGCCAGCGACATTTTCAGAACCATGCGCTTTAAGGGTACTGCCAACTATGCCGGTACCGAAACCAGAATAAGAGCAGCCTGGGAAGCACAACAGTTTAAACTGAATTTCACCTATCGTTTTGGTAGTGCACAAATAAAAGCCGCCAGACAACGCAAAACCGGTGCCGAAGACGAAAATAGTCGTACAGGCGAAGGCGGGAAAACAATGGGACAGTAAGCGCTTTGTTTTTAGTTTTTGAAAGTTGTCAACGAGGGTTGGCAACTTTTTTTTATCTGATATTTTGATGGGGATAGTTTAATAATACTGTAAGGAAGAGGTGATGAGTAAACAGACCAGTTTTGTGCAAATAAAATAATGCCTGTCTTTTTCTTTTGCCACCCTTGTTACCTTAATAGCCCATTTCGGTGTTGTTGAGAACAAATTCATCAATAAACACTTTGTTTTATAACTGGTGCATTAATATTTTTGAATACAAAAATTAAGTCCTATTTTAGGTCAGAAAAAATTAAACATTGGACATGTCATAAATTAGAATCAAACAAGCTTTTGCGAACCAAATAAGCTGCCTTCCAAAATTTAAAAGGATCAAGTTAATCCTAATATTTATTGGGAACCCATTGTGACCAGCGCATAACTATGTTGGATGTTTTTATTAAATTTTTTATAGAATAGCATGGCAGAACGGTAAGTATGCCATGAATTTTACAAGGAGTAGTATATGAGTGATTATATAAATTATTTTGTCTTTAATGCCATCAAATTGGGCGAACTGGCCTATGAGATTGGAGATTATGATTGTGCTTTCCAAAATTATTCAAAAGCTTTAGCACAACTTCGAAATTACCGAGGGGATAGAATGCCAACAACAATGGCCAGTGAATTGGTAGATAAAATTGAAGCTACTTCAAATAGGATCAAAAGTGGCACAACCATATTAAGATTTGAAAACTGGAAATTGACAAAGAGCTCTTTTGTTAAAGGCAACCAATGTGTCAAGTTTCTTTATTTAGACAAGCATAAGAAAAACGAAAAAACGCCGGTTAGTAAAGAAACACAAAAATTATTCGATCAAGGTCATTCATTTGAGCATATTGTCAGGGAAACTGAGTTCCCTGGAGGCGTGAATGTAAAAGAGGCTGTTGGAAACTTTGCCTATTTTAATTCATACACCCAGTATTTATTGAACACCCCAGAGCGAAGAATTATTTACGAAGCCACCTTAATCGAAAATGAAGTGTTGGTGATGTGCGATATTTTGATAAAAAACAATGACGGGCTTATTGATATTTATGAGATCAAGCATAGCACCAAATTAAACGAAGCCATTATAGAAGATTTATATATTCAATTTTTAGTGGCCAAAACCCGTTTCAAAGAAGCGTTAAATACATTTAATGTGATTCTCCGTTCAGAGGCAGATGACCGTAGATGGACTATAAAAAATTTAAAAGAAGAATTGGAGAATTACCTACCAGATACCACCGAAAAAGTGAAACGATTTAAAAATGTGCTAATAAGCAATGAACCTGTAATTGCTATAGGCCCACAATGTAACAAGCCCTATACCTGCGATTTTATTGATTATTGTAAAAATAGGTGCTAATGGTTTTTGTAAAGAGCAAAACGAAAAGGGAGCTTAGAATTTTAAAAGAAACAATTTTAATGCTAAAGCTTGATATTTTATTAATCTAATATTTTTTTTAACAATGTAATAAAGATTGACAAATGAATATACAAGACAAAGGAATAGTAAAATTTAAACGAATAAATCAAAACAGATTTTTGATATTATTTTTTTTCAAAAACAATTTGAGTATATGCCTGGATTTTGGAATCTAAAAACAGATGAAGAAGTATTCAATTCATTTAGGGTTGATTCATTAACTTTTATAGGTAAATTCAAGAAGTTTACAAAACTCACATTATTTGACAACATAAGAAATATTGACTATTCTCCAGTTCTAAATTTAAAAAGTAATATAGATGATAGAAACTTTGTAAAAGTTCAAATATTAAACAAGTCTAACTTTGATTTAAAAACAAATACATATTATAGAATCACAGCTAAAGTAATTCCTCAAAATATTCGATCATTTCACAATAGTGAGTTTTTACTTGAATTTAATAAAGATTGTAAATTTGAACTGTATTCACCGAATGAAAAGGAATTTTCGGAACTAGTTTTTAAAAAATATAGTGAGGCAAACACCGCAAACAGTCAAGACATTTTAAAATCCGTAAAAACAATAACCTACCAAATCAACAAACGAAATGAAACTTTCATTTACGAACTTCTTCAAAACGCAGATGATTATCCATTACCTAATGAAAAAGTAACTGTGAATTTTTATATCACAGATAAGTATTTACTTTTTACACATTCAGGTTCTGAATTTAACTTCAATAATGTGTATTCTCTTTGTGCAGTAAATGCGGAAGATAAGGTAGATGAATTAAACAAAATTGGTTTCAAAGGAATTGGTTTCAAATCAGTCTTCAAAGCAAATGAATTCGTTTATCTAAAATCAGGAAAATATTCATTTCGTTTTGAAAAAGCCTACCACCATGCTGAATATCCTTGGCAACTAATGCCAATTTGGACTGAAATAAAAGATTTAGAAGTTTCTCTGAGAAATAACAATCGCTTTTTAAATTCGAATGTTGCAATAGCACTAAAACCAAGAAAACCAAATGAAATATTATTAGAGTATTCTGAAACACTTGAACTATTCTCAGATGAAAGAATTCTATTGTTTCTAAGAAATGTAAATAAGGTTAATGTATTTCTAGCAAACGGCAAGAAAATATTTTGCGATAGAAATGAAAACAAATGGTGGCTTAAGCAATTTGATGTTGCAGTTAATCAAGATATCACAGACTATCTAAACACACAGATAAGTGAAGGAAATGAGGAAGTCCCAAGTAAATTCTCTGACTTAAGTTCCTGTAAAATATCATTTGCAGCAATAATTAAGAGTGGACATATATCATTAGTAAATGATGCGAAATTATTTAACTACCTACCGCTATCAATTAACTTGAATCTTGGATTCTTAATAAACACTGATTTTATACCAGACGGAGAAAGAGAAGGCTTAATCAACAACAAATGGAATGAGTTTCTTTTAATTGAATCAGGTAAATATTTTATTCAATTCATTAAAGCAACAGTTTCCGACACAAAGAGAGAAAGGAAGTTTTGTTATTCAGTTATCCATCTTATTCCTTCTTTCAAATCCATTGAAGCAATTCTAAAAAGCAATGAAAAATGGAGTTCGTATTTTCAATATTTTAAAATTGGTTTTGACAATGTAGTATTTGGGGAAGGAGCTATTTCATTTATTCCAAATCAATCAGCCAAGTTAGAACCACTATCAAACATTTTAGTAGATGAAACACGAATTGTTGAATTGCTGAATTTAGATTTTGAACTACTAACTGGTAGAACAGAGAAGCTAATTCACAATGATGTTGGAGAAGGGATTTCAAAAATAAAAACACTTCTGACGGATTATAAGCTAGAAAGCAACATTTATTCCATTGAAGCACTTAAATCTGATATTCAAAAACAGAATTTTCAAGATTGGCTAAAATTACCTTCAAATAATTTCAAGCTAATACAACATTTGTTTAACACTGATAATGTCGAATTGAAAGCATTGCTTAATTCTGAAAAAATAGTTTTATCTGCAACAGGAGAACTATTTAAAGCTGCTGACTTATTCAACACAATTCCAGTTGAGGTTGATTTCTTCGCAAACAACAAAGTAGATTTGACTGTAAAAGAATTTCTGGACAAGGAGAATATTGAGTTGAAATTTAAGCCATTTAATGCAAGTCAGTTTTACAAAGACAATCTTAAATCCATAAATTCATTATTGACAAATGAAAACAACATTTTCAATGTTTGGAATTTCATATACGACAATTGGGTTGTATTAAAAGAAGATGATGAAATAAAAAAATCTTTGTCTCAGCTTTTCATTCTATGCAAACCCATTCAAGAGGGTGTTTTAAATATCAAAACCGTTTCATCTGCCTATGTTCCCAAAGAATTTGCTAAGGAAGATGAAGTAGAAACAATCATTGCAACACTGAATCTAACATGTAAATTTTTCATTGAAAGCAAATTCAGTTCTGCCAAAAGACCTGACATTAAGAAATGGAATGAAATTCTTAAATCCTCAAGAGCCAAAAGCGGATTGAAAGATGTTATAACAGAACTTGTAACGCAACTACCCATCCTTGATGATTCATTACATTTTAAAGCATGTATTGAAATATTCAAATACTGGAAAACCAACAAAGAAAAACCTGAAAAACAATTAACCGAAATTCAAAAGACAACAATCCAACAAACACTTAAACTCAAATGTGCCGAAGCATATTTTATAGCCAATCAATGTATCCTATCAGAACACTATTCAGCAGACGAGAGGATAAATAATATTATGGTAAGTATAATTTTGAAAAATCAAATCAGTAGCGAATACCAACCCAATCAAACTTTTGTTTCCGAATGGAAACAATTCTTTTCTTTTATAGGGTGTAAAGACCTCAATAGTGAGCAAATTATTTTCAACTATAAGGTTGACTATTTTATTTCCAATCAAGATTCATTTCAGACAAATCATTTTGCAATTATGAAGGATTTTGATTTGCGTTTGCAAGCAAATCAAAATGCAGAAGTTCCAATCACTTTTGATTTTGCAAACAAGTTTGCAAAAATCAAATTGCAAACTTCAAGTCAAAATGTTTGGATAACACCGAATGAGATTCATTTCTCAACGGATTACACACCCGAATTGGAACTGCAAAGCGATAGCGAAATTCAAAGTCAATTTAGATTTCTTTCGCCTTCTTATTTAGCAAACACAATTTCCAAAGATTTCCTAATCAAGTCTGGAGTTCACAATAATTTTTGTTTCATAAATATTACACCAACGACATTTAGTTTTTATCCTTCCCTACTACTTACAAACAAAAAATACATTTCAAAATTTTGGAAGTTCATTACTGATTCTGATATCCACTTAAAGCAATTTAGCTCAAGTAATATTCTAAGCACAATCAAGACAAACAATACAATTGAAGTTTCGGATAATATTTTCAAGAAGCCCACAGAACTATTTTCTAAAACTTTAGAAACTTATGTTGATGACAAAAGTTTGATTCCGTTGATTGACTTTTCAAAACATTTTACGAATGACAATAGAACCGTAACACTTGAACAGCTAATAGGAATCAATCAAGAGTTGAGCATTAACCAATGTCTTGCATTGCTAAAGAAATCAAACGGACTTACGCAGAATGAAGTAATCAGTTTGAAGATAGTTAACATCATTCAAAGAAATCAAATCACTCCTGAAAGCATTGTTGGAATAAAACTACCAAACACAACTTACAATTGGTTACCAAATACCGAAATTTACTTTTCCCAAGATGCGGAAATTATAAGCCAACACCCTAACAACATACTACATTCTGATTTTAATATTGTTTTCTCAAAAGTTGGTGTAACGAAAATTTCCGTGTCGGATTACAAAACAAGATATGCAGCAACGGAAAATTCAAATGCAGAAAATGAAATAAAAACCAAATTTAATTCAAGAGCAGAGTATGTTGCATTTGTCATTGCAAACGGGGAAGCCCGTTATTCAACAGTTTCAGAGCAACTGAAAACTTTCATAGGAAAACAGAACTACATTGAATGTGATAATTTATATGATACGATTAAACATGGTTCGCTGATTTGGAAAAGAGACCGAAAGTTTCTTGACGCAAATTCTAAAATATACTTTACTGATGAATTGGCTTCTAAGAAAAGTGTGATTAGAAAGTATTTATTCAAATGTGTCTTGCAACAAGGAAAGGTAACAGAGAAAATATTTCATCGGTATATTTTTGATGAAACAGAAATTGAAATAATTCAAGAGCTAAATAAGACATACGACATTCCCGAAAAATGGCTATATAAAATTCAAGAAAACGAAAATAAATTTAGAAAAGAGGCTGAGCAATTCATTGATAGTTTATTGGAGGTAGAAGATATTTATGATGGGGAAAAAGTACAAGAATTAAAATCAATTTTAGCCGACTTTAGAAACCAACCAGAAGAAAAGCGAAAAACATTTAATCTACTTGCAAAATTGAAATTGTGTAAAAAACTTGGATTGAATTATAACAAAACTTGGGGATTTAATAAAATTGAAGACGGTGAAACCAAATTTTTCATTCACAGTGCAAGAGGTTCCTTTGCATACATACATCCTAGTGAACTATTGGAAATGAGAGATAATGAGTTCAAAATGGCTATTGACTTTGGAACAGATGATATAAGAATTTATAACTCACCTTCGGACATAATAGAACTCTATAATAACTATTTAATGCTATATCAGGGCAAACCGAGTGAAGAAGATATCCTTAATCTTTGTGAGTACAACCAAAAGAAAGCGAATTTTCATTTTCTAATTGTTGATAGAGAAAAACAAACCAATGATAATTTAGCATTTTTGAAAATATTGAATACTGAAAGCCATGAATAAATTGCATCACCTAAAACATATTGAACTTATTCAGTCAGAACTTATTTATCAGACAAATGAGTTTAGTAAATTGCTCAAAAAGCAAGCGGCAAAAATGTTTATTGAACATCAACTTTACTTATGCCGCTTCCAAGGATTTGATGAAGCAAGAGGAAATCTGATTGTAAAGTTTGACCACAAAATTTGCTTCCCACCAAGAAAAAATGAAAACCTACAATGCTTCGTTTCGGAAATACAAAACGACAATGTGAAGAATTGGGGAGGAATGACTTATGAGAGTTTAAGAACTAAGGTTGCAACACAATTTGAATCTAAGACAGTCTTTTTTACCTATGAGAAAGACCTTACAATTGTTGGATTGTCGGGAGTGAAAACTGAAGATATTCCGAAATATCAGAAGGATGCTTTGGTTTTCTTAGCCCCTACTGACCCTCCGTTAAATTATCTTATGAACCTTCATGATTTTCTGAAGGAAACCAAACAGGACACAAATGAGATTTTAAATTTAGAAATTGGACAAGTAAATTGGAATCCACAACCTTTGATAGTTGATGAAAGTATTGTAACCCAAATTCAAACTGACCTGATTGAAAAAGAAATAATAATTATACAGGGACCGCCAGGAACGGGCAAAACATTTTTGATGGCACAACTTTGCAGTGCATTCTTAAAAACCGAATACAGAATTCTTGTAACAGCCTTGACAAACCGTGCATTGATTGAGTTGGCAGAAAAGGAAAATTTGAAAACGGGTTTGAGTGAAGGAAAAATATTTAAGTCCGCATTGACGGCTGATGAAAGTAGGAACAAGAAAATAAAGGGCATCAAAGCATTTAAAAGTTTAAGCCAACAACAACCTCAAATGCTTTTGGCTACTTATTACGTCATGAGCCAAATTGCTGCAAAGGCAATCGAGGACACTCACTTTGATTACATAATTATTGAAGAAGCAAGTCAGGCATTTTTATCAACCATCGCTTTGGCAAGGAAACTTGGAAAGAAGTGTATCATCATTGGCGACATCAAACAACTTGAACCAATCTTTCACAAAGAGTATGCACCCGAAGACACAAATAATTTTCATTGGATGATTTGCGGATTGAAAGCAATCAGTTTCTTTCTGCCAACTTCCAAACAATATATCCTTACCGATTCTTACCGACTAACTCAGAATAGTGTTGATGCAACCAACTCATTTTATTCAGGACAATTGAAAAGTAAATCAAGTGCAGAATTGCCTTTGAACTTTTTAAACTTTCCATTGCTGGATAAGTCATTTCAAAATAATGGCGGAACAACTTTAAAAAAGTTTCAACTTCCAGACGGTAAAATTCCTTCGAAAGAATGTTCTCAATTCATTATTGAATTAGTTATTCAACTAAAACAGTTTAACAGAAAAACAGAAATTGCAGTGCTGGCTTTCAATAGAGATTCAGTACGGTTTTTACAAAAAGAAATTTATTCAAAATGTGCTGATACCGAAAATGTTTTGATTGAAACCATTGACAGAATTCAGGGATTAACAACTGACTTCACAATTTTCTTTATTCCAACTGAGAGCATTCCATTTGCATTACAAGTAAATCGCTTTAATGTGGCAACTTCAAGAGCTAAACTATGTACACTTATCATTTCAGATGAAAACATTAACTCCTTTTATCCTCATATTAATGAGAAAGTAAAGACATATCTACAAAAAACAAAGGAAATTATTTTCCAAAGTCAAATTTCAACAACTACCGAAAACATTGAAAAGGAATCAGAAAACAAAGTGGGCTTAAAAGTTCTTGGGAAAATAGACCTTTCAAAGTTTGAAAAACCTAAAAAGGAAATTAGCAAGGACAAGGAAAACATTTACATCATAGACACAAACGTTTTTGTTGATTATCCCGACATCATTTCAAAAATTGATACGCAATATCAAATTGGTTTATCTGCAAAAGTCATTGATGAATTGGACTATTTGAAAATTTCATTGACTGATGAACAAAAAAAAAATGTTCAAAAAGCATTGAGACAAATAAACGAAAGTATAGAAAAGCGTGGAATTAAAATGAACACAGCAGATTTGACTTTGCTTCCAAAGGACTTCAACAAAAAATCCCCAGACAATTTCATTTTATCAGTGACCTTGAAATACAAAGACGAGAACCCAATATTGCTGACATCTGACAATGGTTTACAGATTAAAGCAAAAGGACTAAACATAACGACAATATCTCTAAAGGAATTTTTAAAACAATTAAAATACTAATACCAACGCTTTTAGTGGCACATTTGCAAAATCGAACAACAAAACATACACAACTCGACAGACAAAATGAACAAACAAATAATATACAATCAAAAAGGGCGTGCCGATAACATTAAACAGATCGAAAAAAGCCGCCATTAAATCAAAATGCAGTTACCCTCCCAATGCCCCAAGACCAAAAAAAAATAATAAGTGGTGCCATTTGCCCCTATTGCCATTGCGAAACGAAACTTGTTGAGGGCGATGTTATTTATCCGAACCTGGTGAATGAACTGCCAAGACCCAAGTTTCTTGACAAATACTATTATCAATGTACCCAAAACAGAGATCATTACGTAGGCACTTATGCCGATAATATTACTTCCTTAGGACGCCTAGCCGATGTGGAGTTGCGCAAACATAAGAACCAGGGTCATCAAAGTTTTGACCCTTTGTGGAAAGAAAAAATACATTTTCAGAAACAGCAAGCCGCTTACGACTGGCTGTCCCAAAAAATGAACCTGCCCCTGGAATTGACTCATTTTGGGATGTTTACTAAAGAACAATGCCAGCAGGTCATTGGCTTTTGTGAAGAATTGAAAAGATCCATTAAATAAAACAGACAACTATTGTGAACTAATAGTGTGTGCTGCTTAGTTTACAAACGCTCCCTAAAAAAACAAATCCCTTCTCGACATGTTCCATCTAAGTCCAAGTCCGAAAACAGTAGATTTTGATTTTCCTGTCAAGGCGGGGGACGTCACAGCTTTTTGATTTCTGATAAAACCATTGGCTTCTAAAAACAGATTTTCTTTTATTTCATAGCTGATCAAAAGACTCAGCATGGAGGTTCTTGTTTTCCAGCCGGAACCTACATCAAATCCATATTCTCCATTTCGATATAGATCGTAGGGTAAAAATATATTGCTGCCAAAATTAACCGTACTGGTACTGTCTTTGCCTTGCATATAATACATTGCTCTTCCTTCTACCAGCAATTTTGGAATAGGACGATAGCGAAGCACGCCAATCCATTCGTTGAAATTGGCACCAAGCGGATGCGCTAAAGGCTGATTATAGTGTGTATAGTTGGATACCGAATCGCTATGAGAGTAGGTGAATGGCCGCACATGATTTAGTTCCAGTTGCAGATCTAGATTTTTGATCTTAAAGGCATCAATATATTTGGCTCCAACCTGATATCCAAACTTATTGGCCCACCATCGCTTGTTGCTGGTGAGCTCGGAAAGTTTAAATTCATCTAAAATCAACTGCCCGTAAACTTGAGCGGTGCGGGCAATATTGGCTTTGAAATCCATGCCCACCAATGCATTATCCGGACTGCCATTGTTTCTCTCCACTGAACGGTAAAAAATCACCGGAACCATATAGCCAAAATCAAAATGATTCTTGCGCCCAAAAATAACTCCTTCAAAAAGTCCGATATTCATCGACTTCCCAATGTTGATATCCAGATGGTGTATGGCAGCATACTTACGATCCAATAGTTTATCTGGTCCAAAGTGATCGTAATTATTGGTGAGTTCCATAAACAGGTTCTGGTAATTGAATTTCCAGATACGGGTATTCAATTTTAGGAACAGCATATTATTGCTAAAGTCGCTCAGAAAAAGACTACGCTGGCCGTTACCTATAAAATTTTTATCGTAACCAAAAGCCACATCAATGTATTTTGATACACCAAAACTGATATACCCTCTGCCATCAAAATAATCCACCCCGCCGGGGGCTTTAAACGCTTTATAATAACCCTGCCCTGGAATGGCCTGCCATTTGTTAGTCCACTCCTGCACATATTCCGGGTATCTTTCTTGGTTATCAGTAATTGATGCATTAAACCCCACTCTCTTCGCAATGCGACCACGCACGGATATACCTCTGGAATTATAAAAAAGTTTTTGCCCATTATTGTCCTCTTTCATCATACCTATATTCAGCATGGGATTGATGACAAGGTCAAAGTCTTTGGAATGTGTTTCAAACAGACCTGCAGGATATTGGTAAAAGGTATTGCCAATTCGCTTTTTGCTCATGTAATAATCATCGCGCATGTTTTCGGGCAGCCAGGCAATATTATTCTTCACTAGGCTTTCCATATAATACACATCTTCGTTGGTTACATTGTCCAATGCGGAATCGGTATTGTCCAGCATTCTGCGCACTTCTTCCACATAAGCTTCGCGACTATAGGGTTTGGTTTTGGAAAAATTAAACACCGAGTCTTTTTGCGCTTTTATCTCCAGTCTGTCCAACAATATTTCCTGCTTGTCTCCCAAAGGCAAATAAGTGGTTTGAGCGTAGGTAAAAGCCGAAGAAAGAGCAAAGCCAGATAAAAACAGGTATTTCCTAAATTGCATAGTATGAGGATAAGGTTTTCTAAAAGTAAGTTATTATTTTTTACGCCTTTGTGAAATTGAACCATTCAAAAAAATCATGCAAATAATTATTTAGTATTGCAATGATTTTTACGGAACAGCGTTCATTCAATATTACAATAATCAATAGTATCAACAGCACAAATTAATAAGCATGCAAATATATCTTTTAAAAAATATCCAGATAGTAAACGAAGGAGAAATTCAAACCAAAGATGTTTTACTAAAAAATGGTCGAATAGACAGAGTCGATAACCAGATTGCCAACTTGGGCAATGCCCTGGAAATAGATGGAGAAGGAAAGTATTTGTTGCCTGGTGCCATTGATGGTCAGGTGCATTTTCGCGAACCGGGCTTGACCCATAAAGCCAATATTTACACCGAAAGTAAAGCGGCGGTTGCTGGCGGTGTTACCAGCTTTATGGAAATGCCCAATACGATGCCTCCTGCTTTTACGCTGCCATTGCTGGAAGACAAGTATCAAATTGCTTCGCAGACTTCGCTGGCAAACTATTCGTTTTATATTGGCACCAATAATACTAATGCAGACGAATCTCTGGCTGCCAACAAATTCAAAGATCGGATTTGCGGTATCAAAGTGTTTATGGGAAGCAGCACCGGCAATCTTTTGGTGGACAATCCGGATGTGTTGGGCAAAATTTTTGGAGAAAGCGAAATGCTGGTGGCCACCCATTGCGAAGATGAAAAAATCATTAAGGCCAATTTGCAAAAAGCCATCGATTCCGGTCGAGAACTAACGGCGGCGGATCATCCCATCATACGAAATGAAGCAGGTTGTTATGCTTCCTCCTCCTTTGCTGTTGCGCTTGCCAAAAAGCATAATACAAGGCTGCATATTCTGCATATCAGTACTGCAAAAGAGTTGGAGTTGTTTACCAATGAAATTCCACTGATCAAAAAAAGAATTACTTCAGAAGTGTGTGTGCATCATTTGCATTTTACGGCAGATGATTATACCCGTCAGGGAAATTTCATCAAATGCAATCCGGCTATCAAAGCAGCACAAAACAAGGCGGCGCTCTGGGAAGCCTTGCTGGATGATAGATTGGATGTGATTGCTACCGATCATGCGCCTCATACCTTTGAAGAGAAAAATGAGCCTTACCTGAAAGCTCATGCTGGGTTGCCACTGGTGCAACATGCGCTGCCGCTGATGTTGTATTATCATAGCATTGGAAAAATATCTTTGGAAAAAATAGTGGCCAAAATGAGCCATGCCGTAGCTGATTGTTTTTCTATAAAAGAAAGAGGCTATATCCGCGAAGGGTATTTTGCGGATTTGGTGATAGTGGATCCTAAGAAAGGCTATACCGTTTCCAAGGAGAATATTTTATATAAATGTGGCTGGAGTCCTTTTGAACAGGCTGGAGAAAACGGCGATCCTTTTTCCTTTCCTGCCTCCATCTCACACACGTTTATTAATGGCCATTTAGTTTATGGAAACGGACAATGGGATGAGTCTGTAAAGGGGGGACGGATGCTGTTTGAGAGGGGGTGATTGGGTGGTTGAATATTTGATAAGTTGATTGGTTGATTGGGGTGGGTATCGCCTCTTATGATGATTTCTTCTTTGACCAGGCAAAAATCTTTATTGTTTGTAAAGAAACTGTATGCAAATAGATCATGTATCATTTAACGATATTTCCATCTTTCATCAGGAAGAAAACTTTTCTATATTTCATCGGCTGAACTTTACGCGCACCGAAGGAGGAAGAGAATGGTTGCGACATTATTTCTCTAACCCGTATAGTGATATTGACAAGATCCAAGGCACGCAGACTATTCTAAAGAAACTATTAGATCATGTGGATGCCTGGCCCGATGAGATATCAAATGGAACCATGTTGGTGATGACCAAGTTTCTGGATTATGCACTAGACACTATTGGCGACAATCCTTCGGCGGTGGATGCGTTTATGTACCGACTGTTGCACAGTGCCGACTATTCGATGGCAAAATTTTCAGTTGGCCATTTTACTGATTTTTTCCGTGGGTTAAACAAGATTGCTTCCATCCTTCAGGATGTGGATTTGCCGGAAAAATTTAGAATACATATCGATAGAATCAGTCATCTGATTTCCTTGATAGAGCCTTTCAAACAAATGGCTGAAACAGAGAGGGGCTTGCCGATACCACAGCATAAAATATTATACTTTGCTTCCAATGTAAGAGGCAGTTACAAAATAGAAGTTCAGGAGCTGATGGAAATTTACAGTCGTCTGGATGCCTGGTATTCGATGGCTTTTGCAGTGAAAAAATTTGATTTGCATTTTCCTGCGTTTGTACAAACGGATAATCCCTATTTTGAAGCCAAAGGCTTATACCATTTGTTGCTGGACAAACCAGTGCCCTACAACCTACAAATGAGTCCACAGCATAATTTTCTTTTTTTAACCGGTGCAAATATGGCAGGAAAAAGTACACTCATCAAGTCGGTGGGTGCAGCCGTTTTTCTGGCCCATATCGGCATGGGCGTTCCGGCTGTAGGTATGAATTTGAGTTTGTTTGATGGACTGATCAGCAATATCAATGTGGTGGATAATATTGCTAAAGGAGAAAGCTATTTCTTCAACGAAGTGCAACGCATAAAAAGTACAGTGCAAAAAATTGCCGACGGAAAAAAATGGCTGGTACTGATTGATGAATTATTTAAAGGGACTAACGTGGAAGATGCTATGCGCTGTTCACTTTCGGTGATCCAAGGCCTGATAAAGGTGAAATCCTCCCTGTTTATTCTATCTACTCATTTGTATGAATTAGGCGAAGAACTAAAAGATCAATCCACCATCGCTTTTCGGCATTTTGAAACCATTGTAACCAACGATGCCCTGACCTTTAGTTATCAACTTAAGGAAGGTATTAGCAAGGATCGGTTGGGGTTCCTGATTCTTAAAAGAGAAAAAGTGGTGGAAATGCTGGAGCAATTGGGTGCAAGGGAGAATGGATAGTTGTGCCTTGTCCGGAACTGGGATGCCTTTGACATCAACTATCCTTCATCCTTTTAGAACCAAGGTCTTCTTCTACAATCCATACGCATTGGCAAATGCATTACGTACTTGATTTATTTTTGTGAAACCAGATTCCTGAATCAGGGTATAAAAATTGGTATCCATGACTACTCTAAGGGCATTGTAATCCTGGTTGGTCAATGCACCCTGCACCAACCTGAATTGCATTGCCCACACCAGCCCATAAGCCATTGAAAGATTGTGTAATTGAATGCCTTTGTCTGATGATTTTTTTACATTGTCTAAATAGCTAATCAGAGCAGCAGCAATGGCTTTATCGGTATAGTCTCTGATAAGAACCATGGAGCCACCAGCAATATCGGAATTGCCTGCTTTTAGAGCGGCTCCCGCCCTTCTGAACTCTTCATAAATTTTTGCAGCCATTTGTTTTCCTGTGTCGGTAATAGCAAACAGGGAAGCGATTCCCAATGGTCTGTCTGCTTTAACCGGTGGGGTATCATAATTGGTGCCGGGATCATAACCACGAGGAAGACCCATGAAATCGTAAGCTAAATTCAATGGGTCGATGCCATTGGCACCCATAAACAAACTGGAAACATTGCTCATAGCCAATCCTCCGATCATGGCATTCGCCCATATTTCTTTATACGCTCTACCTGATCTGCTAACCAGATATTTGGACGCACCGGATTGCAGGAATCCAGCAGTACCATTGGTGGCATTTATAGAGTAAGACTTGCTGGCGATATATAAAGAATCAGCAAAAATCATGAGCTCGTTCACACTATTCGTGGACCCCATTAGGCCGATGGTTTTCATATTGTTTAGGATGGCTGCGGAATAGAGAAAATCTGGTGCCATGGTTGGTGTAAAAGAATTGTTTTTGTTTTGCCATAAGGAATCAATGAGTAGAGTATCCAAAACACCTGAATTGGCCGTTGACAAATAGTTTTCCATAGCCTTCATCATAATCACTTTTGCCTTGGCAGAGGAATCCGTACTCTCAAAATGATAAGAAGATGGAACACTAAAGGGATCTTTGAAAGGTGTGTTTTTTACGCAGGAGCTTGTTCCTGAGAAAGCCATCAGCACCAGTAATATACTTGCGAATGAAATTGCTGGTTGAAAAGGTTTCAGTATTCTGAAATTGGTCATGAGATGTATTGAAATAAAAATTTTAGTATTAAAATGTTCTTGCAATTGAAGAATGAAATTTCCAAAAAATTCAAGCTCAATCTTTTTTCCTGATCTTACTTTTTTGTGCCACAAAATCTTTATTCAGATCGCTGATAAAAGTCAATAGCTCGTCCCTTCCGTTTGCTTTTACAGCCGAAGTAACAAAGGCTGGTGGCAGCTCATCCCAAAACTCGTGTAGTTTATCAAGAAAGCTCTGCACATTTCTGTCCGTGGCACCAGGTTTGTTCTTGTCGGCTTTTGTAAATACTATGGTAAAAGGAACCTGCCATTCGCCCAGTTGATTGATAAATTCCAGATCAATTTGCTGGGGTTCGTGGCGGCTGTCTATCAATGCAAAAAGCGTTCCCAGATTTTCACGCTGCAATATATAGTCTTCTATCATTTTGCTCCAGCTTTTGCGTTGCTTTTGCGAAACTTTTGCATATCCATATCCGGGTAAATCTACTAGGTACCATTCTTCTTTTTTCTTTGTAGAATGGTTTTTTGCGCCGGCATTGATCAGGAAATGGTTGATTAATTGTGTTTTCCCCGGAGCGGAAGAAGTTTTGGCCAGTGCTTTCTTATTGCAAAGCATGTTGATGAGTGATGATTTGCCTACATTGCTTCTGCCAATAAAAGCATATTCAGGCTTGTCTGCTGCAGGACACTGGGTGTAATTGGCACTGCTTTTAATATACGACGCTTCAGTTATTTGCATAGAATCTATAAATGGTTTAAAGCGAAGGTCTGAGTTTTAGATGAAACGGAATTTCAATTTTCTTTTGCTTGCCATCCAGAATGAGTTGAGCAGCTTCCCTGCCCATCGCTTCAAAATCGGTAGAAATGGTCGTAATACCCTGAAGAATCAACTTTTTTAATGGCGTTTCATTATAGCTGATAACACCAAGATCTTTACCAATCTCCAATTCCGAATCCTTTATTTTTTCTATCAACATGACCAGATCATCTTCCATCAGGCTGATATATACATTGCTTTTCTCTACTTCTTTTTTCTGAATTTCATGAATCACAGATGCTTCAAACGCATATTGATGGCAAAATTTTTTAAAGCCTTTGGTGATTTCGTCTGGGAAATAAGTATAAGAAGGAACCAGAATGTTTAGTCTGTGATATTTTTTTAAACTTTCAAGGGCAGCTTCCAAAGCACCATAAATATCTTTTTCAAAATTTTCATAAACGGCACTCACTTCTCCGCCTACGCCAGGTACTACTTTGTCAAGCAAAATCAGTTTTTCCTTTGGAATGGTATTGAGTATTTCATAGGCATTTTCTCCACTTTCCAGGAAATGAGCAATAATGACAAAATGAGTGTAATGTTTTCCGGCATTGGACAAAAGGCGTTTGAAAAAGTTGAAGTCGTTGTTGTAAATATAGAAATCGATGACAGCATTTGGACCCAGTGTTTTTACAAATGCATCATAAATGATTTTCTTATGAGTGCTTAGTTTGTTGAAAAGTAAAAATACTTTAATATCATCCTTTACATTGGCATCCTTTACAAAATATCCTTTGCCGGGCACAGATCCAAGAACACCCATTTTTTTCAGGTATTTATAAGACTTTTCTGCGGTATCTCTGGAGATATCAAATTCAAAACTCATTTCATTGATCGATGGCATGATGTCCTGCTGTTTGATAACACCCGTTGCAATGGCCCTGATAACCGACTGGGCTAGTTGCATGTATTTGGGGGTAGAAGAAAGTACATCTAATTCTATACTCTTTAAAAAATCTTTCATTACCTGATACTGAATTTTGGCAAAGATAACCAGGTAATAAGAATAACTTTTTAAGGATATTGATGAGGGATTATGACAGCGTATTAAAGTAGTCGGCTGCATTGATCATTCTGCTGCCATACCAACTGAACATTTCACCATCCACTAATACAATTTCTGATTCGGGGAAAAACGACTTTAATTGCTGAGCATGTTTTTGATGAAAAGGGTAGGGCTCACTCGAAAGCAAAAGGTAGGGCGGTTTCATTTCGATCAACCTGTCCAGCGTAGGTGAAGGATATCTTGTTTGGTCTGCAAACAAGTTGATATATCCAGCCTTGTGCATCATCGCATTGATAAAAGTATCTCCACCGGCTACCATCCAGGGATCCTTCCAAATAAAGTACACCGCCTTTTTTGGGGATGATGTTTTCAACTGTTCAAAGGCCAATTTTATTTTGCCAGAGATCTCTACGGCCTGTTTTGTTTTGCCCGTAAGCGTTCCAATGACCTCAATCATGTCGATCGCATCTTCAAAACTAACCACATCCGTAAGATGAACTTTGCAAAACTGTTCGATTGCTTCCACCTGTTTTTTTATATTTTCTTCTTTCCCGGCAATGACCAGCTCTGGGTGCAATGATTGGATTTTTTCTATGTTCAGGGTTTTAGGTCCTCCAATGCGCTCTTTGGTTTGAAACCATTTTTTCGGATGAACACAAAATTTAGTAATGCCTGACACTTCGTGTTCCAATCCCAGAGCATACAGTAGTTCGGTGATAGAAGGTACCAGAGAGATGATGCGCATGATGAAATTGATTGTAGAGGACGGTTGATTTTTTTTTACCTGAAATACTTAGCCAGACTTGCCTACATGGTGGATACGCTGACTTATACGAGGTGTCATTCCTCTTCATCGTCCAGCATGTACATGCTACTGTTTTCTAATCCGCTGATTCCTTCTATGGATCCCGTGATGTGGGTGGCATTCAATAATATTTTATCCAGATGTTTTTCTCTGGATTTCCAAAGCTTTTCCATCTGAATACGTTCCTGATTGATTGATTCACGCATGGACGTAAATCCTTCCACCACCGCTTTTAGTTGTTCTTTGAATTCGTTGCCGGTCACATAATCATAAATCATTTGCATTTTATCACCCCTGTTTTCCTGTTTTTTGTGTGCCTGATAAACTTTTATGATTCGATCTCTCAACACGGCGGCAACAGCTCTTACTTCTGCAAAAGTGCAGATCCAAACACCGTCCTTTTCCCCAAAACGATCCATTTCTTTTGGAAATCGCCGAGTGACCAGAATGGCCACATCGGCACGGGAAGCACGCATATCGGTTTTTAGTTTTTCGATCCATTCTCCACCAAAATTTTCAGCACGTTTACTTTCCCAGATAATACGGCCACACTCATTACCCAAGTTATTTCTGACTATCTGAATACAATCAGCACCACGCATGCCCTTGGCCACTTCTTCAATCTTGTCAAATGGGAAGGAGGCATTCAATAGTTCCTCAAGCGCCAGCTCCTGACTTTCGCCCTGCAACTGCATAGAACCCTGTTCTGCCTTACGTTTCATTTCGTCTGCCAGTTTTTTCTGGTCTTCCAGTTGCTTTTCCAGTTCGCGAAGTTTTAGCTGATATTCTGTTTCTTTCTGGGCCGATTTTTCAGCCTCTATTTTGCGTAGCTGTTCAGAAAGTTTTTCTCTTTCTTCACTCAGTTTTTTTTGAAGAGTGAGTTCCAGTTCGGCCTCTTTGTTTTTCAGGTCTTGTTGTTGTTTTAAAAATTCCGCTTCCCGAATTCTGGATTGTTTTAATCTTTCTTCATTTTCATTATTGGCTTTTTGCAACAAGTTTAATCTGTTTTCAAAATCACCACTAATGCTTTTGCGCAGTTTCTCTTCCAGAAGCTTTTCCAGCGAGACCTTTTCAGCCTGTAGTTTTTGGGTCCACTCCATTTCTTGTTTTTGCATTTCTGCCAGATGCTCTTCGTTTTTCTTTTTCTGCCAGTCAGAAACCTTTGCTCTCAGCTCTTTTTCTATTTCTTCTCTGATCGCCTCATTGGGTTCGAACTCAGAGCTACAGGATGGACATTTTATTTTTGAGGACATATTGCTGCTTTAGGTTCAAACATACAAAATACTAAAAAGTGATTTCATTTGTCTGCCGAAATTTTTAATTCGAAAAAAAAGCCCCACAACTTTGTTGCAGGGCTTTGGATTAATTCTTTAGAATGACTTATGCCAATGGCTCTAAGTAATGGGAATAAGCATATCCTTCTTCACCATCGTTGGTTCGCACGCTCCACCATTGTTCATTGGCCTTGCTAATAAGCGTGATGATTTCATCTTTTGCCGCCTTGCCTACAATTGGTTGGTCGGTACCTGGTCCTTTTCTGATATTGAGGTTGGATGATTCTGTGATAACTTTTACCTGTGTGCCAGCTTCTGCTCTTGCGTTCACATTAAGTACTAAATCAGCACTTGCAAAATTGGTATCTATTTGTCCGTAAATATCCCAAAGTTGGTCTTTTACAGCTCCAGAAGGAGCATCTCCATCAATGTACAATACATTGTCCTGTTCCCGAACTTGTAGGTCCGCTACACCTGCGGCAGTCGCTGCATCTATTAATGCTTTGTATTTATCTTGTAATGCCATTTTATTTAAATTTTACTAGGTTAGATTATTTAGTTTTGATGTCTTTTGTTTCTACTTTTTTAGGTTTTAAAGCTTGAACTTTTTGTACCAAACCCGGAAGATCTGCTTTTTTGATTTCACCACTTAAGGTTACTACACCATCTGCTACTACAGCACTGATACCTGCATTATCTTTGATGGCATCTCTTACAGCGGTAGTTAAGGCATCATCTGCAGAAATCTCTACCGGAGCTGGAGGAGGAGCGATGGTAGAACTATTGGTTACGCTCTTAATTCCTTTTACTCCTTTTACAGCTGCTTCAATGGCAGCCTGAGTAGCAGCATCTTTCAGCTCTCCAGTGATAGTAGCTACTCCATCTTTTACCTCTACCATAGCTCCTGAAAGATCAGGATTGGCTTGCAAGGCCGTTTCCACAGCGGTTTTTAGATCAGTATCGCTTGGTCCTTTGCAGGAAGGTAGTGTGAACGTGAATGCAACGAATGCAATTAATGTCAGGATTTTTTTCATGCCGATTTTGTTTTTGAATTTAAAAAATTTTAGATAACGAATATAATCGAATATGAATTATGATATATAAAAAAATTTAATTTTTTATGCACTTGACATTCACCTCAAAACAAGAAATTATGGGTAGTTCAAGCTAGAGTTCACTGTTTTTTGTAAAGTACATTGCATTTTGGTATTTGGAATTATTGATTTGATTCAAGTTCCATCAAAAGTGAAAAAATGCTTTCATATTGTTGTTCAAGTTTGATATTCTCCTGACTCTCTTTTTTATAGGCTTGTTCAGCTTCCAGAAACTTTTGCTTATCAGCATAAATGGTTGGATCGGCCATTTTTTGTTCTAAGGACTTCAGCTTGTCTTTGCTTTTGTTTAATGCTTCCTCTGTCTGTTGAAATTGCCTTTGATGTTTTTGCAATTCTTTTTTGTGTTCCTTGTTTATGGGTAGTTTTGTAGGTGCTGGTTCGGGTTTTTTTTCCTCCTTTATCACAGTGGGTTGTTTGGTAGCTTCTTTTTTATTCACCACATTTTGTTTGGCCATGCGCTCATTCCAGGCCACCCATTCTTCAAAGGTTCCTTTGAACTCTTTGATTTTGTTATCTACTATTTCCCAAATCTTATTGGCGGTCTTGGCCACAAAATACCTGTCGTGACTTACTAGTACCAGACTGCCTTCATATTTTTTGAGTGCTTCAATCAGCAGGTCACAACTATGCATATCCAAGTGGTTGGTAGGCTCATCCAACATCAGAAAGTTTCCTTTTCCAATGATGGTTTTGGCTAGGGCTACTCTTGCTTTTTCGCCTCCACTCAGCACTTTTATTTTTTTGTCGGCATCGTCCCCACTAAATAAAAAGCATCCCAGCAAACTTCTTAGTTCCAACTCAGTCATCTGACTGCGACATTCCTTTAGTTCATCTACAATGGTGTTATTCAGATTTAAAGATTCCAACTGATGCTGGGCATAAAAACTTTCTTCTACATTGTGTCCCCATTTTCTTTCACCAACAATGGGTTCCTGACCTGCAATGATTCTGAGCAGAGTGGATTTTCCCTTTCCATTGGCACCAATAAGGGCAATTTTATCCCCCCGGTCAATTTCGGCACTAGTATTTTCCAGAATAATATTGTCGCCAAATTTTTTTGATATGTCTTTTAATTCTACCAACACTTTCCCCGGTACTTTATCCACCCGAAAATTGATCTTAATATTTGGCCTTTCCACGCTCACATCTTCAATTCGTTCCAGCTTATCCAGTTTTTTCATGATACTCTGAGCCATAGCCGCTTTGCTGGCTTTTGCCCTAAATCGTTCCACAAGTCGCTCATTTTGCCGTATATAATCCTGCTGGTTTTCAAATGCTTTTAGTTGCATCTCAATTCTAATGGCTTTTTCGGTTTCGTAAAACTCATAGTTGCCATTATAAATATGCAATTCTCGTTGGTAAAGTTCTACCACTTTTGTCACCATCCTGTTCAGAAAATATTTATCGTGACTCACAATCACCACCGCACCCTGATAATGTTGCAGGTATTTTTCCAGCCACTCGATGGACGGCAGATCTAGGTGGTTGGTAGGTTCATCCAGTAATAATAAATCTGGTTTTGCCAATATCATTTTTGCCAGCAACACTCGCATTCTCCAGCCTCCACTGAATTCTTTATAAGGTCTATGCAGATCTGCATTGTTAAAGCCCAGTCCCTGCAATACCTCCTCGGTAATATGGTGGATATTATAACCGCCCAGGGTGTCCATTTCATGCAGTTTGTCTGAGTATTCATGAAGGGTTTTTTCATCCCCGGTTTTCTCTAATTCAATACCTAACGCCTCTATTTCTTTTTCTAATTGAAGAATTTTTTCAAAGGCTCCCAGCGCAACCTGTAAGATGGTTTCATTGGTATCGAAGCTCAACAAATCCTGATGTAAATAACCTATAGAGGTTTCCCTGCCTTTTTCTACTGTGCCTGCAGAAGGCGAGAAGCCCCCAGTCAGTAATTTTAATAAAGTCGATTTCCCTGTTCCGTTGTACCCGATTAGTCCAATGCGCTCATTTGGCTGTATATGCCATGTAGCTTCCTTTACAATAACTCTCGCGCCAAATTCAAATGTTACATTCTGTAGTCCTGCCAACATAATTTTTTTCCATTGTTTTGAAGCGGCAAATTTAATGAATACATTTGCTAATAGAAGAAACTTATAACAATCCTTATCTTTGAAACCCATGAAGAAATTATTAATACTGCTGATTTTGGCCATTGCGGCCTGGTTTATTTATAAAAATTATTTTAAAGCAGAGAAAGTGGAAAAGGTAAAACCTGTGCCACTTGCTGTGAGTAAACATAGTGAGGCATTCAATATTTCTATGATTGCGATTCTTGAGAATTATTATGCGTTAGCTAATGGATTTGTGAACTGGGATACTGCTGTTGTGAATACAAAAATTGTTGAGTTGCAAAAGAGTTTGAATGAATTTAGGGCTGCTGATTTAAAAGTGGATACCATTATTTATCAGACCGCTATGCTCCCATGGGATAATGCAAAAAATAATGCCTCGGTCATTGGGGGTGCTGTAAACTGGGAGGAGAGAAGAAGGGCTTTTAGAGACCTGTCAGAAAACCTTCAGTTTCTGTTGATTACGGTGAAATACGATAATGATAAGGTATATTGGCAGGAATGCCCAATGGCTTTTGGTGATGACCAGCCTGCAAACTGGTTAAGCAAAACCGAAGAAGTGGTGAATCCATATTTAGGAACTAAAGATCCGAAATATGGCAACTCTATGTTGCATTGCGGCCAGACCAAAATGACTATAGATTTTGTTGCCAAAGATTCCACTGCAAATCCATAAATTCGCATTTTTAAACGACTCCTTAGCTCAGTTGGTAGAGCTACTGACTCTTAATCAGTAGGCCCAGGGTTCGAGTCCCTGAGGGGTCACCAACAAAGAATATCCCTGTTTGCCCAAAGGCAAGCAGGGCTTTTTTTTTGAGCTTATTTAGAATTAACAAGCCAAAAATGAAAAAGTGCTTTTATGTCAATAGCCTCTATAAAAAGTTATTACTGTCCGGCAAACTCAAAATTAAGGGCATAAAATAGGGGTGCTATTTTT
>DAORWU010000030.1:0-40572 GCA_035434405.1 Niabella sp. | reverse complement strand
CGGATGGGGGTCAGTTTGTTCCGGTTTTAGGGGGTCAATTTAACTGGTTTTTCCAATATAGCCCATCGTAATAGTAGCCGCATTGGCTGGCATCATAAATATAAAAGCACTAATAAAATAAAGTAACAAACCTGTTACGATATATGCTGTGCAAAGCCGGTAATTAAACGCTTCAGCTTTTTTGGCTTTTACGCCTAACAAGGACAGTATCAAAAATACCAGCGCCAGTAATTTTGATTTATGAAATTCATTAAACAAACCTGTTTTATGAATATTGTTCAACGCCTGGTCGCTAATAGTGTGTGTCCATCCCAATAACCTAAAAAAACTATAACAGCTATCATAGAAATGCAACAATAGTATTGCTACACTGATCAGCCGGGTCATATCCATGATCTTCTTTAACCCCATTTCATTTTCATTCGTCTTCATTGTCATCTACACTATTTTTAACTTTAAAAATCAGACTGTCTCCGACAGTTATAAATCCATTCCCCAATCCAGTCCTTTTTTTCTTTTTCGATTCTTTTCATTCAGTAGCTCCTTATTAAAGGGATCGCCGGTACCAGCATAAGGATCGACCACCTGTTCAATGATCTTTTCGTCGGCTCTGGCGGGTTGCTTTTCGGATATTTGTTCTTTTGATTTTTCCTGAACTCCGGGGCTTTTCAGTTCCTTGTCCAGCTTTTGAGCGATATGTTGATTCTGTTGGGTTTCTAGATTCAACCGTTCCAGTATTTTTTTGGCGGCGTACTCCTTACCCAGATCACTTCCGTTGAATACCGTTTTGTATCTATGGTCAATATAGGTCAATCCATAAACCTGCCCTTTTGTACTTCTCCTGACTACAAGACTCACCTGCTCTTTCTTCAATCCCGTTGCCAGCTCATTAATAGATTGTGGCTTAGACCGAAAACTCCATTCAATGGCGGTTTTCAATTTTTGTTTGTGGGGTTCCCGTAGCTTGATATTTGCTTGAGCTTTCTTTTCGATGAAGGCTAATGTTGGCCTGTTATGGAAAGAGCTGGCCTTTATGGGTTTCGTTAAAGCTTTACCATCGCTATCAATTACTACATAGTTTAATCCTTTGAAGGAATGGATCCGGCCACCCTCTACCCCATTATCTGCTTTTACGTTATACAATTTGAGTACCGCGTTCAACTCATTAAGAGATGTATACTTATATTTCTCCAATACATGATCCAGCACATTAGTAATAGAACGCTGCACCTCGGACTTACCCGTCAAAACTCTCTGAGGTGATACGGCCAATTGTTCAGGGGAATATTCTTTTCCCCGATCCTTTTTATCAGCAGGAATCAGCCCAAACTCCTGTTCAATTTCCTTTCGGGCTGGTTCTGATAAATTCCGGGCTATATTATGAGTAGCAATTCTCTTACCATCACTCTTTATTAGCGGCGCAATGACATGAATATGAGGATGACCAGCATCCTCATGTTGATATACCAGGTAAGGCTGGTTCCCCATCCCGATCTTATCCATATACTTATCCGCTACATCCATATAAAACTCCTTGATAAGCCTTTCTTTTTCTGATGGATGAAAGTTGAGTGAGATATGAATCAGCTTCGTTTTGGCCCGATCATTCAGGTCCATCAAATTCTGAAAACGGCCTTTCTTGTCCCCAAACGAGAGCGTTTCAGGAGATCTAAAGAAATTATGAGCATGCAGCAATTTAGCTGTACCCTTTTGCACTTTCTTTTCGTGATAGTTGAGCGCCCGAGAAAGACTCGTAGGGAAGGTTATCTGTGGGCGCATTGCTGTCTGATTTCGTTTAAGGATTGACGGATTTCATCGACTTTTCTCAGGAGATTTTGGCGACCGGATTCAGTCATCTCTGCCCATATTTTTATATCCTGAACATGGTCTAAAGTATGAAGTTTATGAACCGTCTGATTAAAGTTATTGCCGATAGCAGACAGCTCCCTGGAAAGCTGGTTTAAGGCTGACAAAATTTCATCAGAAGATGCATCTCTATACAGGATAACGACGGGTTTTTGTAGTAATACTTTACGCACATACTGGCTCAACTTCTTATTGGTGGTCTCTTTAAATAGCTTGTAGATCGCTATATACTCATCCGGCTTTACGCGGATCGTTATCCATTTTTTGGGGCTAATTGTTTGCTCACTCATCACATTTTCATTTACGCAGGTTTACACAATTATCCGCTGAAGTACCTACAGCGGAATAATAAAAAATACACGGTCCCTAAAACCCGCAACGAGCTCCGAGTAGAGGGCAAGGTCCAAAAGTGCAACTTTTGGTACACCTTGCCAGTCGCGGGTCAGGCAGGCGACTTCCGGCCTGCGAGGTGTCCGCAAGGACGCAGCAGGCTTCTTTAACTAATAGCGGTCAAAACGTGGGCGGTATACCACTTTTAGCGAAGCGGCCGGTTTGCTGTTGGCTGCAAACCGAGATGTTGATGCCAGTCATTAACATCTTTGTACCCTTGGTATAAGGGCCGCTCGTCGACAAATTTTTGAGGATTTAAGGCTACGGCTTTAGCGGTCCACTTATCTCCCGTAGGATCGTTATCCAGGAAGAGATACACCTTATTGTAGGTCTGCATTAATGGCAGTTGCTGTTCAAAAAAAGATGTTGAATTTAAGACCAGATGATCGCGCGAAATTTGTTCCTGGCTTTCGGTAATCGTAAGGAACGAAAGGAAGTCAAATGCACCTTCAAAGACTGCCAGATAATCTGATTGATTTTTGAATAATGTAGGAGCTTTAGGCTGACTGCTTCCCTTGTAGTAAGGGTTGCGTAATTCATAGCCCCCTATGTCGTTTTTAAAACCCAAAGCGTAGTAAGATCTACCCTTGTTCAGATAGGTCACCTCCGATAAATATTGATTGGCTATTTCGGTAGATATTCTACGTGACCGGTAGTAATTAATCAGGGCTGGAGTGGTAATCGATATCGCAGACAGTATCTCAATGGGAGCACTCTTTTCCTGCGTTGGAGCCTGGCTCACTCTGGTAATATCAAGAGACGCTAATTTCTTTAAGATCTCCGGGATAGGAATTCGTTCGACGGATAAAATAAAATCGATAATACTACCACCCCTTCCCTCTCCAAAATCAAACCATCGGTTTAGTTTTCTTTCAACTTTAAACGATGGGGTCTTTTCGGTACGAAAAGGGGAATAATACCAGTAATCGTTTCCCTTTACTTTGGCTGGTTCCATACCAGCTATTGACAGGTAGGATACCATGTCAAGCTCTTTGGCTTCTTTAATCGTCATAACTCACATTTTCAGGTTCACAATTTCTTTGACAAGGCAAAGCTATGTGCTACGTTTTGATAAAAATCAACCTGACCGTATAACGACAAGGTAAATCCAAACATATCTGGGCAGGTCAAAGTAATTTCACCTGTAGAAAAATCAATTTGTAAAACCTAAAAAATGTGAAGTATGTTAAGTGAAAAAGAAGTAGGATTACTTTATGAAACACTGCTCAGTACACCGGGCATGAATGACGTTGTAAAGCTTGATTTAAGGATTTCGAGGAAAGGAGTCTTATTACTGGTTAATGTCATTCAAAAAGGGTTATTGGTAGAAGCAGGAGATCCTTTAGCACTCTTATTAAAAGCAGCTGGAAATGACAGTAAGCAAGGTTTAGACCAGGTTAGCCTGGAACTACTAGAGAAAGCAGGTCTCTCTGAAATGAATAAAAAGCTTACCAGCTTACACACGACTGGTAAATAGATTATTCGGCTAACTCCGATTCCTTAGGTTAGGACAAGGGATCGGAGTTTTTCTTTCCAGAAACCAGTTTTAAAATAGCCCGGATAATCAGCCGAATACCAACCGATATGGTCATGCACAAAACCTTTAGGAATGTTGCCAAAAACAGGAGAATATAACTTAAAAGCTCAAATCTTTTTGGTCTAAAAGAAAGTTTTTTGGGCGGCAAATAATAGCCGCGCGAATGATCATCCTCAAATTCCCAAAAGTTCATATCTATGATTAAAGTTGTAGTGTTAACAAAAACATATTCCCAATATGCTGTCCCAAACAGACCTTCCGGCATCAGCATTTTTGCTTCTTTTTTTGTGCCTGTAAAAAGAAGTCCGGGCACGGGAAAACACCACACCCCGGTGGTGTCCCTTTTAAGAAAAAACTTACTAGATTAACCCTTCATCTGACATGGAAAGGTATCCGTCTTTAGTAAGTATGATATGATCCAGCAATTTTATATTAAAAAAACCGGCTGCCATATTTATCTGGTTGGTCAGATATTCGTCATTCTTACTCGGCTTATTGCTTCCTGAGGGATGATTATGGCATAAACAAATGTAAGAACAGTGTAAACGAAGGCCTGCCAATATTACCAGCTTTACATCGACAACCGTATTACTTAAACCTCCCCTTGATAAAGCAAAAGCACCCAGCACCCTATTACCCCGATTTAAATAGATGACCTTTGCTTCTTCCAGTAATTCCATACTATCAGGATTCCAAATACTTCGAAATAACTTTGCAAAATGATCTGAGGTCAGCACCTTTATGCGATCAGATGGATTAACCTTAGATCTATAAACCAGTTCGACTTCAGCCACCTGATCATAAAATAAATTTTCATTGAGTTGCATATCGATATGTTTTTAGATTAACACCTATAATAAATAACCTTGTTCTTTGATATTTTTAAGCCATTGATTAGCGAACCTCACATGCTTCGAATGTAATGGGGCATTTACTTCTACCTGATGCCATGAATGGAAAACAACGCTTTCTTCATAAAGCCCTAAGGAATCTAAACTATAGCTGTAAGGAACAATCCCACTAATTTGAGTCCCATTCTTATAGAAGTGCAAAAAGCACATTTCCGGATGGCGCATCAGGTCGCCCTCTTCAAGAAAACTATGCATCATACTGTATATGTTCGATTCACCTTCTCCACTGACCATATGGCCGACACATTCGAAATACAATGGCATATAACGCCCGGCTTCCAATTGTATGTATTGCCCACCTTTTAATTTCCCGATGAGTTCCAAAAAAATTGCTGTTGCCTCTTCGTCTAAACTTTGCATGATTATAAATTTTAATTAGTGATACTTAAATAATTTTTTTAGTCAATAACACAAACTCTTGCTGATTAATTTGAACTAACCAGTCATTTGCAAGTTGAACGTGACGCTGTTGCAGGCTCAGGTTTAGTTCCAGATGTCCCTGAGGCCGAAACACCATACTTCGTTCATGGATACCAGCGGAATCCATTTGGTAAGAATAAGGACAGATTCCTTGAAATATATTAGCGGGATCATCAGTAAAAACAAGAAAAAATATTTCAGGCTCTCTTATAGCTTCATTGCCTTTCATTTTCGTCTGCATGAGGCTGCAAACGCGACCATCACCGAAACCTGATTGTAACGCTCCATAGTATTCCAAAAAGAGAGGAGGCCCGTTAGCTGACTGAAAGCAGATAAAAGAGGTATCCCCCAGTTGACCAATCAGGTTTAAAAAAATATCCGTTGCGTGTTTATTTATCGTTTGCATCCTGAATTATTTATAGGTTTTGTAAAATCTGTTTCGCAATGTTTATTGACAAAGGAGTTAAGTGCCGTTGCCATGCCTGCTCCGAACGGCACCAACGGAACCCGCTTTGCTTCAGGCGTTTTCTAATTTCGGGAGACGGAATATCATTAAAGAATAACTGTACGCGATTAGCCTTAGTATTGCCAACCAGTCTAACCCCGTTGATTTCAAATTCTGAAGCCGGCTGGTCAGCAAATTTTTCGAGCAAAGCAATCCTGTTTTTAATCCTGACTATATTGGCATTATTGTTTCGGAGTTCAAACCCAGCAAAACCTTTATTGCCCATTACTCCCACTTTATTTACCTCATCCCATAAAGCTTCGGTAGCATAGGGCAATTTCAAAAATGCTTCCTTGTCTTTGCTGCGAATACATTTATTTGCTGCCTTCATAAAATTCTGCGAAGATTGAAGCGAAATCAATTTCTCTTTGAGTTTTTGGAGGGCTTCAGGATCATCTGAAAAAATAGCTGTATTAGACTCGATGGATTCAGCTTTATTTTCATAGTAATCGGCTTTATCCATTGCCTCGAATGCTTTTCCAAAAGTGTTATGTATTCTATTCCTATAATTCCTGTCTGATTTCTCAGAATGATGCCCAACCAGTATAGGCTGCCCAAAGGGAATTACAGCGGACATCTTCGAGGCCTGTTGATATAAATCATCGGATCGTTTCCTGTTTTTCTGCGCCTGTGCCTGAGCAAATTCAATTCTGTTCTGTTTTCTCTGTTCAAAATTGTGTTTCATAAAAAAAGATTAGGTCATTAAAAAATCAGGTAAAATCCGCTCCTTTGTTTATCCTCCCGGAGCGGAAAGGAGTAAGCATTTAAAAGGGTGAATCTTCCTTTTGATTGCTTTCTGTGCCGCATGTCTCAGATCGTTGCGTGCCTTGTGTGGTGATTCCGGCTTTTCCATGCAATTGAACATTTTGCACATGAAGGGTGAGACTGGCGCGCGCTTCGCCATCGGCATTTTTCCAGGCATTTAAACCAATGCGTCCTACAGCTTCCACTAGCATTCCTTTTTTAAGATGCTCGGCTATACCGGTGCTCAACCAATACGAACAATTAAAATAGTTGGTTAACTGTTTTACTTCATTTGAGCCTTTAATTTTAAAACGATCATTTTGAGCAACTGAAAAGCTACCAGTTTACGACCGTCTTTTGTCTCTCTAATTTCTGCATTGTTTACTACGCGTCCGATTACTGTTTGCATGACTTTAAAATTTAGTAGGTGATTAATTATTGATTAAAAAAGTTTTAGATTATTATTTTCAATTTTGTTTTCGTAATGTTGGTGACTATGTTTACGGATCAAATGAAAAACGGTTAAATCCTCATTTAAATAAATTGCCCAGGCACTGACCAGAGATTTTGCGCGGTTTGATTTCCGCCGTCTTTGAATCTGCCAGGAAAGCCTCATCAATTTTGCTTTGTGTTGTTTATTCATGTGTTTTAAATTTTGATTATTACCTAAAAGAAAAAAGGGAAAAAAAGAAAGCATCTCCCTTGAGCACGCGTGGGTAGCGCACCAAAAGGAAAAGAAATAAAAGATGGCAGGTGTGGGAGGGACTAGTGTTTATGTCGGCAAGCTTTTGGTCGGTGCGTTGGCTCTAACTTCGCTTTCGGCTTTTTGCCCGATTTCTTTAGGGGATAATTGCCCGTGGCTTTTGTGGATGGGGAAAATGCGCCTGTAAATGGCGATAAAATATTGGTCTACCATTGCTGGCGGCTGTAAATCTTCAATGAGAAAGCCCAAAAAGAAAATTGGTTGCAAATCACTTTCAGAATGAGAAAAGGAATGGAATGAAAGGTCTCTTTAGTGAATCCTTATCTGCTGGAATTTCCCTCCAGCATTCATCAAAAGTTTTTCGCCAAACCTCTTCTTTATACTATCTATCGCCTGGTAAAGTGCGATATCCTCCTGGGTATCCTGGAAGAGGTCTATTTGATGGCAGCCAGGGATCAGGTGGGTGAAGCGGACGCCAATGAGACGGATCAGTTGGCGGCGTTCATAAAGTTGGGTGAACAGGGATTTAACTTCCTTTAGAAGTGTGCCGTCTGCATTGGTGTAAGGAATGGATCTTTGTTTGGTATAGGTTTGAAAATCGGTGTAGCGTATTTTTACGGTGATGCAACCGGTGAGTTTATTTTGGGTTCGTAATTCATAGGCAATTGATTCAGTCATGCGAGTAAGCTCGGCATTCAGGAAGTTCAGATCAATAGTATCCTGCTGGAAGGTATTTTCGGTTGAGATGGATTTTTGTTCGCGGTAAGGAATCACGGGCGAATCATCGATACCGTTGGCTTTGCGCCACAAATCGGTTCCGGATTTGCCCATCAGGTTTTGCAAATATTCGATGGGTATTTCACTTAAGACCTGTACGGTTTCCACGCCCATCTTCAACAACTTATAACCGGTCTCTTTTCCTACGCCGGGTATTTTCATAATGCTGAGTGGCGCCAGGAAGCCCTTTTCATTGCCGAAAGGTATTTCAATCTGGCCATTGGGTTTCACCTCGTTGGTAGCAACTTTGCTTACCACTTTATTGCTGGCGAGGCCATAGGTAATCGGCAGACCACTCTCCTTTCGTATTTTCGACTTTAGCTCGTCCGTGAATTTCATGCAACCAAAGTACTTATCCATCCCGGAGAGGTCGATGTAAAATTCATCGATGCTGGCTTTTTCATAGACTGGAACCGTGTCCTGGATCACATCGGTCACCAGTTTAGAGTATTTAGAATAAGCTTCAAAATCGCTTTTTACGACGATAGCATGTTTACACAAACGCAGCGCGGTTTTCATGGGCATCGCACTATGAATACCAAATTTGCGGGCTTCATAACTACAAGACGCTACCACCCCACGCGCGTTGTTGCCCCCAATCAATATGGGCTTGCCGATCAGCTTAGGGTTACGCAGGTGCTCTACCGATACGAAAAATGTATCCATATCGAGGTGGGCGATATGTCGATTATAGGTTAGCATAGGTGCGCTCTTTAAAGTTCTCCATCTTCATAACGTTCACCTCAACGCTATAGGCCCCAAAGTCTTCTACCACTTTGCCAGTAATCTTATAAAACCCGGTTGTATCAAAAGGATACTTTGCGGCCACATCCGGGAAATGAACCGTATCAATCCAATCCAGCTTGCTGTCCACGAAGGTGCCGAAGAACATCTGGTCCTTGCGCTTCGTCGTCACGTGCTTGCGCGTAATGAAATAAGCCAACACGGTGACCTGTTTGCCGACATGATCTTTGAGTTCACTGGCCGCTACATATTTCTTTGGGTCTTCATCGACCATTCCAAAGGGATGTACTAATGGGAAGCCGAGGATTTCCATCTGGTCGTAAAGGTCATCAATGGGTAAATCGGTGAGCGTTGGAAGTTCAAAGGTAACCGGTGTTGATTCAAACAAATTTTGCACGCCTTCGGCTACTTTTTCCGTTTTCTTTTGAAGAAAATTGGCTTCCCATAGCAGCCGCTTTTTGGACTTACCGGTAAAGGCAAAGGCACCAATACTGATCAGGGTGTTCAATTGCTCGAGGCCGGGATTGACTCTTTCAATAAATTCCTGCAGGTGCAGGTATAATCCCCGAGCTTTACGGTCATCCAATATTTTATCAATCAATTTTTCCTGCAACCCTTTGATATGAATAAAGCCAACGTAAACAGTATCGCCGTTGATATTCGTGTAGAAATCGCTCTCGTTTATACAAGGCGGGTGGATATTACCGCCCCATTTGAGCAGTTCCAAAAAGTAAAGTTCGCGAGAGTAAAAGCCGCCAAAGTTATTAATTACGGCCACCATAAACTCTTTAGGATAATAGGTCTTCAGGTAAAGACTTTGATAACTTTCCACGGCGAAGCTGGCGCTATGTGCCTTATTAAAGCTATAGCCAGCGAAGCTTTGCATTTGCCGCCATACTTCCTCTGCCAGTTCTTTGGGATGACCTATAGTAGCACAACTATCCATAAAGCGCTGGCGGATCATATTAAACTCATTCATTGAGCGATACTTACCGCTCATAGCACGGCGCAGGATATCTGCCTCGCCTAAGTCTAGGCCTGCGAAGTAATGAGCAATTTTGATCACATCCTCCTGGTAGACCATTACACCGAAAGTTTCGGACAGGTGCTCTTCAAATAAAGGGTGTGGGTATTTAATTGCTTCGCGGTTATGATAGCGGGAAATATATTCCCGCATCATACCACTCTCGGCTACGCCTGGCCGGATGATGGATGAAGCCGCTACCAGCGTCAAATAATCATCACAACGTAACTTCTTTAATAGCCCGCGCATGGCTGGGGACTCTATATAAAAACATCCAATGGTGTTCGCATTACGAATCATCGCTTTAATGCGCTCGTCTTTTTTAAAGGAAGCAATATCATGGATGTTTACGGAGATGCCTTTATTCTGCCGGATAATATTGATGCACTCTTTGATATGGCCCAGCCCCCGCTGGCTGAGTACATCAAATTTATTCAGGCCGATATCTTCTGCGCTAAACATATCCATCTGCGTCGTCTGAAAACCCTTGGGTGGCATAAACAGCGCTGCATAATTGGTAATGGGCTTTTCAGATACGAGCATACCACAGGGATGTAGGCTCATGATATTCGGGAAACCATAAAGTAACCTCCCATACTGGAGGATTAGCTTCTGCATCTGATCTGTTGGCTTGCCCGACCTTTGTAAGGTCTTGATCTCATCCGGGGGAAGTCCAAAGACCTTCCCGAGCTGCTGGATAATGGCATCGTGCTTAAAGGTAGAAACGGAACCCAGTAATGCTACATAATCTTTGCCATAACGTTTAAACACATAATCCATTACCTCGTCGCGGTCTGTCCAGGAAAAATCGATATCAAAATCGGGTGGAGAAGTCCGATGGGGATTTAAGAAGCGTTCGAAGTAAAGGTTTAACTCGATAGGATCCACATCTGTAATATACAAACAGTAAGCTACCACAGAATTGGCTCCGCTCCCTCTTCCTACATGGTAAAAGCCACGTCCTTGCGCGTATCGCACCATATCCCAGTTAATGAGGAAATAACTATTAAAGCCCAGGTTATTAATGATCTTGAGTTCTTTTTCCAACCGGGCAAAAGCTTCTTTATTTTTCAGCCCGTATCGTTGTTTGAAGCCATCGAGCGCCAGCTTCTCCAACAGTATGCGGTCATCTTCCTTACTGCCGCTATAGGTTCGCTTCGTCTTGTCCTGGTAGAACTCCATTTCGATAGTACACTCATCCATCAGCTTATACGTGTTCATTACGATCTTTGGATGGGACTTGAACTTGGCTAGGAGATTGGCCGGCGTATAAAATACTTCATCCTCGGTAGCCTGTTCATCAACCTTTAACTGCGAGAGTAAAATATTTTTATCGATAGAGCGCATCAAACGATGCAAAGAGTGATAGGTCTTATTCTGGAAGCTAACCGGCTGTAAAATGACCATCTTATGTTCCTGGTCGCGGTAATCAAAACGGGTTAACTGGTGGAGCTGGGTTGCTTTGACGCCTAATCTTTCGTGGGGTAATAGCTCTTCCGGGTTTCTACAACCTAAAGGGTAAATCACGAATATGTTTGCGCTAAAGGATTCGGGGAAGCTGGAGGGAAATTCCTTTTCATGGATCAAGTGCTCCGACAAAAAGTCATTAATTACCTTCAGCCCCTCATTGTTCTTTGCAATCAGCAAATACAAAAACTGATCACCATTACGAATCTCAGTTCCTACAATAGGTTGAACTGATTGCTCCCTACACAATTTCACAAACTCCCAGCAGTCGTAAGTGTTATTGATATTGGTTAAAGCCAGTGATGTCGCCCCTTTATCAACTGCCTGGTTCACTAATTCCGCCGTTGAAAACGTCCCGTAACGGAAGCTATAATATGTTTTGCAGTTGATATGCATGAGCGGATGGTGCTGTAATTAATTACTAATTTATTTAGCAAAGTTGTACTAAATATTTTCACATTTCCAAATTTGAAAATGCGCATCCATCCACAACGATTTAAAATCGATTGAAAATCAATAGAAAAGATCCTAAAATTTAATATTCCAAATGCAAAACGCAAGGTTATTCACATGGCTAAAATAACTGCAATTGTCCTTCTTCCTGCTCATTTAAATCACCACCTGGAACGTTCAAAGGAGGAAGGTCATGATAGAAATATTTTTTGAGTGGATCATTAGAGTTTAGGAAGTCCTTGGCCAGGGTATAATAGGTTAATTCTTCATAGGGCATTTGCCAGGAAGCAATTTGCTGGATATCCTGTTCATTTAAATTGCCGAATACCCATTCATACGCTAAATCGTCAGAAAGCATAGTGGGCTGTCTCTTCTTGACATTATGGATCTCAGCCATTACTTCATTTGCCTGGGTGGTTACAATTGAGCAAGTATTGACCACTTCACCGGTCTCAGCGTCATCCCACTGTTGCCAGATCCCTGCCAGCCAAAAGTACTCCCGGTCTTTTAGCATAATACGGTAGGGATATTTTATTGCGGTTTTCTTAGGTTCACCAGTGCGCTTATTTTTGTGAAAAACATGTCGCCACTCGTAAAAGCCAGAGGATAAAAACAGGCACCTGCGATGCAAAGCAGCCTGGCGATATACTTTCCCTTTATATAAAATTTCTTCAGAAATCGCATTTAAAAAGTTCAAACCATCCACGAAGTTGCCACGGTGATCTTTGTGCGGATAACGGCCTTCAAAAACCTGTTTTCTTGTTTCCCAGAATGGCCAGCTCAGCGGATCCGGTATAAAACCCCACTCCATTTCAACGAGTTCAAAGTCGTCATTCCCCTTTTCATCTTTCGTTGGCACCAATACTGCACTATTACCAAAATCAAACCCATTAATCGTATTACGGTTTAAAAAATTATACTTTGCCAGCTTTTTCTCCAGCTGCTTTAAACGGATAAATTCTGCCTTCGTTACCTTTTGACCATTGTAATAGCACATACTATTGCTTCTTATTTTTTAAATATTCATCGATAAGCCTCCCCACTCCTTCTGCCTCCTTTTGCCTGCCTTCCGGGATCGAAGTCCAAAATTTACTATTGTCCGGGCTTTTTGCCTGGGTAATGACAATTGGATCGCGCTTGCTGCTGAAAACGACCCTGTAAGCTACTACGCGCGGGAGATCCACCCGCTCGCAGGTCAGACTTACGCCATGTACTTCAAAGGTGAAGCTATTCTCAAGATCGTTAAACAGACCACTCATCGATAATGCTTGAAACCAAGGTACAATTTACTATTTATGTTTAAATTTTTAATAGACTGGCAGCCTATTTGCACCTGTTAGGAAACAGTATTAATTTGTATGGATAAAGAAATCATCTTTGGAGGGAAAATAAAGGTCGATGACCAATCGCATAAAGTAATCATTCAATCAGGGCTCGATGAAGCTGGAACCGCACGTTTTTATGCAACGATAGACAAACAGCCGCCGGTGGAACTGTTTCATAATCCTGATACACAACTTTGGGAGCAGTTAAAGGTTGGAGAAACTGAACTTGCCAAAGTTTGCGGTGAGGTTATAGAGGCCTATTATGCTTAAAGTTCTCTGATCAGTGTAATGAATCGCTCATTTTACACATAAAAAAGCTTCCTGTACAAAGGTATACAAGAAGCTAACTGCCTTTCCTGAACGGGGACATTCTAATGTTCCGGAAAAGACCAAAGAAATTACCTAAACGACAAACATCAACTCTTATTGCTGGTCAAATACTCTTCCACTTTATCACGCTCGTTTCCGACTGCCTTAATGGCTTCTTCAACTTGCTCTCTGGTTACACCATGTTTTTTAGCAATATAATCCACTTCGTAATCCTCGCCTCCAGCTACCTGGTTGCGATCCCTTGCGTCGTTTTTTGTTTTATCATCTGCCATAACTTTAAGTTTTTAAGGGTTGGTAATATCAGTATCTTAACAAAGACTGTGCAAGAGCACTCTTTAGACTCTAAAAATTATGCAATAATTAGTTTTTTTAAGGCCACAGAAAAAGGCAGATTTTTCGGCTAATAGATTTATCCCCTATTTTAGCAAATTAAATTTACTAGTATGCTTGATCCCACTCCATTAAATGCTGTAGCTGAATTTCATGAAACTTTTAAACATCCGATTTTACCAACTCCGCAGATACCATCCAAGGAAAGGTGTAAATTAAGGGTTGAATTAATTTCGGAAGAACTCAAAGAGTTACAGGAAGGTATTGATAACGGTAGTATTACTGACATTGCAGACGCCCTTTGCGACCTACAATACGTTTTATCCGGTGCGATACTTGAATTCGGCCTGGCAGAAAAATTTAAGGAGCTCTTTAACGAGGTACACAGGTCCAACATGAGTAAAGCTTGTAAAAGCATCGAAGAAGCCGAGCAAACCATTCAATTTTATAAAGAGTACCACAATTGTGAATCTTACTTCCAACAAGAAGGAGAACTGTTTTTGGTATATAGAAAAGGGGATCATAAGGTGCTTAAATCCGTGAACTATTCTCCCGCGGATTTACCAGGAATGCTAGGCTGATATTCAAAGCAACTGCTTAGAGAGCTTTACCAAAATTTGGCTATTCTTTTCAGCTATGGCAGAATCCAAAACTCCGGCAAAAAGATCTCCTTTCTTTTCTAGCCTTTTGAAGATCGTATCCTTATTGAATTTGTATCGATCCAGCGAGAGCTTAACTTCCCGCCAATCCAAAGGAGTACTTACCAGGGGTTCATGATAAGGCCTTATGGAACAAGGGGCTGCGAGTGTGTCGGCATAATCATTTTGGTTGGCGTCAATATAGACTTTGTCGCCACGCTGGTTAATAGATTCGCTGCGTGTGGCGATACCTTTAACCAGTGGATGAATTTCATCAGCAAGGTGATTCGCAATAGCACGTGCCTGCTTAAAGTTAAAGTTCGAACAGGGGATATAAATATGCATCCCCGTTTTACCGGAGGTTTTAACAAATGAGGTAAGCTTATGCTTCTTCAGCACTTCCCTTGTAGCCAGGGCCACTTCTACTGCTTTTACAAATCCCTTCTGCTCTGATCCTTTCTTTGAAACATCGACCGTCGGATCCAGGTCCAACCAGATGTAATCCAGCATTTCGGGCGATTGAACACGTGAGGCCCAGGTATTGATATCCACGCAACCCATATCAACCATAAAGAGTAAAGTTTCCAGGTTATTACAAACCAGGTAATCAATTTGCTTACGCTTACCCGCCTTTGCAACACGTCTTTTATCGGTGAAAATATCTGCACATTCCGGCTCGCGGTTTTCCATATCTTTTATGAAGATGGTCGGTCCGCCCGCCGTGCTCAGTTTTAAATTTAAAGACTGAGGCCGATCTTTAATATGCGGTAAGATATAATCTGCCACCTGGTTATAATACAGTATCAGATCACCCTTTGCAATATCTGTCCAAAGCTCCCGATCTACGTCGTGGAGTTGAATCGTACAATTATCCAGCTCAAAGTCAGTTGGCTCTTTATCCGAAAGAAGTTCGTCTACTTTTTTCCAATTGCTGTCGGCATTTAAATATTTAGCCTTCTTAATCCGACCCCACCTTGTCGCTTTTTTCTTTGGTGGTTCGGCGGCTTCCACCTGCAGTTCTACTACCTCTGCAGCTTTTGGCACTTCCCGAACAACATCTTTTGGCTTTTTATCTTTTCTAAAACTCAAAAATGTGGCCGGTTTCCGTATTCTTCCGGTCTTTGTCCAGGTGGCAAATTCAAAGTTTGCCACCAGCTCCGGTTTAACATAATGCATTTTCGCGCCTTTGGTATCCAGGATCTTGTTCACAAACGGGGACTCGTCCACCTCGATCGCTTTAAGCGACTTTAAAATTCCCGGCATCTCCTTTTCTTTATACCCACCCCCACTCCTGCCTATCCAATGCAGCTTACCTTTTTCATAGGCCCCGAAGAGCAGGCTTCTAAAGGAGCGACCGTTTTCAGACTCCGCCCAGCCACCGATCACAAACTCCTGTCTTTTACGCGTCGGTATCTTTAACCATTCATTGCCCCTGCTGCCCTCTATATACTCGCTATCTTTTTGCTTGGCAACGATACCCTCCAGATTTTGCTCCAAAACCTGCTCATACAACTTCTTACCATCTGCAAAGCTTTCGCTGAACTTTAGCACAGGGTGATCTTTAATTAGCACTTTCAACAACTCCTTTCTCTCGGTAAGCGGTAAATCTTTCAGACTTTTGCCATCCATCCATAGCAGGTCAAATACGCAATAACTAATAGATGTACCGTGGCCGTTATATTTTTGAAGGGCATCAAAATCTGGCTTGCCTTCTTCATTAAAAACTACCACTTCTCCATCAATTACCACATCATGCTTCAATGATTTCAGGGCTTTTTCTATCGGTGGGTATTTTCGGGTATAATCTAATCCACTGCGTGAAGCCAGGCGCACTTTGCCTTTCTGGAGGTAAGCAATGATCCTGTACCCGTCCCATTTTATTTCATAGAGGTAATCCTCCAACTCAGGGACCTCCCGAACCAGTGTACAAAGCATCGGGTTGGCGTGCTCAGGCATGGGATCTTCAGAGCGCTTTACCATACATCCTTTTTTGAAATTTTCAGCGTATCAATGACGTACTGGCCTACTTCGTCATCGGCACCGGCAGTCTGTACTCTTTCGCGCAGGTTGATTTCCCAATCTGAAAGGGCTTCTTCCTTTGTCATACCACAACCCAGTATACCCTCCTGCGGATCGGGACCTAAAAGACAACAGTAGCCCTGTCCATCATGCCATAAAACAGGATGCAGATCTTTGACTGCTTTAGAAAGATCGTCCTGCTCAAAATCAATATCAATTTGCATCGCTGCAGGGATTTTCATCTGTTTCATGGGCGTCAGGTTTACTCAACTGGTTAAAAACAACAAGCGTACCAATACTTTAATTTATTGTAGCTGAAACGTGCTAAAGCTAACATTAGCCTCTTATGAGTTAACTATTTAAACCGATTTGAAGAATAATATTAATTCCTTATTTTGCTAAAAAGCAGTACTATGACACCGATCTCCTTCGATACCGAATGGCTTTTAGATTTAGCTTTTACAGACAATAATGAATTATGGAAAAAGGTCCGCAAATATCTTCGTAATAAAACATTCGAAGTACCCTATACCCCATCCATAGGGATGTCCATAAGCTTAAGTTCATTTTTAGATGATTCTTTTTCTGAACTGGAATCAGATGAGGTTGCCAGTTACAATATTATTGTGGACGACATATATATGAGACTGGACTGTCTGATCATTTTTGCTGAGGGCGTTCGCCTCCTACCAGAAAGAGGCGTCCCCAACTCATCCGATAATTAATTTAATAGAATATCAGCCATGAACGCACCAAAAAAACATCATTTTATACCAAAGGTTTATTTGAAAGAGTTTGCCAACAGTAAAACGGAACTGTTTCAATTATCCAAAGACTATTCGAAAATATCCATCAAATCCATTAGCAAGATCTGCTATAAGCCGTACTACTTCAAATTATCCTCTCTTGACAGTGTATATCAAAGGGATGTTAAAAATGTTAATCACATTGAGCTCAATGCTTTTAAAAGACAGGAAAATCTGTATTCAAAGCTTTTGAAAAAGCTTACACATGCTGCTTTAAACAGCGTTGTAGTTAGTAGGCATGAGGCAGAATACTTTATTGAAATATTAATGACTTTTAAAAGAAGAGGCCCCATTTATCGTAAGGAAATAATTGAGGGCTACAAAAATTATATCCAATCAGACAAATTTCGAAGACTTGTGGAACAGACCTTTCCCTTATCAAGAGAATTGGATGACATTGATCCGGAAGCTTACTTTACTGATTTTGTAAATGAGCAAACAGCCAGTGAAGACAAGCAGTCTGACATGTATTTGAAAATTTTCATAGATGAAGAAGATACAGTTATGAAAGATGTGGCCAAACTTTTAATGAAATTTAAATTATTCATGTTCCATGTGTAGGCTCCCCCAAACTTCGGCCATTTGAAGTTAGAGTTTAAAAGACGTGCTCCTCGAGGCTACCAATTTATAACATCAGATAATCCCGGCTTTACCCAGTTAATGAATAACCAATTGTTATCTTTTGGAGCATATAAAGAACCGTTTTATTTCTTCTACCCGCTAACACCAACTTGCTGTTTATACATTGATCACCTCCACCATGATAATACCCAATCATCCACAAAGACCATCCATATCCAACACATCACTAAAGATTCTGTAAACCTCATTAACGCAAACACTTATCAAACAGCGATGGAAAAAGCGTTCGCAAATAATAGCGACACTTTATTAAGAATAATGTATTTATAGGCACTATACGATTGAAGAGAACGAAATCCAACACACTTTACACAGATAAGTAAGATTCAGCACAGCAATAAACAAAAGGCCAGCCCTAAAAAGAACCGGCCGTTGCTAACCTATGAAAAACACTTTAAATCCTAAATGCGTTTAATCTTCACTATTCTTAACATCCGTAATATTATTAGGGCTTAACCATTTTCTAAAATCGGTGGAACACTCCGGTTTGTAATGCACAATTTCTCCGTTGTTCAATAATATACTAAACAACCCCACAGCCTCTATATATCTTTTTAATTCAGATGCTTTGTATTTAAACTCCTGATAGGTTGCACTGGTGTTCATTTTCTACGTTATAGCACCACAAATATAACATAAAAAATATATGAAAACATTTTTTTTGCATCTCGTAAAACTATGTTTCTCAATCATTGAATATTTTACGATTCAACAATAGAAGTACATAAACCATAAGACACCTACTAATAAAGGAACGATTAAAGATTTGGGACGAGACTGGGAAGCTATTATACAGTTTGCCAAAGGCGGGCTTTAAAGGCATCTGCTATTACAGATCTGATAAAGGGAGCAGCATTAATGAACGTGGTTTTTGCTTTAACTTCTTCAAAAGGAAAAAACATAACCAATTTGGCAAAGCATTCATCGGCGAATGAGTTAGAAATAGATTTCACATTACTTAAATCGAAAACAATTTTTTCTTCGCCTGTTTTTAATGCTTCGATTATTGACGCGCGAACTTCAGCACCATGCACCCGGGCACCTAAATGGGATCCAATATTTCCTAATTGAAGTATCATATATGATACGCAAAGTTACCACAAGTCATCATTGACACCAAATCTTTGCCCCAGCATAAACTCATAATCATCTGGCAAGGTATGTCCTTCAGGCATAATTTGTTTGTAATCAACGATATTCTTAGTGTTTATACGCATATAAACAAAGGTACCCTGCCAAAAATCTCCTTCCGAAACCGACACTCTCCCATCCGTTACCCGGCAAAAATGATTTCCGGAGTACACAATCATTTCTCCATTATTATGTTTAATAAATTCTGAGGTTGCATATAACCCAAAGCCTAATCCCCCACCATTTGTTACTCCATATTCTACACAACGGCTTAAAGCATCTTTTTCATCCATGTTTTTAAACTGTGATTCCGGAGGGCTTGTTAAAGTAGTATGAATACCTACTCCGGTATCGCAAATGATAAGTCTAATTTCATTTTTTGAAGGGAATAACTGTGCACAGCAACAGCCTTCACCTTTGTATACTGCCGGATAGGCTGCATGGTTCAGTACGTTATCCATAATTTCAGAAAGGCAGTAGTCAAGCATTTGTTGCACTTCTATAGCTACCGATGCGTTAGCGATCACCACCTTACATATCTTATCGTTTACCTCTTTGAAATTATCCCCGTTATACGGGGTTATTTCTACAAACCTTCCAGTGCTTGCGGATCTGTTGAACGATTCCTTATACTCAACTCCCAAATGCTTGAAAAAATCTATCCTACTCGCATATTGAACACGTCGATCGATAGCATCACACACTACCACCCCTTCTACGTCTACTTCGTTTTTCCTTAAATGAAAAATTGCTGACGCAATCAGGGTCAACAGATCAGAAAATAACATCTTGCTTCCATGGGTTAAATTGATTTTCATCCTCACTTTATCTCCTGGCTCTGCTAAGAAGGTTTTAGTCAAAACAGAAACAAGATCTTGATGGGTGGTGATGCTCTCCAGGTTAATATCTAACTCAAAAGTCCTCATGGCAATCTTTTAAAGAAGCTAATAAACATCCTTTTATATCTACTTTAAAAGTACTTAAAATCTGGTGTTGATTAATGCAACTTGCTCCAAACATATCAGTCATAAGTAGAATGTCAACAAACCATCTGGAAATCTTTATTCAAAACAAGTAGTGCGAAACCTTTGTATTGGCTTGAAAAGTGACTACTTTGTCTGTTGATATTGAAAACGCTTTACGTTTTCATCAATAACACTTATGAACCCCAATTCAATGGCCTTTTGTAATTCTTTAGATAAAACCGAGCTATTAGTTTCTATGCCGTATTCCTCTTTCAGAATATCCGCTATCTCTCCAGACATCTTCGGCTTTTTCAAGAAACCCTCAGGAATTAATCGGTCGGTAATTGCTATTAAGAGCTTAGGTTGTTTGTCCAACAGTTTATGTTCATCCACTATTTTGTACTTCTTATGATATTCCTTAACCTTTCGACGAAGTTCAGGCTCTATCGGGAGTTTGTATTCCTTCGTCAAAGGTAGAGGAACTCCAAAAAAGCGAAGAACTTTTATAATAATATCAAAAGTTGCAGCCCTACCTTTAAGAATATTTTTAATTGTTCCAGCCGAGATTCCCAACGCTTCCGCTATTTCAGCTTGTGTAATATTTAATTTGATTAAAATTTCTTTAACCAACTCGCCAATTTTTTCTTTTTCTGTATCAGCCAAATATTGCATAAACAAACTGACAGAAAAATGAAATTTCTGAATAGGCAAATATTTGTCTAATTGGAAATGTATTTCTATATTTGTTTAGGATAAAACTATAAACAGGTTTTTGCTTAGTCGTTTGACACGCGAAACGGTCAAATTAAGTGTCTGTCGATGATTTAAGTAAAACTCCCAGTCCTTGTTGTATATTGCAGCAATAAGGCTGGGATTACTTAATCTGACAGACAGCCTCCTTACGGAGGTGGGCTCTTGACCGTGCCCGCGTGCAGAAGCGGTAATCTTCGGCCTTATTGCTCTAATAAAAGGGCATGTCCCATTACCACATTAAGCAAAAACGCATCTGTCTACTTAGATGCGTAAACTAACACCATATTACCCTTCATTTTCACCCGTAAAAAGTTACAGGGCTAAAGCTGTATCTATTTACGCCTGCAAGCCACGCCAGCCGCAGTAGTGTAAATACAATTGCCGGGCGGCGGGTGCACTTCTTTCTCATGGGTGCAGCCCGCCTAACGGCACTGTTTTAACCCGATTACTAACGTTCTGCACTTGTAAGAAATGAAAAAATTAACGCTCCTGGGCGTAATGGCGATACTATGCCAGTTATGCTTTAGCCAAGATCAACCAACAATCACCCTTTCAGGGATAGTACGTAATGAAGCCGCTGAACCACTGGCTAATGCCAGTATTACTATTGTAAAATCCAACAAAGGCACCATTAGTAATTCTAAGGGCCAATTCACGCTTAGCAACGTGTCTCTAAAAGACCAATTGCGTGTTACGCTTATTGGTTATACTCCTAAAATCATAACAGTTAACAATAATGAGCAACTTAATATCACCTTGCATGGAGCCGTTAGTGAACTGGATAAAGTAGTAGTGCAGGCGTACGGCATTACCAGCGATCGCTTACGAACGGGGAATATCTCAAAAGTAACGGCAGCCGATATTGCCAAACAACCCACTATGAACGTGCTAAATGTTTTACAGGGGCTTATACCCGGCGCTGATGTAAACAATACCAGCGGTTTTGCCAGTGGTGTAGTAAAGGTAGAGCTGCGGGGGCGCAATCTTATTAATACAGGTTTTTCATCAGACCCTCTATATGTCATTGATGGTGTACCGCTCACTATCCAGGACTTAAAGGCCCAGGATAGCTATGCTAGCGGATCTGCTGGTGTCAACCAGGCCGGGTTTAACGGCCCGGCAAACGGGCAAAGCCCGCTATTTAGCATAAATCCGAATGACATTGAAAGTATTGAAGTATTAAAAGATGCCGACGCAACTGCTATTTACGGGTCAAGAGCTTCCAACGGTGTTATACTAATTACCACCAAGCGTGGTAAAAGTGGTAAAACCAATGTCGATATAAGTGCGAATACGGGTATAACGCAAGTTATTAAAACATATGATTTTCTGAATACCCAACAGTATATAGCTATGAGGCGGGAAGCACTGCAAAATGACGGTTTACCAATAAATGCGGAGACGGCTGCTGACCTTACCATTTGGGATACCACCCGGTATACCAACTGGCAACGCTTTTTAATGAAAGGCGGCAGGTTTTCTGATGTGAACGCTGTAGTATCCGGAGGCAATACGTTAACCACATTTCGAATTTCCGGGGAATACCAGCACTTGCAAGACCTTTCAACATACAGTGGCGCTAATCAGCGGGGAGGAATGTCCGTAAACCTAAACCATAGCTCAGCCAATAGAAAGTTCAGCCTGGGGTTGTCGTCGTTTTATACCTTATCAAAGGTTGATTTGAAACATATGCCCTATATCATGAACCTGCCGCCCAATGCCCCGGATATTTGGAATGAGGCAGGTGACCTGAACTATATCGGCTGGATGCCCTTGGATAATAAGTTTACTTTTGGCAGTTTACTGGAAACCTATATCTCTAAAACCAACATGTTTAATAATAGCCTAAACTTTCGTTTTGAAATAACTAAAGGACTCGTAATACGTACCAATCTTGGATACAGTAACATACAAGGTAAGCAAACATCCCTCACTCCAATAGCATCACGTAATCCACGCTATACCAACACTGGCTCCAACATATTTGGAGCCTCAGATGTAAGTAATTGGATCGTAGAACCACAAGCCGAGTATAATGCCTTTGTCTCAAAAGGAAAGCTAACCGCCCTTATTGGGGCGTCCTATCAAAATAATCGCACTTCATCTTCAGCAGCTCAAGGAACAGGATATACTAATGATGCACTTCTAAATTCGGTGAGTAATGCTCCGGTGCAAATTGCCGGCAATGATATGGCACTCTATAAATACGCAGCAGTTTTTGGCCGGGTAAGTTATAACTGGAAAGATAAATACCTGCTCAATTTAAATGCACGCAGAGACGGATCTTCCAAATTTGGTCCAGGTCGTCAATTTGGCGACTTTGGATCTGCTGGCGCCGCCTGGATCTTTACGGAAGAAAATCTTATAAAAGACAATTTGAAGTTTTTAAGCTTTGGTAAACTTAGAGGCAGCTTTGGTACAACCGGGGGTGATCAAATTGGAAACTACCAATTTTTAAGCAGGTGGATATTTGGTAATACCAATCTATCCTACAATGGGAGCCCCATCCTCCTACCGCAAAATCACCTGGATTCTCTTATACAATGGCAGGTAAATCACAAAACTGAATTGGGGATTGCTTTGGGCTTTTTTAAGGACCGGTTAAATTTTGAGGCATCCTGGTACAGGAACAGGTGTGACAACCAGCTCGTGCCCCTTCCAACACCATTGCATACGGGTTTTGCTTCAGTATTAACTAACAGTCCGGCAAACGTGGAAAATAAAGGATGGGAGTTTATAGTCTCGGCAAAAGTCATTGTCACGCCAAAATTCAATTGGTCGGTTAACGGCAATATCAGCATCAATAGAAACCGGCTAATCTCTTATCCGAATTTCTCCCAGTCGCCCTTCTACAGCTTGTATGAAATAGGCAGGCCGCTGCAAATAGCGCGTGTGTTAAAAAGCAAAGGAGTCGACCCATTAACAGGTAACTATTATTTTGAAGATCTTAATGGCAATGGTAAAACAGATATCGATTTCACGTTAAAAACCAAAGACGATCGCTACATTATTGATCGCACCCCTAAATTTTTCGGGGGTCTAACCAACACAATCAGTTATAAAAACTGGCAGTTAAGCTTTTTACTTTATTTTAAAAAGCAGATCGGCCTGAGCGTACTTTCGGATGCCACCTATCCTGGCGATATCCGAAATCAACCCGTATATGTCATGCAAAGGTGGCAGAAAGAAGGTGACATTACACCGGTACCCAAATTCAGCACCAACCCTAACGGCAATACTAGTTATTCGCAATTTTTCCGAAATTCTGATGGAATATATACAGATGCCTCCTTTATCAGGCTGCAAAATCTACAGCTTAATTTTCAACTGGGTGAGGCAGGTCTGCAAAAATTAGGGTTCCGGGAGGCCAGTATCTATTTAAGAGCGCAAAACTTGTTTGTTATTTCAGGGTATGACGGACTGGATCCTGAAATACAAAGTATAACCTCGCCCCCCAGACCCAGAACTATAACAGCAGGAATCCGACTAAACCTTTAAAACTACGATTATGAAAATCCGAATCAGTTTCTTAGACTTTTTGATCCTTAGTCTGATGTACTTAAGCTTTTCATGTAGGAAGCTTATTGATATTCCACCACCAGTAAATAGTATCACTACATTGCAGGTTTTTGCTACCGAAAGCGAAGCCGCCTCCGCTGTGGCTGGTATCTATTCCCAAATGATTAATGTCAACGATAGTTATGCCAGTTACTCTACAAGTATATTTTGCGGTCTCAGCGCAGACGAACTGAGCGTAAATCCTGCCGGCAATGCATCCTGGGCGGAGTTCTTAAGTAATGAAATCGGCAGCGATAATAACCTGAATCTAACTAATTTCTGGTCAAGGGCATACAAAACGGTTTACACTTCTTGCGCTGTCATTGAGAACCTCGAAAGAAGTCCTTCCCTTCGAGATTCTGTTAGAAAAGAACTAATAGGGGAAGCTAAATTCCTGAGAGCTTTTGCCTATTTCTATTTAGTAAATCTATATGGTGCGGTACCTATGGTAACAACTTCCAATTGGAGAAATACAAATTCACTTCCCAGACAGGATACGAAGGATATTTATGACGCGCTAACGGAAGACCTTAAAAATGCTGTGGAAGCCCTGCCTGCCGATTATTCTGTAGGTAAAGGACAGCGCATCACACCTAATAAGGCTGCTGCATTGGCTTTGCTGTCCAGAGTTTATCTATTTAGAAAAGACTGGACAGCCGCAGAACAGATGGCCAGCAGGATCATTACCGATCCTCAATTTGCACTTTCATCGATTGACCAGGTATTTAAAAAAAATAGTTCTGAAGCAATATGGCAGCTGCAACAAAATAGTTCGTTATCTCCAAGCTTTAATATAACCCGGGAAGCTTACTTTTTGATACCACGGGTACTAAACGGCACAACCCTACCTGCAGCATGGATTTCTCCTTCGTTGCGGGAAAGTATGGACCCCCAGGATTTAAGAAAAACTAAATGGATAGACAGTACGCTATATAGTGTAAATGGCACCATGTACTTTTTACCTGGAAAATATAAAGCAGGACCCGCACAAATTGCACCCAATGGTACCGCCACTGAGTACTACATGGTTTTTAGATTGGCAGAGCAATACCTGATAAGGGCAGAAGCGTATATGCATCAAAATAAATTGGCCAATGCGGTATCCGATATTAATAAGATCAGGCAACGTGCAGGCATTCCATTGCTATCAATGGAATCTTCCGGCGATGGAATTATGAAAGCAATTATCAAGGAAAGAAGGCATGAGCTTTTTGCAGAATGGGGGCACCGATGGTTAGATTTGAAGCGGTGGGGATTAGCGGGCCAGGTTCTGGCAGAGACAAAAGGATCCGGTTGGCAATCCACCGACTCATTATATCCTATACCGGGAGCCGAACTAAGATCTAATCCTAGTTTAACTCAAAATGAGGGATACTAAAAATGCCCTCATTAAAGAGGGCATTCGACTGTGAATTGTGGACCTCTACCAAGTATTGATAGAATAAACCGGCTGTTTCGACGCTCCGTGTACCAAAGGGTATGTAGCACCAGACCTGTCACTGATCGTGCTCTGGGTTGGTGAACCGGCATTGGATGTCGTCAATTCAGGAAAAGATTGTCCCGGATCGCTGATCTGTTGATAGTTACCGCTTCCCAGATCTGCATATAATTCAAGTGAGGCAAACCTGGGACCGCTCGCGAATACAAACAGGGTGACCATTAAAAGGCCAGCCAACATAAAGAAGGATGATAACTTTTTCATAATTCATGGGATTTAAAATTATGCTTACTTTTTTAAAGGGTGTTCAGCAATAGCCCTGTTTTCATAGGGGCTCTTTATTTCGAAATAAAAGCTTTTATTATGTTGCAACAAGCAGAGATAAGCAAGCCAGGCTACAGCAAGGCACTCCAAGAATTTATAAAACCAATTACGGGAAGCGAAGACGACATCATAGGGCCAAAAAAGAAGCGAAGTGCCGTAAAACACAAAAGCCACGTAGGCTATAAAAACAACTTGTGCCAACAATATCGAGATCAGCGTAATTTTTCTACTTTTAGACCACCATAGACCGAATGCAAATAGTAAATGTAGCGAGGGTACTACATACGATAAGAATGTTGTCCATTGCTTAATGATTGGTGCATGGGATAGCCAAAATTGGTACCCTGAAAAGCCTGATATTTTATAAAGTCCCTCATAATAGCAGTAAAATATAAGGACATATAAAAATAAATTGGTTAAAGCTGGCCTGGAGCTCATAGTATGTGGTGTTAAGGGCTTATTATTATGTTGGCTTTAGGAAGCTACAACCAACATATCAGTTATCTGGCACGAATGTACTCTATCATCAAATGCAAAAACAAGTCCAAAAAGTAGGTTTTCGGTTAGTTTTAATTTTTTTTCCGGTATATCATTGGGGTCACTCCAAATCTTTTTTTGTAAGCTTTGATAAAGGCCTCGCGGCTTTGATATCCGATTTTAAGAGCAATTTCCAGCATGTCCAGGTTGGTATCTAATAAATATTGTTTAGCTCTTTTGAAACGTAAATCCATCAACATTTGATAGGGTGGCATACCAAAGGTTTCCCTGAAAGCTATTTTCATCTGATACAAAGACAGACCCACCCTTTGAGCAAGATCCATATCCGAATCATACCGGTCTTCGAAATCATATTCTTCGGCTTGCTGTTTGAGGACTTCACGCAAATGCAGCATTGCGTCTGTATGCTTACTGCGAGGTGACGAGATATCGTTCCTGGCATTTCTTGAACGTATCAAAAAAAGTATAAAAAGCTCCATGGAAAGGGCTTCTGTATACGACCTGGTAGATTCAGGACTGCTCTGGTGATAAATAATTTTCTTTACCAGCACCTCCATATCCGGGCTTAGAAAGCTGCGATGCTTTAAAAGACTAATCGCCTTTTCTTTTTCTGTTTCCCTCGCCTCCAAAAAACGGGCGAGTTCAGAAAAATCATATGACAGATTATGTAGAAAAAGATCACTGGGATGAATATCAAAGGTTACATACTCTCCATGGCTATCGAAATAAGCTTTGTTTTCAACAAATGGCGTATGAGTAACATTGAACTCTCCACTATCCAGCAATGTGTTTGTAGATTTTCCAAGTGACTGGGCCATGTGTTTTTTAAGGGTGATATGCCCCTCCAAAATAGGCTGTTCTATACGAGATCTTATCAAGGTGGGATGCTTCATCAGGTAATGGCTATACCAAATAGTCAGCCAGTTAAGCGTCAGTTTTTGAAAGTGCATAACCCCAAAGTCTCCCACAGCGCCATAGCTCTCAGCGAATTTAAATCGCGGAACTTTTGCAACTGAGGCCAGCGCTTTGCTGGGTTTAATCTCTTCATTAGTAGTGCCTAATATGGTAAACTGATCACTCACAACTTAAAACCCTACTTTTTGGACAGGTTTCCCCACTATATGGACTTGTTTAGAGGGCCTGCAACGGGCTAGATTGCACTCTGAAATTAAAAAAAATTAAATAAACGTCTTTTTTAAAGCCCTATCTATGCAATTCAAATCTTCATTTTCCGGCTATCCGTTCCCTACTGATCTCACAAAAGAAATAATACTTTTTCGCAGGAAATTTGCTGAAACAGAGATCATTCTCAAACCGCTTCATCTTTCCAGGGATATCAAAACCATTCATAAATGGGTTAATATGACTTATGCCAAAGCGTTTTGGCAAATGGCAGGAAGTATTGCGGAGCTATATACATTTTATGAAAAATTAATGCAATCCGGAAAAGCCTATTCTCTTGTAGCATTTTTGAATAATACACCTGTTGCACAAATAGATTATTACGATGTTCTTTTTGACGAGGTTAAAAACCTCTACGACTATAAAGAAAACGATCATGGAATTCATCTACTGATGGCACCCAATACGCTACCTGTTAAGGGGTTAACATCCCAAGTGATGATTACTGCGCTGGCATTTATGTTCTCCTTAGGCATCCCCCGCATTATAGGCGAACCCGACGCTGCCAATGAAAAAGCCAATAAGTTGGTTCAAAAAGTAGGTTTTAGTTTCATCGGACCAATTAAGATGTCTTATAAAGTAGCTAACCTCTATCAATATACCCACGAAGATTTCCTACGCAAACATGGTTAAGTAACAACCGCCTTCCATCCTCTAAACTTTTCATATGCTTACTTCAATGCAAAGCAGGAGCATTGCTCTTGCACGGGGAGTTATTGTGTTCCTTATCGCCCCTATTCACTGTGTAATGGTATACAGCACACCACAAGTTAAATCTGGCCTACTTGGACACTTTATGTCATTTTTTGCAGAGTACCCGGGAGCTCATTTATTTATGTTTCTTATGGGACTATTCATCGCGTTATCGAGTGAAAAAAAATCCTCCTACATATTCAAAAGAAGCCTCCTGCTACTGCTGGTGGGTTATTTGCTGAATGCCGGCAAATTTGTAATCCCTTATACCCTCGATCTTCTACCTAAACAATTTTATAGCAGTAATCATATTACGAATGATGATTTGATCGTTTACCGGTTACTTCTCATCAATGATATCCTTCATTTTGCTGCTGTAGCCTATTTTATCTGTGGGATAATCCGAAAAACAAGGTATGCGCCATTAATCAGCATCCTATTAGCCCTCGCAACCTTAATATTAAGCCCACTACTTTGGAACAAAGGTGACACGAACAACCTCTTCTTGAACGCTTTACTTGATTTGGCAGGAGGATGTCCACCTAAGGCATACTTCCCCGTATTACCCTGGATCTTTCATCCGTTATTAGGAATGATTTACGGTTTTGGTGTAAAGCGCTATACGCTTAGCAGTCGGTACCTTTTTATAACGGGAGCTATTCTCTGCCTGACCGGCCTTTATATAGAACATTACGAGCCGCCGGAATACCAGCTGACCTTTTTCAGATCCGGGCCCGGCGGCACCCTACTACATGCAGGCACTACATTAATATTTATTAGTATTCTGGACATAGCTACAAACAGAATCAAAACAACAACGCCACTTAATTTTTTCAGCTGGTGTAGCGCGCATATAACCAGGATATACCTGTTACAATGGATCATTGTCATGTGGCTTCTTTCCATAACCGGATACGAGACATTGAACAATATCCAATCTATTATCATGATTATCACCGTTAATACACTAACCATGCTTTTAGTAAATCATCTTACCCGATCAAAAAACAAAACTGATGAATCGTAATACTATTTATGACCTGGCCGGAGTTGGAATAGGCCCTTTTAATTTAGGACTTGCAGCACTTAGCCATCCTATCGCTGACCTATCTTGTATTTTCCTGGAACAAAAGTCCGTATTCTCCTGGCACGAAGGAATGATGATTCCCGGAACGACTTTACAGGTGCCTTACCTCGCCGACCTAGTTACTCTTGCTGACCCCTCCAGCAAGTTTTCCTATCTAAATTTCCTCAGAGACCAAAACCGCCTATTACAATTCGGTATATATGACAGCGGGTATATCAGCCGAACAGAGTATAACAGGTATTGCAAGTGGGTTTCCAGTAAACTCGATAGCCTATTATTCAACCACCACGTTAAAGACATCCTTTATAATGAAAAAGATGACCTTTTTGAGATTCTTGTGAAAAAAAATGGTAAAGAACCCACTCAGGTCATATGTGCAAGGCATGTTGTTGTAGGTATAGGATCTTCGCCCCATATTCCCCAAAATATTCGTGGCTCAGTAGATTCGAATATCATTCACTCTTCCGCCTATACCTACCACAAGGAAAGAATGACTAACTCTAAAAAAATCACCATAATCGGCTCGGGGCAGAGTGCTGCAGAGATACTTTACGACCTGATAAGCTCAGTTGATCTATCCATTACACAACTCAACTGGATTACCCGATCCGACCGCTTCTATGCGATGGAGCACTCCAAGCTCAATTACGAAATGACTTCCCCGGATTACATTGACTTTTTCTATGGCCTTGATCCTAATATAAAGATTCAATTGCTGCGCCAGCAGTTTTCTCTATACAAAGGAATAAATCACCAATTGATAGATGCCATCTACAATAAATTATACGAGTTATTTATTGAAGGGGAAAAATATAATGTTATGATCCGTACTCATTCAGAATTAAAAAGCATCGAAAAATATTACCCAAAAGAATACAGCCTGCAATTTTATCACTCGGCACTAAAAGAAAATTACGCTGTAAATGCTGACTTCGTTGTCCTTGCCACCGGCTACGAGTCTGGTCTGCCAAGCATCCTCACACCCTTGAAAAATTTGATTCAGTTCGATAACAACGGCACTTTTTTAGTAAATCGTAATTATTCTATAGACCAGGGTAACCGCGTTTTTGTTCAAAATATGGAATTACACTCGCATGGGTTTAATGCACCCGATCTTGGGCTAGGCGCCAACCGCAATGCTGTCATACTAAACAACATCCTCAAAAAACAGATTTATCCGGTTGACCAAAACACCTGTTTTCAAAAATTTTGATACTATAATACCTCTAAAACACGCCAGCGTATTCGTACCACTATTATTCACTTAATGAATGACTATGGGTTATATATTCAAATTCTATGAACAACTAATAAATGTCACTATGGAACCGACTAAAGCCATAAAACTTGATGCTAACCACCTTGAACAGCTCCACACGTCAGCTTTAGAGCAAAGCCTGGTGACAAAAGAAAGGCTCGCCAGGTCGCTTATGCGTCTAAAAAAAGAGTCAACAACCAGGTTGCACGTGAAAAACTACACCACAATATTATCTTTATTACTCAAGATTTGCGAAGAATATGAATCAAAAGAAATCTATAATCTTCCTTTTTTACATTCATTCCTTTTAAATATCAAAAATATCGTGATTGATCTTATCGACTATTTGGATCAGCGATTCCCGAGTTTCGTTCCCGGAAGCACAGCACTTCCAGGTAACAAATTGGAAGCCGATTTTAAAATACGTACCAATCTTTCTGTAGATCAATTAGGCTTGATTCTACGGGCAGCCTATGACCAAGGGGTAATTATAACAAAATCGTTGAATAACCTATTCAGAACACTTTCACCGTTTTTTACTTCCAGTGAAAGACAACAACTTTCGTATAGCTCTATGCGCAGTAAATCTTATAGCGCCGAGATTAAGGATAAGGAGTCAACCGTAGCCGTATTAGGTCAGATGGTTGAGGCTATAAAAAATTATTAGAAATTTCAAGGCGCTAAGCCACTCTTTTACAACGGGTACAACCAAGGTACAACTTTTTTGTACTTGAAATGGCTTTCTCCAGAGTGTTTATTTGCTATATAAATACGGACAACAACTATATAAAGTAAAACGTATGCAAAGCTTAATTACCTGGAATGAACTTTTTATTTATACAATTCTATTTCTGATAATTTATTATGCGGCTGTGCTGGCAGTGTGTTACCGGCAGGAGGTTTTGAAGCTGGCCAGCCGTATTAAAAAATCCGATGAAGATTTATCAAATGACACAATTGATAATTCTTCCTTTGCAAGCCAGGATCAACAAGTCCAGCTGTATGACCAGGTTCATGATTTAATGCAAGACTGTAAAGCTGTCCTCAGCAATATCACCAATGCCCCCATTAATAAGGGCAAGCTAATTGAAGAACTGCAACTCAGAGTTAAAAGGTATCCGGAAGTAAAGGGTACCGCCTTCCAAATTTCGTTATCGAACCATTTTGAACAAGAAGCTGATCACAGGTTAGGAATAGTACTGAGTGATCAAGAGCTCGAAAAGATATGGACATAGCCCAAAGATACGGCCTCCTACCCATCGCAGGCATTAGATAAGGTGGGATTGGGTAAGGGTATGGAGGCCATCTGATTCCTGCCGGCAAATTTGCCTCTTTGGTTACTGATCGTCTCCCGAAGACTGCAAACCAACGGCAGGTACTGATCCCTCCCAAGGAGTCCTAACGGACCGCCCCTCTCCTTTGGATGACAAGCTCACCCATTAAAATGGAGAGGGGAACCTGGGGAGAGAAGTTTTGAAATTTTTTGTGAGTATGAATATGTGTGGTGTGGGTCGCTTCGGCGGCAAAAGTTCAAAGGGATTGCTATGGGCATTCCTGACAACAGTAAGCCTTTATGCCAATGCCCAGGACGGATCGGCAGGCATTGAAGAAGCCAACAGTCTGGTACGTCAATATTTCGACGTAGGTATTAACCTTATGTATGCGGTAGGTGCCGTGTTAGGATTGATTGGGGCAGTTCGCGTTTATCAACGTTGGAGTGCAGGAGATCCTCAGACAGGACAGGTAGCTGCCAGTTGGTTTGGTAGTTGCATTTTCCTGGTAATAGTAGCTACCGTGCTCAGATCCTTTTTTGGCCTTTAAAATCCTTTGTCATGGCAAGTGTTTATCAAATCAACAGAGGTGTTAACCAACCGGTGATGTTCAAAGGATTGAAGGCTCAATATATATGGTATCTGGGCGGAGGATTGGCAATCCTACTGATCACCTTTGCTATTCTATATATCTGTGGCATCAATACGTTCATTTGCCTAGGTATCATCTTTAGCGCGGGAGGAGTATTATTCAAAAAGGTATACCGCATGAGCCATAAGTATGGTGAACATGGACTTATGAAAAAGATTGGAAAACGTCAGATACCGACTTTAATAAAAAATAACAGTCGAGAAATTTTTATAAAGTAATTGTGGGCAACCACCTTTTGTGAATAGTGAAAAATGGTGTGTATGGAAAAGTGGTTACGCGATCTGCTACCCATTATGGATGTGGAGCATGATTGCATCGTAAGTAAACAAGGAGATATTTCAATTGTATTTAAAGTGTTGCTTCCCGAAGTATTTACACAATCGGATGAAAATTATGAAGCGTTGCACCAGGGCTTTATTAAAGCTTTAAAAGTCCTGCCGAAAGAAACGGTCTTCCATAAACAGGATTACTTTGTGCAGACCAGCTTCCAGGCCGAAGTGCCAAACAGAAACATGGGGTTTCTTTCGGCAAGTAGCGATGAATTCTTTAACGGCAGGCCTTACCTAAAACATGATTGTTACATCACTCTTAGCAAGATGCCTGCCGGCAGGAAACCAGCGAGCTCAGTATTTTCAAACTTGCTTCGGCCCTCTATTGTGCCCGAGCAAACCAGAAGTAAAAATGCCCTGCTCGATTTCGAAGACAGCGCAGGACAGTTTGCACGGATACTTACTGATTCAGGTGTCAAGTTAGAGCGACTTAAATCAGCAGATATCACCAGCCATAAACTGAAAGTTGGACTGGTTGAACGTTATTGTACTTTGTCCGAAGAACCCAACCACTTACAGGTAAAGGACCTGCAGATAAAAGATGAGCTACGTATCGGAGATAAGCATTGCAGGCTGTATACGCTATCTGACGTAACAGATTTACCATCAATATGTGGATCGCGAATCAATTATGATAAATATTCTACCGACCGTACTAAATTTTCTGTTGGATTTGCTTCCACCTTAGGTCTATTGCTACCCTGCAACCATGTATATAACCAGTACATTTTTATAGGGGATGCTTCTAAGACGATGAAGAAGCTGGAAAGTAAGCGATTGAGATTACAATCACTGGCAGCTTACTCCAGGGAGAATGCTATTGCCCGGGATGCAGTGGGTGATTTTTTGAATGAATGCGTAAGTGAACAAAGGCTTCCGGTTAAGGCCCATTTTAATATACTGGTTTGGACAGACCAGCCAGATGAGCTAAAAGATATTAAAAACAAGGTTACATCCTCGCTGGCGCAAATGGAGGCAGCTGTAAAGATAGAAACAGCCGGAGCAGCGCAGATATGGTGGGCAGGCATTCCGGGTAATAGCGCGGACTTCCCCATGAATGACACATTTGACACATTCTGTGAGCAAGCTTGCTGTTTTTTGAACCTGGAAACCAATTACCGTAATTCTGAAAGTGAAATGGGGCTTCGGCTTGGAGACAGGTTAACAGGCCGGCCAGTTCATGCCGATATCAGCGACGAGCCGATACAACAAGGTATATGTACTAACAGAAACAAATTCATTTTGGGGCCTTCTTGTTGCCGGGCTATTCTTAGCTGAATAGCCCGGCACAAAAAATCTGGATCCGGAAAATCGTTCTTCACTAACCACATGGTGAGGAGTTATTACGAAAATGGTGCACATATCGTGCTCGTTGATGTGGGACATAGTTACAAAGGATTATGCGACCTGGTTGATGGATATTATTTCACCTATTCAGAGACCGATCCCATCCGGTTCAATCCGTTTTACATCGGTGAAGGTGACAGCCTGGATATTGAAAAAAAGGAAAGTATAAAAACCCTCCTTTTAGCTCTTTGGAAAAAAGATGACGAGAACTTTTCACGCAGTGAATATGTAGCGCTTTCTAATGCCTTGCAAGGATATTTTGACGCTCTGGAAGAGGACAAAAATATATTCCCCTGCTTTAATTCTTTCTATGAATATCTCCAAACAGATTTCCTGGAAGTGCTTAGCAAGGATAAGGTTAAAGAACGCCACTTTGATGTAGACAATTTCCTATTTGTACTTCGACCTTATTATAAAGGAGGTGAGTTTGATTTCCTATTAAATGCAGATAAGAACCTGGACCTACTACAGCAGCGCTTTATTGTATTCGAACTGGATAATATTAAAGACAGCATTTTATTTCCTGTTGTCACGCTCATAATTATGGAGGTATTTATCTCCAAAATGCGCAAGCTGAAAGGTATTCGGAAGATGATTTTGATTGAAGAGGCCTGGAAAGCACTAATGCGTGAGGGCTTTGCTGCATACATAAAGTATCTGTTTAAAACAGTACGTAAGTTCTTTGGAGAAGCCATCGTTGTCACCCAGGAAGTAGAGGATATCACTTCTTCACCAGTGGTTAAGCAGGCTATTATTAATAATAGTGATTGTAAGATCCTGTTGGACCAGTCTAAGTATCAGAATAAGTTCGATCAAATTCAGGAATTACTTGGCCTTACTGAAAAAGAAAAAGCTTTGGTATTATCTGTAAATAAAGCCAATGATCCCAATCTCAAGTATAAAGAAGTATTTATCTCCCTGGGAGGCATTCTTTCTAAAGTCTATCGCACGGAAGTAAGTCCTGAGGAATACCTGGCATACACAACCGAAGAAAGGGAAAAAGTAAAGGTGCAGGAGTATGCAGAAAGATACAACAGTATTGAACAAGGCATTAAGCGCCTGGCCCTTGAGTTGAAAATAAAAAACAATGATTAGATTTTTTGGTATTCTATTGTTATTACCATTCACGACCTGTCTCACTAAGGAGAAGAGCGTAGAAGGCACTTTCATTCGAGCCATCAATCACGAATATGCAATAGGTGATGACACCATATTTATTCGTGCACTTAATAGAAGCGTATACCAGGTTGAGAAAAGATCTCGCTTTCAGCGAACGATTAAAGGGCGAGGAAAAATACCCCCTGTCGAAATTCAAAACAGGACCTGGACTGGTTCCTATGATGAAGCACATAATATTATCCGGGAAGAAAAGCAAGGGAAAGTTTTAGTGTTTTCACAGGACAAAGGCCTGGTCCTAATGGGGAACCTGGAATATAAACGAGCCAAATAAATATAGTTATGAAACGAGTTAAAAATTTATGGATCATCGCAGTACTGAGCCTTATATTGGTAGTAGCACCTACACAACAAAGCCATGCAATTGTATGGGTAGTTGTTCAGGCAGCTATGAAGAAGGTCATTCGCGCCATGGACCTGGCCGTGCAAAAGTTGCAGAACAAAACTGTTTGGCTACAAAACGCACAAAAGACGCTGGAAAACACACTGTCGAAGTTGAAGCTCGAAGAAATTTCAGACTGGACAAAGAAAAATAAGGAGCAGTACCAAAAGTATTATGAAGAGTTGTCCAAGATTAAAGGTCACATCAATAATTACCAGCGCGTACGATTACTTATGGAAAAGCAGGTGCGGATTGTATCAGAATATAGGCGTGCGTTTGATCTTTTTAAAAAGGACAAACACTTTTCTCAAAAAGAAATCACCTATATGACAAAGGTATATACCGGCATGCTAAATGAAAGTGTACAAACCCTAGATCAGTTGCTCAGCCTTATAAGAGATCATGATTTAACTATGACAGATGGAAAAAGGCTTGAATTGATCGGCTCTGCTGCAGACAGGATGGACAGGATCCTTTCCGACCTAAGACTTTTTAACCAGCATAATATAAAGCTAACGCTACAAAGAGCTAGTGATCTCCAGGAAGTTAACGTATTAAAACAGATGTATGGACTTCAATAAAGTAAGCAAAATTATTTTGTCTGTAATTGCAATCATTTTGAGTAAACTATCGGAGGCACAGGGTGTCGTTGGATTTTTTACCCAAAAGCAAACACAAACTCAATATCTCATTCAGCAAATCGCATCACTTAAAGTGTACGCAGCTTATATTAAGCAGGGCTACAAAGTGGTAGATGGAGGATTGAATGCAATTGGCAAATTCAAGGGCGGACACCTCGAACTTGACAAAGCTAACTTTGATGGACAAATATCAGTACATCCAAAAGTAAAAGCTCAAGCACTGAATATTTTAAATGCACATAGTGCTTTTGAAAAACAGATCGCTGGTATACGAGATTTTACAAGGAAGTCGGATCTCCTTGAGCTATCTGAAAAAGAATTTTCAGAAAATCTTTTAAACCGCTCCCAAAAAACTTTGAATAATTTATATACCGAGCTTGAACAAGTGCTTGACCATAGTTATAAAATGACAGATGATGAGCGACTCCGCAGAGTGGAACAAATTTTATTTAGAGCATCAGAACTATTTGAGCTTGTTAAGAAGTTCGGACAGGATATTCGAAAATTAGAGATTCAGAAAAAGCAGGAAGCAAAAGATGTCAAAGTCTTGAAAGAATTATACAGATAAACATAATGATATGAAAAAGTGGTTGTTGATTGTAGTGCTGTTTTTATGTATTGGGGGCAAGGGGTTTGCACAGGCTACCGAGCTCGCGCAGCTGGCATTAAATATCGAAAAGCTAAACCAATTCCGAAAAATTCTATCTGATATGAAATCAGGTTATGATATCCTGGTTAAAGGATATGGCACAGTCAAAAACATAGCAGAAGGAAACTTCAAGTTGCATCAGGTCTTTTTGGACGGGTTAATGGAGGTCAGTCCGGCAGTGAAGAAGTACAAGCGTGTAGGTGATATTATTAATTATGAGCTAAAAATCATAAACGGCTATAAAGCCGCACTCCAAAAGTTCAGATCCAGTGGACAATTTTCGGTACAAGAACTAGATTATATATCGGGAGTCTATGCAAAGCTAACTAAGGAAAGCCTTGCCAATCTTGATGACTTAGCAGTGGTTATCTCTTCAGGTAAACTTCGGATGTCAGACGAGGAAAGGCTTAAAGCTATTGACGCCATCTATGAAGATATTTCAGACAAATATCATTTTCTAAGCGTTTTTAATAAGCAAACGGAAATCTTAAGGATACAGAGGGAAAAGGAATCAGGAGATGTAAAGGTTTTACAGAACTTATATAAATAACAAATATGATTGGGAGGGTTGGAGCTGCAAGTACGCTTGCAGTAGTGGGAATGTTATTGCCTTTAATGAGCCAGGCACAAACAGTCGGAGGATGGGCCGATGATCTGCAGAGTTTTCATTCGGTACTTGATCAACTATATGCAGAAATGCTTCCCTTATGTGGCGAGCTCATTGGAGTAGGTCGGGGCATTGCCGGATTCGCCGCCTTGTGGTATATCGCGGCGAGGGTTTGGGGTCATATTTCCCGCACAGAATCTATTGACTTTTACCCGCTTTTTAAACCATTTATTATTGGCTTTGCAGTGGCCGTTTTTCCATCTGTTATTGGCCTGATAAACGGAGTCATGCAGCCTACCGTAAGCGGCACTAAAAACATGGTCACCCAGTCAGACGCCGCCATAGAAGTACTCTTAAAACAAAAAGAAGAAGCCATTCAAAAATCTGAGCTATACCAAATATATGTAGGTCCTTCCGGCGAAGGTGATCGTGACAGATGGTATAAGTATATGCATCCAGGGGAAGACTCTGATGATGAAGGATGGATGGACTCAATCGGTAATGATATCCGTTTTGCTATGGCAAAGGCCGGCTACAATTTCAGGAATGGAATTAAGGAAGTAATAGCGGAGGTTTTACAATTATTATTTGCGGCTGCTTCTCTTGCCATCAATACCATGCGAACGTTCAACCTGCTAATTATGGCCATCCTGGGGCCTTTGGCTTTCGGGCTGTCTGTTTTTGATGGTTTTGGACATACTTTAAAACATTGGCTTGCCAGGTATATCAATGTGTTCCTATGGCTACCCATTGCCAACCTGTTTGGAGCAGTCATCGGTAAAATTCAGGAGCAAATGCTAAAAATTGATATCGCCCAGGTGACAGAGCAGGGTGATACATTTTTCTCAAGGACGGATATGGGATATATGATCTTTCTCATCATTGGCATTTTGGGTTATTTCTCTGTTCCTTCTATCGCTAACCAAATCCTTTGGGTAGGCGGTGGGGACTCTCTTACCGGCAGGACAACCGGTTCTGCAATGGCCGCAGGTGCGGCTGTGGGATCCGCAGCCGGTGCAGCAACCGCAAGAGCTGTAACCGGAGCTGGCAACCTGGCTAAGGCGCCATACAATATATACCAGGGCTATACTTCAAAGGACAAAGGCAGTTCCGAGCATTTACACGATAAAGTAAAAGGTAATAAGTGATGTTTAAAAAAATGCAAAATATTGACACAGCTTTCCGTCATGTGCGACTATTTACAATGGTGGTGGTAATTGGTTGCGTACTACTCAGTGGATTTATAATATACCGTACTACAAAGGTACTGACTGTTAATAGTGGTAAAGTTTACGTCCTTGTTAATGGCAAGCTGGTTGAGGCCGTTGCCGAAAAAAGAAATTTACCGGTAGAAATCAGGGATCATATCCGAACCTTCCACACATTATTTTTTACACTGTCGCCCGATGAAAAGGCAATACAACAGCAGATCACTAAAGCTTTGTATATGGCTGATGGATCAGCCAGACGAATTTATCAGAACATGAAAGAAGCCGGTTTTTACAACAACCTGATTTCAGGCAATATTTCGCAGTCAATAGAAATTGAAAGTATAGAAGTGGATATGAGCCGTAGTCCCTATCGTTTTACCTGTAAAGGCAAGCAGTTTATTACCCGGCCCACATCTCTACTTACCCGTTCCATTTTAACAGGAGGACAGATTAGGACGGGTCTTGTTCAAAGCGACAATAATACGCATGGCTTTTTGATTGAGCGCTGGGAAATCATTGAAAATAATGACATAAAAGTGAGCGAGCGATGAGAAAAAAAATTAAGGAAAAAACATTGGTAATCCATTCACTTCTGGAAAGGATCCGATCTCGGGTAGATGTCATGCATCGAAAATGTGCCAATTACCTAAACAAGCGGTGCGCGAAGTTTTCTCCCCGGCAGCTAACCTATGGTCTTGTCATATTTTGTTCAGTATTTGGCGTGTCAATCTACTATACAATATCGAACTCCTTTGCAAGCTATGGAACACGAAAAAGTAATATTCAAATCCAGATACCCAGGCATGCCATTTCTATCGATAGTAATGTGGTGAGAGCTTCAGATACTACTTTAATAAATAAAATCGTAAAACAAATTGAAAGCATGCAAAGCTCCGATAGTAGTGCACAAATGCTAGAGCAATTCAAGCGTACAAACCCCGGCCTGCTTGATAGCTTTCAGCGATTACACAAGTTTTTAAATTTAAGTTATGAAAAGTGAACAGAGATCAGCAAAATTTTTAAAGACCAGGAAGTTATTATTAGTTGCTCCCGTATTGGTGATTCCTTTTGTAATATTTTTTATGTGGTCATTAGGAATCGTTGGAAATGCAAGAGCCAATACAACAGGTAACGCTATTGCTTCTGGAATGAATCTTAATTTACCCTCGGCAGCGGCTCCCAAAGACAGTAACTGGAATAAGCTCAAGTATTACGAGCAAGCCGAAAAAGACTCCGCCAAGTTAAAGTCGAAGTTAAAAAGCGACCGACTATTGTTTGGGTTGGATGAAGAAGAGGAAGCTGAATCCATGGAGGGCGTTTCTGATGCTGAGCTGGCAGAGCGTATGTATGGCGCTGGTCAATTGAACAATAAAAACCGTTCTACCAGTTCTGCAGACCAGGTTTACGATAGGCTTTCAAGAATTCAAAAAGAAATTTCAAGAGAGTCTTTGCCCAGAAGAGAAGCAGAGTCCAGTCCTTCCCCATCCTCGAACCCGGAAATTGAAAATCTATCTGGCATGATGAGTCAAATGCAAGGAGGTGAAGATCCAGAGCTAGGTCAGCTCGACCAGATGTTGGATAAAATAATTGCCATTCAAAATCCTCAAAAATTGCAAGACGAGCATGACGAGAAAATGAAAGCGAGTAGAGGGCAGGTGTTCGCTGTTCAAGCTGACAGCTCAAACTTAAATATCTCTACGCTGGGACCCGAACAAGGTATAATTAAACCAAAAGTGTAAAAACCGGTCAAATTGACCCCCGTTGTCCGATTTAAATTGACCCCCTAAAA
>DAORWU010000029.1:0-45031 GCA_035434405.1 Niabella sp. | reverse complement strand
CTATTTTAACGCTCAGGCACAAACAGTATCTGGGGTAGTAAAAAATAGCGAAACTAAAATCAGTATTCCAGCCGTTTCTGTAGTAGTTAAAAACTCCCACATAGGCACCTACACCAATGACCGTGGAAATTTTCAATTTTCAGTAGGCCAAAAACTACCAGTAACTCTTATTATTTCCTCAACAGGTTTTGATTCTAAGGAAATAGTGGTAAACAAAGAAGGTTCTTTAGGCGAAATCATTTTATCACCGCGCTCCACATTAGGTGAAGAAGTTGTGGTAAATGCAAGCCGTATGGCACAGCGAAAATTATCGGCTCCGGTAACCATCGAACAACTTAGCAAAAAAGATATTCAAAATTCACCACAGCTCAATTATATGGATGCCCTACAAGGCTTGAGAGGAGTGGATGTAACTGTTTCCAGTATGGGTTTTACCAGTGTTACCACCCGTGGTTTTAACACCAGCGGTAATACCAACTTTACCCAAATTGTAGATGGAATGGACAATCAGGCTCCGGGTCTTAACTTTCCATTGGGATCGGTTATCAGCCCTATTCAATTGGACGTGGACAATATTGAACTGCTAAGTGGTGCCTCATCTGCCCTTTATGGTTCAAGAGGGTTAAACGGTACAATGATTACTACCAGTAAGAACCCTTTTAAGGATCAAGGGTTGAGTTTACTTATCACACAAGGTGTAAACCATATTAACGGAAAGAAATATGGCGACCCTGTGAAAGCTTCACCCTTCTATGACTGGAACCTTCGTTGGGCACAAAAATTGAGTGAAAAGGTAGCTTACAAAATCAATTTTCAATATACAAAAGGCAGCGATTGGGTAGCTAATGACTCTACTGATAAAAGTGGTAATGGCAACCGCTATACCAATCCCAATTACAATGGAGTAAACTATTATGGTGGTGCTACCTCTGTAGACTTAATCCCTTTTATGCAGGGTGCTTTGGCTATGGATCCTTCATTAGCCCCATTGATTGAGCCATTCTTAAATGCTAATCCATCCTACTATGCATCTCGCACAGGCTATCCAGAATATGGATACCTAGATAACAATGCTTATATGTTTAAGGGCAATGCAGAACTTCGATATAAAATAAGTCCTTCATTAGAGTTGATTGGTTCGGGTAATTTTGGAACCGGAAATATTGTTTACACAAATGATACCCGCTATCAAATAAATGGCTTTAAGGTGGGTCAATACCGCTTAGAATTGAAAAGCAACAACTGGTTTGTTAGAGCGTATACCACATCCGAAAACTCTGGCCGCACATTACTTGCCGGACCAACCGCTCAATACCTAAATGAAGCCTGGAAACCAAGCTACGATCCTAATACTGGTGATGGCTGGTTTCCACAATACACAATGGCCTTGTTGACTGCATTGGCCGGTGGATCTGACCTACAAAGCGCAAACCTTACTGCAAGAGCTTTTGCCGATCAGGGAATGCCATTGCAGGGCAGTGCCGTTTTCAATAGGCTAAAAGATAGTATTGCCACCCGACCAATTTCTGAAGGGGGTACATTGTTCTTAGATCGTTCCAAATTGTATAACGCAGAGGCCCAATACAATTTTTCTGAAGCTATTAAATTTATGAACCTGATTGCAGGTGTAAACTACAGACTGTATCGTTTGAATAGTAAGAACACTTTGTTCCCTGATAATGACAAACCCATAAATGTAAATGAGTACAGTGCTTATTTGCAGGCCTCCAAAAAAGTCATTCAGGAGAAATTGAACCTGAGTGCTTCTTTCCGTTGGGACAAAAACTCCTTGTTCCCTACACCTAAAGTAACTTCCAGACTATCATCGGTATTTGAGGTGGACAGAAACAATTATATCCGTTTATCTTATCAAAATGCATATAGTTATCCAAGTAATATTCAGGCTTTACAACATACAATGAATGGCTACAATAGTTTCTCTTCCGGTGGTTCAATTTATTTGTTAAATGAAAAATATCATTTCAATCAATATCCGCCTTACACTTTGGAAAGCGTTCGCAAATACCAAAGCACCAACGATCCTTCGCAATTGAAAAAATTCGTTTATGACGGTATTAAACCACAATCGGTAAATGCATTTGAACTGGGCTACGCCACTGTTATCAGCAAGTTCATCATGTTTGATGTGTTGGGATATTATGCCACCTGGAAAAACTTTATTGGTTATGCCAATGTAGCCAACACTCCTGGCACTTCCGATGTAACCGCTTTTAAAGATCAAAACAAACATGTGGTTTACAATATTGCGTTTAACGGAGCCAAAGGTGTGGAAACTTATGGCTATGCTGCCAGTGTGAGTATTGATTTCATGAGAAATTTCCGTTTCAAAGCCAATTATTATTCGGACCATATCAATAACAAAAACAATACCCAGGTCAACAATTTCAATGCGCCTAATTATCATATCAATTTAGATTTAGGCAATTCGGGTTTTGGTAAAAACGAAGTATGGTCATTCAACACAACGCTTCGCTACAAACCAGGCTACTATTACGTTGTAACGGGTGGTGGTGGAGATGGCACTGTACCAGCCTCAGCAGTGGTGGATGCACAAATCAGTTATAAATTGATAAAGGCACGTTCCGGTATTCGTTTGGGTGGAACCAATATCACTAACAAGTATTACTCTACAGGTATTGCCAATCCAAAAATTGGTGCTACCTATTACATCACATTTGCCTATAATATTTTCTAAAAAAAATACAATGACTCAAAGACTTCATCTGATAGTAATAATTGTAACCAGTATGTTGTTCTTTGCTTCCTGCAAGGAACAATCCGGGACTAAGACTGAATACAAACTCTTATTAAGTTTTAGCCCCGGAGAGGAAGCAAAAATTATTGAAGCCTTCCTGATGATTAAAGATAGTACCGATATACTTTTGAAAGCAGGACAGTATCAATTTGAAAACCTTAGTATCACCAACGCCAGTCATCTTCGCATTAGAGGCGAAGGGCCTGATAAAACTGTACTTGATTTTTCATCTCAAAAATCGGGTGGCGAAGGCATAAGAATTACTGCGGTTACCGGATTTACATTTGATAATATTGCCATCAAAGATTCCAAAGGCGATTTAATCAAAATCAACAAAAGTCGAGATGTAGTAGTTACCAATGTGCATGCTACCTGGAAAACTGCCGACTCTACCAGCGGTGGCTATGCCATTTACCCTGTTTTGTGCAAAAATGTGCTGGTAGAAAACTGTTATGTAGAGGGTTCTTCGGATGCAGGAATTTATGTGGGTCAGTCGGACTCAGCCATTATCAGAAACAACAAAGCCACAAAAAACGTGGCAGGCTGTGAAATAGAAAACACTACGCATGCAATAGTGTACGACAATGAATTTTACGGCAACACAGCAGGTTTTTTAGTGTTTGATTTGCCCGGGCTTTCTCAAAAAGGTGGTTATGTAAAAGCTTATAACAATAAGATTCATGACAACAATATTAAAAACTTTGCCAAAGCAGGAAGCTTTGGTACAGCTTGGGGCGTGGGCAATGCACCACCCGGAAGCGGCATCATTATTTTAGCTGCATCCAATGTAGAGCTGTACAATAACCAAATCATTAATAACAATTCGGCAGGCATTTTATTGGCATCGGGATTGGCTGTGGATGATAGTGCTATCAACCGCATCAATGATCAGTATTTTCCCATTTCTTCCAATATTAAAATCCATGACAATACTTTTAAAATGGGTGATGCTTTTCCGGAACCATTAAAGGAACACCGCATGGGGCCTTTGTTTATGGCAGTGGAAGAAACACTTAATAAAATGAATCCTGCAAAAAAACAAAGAGTGCCTTTTATTTTTTATGATGGCGTTTCTACCAATGTATTAAAAAATGAAACTGTACCCAATCCGGATAATTTATGTATCCATCAGCCAGGTGAAAACATGTTTGTCAATGCCAATTTTTTACAAATGAAAGACATGGCTACCTGGAAACCAGACACTACTGCAACACCTTTTGTTTGTAAATAAATTTTTCAAAGAACAAAGTTTATGAAGAAGATTTATTTAGGGATTATCGTTCTATTTATTTTGCTATTTTCAGTTCAGCAAGGTTGCAAAAACAAACCGGATGAAAAGAAAGCAACTGAAACCGCCGAGTTTGTTTTTAAAGAAAAACTTTCGGATTATGGATTCTTCATAGGTGCACTAAAAGATTTACAAACTGCCGAGGGCATAACACAATATGATATTGTGACCCCTTTGTTTAGCGATTACACTTTAAAAGACCGATTTATTGTTTTACCAAAAGGCAAGCCCATAAAATATGTGGCCAGTGGCGCTTTGGGTTTTCCTGATTCCACCATCATTATCAAAAATTTTGCATACCAAAATACTGCGGGTCAAAAGATAATGATAGAAACCAGGTTGCTGGTGAAAGATCCGTTTGACGAACAATGGAAGGTGATGGATTATTTATGGAACAAAGAACAAACCGATGCGGTAAAACATTTTGTAGGTGCCGAAGTACCCATTGTGTTGGTTACAGAAAACGGCGATGAAATTTCTACTAATTATAAAGTGCCAAATGTAAATGATTGCAAAAGATGCCATAATCAAAACAATGTTTTTCTGCCCATTGGTCCCAATGTTAGAAATCTAAATTTTACTTTAAAAGGTCAAACAGAAAATCAATTGTTGCAATGGGCTTCTAAAGGTATTTTAACCGGCCTTCCAGATTCATCAGGTATTTCCAAAATTGCCGATTGGAAGGATGCAAAACATTTTACACTAAATGATAGAGCAAGAGCTTATTTGGATGTGAATTGTGCCCATTGCCATCGACCCACAGGCGATGCGTCCAACACGGGTTTATTTTTAGAATATGAGCAACAGAATCTGTTTCATATTGGTGTGATGAAAGAGCCTGTGTCGGCAGGTGGTGGGGCTGGTGGTTTAAATTATGATATTATGCCTGGCGATCCCGATCATTCGATTTTGTATTATAGGATGAATCATACCGATCCCAATATTGCGATGCCAGAACTGGCTCGTTCTGTCATTCATAAGGAAGGTGTGGCACTCATAAAGGAATGGATTATGGGAATGAAAAAATAAGATAGGATTATTATTTCGTCAAAAAACAATGGGTTTTTAACCAAAAGCAAATGAGGCTTTTCCTTTCGGATTAGCCTCATTTTTATGGTCTAATTGATTACTCTTGTTTTAATAACCATCATTAGGCGCAAACACTGGTTTGCGATACATCCAGTCGCCACCTGTAAAGTCAGGAAACTCTACAGTTTCATTGCCTAATGCGATTGATTGTTCACTAAGTGGTGTAATGGCACTCCATGCTGCTGCATCATACACATCCATCTGCGTGGGTTCTTTGCGTATAGCAGATTCGATGAAAGAATTGATCACAAACCAATCCATGCCACCATGCCCGGCACCTGCTGCATCGGCACTGTATTTTTTCCAAAGTGGATGGTCGTACTCATCAAACCATTTTTTAGCATTTTCCCAAACATCAAACTTAGCCGACTTTCCTTCGATATATACTGAGTTGTTTACATCCATCCATAAGCCTTCAGTACCCTGCACTCTAAACCCTATTGAGTAAGGTCTTGGCAGGTTGGTGTCGTGCTGAAGCAATACTGTTTCACCATTGGCACAGGAAATTTGAGTGGTAACAATATCACCTAATTTGAAATTAACTTTTGCATTCTTGTGATTGGGTCCGCCTACTTTCTCCACATAATTATGAAGTCCTCTGGCTTTGCTCGAAAACGAGTTCAATGAAATAAACCGGTTTCCTCTGTTGATATTGATATAATGTGCTATGGGGCCAATGCCATGAGTAGGATACATATCGCCGTTGCGATGCACGGAGTGATCGGTTCTCCATCTTGCCTCGGAATAGCCATCTACATGTCCAAACTCTGCTCCCTTGCCATAAGCTGTTTTTCCGTCATTAAACTTCACATGCCTTAAATCATGCTGGTATCCGCCCTGAAGGTGAATCAATTCACCAAACAGTCCTTGTCTCACCATGTTCAAAGCGGCCATTACATCCCTGCGGTAACACACATTTTCCAACATCATCACATGGCCTTTGTAACGCTCTGCAGCTTTCACCACGTCCCAGTGATCCTGCAGGTTGATGCCCAAAATCACTTCGGTACCAACATATTTTATTCCAGACTCAAGCGAGGCAATTATTTGAGGCTTGTGCAGTTCCCAGGGAGTAGAAATAATGATGGCTTCAATATCCTTACGCTCCAGCATTTTTCTCCAGGCGTTTTCCCCTTCGGAATAATACTGAGGCTGTTTTTTATTGTTCTTGCTCACATACTGTTTGGCACGGGTAATGGTAATAGGGTCAATATCACAAACTGCCACCACCTCCACATCATTTCTGCGAAGCAATAAATCCAGATGAGAAATACCTCTGGCACCCACACCAATTAAAGCAGTCTTAAGTGGAGCCGTTGGTTTTGTTTTAATATTAAAAATACCTTCTGTAGGCAGTATGGACACTGATGCCATAGCCAATCCGGTATTCCTGACAAACTCTTTTCTTTTCATCGTATAAAATTTAAGTTTTTAGTTCTTTGGAAACAAAAAAAATTAATAATTAAATACCTCTTATGCCAGATAAAATTCGGCAACCAATCGTATCAATTATTTTCTTATAAACCCTTTATCGTTAAAAACTGAAAATATGGAAACACAAATGTAAGCGGTAATAGTGGCAAATAATAGTTCAACCGTTTGCACAATATTCTTCCTACCATGTATGCTTCCATTACCAATCATCACAGCTTTTGCTATTTTATTGGTTTTATCCAATAACTATAATTGTATTCTCCTGGGTTAATCCAGTATTTCTTTAAAGGCATGGAACCCCAGCTATCTATTCCTTGAACACCCAATTGTAACAAGTCCACGTGCATATAAATTCTGTCGCGTTGCTCCAGTTCACCAGAGTGATATTGATGCTTTTCTGGTGCCGGATCCAAATCTTCCACACTATAAGGAATGGCTGACATGGACAACAAACTATCGGCAAACTCAATCTTTATTCCAGCACCTTTAGCATTGGTCAATGTCATCCAACGCACATCGGTTTTGTTACCACTTTCCTGTGGACGTGCATAAGAAAAGTATTGCTGGCTAAGGGTTTGCTGATACTGTCCTACACTGCTGGCATATTTTCTATCCCAGTAGTTTTCCCATGGTCCACGACCATACCATTTGATATTGTTGAACTGCTTGTTTACCTGAAGATTATTTCCAATACGCATCAGGGACTTTTCCTTGCCTTTGTTTACTTTAATGTTGTTCTGAACCTTAATATTTCCATCGGCATAAACAGTAAAGGTTTGTTCAGTTTGTGCACTCCCATTTAAGATGTTTTTTGTGAAAACAACCTGGTAGGTATTTGGTGCTAATAAGATGGTCTTTACATCGGTAAGTGCAGTGGTGGCATACACATTGCGCCAGTTTCTTAAAGATTGATTCAGGCCGGCACCTATGTCATTGTCAGATGGTGCTCTGTAAAAACCAGGCTGAGGTCCATTTTCCAGAACTATGCTTCCATTTAGTTTGTAGGTAGATAGTATTCCCTTTTCTGTATCAAAACTCAGTGTGAAATTTTTTCCCTGAAGTGAAAGCGATGAGGCCTCTTTCTTCACAATGATTTCGCCTTTTGAATCCGTTGTAATAGATGCCACAGGAGCTCCCGCATAAGTAAACTGCTCATACGCAATTTCATATCCTTTTTCTAAGAAGGGCTCGGCAGTTTTCATTTTGTAAGAAAGGTTAAGGAAATATTCTTTTCCCGATTTTATTTTTGCTTTTACAGGAATGGTGAAAGATTGGGTTTCCTGAGGTAACACATTTACATTTTCAATGGCCCCTTTCTCAATGGATTTTCCATCTTCCAATATTTCCCATTCCATTTTCATATTGCTGATATCTCTGAAGAAATAGGAATTGGTCACAGCTACCTCATTGTTGCCCTTATAAACCGACTTAATATACTGATGTACTTTTTTCAACTCTACAGCCATTGGAGTAAGTGCTCTGTATGCCGTCACCACTCCTTTTACACAAAAATCATTATCGCTAAAATCTTCGTTTACGGGTACATTGTATGGAAAGTCGCCACCGTAGGCCATAATGCGTTTTCCGTTTTTCACAGTATCAAAAGACTGATCAATCCATTCCCAAACATAACCACCCTGTGCACCTGGAGTAGATTCGATGGCATCCCAATAATCTTTAAAATTACCTAGACTGTTGCCCATAATATGCGCATACTCACTCATAATTAACGGGCGTAATTCCTTAGATTTTCCCCATCCTGCCACCCAGTCTGGTGAAGGGTATTGCGGACAAATGACATCAGTATTATAATCAAATTCGGAACGCTCATACTGCACAGGTCTGGTATCTTTTTTCTTCAACCAATCGTATCCCTCATACATATTGCAACCATTTCCTGCTTCATTTCCTAAAGACCAGGTAATGATGGAAGGATAGTTTTTGTCGCGCTCATACATTCTTTTGATGCGCTCCAAATGTGGCATACGCCATTTTTTATCATTGGCAAATGTATATTCCAAATCATAGTAACGGCCATGTGATTCTATATTGGCTTCATCAATGACATACAATCCATACTCGTCGCAAAGCTCCATCCAGTAAGGGCTGGGGGGATAATGAGAATGACGAACCGCATTTACATTTAACTTCTTCATCATTTCCATATCCTTTCTCATGTCCTCAATGGTGAGGGTATGACCCGTGCGCGGATTGTGCTCATGGCGGTTTACCCCTTTGAAGAAAACACGTTTGCCATTCACCAGAAAATCGCGGCCTTTTATTTCAATAGTTCTGAAACCAACTCTTACAGGAACAACTTCTATGGTATTGCCATTCTTATCTTTTAGGGTAAGGTAAAGATTGTATAAATATGGAATTTCTGCCGACCAAGCATTTACTGTTGGTAAAAGTTTTTTGAATCCAAGAATGGTTTTATATCTGCCCAAAACAGTTTCCAGTTTTGATGTTTCGGTATAAACTTCCTTACCTGAAGCGTCCACCAGGCTTGCTTCTACAGTAAAAGCATCTGGCTTGGAGTGTATGGTTTTTAAGTCTTTCTTATAATTATTTACTTCTACATCAATCTGAAGATTTCCATCCTTGTAATTATTTACAAGTGTGCTTTGAACCTTAAAATCACGAATATCCATCTGAGGAGTCGAATACAAATAAACCTCTCTTTCGATACCTGAAATGCGCCACATATCCTGACACTCCAGATAGCTGCCATCGCTCCATCGGTAAACCTGAAGTGCCACTAAGTTTTCACCGGGCTTCACATATTCTGTAATGTCAAATTCAGCAGCCAGTTTGCTGTCCTCACTATACCCTACTTTTTTACCATTCACCCAAATAAAGAAAGCCGACTTCACCGCACCCAGATGAATGAATACCTGACGGCCATTCCAGTCTTGCGGAATCATTACTGTTTTACGATAAGATCCTACAGGATTATTATCAGCAGGAATATCATAAGGAGGGTTCATTTTTGCACCGGTTAGTTTTCTGCCTGCAAACTCATACGGCTGATTTACATAAATAGGTAACCCATAACCGTTCAATTCCCAGTTTGCCGGTACCGGAAAACTCACCCATTTACTATCATCAAAATCAGTTTTAAAAAAATTCTTTGGTCTTTCATTAGGGTTTTGAACCCAATTAAAACGCCAGTCCCCATTGAGCGACAGAAAATATTTAGAACTTTCCTTAGTGCGTTTTACGGCAAGCTCTTTACTTTCAAAAGCAAAGGCACTAGCTCGCATGGGCATACGATTAACCGAAACAATTTCCGGTGTTTGTAGTTCAGTAGGAAGCTGGGCAGTAAGGCTTAATGAAAAAGCAAAAAGGCCAAGCAAGAAAATCGAAAACTTCATGATAAATTTTTATTGAAAAAATGATAGCATATCGCAACTACAAAGAAACGCTTAAAACCTAATCCAGCAAAGGATTGTGCAAACGATTGCCTTCGACTTATAACATTGAATTAACGTTTTTAATAAAAAAAAACAGTTCTACAAACCGATTATTTACTTGGTAGAATACGAAATTCTGTTTAAGTAGGGTTTGCTGTTTTACTCAAATATTGTATATCTCCCGAATAAAATCGGTAAACTCAATTCATATTGCAGAGGGTACGTCGCATGCTTTTCGAGACCTTATGTGCAAAATCCGTGCATCCTGAAATATCTACCAGGTTTTATGAACAAATCTTTTCTTACTCTTTTAGTAGCAAAAAAAGTCAAGCTGTGAAAAAATTGGCTAAAAATAGTTTTGAGAACCTAAACCCGCCGAACTCGCGCCGAAATTGCAGTTAAACAGCAAACCCTAAGTACCGCCAAACGAAAAATTAAGATCCTAAAAGAGCAGGGAAATATAAAGCCTATTGGTAGCGATAAAGCGGATCATTGGAAATAGTTGAAATAGGGCAAATAAAGATTGATTTGGAGATAATATCATTTTAGTCCTATCTTCAAAAGATGCAAACACCTACTGGTAAACGAATAGAATCTATTGACATCTTGCGTGGTATCGTCATGGTCATCATGGCGTTGGATCATGTAAGAGATTTTTTTCATATTTCGGCACAAACCGGAGACCCACTGGATATTGAACATTATAATGTGCCTTTATATTTCACCAGATGGGTTACGCATTTTTGTGCACCCATTTTTGTTTTCCTGTCCGGCACTTCCATTTATCTGCAAAGCTTTAGAAAAACTAAAAAAGAATTGGGCATCTTTGTCATCAAACGAGGACTTTGGCTTATTCTGGCCGAGTGGACTTTAATCGCTTTTGCATGGACCTTCAATCCCTATTTCGAGACACTTCCTTTTCAGGTAATCTGGGCCATTGGTTTGAGTATGGTCATCACCGGACTTTTGCTGATACTCAACACCCCTTACAAACTTATTTTAGCTTTAGGTATCCTAATAGTGCTGGGGCATAATGCACTTGATTTTATTGAAGATGACCCAGGGTTTAAAGCCGGTTTGCTCTGGAACCTTGTTCATTCCGGATTTTTCAAACCCTATCCAATATGGGACAATCATTATGCCATCATCATTTATCCCTTCCTTCCCTGGACGGGGCTTATGTTTCTGGGATACTGTTTTGGGAAATTATATATGCCAACCAACTCTTCCGAATTCAGAATCAAATGGCTTCGGGTTTCTGGCCTCGCTTTATTAATTTTCTTTGTGGTGGTAAGATTTACCAATCTTTATGGAGATCCTTTTGACTGGACTAGTTTTCCCACTTTTACACAAACCTTTCTTTCATTTATTAAGGTGCATAAATATCCGCCTTCTCTTTTGTATTTATGTGTGACCATTGGTATTGGTCTCATTGCCTTATCTTTTTTAGAACATACAAAAAACAAGTTCACTGCTATAATGAAAACCTTTGGCCGCACTGCCTTTTTCTACTATATCCTGCATCTGTATTTCATTCACATTTTTGCAGTCATTTATTATTTCGCTACTGGTCATTGCCTAAAAGATGTGTGGAAAATAGGAGATAACTTCCCCTTTCTTTTCGTGGTCCCTGGGCAGGGAGAAAATCTTGCAATCGTTTACCTGATATGGATTGGACTAATCATCTGTCTATTCCCAATTTGTAAATGGTATGACCGATACAAAACAGAACATAAAGAAAAATGGTGGTTGGGCTATATCTAAAAATCGAATTGTGACATGAAACAAGTCCATTCACATTGGTACATGATGTTTCAACTCTTCCTTTTTGCCATACTTAGTTTGGAAACTAAAAATGGCTTACTTTGCCTCATTCAATCTTCACTAATAATTTTTTTTTGATGCATGTTCAAATAGAAGACTCCTGGAAGGAAAAGCTGAAAGGAGAATTCGATAAACCCTATTTTGAAAATATAGTAACCCACCTGAAAACTGAGCGCGAGTTGGGGAAAATGATTTATCCAAAGGGTACTCATATTTTCAATGCCTTCGATTCCACTCCATTTGATAAAGTGAAAGTGCTAATACTGGGTCAGGATCCCTATCATGGTGTAGGGCAGGCGCATGGCCTTTGTTTTTCGGTTCAGGATAATGTGCCTCCTCCACCCTCTTTAGTCAATATTTTTAAAGAATTAAAAGCCGATATTGGTATGAGCAAACCGCTTCATGGCAATTTGAGTAAATGGGCTGAAGAAGGAGTTTTTCTACTGAATGCATCACTGACAGTACGGGCCGGAGAGCCTATGAGTCATGCAAAAATAGGCTGGGCCCAGTTTACGGATGCGGTCATAAAAAAATTGGCCGAAGAAAAGGAACACCTAGTTTTCCTGCTCTGGGGTAAATTTGCTCAGGAAAAAGTAGGGTTTATAGACGAGGCAAAACATCTGGTTTTAAAAGCGGCTCACCCTTCGCCTCTATCTGCCAATACCGGATTTTTTGGCTGTAACCATTTTTCCAAAACCAATGAATATCTGATGCAAATGGGCATGGATCCAATTGACTGGAAAATAGATTAATCTTCTTTCCGTCTTCAGTGGGTTAAATATCCATTCATCACGCTCTATAAAATATCCTTCGTGCTCCTCAAATCTGAAATCTATTTCCGATTTGAAGTACACCCAATTAGATTGACGTATAATGCCAGCAAGTCCTGACTTTTGTGAATGTAGTAGTCGTTTAGGCCAATGAAATTGGACTATTCCGAATGCACAATCGGCATAAGCGTCTGGACCAAAAACTAAAACTTCTATTTTTGTACCCATTCATCAACTTTTTAATCATTTCAAATGAACATCTTTAAGGAAATAGCAGGTAGAATATGGGCTGGCTGGGGGCTGATCACCTTTATCATCACATTCATCATCATACTTCCCATTTCACTCATTTCCTATCTCTTCCCCGAACCAAGAGGTACTGCCTATCTTATCCAAGTTTCTAAGATGTGGATGCATTTTTGGCTCTTTATCATTGGTTGCAAACTCACTGTGACAGGAAAAGAAAATTTCAAAAAAGAAAAAAGTTATATTGTTACCTGCAATCATAATTCACTTTTGGATGTTCCTCTTTCCTCCCCTTTTATACCAGGTGCCAACAAAACCATTGCTAAGAGCAGTTTTGCCAAAGTGCCTTTATTTGGTTTGTTTTATAAAAAAGGATCGGTGCTGGTGGACAGAAAAAGTGAAAAAAGCCGAAAGGAAAGTTTTGATAAAATGAAGTGGGTGCTGAAAACCGGTATGCACATGTGCATCTATCCGGAAGGTACCCGCAACCGAACTTCCGATCCTTTAAAGACATTTTATAGCGGAGCATTTAAATTAGCCTTTGAAACCAAAACCAATATTATCCCCACAATTATTAAAGGAACTAAAGAAGCGGTGCCGTTGCACAAAACATTCTTCTTTTTGCCCCGTCCGCTTGAGATACATTTTTTACCCGAAGTGTCGGTGGAAAATAAAACCGCCAATGAAATCAAAGGAGAGGTATTTGAAATCATGAAATCCGAAATACTTAGAGCAAAACCATAACAGGGCAGCCTAGCGATATCCTGTATAGAAAGAACGGTTACGGTTTATTTTCAGGCCCTGTAAAATACCAGCTTTGGGACTAATTGTGAAATTGAAGAAACGGTAATAACCGATTGGCGTTACATTGATAGACATCTGCCAGCAATGCAAATCCCTTGAAATGGCCATAGAAAAGGTTTGTACTTTTTTGGTTGCAAAATCATAATAACCATTTACACTAAAGTTCCATTTAGGTGAAAGATTGAAACTACCCGTCATGTTTACACTAGAAGTGATAGGACCAACCGGCGAAGAGGTGGTAATGGTTCCCCTATACATATAACTCAGGGAATAACTCAAATTCACCGACCAGGGGGTATTGAAGTCCACAAACTCGGCTGGATTTTGTTGCATATATTCCATCAACCTTTGCTGATCGGCCTGTAAAAGCGGATCATTCAGCTGGTCATTCAAGGCTTTCTCTCTGGCTTTTGCTTTCTCTGGATCTTTGGGTTTGCTTTGAAAACTTGTACTCATAGAAATGCTGGCATTAGTCAGCGTTCCCAGCTTAAATTTTTTTCCAGACCAGGCATAATCTTTTGTGGCAGACCCATACCCATTTAGTCTGTAGGGGGTGAGGGTGCCAGATGCACTTATATTAATTCCACTGGTAGTAACGCCGGGTATTACATCTCCTTCATTAAAAAGATTGGTCCTTATGTAAAGACTAATTGGGGATAGCTTTAAGCTGTCTGCCAAAAAATTATATGCGCTGTTAAATCCAAAACCATCAATTATCTTAATTTTCTTAAACTCATCTTCCCCACCCAAAAGTGCAGCGCCTCCTTTTCCGGCAGTTAAAACAGATTCTCCTTTAGCCACAAGGGTACTATCGGCATCTATAGTGGTCGTACTGTCAGCAGAAGCTATACCCTGAGCTAGTGTACTATCCAGTAGATTGGTACTATCCGTTTTCGGAAGGTTGACATTCTTCTCCTTTTTAAACTTTTTTCTCACTTTCATCTCCAGGCTATTGTCTATACCAAAATTCATTCCTCCGGATCTTCGGCTTGTGAACTGACTGACAGGTCTGGAATACAGCCCATCCAATCTGTTAGCCAATGCCATAGTACCCGATGCATCTATCTGAATAGGCACCCAATATCTTCTGGATAAATCAGGCGTATAACTCATACCAAAACTCGGTCGTACCACATGTCTTATGGCAACCAGTTTACTATTTTTAAACTGAACTGTACCGTATAAAGAAGTATTAAAAGACAAGCCAAATGAAGTCTGGTGTTTTATGTTTTGCAATCCAAATCCTTTATCATAAGTGGCAATAATAGTATCTACCGTGTAGGTACTGTCGCCATACTTAAATGTTTTTGGCCCCCAACTGTAATTCGTAAGTTTGTCCACCCATTCCTGTGAATAAGAAATCGAAGGCGAAATTACTAATGCACCACCCAGAATAGGCGGTAGCGACAGACTGATTGGGATGCTGTGGTTGGCACTCCAGCGTGCGGTATCCAATAAAAATTTTGTAAACCTGCGGTTGCTATAAGCATCATTAGATTTTGAATAAGCTACCGTATCATAAAAATTGAAATCGTTTCTAAAACTCCCGCTATATCCAATTCCTAACTGATCATACCATTTCTTACCGGTGCTTTCTTTTTTCTGAAATGGATAAATGGTATTGACTGTAAAATTAGCTGTAGGGAAATTGATGGTCATCAGGTGCGACGCATTGTTCTGGCTATGGTTGAAAGACAAATTTAAATTATACGGCTTATCAATCCATTGCTTGGAATAGGTGATCGATGAACCCAACACGTTCTGAAAGTTCAACTGATTATTGTTCGGAATATTTCTACTGTAATTAGATGAACTCATATTCAGATTGGCTGAAAAATTTACACCTGGCCGGGCTCTGCTATCTGAACTATGCGACCAGGATACACTATAGGTATTACTTTTAAAATAATCCGGATCTTTCTTGAAATTTCGTTGGGTGGATTGAATACCAAAATTCACTTGCCCCTGATACTTATAGATAGTGCGGTAGGTGGGGTTCACATTCAACCTCCAGGTACCATAAGAATAAATATCTCCATAGGCCTTTACGTCCCAATGATCATTGACCACATGGTAGTAACCCAGGCCCGATAGTCCAAGCCCTTCCATATCATTAGTTTCAAAACTGGGGGCGATTAGTCCGGAATGACGACCCTGATACAAAGGATAAAAACCAAAAGGCAAATAAATGGGTACAGGCACAGAATCAAACTCAGGGTGTACGGCTCCTGTTACAGCCAACTTCTTATTCACAATTTTTGCCCTTTTCGCTCTAAACCCAAAGTGTGGATGATCCAAGTTACAGGTAGTAAAATAATTTCCTAAAGCATATACCGTATTAGAGTCTACTTTCTTGGCAATTTCAGAATGGATAAACATTTCGCCTTGCTGGGTAATGGTTCCTTTGATAAAACCCTTCTGAGTCTTCATATTATACAAAAGACTATCTGACTGATAATTGGCATCTCCATCCTTCATTTGTACATAATCCTTAATGCCCCCAAGGCTGTCTCTGGAAGCTTTTGCTTCTACAATACCAGACTCCTGATTCAGTTTCATATACGGCGCTTCCAGCGAGCTAGTGCTATAATCAGTTTTAGCTTTGCCATACAGTTCAATAGTCTTGGTTTTCATCAAACCGATGGCCGAATCCGATGCCGAATATTTGATGGGAACGGAAAAAGTGTCTTTGGATAATCTTAGGGTAAAACTGTCAATACGCGGCAACAGGGTAGAGTCTGCCATCAAAGAGTCGGAAACATGGGTGGAATCAACTCTATTCAATGTGTCTTTTGCAGCGGGGATAGTGTCCTTGATCGCAATCTCCCGTCCGGGAATAGTATCAACAGACGCCTTCTGACCTAACAGTTCTGGTCCAAAATTCTTTAGTAAAATATTTATCGCGCCAATTTGGTTGCTTGCTGTTATGAATACAATAACAGAAAGCATAAGTACGGCATAGTAAATTCTTTTAAATTTGCGCATCAGGTTTCAAAGTAAGCAAATGTATAGATTAGGAAGTAAACATAGAATAAACCTTGAAACTATTAACTAAAAATAAAGTCTTGAACTAAAATACATTTTGATTCTTCATGATTCGTTACCTTTTTTCAATAGTCGTAGTACTTAATATTTTTTCATCAGCCCATAGTCAGAACACAAAAAAAAGTGCTAAAATCATCATCATAGATGCAGGACATGGTGGGTCGGATGTGGGTGCCCGTGGCACAGAAACCAATGAAGCCACCATCACACTGGCAGTGGCTCAAAAATTAGCAAAAGCACTCAGGCAACAATTGGGTGGTTTTAACATTCTGGAGACCAGACCCTATTTCGAACTTCCAGGCGGACTTACCAATGCCAATGCCGCCAATCGATACCGGGCAGAGTTTGCGAATAAAAATAATGGCGATCTTTTCATATCGCTTCACTGTAATGCTGCCGGCAGAAGACCAGGAGGATGGTATGCCAAAAAAGTGGTGGGCCGCGAAGCCAGAACCCGATATGTGAAAAAAGGAAGGAAAAAAGTAAAACAAACCTATTATGTCAATCAGTATGAAGAGGTGTGGGTGGAAAATGCGGCCAAAGGAACAGAAACCTATATCTGGGCGGTAGGGAAAAATAATCAAAAGGTTACCTCCATGCACCAAACCAACCAGGAGGAAGAGGATGACTATTATAATGAAGAAAATGAAGGATCGGGCGAGGACAGCTTACTGCTACCCGACCCCAACGATCCGGCCGAAAGAGCCAGAATGTTGATATATGCCCAGCATTATTTTAGAAAAAGTTATGCATTAGCCAATTTGGTAGAACAGGAATTTGTGGCCAGTGGACGAAGTAGTCGGGGCGTGCAACAAAGAAATCATAAAGGTATTTGGGTGCTTCAAGCAACCGGAATGCCAAGTATATTGGTAGAAATGGGATTTATTAGCAATACAGAAGATCAGGCATATCTCATGAGCGAACAAGGACAAAATACCATTGTAGAAAATATTGTTAAGGCTGTAAAGGATTATTTAGAAAAATACAGCTAAACCAACTTATTTACCTATTTTGCCCCAGGTTGGCAGAAGATTTTGGTGGTCCAGACTGAGGACTGAAGAGAGAGTTTTGATCCACTACAACAGCAATGGCAACAGACCAAACAGGTTCAATTCTTCTAAAAACTATTAATTAAGACAATGAAAATTTCAAACGAAATAAAGGTTGGCATACTGGCTATTGTGGCTATTGTGGCACTTATTTTTGGGTTTAGGTTTTTAAAATCAAAAGATCTGTTTAATCATACCCCAAAAATATATGCCATCTTCAAAACAGTTGGAGGTTTAGAAAAATCAAATTTTGTAAAAATAAATGGCCTTCCCATAGGTAGTGTGTATTCTTTGGAGCCGGCAGATGAAAATGTAAGTGCGGTAAGAGTTACCCTCAGCATCACTCAAAAAGTAAATATACCAGCAAACTCGGTGGCCTATATAGAAGGAAGCCTTTTAGGTGCTTCAAACATTGTTATAGAAAGAGGTGATGGCAGCAATTATCTGGCTGATGGAGATAAAATAGCGACTAAAGAAGAAGCAGGACTATTGGGCGATCTTACTTCAGAAGCCAAACCCCTGATGTCGAAAGTGAGAACAGTAGCCGACTCGGTAACGCTATTGTTATCCAATCTGAATAACATATTAAACCCCAATACACAAAGAGAAATTCAGGCAGCCATCAGCAATCTGAATAGTTCTACTGCACATCTCAATGGCCTGATGGCACAGATTTATAAGCCGCTTACCGGTACCATTCAAAACCTGGATTCTGTTACTGGCAACCTAAAAAATCAAAACAAAACCATTAGTGGCATTTTAAACAATGCAAATACTTTTACCAATAATCTAAAACAATTAGAGTTTCAAAAAACCATTGACAGCCTAAACGCCACAATTACGACATTACGCAATACGGTTGGTAAATTATCAGATCCCAATGGCAGTATCGGTGCCATGATGAATGATAAGAAACTATATAATAAAATGAATGATGTTTTATTGAGTGCAGAAATATTAATGGATGATCTAAGGGTTCACCCGAAACGCTATGTAAATATTTCTGTATTCGGTAAAAAAAACAAGTCGGGTGAGTTGACAGCTCCGGCAATAAAAGATTCTGTACCACGGTGATAAAAAATAGCACAAAATCAGGTATTATCATTTTCCCTTTAGCAATCATTTTACTTGGTTGCTTTGTTGCTTATAGTACCACTACCAAAAACGACTACTCCCGATATTTAAAGAAGTCGTCGGTACTCTTTAGAGATACCATAAAAATTATTAAGAGTGATAAGATTTCTCTACTCAAAGAATCCGATACGTCCAGTATTACCGTATTTGAAGGCAATGTGCAGTTACAGCAAGGTAAGACCACTTTCAGAGCAGACAAAGCCATAAAAAATGACAATCAAAACACATTTGAAGCCTGGGGACATGTGCATATCAAGGATTCGGATACCACCAATATCGATGCCGACCATTTGAAATATTTTGGCAATCCAAAAATTGCCAATCTGGACGGCAATGTGAAACTGACCGATGGCACGGTCATTCTTACCGCTCCCAGTCTGGAATATAATATGAACTCCAATACCGGAACTTATCTGAAAGGAGGGAAAATCGTTAATAAAAAAACCGTCATTACCAGTACTGAAGGAGTTTATTATTCCGATTTCAAGGACGTTTACTTTAAAAAGAATGTAGAAGTGAATGATCCAGCCTATAAAATAAATTCCGATTCACTACAATATAATACCGGATCGCAGATTGCCACCTTTATTGCACAAACCAGCATTGTGGATAGTTCTAAAAGAAGTATAAATACCAAAGAAGGTTTTTACAACTTGCGTACTGGTCAGGCACAATTTGCCAAAAGGCCAATTATTAACGACAATAATAAATCTACTCTGATTGCTGATAGTGTGTATCTGGATAATAACCTGGCAAGGGCTGCCGGAAATGCAGTAGCCGTAGATTCAGTTAGGTCCACCATCATTATCGCCAATCAGATTTTACAAAACAGATTGAACGAAGCCATATTGGCCACCGAGAAACCTTTACTGATTATCAAACAGGACAATGATTCTATCTATGTAAGAGCCGACACTTTATTTAGTGCCCGACTTACCGACTTGTACGATACCCGCATCACGCATGAAATAGATACCACTATCAAATATGAGAATATTATAGAGGACAGCACAATGGCAAAGAGTGATACCGGAACTGCTGAAAGCAGGATCGGAACTGCTGCAGACAGCATATTACCCAAGACTGATTCCACCTTTGGAACTGTACCGGTTATGGATAGTGCCAGTAGTTTGAAAAGTAGCGCAACTGACAAAAGTACAAATGATGATTCAACCTTAGCTAGGTCAGTGCCAGCGGATAGTTCCAGACTTTTGCAAAGTCCAGTAGCTATTGATAGTGCCTCTAGTCGCACAGTAAAAATGAATAGCAGGGTAGATAACGTTGGCTCTTCCATCAAAGCTGATAGTACCCAACAAAAAACTTTTGACAACAATATTCTAGTTTTCTCAGATACAATTCAAAAGAACAATTTTGCTTTGAAACCAGATACCATACCTATGGCAGGTAAGGATCTTGCCAACAAGCAAATAAAGGTTGATAGTTTACAACCCAAACGAAATGTGTTGGTGTCCAAAAACAACAAGTCCACACAAAAATCTCAGGCAGATAGCTCTTCTACAATTGGCAAAACAACAGCATCCACAAAGGATACATTACCCGTTGTAAAAAAGCCAACAGTCATCAAAAGAAAACAACCCGAAAACGACAGTGCCAACAGATATTTCGAAGCGTTTCATAATGTAAGAATTTATTCCGATTCCATGCAGGCCATTTCGGATAGTCTGTTCTACTCCTTCAAAGATTCTATTTTCAGAATGTACAAAGAACCGGTGGTTTGGGGCAAGGAAAGTCAGATAACTGGCGACACAATTTTGTTGCACACTAAAAACAAAAAACCCTATTGGATGGAAGCTTTCAAAAGTGGTTTTATGGTAAACTATATCACAGGCGAAGCTTTTAATCAGATAAAAGCTACCCGAATAGATGCCTATTTCAAGGAAGGAAACCTAGATTCGGTAAGAGCAGTTGGCTCGGCAGAATGTATTTACTATATTCAGGATGATGATAGTGCCTTCTCGGGTATCAATAAAAACAAGTGCGACATTATCGATTCGTATTTTGAAAATAAGCAGTTGAAAAAAGTAGCCTTTAGGGTGAATGTGGAAGGAACTATTTTCCCCATGAGACAAAGCCGCCCCAGCGAAATGAAATTGGAAGGATTTAAATGGCACGAAGGAGAAAGACCAAAAAGCAAGTACGAGCTATTAGATGAATAAGGTTGCTGACTTTTTATTTTACTTCTCAAGACCAAAAACAAATAAGGGAAAGTCAGAATAATATTTATTGCCTTTATTACTTTTGGCAAAGCAAAAAGGATTGATCTAAAAAAGAATAATTTTAAACATCTAATTCAATAAGAAATTGGTCCGCCGCACCTTAGAAATAATCAGTAGTAGTTTCAAGATGGCTCTTCAGGAGTTGTTGAAAAATAAGCTACGCACTTTTCTAAGTCTGTTTGGCGTTACTATCGGTATCTTTTGTATTATCGGTGTGCTGGCAGTGGTAAACAGTTTGCAGCGGAACATTCAAAACGAATTAAAGTCCCAGGGCAATAACACAATCTTTATAGACAAATGGGAATGGGCCGGAGGGCCAGATTTTCCCTGGTGGAAATATGTGAATCGCCCCTATCCCAAGTTTCACGAACTTAAGGAAATCAAAGAAAGAACTTCTGGTGCTCAATATGCTGCATTTTTCTTTGACGTAAAAGATAATATTGAATTCGGAGGTTCCGTACTTAGTGGAGTGAGTGTGTATGGTGCCAGTCAGGAATTTAACGATATACAAAAGCTTGAGTTTGACTATGGGCGATATATTTCCGAAGCAGAATTTGACTATGGAAGCAATGTGGCCGTGATTGGGGATGAAGTAGCTCATAAACTATTCTTCGAACCGGAGCTGGCTCTAAACAAGTCCATTAAAATTAAAGGCAAATTGCTGAGAATTATCGGCGTGATCAAAAAACAAGGAAAGCAAATCACAGATGGTTGGAACTATGACAAAAGTATGATCATTCCCTACGAATTTGCAAAAACCTTGTATCTGGAACGAATGTCCGATCCAAAAATTATGGTAAAAGGTTACGAACACATTACCAGCACAGCACTAAAGGATGAACTGCAGGGAGTGATGCGTACGATCAGAAGGTTAAGCCCAAAACAAGAAGCCAATTTCTCACTAAACGATTTAAATGATTTTAGCAAGCAAGTGGAAGCGGCTTTTGTGGGTTTGAATATAGGTGGTGCTATTATTGGTGGTATCAGTCTGATAGTAGGACTGTTTGGCGTAGCCAATATAATGTTTGTAACCGTAAAGGAACGAACCTCTCAAATCGGATTGAAAAAAGCCATCGGTGCCAAGAAGCATATCATCCTGACTGAGTTTTTATTAGAAGCCGCTTTCCTTTGTATCATTGGAGGAATCATTGGTTTGTTATTGGTAGCAGGTCTTTCTTTTGTATTATCCAACCTGCTGGAATTCCCGATTCATGTGTCGGTATCCAATATGGTCTGGACTTTTATTATTTGTATTTTGGTCGGCATTATTGCAGGTATTATTCCGGCTATGCAAGCAGCCAAAATGGATCCGGTTGTAGCTATCCGGAGCTAGTAAATTTTAACTTTGTAGGCTTATTGAGTCATCCACTAGAAATAGACCCCAGCGTGACAGTCTTTTGATTTCCTTTTTACTTTTTCATATTTAGACCAAAAAACAATGTCAATCATATTAGCTATCGAATCGAGTTGTGATGAAACCTCAGCCGCTATTTGCGAAGATGGAAAAATATTGTCCAATAATATCGCCACTCAGAAAATGCATGCACAATATGGAGGCGTAGTACCCGAACTGGCTTCGCGTGCGCACTTGCAAAACATAGTACCTGTAGTGGATGTAGCCTTGCAAAAAGCAAACAAAACTTTGCAGGATGTAGATGCCGTAGCGTTCACCCAGTCTCCTGGTCTGATAGGCGCTCTGTTGGTAGGTACCGAATTTGCCAAATCGCTTTCACTTTCATTGGGTAAACCATTAATTGCCGTAAACCACATGCAAGCACATGTTTTAGCAAATCTGATTCCGGAAAAGAAACCCCAATTTCCATTCTTATGCCTTACGGTAAGTGGAGGTCACACACAGATAGTACTTTGCAAATCACCATTGGAAATGGAAATAGTAGGCGAAACGATTGATGATGCCGCTGGTGAAGCTTTTGATAAATGCGCCAAACTTTTGGGACTCCCCTATCCAGGCGGTCCACTCATAGATACTCATGCACAACAGGGCAATCCTAATCGTTTTCAATTTCCGGAACCTAAAATTTCAGGCTACAATTTTAGCTTTAGTGGCCTAAAAACAGCCATTCTATATTTCCTGAAAAATGCGGGCAAAAGCCAGATATATAAAGAACCCTTTATCGCCTCCGAGCAGGAAAGATCTTTGTTTATTGAAGAAAATCTACCAGACATTTGTGCTTCTGTGCAACAAAGAATAATTTCCATTTTATTAAATAAGTTTAAGAAAGCAGCAAAAGAATTAGGTGTGAAAGATATCTGCATAGCAGGTGGTGTGTCTGCCAATAGCGGACTGAGAAAAGCCTTTACCCAACTTGGAGAAGACAATGGCTGGAACAGTTTTATCCCCGATTTTCAATACTGCACAGACAATGCAGGCATGATCGCTATTACAGCTTATCATAAATATTTGGCTGGACAGTTTGCCCCCCTTTCGGCACAACCTGCTGCCAGAGGTTTCGTGGGATGATTATGAAGTGAGAATTGCCTATTGAATATTGCGAATGGCAGATTGAATATATTTTTGAAATTAGCGCACCATGCCCAATCCTTATTTCCATTTTCGTCAGTTTTCTATTTGGCACGACAGATGCAGCATGAAGGTAACTACCGATTCATGCTTGTTTGGAGCCTGGATTGCAGCCGATATCTTGAAACAGCACAAAGAAAAAAATATTCTGGACATTGGCAGTGGCAGTGGCCTTTTGAGCCTGATGGTGGCACAACAAAATACCTCACCCATTGATGCCATTGAAATTCAGGAAAGCGATTACCTGCAATCTTTGGAAAACCTTTCTAGTGCAAATTTCACACACCGCATTACCGCTCACTATGCCGATGCTTCTCACTTCGTTTTTGATAAACAATACGATTTCATCATCAGCAATCCGCCTTTCTACCAGAACGATTTAAAAGGGAGTAAATCCACAAAAAATATTGCCCATCACGAAGAAGGACTCACTCTACTTGATCTGGCAAAAATCATAAAAAATAATTTATCTTCTGATGGATGGTTCTATTGGCTGCTACCTGCAAAAAGAACAAATGATGTGATGGCACACGCGCGGGAAAACAATGTATTCATCAATAAAATAATTCGGGTACACCAGACTGAAAACCACAGTCCGTTTCGCATCATGGTAAGAGGCTCTTTCCATTCCTCCGATTTGGAAGAGGAGCAAATCATCATCAAATATCAAAATGAGTATAGTGATACATTCCGTAGATTGTTATTGCCCTATTACCTGAATCTATAAATTTCTTCACTAATTTGGATTTGCTGTCCTACTCAAATATTGTATATCTCCCGAATAAAATCGGTAAACTCAATTCATTTTGCAAGTAGTACGTTGCAAGCTTTTCGAGACTTTAGGTACAATATCCGTGTATTCTGAATGGCCTTTCAGGGTTTATGGACAAACCTTTTCTTAACGCCATTTTTTTCAAAACCGACAACAACTGTTACGCAAGATTTTTTTGTTTTGTAAGTTAAACAGCAAACCCTAATTCTGAATATAACTATTAGCGAGATCCAACACCTTCTTCAATTGGTCTGCTGGACTAAGGTTTGAGTTATTAATCACTATAGCATCCGTGGCTTTTCTTAAAGGACTCACTTCCCGATTGGCATCAATATAGTCGCGCATTTCGATGTTCTGCGCCACTTCTTCGATCGTTACATTTGGATTTTTTTCATACATCTCTTTGAATCGACGCTCCACCCTTACCGCACTATCAGCTGTCATATACAATTTCAATTCTGCCTGGGGAAACACCACCGTGCCAATATCGCGCCCATCCATAATCACTCCTTTACCATTTCCCAATTTTTGCTGCTGTATGACTGCAAAATCCCGAACTGCTTTTAAGGTAGCCACTTCGCTCACTTTTTCTGCCACTATCAAATCCCGAATCTGGTACTCCACATCTTCATCATTCAGGAACATTTCCATCTGCCCACTATTTTCATTAAACCTAAAATCTAATTCTATTTCCCGCAGGGCGTTTTCTACTTGAGTAGCATCGTTCATATCCACATTATTCCGCAAAAAATAGAGGGTGATGGCTCTATACATGGCACCACTATCTACATATAAATAATTCAACTCCCCTGCCAATTGCCTGGCAATAGTGCTCTTTCCACAACTCGACAAACCATCTATTGCTATTATGATTTTTTTATTGCCCATAACCCTGAATTTTGAAATTTAGGTAAAGGTAATTTTTAATCTTTGATTTTAGCTTTGGTGATTGGGCTTAAACAATAAAACGGCCAACTAATATTTTACACACAAAAAAAAATATGCAAATGGCCCTCAATAAATAAGTAGGGTTTCCTGGTTTACTCAAATATTGTATTTCTCCCGAATAAAATCGGTAAACTCAATTCATTTTGCAGGTAGTACACCGCAAGCTTTTCGAGACCTTATGTACAAAATCCGTGCATCCTGAATTGTCTTTCCGGGTTTATGGACAAGCCTTTTCTTAATCTTTTAGTTCTTACTTTTTTGCCTTGACGCAAAAAAGAGTAACAAAAAAAATTTTGAACCCTATTTTCTTAACGCCATTTTTCAAGGCCGACTACAACTGTTAAGTAAGATTTTTTTGTTCTGTAAGTTAAACAGCAAACCCTATGTATAAAATAAGATTCCTATGTTAATGGGTTGCAGCAAACCTACTTTTATGAGCCCATGTTTTGGTGTCATTTGTGGAATAGTTAATTTGTATAACTATATACTATTGGCTCCATATTTTATTCTGGATTTACTATCCTGGAAAATGATGGTTTTGGAAATGGCAACAATATTATGAGCCTCATTCACTGATGGTAAGTCTAGAAATGGTATTCAATTTTTCATGCAAATCAAACACCTGTGGTATCACCGGTTTATCACCGCTGTTATCAATTACAAAATCACACTTTTTCATTTTCTCCTCTTCATTCATCTGCTGGCTTATTCTATTTAGGACTTGTTGTTTAGTTAGCCCGCCTCGCTCAATCGTTCGTTCAATTCTCAAAGATTTCGGTGCCCAAACTCCAATGACATAATCCAGTTGTTTATGACTTCCACTTTCAAAAATAAGTGCCGCTTCTTTGATGGCAAAGGATGCATGGTCATGATGTCGAAACCAATCTTCGGCATCCTGAATGACTGCCGGATGGATGATCGCATTCAGCTCCTGCAATTTTGCAGGATCATTAAAAACTATCGATGCCAGCAATTCCCTATTCAATAAACCATCTCGATACACATCGTTTCCAAAACAGGCAATGACTTTATTTCTGACTGTTTTGTTAGTTTGCATGATATTTTTTGCTACACTATCTGCATCATAAACCGGGATGCCCAGTGTAGAAAAAATATTGGCAATGGTTGTTTTACCACTGCCAATGCCGCCTGTAAGGCCAATGTGTAACATATGAATTTATTTTGCTACAGGTCCATTACCTATTGCGAAAATTAAATTTATTTAGCTGGTGCTGCAACAGCTTTGTTCAGTTGGTTAGTCCACTCCATACTGATAGCACTTTTTTCAATCTTAATGTAATTGCCAGGATTTACTTCAAGGCTTAACGTACCATCTTCATTCACTTGCTGAATTTTGCCATGTATTCCGGCGATAGTTACAATTTTTTCCCCTTTCTGTAAATTCTCAATAAACTTTTTCTGATCCTTTGATTTCTTGGCCTGAGGGCGAATAAAGAATAGCCAGAAAACCAGAATCATACCTACCAAAAAGATAATTTGAAAAGACCCTGCACCACCTGAAGGGCCTGCATTTAAAATGTAAAAATGTGTCATTATTTTGCTTTATTATTTTATTCTGTAACGTTTACTTTGAATACCAAAGTAGATTGTGTATTTGGTTTTGTATTTGCAACAACAGTAATTGTTTTTGTATGGGCTCCGGTGGATTGGCCAGTACTATTAAACTTCGCCACTATTTTGTCTTTTTTACCAGTCATAATTGGTTTCTCTGGTTTTTCAGCTACCGTACATCCACAACCTGGTTGAACACTGGAAATAACCAGCGGATGTTCTCCAGAGTTTTCCAACTCAAAAGGGATCTCCACCGTTTGCCCTTTTTTCACGTTTCCAGCATCAACATAGGTAGAATCAATCCACTTGATGGTAGTAAAATTGGCGGTGTCCTGTACAATTTCATTCTTAATAGAATCTGTCAGATTTGTATCTGCAGAGATGCTATTATTTTCTGATGCAGAACCATTACAGGCAGAAACAACAGCTGCTACGGTTAAGACAAAAATCACTTTCTTCATTTGTTCATTCGTTATTTGATAAGAAAATTTATACTGATAGAATTCACGAAAATAGTTGAAAAATCAATTAAATTAGGTTTTGGTTGATCGATATCCTTTATTGAGTTTCTCTTTCGCTCTTCCACTCCCTTTGAAACCTGGTCAAATCCTTAGCTATTCGATCCTCCTTTGTTAAAGGCTCTTTTGTTAAGTGATCCATCCTGTACCAGATCTTTATGAATATTATCCAGTATACCATTTACAAAATGACCACTCTGTGCCGTACTATATTCCTTGGCCAAATCGATGTACTCATTGATAGTAACCTTTGGTGGTATCGTTTCAAAATATAAAAATTCGGCCACCCCCATTTTCATAATCGCCATGTCCAGCAATGCGATTCTTTCCGGATCCCAGTTTTTTAGTTTGGGTTTAATGATTGACAATAAGTATTCTTCTTTGGATATCACAGTTCTTAATAATTCCACTGCAAAGGATTCCTTGTCAGAAGAAATAATTTCGCGAAAACTCACTGACAAGGGTTTGCGGATAAAGGCAGCCATGGTTTGAGCCAGCATTTCTCCGTCATCATCCCAATTGGAAAAATTGTCCTCCGCCTGCGAAACAAAATCTTCGTTGTCCAGCATCAGATTATTGAAAATATATTCAAATATCTTTCTGTCCTCCTGCAGACTTTGTTGCTGAATGCCGATATAGTGCTGATACTCCGAACTGGTCACCAATTTGTCGTAAATTTTTTTCACCAAATCTTCGTCAATAATTTGATCGGGCCGGTCATTTTTCACCGCCATCTTAAACTCATTCGCATCCAAAATCTGCCACAACAAATGGCAACCTGCCAGTTTGGTATTCACGTTCAGGTCTTTCTCTGTGGGAATATACTTATGCGATTTTCTGTAAGCATCTTTTTCGGCATATCGCGCTATTTCCGTGATCGTATAGACCATAAATACAAACAACGATCTTGTTTGATTAAAATGTTGCTTTAATATTTTTTGGGAATCAAGAGGCTTTTCTGTGTCCAGACTAGATGTATATGCATATAGGGTTTGCATCACTTTCACCCTTATGTTTCTTCTGTTAATCATGTATTCAAGAACTATTTTTCAGGCGGCGAAGATAAGGGATTCTATGATTGTATCGAAAGGCGGAGGATTCCAGATATCTAAAATCAATCCATCTGTCAAAAATTGCCAACTTGTCAATGATCCTAATTGCCTGACCTTCAAAAACCTGAAATAATTGCAGGTTTTAAAATTGTGGCATATTATTTATACTACATTTGCCGACCTTAAAAAGTCCGGAATAAATGTATTTCCGTAAATTTTAAAATTTTATAAAACGATACAATTATGGCGAAGAAAACAAACATTACTCCTTTACATGACCGAGTAATTGTAAAACCGGCTGCTGCCGAAGAAAAAACTGCCGGAGGCATCATTATCCCCGATACTGCTAAAGAAAAACCACAACGCGGTACAGTGATTGCTGCTGGTCCTGGCAAAAAAGATGAGCCGGTGACTGTAAAACCAGGCGACACCGTATTATATGGTAAGTATGCCGGTACCGAAATTCAAATAGAAGGAAAGGATCTATTGATCATGCGCGAAAGCGATATTTTGGCAATCGTATAAAATCAATAAAAGGTCAAAAAATGATAAAGACCTTTTTTCTCCGGATTTTTAAATTTTTACTTTTCAATTTTTTAATAAAATAAGAATGGCAAAACAACTACACTTCAATATTGAAGCAAGAAATAAAATGAAAAAAGGCGTTGATATTTTAACAAACGCCGTAAAAGTAACATTAGGCCCTAAAGGTCGTAATGTGGTACTCGAGAAAAAATTTGGTGCTCCGGCCATCACTAAAGATGGTGTAACCGTAGCAAAAGAAATAGAATTGGAAGACGCTATCGAAAACATGGGCGCACAGATGGTGAAAGAAGTAGCTTCTAAAACTGCTGACATTGCAGGTGATGGTACTACTACTGCTACTGTTTTAGCACAAGCTATTATCAGCGAAGGATTGAAAATGGTGGCTGCTGGCGCAAACCCTATGGATTTGAAACGCGGAATCGACAAAGCGGTTTCTTTGGTAGTAGCCAATTTGAAATCTCAAAGCCAGACTGTAGGAAACGACAGCAAAAAAATAAAACAAGTAGCTTCTATCTCTGCCAACAACGATGAGCAAATTGGAGATCTGATTGCTCAGGCTTTCGCAAAAGTGGGTAAAGAAGGCGTTATCACGGTAGAAGAAGCAAAAGGAACCGATACTACTGTAGATGTAGTAGAAGGTATGCAGTTCGATCGTGGCTATATCTCTCCTTACTTCGTAACCAACAGCGAAAAAATGGAAGCAGAATTACAGAGTCCTTATATCCTGATCTACGACAAAAAGATCAGTACTATGAAGGATATTCTTACTATTCTGGAAAAAGTAGCGCAAAGCGGTCGTCCTTTGGTAATCATTGCCGAAGATTTAGAAGGGGAAGCACTGGCTACTCTGGTGGTAAACAAATTGCGTGGCACACTGAAAGTGGCTGCGGTTAAAGCTCCTGGCTTTGGCGACAGAAGAAAAGAAATGTTGCAGGATATCGCTATCCTGACTGCAGGTACTGTGATCAGCGAAGACATGGGCCACAAATTAGAAGGTGCGGACATCAGTGCACTGGGTCAGGCGGCTTCTATCACTATTGATAAAGACAACACCATCATCGTGGGTGGTAAAGGCAAAAAAGCAGACATCACTGGTCGTGTGAACCAAATCAAAGCTCAGATTGAAACTACTACTTCCGACTACGATAAAGAAAAACTACAGGAGCGTTTGGCTAAGTTGAGTGGTGGTGTAGCTGTGCTGTATGTAGGTGCTACAACCGAAGTGGAAATGAAAGAGAAGAAAGACCGTGTAGATGATGCTTTGCATGCAACTCGTGCAGCAGTAGAAGAAGGTATCGTACCAGGTGGCGGCGTGGCTTATATTCGTGCAATCAGCGCATTGAACGTGAAAGTAAAAGGTCAGATCGAAGATGAGCAAACAGGTATGGCTATCGTAAAACGTTCTCTGGAAGCACCTATCCGTACTCTGACTGAAAATGCAGGTATTGATGGTTCTATCGTAGTACAAAGAATAAAAGACGGTAGTGGCGATTTTGGTTTTAATGCAAGAACAGAAGATTACGAACCTTCTATGTTTAAAGCTGGAATTATCGACCCAACTAAAGTAAGCCGTGTGGCTTTGGAAAATGCAGCTTCTATCGCTGGTATGTTACTGACTACCGAGTGTGTAATTGCTGACAAACCAGAACCTAAATCTGCTACTCCTGCTATGCCTGGACCTGATATGGGTGGTATGGGATATTAATTGACAATTGATAATTGACAATTGATAATTGAGAATTGAATATTGAAAATTATTTCAATTATTACTTTCTGATTTAATAAAAAAAATCCCGCTTCGAAAGAGGCGGGATTTTTGTTTTTATCCATTTGCTTTCATTATAAAATCAAACCCTATTATTAAAAATTTAGAAACTAAAAACTAAAACTTAGTCAATAGAAACCCTCTTGTCGTCAAATAAATTTGGAGATTGTCAAAATAAATTTATTTTGCGCCATAATTTAATTGCCATATTTTCAAGTTGGCGAACACAATTACTCTAAAAAAAAAAATAATAAGATTGAATAGCAATCCAAAAACTGACTGCATATAAATGCCCAAACTTTTTCTCTAAAACAAACAAATAATAAAAAAATCCAATTTTCCATGACAAAAAGTATCTTAAAAAAAGGATTACTTTTTGCTTTGATAGGCTTACTGTCAAAGCAATCTATAAGCCAGTGTGGCTTAATTTATTGTGCTCCTACAGTGGAGTACGACAATTTTATTTCTGGTTTTCACCAAACAGTGGTGCGTGATAACCAGGGTAAGTTTCAGATATGGGGTGAAGATGCTGCCAACAACGGAGCTACCAATCTTACCGCCGTGACTGAAATTAATTCTACTAATTTCCCCAACCTTACAGGAACTCCGCTTAAAATGGCCTTGGGTAGTGACCGATCTAATTCTGCTCAATTTATTTTATTAACAACCACAGGTTTATTTGCCTGGGGAAATGAAGGAAATGTATTGAATTCAGGTGTTCCGGGAACAAATACCTCATTTACAAAATTAACAACCAATGGTGACGGTTTACCCAGCGGAGTAGATCCACAACATGTAAAAATGATGTTTGCTACCTATCAAACATTTGCTATACTTACCTGCTCTGGGGATGTTTGGGTGCTTTCTCAATCATCCTCTATGCGTGGAAATGGCGGTTCTGGAGACGCCACCACCTGGGCTCGGGTTAAGACTGGTAGTGGTAATAGTGATTTCCTAACTAATATAGCTGCAATACGAGGGAATAGAAATGCACTCATGGCTCTTACAAATGGAGGCGAGGTATATACCTGGGGTCCAAAGACACTTCTTGGAACAGAAAATAGTGCGACCCAAAGTACCCGAAATTATGCAGCTCAAATGACTTTGCCTACAACGGGATCTATTAAAATGATTGGGGTAATGAATGATGCTACTGATAATGATATTACAAATCCTACCACCTATTATGTATTATATTCTTCCGGAGCCTTATATGCGATGGGGCTAAATAGCTCCAAGCAATTGGGTGATTTTGGAACCACCAGTAGCCCTAGCAGTGCTTCCAGAAGATGGGTACAGCCCAGATATACTAGTGGTGGTACCATCATGAACGATATTAAATGGATTTCAACCAATGAACATAGCGGTTCCGAACCAGCCATAAATGTTATCAACAATTCAGACAGAATATGGAACTGGGGTTCTAATGATGGTCTCATGCTTGGAAGATCAACCACAGAAACCGATTATGATCCAGGTCAGCCACAAGCCAATGCACCTTTTAATCCAACAACAAGCACAATTCTGGGCGTTGAAACTGGTGGACATACCACTATGATTGCTCAAAGATGTCAGACAAAATTTGGTTATGTGGGACATGCTACCAATGGAAGTGCCTCCACTAATGCTGATACTAATTGGGATAAATTTGTATTCTCCACATCCGACATTCAAATATGTGGTTACGAAACTGATAATGTGATACTGGATCCTGTATCAACAAATGTTACCACTAATACGCCCATCCAATTAAGCTATTCACCTACCGGAGGTACTTTCCAAATTGTTTCAGGTTCGGCTACTGTAAGTGCTACCGGCGTATTGACTGTAACAGGTATGGGGTCAGTACAGGTATCCTATTCAAAAGTGGGTGCCTGCGATCCGAGTACGGTATCCATTGTTATCCCAGCAAGCATGATAAAAATCAATGCCAATAATGACTTTAATGCCGGGGTAATAAAAACCTTGATACCAGGCAATGTAAAAACTAATGATGATGTGCCAGGGGCAACTTATGGCACTAGCCCGCTTCTTACCGGAAGTCCAAGCGGCTCCAATCCATCCATCACTATGCATGCAGATGGAACTTACGAGTTCAAGACCGACAAGCCAGGTATTTATTATTACGATGTAACCGTTTGCCCAACAGGTCAAACAACCAATTGTCCAATAACCAAGTTGATTATAACGGTAACAGACCCAACCAGCACAAACGATGCGAATAACAAACCGCATGCTGATTTGGATTTAGGTACGACTAAAGTAAATACACCTATCACATTGGATATAAGACAAAATGATGGACCGGGAAATATTGGTAAATCATTAGACAATCCAACCATTACTGATGGACCAAGCAATGGTACAGCGGAAATTGATGCTAATGGGGAATTGGTATATACACCCAATGCCGGATTTACGGGGAAAGATACTGTTACCTACCAGGTTTGTGATACACCAACACCACCTTCAGGAAACTGTGCTACAGCTATCGCTATCATCACCGTATTGCCTGATGGTATCAATACCACCTCGGCAGCAGATGACTATGCAACAACCCCCAAGGGCACAGCAATCACAGGAAAAAATGTGAAACCCAATGATGTAGATATTGAAGGTAATAATACGAACGTAACTGCTCAAAATATAACAGTTCCGGGGAAAGGAGACTTTGTTTTAAACACAGATGGTTCTTACACATTCACGCCACTTGCAAGTTTTGTAGGCACGGTAGATTTACCATACACTATTTGTGACAATGGCACCCCACAAGTATGTGATGTAGCCACCTTGCATATTGTCGTGTACAATACCACACCTTTGTCGGTAAACTTTGGCGAAATCAGTGCCAAATGGGTAGATGGTCAGTTGGTGCTTGACTGGACTACATTAAGTGAAAAGAATAACTCTAAGTTTGAAATCGAAATTTCAAAAGATGGTGTAAACTTCACGAAAATTGGCGAAGTAGTTTCCAAAGCTACAGATGGCAACTCAGGTGATACCCTTTCTTACGATTTCTCCAAAACTGCCGAAGGTATTACCGTGGCTGGTTTGGCTATCTTAGGTCTGGCCTTTGGTGCAGGTTTCATGCGCAGAAGAAAACTGACAATGGCTTTAGCTGCAATATCCTTTATGCTGATTGGATACGCTTGTACCAAACATGATAAAGAAATTGCACTGAACAGCGACGGAGATGTGTACATCCGCATTGCTCAGGTGGATAAGGATGGAACTAAATCCTACTCTAAGGTGGTGAAAGTGGTGAAGGAGTGATGATAATTATTAATTTTTAATTTTTAATGCTTAATTATTAATTGAAGATTGAAAATTATTTCAATTATTACTTTCTGATCTTATAAAAAAAATCCCGCTTCGAAAGAGGCGGGATTTTTTTTGACCTTTTATGTCCTTGGGTAGGCTTTTAAAATCAAATCTTATGCAATCACATACCTAGTTCTAGATACACCAAACCTAGCCTTAAAAAACATTAATATTACACTAAAGGCTTAAAGCTTTTTGCTAGTAGATCATCACTTAACAATTACCCATTCTAAAAACCGCTCAGCAATGGGCGGGTTCTTTATGTTCAATCACCGAAATCCAGTTTGAATTTCACTTGGTAATATCCAGTTTTCACCAAACTATTTCCCCTTTTATCAAAATGCAAGATTCAAAAGCAAACCTCTCCCACAAACAGATTCTACAAATTAAATTTCAATATATTAGAATAGAATTATTCAATACAATTATTTATAATAAGATAAATTGATCCTCCATTTCGGCCATAAAAAGGGGCATTACATCGATACAATAGGCCATTTCATCGAAAATTCAACACATCAAATCACTCAATTTTTACCTTTAATGTAAATATTGAAAAGCAACCTTTTTTTTGTGGGTAATTTATCTGGAATATTGAGCAAAGAAAAAATTAGGGTAATTGCTAATTGATTTTAGGTCTATAACTAATATAGGAAAATTGGTTTATTCAATTTGTTGCCAGATCCTATTTTTTGAATTTCATTTCTATAATTTCTAACCAGTTTGTACGAAACGAAATTTAAGTTGTAATAGGCAATAAACAATTTTTTTGGGAAAATGAATTAACTGAACAATTTAAATCAAAGTCTCAAACAAGTAATCTTTCTTTTTTAGAGTTAATGGATCCAAATCGCCTTTTATACTATAATTAATATTTTAAGACTCCTATTTAAAAACTACAATTATGAAAAAAAAATCATTCCTGCTAATTCTTGGATTATCCATGTTATGTTTTTCGCCGTTATTCACTTTTTCGCAAAACTGTGCCAACTGTGGCAACTCATACCTCAATGCCAGCGGTAACGACATAGATTACGACAATATAGTAAGTACATTCCACAGTACCATTGCCCGACAGGCAGATGGCTCTGTGCTAATCTGGGGTGAAGACACAAAAAGCAATGGAACAACAAATTGGCTACTTCCTGCCGTTATTAATAATACCAACTATTCGGGTTTAGGCAGCGAAACTATTTACAAATTTACGGGTGGTAGTAATTCTGGTTCTAACTCCCATGAAGTACAATTTGCCTTATTGACAAGTGGAGGCTTATGGGTTTGGGGGGCTGAAGACAAACTAGTGGATGCCAGCATAACTACGAATACCAGTTTCCAAAAGATTTTTACGGCAGGTCAATTACCAGTTCTTCCGGAGAATGTGAAGATGCTTTTTGGCACCTACCAGACACTCGCCATTCTTAGTTGTGCAGGTGATGTATATGTTCTTTCTCAAAAAAGCAATATGCGAGGATATGGAGGCGCTGGAAATTCAACTACCTGGTACAAGGTTGAATATGCGACTAATAATTGTGACAACAATGATGCCGGAGATTTATCAGGTATTGTAGCCGTGCGGGGTTGCCCTAGTGGATTAATGGCACTCAAGAACAACGGCGAGGTTTGGACCTGGGGAGACCATGTTTATCTTGGTACCGCACAGACCAACGGATGTGGTCTTTTCGGTTTGTCAAATAATCAATCTACTGGATCAGGAGATAGACCAAGGGCCAGAAAAATGAATTTAACTTATACCGCTCCCAACCCAGACATTACAATTGCACCAAAAATGATAGGAATGACAGGAAGCGGTTCTTCCACATCCAGTCATTATATTTTAGGAACCGATGGTTATATATATTCTTTAGGTGATAATAGTAAACGACAATTAGGAGATAGAACAGACGATGATAGAAATAGTTGGGTAAGGGTTAAAAGTGCTGCAAACACCGATCTTTCAGATGTACAATGGATAAGCCCCAATGAACATGATAATTATGGTAATTATGCCGTAAATGCACTTACCGGTGCAGCTACTAGCAACCTTTGGTCCTGGGGCGATAATGAACGTAATATGATAGGAGGTGCTAGTGCTGGTACTAATTATGATCCATTTAACGTACATTCAGGAATAGGTGCAGGTGATAAACTAATCGCTACAGAAACCGGGGGACATACGAGTATGGTAATAAAGTATTGTGTTTCTAACTTTGGATATGTGGGACATAAGATTAATGGTAGCATGGCAGATAACATTGCATCAAGTAGCGATGTAGCTACTTATAACTTTACCGGAACATCCACCTTGGAGGTTTGTGGTGCAGCATCAGGTTCTCCATTATTGTCTGAACCTGGAGGCCCATACCATGTAGGTGGTAATTATTTACTGAGTCCAACCCCATCAGGAGGCTCTTATTCAGTTACCGGACCAGGTAATGTTACTGGAAACACATTAAACATAACAGGAGATGCTGATATAGTAATTACCTATACATATCCTGGTATGTGTGGTACCGCTACAATAACCATTGAGGCGGAGGACATCACCCTATCGGTAGATTTTGGAAATATCATGGCTAGTCAAAGAGGAAATCTATTGACAGTAAACTGGAGTTCGCTTAAGGAAACCAATAATGACCATTTTGAAATAGAAGCCTCAATCGATGGAAAAAACTTTACCAAAATAGGTGAACAAAAATCACAGACTAAAGATGGCAATTCCGATGAACAGTTAAACTATTCGTTTGAAAAAAATAGTACTGAAATTGCATTTGCTATTAGTTTGCTGGCATTGGGTTTAGTACTTCCATTCAAAAGAAAAATAAGATGGATGGTTAGCTCGGTGGCTATTGCCGGAATTCTTCTTTTTGGTTTTTCTTGTACTAAAAATGATAAGTCCTTGCTTGAAAATAGCGATAGCCTTTACATAAGAATTGCTCAGGTGGATAAGGATGGAACAAAATCCTACTCTAAGGTGGTGAAAGTGGTGAAGGAGTGATGATAATTATTAATTATTAATTTTTAATGGTTAATTATTAATTGAAGATTGAAGATTGAAGATTGAAAATTATTTCAATTATTACTTTCAGATTTTATAAGAAAATCCCGCTTCGAAAGAGGCGGGATTTTTTTTGGGACAATAATCAATAATTCAATAGTTCAATAATCAATATTCAAAAATTCAATAATCAATATTCAATACTTCAATATTCAACAATCAACATTCAATTGTTCTATCCCATTGCCGGATCGCTGATACTGCTTTTTCCGTTTTCTACCCGACCTGCATATTTTCTCAGAAAGTGCTGTTTGCCTTTTATCAAAACAGAAAAATCATACCATCCCTCACTCTTATCCAGATTGATCATGACGGAAACGGAGGCCTGTCCTGCCAGTATTTTGGTAATCTCTGACTGACCATAACTATTATCCTTTAGCAATACCTGCAGGGCCGCCGAACCAATATTGGTTAGTATTAGTTTAATCTGACGCTTTCCATTTTTCAAAACTGTATTTTCACAGCTTGTTTGCAAAGGACTATCCTTGCCAAGCCCACACCATTCCCTGTAAAAACCATTGGGACCAAACAAGGCAAAATGATATTCATCGGTTTCAAAACCCGATAGTGGAATATCATAATCCAATTGTTCTCCGGGAGCAACGGCAAAGGACCAGTTGCGGTTGACCATTCTTTTTTCGCCTTCTGCACCATAGGCTTTGTAGGCATACAAGGCAAAGGGGCTACCCATCGATTTATTCCCGAATAGTCTGGTTCCTGCTTTCATACTAAATCTAATACGCCCCTTGTTCAATTGCCCATCTGCATACAATTCATAAGGCAGGGCATTGGAAAATTTAGTTCCCGGCTCCTGACTAAAAAATCTCCGTTGAAGTTTTGAAGAAGATTTTATTTCTTCTATTTCTACAGTAGTAAGCGCCTTCATAGTTTTAGGCATGGGACGATATTTTGCCTCATCTATTTGCTGCAGGAAAGCATCCCGATCCAGGAAATCGGGTTGCCTTATTTTTTCACCATTATAGGGTCTGAACACGGAAGACAGATCGCCACAAACAGCCCTGCGCCAGTCGGACATAAAAGGTGTTTGAAGTTTCTTACCTTTTTTTCTGGAAACAAAATTTTCTACAAACTGTACTACCGATGTGTGGTCACAGATCTCTGAATTGACATAGCCGCCTCTGGACCAGGGACTGGCCACAATAAACGGAACTCTGTAACCCAATCCTATTGGGCTTTCTCTGGCACCGTTTTTGGAAACTTTCTTCTGGCCTATTTCATCCTCCAAGGTTACATATTCGTTTTCGATGTTTTTTATTCCTGCCGAAACTGCTCCTGAATTAGGTTTTCGATAATCCGGTGCTACAAATGGCAATTGATGATCGAAATAGCCATCGTTTTCATCGTAGGTAAGAATGAAAATAGTTTTCCTCCATACCTCTTCGTTATGGGTAAGAATATCTAAAACCTCCGATACATACCAGGCGCCAAACCAGGGGGCAGAAGGGTGATCGGAAAAATATTGTGGAGCCACCAACCAGGACACTGTAGGCAATTTTCCTTCTTTCACATCTTTTCTAAAATTGGCTAATACATCAGATTTTGGAACCATCATTTTCCTTTTGGTTCCCTTGTCATCATACTCAGTTTCTTCCAGGCTATGATAGTCTGGATCAAACGCATTAGTAGCAAACGCTTTTTCGTGCAGGGCTTGCTGGTATTGGGTTTGCGGTGCGGACAGTTCTTTACGGCAGCGCACCAATTCTGCTTCAAAAAAGCTCTTTCTTTTTTGAGAATCCAATAAACTTTTTTTAACTTTTTGATCCTCAGGAGTAGTGGTTACTTCTTTGTGTAATTGTCCTATTCTTCCTTTAAGTACTTCAATGGCTTTCACCAAAAATTTTTCATATTTGGGTGAGCGGCGCACCTGGAATTGCGTAAACCATTCTAAAGGATTATCGGTAAAATTACTTAACCAGGAGTCGGCATCCCCTTCCAATTCTGATGAAAGGCTCAGTTCATTTTGATACACTTTCCAGGAAATTTGATTGTCTTCTAAGAGTTCAGGTAACGTTTTCCAGTCGGATTCTGCATCATAATCCGATTCGCTATTTCTGACCAATGCCGGATTTTCTGCCAATCCATCTTTTCTCAATGTGCCTGAAAAAAAGTAAAGTCTGTTAGGCGTGGTACCGGTAAGCGAAGAGCAGAAATGCTGGTCACAAACGGTAAAGGCATCGGCCATAGCATAATTGAAAGGAATATCCTGGCGGGAGTAGTAGCCTAGTGTCATGGGCTGACCTTCAAAGCCTTTGTAGCCGGTTCTTTTTGCATTTAACCACTCATCATACTGACCATTGTTTCGGGCATCTACCTGGTCGGACCATGAATGAGGCAGCCCTCCCATCCAGGTAATTTTTGTTTCCTTAATGTCTAACCTAAAAGGGGTATAAGTATTATTTGTTTTATCGGTTTGCATCCAAACCGGATTGCCATTGGCCAGTTTTAACCCTCTGGGATCATTAAATCCCCGCACTCCTTTTAGTGTTCCAAAGCAATGATCGAATGAGCGATTTTCCTGCATCAGTAACACAATATGTTCCGCATCTTCAAAAGTGGAACCCTTGGCAGGATTGATGGCCAATGCTTTTTGGATGGATGCTGGCAGTACCGAAAAAACACTGGCACCACCCGCAAGCAATCCTGTATTTTTTAGAAAATCTCTTCTTGAAAAATCTCCAGGCATGAGTATAAATTTTTTTGAAAATTACTAAAAATAAAAAAGAGCCTGTGAAAGGTAGTCTACACAGGCTCTTGGAAGTTAAGAACGATTGATGATTAGGTTATCAGGTTTATAGATTTAGATTCATACAACCTATTTCAATAACCACATGACTTCATTCACATTATCATTTCCAGCATACTGAGACTGAATAGCGGCATCCAGATTGTTTCCATTGTTGGATTGCTCGGTGGACGGATACATCCAGCGCAAAGGAAACTTAGTGGATGGAACATTTAAGTTGGTTGCTGAGTTTAGCGTAAACTCAGGATAACCTGTTCTTCTATTTTCATACCAGGCATTGTAATCCACGTTTTGTAAAAACCCTGCCAGATATTTTTGAGTGATGATTTGTTTGATTTGAGCTTCACTATTTCCCAACAACGCAATACCAGGAGAGGAAGGATAGCTGGTGATATAGGCATCGTCCATCGCCACGCCATGTCTGTAGGCGGCTGGTGTATAGTTTACCAAAAACTTCATAGATTGTTGAATGCCTGATGCATAGTAAGTTTGTGCCGGTGTGCCTGAAATCCAACCCCGAACAGCTGCTTCAGCCAACAAGAACTTCACATCCCACACGCAGAGCAATCCCACGGGTTCAGCATTGAAGAGTTCAATATATCTTTTATTGAAGTTTGAAAAATTACCAGCATTATACTGAGACACTATTTGAGCCATTGTATTGGATGGTTCTATTCCGATATAGGCATCAAAATCGGAAGCAGCAGTACCAGCTGAAATTTTGGCCTGTGCTGGTTCTGCCACATAGAACAAACGCCTGTCCTGATTGGCTTTTAGTGGATTGATATAGGTGGTAGTTAATGCAGAATAAATAATGAAGGGATTGGTCTGAACAGCAGTATTGGACCAGGGATAACAGCTACCAGCAGAGTTTTGATAGGTAACTGCAAAGTTGTCGGAATAGTCTTCCATGATGGGGCGTTCTGACACAATTTTTTGAAATCGTCCCATTAGGTTCAGACTAGCATCCGCTGCTTTCTTAGACAAGTTCATTAATACATGCAACTGAAAAGAGTTAACCAGCTTTCTCCACTTAGCCGTTTTACCACCATAAATAAAATCACCCGAAAAATCTGCTCCTGTTTTGAACAATTCATCCGCTTTGTCCAACTCACTTAAGATACCAAGGAACACATCTTTTTGCGCATCATATTTAGGTTTAATATTTCCTTCGCTTTCTCCCTTTATTGCTTCCGAATAAGGGATATCACCCACACGAATAGTGGTTTGAAAAAACTGCCAGGCTCTGATGAAATGCCCCAGGGCTGTATAGGAATTCTTCAATGCCTCATTGGGTGCATTATCAATCATGGGTGCCACATTGCGCAACACAGTGAGGCGGTCGAAACTAATACGACCAAAACGATTGTATTGCATAGACTCAGGGCCACCTTCCTTCCAGATGGTATATTTCCCTAGCATGAAAGGTTGTGCAAATGCTTTTTGTGTGCTTATATCGCTTACAGTAATGGAACCCAGCATACTGGATGCCAGCCATTCCGATCTTGAAGTGCTGGTGGCATCGGGGTTTGTATTGATCTGGTCGAACTTGCTGCATCCGCTTATGGCCATTACAGTAAGACCGCCCAACAGCAGATTTTTATATTTTGAAACGTTCATGATATTACTTTTTTAATGTTCAGATAAAGAAATTATAGTCCCAGTTTGATATTGAACCCAACCATACGCTGAGAAGGAGCATTCAGGTTTTCTGTATCTCTGTCCGGATCAGAAAATTTGAAACCGGTTACCAGCAAAACATTTTGCGCAGTCAAGGATATAGAAGCATTCTTGATCCTGGAGTTGCCAAGAAAGGTCTTTGGCAATTGGTAGCCAATCGATATTTCTCTGAGTTTGGCAAAACTTTCATTCATCACGCCATGGTCTCCATTGCCAGAAATATCCTGCATATAGCTTTGGTAACCTACGGCTACATCATTTGGTGCATACTGACGGGTATCGGAAGTGATATTCCCATACTTATCATACTTCACTTCTCCTGAAACTACTTTTACGCCATTGGCGATATAGTTGGTTTTTTTGTTCACTACCTCGTCATTACGGAACTCATTATCGGTATCAGGATGTGACCCGGTATCAAACATTTTATCCCAGATATAATTGTACATTAACCCTCCAATACGTCCATCAATAGATACGCCCAGGATAATATTTTTCCAATTTACAGTGTTAGAAAAACCAAAGGAAAATATAGGTTCACCATATCCAATTTTGTATCGGTAATCGCTTTCTACCACATATCCATTGTTATGAATTAGATTTCCCTGCGAATCTTTCAGTAGAGTATAACTACCGTAGGTATCCAGACGCATTCCTTCCTTGGTAAATGCATCATCCGCCGAATAAACAGGGTCTAACTTTTTATAATACCTGTGTTGAAAAGAGTAGTTGATCAGGGAGTTCCAGGTAAGATCCTGGTTTTTGATAATGGTTCCATCCACCGACACCTCCAATCCTCTGCGTACAATTTGTTCATTGGTATTGATCAGCGTGGATCCAAAGCCTGAAGCGGAAGAAATGGTTTGAGATATTTTACGATCGAAGTACAATTTATTAAAGAAAGCTACGTCCAAACGTAGGCGCTGACCAAACAAATAGGCTGCAGTACCTAGTTCCCAGGTTCTTTCTGAAGAAGGCACCAGATCGAGTGGATATAAATTGTTGGGATAAGAGGCAGTAGGATTTCCCATGACAGAACCAGTGGAATAAGTCCGGTTGATCTCATACATACTTGCCGCATACCTAGACAAAGTCCAGGAGCCTCTTAGTTTCCACATATTCACCCATCTTGGCAAAGGCAAATATTCTGACAAAATAAAGCTACCCGCTACGGAAGGATAAAAATAGGAGCGTTCCTTTTTGGGCTGTGTAGAGAACCAGTCATTTCTTCCAGTTACATCTATGAATACCGAGTTATCCCATGAAAGCGTTGCTTTTCCATACAGGCTGTTTACCTGAGAACGACTATATCCAAAATTGGTAATGATAGCATCCTGCCCCAGAACAGTGGATGGTATTGCATTGGCCAGAGAGTACCACCCAGGCACGTTCAACCCATTGCGGGTGCGCGATCCCTGCTGACGATCTTCTAGGTACCTTACCGATCCACCGGCCAACACATCTACACCAAACTTTCCAAAACTTTTCTGATAGCTTAGTATAGCATCGTTAGTAGTTGTGAATCCCCAGGTTTGGTTCTGTCCAAATAGCCCCTTTGCATTCCATGACCACGACATTGGCCCACGACCTCCAGTGTTTTGACCCCGAGTGGAAATGGCACCAAGCGCATTTCTGATAATGTCTTCGTTCTTGTAGTAATCATACCCACTGCGCAACATGAGTTTCAAATCATCATTAAACTTATAGTTGGCCACAAAGCTTGCATTCAACAGATTTTGGTTGAATCCAAATAACTTTTCGTAGGCAATATAATATGGATTGTCGTACCAGTTTTTATACAACCAGTTTTGTTTTTGATCTTTCACCATCCAGTAGTCTTTGTATTGAGACAGGTCGTATTCCGGGCCAGTCCACATCAGGATCTGATAAAGATATCCCTGATCTCCGTAACCCGATCCCCAGGTGCTTGGGGTTTCTTTCCGCGTGTAGCCCATGTGCGCTTCCAGTGAAAACCTATCACTGGCACGCATTTCGCCGCCGATGGTAAAGTTGGTGATGTTCAATTTCTGATTGGGGAACTGGCCTTTGTTGTAGATATGATTGATTCCGGCACGGAAGTATCCATTGTCGCCAGTTTGGGTTACGCTTAAATTGTTGTTAGTGATCAACCCCGTTTGCATAAAGTTTTTCAGGTTATTTTTTCCTCTTGAACTCAGAAGCATCATTTCTTCCTTTTTGGTCATCGGATTCCATTGCATGGCACTATCGCCAATGTCTAACTTAGGCCCCCAAACATAGTCATCGGTTATCTTTCCATTTTCTCCATGCCCATAAGAAGTTTGTACCTTGGGTATAGAGATATAACCAATGGTGAACATATTATTGGTATTGAAATCAATAGACACCCCTTTTCCTTTTCCCTTTTTGGTACTGATCATCACAGCACCATTTTTTCCATTGGCTCCGTACAAAGCCGCTGCGGTAGGGCCTTTCAAAAAATCTATGCTCTCAATATCATCCGTTGGAATATCGCGAAGCGTCACATTGGAGTATTGTACCCCATCAATGATCAATAAAGGCGATTCGCCTCTCATTTCCAGAGAAGGGCGGCCATTGAACTCTGTAGAATTTTTTACGATCAACCCGGCTACCTTACCTGTAAGTGAGGTACCCAGATCTACACCTTTTACGGTTTGCAAGGTCTGTCCACCCACTTTTTGGGTAGCATATCCCAATGCTTTTTCCTGACGCTTGATACCTAGTGCCGTTACGACTACCTCGTCCATAGCACGGTTTGCATCGGATAAAACGATATTGATCGTCTGCTGACCATTCACCGCTACGCTTTGGGTGGTAAACCCTACATAGGAAAAAGTCAGGGTGGCTTCCTCGTCCACCTCAATGCTATATTCCCCTTTGTTGTTGGTAACCGTGTTCTGGCCTTTGTTTGAAGAAACAGTAGCTCCTACAACGGGTTCTCCATTTTTATTCGCCACCAGCCCTTTCACTACAATATTTTTTTTGACATCGGACTTTTCACGAACTACTATCAGGTTCTTGCTGAGTTGTTGGTATTCCAATCCAGTGCCTTGCAGAATTCGAGGCAACAAATCCATGACAGGAGTATTCACTACATTGATATTTACCGTTCCAAAATCATCCACTATCCGATTGCTGAATACAAATCGATAGTCAGTTTTCTTTTGAATACTTTTTAGAACGGAAGATAGTTTTGCATCTTCCACATTCATAGTAACTGCGCCCTGGCTATGACCTGTGTTGGCCATCAGGTGAGAAGCTGTTGCAAGCATCAGGGCAATACATAACTTCATAAGCAATAGTTTTTTGAGCAGCCTATGTGGCCGCTTGCTGGCTAATTCTTTTTTTGAGGTGCTATGCGAAGTAACCAGCCACCCTGTATAGAAA
>DAORWU010000028.1:0-47188 GCA_035434405.1 Niabella sp. | reverse complement strand
ATGGGGTTTATCGTATAAATTTATAACTCTTTATGCGACAATTTGAAATGCACCCGTGAAAACAGGGTCCTTGGTTCTTACTCCTTTTGTAAAAAATGCTATGCAGGTTTTAGGGAATAAAATTTTTCAAAATCCATTAGCTTTAGATCAGTCCATTACTTCTCATGAAAAATTACTCACCAATATCACACAGTTATCGGCACAACCAGTAAAGGTTTCCGAAAAGCAAATAGCCATCAGTCCATTACTGGAAACGGTTTCACTTCAACCAGGGGCATATTTTGTATTGCAATGGGTTGATAATCGGATGGCCTTCGCAGTCAAATTCAATTTTTCAACAAAGGGCGTAGAAGAATGGGGTGCATTTGAAGTGTCAGCAGATGGGAAAGTATGGAAGTCTCTATTAGTTGGTACATCTAATATTAGCTTACCTGAAGGAAGCCATGCGGTTAGGTTTGTAAACAAATCTGATGCTGTTCAAAGTATTTATCTGAAAGAGTTTTCAGTGAGTACAAAACCCAATAGCCATAGTACCGATCAGTCTCTAGTCTTTGATAAAAATCCTTCTACTTATTCTGTATTAAGTCCTGGTGCGAAAATAGTATTGCCTTTAAGAGACATCAAGCAAGCTGCTTTGGTGTTGAATGTTTTTAATCAACACATTCAGATCAGTAATCCATGTGGGTGGAAAATTGTAAGTGATAAAAATTTTGTCCCAATAGATTTAAAAAATAATCCTTGCAGCGAACTGGAAATTTTGAACACCGGCAGTAAGGCCATAAAACTATACGAAGTCCTAAACTCCTCATCTAAATTGAATTTGGAGTCAAAGCTTTAACTTAAAGAACTGCTCTAAATAGGGCAGTTTTTTTTTGAGGGATGGATAGACTTCCCGTTTTCAAAATGTGTTTTCTAAGAGAAAACTTTACCCTGAATAAGCCTATATTTGCGGCCTGAAATTTGGTGCAGCCTGCAACTGCCCAATTAATTTTTAATTTCTCGCCTGCAACGAGATCAAATTTCAATAGGATGGCACTTCATAACCGGGTATCCCGCAAGGAGCTTAAAGAACGAATCATTCAAGAAAATATTCCTCGTACCACTATTTCCTTTTATTGCTATTTTAAAATAGAGGAGCCTAGTCAGTTCCGTAACGAATTCTATCGGGCTTTGAATGCTCTGGGGGTATTAGGACGAGTATATATTGCTCCCGAAGGGATCAATGCTCAAATCAGTGTTCCATCAGAAAATTTTGAAGTTTTCAGACAGAAACTCTACGAAATGGGCACTGCACTCAATGGCATTCGGCTGAACATTGCGGTGGATGATGATGGTAAATCCTTTTATGTATTGGATGTAAAAGCGCGAAATAAGATTGTGGCTGATGGGATTGATGACCCTGCTTTCGATATGGATAATCGTGGGCAATATGCCACAGCAACAATGTTCAATGAGCTTACCGACAACCCGGACACCATAGTGATTGATATGAGAAATCATTATGAGTATGAAGTCGGGCATTTTGAAAATGCCATCGAAATTCCAAGCGACACTTTTAAAGAGCAGCTACCCATGGCGGTGGCAATGATGGAAGAAAATAAGGAAAAAAATATTATCATGTATTGCACTGGTGGAATCCGTTGCGAAAAGGCTTCTGCCTTTATGCTGCACAAAGGATTCAAGAATGTGTATCATCTGGAGGGGGGCATTATTAACTATGTAAACATAGTCAAAGAACAAGGCCTAGAAAATAAGTTTCATGGCAAAAATTTTGTTTTTGACCAAAGATTGGGAGAAAGAATTACAGACGAAATTATATCTAAATGCCATCAATGCGGGAAGCCTGCCGATGCACACGTAAACTGCATCAATGATGCCTGTCATTTGCTTTTTATTCAATGTGAGGAGTGCGCAAAAGCGTTTGATGGATGTTGTAGCAAGGAATGTAAAGACTTTATTCATCTCCCTATAGAAGAACAAAAAGAAAAGAGGAAGGGAATTGATCTGGGACGAAATGTGTTTAATAAATCAAAGTCCAGATTGCATAATTTGTCGATAAAAAAGACAGATTCATAGAATATTTTTAAATCGTGTTGCAATTAGAATGAAGTTTGCGTTTTAAACAGAAATGAAAAGCATGAGAAGATCTTTTAAATTAATGTTGGTTTTAGTGATGGTAAGTGTACCAGCTATACTTTTTGTAATAGATAATTGGGAACATTTGAAAAAGAAATTGGATAACGACAGCATCGAAAAACTTATCACACAACCTACATTCAGTTTTAAAAGGTAATTATATAAACTCAGAATTTTGTAAGCCATTAATCCTCATATATAGGTAAAGACCGTTTCAATAGATGAAGCGGTTTTTTTTTACCCTGAATGCACCAAAACTTTTTTTAAAGTATTTGAATGGATAGGAACCGGTAGGCTGCTGTTGGAATCAACACCAGAAAAAGAGTCAAAAGACGGACAGAAACTCCAGAAAGAAAAAGGGAGGAGTTGGTGAATCAAGGATTAAAATGACGATAATCAATTAAAAATTTTGTGAGTGTAAAAAAAATATTATTTTCAATTGCTATTTAATGTATAATTGCCATACGAAATAGGTGGAAGAAGGAAAAAACCACTGACCTAAGCAATTTATTATAAGTTTTTTATGAGTGTAAAAAAAGAGGAAGAAGAAATAATTGAACCGAAGGACATCTTTGTCGGTAGCATGGATGCTTCTGTTATTTTAATGGAGTTTGGTGAATATGAAAGTGAAGATTGTGCCAAAGCCAATGAAATAGTAAAACAAATATTAGTGGACTATGATGGCCAGATAAAGTTTAATTTTCGACATTTTCCACAAACAAGAATACACCAACGTAGTTTGAAAGCGGCCGAAGCTGCTATAGCCGCAGCACAGGAAGGAAAATTTTGGGAAATGCATAATGTCCTTTTTCAAAACAGAAGAAACCTGGGCACCACCAGTCTTAAATTGCACTCAAAGGAAGCGGGAATTAGTAACAAAAATTTTCTGGACGATTTAGTGAATGGAGTATATGGCTGGCAGGTTCAGGATGATCTGAAAGAAGGGATAGACAGGGGTGTAAAAGACGTCCCAAGTTTTTTTGTAAATGGTGAAATGATAAAAGGGAAACCAACTTATGCATTGCTTGCAGCTGCTATTGATGCAGCCTTAAAGTCTGGCAAAAAACCAACAACAGGCAAACCTAAAACAGCACCAAAAAAAGAAACAAAATCACAGATCAATCCCAAAAAGAAATAACAAATACATAGATTAATTTTTTGTAAACAAGTTGTTTGCGACCTTAAATCAAGTAGTACAACTTATTTTGTTTTTCATAACTTCCTATTCAGGAGGGTTATAGAAAAATAAAACGCATTCCGCTTTCTGACTAAAGAATAGTTTGAGGAGCCACATTTTCTGAATTTTTGTTTTTCAGTACTGAAAATATTTCATCTTGTTTGCTGAAATCCTTTGCTGTAAAGGTTTTCAGCTTATCTAGCTTCGAAATGCATAATAAATAGGTAAGTTAATCCCCTTAAAATATTTTGTACTAAAATTTCCTTTTTTTGTAAATTTTACGAGTGTTATTTAAATATTTTCAATAGTGTTCTTCGTAAGTGTTTCATATTTTGAATTACTCTAAAAAATTGTCAGTGATTATTTTTTTAATGTTGAATAAATGTGGATATTCGCTGTTCATCTTTACTTCTTTTGTTGTATGCGTTGTTGAGTTAGGATTATAACTATACAATTGAATTTGTCGTATTGATTTATAAAAAATCACACTGTTTCAATGGAGAAAAATGCCGATAAAGTATGGTCTAATTGTCTGAAAATAATTAAGGATATTGTTGAGTGGCAACATTTCAAAACCTGGTTTGAACCCATCAAGGCAATTTATTTAGAAGGTAATATTCTGGTAATACAAGTTCCCAGCCAATTCTTTTTTGAATACCTTGAGGAGCATTATGTAAATTTACTGGCCAAGACGCTGAAACGTGAATTGGGAAAAGACGCACGACTTGAGTACAGAATCATGGTTGATAGTGGCAATAGTAAAAACAAACCTCTAATGGTGGATGTGCCTGGTGCAGGATATAAGACATATTCAAATAATGAAATGGATTTCCCATTGGTGGTGAATAACGCAGTAAAAAATCCCTTTGTAATTCCTGGCATTAAGAAAATGCAAATCGACCCACAACTCAATCCTAATTATACTTTCGATGCCTACATCGAAGGGGATTGTAATAGGGTAGCTCGTCGGGCTGGTAAAACAGTTGCAGATAAACCTGGTGCAAATTCATTTAATCCGTTGGTGGTATATGGTGGCGTAGGTCTAGGCAAAACTCATCTGGTTCAGGCCATCGGTAATGATGTAAAAAGATTGCATCCCAATAGGATTGTTTTATATGTAAGTTCAGAAAAGTTTATCAATCAGTTTATGGATCACAGCCGTAATGGTGCCATAAATGATTTTATACATTTTTACCAATTGATTGATGTGTTGATTGTAGATGATGTACAATTTTTTGGCAAAGCCGATAAATCACAAGATGCTTTTTTTGCTATTTTCAATCACTTACATCAATCTGGAAAACAATTAATTCTTACATCGGACAAATCTCCAAAGGATCTGGACGGTGTACAAGAAAGATTATTAAGTAGGTTCAGATGGGGGTTGAGTGCAGATTTGCAAATTCCGGACTACGAAACCCGTATCGAGATTCTGGAGAGGAAGATGAAAGCAGATGGTTTGGAAATGCCTCATGAAGTGGTGAAGTACATTGCATATAATATCAATAGTAATGTGAGAGAATTAGAAGGTGCTTTGATTTCTCTGTTGGCTCAATCTTCCCTTAACCGTAGAGAGATAGATCTGGATCTGGCTAAAAAAGTATTGCGCAATTTTATAAAGTCTTCAAGTAAAGAAATCACAATTGATACCATACAAAAAATGGTCTGCGATTTCTTTAATGTTCCTTATGATAAGTTGCTACAAAAAACGCGTAAACGGGAAATAGTACAAGCCAGGCAAATAACCATGTATCTGGCCAAATCGTTTACCAAGAATAGTCTGAAAACTATCGGAGAACATTTTGGCGGTCGCGACCATACCACGGTGATACATTCCTGTCAGACTGTGAAGGATCTGATGGATACCGACTCCTTATTCAAGGAAAATGTGCTGGAACTGCATCAAAAAGTGCAATTGGCTGCCATGTAATTGCCATCAAAAAAAAAGTTCAAATTTCTTTTAAAATAGATTTTGTAGTTCAGGGTTTTCCTATATATTTGCAACCCTTTTGGTGAGGTGGATGAGTGGCTGAAATCAGCAGTTTGCTAAACTGCCGTACGGGTTAAACTGTACCGCGGGTTCGAATCCCGCCCTCACCGCTTAAAGTGAAGTTCGAAGATTTCCAAATTTATTGAAGTCCTGTAGCAATTAATAAGTTACAGGGCTTTTTCGTTTTTTGCTACAGCGGAATCTTTGTAAAAGGTTTAGTTGTACCCTAGAACCCCACCATCGTATCCAGTTAATAAATCATAATGCGCTTAGATCTTTAATTTTCAATTCTTGAATTAACAATTTTCTTGAATCAATTTTTATGCTTTAATGCTTGCCCTTACCAGTAATATGCGAATGATTCTACCTTGTAAGTATTTCTTCCTACTCTTGATAAACTGTCTATTGATTGAGGAGGGGGGTGTTGATACCTGATGGCAAAAAAATCTAAAGAGCGAACAGGGTAATGAGCTTGTAATCTAGGCAACTAACAGTTACATTTGCCGAACAATGAAACCGAGTTTAGACGATACATACAAACATAAGGGCCTAAGGAAAAAGCTGGTGGATGGAATCCGGGCAAAGGGTATTAAGGATGAAGCAGTGCTGGCGGCCATTAATCAAATCCCAAGGCATTTATTTCTGGACTCGGCTTTTGATGATGTAGCTTATATGGACAAGGCTTTTCCAATTGGTGAGGGGCAAACTATTTCGCAACCTTATACAGTAGCCTATCAGTCGGAGCTTTTACAGATTAACCGAGGAGATAGGGTGTTGGAGATTGGTACGGGTAGCGCATATCAGGCAGTGGTGCTGGCGGCTATGGGCGCGAAAGTGTTTACAATCGAAAGGCAGAAAAAACTGTTTGATGAAAACAAAAAATTTGATTATTTGAAGCAGTTTGTCTGGATCAAATTTTTTTATGGTGATGGGTTTAAAGGATTGCCTACTTATGGGCCCTTCGACAAAGTAATCATCACAGCGGCAGCACCTGAGATTCCGCCAGCACTGATTGAACAAATGAAAGTGGGTGGAAAGATGGTGATACCGGTGGATGTAGGAAATGTGCAACAAATGCGCCGGGTAACTAAATTGGAACAGGGTCTTGATATCGAGTATTTTGAAAATTTTTCTTTTGTACCCATGTTGCAGGGTAAAACTCAATAACATTCAGAAGATGAAAGGATCATTAAAGATTTTTTTCACCGGTATGTTGGTGAGTTTTCTGGGAACACTACCCTTGGGTACGTTGAATATTGCTGCCTTGCAGATTTCTATTGCAGAGTCTGTCTATCAGGCTATTTTGTTTTCTTTTGGGGCACTCACCGCCGAAATGGTTTATGTGCGTATTTCTTTGCTGGCAATGGACTGGGTACACAAACAGAAAAAAATGTTTCGTGTACTGGAATGGCTCACCTTGCTAATCGTAGTGGCATTGGCTGTGTCGAGTTTTGTATCCGCACTTCATCCACAGGAAAGCAATAATGTGTTGCTGAACAATGGAATGCCTTCCTTTGTGCTGGGTCTTGTGATGAGTGCTGTGAACCCGATGCAAATACCTTTTTGGTTTGGATGGAGTACGGTATTACTGACCAAACAAGTTTTATTGCCTAATCGAACACATTATAATTTTTACACCATTGGTATTGGTATCGGTACATTGTTTGGCAACTCAGTTTTTATTTTTGGAGGTCGGTTGGTGGCAGATAAGCTACAGAATAATCAATCGGTTTTGCATTATTCTATTGCGGGTATTTTCACCCTGACAGCACTTATTCAACTATGGAGAATGTTTGTGAATCGCAAATCGGTGAATGATAAAATCCATGATATAGAAGATAAAACATTGCTCGATGGATATGTGGAATCTGTACCAGAAAAAGATTAAAGCTCTTTTGTCCAATTATCCCTGTCATCAGGACTAAATTTCCAAGGGGCAAAATTGTTTTCAATATTACTGAACATTACATTCCATTCTTGTGGGGCACTGCTCTCTTCCATTATCAGGAAACGACGCAGTTGCAGAATAATATCAAGCGGGCTGATGCTGACTGGGCATTCCTGCACACAGGCATTGCAGGTAGTGCAAGCACGCAATTCTTCCTCAGAAATATAATCATGCAGGAGGCTTTTGCCATCGCCTTTCCATTCTTTGCTTTTGTTCAGTTGCCTGCCAATTTCTTCGGTTCGGTCTCTTGTGTCCATCATTATTTTCCTGGGCGATAATAATTTGCCAGTTGTATTGGCTGGACATGCGGAACTGCATCGTCCACACTCTGTACAGGAGTAGGCATCCAGCAAATTTTTCCAGCTCAGGTCTGAAATGTCCTTGGCACCAAAACGAACTGGCGCTGCAGCCTCGGAGGGAGCCATTTCAGGTTGCATGGCATATAGTACCTCATTTTGTACAGCTGGCATATTTTCCATTTTGCCCATAGGCTCCAATCTCGCATAGTAGGCATTAGGGAAAGCTAGTAGGATATGCAGGTGTTTGGAGTATGGCAGGTAGTTCAGGAAGGCAAAAATGCCTACGATATGCAACCACCAGCAACTCCTTTCGATGATCATTAATGGGGTATCGCCAAGTTCGGCGAATAGGGGTTGAATCCATTGCGATATCCAAAAACTACCAGTTTGTGCTTCGGAAAAATGCCCCACCTGTCTGCTTTGTAAGATGGAATCGGTGGCATTCATAATCAGAAACAAACTCATGAGCACAATTTCAGTGATCAGAATATAATTGGCATCACTACGTGGCCATCCGTCCAAATCCTTGCTGATAAAGCGTTTGAGTTTGATAATGTTACGGCGAACTAAGAATAGAACGCAGGCCGTCAGCACTAATATAGCCAATACTTCAAAAGCATTAATTAAAAAGAGATATAAACCGCCCTGATATGTGGCAAATAACCGATGTGTACCTAATAAGCCATCCAGTACGATCTCGAGCACTTCTATATTGATAATGATGAAACCTGCATAAACCAGAAAATGTAAAAATCCGACTAGTGGGTTGCGAAACATTTTCTTTTGCCCCAGAGCCAGTAGAAACAGATTTTTCCAGCGTAAAGGCTTTTGATCATTGATGGTCTGGTCTTGCCTCAGATTTATATTTCTTTTTATTTCCAGCACTTTGCGGCGAAAAAGAAAAATGGATAGAGCAGTGATGAGTACAAATAATATTTGTTGAAGAATATGCATACGGCGTTCAATTACAATTGCTAATTTACAGGTTGTAATTGAGTAAATGTTTTTTTGTTGATTTGGGTAAAGAATTTGACAAGGTTTAAGGCAGATTTCCATCGTCGGTGAATACCTTAAGGGTACAAAGCGATTTTTAAGATTTTGTTTTTAGTCTTTGGGATAGTAATAACTAAACCACCAAGGAAACAAAAGGGTAAGAAAAATATTACTGAAAGATTCTTTGCTTTTACTCCTTTGCTGGGGTTGAAAAAATAAACTGCAAAGGACGCTAAGAGTCCAAAATATAGTAAGAATTTTTTGAAAGTACTGCTTTGTTACATAGCGGTAGAAAAGTAAACCGCAAAGGACACAAAGGTCACAAAGGGGTATAGAGAATGTCTTTGAGTGTATTCCTCAGTGTTCTTAGCGAGTAAAAAAAATATGCAGCTAATTTCTTTGATTCGCAATGAAAGAAACTTTTATTTACTCATTGTTTTTTACTCTCTATTTTTGAAAAGATAAAAGATTGTAATGAAGGATAAAAAATACATACTGGAACAGCCAGTGATAGAAAAGAAATTGAACCGTCTGGCACTAGAGATTATTGAGAATAATATTGAGGAAAAAGAGTTGGTCTTTGTAGGGATTGCGCCCAATGGTATGGTGCTGGCCGAAAAACTAAAACAAATAGTAGAAAAATTTTCTTGCGTAAAAATTGAGTTTCTGACCCTGAGTTTAAACAAGCGCAAACCAGAAGATGTGGTGTTAAACAAAACGATGGATTTTAAAAACAGAGTGGTGGTGATCATTGATGATGTAATCAACAGCGGGAAAACCTTGTTGTATGCGCTGAAACCCTTTCTGGATGTGTATCCCAAAAAGATTCAAACGCTGGTATTGGTAGAAAGAACGCATACCCGATTTCCGGTTCATGCCAATTATAAAGGATTTACATTGGCTACCACCCTTCAGGAACATATTATAGTGGAGGTAGAAGGCGATGAAATATTAGGTGCTTTTCTGAGCTAATGAAGGTTGACCCAGAATGAGATTTTTTTGAATGTGTGTCATTTGTTTCAAGCTATAGCTAAGAGTTCTACACCATTCGAACCTCATCCTTCGCCCTTTATCCATTAAATACAGGGACTCTTGTAAAAAGACAATTTCTTTCTCAAAAAACTAAATATTTTTAGCTCAAATGTTATTTTATGTATAGAAATGTTTTGATAATACTTTCCGTTCTTGTAGTAAGCATAGCATCTGCACAAAACAAACAACTGACTGCCGAGGACTATAAAAAGGCTGAACAGTTTTTGGGTGCTACCACCTCCAGGTATGTGGATTGGAATTCGCCGGTACCACATTGGTTGGAAAATGATGCATTCTGGTACAAAACGGGTGGGAAAACCTATTTGGTGGATCCAGCAAAAAAAACCAAAACTGAAACCAAACAATTTGGTGCAGACGCCAATCCACCTCGCTCGTTTCGTTGGACAAATATGGCCATTTCACCAGATAAGAAAAAAGAGATTTTTATAAGAGAATGGAACCTATGGGTGAGAGATTTGCAAACCCAGAAGGAAACCCAACTGACTACAGATGGGGAAAAGGATTATGGCTATGGAACAGACAATGCGGGATGGAAGCATAGTGATAATCCGGTTTTGAAATGGTCGCCGGATTCAAAAAAAATTGCCACTTTTCAGCAGGATCAGCGCAAGGTAAATGACATGTACCTAGTGAGTACCAATGTAGGCGCTCCCAAATTGATGCAATGGAAATACCCCTTACCTGGTGACAAGTATATCCCAACCATTAGAAGAGTGATTATAAATGTGGACAATGTCAAAGTGATTTCGCTGAATGTGGCACCAGACCCACACAGAGCCACGATGAGTGATGATATTGCAAGTAGCGGTAGTTTTGATGATATTGATTGGACTCCAGATGCTTCTGAAATGGCTTTTGTTTCCACTTCCAGAGATCATAAAAACGCAAAAGTAAGAATAGCCAATGCGGCCACCGGCGAAGTAAAAGAGATCTTTGAAGAAATAGTAAAAACCCAATTCGAATCGGGCAGAGATGCGATCAACTGGAGATATCTGCCAGGAACGAATGAAATTATTTGGTACTCCGAAAAAGATAACTGGGGGCATCTTTATTTGTATGATAGTAAAACAGGGAAGCTAAAACATCAGATTACAAAAGGAGATTGGCTGGTGGGCAAATTGCTTAAGGTAGATGAAGCTAACCGTGTTTTGTATTTTACAGGATATGGCAAAGAGAAAGGGAATCCTTATTTTGGTTATTTGTACAAGGTAGGTATGGATGGAAAAGGGCTTACCCTGCTTACTCCTGAAACTGGAAATCATTCAGTTTCTTTTTCTCCTTCCGGAAATTTTTTTATTGACACTTATTCACAACCTGATGTGCCTCCTGTATCTGTTTTGAGAAGTATAAATGGGCAGTCTGTCGTGAATCTGGAAAAGGCTGATGTAAGTCGTTTGGCATCCAGAGGCTGGAAAGCACCTTTTGTTGCTAAACTAAAAGCAGCCGATGGTGTTACAGATATTTATGGGCTTGTTTTTACACCCTCCAAATTGGATCCATCTAAAAAGTATCCGGTGGTGGATTATATTTATCCTGGTCCACAGGGTGGAAGTGTAGGTAGTTGGAGTTTTTCAGCATCGCGTGGAGATCATCAGGCATTGGCAGAACTAGGTTTTATTGTAGTGGTGGTGGAAGGTACCGGAAACCCGTTCCGATCAAAAAGCTTTCATGATGCCTGTTATGGAAATATGTCTGTCAATACACTTCCTGACCAGATTGCAGCCATTCGCCAATTGTCCAAAACTTATCCGATGGATACTACCAAAGTGGGTATTTGGGGCCATAGTGGTGGTGGATTTGCCACTGCGGCGGCTTTGTTTCGATATCCAGACTTTTTTAAAGTGGGCGTTTCTCAATCGGGTAATCATGATAATCGTAACTATGAAGATGATTGGGGCGAACGATACAACGGATTGGTGGACAATAGTGATTATGCGATTCAAGCCAATCAGGTGTATGCCGGTAGCCTAAAAGGAAAACTGATGCTCGCTCATGGGTTGATGGATGATAATGTACCACCTTATGGTATGTTTTTGGTGGTAGAAGCATTGGCAAAGGCTAATAAAGATTATGACCTGATTGTGTTCCCTAACAGTGCACATGGATATGGATCTTACAATAATTATATGATGCGCAGGCGTTGGGATTATTTTGTAAAGAACCTTGCCGGTAATTTGCCGCCAAAGGAATATCTGATCGGTGGCGAAAAATAAATCATTTCAGTAAAGTCAAATTAAGAATGGGTGCCACTGGCACCCATTTGTCAATATTGAAATCAATATCAATCAACTCCTCATATTTTCCACCTGAAGCGGAAGACCCAATTCCCAGGTTTTGGATGCCTGAATCACGGATTGAAGATCATCAATTTTTTTGCCAATAATCCGCACCACATCATCATTGATGGAGGCTTGCACTTTGAGTCCGCTGTCTTTTATTTGTTTCACAATTTTTTTCGCATCTTCCTGTTTCAACCCGTTGCGTACTGAAATTTCTTTTTTCCAAACCTTGCCTACAATACTCCCTTCCTTGCTGAGGTCGAAAGCTTCTGGCGCAATGCCTTGTTTATGGGCACGACTGATTAAAACATCTATCAGTTGTTTCATCTTCATGTCGTCATCGGTTTCCACTTTTAGTAGATAACTTTTTTTGTCTAAATCAATGACCAAATGCGAGCCCTTGAAATCGAATCGGTTGGAAATTTCTTTTGATACTACGTTTATAGCATTATCCAATGCCTGTGCGTCCACTTTACTTACAAAATCAAATGATGGCATATTCTGATTTATTTTTATTTTCTAAATTAATATTTATTACTGAGTTAAGATCGACCATGACCCCTTAACTGTCTAGTTGAAAAAAAGATTTGAGAGTATTCTTTCATGTTCTTCCAGTCCGGTTTTTACAAAATATATTTGAATAATGAATGAAGACCTCTTAACCTTACTGCCGATAGTCCGACTTATAAAAGCTATCCCTTTTCATCCTGACCAAATATACAACACATTCCTATGGCATTTGAATCAGTTTCTTTTAAATTTGAGTCTTTAATTAATTCAATGAATTCAATCATAGATTTCAGATCGGATACGGTGACAAAACCTTCTCCTGCCATGCAGGAGGCAATGATGAAAGCATCTGTGGGTGATGACGTATTTGGTGAAGACCCTTCGGTCAATGAGTTGGAGCGCAGGATCGCTAATATGTTTGGTGTGGAATCGGCATTGTTTTGCCCCAGTGGAACCATGACGAATCAAATCGCTATCAAATGCCATACTCAACCCGGGGATGAAATTATTTGCGATTTGGATGCTCATATTTATCAGTATGAGGGTGGTGGCATAGCTTTTAATTCGGGTTGTTCTGTAAAATTGTTACACGGCAACCGTGGACGGATCAATGCCCAACAGGTTCTGGAAGCCATTCAACCGGATGATGTGCATCGTCCGCATTCTCGTTTAGTGTGTGTGGAGAATACCAGCAATAGGGGTGGAGGAAGTTGTTATGATTTTGTTGAACTTGAAAAAATAAAACAGGTTTGTGTGTCTAATAACCTTGCTTTTCATATTGATGGAGCTCGACTATTTAATGCTTTGCTTGCAAAAAAAGAATCTCCCAAACAGTATGGTCAGTTGTTTGATAGTCTTTCGGTTTGTTTGTCCAAAAGTTTAGGTTGTCCAGTGGGTAGTTTGTTGCTGGGTGATGCGCATTTTATAAAAAAAGCACGAAGAATAAGAAAGGTTTTTGGCGGTGGAATGAGGCAGGCTGGATTTTTGGCTGCTGCTGGTGTATATGCTTTGCAAAATAATATAGACCGTTTAGAAAATGACCATCAGCATGCAATAGCCATTGCCGAAGCCTTACAGAACAAATCTTTTGTCGCTTCTTTATTGCCGATAGAAACTAATATCATTATTTTTGAAACTAATGGAATCTCCGCCAGCGAGCTGGTCGAAAAACTAAAGACAGAACAAATACTTTGTTATGCCATTGGACCCAACCGAATCAGGCTGGTGCTGCATTTGGATATAACAGAAGAGATGGTAGGCAGAACCATTGAAGTGATGCGTAAATTTGGATGATACGAGTAGTGTCACATAAATATAAAACAAACGAAAGGTGTAGAAATTAATCTTACCATACGAATAGGGTAAACTAAAAATTACAACTAACAATTAATAACAAAATCACAAACGAAAATATGTTCCCAACAACCAATCCCTCAAAGACAAAATCCTGGAAGCAATTGCAAAAGCATGCAGAAATAGCCAAGCAATGGAATATGCGAACAATGTTCAGCGAGAATGTGAATCGTGGTACGGAATTTTCCTTGGCACATGAGGAAATCTATTTCGATTATTCTAAAAATAGAATTTCGGTAGAAACATTATCATTGCTATTGAATCTGGCCAATGAAACAAAAGTGAAGGATGCTATTGATGCCATGTTTAGTGGGGAAGTTATCAATCAAACCGAAAACCGTTCGGTATTGCATGTGGCGTTGAGAAATTTTGGTGAGGGAGCGATAGTCAGTAGTGGGGAAGATGTGATGCCCGAAGTAAGAAAGGTGCTGAAAAAAATGAAGTCCTTTTGTGAGTCGGTTCATCAGGGAAAGCACCTCGGATATACGGGAAAGAAGATAAAGTCTATTGTAAACATCGGAATTGGCGGTAGCGATCTTGGACCGCTGATGGTCACAGAAGCACTAAAATCATATACCGTAAAAGGCATTGATGCCTATTTTGTTTCCAACGTGGATGGTACACATATTGCAGAAACCCTGAAAAAAGTGAATCCGGAAACCACCTTGTTCCTGATAGCCTCTAAAACTTTTACTACTCAGGAAACCATGACCAATGCACATACCGCCAGAGAGTGGTTTTTGAAAAAGGCTAAAGAAGAAAAACATATTGCCAAACATTTTGCAGCACTCAGTACCAATGCTGCTTCGGTAAAGAAGTTTGGTATCGATACTAAGAATATGTTTGAGTTTTGGGACTGGGTTGGCGGTCGTTATTCCTTATGGAGTGCCATTGGATTATCCATAGCTTTAACTATAGGGTACGACGATTTTGAAGCATTATTAAAGGGAGCTTTTAATATTGATCAGCATTTTAGGACTACTGCTTTCGATAAAAACATTCCAGTATTAATGGCTTTGATTGGATTGTGGAATACCGGATTTCTGGGTGCCCAAACCGAAGCCATTCTTCCGTATGATCAGTATCTGCATCGTTTTGCGGCCTATTTTCAACAGGGCAATATGGAAAGCAACGGAAAGAGCGTGGACAGAGCCGGAAAAAAAATAAACTACCAGACAGGGCCTATTATTTGGGGCGAACCGGGCACCAATGGTCAGCATGCCTTTTATCAGTTGATACATCAGGGAACTGAATTGATACCCTGTGATTTTATTGCACCAGCCATTTCGCATAATCCTATTGGCGATCATCATCCCAAATTGTTAAGTAACTATTTTGCACAAACAGAGGCATTGATGAATGGCAAAACTTTGGCCGAGGTAAAAGCTGAATTAAAAAATCAGGGACTAGATAAAGAGGCTATTAGCAAACTGGCTCCATTCAAAGTGTTTGAAGGAAACAAACCCACCAACTCATTTTTGATTAAGAAAATAACTCCGTATACTTTGGGGCAAATGATTGCACTGTACGAACATAAAATTTTTGTTCAGGGAGTGATTTGGAATATTTTTAGTTTCGACCAGTGGGGCGTGGAATTGGGAAAACAATTGGCTGGTAAAATACTGCCTAAGCTTACGCACAATGAGTCGGTTTCAGATCATGACAGCAGTACTAATGCACTGATCAATATGTACAAACAGATGCGGGGATAAGTTATTGTTGCCTGATCTGTTTCTAAGGGCTTGATGTTGCAAAATCCAGATTAGGCTTTATTTTCGGTAAAATATTACCCGGAAAAGGGTATTGTTCAATTTGACAAAAGAAGCAATTTTATAGTTTCAAAATGGTGTATTTTTAAGAAATCTATAATCAGTTTTACCAATGTCTGCTGCATCAAAGTATCTCTTCTGCATCTTGATGTTTTTTTTACCAGCTCAAATCATAAATGCTGGTTCAAAAAAATTAGATAGCCTAAAAATCGAAGCAGAGAATCTTTCAAAAAAAGATTTTGATGCCGCTATTCGTTTGTGCCAGCAAGGAGTGGCGATCTCCGTCGATGAAACAGACAAAGCCATTTTTTTTCGAATTGAGGGAAGGGCATGGTATTTTAAAGGGGAGTTTGAAAAGGCTTCTCAGTTGTACAATCTATCGGTGGCAATTCTGGAAAAACAGAAACAGCCGAAAGAATTGGGCCTAACTTTTATCGAACTGGCAAAACTCTACAGAAAGACCAAAATGCTGGATGCCGCAGAACGCACGTATAATCGGGCATTCACCATATTCACTGGTTTAAAAGACACCATAAATATGTCCACAGTGTATAACGAGAGTGGTGTGGTGTTTGAGTACAGGAAAGATTATAACAAGGCCATTCATTTATATCAGCAAGCCTATCATTTGAAGCAAGCCCTAAAGGATACTGTGGGGATGGCCTATTCTTCAGGATTCATAGCGGGAGGAAAATTGCTGCAAAACAAATTGAAAGAGGCAGAAGAGTTTGCTCTTCATTCGCTCAGACTGTTTCAGTCGGTGAAAGATACTTTTGCGATTGCCCTGGCTTATACCAATCTTGCGGAGATCAGTACAAAGGCCGGGCAAACCCAAAAATCGAAGTATTATTTATCTCATAGTTCTGCTTTTGCCACACCTATTCAGTATCTGGATTTGTTGGCCAATAATTTTTTACAACTATCACAAATATATAAGCAGGAAGGCCGACAGGATAGTGCGCTCATTTCTTTTGAAAAGTATGTGTCTGTTAAGGATAGCCTCTACAATTCCAATATGCAGAAAACTGTTTTGGAGTTGAACACTAAGTATGAAACGGCACAAAAAGATAAGGAGCTTTCAGAAAAAAAGGCCTCCTTACGTATGAGGAACCTACAACTGCTTTCAAGTTTGGTCGCCTTGTTGTTGATTGGACTATTGTTTTTTTCAATGTACAGAACCTCTACACTGAAACATAAAAACGCAATTCAGAAAACGGTGATTGAGCAACAGGATATTGCTGCCAAAGCAATCATCAATGCCGAAGAGAGTGAACGGGTACGCATGTCTGCCACACTACACGATGGATTGGGGCAATTACTTAGTGCTGCTAAAATGAATGTGCAGGCTATCGAACAGGAGTTGTTGGGCAAGGAGGATGCCGTTAATTCTTATAACCGGGTGATGGGTTTGCTGGACGATTCAATAAAAGAAATGCGCAGTGTGTCTCATCAAATGATGCCTGGCGTAATGGTTCGTTCAGGATTGGGCAATGCCTTGAAGGAGTTAATAGAAAAAATAGATACTCGTGCTTTGGAAATTAATCTGAGTATAGAAGGTTTGGATGAACAGTATGATCAGGATATACAAATAGTACTGTACCGAATTTTTCAGGAATGCATTCATAATGTGATCAAACATGCCAGAGCTACTAAGTTGTATATTTCATTAATGCAAAGTGCCGATTCCATAGATGTCACGATTGAAGACAACGGAGTCGGGTTTGATATGAATCAGGCTGCTCAAAAATCAGGGATCGGTCTTCAGAATATTCGAACAAGGGTAAATTTTCTGAAAGGAGAATTAGACATTAGCACTGCCAATGGCAAAGGCACATTCATCGCCTTACATATTCCATTAAAGTAAATCTTATCATGAGGGAAATTCATATTTCGATTTTAGATGATCACCAGATTGTCATTGACGGACTTAAATTGCTGCTGAATCAATCGCCTCAATTAAGCGTATCACTAGTCGCTACAAATGGTTTTGATATGTTGGCCTCGTTCAAAAAAATGGAAACACTGCCGGATATATTATTGCTGGATCTAATGATGCCAGTAATCAGCGGATATGAATTTTCGATCATGTTGAAAAAAGATTTTCCTCAAATTAAAATCATCATTCTATCAATGAATAATGATGGGAAACTGGTGAGTGAATTAATTGAACATTCCGTCATCAAAGGGTTTCTGCCGAAGTCGGTGAATAAAAAAGAGCTCATAGAAGCGATTGAAAAAGTGTACAATGGAGGCGAATATTTTTCTGATGAAATTTTGGAGGAGTTGGGAAAGTATGCCACAGTGGTGAAAGAAAAAGAAGGCTTTAAACTTTCAGCCAGAGAGGTAGAAGTAATTGGACTGATTGCCAAAGGATGCACCACCAAACAAATTGCCCAGCAATTGTTCTTAAGCGAAAAAACGGTGGAGACCCATCGGAAAAATATCTTCCGTAAAACCGAAACCTTTAATGTGGGTTCATTATTGGAAAAAGTAAATAGGTTGAAATTGATAGGATAAACGTTTTTCAATTCTCAAAAGCTGGTAATGCATTTTTGTAACTGGTAAAGCTATCAGCGTTTCAAGTTGGGCATTTATCGCCTTGTTTTTTTGGTGTTTAATTGAAGTGCTGCTTTTAAAAGAGGCTCATGATTAATTTATTTTGAGTTTAATTGAATCAGTATTTTTATTTCAAAATCAAAGTATGATAAAGTATTATTTTAGAATGATAGCGTTGTTTGTACTATTCATCATAGCGTCATTTTCTTCATTCGCTCAAAGTAAGACATTAGTACACGCACACAATGATTACCTTCAACAAGCTCCTTTTTACCTGGCATATTCCCAAAAGGTTTTTTCGATTGAGGCTGATATTTTTTTGACACCTGATGGAGAATTATTGGTGGGGCATACAAAGGATGAACTTAAGTCCGATGCTACTCTTGAACATTTATATATTTTGCCAATTGTCACACTTTTCAAAAAGAACAATGGGAAAATGTGGAAAGGCTCTGATCAGAAATTGCAATTAATGCTGGATCTAAAAACAGTTACTGAGCCAACCCTCACTCAAGTGATCTCATTGCTACAAAAGTATCCGAAAGTGTTTGATGGCAGACAAAATCCAAACGCTGTTTGGGTGGTGATTACTGGTAATATGCCTTTGCCAGATGAGTTTGTCAAATACCCGCCTAATATCTTCTTTGATGGAAGATTGGGTATCACTTATTCAAAAGAACAATTATCCAAACTGGCATTAATAAGTATGCCGTTTAACAAATATGCAAATTGGATAGGTAGAGATTCCCTTACCTCCAGTAAGCTAGAGAGGGTGCAGGCTGCTATTGATGAAGCACATGCTCTGGGTAAGCTTATACGCTTTTGGGGGGCACCAGATGGTCCGAATGCCTGGCACACTTTTCAAACGATGGGGGTGGATATCATAAATACTGATTTGATAGAGGATTGCGTAAAATTTTTCAATAAGCGCAAAGCGAATAGCAAGCATCAATAGCGGAACAAAACACCATTCATATTCACCTTTCATGGCAGGATATGGATAGGCTATTATCATCGATGTATGAAATCATTATTATCTGATAAAAAAATAAACATCCTTTGAAACCTTTACTGGTTAAGGGTTCTAAGCCCATCTCCCTCTGAAGAATGGGTTGAATTTGGGTTTGTCCGCCGAAGGAGGATGAGGTCTAGATTCATAAGGAGGTAGCAACCTTTGTCGAAAAGTAATGCTATGAAATGAAAGTCCAGCTTTGATATTGTTTTTAAATGTCTATAATTACAGCTTTGGTTGACAAATTATGTTATTTCAAAAGTCCTCAAAATACCTGAAAGCAGGTATTGTTTGCCAATCACATTGTACCCATTTTTGCGATATTAAAATCTGTTTCAAAGAACATGAGTACAACCCTTAAATCATTAAAATTTTTGGCTGTTTCTACAGCAATGTTAATCCTATTGTTTGGTTGTCAAAAAGGCAACCCGTTGTCTCAGGCATTGAGTGCTGGTAAATGCGAAATAAAAGCCACCGTGAGTGGCGCGGTATCTAGCAATTATAGTTCGGATGCATTAGGTAGTAATGCAATTAAAAATAGTATGCTGATGAATTTGGCCAGTTCCACAGTAAGTTTGCCTACTAGTCAGTTTGTGATCATATTGCCAGCCAATGTAGCCACAGGCACCTACCCATTCAAAACCCAGCAAGGTGCTACTGGATTTGCAGTTTCTTATGTGCATCAAAACGGTTCAGGAAGTTGGGCTACCGGAAGCGGTGGCGATGAAAATTTCACGCTTACAATAACCAAATCTTCCAGTTCGGAAATTGAAGGTGTATTTAACGGAACTATGAAAAATGATCAAAAAAATTCCACCATTACTATATCCAACGGTTCTTTCAAAGCTAAGTTTTAATCAAAACCTAAATGAACTTAATCTATTGAAAGATAATAAAGTGAGCAACATGCTCACTTTGTTTTTTTTGAGTGATAGAGAGATACTATCAATCTTATCTCTACCCAGACCAATTGGATAGTAGTATTTTGCCCATGTAGCAGACGTTTTGACCAATGAAATTGGGCTATTATGAATGCACAATCGGTATAGTATAATACTACATCATCTATGCCCAATATTTTCAAAGAGAAGATGCCTCAACAGTATATACCGTATTTATGGAGTAAAGTAAAACCGTTGTCAATGTTACCCCAATCCAAATTGAAAATTAAGGATTAATCATCGCCATCAAATGAACAGTAAGCTCCTGAACGCCTTCTGTGGCTGGCTTTTCAATGGTAGTAAGATGATGCATTGGGTTTACATAAGGTATCTTTTTGTCAATCACAAATTTTGGGCTATACAAAGGGGCCATGTCTATCAAACCGGCAGCAGGATATACCACCATAGATGTACCCACCACTACAAAAATATCTGCTTCCATGGCTATTTGTGCCGCCTTTTCTATCATCGGCACTGCTTCTCCAAACCACACAATGTCCGGACGCAATTGCCCACCATCAGCGGCCAGGTCTCCCCATTGCATATCAGTTCTGATTTCGTAGGATGGGGTAAGTGCTTTTTCGCTGCGCATCCTAAAAATTTCTCCATGCAAATGAATCACGTTGGTTGAGCCTCCACGTTCATGTAAGTCATCAATATTTTGGGTGATGATTTGTACATCAAAATATTTTTCCAACGCAGCCAACCCGCTGTGCGCTTGATTGGGACTAGCTTCCAGCACTTGTCTGCGTCGCATATTGTAAAAATCCAGTACTAGTTTCGGGTCGCGCTTCCAACCTTCCGGCGAAGCCACCTCTGTTACATCATAACCTTCCCAAAGTCCATCGCTATCTCTAAAAGTTTTGATGCCGCTTTCGGCACTGATGCCCGCACCAGTTAGTACAACAAGTTTTTGCTTCATGTAGCGATGATATTAAATTATCACGAATCAACAAATTATTATTGTCAAGTGAAAGTTAGGTAACCGACAATAGAATATAGGGCATCAAAATTGCTACGCTCAGTTCAACAATAGTGCTTATGGCATCTGTTCCTTCAGCAGATGGATAAGTAATAATAGTCGGCTAATTCTGATTTATTTATATTTGTTTTAAGTCCGTTATTGCTTTCTCTGCAATGGATTTGATTTTCTTCTAATCCATTTGAAAAGAAAAAGGATCAATGCCACACCCAACCAAATTGGCCACAAGGTAACGATGCCCACGATGAGACTGGTGAGTAATTTGCTACCATTTGCAAAGGCATTCACCATACGCATCACCAAGCCTGGCTTGCTGCTTTGGTAAGAGTATCCTTGGCCTGGTTCAAAGTAGGTTAGGTGAATAGTACTGAACTCCGCATCGCCCGAAAGCAGTGCCAGCCTTGCTTCTGCCGATTCTATATCTTCCTGAATATTGTTTATTTCCTGTTGCAGTTTTAATATGTCATCTATGTTGGTGGCTTTTTGTAACAGTTCCAGGTATTTGTTCCGGGTGGCTTTTCTGGTTTCCAATCTGGCTTTTGTGTCCACAAAATTTGCCGTAACATCTTCTGAGCTTATGCTCTTTTGCAATTGTTTTGAATCCTCTGTAATCAGTTCATTCATTAGGTTTTCAAATTGTAGCACAGGAACTCTGATCTGCATAGTGTTTTCTTCTTTATCGTCATACACATTGTTTTCCTGTTTAACCACATAAGCACCAGTCTTATGTAGAATGGTTTGTAATTGGCGTTCAAAATTTTTCTTATTTTTTACTTCCAGTGTGAGGTTGGCGGTTTTAATAATTTTCTTTTCCTGTGGAATCGATACTGGTGTAGGTTGATGGTTATTTTGTGGCAATGCATCTTCCTTATTTAATGCGTCTGATAGAGTAGCGTTGTCTGCCTGGGAGGTAGTGCTTTCTGTCCTCATTTTGTTTTCGGCAGTATGGCAGGCTGTCAGCAGTAGGCAAAATATAGAAACTGTACATAGAATCGTTTTCATGATTGTTGGATTTATTGTTGATTGAATACATTGGTTTGTTTTGCAGAGTCAGTTCTTAGGTAGGTTCTTCCATTCGTAAAACCATTTTGAGATACAAAAGCCTGAAATTGTTCTTTGGTTGGCTTAACCTGCAATGGAGTCGATACCTGTTTCTGGCCGGTTATTTGCTCCATCAGTTTTACTTCATTTTCGGTTTCAATTCCAGCCAGATGTACCACATTGCCCCGAATAGCCAACCGGGTAATCGTCCAGCTATTATCATCTGTCTTTGTATTGATGAAATAGTCATTCCCCGAATTTCTAAGTATCGTTTTCGAGTCTTTCAGATCAAACAAAGTATCCACCTGATGGTAACCCAAAAAAAGTGAATCGCCAAGACGTTTGATTTTATAACTGTATTGTTTGTGGTGATTATAGACAGAGTCTTTTCGTATTTCTTCCTGCGGACTAATTTCATGAATATTTAAAGTGTCGGCAGAAATGGTGATGGTAAATATTTTGTCGGCTGCAATTCTTAGTGAATCAGCATTATCAAAATCAAAATAATGGCCTTGTATGGAGGCAGGGAATTTGTCCAGATCATTACTGCCATTGGGTTGTGGCTCGTCAAATGTTACAGATGTGCAGGCAAACAACATCCAGGGCAATGCCATGATTGCAAGAATCAAAGGTTTCATAAATCAATATTTAAGGGTTTGTATTTTGTTTCATACAGAAGCAAACAGTTCAATGTTAAGGCCGGCTAATAGTAACAATGAATCGTTGGCTCTTGATTTTGTTCAGTTACTTCTTAATACTGATTCTGCACAATGGTGATCCATATTTTCTGTTAAGTGATTTATAAAATAAATTCAGGATTTTTATGTTCAAAATATTTTCCAATAGGTCACACAAGGTAGGTTGTATGTGGGCGATTGGTAATGTCTTCGCTGATGATAGAGCTATGGAATCTGTTTTGAGTTGAGCAATAATAAGAATGATGGCAATTTGTAGTTAGGTGCAAAGTCTTTGAGGAACTTAAATATCAGTATAAGGTTCAAATGGTGGTGTATTTAGCTGCGTGGGAGCGACATCTTAATAGCGGTCTTTTTTATTCATTCCAAACCTGAATCTGTTGAATGGTTTTTAATCCATCTAGTATCAATTTTTCCAATGCCGGATTTTGAGTTTTAAGTTGGTGTAGATAATGCTCTATTTCCATCCTGGTTTCGGGGTAGAGGTTTTGGGATATCAGCAATTCTACTATTTCCAGGGCACAAAGCCAGTCCTTAGGGTGGTTGAGTTTGATGGCAGCCCATATTTTTACCAATTCTATTTGAGTACGTTTGCCCTGTCTTATTTCACGCACTTGTTGATACAATTCATGTAATGCCAGTCTCTCTGGAGAGTAAACCGAAACAGGCATTTCGAACGGTGGCTTGGATTTTTGTTCAAAGGAGTCTTTATCGGCAGCTCCTGCAAATACCGAAATAATTTTTTCTCCCACGGCCATATTAAAAAAGGCATTTCTAAAATCAAACAGGATGGTTTCGGAAGTTTGATTTCTATATACTCCATCAAATAAGCGGAAGAGAATAATTTTATTATCTCTATACATAATTTCAGTTACCGTACCCTGAATCATAGTGCCTGAGTCAAATTCGAAACAATATGGTTTGTGTATGTCGATGCCAATATTTTTTAACTCTGCTAATGAAAAATCTTCCAATGGTTTAGAAGTCCTTTTTAGGTTGCCTACAGGGCTGATAAACCCTGAACGGTAAAAAGTCCTACCATGTTCAGGGAGTTCAATGTCTCTAAAAGCCAGTGCAGACGGGCCATTGGTTTGAATATATTGTAGGAAGTTGTTTGCGATGTTCCCGGAAAAGACACCACTTACCTGCAAGCCTGAACTATAAACAGCCGTGCAGACCAGACCGCAATCAATGGCCTTTTGTAATGATGAAGCACCGCCTTTTCGATAGGATAGGGTGTTGGCAAAGTTGTTAAGCACATCTACCAGATTTTGAAAATCGGGCGTTACAAATAGCTGGGGTTGGGGCTTTGTGATATCATAAGCTACATTTACCGCATCAATTGTATAAGGGATTTTTTTTACTTCCTGCTGCATACAACTCGCACTTTCTCCAATAGAAGATAATAATCCTGCGCCATATATTTTATAATCATCCACTGTACCTATTAGTCCATACTCCACCGTCCACCAGTGCAATCGCGCCAGCAGGGCCATTTCCGATGGTTCGCCCATATTGTTTTGAATGATCGATAGTTCCTGTTCGGCCAGCAGAATTTCCTTTTCATCTGTTCCGGCCAGCTCTTTAAGTACGGCTAATTTTCTGATGGCCTCAAACAAAGCCTGATCTTGTTGGGAGACCATTGCTTTTGTGCCTACCTCACCAGTAAACTGTAAATAGGCGGCGTATTCTGGTTCTCCAATGATAGGTGCATGCCCAGCCGATTCGTGAACAATGTCTGGGGCTGGTGTGTATTCTATATGTTCGAGTTGCCGAATGTCGGCAGCTATTATCAATACCCTATATGCCTGAAATTCCATAAACGCCTGGGAGGGGATAAATCCATTCACCGTTACTGCTCCCCAGCTAATTTGTTTCAGACAGTCGTTCATGTTTTGCAGATCCGGAATGTGTTCAATACTTAGCCCGGCTTTTTTCAATCCCGGTATATATGGGTAATAGGCAACATCTTTTAAATAAGTATAATTCTGCCGCATCACGTATCGCCAAACCGCCTGGTCTACCGGTGTATAGTGCTCGTAATGCTGTGGCACAATATATTGTCGCAGATGCTGAGGCAGTCGATCAAGGATAGTATTATTATAATTATTCATAAGGCAATAGAATGTGTGATATAGGAAATTTGGCATTGAGTTTTGTGCATGTACTTCTCCGCCAGGTACTGAATTAACCTTTTTCTGACATAGCTAATACCAACTCCCATTCTTCTGGTTTCACGGTCTGTACCGAAAGCCTGCCCAGCCTTACCAAGTCCATATTTTGTAAGGATGCTTGCTCTTTGATTTGGGCTAGCGCTACAGGGTTTTTTATTTTTTTTACTGGAGCCACTTCCACAGCCACCCATCGGTCGTCATCGGTAGTAGGATCCTGAAAAGCTTCCTTCACAATTTTGGCTATGCCCACTATTTCCACCCCTTTGTTGCTATGATAGAAAAAAGCCAGATCACCTTTTTTCATGGCTCTAAGGTTGAGGCGTGCTGCATAATTTCTAACACCATCCCAAATCGTTTTTTTATCTTTCACCAACTGATCCCAACTGTATTTGAAGGGTTCTGATTTTATTAACCAATAAGACATTTTTTATTTTTGATTTAATATTTTAGATTGAAGGTTGCAAATTAAAGATTACAAATTACAGATTGCAGATTACAGATTACAGATTTCGAATTACAGATTACTCATCGTTAATGGTGGTATTATTTTCTCTTACTTACATTCACCATTCAAAATTCACCATTCACAATTCACCTTTCACCATTCAAAATTCAAAATTTAATGTACGTTTACTCAAAAATAGTATGTTGCAGCAAATAAGTATTTGGGAGGCGGAAACTTTTTATGCACCGCAGGATATTATCATTGTGGGTGCTGGCTTTACGGGGCTTTGGACCGCATTTCATCTCAAGAAAAAATATCCATCTAAAAAAATTACGGTGATTGAGAGAGGCGCAACTCCCGATGGTGCTTCTTTGCGCAATGCAGGTTTTGCCTGCTTTGGTAGTCCATCAGAAATAGCTTCGGACATCAAAACACTTGGTGTTGAAAAAACGCATCAGCTCATTAGCTGGCGTTTTGAAGGGCTTAAAATCATTCATCAGTTTTTTAACGATAGCATCATTGATTATCATAATTACGGAGGCTACGAGTTGTTTGCGAATAAAAGAGGGCTGGATACATTGGATGAAGTGAATCGGATGGTGCGTGATATTACCGGCGTTTCAGACACTTTTCAAATCAACAATACCCTTTTGGAAAGGTTTGGTTTTGCCAATGTGCAACAGGTGGTAGAAAATAAATTCGAAGGCGCTTTTCATCCCGGCAAATTATTAGTAGCCTTAATGAATAAACTGCAGACCATGCAGGTGCAGATTTTGTTTGGTACTGAACTAAAGCAGGTAGAAGAACAATCCAGTCAGATAACCTTACATACAACTGATGGCCGATATTTGAAAGCCCAACAGGTGGTACTTTGCACCAATGCGTTTACCAGGTCTTTATTGCCAGATATGGATGTGGTACCTGCCCGCGGTCAAATCCTGCTGACGGCGCCTATTCCGAATTTGTCCATAAAAGGGGCTTTTCATTTTGATGAAGGATTTTATTATTTCCGCAACTTCAATAATCGCATATTGCTGGGTGGTGCCCGAAATACCTCGCTCGAAACGGAATATACGCTGGATGCATTCACCACGCTTCCTATTCAGCAGGTGTTGGAGGATTTCTTATACAAAGTAATTCTACCCGGCCAAAAACTTCCCATCGAGCAACGTTGGGCGGGCATCATGGCTATGGGAAAAGAGAAGTTCCCCATTGTGAAGCAAATCAACGACCGAATGTTTTGTGCTGTGAGACTAAGTGGAATGGGGGTGGCATTGGCACCCATACTGGGTCGTCAACTGGCAGATAAAATGTAAACTTAGGCGCTAAACGAATGTTTAAATTCTTTTAAAACACTATGAAGTTCTTCTTTGCTAAGTGATATGTTTATCGTCCTTTCCTTTGCCATTTTTTGATGATCGTTGGAGACTATTTTTCGAGCATTATAACCAAGTAATTCAAAAATGCTAATATCTAAAATTTGAGAAATATGTTGCAAGGTATTTTTATAATCTTTACCGCCGTTATTCACTGAGGGTGCCAATAAAGTATTGATAGAAATTCGCTAGTTCGAGACAGGAATGATGTTCCTTTGTTTGATACTGTCAAAGTGTATTAGTGCCCTGATCGTAATCGGTAATTTGTTTTTAGCACTGGCGCTGACTATGATTGGAAGGGGGATTTTTATTGACCGTAGTTCGAATTGTTAGGGTAAAATAATCAATGGCGTTTGACCTTCATAGACTAATTTGTTAATCATAAAACGTCTGAAAAGCCGATCAATCAAAAAACGCGATCCTTTCTGTACCACCAGCAATTCTTCTTTTTTATTGCTTATTAATTTTTTAATGCCTTCAAATGGATTTTGGCATTTGTAGATTGCTGTTTTGGTCTGAAACCTATCTCCAAAGAACATTGATAAGTCTTTGAGTTGCCTTTCTATTTTTTTAGTTCTTTCAAAGGGTTTGGCCAGATAGAAAAATGTAAGATGGGTGATTTCCTTTTCTGTAAAATATAAAAAGTTGTTTAGTTCCAATATATTCAATGGATACTTCTCTGTCACAGCCACGAATACTTTCTTGTAGGAAAATCCGGAGATGTCTTTTGGCATGGCCACCACCACGCCTCCGGAATTTTCTATGACCTTTATAGCCAGGCTACCCATAAAAACTTGTTTCAACAGTCCTGTTTGTTTCAAGCCTATAAAAATGAGATGGTGAAAAGACTCTGCCAAAAGCATGTTTATAGTTTCCTGCAAATGATTTTCCGAAACACAATAGGATACCTTGATGGATGGGGGAATAAATTCTTTTGCAAATAGGGTCAATTTTTCAAGGGCTTCATTATTGCTGCGAGTTATAAAATGCTGTTTGCTTTCATAATCGGTAAAAGCGGGAGCCAAAACAATTGATTGATGAACCAAAAGTAATTCCACATTTTCCTGTATGCTCCAATCGGCTGCAATTTAGGGCGGCACTTACTGCCGCAATACCTTCTGGTAGCAATATTACACCAGCAATGATGATACCCACGAGGCTTTTGGGTAACCCATAATTCACTATCACCGATTCTAAAGGATGTGATAAACTTTTGGCTAATAATACTACAATTGTTAAGCTGATCAAAAGAAAAACAATACTGATTGCCAATGATTAATTAGAAATGATATGGCTCTTAGGTTCAGGGTTTTCATTTTCCACAGTGATGAAATACTCTCGGTGTCGTACGGTCTGGGCCGAGATGAATGCGGCATAGATGGCAATACAGGCAAAGCATTCAAACAGTATTTGAGACTCGGTATAATAGGGGCCAGGTTCTCCTTTGGTAAAGGTGGGTATAATCATAGTAAATGCCACTATGGAAATCAAAGAGACCAGCGCTATTTTTACTGAATGAGGAGAAAAGGTTTGCGTATGAAATTTTCGACCACCGAGAAAAAGGCTCAGACCCACAATGCCATTCAGTAATAGCATGACGGCTGAGTAAACAGTATCTCTAGCAAAAGAGGCATATTTTTCTCCCCCCGTCATCATCAATGATACGATGATAGCCACCTCTATTATGGTGATTGAGACCGCCAGAATGATGGTTCCATAAGGTTCTCCCACCCGATGGGCAACAATTTCGGAATGATGCACAGCCGACATCACACAGGCAATGAGCAAAAGCCCTGCAATAACCTGAAATGCTACATTGTTATCTAGAAAACCAGAAAAATAAAGAATGAATGCTATGATGGGGAGTGAAGTTGTCCATTGATATAATTTTCTGATTTTCTTCATCGAACTGTTTCTGAATTTTTAAAGATCAGTATTCTATTTAAGAAGGCAGGAAATGAAAAAAGTCCTGATTCAGATACTGTAGTTTTGTACAAATAGGGAAAGTGCCGAAGATAAAAAGATAAAAATAAAAAACTGGATAAAAATGCTGGCATTTCAGTGTAGATTGATTTTGTGTCTGGAAACCGGGCTTAAATTTTTTTTTCATTCGATTCCACATTCTGTCTGTTTGGCCTATCTTTGCGCCTCTTCGAAGTAAAGCTTCGATTAAATATTTTTTATTAACGATACGGCAAAATCCGTATCACCTTAAAAATCATAAAGATATGAAGCAAGGTCTCCATCCTGTAAGCTATCGTTTTGTAGTGTTTAAAGACATGAGTAATGGCGAAACTTTTTTGAGCAAATCAACCGCTCGTTCCTCAGAAAACGTAAAATGGGAAGATGGCAATGAATATCCACTCATAAAGTTGGAAATTTCTAGTACTTCTCACCCTTTCTTCACTGGTAAAAATGTACTGGTGGATACTGCAGGACGTATTGATAAGTTTAAAAGGAAATATGCGAAAAATTAATTTCGATACCTCTTTCTCAAACCCCGACACAAGTCGGGGTTTGTTGTTTAATGTAATTGACCAAAATCATCCTATAGTCTTTAGCCATTTCTTACCTTAGAGGCTTTCATGAAGCAAATCATTTTCATAGAATCACCTGCAGATGTAATGAATCTTTACCCGTTTTCAGCCACCAAAAGGGTTCAGGACTTTCGTATTGGAGGCCTTACTATCAGAGAAAAATGGGAACGGTTGTTGCAACTGCCATCATTTGACCTAGGCGGAAAAAGTGTATTGCCAAAAAATGGGGTAGAAAAAGATTTAAAAGAAATTCAACCATTTCAATCTCTATTATTAAGGGGCGATTTGCTACCCCGAAAACATTTGTTGGAATTGATAAGTTCATTGAAACCCGGGGATGCTATAGTTTCTGCAGAAAATGAAGTATTAGCAAGACTGATTTCATCCGACAGTTTTCAGGAGAATGGAACCTTGAAGCCTCCAACACTAGGAATTGAATATAAAGATGCGTTGATGGCGGATTATTTTTACAATCTTCATCTCCTCAATCGGGAAGCCATTCTGTTCGATTTTGATTTGATCACAAATGGTAGGATATCCGCTCCGATGGATTCAACCATTGGCACTACTGGTGCTGAAAATATTTTTATTGAAGAAGGTGCCGTGGTAACACATAGTTTTTTGAATGCTACTGATGGCCCTATCTATATTGGGAAAAATGCATTGGTAATGGAAGGCTGCTGCATTAGAGGTCCAGTGTTTATTGGTGAAAAGGCTGTTCTAAAAATGGGCGCTAAAATATATGGAGCAACAACCATTGGTCCTGGATGTACAGTTGGAGGTGAAATAAAAAATTGTTTGTTTTTTGCTAATTCCAACAAGGCACACGAAGGGTACCTGGGCGACTCAGTGGTAGGAGAGTGGTGCAATTTTGGTGCAGGTTCTTCCGGTAGCAATATGAAGAACAATATTGGAACCATTCATTTTAGTTTCAGGAACTATGAATTTGTTACCCCGCTTAAAAAATGTGGTTTGGTGATGGGCGATTTTAGTCGAACGGCTATAAATACTGCTATCAATACCGGCACAGTGATCGGAGTGAGCGCACATGTATTTGGAAATGGCCTCACGCCTAAATTCATTGATGACTTTAGTTGGGGATATGATAAAATGGATGATGGAGCTTTGAATGTACAAGTTCCGAAATACAGGCTGGATAAGGCTTTGCAGGACGCTAATGAATGGAAACAGATAAAAAAGGGAGTACTGACTGAAGGTGAAATAAAAATACTTACTGATTTATTTAATCATAAAATTATTAATAACAATTAAAAAAAAGTAAAATGAGAAAGCAAATTGCAGCAGCAAACTGGAAAATGAATTTAACTTATCTCGAGGGTCAACAGTTGCTGTCAGATATAATAGGTGACGGATTGGAAACAGCCGATAATCACGAAGTGATTTTTGCCGTTCCCTTCCCTTATCTGATAATGGCAAAGGAGAAAATCACTCCATATAAAAATTTCTTTATAGCAGCCCAGAATTGTAATAATCATAAATCAGGTGCTTATACTGGTGAAGTATCTGTAGATATGTTGGATTCCATACATATCAAACATTGTATCATTGGGCACAGTGAACGTCGGGAATATTATAACGAAACTAATCAGGAACTGGCTGAAAAACTGGATCTTTTATTAGCAGCAAATATCACCCCGGTGTTTTGTTGCGGTGAGCCCCTGAGTATTCGCGAAGCAGGCACTCAGAACGAATTTGTGGAAAAGCAATTGCAGGAGTCTTTGTTTCACTTGTCTGCAGAAGCAATTACAAAAGTGGTAATTGCCTATGAACCCATCTGGGCCATTGGAACTGGTAAAACAGCCACTACCGAACAGGCACAGGAAATACATGCTTTTATCCGTTCTGTATTAGAAAATAAATACGGAAAATCCGCATCGGATGAAATATCAATTCTATATGGCGGAAGTGTAAAAGGCAACAATGCCAATGAGCTTTTCTCTTGTCCTGATGTGGATGGGGGTCTTGTAGGTGGGGCTTCGCTCAAGGCGGTGGAATTTGTGGAAATTATCAAGTCGTTGAAATAATATAGGATGATTATTGGGTGGAATTCCTTTTGGAAAAAACGTCAGGCATCGTGAATGTTTGACGTTTTTCTATTTATTCTGTAATCTTTGACTAGTAAGTGGCTTATACCGATTGTGCATTCGTAATAGTCCTATTTCATTGTCCTAAGCGACGGCTACATTCCCAAAAATCAGGACTGGCTGGAATGATACCAAAATATAATTGACCTAAATAAATGTGTAGTTGGCATAAAAAAAAGGGTCCTTCCGTAGAAACGGACGGACCTCTAACGATTGCTTGCCATATGAAAAAAATGTAAAAATCTTATTTATTCACTCTGCTTCTTATCTTTCTCTCCTTGTTATAACCCCTATGTGTTATTGTTTCACAAACATACGATATTGATGGAGCCTATTCAAAACCATATTTGTACTATTTACATTAATGCTAAGCTGGTAAATAATTGTGAAAATGAAGACCAAGTAAAGGTTTCAGACGATTCGTAGGCGTATGTCCAACCGATATTTTAACACTCAGTTTATGCAATAAATCTAAGGGCAATTTTGATACATCAGCCACCAAGATGCTTTTTGTGCAACTAAAACAAGTGGATAAAGATGGAAAAACTGCTGTATTTAAAACCTAAAGAGCAGCGGGTGAATAAAGAAAATTAAGGTATTCCCAAAACCCCCGAAATCATAAGACCTCAGGGGTTGGTTTGTTTTGGTTAAACTGGTTTAACACCAGGTCAAATCCGAAAAAGTTGTAGAATATACGGATTCAAATCCAAAAAAGTTGTAGAATATACGGATTCAAATCCAAAAAAGTTGTAAATTGTAAAAAATTCAAGCGATGGTAAAGCGCTTTTTGGAGGAAAAAATTAAAGAAAAGCTGGGTAATGGCAAGGCTATCATTATTATGGGTGCCAGGCAGGTTGGGAAAACCACATTGATTAAAAATGCTTTAGTTAAAAATAAAAATACATTGTGGCTTAGTGGAGATGAAATAGATGTGGCAAAATTATTTGAAAATGCCTCATCTACCCGGTTTAAAGCAATTTTTGGAAACCATCAAATAGTGGTTATTGATGAAGCACAAAGAATTCCTGATATTGGTATTAAACTAAAACTGATTACTGACCAAATTCCTGACATTCAATTGATTGTTTCGGGCAGTTCATCCTTTGATCTGGCAAATAAAATTAACGAACCGCTTACTGGACGCAAGTGGGAGTATCATTTATATCCAATTTCCTACGGAGAAATGGTCGCCCATCATGGTTTGTTGGAGGAGAAACGCCTGCTATCGCACCGTTTGGTATTTGGTTATTATCCGGATGTTATTAATAATGCAGGAAAGGAAAAGGAAATACTAAAACAACTGTCCGACAGTTATTTGTTTAAGGATATTTTAATGTGGGAGCAGGTAAAGAAACCTGATAAACTTGTAAAACTATTACAAGCAATTGCTTTTCAAATAGGATCGCAGGTGTCTTTTAATGAATTGGGGCAAATTTGTGGGTTGGACAGTAAAACTGTAGAAAAATATATCATTCTTTTAGAGCAATGTTATGTCATTTTTCGGTTAAGTTCTTTCAGCAGAAACCTTCGCAATGAATTGAAAAACAGCCGGAAAATTTACTTTTATGACAATGGAATCCGAAATTCATTGATTGCAGATTTTTCTTTACCAGAGCTAAGACAGGACATAGGTATGCTTTGGGAAAATTTTGTAATTTCCGAAAGACAGAAGAAGGCGGAGTATGCTGGTTTGTGGCGGAACAAATGGTTTTGGCGCACCAAAGAGCAAAAAGAAATAGATTATATAGAAGAAGGGGACGGACAAATTGAAGCGTATGAAATAAAATGGAATCCAAAATCATCCGTTAAAAAAGTAAATCGCTTTTTGGAAGCCTATCCTGGAAGCAAGTTCACCATTATCCATCCCGATAATATGGATGATTTTTTGCTTTGAGGTTTTCATCTAATTCAAAAACTTGTCTATCCACTCATCCGTCTGTTTATTAAAGGCTACCAACTCCTGTTGTTGTTGAATAATAAAAGCATTTTCATCAAATGCCCCCACCACATTTTCCATTTCCTCGGGGCTGTCGTACACCATGTTTTTAAAAGGATTTTTATAGTCTTTTTCTTTGGAAGTGTACACGCCATCAAATATCCATTGCCGGATGGATTTAAGTTCCGTGAAAAATTGAACAAGCCAATCATTAGTAAAATCAACATGGCTTAATCCATATTCTTTGGTAAGTATTTGAATCGCTAATGAAAATTTCTGTTGTTGATAGATAGATGAATAGTCCAAATAAAATTGATGCACTTCATTCCAAGATTGGATGCGGCCAGTTCTTATTTTTTCTAAAAATAGCTGTAGATTTTCTTTCGCAACCAACTGTCCGCCTACATTTACCCAATGATTTAGGTTAGGTTGAACCGTTATTTTTTGTACTATTTCCGAAGCATGTTGTATGTTATTTTCCTGCATGAAAAAAATAAGTTGCTTGCCAGCATAGTACAACAACATTTTTTTATAAGCATCATAAGCGGCTTGTGTTTTGATGATTTGCACTTCTCTTTTGGAGTTTTCAAAACCACTGGCCATTATAGAAAGCGTGTCCACAACTGGCGATTTATTTTCCAATAGCGATTTACCTTTTTCTACAAAATCGTTGTTGCTGCCTGTTAATTGATTAGCGATATAGAAAGCCTTGCCGGTGAATAGTTGTATCAGTTCTATGGCTTTGATGATTTCATTTACCGTATCCGGTGCCAAAAAATCGTATTCTATTTCCTGCTGGCGGTCCATTCTTTTGTCCCGGTCAGCAAATTTTTTTTCGTTCCTTACAATGGCATACATATCGTATAAAAACCAAAAAGCCGGCATCACCACCAGTTTATTGTTATTCTCTTCATTGCTGATGAGGGAGAATGGAAATGGAATATCTAACTCTGCCGGGTAATTGCCTTTGGCAATCATGGTAAAGCTGGCAAACTTGGAATTGTGTTTAAGGCTAACGCAAAGTCCCGGCCAAAAGCCACGCCCAGCCTGTATTTCGCCATCTGCCCCACGCGAGTTGTGGTTAGAGCCAATGGTGGCACCAGCCGCCATATTGCTTTGTCCCATAAGAAGGGCAGCGCATAAAAATGAATTATTATGATGTTGTTCGTGTGCCGGAAAAATTAAAGCATTCAATACCTCGCAGCAGGACACGGTAGCGTTTTCACCCAGGTAAGAATTGATTAAGCGGGCACCATATTTCAATTGCGAAAATGGAGCTAAAAAAAAGCGAACCGCTTTCACGCCATAAAATGCACGACTGCCAATACCCATAATGCCATTGACCATTTCGCATCCTTCGCCTATTTGCGATTTGGCTTTAGCGGTGGAATTGATGGTGAGGTTCTTTAGTTTATTAGCTCCTTTTATATACGCATCGGTTCCAATTTTTACATCCTTTATGATATGGCAATTTTTAATAACTGTTCTTTCGCCTACCGTGCCATAGAAACCATGTTGTGGGCTGAAGCACTGTTCTGTAAAGGTTTTGAAGCTGTGCATCAATTTATCGTCGCCCCGAAACTTTGACCAAAGCCATGCATCGCCGGGGAGCATACCATCAAAAGGCATTACTTTTCGGCCTCCGTTTTCGTTGCAAATCTCCAACCAAATTCTCAGGTTTTCTTCCTCGCCCTCTTTTAAAATTCCATTGCCAAATTTGCTGTGGGAGGTACAACACATTTCGTTGATGTTAGCCATGATTACATCCCGCTCAATAATGTAATGACCCAAAAATTTTACATGACTGATGGAAACATTGTCGCCAATATCGCAACTTACAATTTGACTGTTGTACAAACCCACCGGAAACCGCACCTCGCTAAACTCCAAGAAATAGGGTTCAAGTTTTCCAATGCGCACCAGTCCAAAAAAGTTACAAGCTTCTATCAGATGAATATCTATTCCATCACGAACCAACACATCCTCCCAGTTGTTGGATCGGTTGCCATTGGACTTTAGAATGGTAATTTCTTGTTTGGTAAGTGCCCTGTAATCTGTGGCAGCATTTTGTTGAAACCTAAGGTAGTATTCGTTTTCGTCGGTTGGTAAGTAGGCTTCGGGTATAAAGCCATAACCGAGTTTTGAAACATTGTGTTTTATGATTTGGTTCATCTTGAGTTTTTGTTTTTTTGGCAGATAGGAAGAACTGCTACTATGCTAAGGCGCCCAATTATGTTCCACCCTTGAAGAGTGCGATCCACCACGGTGTACAAGCACAATTTTGCTGATAGTAGCACAAGGCTGGTAACAAAAATAAAACCTACTCAACCGTTACACTTTTTGCTAGGTTGCGGGGTTTGTCCACGTCGCAACCTTTGGCCACGCCAATGTAATAGGATAGGAGTTGTAATGGTATGACATTGAGGATGGGGGCAATGATTTCGTCGGCTTCAGGTACCACAATGACATCTTCACAAAGCATTTTGGAAACTTCATCACCCTCGGTTATTACGGCAATGAGTTTGCCTTTGCGGGCTTTAATTTCCTGCATATTGCTGATTACTTTTTCGTGGTAAGCGTCTTTGGTGGCCACAAAAACCACTGGCAGGTTTTCATCCACCAGTGCAATAGGGCCATGTTTCATTTCGGCGGCAGGATAGCCTTCGGCATGGATGTAGGATATTTCTTTGAGCTTTAATGCGCCTTCTAGGGCTATGGCAAAATTGTAACCACGACCGAGGTAAAGAAAATCTCTGGCATCCTTATATTTTTCGGCAATAGCTTTTATGGCATCGGCATGGTTCAGTATCCATGCAGCTTTTTCGGGCACCATGTCCAGCTCTTTTAATAATTGCCTGTATCGGTCTTCGGTTAAAGTTCCTTTTAAGTAACCAATTTTTAAGGCAAACATCATCAGCACGGAAAGCTGGCCGGTAAAGGCTTTGGTGGAGGCTACGCCAATTTCGGGACCGGCATGGGTATAGGATCCGGCATGGGAAGCACGGGCAATGGAAGAGCCTACTACGTTTACAATGCCTAGAATGATGGCACCTTTTGATTTGGCATTTTCGATGGCCACCAAAGTATCGGCTGTTTCGCCACTTTGGCTAATGGCCAATATTACATCGCCTTCGTTAATGATTGGATTTCGATACCTGAACTCCGATGCGTATTCCACTTCCACATTGATGCGGCAGAGTTCTTCTATAATATACTCGGCCACCAAACCCGCATGCCAACTGGTGCCACAGGCAATGATGATGATGCGGTTGGCATTGATGATTTGTTCGGCATATTGCTGAATACCGGCCATGGTAATGGTTCCATTTATGGCATCCAAACGACCACGCAAGCAATCGAAAATGGTGGTGGGTTGTTCAAAAATTTCTTTCAGCATAAAATGGTCGTAACCACTTTTTTCGATGGCGGCCAGTTCAATGTCTAATTTTTGAATATAGGGTGTGATTTTTTCGTTACCCAGATTTTTTAAAATGAGTTCATCGGGTTTTACAATGGCCAGTTCGTAGTCGTTTACATATACTACTTCTTTGGTGTATTCCAACATGGGCGAGGCATCGGAGCCTAAGAAATGTTCATTTTTTCCAACGCCAATTACCAATGGGCTTCCCTTGCGTGCGGCAATAATGGTATCGGGGTTTTCGTCATCAATCAACAAAATGACATAAGCACCTGTAACCCTTTTCAGGGCAATGCGAAGGGCTTCTTCTAAAGAGCAATTGTTATTGGTTTTTATTTCTTCAATAAAATTGAGCAACACTTCGGTATCGGTATCGCTTTTAAAAGTATAACCTTTGCTATGCAGTTCATTTTTTAACTGAAGATAGTTTTCGATAATGCCATTATGAATCATGGCTATTTTTCCACTTGAGGAATAATGAGGATGGGCGTTGCGGTCGTTGGGTTCTCCATGCGTAGCCCATCTTGTGTGCCCAATGCTTGTAGTGCCCATTACATTTGCCGTGCCGATACTTTCTTCCAAGTCGCTTACTTTGCCTTTCTTTTTATAAATGGTTACTGTATTGTTTTGCTGAAGGGCAATACCAGCACTATCATAACCACGGTATTCTAATCTCTTGAGTCCTTTAATGACAATGGGGTATGCCTGTTTTGTTCCGGTATATCCAACTATTCCGCACATAATTTCTTTGTTGTTTAGGGTTGCGAAATTAGGGATTTTAATAGTTGTGCGCAATCGGTTGCGCTGTTACGACATATATATGTTTTTCTAATGCACTTTAAACTCCGTAACAATTGAAGTCATTTGCATAAAAGTCAATTAATTATATATAGGAAAAGGGTAGTGTTCTGATCCAACAAACAATTAGTTTATAATAATTAAAAAATGAAATGGCAATGAAGAAAGCTAGTAGGCTTGCCAGGTATAATATTTTTATTTAACCATTGTGCTATGCTAGTTCACCTACCTGTATTATTGTTGAAGGGTATTTTTTTTATAAAAAATTTACGAAAAAGGATCGTTACAGCAATGTGCCTTTCAGAACTAAATAAGCTACAGAAAAATAAATGATTATTCCAGTTACATCTACCAGTGTTGCTACAAATGGTGCAGAAGAGGTAGCGGGATCTAATTTACATTTCTTAAGTAAGATTGGAAGCATGGAACCTATTAGGCTACCCCAAAGAACAATGCCTATAAGGGTAAAGAAGATAGTTAGTGCTACCAGTACAAAATGATCTCCGTAATCATATAAATGCAAGTTCTGCCAAAGTATAATTCTCAAAAACCCAATTGTCCCCAACGTAAGCCCCAGCATCAATCCTGAAATGATTTCTCTACGCATTACATACCACCAGTCCTTCAGTGTTATTTCCCCCAGAGTGAGTGCCTGGATAATGATAGTGGATGCCTGCGAGCCGCTGTTGCCGCCACTGCTCATAATCAATGGAACAAACAAAGCAAGCAGCGTAGCTTTTTCTATTTCTACCTCAAAATGTTGCATAGCAGTAGCCGTTAGCATTTCGCTAATAAAAAGAATTGTAAGCCAGCCAATACGTTTTTTATACAATTTGAAAATTGAAATATCAAGATAAGGTTCTTCGAATGCTTCGGTACCTCCCATTTTTTGCATATCCTCACTAAATTCTTCACTGGCTACCCAGAGTACATCATCAATAGTAACAATACCAAGTAATTTGTTACTGTCCGTAACTACTGGAAGGGCTACTCTGTTGTTCATTCTAAATGCTTCAGCAGCTGTTTCCTGGTCATCAAATGCCTTGAGGGCGATCACCCTTTCATCCATCAATTCAGAAACTTTTACCTCTCTTTCGCTCAACAAAAATTCACCGATTCTTATATCATCCAGTAATTCACCAGTTTCATTAATAACATAAATCACATTTATGGCATCACTATTTTTACCATATTTTTTTATGGTAGCAAATACTTCAGAAACAGTATTATAAGGATAGACGTAAACATAATCCGGGTTCATTAATCGTCCAATACTATTTTCAGGATATCCTAACAAAGAAAGTGTAATTCTTCTTTCTTCCGGATCCAATAATTTGATGAGTTCCCTCACCACATTGTCCGGTAATTCCTCCAGAAAGTCAGTTCGGTCATCGGCTGGCAATTCATTTAACAAGGCAGCAGTATGGCTGGGAGATAGTTCTTGAATGATTCGTTTTTGTTCACCAATGTCCAGCAATTTAAAAACATTCACGGCTCTGTGTACAGACATATTGGCAATCACCTGCACTTCATACTCTGGAAATTCATAAACCAATTCAACGACATCACTAATATTCTGATCGTCCAAAAAGGCTTTTAGGTCAGCCCAGTTGGTACCAGAAACTACTGCTTCAAATTGTTCAGTAAGAGATGTTTTATCCTCTTCCATTTGCATCGGCCAAATTTACGAACTTCATTTTTGCAGATTTACAACATTGTATTATTTTTTAAAATAAATAATGAAATAAAGAAAAAATAGTCATCATGAACTCCATTTTTAGGCATAGATTAAATTCGAATCTATATTTTTGTTCAAATCGAAGTATTTGTGATTGCACACTATTTATTTATTGCCGAAACCACCCAAATGGGAAAGGGTGTATTTACCGCAGAAAAGATTTCAAAAAATACTGTCATCGAAATAGCACCTGTTGTGGTAATGTCTGGGGAAGAAAGAAAATTATTAGACCAAACTCTTTTGCATGATTATATATTTGAATGGGGAGAAGAAAGCCAACTATGTTGCGTAGCATTGGGCTGGGTCTCTATGTACAACCATTCCTATGAAAGTAATTGTGAATACGATATGGATGATGATTCAAAAACTATTACAATCAGAACTGTAAGGCCCATAATGGCAGGCGAGGAACTTTATATTAATTATAACGGTGTTTGGAACAGCGATAAAAAAGTTTGGTTTGATGCCAGATAAATTAGAAAAGACGATGGTCTAAGTCATACGCGATGGCGTTCTTGATTTTTAAAGTTTTGAATCGTGGATGGGTAGGATTAATTAAAAAATTACATTCTTCCGGAATCACAACACTTGGAATCTTTAGAGCAAGATTCGATTTTGATTGCAAAAATTGATCGCCAATATATTGCGAATAATCCAAATCACTATTCCAATTTTTTTTTAGTAGAGATCCATCAATTTCAATCAGGTCATTATCATCAATTTCAATTTCTACCAGATGATATGAAGGTCGTAGTGGAGCAATACTTCTTTCATAGTTCACAACAATCTCCAATACAGCCAAAGAAATATGTGCAGCAAAATATACCGCATATTGACCTTTACTATTCCAACGCCCTCCGTATAAAAAGGCTCCATGGCCCGTCAAGTCGTTACTGTACTCCGATCGTGCAAGTCTATAAATTATCATTAGGCAGATATACCGTGTTGAATTCTTCCTAAAAGATCAATAATATTTTGAATACCGGTGTGTGTTGTCAGTAGATTTTTAGGGAGTTCTTTATTGAGTGAAAATGGTTTGCTTTGAAGCCAAATTTTAAATCCTTCATTTCCAAACATATCATTACCCACATCAATCAAAGATTCTAAAAGCAATATTCTCTCTATTTGAAGACCGTTAAAACCGCCATTGTCTTTTGCATAGCGGTGTAAAGTTCTTTCACTCATAAAAAGCATATCAGCCCAATCGCTAAGAGTGAAAGGACTTTTTTGCATAATATTTTTAAACTCGGTATATGTGAATTCTTTTAAAAGTGAATTTCTTTTTTGAGTTTTTTGTTCGATATCATAAATCAAAGCTGGTTCCGAAACCATGCTTATTGTTGTATCGGGGAAATATTTTTTTGTGGGTTTTTTCATTTTGTGTCTTTTGTCCCAAAGGTACAAGACTTTTGTCGGATTTTGTGATTTTTTAGAATTTATTTCCTAGAATATTGAAGCTCCTTTTCGGATACAATTTTTGTATGGAGATTTATTCCCTTTTTGAAGTGATTTCTAAATCTTCCATACATTTTTTCACACACTTGATTTTTTGAATTATTCTTTGTGTCGATTCAATTGCTCCCTTACCACCAAGGCAGCTATAAATTTGCTTGTTTACATATTTGTCTTTACGCTTTTGATCTTATTCAGTTGTAAAGCAGCTTGGATTAGTACTTCATCTTTTTTAGCAAAGCATAATCTAATCAATTTGTGCTTTTGAACTTCTTTAAAAAAAGCACTTAGGGGGATAGTTGCCACTTTATATTCTATTGTCAACCACTTGGCAAATTCGGTATCGGGCAAATTGCTGGTTGCACTATAATCATACAACTGAAAGTAGGTGCCGGCACTAGTATTTAGTTTTTTAAGAGCGGAGTTTTCCAGATGATTTATGAGTAGATCACGCTTGGCTTGAAGTAAAGAAGTCGCTTCTCCGGGAGTATATATTTCCAAATATTTTGCTAATGCAAATTGGCCCGGACTATTAACACTAAAAGTAAGGTATTGATGTACAGATCGGAATGCAGTCGTTATTTCCTTAGAAGCTACCACGTATCCAATCTTCCACCCTGTAATATGAAAAGTCTTGCCAAAGGAGTAAATCGAAATCACTTTATCCTTTAGGGAAGATTGTAAAAAACCAGGTAGATGCCTGATGCCATCGAATACGATACTGTCGTACACTTCGTCAGAAATGATATAAATATTTTTACCATCAATCAGCTGTGCCAGTTGGTTCCAGTCTTTCTGTGTCCAAACATAACCGGTTGGATTATGCGGCGTGTTTATCAGGATGGCTTTTGTCTTTGGGGAAATGGCATCCTTTATCATTTGCCAGTCCAATTCAAAATTATTAAATGCGTCTAAAGTGACTTTAACAGGTATGCCGCCAACGATTTCTATTGCGGGTAGGTAGCAATCAAATGCCGGTTCTAAATAAATAACTTCATCCCCTGGATTTATTAAACAGGTGAGTGCTGTGAAAATAGCATAAGTGGCACCAGGTGTAATAGTGACCACTTCGGGTGTGCAAAAATTTGTAGTGTATCTGAAATTTAATTCCCTGGATATATTTTCTCTTAAATAAACCAATCCGGGCATTGGTGGATATTGATTGTAGCCATCCACAACAGCTTCTTTCAACATCTCGGCCAATTCTGGTGCAATAGGGTAGTCGGGAAGACCCTGTGACAGATTCCATGCATTTTCCTGTCGTGCCAGGTTGGTCATGGTTGTGAAAATATTGATCGACGAAGCGGAATGTTTTGGCTTTAAGATCATTTGCAGAACTATTAATGACTTATTCGATATAAACCTGATCCTTTTCGCTATTCTCCTTCCAACGCACCAGTACTTTTTGATTTTCAAAACTATCTATAGCTTGTCCAATGTAATCGGCCTGAATCGGAAGTTCTCGGCTAAACCTGCGATCTATCAATACACAGAGTTTCACTTTTGCAGGACGTCCGAAATCGAGCAGGGCATCCAAAGCAGCCCGAATGGTACGGCCTGTGTAGAGCACATCATCAATCAATACTACAGTTTTGTTTTCGATGCTGAAAGGGATATCGGTTTCGTTGGCTTTATGGAGGCTGTCTCGCACATCATCGCGGTAAAATGTGATATCTAATTTTCCGTAATGGATAGAAAGATTCTTTTCTGTGTTCTTTATTTCCTGATAGATTCGATCCGACAAATAAATACCACGCGGCTGTAGCCCAATAAGAACTAATTCCGCATCACCAATCCGGTTTTCCACTATTTGCCGGGCCAGCCTTTTGATGGTAATATCAATATGTTCTTTATTTAAAATAGACTTCAATTAAATCAGTTTTTAGGTGCTATGATGATTTGTTCTCAAAGATAATTGTAGCCATACAAACAAAGGGAGAAAATTTGAGAATCTTTTGTTGCTGTATTAGTGGTGGTTGGCTTGTGTATTTCGGGAATTAATACTTTGGTTGGCTGGAGTTGGCCATTATTATTATTCATTTTTATAGGCTGAGTTATGCAGTGTAGTTGAAGAGTGCGACGCAAGATCGATGATTTATGTTCATAAGCCGACCAACAAAAAAACCTGAATACAAATATCAAGTATCGGTATTCAGGTTGGCATTTCAATTGAAACGTATTTATTCTGCCATAAAAGGATAGTGATAATCCGTTGGTGGATTATAAGTTTCTTTGATGGTTCGGGCACTTAACCATCGGTACAGGTTTATGGCTGAACCAGCTTTGTCGTTAGTGCCACTGGCACGTGCACCACCAAAGGGTTGCTGGCCTACTACTGCGCCGGTAGGTTTATCGTTGATATAGAAATTGCCTGCGGCATTTGCCAGTTTGCGAGTAGCTAATTCTACGGCCTGGCGATCTGTAGCAATGATAGAACCTGTCAGTGCATATGGCGAAGTGCTATCAACCAGATCCAATGTTTTCTCGAACTGATTGGCTGGATAAACATAAATAGTAAGCACTGGTCCGAAAATTTCTTCGCACATCGTAACGTACTTTGGATCCTTTACTTCTATCACCGTGGGCTCAATAAAGTACCCTTGTTTTTTATCACAATTGCCACCGACTAGTACAGAAGCATTATCGCTCTTTCGGGCATTGTCAATATATTTTTTGATGCGGTCAAAAGACTTTTCATCGATTACTGCGTTTATAAAATTGGTAAAGTCTTCTACATTTCCCATCTTGAAACTATTGACACCCTCCACCAAAAGTTTTTTCACTTCTTTGGCAATATTAGATGGGATATATGCTCTTGATGCGGCAGAACATTTTTGACCCTGATACTCGAAAGCACCACGAAGCAAAGCAGTAGCTACCACGTCGGCTGAAGCGGACTTGTGCGCCACCACAAAATCTTTACCCCCTGTTTCACCCACAATGCGTGGATAGGAGCGGTACATGCCCATGTTTTTACCAATGGTTTCCCACATTTGATTGAACACGCCAGTGGATCCTGTAAAGTGTACACCAGCAAAATCTTTATGGTTAAAACAAACCTCACCAATCACTGGCCCGCTTACATAGATAAGATTGATCACTCCGTCAGGCAAACCGGCTTCCTTCAAAATGCGCATAAACATTTGAGCAGAATAAATCTGAGTGTGCGCAGGTTTCCACACTACCACATTGCCACACATTGCTGCAGATGCGGGCAGGTTTCCTCCAATAGCTGTGAAGTTGAAAGGGGTGATGGCCAAAACAAACCCTTCTAATGGTCTCCATTCTAAACGGTTGTGAATGCCAGGGGAACTAATAGGTTGTTGGCTATAAATTTCATTGAGGAAATGCACATTAAAACGAAGAAAATCTATAAGCTCGCAGGCACTATCTATTTCTGCCTGGTAGGCGTTTTTGCTTTGTCCCAGCATAGTGGTGCCATTCATAAAGCTGCGGTATTTTGTAGCTATCAGGTCGGCTGCTTTCAAAAAAATACCGGCACGGTTTTCCCAGCTCAGGTTGGCCCAGGACTCTTTTGCTTGTAAAGCTGCATCTATGGCTTGTTGCACATGCTTTTTCTCCCCTTCGTGAAAATATCCCAACACATGACTATGCTCATGTGGTGGACGCAAAGCCAGTTTTTTCCCGGTTCTCACTTCCTCGCCTCCAATGTACATGGGTACATCTATAGTTTCGGATTTTAGTTGGGCAAGTGTGGCTTGAAGCGTACTGCGTTCCGGACTGCCCGGTGCATAATTCAATACCGGCTCATTGGCAGGTAAAGGATATGAAAAATTTCCCTGATGCATAACTATTTGTTTAATAAAAAGTGATAGTAAAAATCTAGGAGCAAAAGTAAACAGCTTTCAGCTTATATAAAAGCAAATGCAATGGTTTTAAGCCTTTTCAGGAGATAAAAAACCTTTTTTTTTCACTGAAATTAATTTACGACTATATAAAATTAATATACGTTTAACGATAAGGACATGATATTTGTGAAGATGAATCGAAAATCGTTTTTAAAACTTATTTCGGGGCTTGGAGCTACAGGGTTGATTACCGGTTTATACTCGTGGAAGATTGAACCTTACTGGCTTGAATTTACAAAAATGGATATGTCGATTAGGAATCTTCCTGCGACATTGGATGGAAAAATTCTTATGCAAATCAGCGATATCCATGTAGGCAACAAGTTTGATCATAAATTTATTATAGAAGCTTTTGAAAAAGCAAAAAGGGTTAAGCCCGATTTTGTAGTTTACACAGGAGATTACATCACGTTGCACGAGGAAAGAATAGAGTATGAAAAGTTGTATGATGTGTTGAATCATGCGGTAAAAGGTAGGTTAGGGACAGTGGCAGTATTAGGAAATCATGATTATGGTATTGACTTTCAGGATGCAGCTACTGCCAATGAAGTTACAGAGATACTAGAAGAATTTGATTTACCTGTTTTACGAAATGAACAAAAGGAAATACATGGACTAAACTTTATTGGATTTGATGACTATTGGGGAACGAATTTTAATCCACCATTAGTGATGGATCATATTGATATTGGCAGAGCGAATTTAGTTCTAAATCATAATCCTGATGTTTGCGATCTTGATGTTTGGAACGGTTATCAGGGTTGGATTTTGAGTGGCCATACGCATGGTGGTCAATGCAAACCTCCTTTTCTACCTCCACTTGTTTTGCCTGTAAAAAATAAAAAATATAATGCAGGGAAAATAGATGCTGGTAATGGAAGAACGGTGTACATAAATCGAGCATTAGGATGTCGTTTTCCAATTCGTTTCAATGTGCGACCAGAAATTTCCATTTTTACACTTAAGCCAGCTCCCTAGAATTTAGTTTTTCACAATAAATATTTGTTTCAATCAGAATGTTATCTTAAACAAGATCCAATGTGCATTCTGAACAAAAAATATTTCCTTTTCACGGCCCGTTCATTGCTTATTTTTGCCTGTATATCATGCACCCACTTGTAGCTATAGTTATTTTAAACTGGAACGGTAAGAAATACCTGGAAGAGTTTTTACCATTTTTGATACAATCCTCCTATAAAAATTATAAAATTATTGTGGCAGATAATAATTCCACGGATGATTCTTTGCCCTTTTTGAATAGCCATTTTCCGGAGGTGCAAGTCATAAAACTTGTCGAAAATTATGGATTTGCCAAAGGATATAACCTGGCTTTGCAGCAGGTGGATGCACCCTATTATGTACTGTTGAATTCTGATGTAAAAGTGGCGACTGATTGGATAGAGCCAATGGTAGCCTTGCTGGAGTCAGATCTCAATATCGCTGCCTGCCAGCCCAAGTTGCTAGCATTTCATCAACCAGATAGTTTTGAATATGCGGGTGCTGCAGGTGGCTGGCTGGATCATCTGGGTTATCCTTTTGCAATGGGGCGCATATTTGATATTACAGAAAAGGATATGGGACAATATGATCAATCGATTCCCATTTTTTGGGCCAGTGGTGCTGCTTTGTGTATACGAGCCAAAAGTTTTCATGAGGTAGGCGGCTTTGATAATTACTTTTTTGCGCATCAGGAAGAAATAGACCTTTGCTGGAGACTACAATTGGCAGGGTCTAAAGTGTACAGTTGTCCGAGGTCTGTGGTGTACCATGTGGGTGGAGGCACATTGCCCAAAGGCAACTCGTTAAAGACCTACCTAAATTTCAGAAACAATAATATCATGCTATTTAAGAACCTGAGTGGTTGGAATAGATTTTATGTGTTGTTTTTAAGAGCAATGCTGGATAGTGCATCGGCCATAAAGAGTTTAGTAAAAGGCGATAGCGGATATTTTCTCTCGGTAGTTCGTGCCCATATATCTTTTATCAGTTGGATTTTTTCTAAGCGTGAGGGCAGTGTGTTCCCTCAAAAAAAATCAGGTAGGTTGAATGGTTATTATTCAGGAAGTGTGGCCTGGCAACATTTTGTGAAAGGCAAAAGAAAATTTACAGACCTGATTTCACTTAAAAAGACAGTCAGGTAATTTTCTTTAAAAATTTCATAGAACATAGTGCTGATATTTAATCCTGTTTCCTTTATTTTTGCGGCATAATACTTAGATACATGAAACCATTAGATGTAGATAAATTAAAAGAGGAAGAATATCAGGAAAGTCTTAAGAATTATGAGAAGAAAGACTTTAGTAAAAGTTGGGTTACAGCTTCCGCTTATATTTTTTATTTGAGCATTGCATGTTTCTTTTTATTCACGTGGGGTGGTTGTTATAAGCTATATACCAAAGAGTATAAAAGAATAAATGTACCTGTTCAGGAGAGTACTTTATATACTCCAAAATACAAATAATTTTTTTAGAAAAATATTTGACAATTAAATCGAAACCCCTATTTTTGCATCCCCTTTGAAACAGTAAGGGAAATAAAAAAAGTTCTTTAAGCGGAAGTAGCTCATTTGGTAGAGCACGACCTTGCCAAGGTCGGGGTGGCCGGTT
>DAORWU010000027.1:0-53054 GCA_035434405.1 Niabella sp. | reverse complement strand
ATGACGGATATTTTCTTTCCGCAGGAAGTTTTATCGAAGCTTTATATTAAATCAACATCAGGTATTTCAATCAAAAATTTGAAGTACACAAATCTGGGCTCAACGCTCAAATAATAGCGACAGTGGTATTTACAAATTGTATAGTTGTGCCACAAAGAAATAATTCGAGGATGAAATTGCTCAAAACTCTAATAGTTGTTAACGACCTTATCCTTTGTTACAAGGATAATCTGGCTGAAAAATTCGGCTGCACTTGGTCTCCCAACTCTTAGCTTTAGCTGCTATGGTAAAGGATTAGAATGATTGCTGCGAAGGATAATAAATAAATGGGTGGACAAATAGTATTAAGAGAACTCCTATATTCATTGCCGTTTAGTGTATATGTCTGAAACAACAAAAAGAAAAGTTGACGTGGCCTTTGAACTGGATAATGATGTCGTAAAATTCATCAATCTTCATGTAAAAGTACACTCGAAAAAAATGGACGAGTGAGCTATTGCAATACACGATGAGTTCATTGGGGCGCAAACGAATTTGATTTATGCCTTTTTGAGTGTTTTTATTCAGCAGTATTTTTTTATTCTATACATTTGGCGATGCTTAAAGTAGGAATCATTGGCGTTGGCCATTTAGGAAAATTTCATCTGAACAACTGGGTAGAAATTTCAGATGTGGAAGTAGTGGGTTTTATGGATCCGCATGACGAAACAGCCAATGAGGTGATTGCTAAGTATCAGATTAAAAGATTTTTTGATAGCGATGAGTTGCTGAACCAATGTGATGCAATAGATATAGTAGCCCCTACCAATTATCACTACGAGTGGTGCGAGAAAGCCATCAAAATGGGGAAGCATGTTTTTGTAGAAAAGCCTTTTGCACACACAATGGATGAGGCCAGACAATTGGTGAAGCTGGCCAAAGAATCCAATATCAAATTGCAGGTGGGGCATGTGGAGCGATACAATCCGGCTTTTCTTGCTTTGAAAAATGTGACCCTGAATCCGATGTTTATTGAAGTGCATCGTTTGGCGCAGTTCAATCCCCGAGGCACAGAAGTGAGTGTGATTCTGGATCTGATGATTCATGATATTGATATTATCTTAAGTCTGGTGAAAAGTGATGTAAAGAAAATTTCGGCCAGTGGCGTGGCGGTGATGACTGATACGCCGGATATTGCCAATGTAAGAATCGAGTTTGATAATGGTTGTGTGGCTAATCTTACCTCCAGTCGTATATCGATGAAAAAGATGAGAAAGATGCGGCTGTTTCAAAAAGATGCTTATATCGGCATAGATTTTTTGGATAAGAAAACTGAAATTATCAAACTGAAAGAACCTGAAGATAAGGATGTGTTCTCGTTTGATATTGCCACCCCTACTGGAACAAAAACCATTGCTATTGCTTCGCCGGATGTTCCTCAGGTCAATGCCATTAGGAAAGAATTGGAAGATTTTAGGGATGCCATCATCAATAATACGCAAACGGTGGTGACCGAAATTGATGGTTTAAAAGCAATGGATGTCGCCCATCAGATTTTGGCCAAAATAGGGAATAATAGTATTTCCTGATCCTATTCGCCGGGGCTATTGAGCATTTCCCATCAGGCGATTAGTTCCTTAGGCCAACTGTGTTTCTGATAATAGTTGTTCTGCGATGATCAAATCCAACGGGTGAGTGATTTTTATATTTTGTTTTTCCCCTTCTATCAGGGACACTTTCATGCCAAAAGCCTCTACTACACTAGCTTCATCGGTAAACCATTCTTTGTAATCTATATTAAATGCAGGAAGCAAAATCTTGCTATGAAATACCTGTGGTGTCTGAATGAGCACTACTTTTTCTCGGTCTAAAGCTTCGTTTCCTCCTGCTTGGTTTACAGTTCGAAGACTGTCGCTACATTTGACAGCGGGTATGGCTGTTCCGGTTTCCAATGCTTTTGTATAACAGTTTTGAATGAGCTCTTTTGAAACCAGGCATCTCGCCGCATCATGCACAAAAATTATCGCTTCTTCCTCTATGAGGTTTAAACCATTTTTGACGGATTCAAATCTGGATTGGCCGCCAATGGCAATTTTAATTCTGTCTTTTTCAAAGTAAGCATCAATGATTTCCTGCCCCATGTCCACAAATTCTTCAGCAAGCACCAGTATGATTTCTAAATCATCGTAGGTAGATAAAAAAGTATGAAGGGTGTAATATAGAACTGGTTTATTATTCAGCAGAATAAATTGCTTTGGTAATCTATTGCCCATTCTTTTGCCGGAACCTCCGGCCACAATCACTGCGATCTTTTTCATCCGATATTTTTTATTTTATTGTTGGATCTGCCACAAGCCTTTTGGGTATGCTTCATGGCGAAGTGCACCTAAATCTGGCTGTTTCATTCGTCAAATGTATAATTAATTCATACATCAATGATACATTTGCTTATGACTTATCAGCAAACTCTCGATTATATTTTTTCTAAACTGCCCATGTTTAGCAAGTTGGGTAGCAAGGCCTTGAAACCCGGATTGGATAATATTTCCACTCTTTGCAGTATCCTTCACCATCCACAAACAAAATTAAAATGTATACATGTGGCGGGTACCAATGGTAAAGGATCAGTGAGTCACATGCTTGCGTCTATCCTGCAATCTGCAGGGTACAAAACCGGACTATATACCTCTCCACATCTTCACGATTTCAGGGAGCGTATCAAGATAGATGCCATTATGATTGGGGAGGAGGAAGTGATTCAGTTTGTGGAGCAGATGAAGCCACATATAGCCACCATCGAACCCAGTTTTTTTGAGATAACTGTGGCGATGGCATTGGATCATTTTGAAAAAAACAAGGTAGATATAGCTGTGATTGAAACCGGATTGGGAGGCAGGCTGGATAGTACTAATATCATTACACCGGTTCTTTCAGTGATCACCAATATCGGATACGACCATGTTCAGATATTAGGAGATACCTTGGAGCTGATAGCTGCAGAAAAAGCGGGTATAATAAAGTCAGGTGTGCCTGTGGTTATAGGAGAGAAGCAGCCAGAGACGGAACCTGTGTTTGTTGATTTTGCTAAAACGAATCAAGCACCCATTGTGTTTGCGGAAGATGACTATGCAGTAGTTGGATGGCAATATAGCCAACAGGATTTGGTGGTGGAACTGAGCGATAAAAACAGAACCGATCATAAAGTGTACCATCTGGATTTGCCTGCACAGTATCAAACAAAGAACCTGCTAACCGTTTTGGCATCTGTCAAAAAGCTAAAGGAAATTGGATTTTCGATTGAAGCGTCTGCCATGGTAAATGGCTTGAAGCATGTAAAAAAAACGACAGGCTTACATGGCCGATGGGAAACCATTCTGCATCATCCTAGAGTGGTGCTGGATGTGGCCCATAATGAAAGTGGAATGAAGGAAATGCTCAATCAACTGGAAGTAACTTCCTATCATCATTTACATTTGATACTTGGTATGGTGAAAGATAAAGATGTAGAAAAGTTGCTTTCGATGCTTCCCAAACTGGCTACTTATTATTTTACCAATGCGCATATTCCACGGGCTTTACCGGCGGAGGAACTTAGAATTAAAGCTTCAGAAAAACAGCTGGATGGCTTGGTGTTTTCCAATGTGAATGAGGCTGTCAAAGTAGCTAGGGCTCATGCTCATAAAGATGACTTAATCGTAGTTTGTGGTAGTGTATTTCTGGTGGGGGAGGTGGATAGATCCTAAGGATTCTTATTCACTTCTTAAGGAAAATTCCTGTTTGGATGCTTTGAGTGCCGGAAACCAAGAAGCAATAAAGGCTACTAAGAGTACCGTAACGGCTACCAGAATAAAATCGGTTATCTTCAATTGTACCGGGAAATAATCTATCAAAAAAGATCCACCCGTAAGTGGCACCAGATGAAAATGTTCCTGTAGCAGCACCAGCACCAGGGCAATAATCATTCCCAGGCCACCGCCAAAAATGGCTAATAAAAATCCTTCGCTTAAAAATATTTTTAGGATCAAATTTTGATTGGCACCCAGTGCATTCAGCACACTGATGTCTTTTTGTTTTTCCAGCACCAGCATGGTCAAAGCCCCTACCATATTGAAAGCAGCCACAATAAGGATGATGCAAAGCACGGCATAGAAAATCCATTTTTCCAGATTCATAACCGCGTATAGACTCTGGTTTTGTTGGTATCGATTGAGGATCTTATAGGCGTTGCCAAAAATAGGTTTAAGTAGTGTGCTTACTTTTTCAACCTCATCCTGACTATTGACTGCAATTTCTATCCCACTATATTCATTATCGTTCAGGTTTAGCGCTTTCTTCAGAAATCCCAGATTGGTGATGGCATATTTGTTATCAAAGTCCTGTTGAATCATGAATGATCCTGCGGTATGAATAGTATCAGAATGAATGTTTTCTAACTCATTAAATTGCTCACTACCTCCTTTTTTAGGTACATAAATTGATAGTGGGTGAGCATCGTTGCCGGCAATGGTTCCTAAAGCACTTTCTATGCCAATGCCCAGCACCAGCAAAGGTTTGTCAGCACTACCTATATTGTATTTTCCCGAATAGATATGCTGATTGACAGAACTGGTTTTTTCATAATGCTGATCTACTCCTTTTATTTGAACAATGGATTGGTTCTCTCCATTTTGTATAATAGCTTTTTCTTCCACCACCAACGAAAAGTTGGCGATGCCTTTCACCGATCTCAGCTTTTCAAGCTGCTCCTTGCTCATGGTGATGGTTTTCCCAGATTCTGGACTGATTTTTAAATCGGGATAGAAAGAGGCATATAGCGATTTTACCAAACCTTCGAATCCGTTGAAAACACTTAATACCAGAATGAGTGCTGCGGTACCCACTATCATAGCTACAATACAAATCCATGCAATGATATTGATTGCATTGGTAGATTTTTTTGCTTTAAAATATCGCCAGGCAAAAAGTGAATACAAGGGATTGGATTAACGAATGATGAATGAAATTAGGATGGGTCTGGCTGGTTATTGGCCTCAGCTTTTCTATCCTCCTCAATCTTTTTAAACAGTTCTTCCATTTTGAATACATGATCCAAGGTCTCGTCTGCAAAAAATTTCAACACTGGAATATTTCGCAACTGATGGCGAACCGCTGCCGCCAATTCCTTCTTTATTTCATGATGACGGTCTTCTATTTTTTTCATGGCCGCCAGTTTATCTTCTATCTGAAAAAAACTCACATAAAATCTTGCTTCTAATAAATCTGGAGTGATTTTTACATCGGATATGGAAACCATTCCTCCGTTCACCATGCCAAGTCCAAGTTTATGGAAAATAGTATTCATTTCTTCATTTAATAGCCCGGCTATCTGCTTTTGTCTTTTGCTTTCCTGCATAACCTCTCTGTTTAATTGGTGTAAAAGTACTTACTTAATTGTTTAAGTACTGATAATTAAAAAGCATCATGCACTTTGTACACCCAGGCATAGGGGTTGGGATTGTTGGATGGATTGATGACAGGTGATGAAATCACAATAGCGTTTCCTTTTTTTGAAAAAGAAACCTTGCCATTGTATCCCAACATGGAAATATTTTTTGCTTTTATACCTAGTATTTCTAGCTTTTGCTGCCATTCAGTAACAGTAATAAACAAGTCGTTGCCTTTTTTGGTGAAGAAAATATTTTTCTCTTTTAGTTTCGGCGATTCCAGCCAGGCTGTGGTGCCATAGATCGCATCGCCATTTATTTTCAACCAGTCTCCCATGTCTTTGAGACGTTGTTGCATGATTACCGGAATGCGCCCATCGGCAGTAGGTCCAATGTTGAGTAATAAATTGCCTCCACGCGAAACGATGTCCACTAACATACTAATCAGAGCTTTGCTGGTTTGATATTGCTCCAGATTTTCATTGCGATTATATCCAAAGGATTCACCGATACCCCTGCATTCTTCCCAGGGTCTTGTCATGCTGGAACTACCCTGGCCATACTCGGTGGTCGTGAACCCTCCATGATGTCGGCCTCCTCCCCAGCGATCATTGGTAACTACGCTGTTTTTTACAGGAGATTCGTTGTAAAGCCAGGTCAGGTATTCGCGGCTACGCCAGGTGGTGTCATTTTGATCCCATTCACCATCCGGCCAAATAATATCGGGCTTGTAGCGATTGACTAAATCTTTCAACTGTGGCAGCATGCGCTCATCCACATATTTTTTTACATCTTGTTTGTATACCGGGTTATACCATTCGTAGAGAGAGTAGTAGAAACCCATGTGTAAGCCTGTTTTTTTAACGGCTTCGCTCAGGTCGCCTGCAAGATCACGGTGAGGGCCAATATCTACTGAGTTCCAATTCCAGGATTCGCGACTAGGCCAAAGTGCAAAACCATCATGGTGCTTGCTAGTAAGAACCACATATTTGGCTCCTGCATTTTTTATAATGTCAGCCCATTTTGCAGGATCATACATTTCTGCCTTAAACATACCAGCAAAATCCTGGTATTTAAAATTGGGGCCATAATTTTTGTTTTGAAAATCTACAAACTCTTTATGTATTTTGAGTTTTTGATTGTGGAGACGTTCCCAATACCATTCCGAGTAATTGCTTCCAAAACCATCGGCATTGGAATTGGTAGCCCAGGCAGGAACACTGTACAAACCCCAATGGATAAAGATTCCGAACTTGGCATCGGTGAACCATTTGGGTATGGGTCTTGATTCTAAAGAAGACCATGTGGGCTGGTATTGTTGAGCTTTTAAGGTAGATAGGCACAGGAAAAGTCCAAGAATTGTACATGTTTTTTTCATATCCATCTCGTTTAGTTCAAACATACAAGAAATATTCAAGAGTAGGGCATGCCTTGCTTTTCTATTGATGCAGTACTAGCGCATCAAGTCATATTGATGAAAAAAAAACGTTATTATCATGGATAAACAGATAATAACGTTTGTAATATTGATCAAAAAATCTAGGTTAAACCTCTGGTGATTAGGCTATCAAAACCAGCCTCTGCCTTCGCCGATGGCTCTAAAAGGCCAAGGGATGGATGCCAGCGTAATGATAAAGGCTATAGTGTAAAATAAAACAGATTTACGATGTTTTATGGTATCTGCAACAGGTTTTTTTGCATAAGATTTGCCAATATGAACCAGTGCCAAAGCAACCAGCATGCCGATTAAATGTTCAACCGCAAAAAATCGAAGCATACTGTCTTTCATAACTTCTCCCATGCCAGTTGTCTGAATAGCTTTCAGTCCAAAACCTCCTGTCAGCCATTGAACAAGTCCAATAAGTACATTGATGTCAAAACAAATCATCAGAAGTAATCCGGCAGTTTTATGGGATTTGGTAAAAGGCTTGTTTCCTGCGCCAAGACTTTTGAAAATGGCGATAATAAAAAATAAAACAATTGCCCAACGTAAAAAACTATGTAAGTGTAATAGACCTGTTTGCATAAAAAAATAGTTTGAATTATTGCGAAAATAGGTATTTGTGAGATATAAACTTTTTTGCCTGAAAGCATTTACTTTGTATCTAAATTAAAAACTTGTAATATTTATGGCAATTATTGCACCATCATTATTAGCAGCTAATTTTCTGAATCTTCAGGAAGCATGTGAAATGGTTAACCAAAGCGAAGCGGAATGGCTTCATCTGGATGTGATGGATGGCAGATTTGTGCCAAATATCAGTTATGGGCCGATGGTGATAGAATTTGTAAAAAAAGTGATGAGAAAGACCTGTGATGTACATCTGATGATTGAGGAGCCAGGAAAATATGCCCAAGAGTTTAAAAATGCCGGTGCGGATTGTTTGACTGTACATATTGAAGCCTGTCCGATGCTTCATCAGAACATCATGCAAATAAAATCATTGGGAATGAAAGTGGGGGTGGCAGTGAATCCGCATACTCCAGTTTTTATGCTGGCCGATGTGCTGCACGAAATTGATCTGGTCAATCTGATGAGTGTGAATCCCGGATTTGGAGGTCAGAAATTTATCCCCTACACACTAGAAAAAATCAAAACGCTCAGGAAAATGATTGCTGAAAAAGACCTGAATGTGTTGATAGAAATAGATGGTGGCGTAACACTAGAAAACGCCAAAGCCATTGTAGCTGCTGGTGCCGATGTGCTGGTGGCTGGTAGTACGGTGTTTAAAGCTAGCGACCCGATTGCTACCATTAAAGCGTTGAAAATGGTGTAGGAGGGCTGGGTATTTTTTTATGGAGCATGGGAATTCGATTCAAAATTTTAATAAAGGGATTGTTTTTTTGGAAGAACTGAAGGCCTAATGTGATTAATGATGACTCAAAAAAGACAGTATCGTTGAACCATAAAGAGTGAAGTGAGTGAAAGATAAATGGCTGTTAATCAGATGAGTATATTTTATAAAGTACAAGAGTGCGACGCAAGAAAAGCTGGGTCTTATTCAGTAGCTGACCAGGTTATCCACAAAAGGAACAAAAAAATTACAAATATTTTTTGTTATTCGGATTGATCCACTACCTTTGCCGTCCAAAAATTAAAGGATTAGGAATGCCTACAATTAATCAGTTAGTACGTAAAGGAAGACAAATAATAAAAGCAAAAAGTAAATCAAGAGCTTTGGATCAGTGTCCACAGCGTCGCGGTGTATGTACCCGTGTTTATACCACCACTCCTAAAAAACCAAACTCCGCCTTACGTAAAGTAGCGAAAGTTCGTTTGACTAATAAAATTGAGGTGATTGCCTACATTCCAGGAGAAGGGCATAATCTTCAAGAGCACTCAATTGTATTGATTCGTGGCGGTAGGGTGAAAGATTTACCGGGTGTACGTTATCACATTGTCCGCGGTAGCCTTGATACTGCCGGTGTGAAAGATCGTAAACAAAGCCGTTCTAAATACGGGACTAAGAAAGCCAAGAAATAATTATAATTAAGAATTAATATTTTAAGATAATGCGTAAAGCACAAGCCAAGAAACTCCCTTTAGCTCCGGATCCAAAGTTTAATGATAAACTGGTAACCCGTTTTGTAAACAACCTGATGTGGGAAGGTAAGAAAAGTGGTGCATTCACTATTTTTTATGATGCATTGGACAAGGTAGCAAAACAGACCAACGAAGATGGATACGAAGTGTGGAAAAAGGCATTAGCAAACGTAACACCAGCGGTTGAAGTTCGTAGCCGTCGTATTGGTGGCGCCACTTTCCAGATTCCTTCGGAGGTTCGTCCTGACAGAAAAATTTCTTTAAGCATCAAATGGTTGGTTCGTTATAGCCGTGATCGCAACGGACGTAGCATGGCTGATAAACTGGCTAACGAAATAGTAGCTGCCAGCAAAGGCGAAGGTGCTGCATATAAGAAGAAAGAAGATACACATCGTATGGCTGAAGCTAACAAAGCTTTTGCTCACTTCCGTATATAATTATATTTCCTTTTTAGCAAATAGAAAGGACCCAAATCGCTTTAAAGACCCGTTCACTTAGGTGGATGGGTCTTTTGCGTTGAATGACAAACTGAATATCTTGGGATGTTTGGAATGGCATAGCCAATATTAGTGAGTAAGGACAATAGGAATGATTGTGATTTGAATTATGTCGTAACTTCAAATCAATATAAATGCTGAAGGATATTGATCCACCCACTAAACGATCAAATATGAATCAATACAAATATGCCGCCTTCAATGAAGCTCCAATTTTTGAAAGTGTAGAAAACGGAAAAGGTAAAAAACCTATCAACAAGTTGCTACTGGGTACCTATGTGAAAATTGTTCAACAGGATAGCGATTGGTATAAGGTGGTGTCGGCTGGACCTGATGGCTGGATGCATGCCAATAGTTTGTCGGATAATATGGGATTAAAAATTTTCTTTTTGGATGTGGGACAGGGCGATGGTGTATTGATGGAAATTGGGAAATATAAAATCCTGATTGATGCCGGCCCTAATAATTGTATGCACAACTACCTAACTAAATGGCAATATAAATATTTGATAGCAGCCAAAACCAAAATTCATATTGATTATCTTATTGTCAGTCATTTTGATACCGACCATTACAAGGGATTTATTCCTATACTTAACAATCCACAGTTTAGCTTTGGAACGATTGTACATGCAGGCATTTTGAAGTTTGCCAACACCGGAAATCCATATAACACAAGTGTTGGAAACACAGTTAAAAAAGAAGGAGACACATTCCTGTCTCAGGTGTTTGACGATATCTTATCAAATCCCGGCACAGTTCCTTTTAACCGCGACATTAGTTCTTTTGTAAAAGCCTTGACCAATGCCAAAGAAGAAGGTCGGCTCAATAAAGTGAAACGCTATGAACAGGGTGATACATTGATTAAGGAAAATATAGAGGGGCAACCATTTGAGATTAGGGTGTTGGCTCCAATATTGGAAAAAGTAAGTAATAAAAAGATGTATCGTTTCTGGACAGATGAAGGTAAAACCATTAATGGCAATAGCCTGGTACTTAAAGTGAACTTTGGCAACAAAACTGCTTTGTTGGGAGGAGATCTAAATTCCAATTCTCAGGAATATTTAATGGGAAAGTATGGAGCCCAAAACCCATTTGAGGTGGATGTGGCAAAATCCTGCCATCATGGGTCATCAGATTTTTCTGAAGATTTTATGGCTAAGGTGAATGCATTCGCTACTGTGATTTCTTCTGGCGATAATGAAGGCTATGGACATCCCAGGGCCGATGCTATTGGATGTGCCGGAAAGTATTCCAAAAGCAAAAGACCCTTGGTTTACTCCACTGAACTGGCAAGATCTACGGATCTTAAAAACAATAAAATTCTTTTTGGGATGATCAATCTGCGATGCAACGGAAGCGACATATTTATGAGCCAGATGAAGGAGAAGAAAACTGGTGCCGATATCTGGGATTCTTATGAGGTGAAATAATATCTTTTATTTTTTGTTACCCTGTACTAACGACAATCTTTTCACTGAAATTATTTATTATCTTCAATTCCTATCTAAATTTTGATCATTTTCACTTTTTCTTTTTACCATTAGATTTAACCTTGATCAAATCGTTGGTAAATCATACTTAATATATTTAATAAAGATGTCATTTAGGTTTTGTAATTATTTTTTCAGGTTCGTACTACTATTTTCCGGATTTTTTATTTTACAACAAAAAAGTTTTGGTCAAACTCAAAGGGGCAATGATATCGATGGGAAAACAGCTGGAGAGCAGGCCGGTACTTCCGTGAGTATGCCGGATGCCAATACTGTGGCCATAGGGGCACCAAGAAATAGCCAGGGAGGAACCAATGCCGGTATGGTTAGTATTTATCAATGGAATGGAACGGGCTGGGTTCAAAAAGGTAATGACATTATTGGCGAAGCTGTGAATGATTTTTTTGGATTTTCGGTCAGTATGCCAGATGCTAATACTGTGGCAGTGGGTGCTTATGCAAATGATGGGAATGGAACAAATTCAGGTCATGTTCGTATTTATAATTGGGATGGAACTGCCTGGGTGCAAAAAGGAGTTGATATAGATGGTGAAGCGACAGGTGATTATTCAGGCTATTCGGTGAGTATGCCAGATGCTAATACTGTAGCCATAGGTGCACCTCGAAATGATGAAACGGGAGGAAATGCCGGTCATGCCAGAGTTTATACTTGGAATGGAACTTCCTGGATTCAATTAGGTAGTGATATCAACGGTGAATCAGCAGATGATCGGTTTGGTACTTCGGTGAGTATGCCAGATGCCAATACGCTGGCTGTTGGTGCTATTTATAATGATGGCAATGGAGCAGAGGCAGGCCAGGTTCGAATTTACTTATTGAGCAATTCAAACTGGATTCAAAAAGGTATTGATATTGATGGAGATGTAACAGAAGACAATTTCGGATATTCCGTCAGTATGCCAGATGCCAATACCGTGGCTATCGGTGCTATTAATCATGACTTCAATCAGGCTCTCAATTCAGGGCAGGTGAAGATGTATTATTGGAACGGTGGTTCCTGGCTACAGAAAGGAAATGAAATAAAAGGGTTGGTTTCAAATGATTTACTTGGAAGTGCTATAAGCATGCCCAATGAAAATACTGTAGCTGTTGGTGCCCCATTACACGATGGTGGCGGAATGACAAATGTAGGCGAAGTGTATATTTTTAGATTTGTTCTTAATGCTGGAGGTGGAGGAGGAGAGTGGGTTCAGGAAACCTATTATATCCGAGGTGAAGCTGCCACAGATTTTTTTGGATCCTCAGTTTCTATGCCTGATGATTTTACTGTGGCAATGGGAGCCATTGAAAACGACGGAAATGGAGCAAATGCTGGACATGTAAGAGTGTATGGGGTTCCAGGAGGGCTGCCAGTAGTTTTTGGTGCTATAAATGCAAGCTACGGAAATAAGATATTGGACCTAAATTTTACTACTACCACGGAAACCAACAACGATCATTTTATAGTGGAAGCCTCCACCAATGGGATAGACTTTATGGAAATAGGTAGTATAGATTCAAAAACAAAAGATGGAAATTCTTCCAGCTCTATTGTATATTCAGTGAGGATAGATTTAAGCAATACACTATTATATTCCACACTTTTATTAAGCTTTCTTTTCATACTCCCATTTTCATTTTCAAAGAGGTCGGCTAAATGGATGTGGATAGGCTTTACATTTTTTGCACTTAGCTTTTTATCTTGTAATAAAACTATTGAATCGGGAAGTATAGATTTTGGTAATCTCTATTTTCGAATAGCTCAGGTGGACAAGGATGGGGGCAAAAATTATAGTAAAATTATTAAGGTTAAGGAGTTATAAACTTCTTGATGTATTAGTCAATTCTCTATGATGGTAGTGCTAAAGGAAATATCATCGAATTTACCACCAACTATTTTTTGCACCATTACTGGTTATTAAGTTGTATTCGATCAAGCTCGATTTCATTCAGTCAGAAGAGTTACTCAATTCTAGAAATAATCAGGAAGGTCAAATTTGCATTTTAATCATTTTATTTTTTATGAATAAGTAAATAACCCGAAAATACAGTTTCATTACTATCCGCCTCAGCATCTGAGGTAGTATTGAAATTGGTGAGTTGGACACCCAGTTTGAACCTGGAGGATTCTTTGCTAATGAACATCAAACTATCTGTAAGTGTCAACTCGTATTTTAGGTCAGCTTTATATTTAGCCGCAATAGTTTTACAGAAATCATCCAACTCAAAGGCTACTGATTCCTTCCCATCGTTCACTTTCACCTGATGCTTAGAAATAAGTATAGTTAATGGAATACTATCAGCCTTAATCTCAAATTGTTTGTCCGTGTATGAATCAAACTGGAAAGCAGTTTCATATCCGCTAACAGTGATCAGGTTTTCGTCTTTTTTTCTAAATTGTTTGCGGGATTGAAAGGAAGAAGCATCTTGCAAGTCCTTTATTTTTAAGAGTCCAAATGCAGTATCTTTTAGAACGGAGCGTGCCTGGTAATAACTATTGTTATCGACTTTATTTAAAACTGAATCTTGAATAGCATCTACATTTTCGGTTGTCAATGACCGGATGGCTGTTAGTCCATGGTTGTCCACCAGATAGTTTAGTACTGAGGCTGTTTCGGATTTGTCGGCTTTTTCACCTTGGCTCAAGAGGGATTTCAGTCTGCTAGTCTGTGAGTGTCTTGAAACAGAAGCCGCACTTTGTGGGCCAATGGCACTAATCAGGCAGCAGACAGCTAGGGAAATAGGGATGATTTTTATATTATCTTTTTTGCTTAACAAAAAATAAAATGTGATTCCGGTGAGCCAAATAGCGAGCAGAATGAGCATATATCTTTCTTCAGTGATGCCATAGTCTGAAATTCTTTTGTAAATAGCTAATGCCAGCAATACCAGCAAAGGCAACATCATTATATAAAAGAATCTGGAAAATAGTTTTATCCATTTGTTTTCTTCCATATTTCTTATGGGATAAACCAACAATAAGGACAAGATTCCAAATACGGCATATCCCAAAATAAGCAAGGACACATAACCCTTGGGCAGTTCCCATTCTACAATTATTTTTAGTTCGTAAACTAATAGTATGAGTAGGTAAACTGTCATCAATGGGATTAAGACAAACTGTGTAAATATTTTTAGTCCTTTAGGATACGAATTGTCAATATTGTTTGTTCTTTGTTCTGGTATCCCAGCCAGAAAGAAGATGGTATTAAATCCTATGCCTACCACAGAAGCTACTTTGGCATAGGTGGCGGATTTTATGGATACATCAAAAAGATTATCGATGGCTGCGAGTGCTGCAAAAAGTCCCAGAATAATCACAACCGAATAAAGCCCCGCCGTTAAAATTCTTAGGAAAAGGGTTTTATTGAAATGCCAGAAAGATAAGACTGGTTCTTCATTTAGAAAAGAAGCAAAAGCTACCATTAGGTGACAAGCCAGCACAAAAACTATCAGAATATAAATATCCTTTTGCCAAAGATCGGGCTTAAGCCAAATCATGATGGTGGCACTTATCACCAATGCCAATACCTGCAACAACCAATTTTTCAAAACAGGTAGCGATCTGGCGTTGGCAAATAAAATAGCACTTAGGCTAAAATTGAATGCCAGTAAACAAAAAGCTAAACTACGCAAAAGTATTTCCTCATTCTCTACATTGGGGTAGGTCAATAGCCAGGCAATAACCACAGCCGAAAGAGTGATGATGAGCTGAAGAGGAAAACGAAGAAAAACAGTTTTGATCAGTTGGGTTAAAGATGAGATGGATGGGAACTTCATATAGAATAATTAAGACTTAACAGAAATAATACATTGAAAATAGCAAATTATATTTTCTTTCCATATCAAATAAAGTTTTACATTGGAAAGCGATTGGCTTGTTGAGATGCTTATTGGAGAAGGAAGAACATGGATATCTCTTAGCTTGTGAACGATTGAATGACATGTTTTACTAAATCGATAAATTATGTTTAGAACTATTGTCGTAGCCATTTTGATTGGTGCTGTTTTCACAACAGGCCTTTCACAAAATCCAAAAAAAAGCCGACCTAATATTGTGTATATTATGAGTGATGATCACGGATATCAGGCTGTAAGTGCGTATGGATATGGATTGAATCAGACACCCAATATAGACAGATTGGCAAAAGAAGGCGCTTTGTTTTCTCGTGCCACTGTTACCAACTCTTTATGTGCCCCCAGTCGAGCGGTTATGCTCACAGGGAAGCATAGTTTTTTAAATGGAAAGGTGGACAACGAATCCAGATTTGACTGGAATCAACCGAGTTTTCCAAAACTACTCCAGGGCGTTGGATATCAAACTGCTTTGGTAGGGAAAATTCACATGGATGGTTTGCCACAGGGATTTAGTTATTCTGCGGTACTATTTGATCAGGGAGAATATTACAACCCCAACTTTTTGATCAATGGAAACAAAACTCAAATTCATGGATACGTAACAGATATTACTACTGATCTGGCCTTGAATTGGCTGGATAATCGAGACAAATCAAAACCATTCTGTTTGTTGTATCATCAGAAAGCACCACACCGCGAATGGCTGCCGGCCGAAAGGCATATTAAATCTTTTACAAAAAGAACATTCAAAGAACCAGCTACCTTGTTTGACAATTACGAAGGACGAGGAACCGCTGCCCAAAAAGCCGAAATGAATATTCTTAAAGACATGAACTGGGCAGCCGACTTAAAAATTAAACCAGCAATGATGATTGAACTGGGGCTTGCTCAAACATTGAAATGGGACACAAATGCCTACAATAATAATCTTAGCAGGATGGATGCTGCACAAAGAAAGGCTTGGGATGCAGTCTATGATCCGGTAAATGAATCATTCAAAAAGCAGTATCCTAGCATGTCGAAAGAAGATCTTATGCGCTGGCGTTATCAAAGATATATGCAGGATTATCTGGGCACAGTAGCCTCAGTGGATGATGGAGTAGGTCGTATGTTGGATTATCTAAAATCAAATGGGTTGGATGAAAATACGATTGTTGTTTATACCTCGGATCAGGGGTTTTATCTTGGCGAGCATGGATGGTTTGATAAACGATTTATGTATGAAGAGTCTTTACGCACTCCATTCCTTATTCGGTATCCTAAAGAAATTAAACCCGGAACCCGGGTTCCGGAACTGGTGCAGAATCTGGATTTTGCACCCACGTTTTTAGACTATGCTGGAGTGCCTGCAAATAAAGACATGCAGGGCGAATCTTTCAGAAATTTAGTAGCTGGCAAAACTCATACCTGGAGAGATGCTATATACTATACCTATTACGAATATCCTTCTATCCACATGGTAAAGCGACACTATGGTATTAGAACAGAAAGATACAAGCTCATGCATTTCTATTACGATATCGATGAATGGGAACTGTACGATTTACAAAAAGATCCACAAGAAATGAAGAATGTATATGATGATCCGACCTATAAACAGGTTCGGAAAATGATGCATCGAAAGCTAGACCGCATTCGAAAAAAGTATAAAGACAACGATGAAAATGATCAGCGATTTATCAAAAATTACAAATCGAATTAGCTTGCTATTTATTTAAAAATTGATGTTGGGTGTTGAACGTCTAACTGGTTGTGTCGCTCATCCTGCCAGCAAATTCACCAAAAACCATGATGCAAAATCACCACTTCTGGTGATAGTAAATATTGCTGCTATTTCTACCTTGCAATTGATTTTAATGAGTGGCATTAGCCCAATTCAAAAATGCATAGAGTGTATAAATCTTAAAAATTAAACAGCAATGAAAAGTAGATTACCCCAGACTCTGATATTGTTTTTAATCTTAACGGTAGTTCTCAATTCCTCTTGTTCAAAGGTAGATGGGATGATTTTAGACTGGACGAATACGCAGGATAGCATAATAATATACAGTCCAAAACTGCCAATCGATCTTAGGAAACCATTGTTGAATGTAAGACTGTTTGGTGCTAAGGGTAATGGTACAGCAGATGATACCAAAGCATTCCAAACAGCTATCGATCTGCTTGCGGCAAATGGAGGAGGTACCGTAATGGTACCAGCTGGCGTATATGCGATTGATGCAAGGGTTTCGGTACAATTGAAAAGCAAGGTGGATTTGTTTATGCTCGATACTACATCGGTGTTGAAGGCTATTCCAAATGATGCCACCAACTATGTGGTGTTGATGATTGCAGACGCTATGGATGTGCAGGTGAGGGGAGGGAAGATTTTGGGTGAACGAACCCAACACCTCGGTACCAAAGGCGAGTGGGGAATGGGTATAGGTGTTTATGGCAGTGCCAATGTGCGGATTTCAAATATGGTGATCGCTGATTGTTGGGGTGATGGAATCTATATAAGTGATAACAAGGCAAAAACGCATGCCAGTGCATTTGTAGGACTGAAAAATGTGATCAGTCGAAACAATCGTCGCCAGGGGTTATCTATCATCAAGGCTTCATATATTTTAGTGGATAGTTGTAAATTTATTTATACGAATGGTACCGCACCCCAGGCTGGAATTGATATTGAACCAAACTATGATACTGCCAGCTATATCACCATTCGAAATACAGAATGTGCTTACAACAAAGGGTCGGGTATTCAGACGTATGAACTCAAAACAGCCAATCCTACGGTTATTACAAATCTGGAAATTCACAATAATCACTTGCATCACAATAGTGCCTGGGGTGGTCGGATTTCGGGAGGAAGAAATATTAACTTCACAGAAAACAGGATTTACAGTAATGCATTGTCTCCAATGATTTTTGCAAAGGACACCATCAATTGTGTATTGGCTCCCAATCAAAATGAATAACATGGATTAGTAGCCACACCATGTTGGTGTTTTTCTGATAAGTGTGTATTGTTTTTCAGTAGCAGATCATTTGATTTTCCGAACCTGCCTTACTTGTTATTCTTCAAAACGCTTTTTTCGTAAATTATCCAATAACTGTGTCAAAGATGTATTGAAAAGGATGTCAGAAGGTTTTCTAGTATTGCTGAAAAAAAGGCAATTCTTGTACAACCAGTGATGGGGAAAGTTTTAGTTATCTGTTACAGATGTTTAATTTTATTTTCGAGACATTGATTCAGAAACTACTTCTTTATCAGTTCGTCAATACGATTCAATAGTTCAAATTTGACCAAATATTGGAACTTATACTGATACCTTTTTCATTGTTTTTCAACAAAAATATACCCTACATTTGTTGCAAATAATAAGGAATAAATAATGAAAAGATTATTGCTCTCCACCATAAGCTTTTTAATAATTGCAGCTTGTTTTTCTCAAAATCGTTCACAAGTTTTGTTAGACAAAAACTGGAAATTTACCAGAGAGGATGATGCTAATGCAAAAGAACCTGGGTTTATTGATAGTGAATGGCAATCGGTTTCAATACCGCACGACTGGGCTATTTATGGCCCTTTTGATTCCAGAAATGACATGCAGCGAATGGCCATTGTTCAGGATGGACAAAAACAGGCAGAAGAACACGCAGGACGCACAGGTGGATTGCCCTTTGTAGGCGTGGGTTGGTATAGAACCAAAATAAAAGTTCCTCAATTTGGTAAGGGGAAAATAGCAACCATTGTTTTTGATGGGGCTATGAGCCATAGTAATGTTTTTGTGAATGGCAAAAAGGTAGGCTATTGGCCCTATGGTTACAACAGTTTTCATTTTGATATTACTGATGCCATGAAGCCGGGTGAGGAAAATACTATTGCAGTTCGCCTCGAAAATCCTACTGAATTTTCGCGTTGGTATCCGGGTGCAGGTATTTATAGAAATGTGCATTTAATCATTACTGATGCTGCGCACATTCCCGTTTGGGGATCACAAATCACCACACCGGTTATTGAAAAAGACTTTGCTAAGGTGAGTATTAAAACAAAGCTGCAAACACTTGCTGGAGGAAACAGTACCAACTATAGCCTGCATACCGATATTTTGGATCCATCCGGTAAAATTGTCGCCTCACACAAAGGCACCATAAGCCAGTATGATGATAATTTTTTTACACAGGAATTAATAGTAAAACAACCCAAACTTTGGGACACCGATCATCCCAATGTATACAAAGCAGTTTCGAAATTGTATCACAACAATACAATCGCAGATGAATATACGACGGTGTTTGGTATTAGATCCATCGAAATCATTCCAAATAAAGGATTTTTCTTAAACGGCAAGCTGCTAAAATTTAAAGGGGTTTGTAATCATCACGATTTGGGGCCTTTAGGTGCTGCTGTGAATGAAGCCGCCATTCGCCGCCAAGTGCGCATCATGAAGGATATGGGTGTAAATGCCATTCGTACTTCACATAATATGCCAGCTCCAGAATTGGTGAAAGCCTGTGATGAAATGGGTATGATGCTGATGCCTGAAAGTTTTGATGAATGGAAAATACCTAAAATGAAAAATGGGTACAATACTTTGTTTGATGAATGGGCAGAAAAAGATTTGGTGAATCTTATCCACCATTATAGAAATAATCCAAGTGTGGTAATGTGGTGCATTGGAAATGAGGTAGAAGAACAAAGTAATCCTTCAGGGGCAAGGGTTGCTCGTTTTTTGCAGGACATTTGTCATCGGGAAGATCCTTCCCGCCCGGTAACAAATGGAATGGATCGTCCAGATGCTGTTTATAAAAATAGTATGGCAGCAACACTTGAAGTGGCAGGATTTAATTATCGCCCGCAACGTTATCCCGATGCTTATAAAATATTGCCTCAAGAGTTAGTATTAGGCACCGAAACGGTATCTACTGTTAGTTCCAGAGGCATTTATAAATTTCCTGTAGAAAAACAGTCCATGAAGAAATACGACGATCATCAGTCCTCTTCCTATGACGTGGAACATTGCGGATGGAGCGATTTGCCAGAAGATAATTTTATCATGCAGGATGATTTTAATTACACAATGGGAGAATTTGTATGGACGGGATTTGATTATCTTGGTGAACCCACTCCCTACTATACCGATTGGCCTAGCCATAGTTCTTTGTTTGGCATAGTGGATTTAGCAGGCATTCCCAAAGATCGTTTTTATTTATACCGCAGTCATTGGAACAATAAAGAAAACACGCTTCACATTGTGCCACACTGGAACTGGAAGGGAAGAGAAGGACAAGTAACACCGGTTTTTGTGTATACAAATTATCCAAGTGCCGAATTATTTATTAATGGTAAAAGCCAGGGCCGAAGAACAAAAGACACAACACAAAAAGCCAGTAACACCACCTACAATGCGCGCAGTTTTGAAAGACAACAACGTTATCGTTTGATGTGGATGGATACTAAATATCAACCAGGCATTGTGAAAGTAGTGGCCTATGATGAAAATGGAAAAGTGGCAGATGAGAAAGAAATACATACAGCCGGAAAACCTTATAAAATTGTTTTAACGGCAGATAGAATGAACATAAATGCCGATGGAAAGGACATTGCTTTTGTCAATGTTAGAATTGTGGATAAGGATGGCAATTTCTGTCCTGATGAAACCAGACAAATTGAGTTTAAAGTAAAAGGTGCTGGCAAATACAAAGCAGCCGCCAATGGAAACAGTTCAAGCCTGGAATCTTTTCAGGCACCATTTATGAAGTTGTTTAGTGGCCAGCTTACTGCTTTGGTTCAATCCGCTGAAACGCCAGGTATTATTACTTTCGAAGCAAGTGCAAAGGGAATCAAGACGGGCGTGTTGCAGCTAAAGTCTGAATAATCGAAATTAATTAGTCGTGTAGCTTTTCAATAAAGTAGGCACAGAGTAGGATTTTATTGGCTCAAATTTTGTAGCAAATTGGCAATGCGGGCACTTATCTTTTTATCCTATTTTTTGGTATTATTTTCCTGTACAAAAACAAAAACCGAAAAGCCAAATCCACAGGAAAATAAACCTGGAATTCTTTGGGGCTCAAGTGCTGGTTCATTATCAGGCGAAAGCAAAGAGCAGGCATACCAAAGAGTAAAAGCCGCTTTTGGTAAGCATGAAATTGTTCGCTTGTACAATGCTGGCGATCCTGTTTGGCCGGATTGGTTATCCAAAGAAACGGTGGCTCATATCTCTTTTAAGATGGATCCAAAGGAGGTGTTGAATGGATCTAAAGATGCAGTTTTGAATCAGTTTTTTAGTGGTTTGAGCAGCACGGCAAAACAATTTTGGACGTATTATCATGAACCGGAAGATCAAATACGAGATGGTGAATTTACGGCTGCTGAGTATAGGAGTGCGTTTGACTATATCATTGCTTTGCAAGCGAAATTCAATAAGCCCAACTTAGTACCCACGCTTTGTTTGATGGCATATTCACTGGATCCAATAAGTGGCCGAAACTGGAAGGATTACCTGCCCACAAAAGTGGCACTCATTAGCTGGGATGGTTATTACAATGACAATATGGGTGAAGATGCTTCGAGTATTTTTAATCCGGTTCGGGTTGCTATGAAACAAACCAATTTGCCTTGGGCAGTGGCAGAAACTGGAGTCAATAAAAATAAAAAATCAGGAAAGGTGGATATGCCTTTGGACGAGGAATTACGGAAAAGAGTTTTAACTGCATTGGCCAAAGATTTGAGTAGTCAATTGCCACTACCTGTTTTTGTTGAATACTTTGATTCGGCACCACCACAGGACAATGAGTTTTCCGATTGGAGAATTAGCACAAACTTGGCATTGGTTTCGGCTTGGAATAGCGGACAGATAAAATGATTGCTTTGTGTGAAATCCTTGCCTGACTTTGGCTTGACCGCATTTTTCTGATTGTTTTTATTGGGTCAACTTTTCACAGGATGTTGCTTTTCCAGCATCCAAACTTATTTTATGGGTAAGACGTTTCGGCAATTGCGAAGCAAAATGTCCCACATAAATGATGGTAACCCCATTGTTGCTAATAGCATCCACCATCTTATTAAAATACTGGGTTTGCTGCTGATCCAATCCCTGGCAGGGTTCGTCCAAAACCAATAGCTGCGGGTCTTTGATGATGGTGCGACCTAACAAGGCAAGTCTTTGAATGCCTAAAGGCAGCGTTTGCAACAGTTGGTCTTTTACGTCATACAAATCCAAAAAATGCAGCAACTCATTTAACTGTTGCTTTTGTGCATATCGAAGATTTTGATACTGACCATTACTGTCAAAAAATCCGGATGCAATGCTTTGCGCCACCGTGGCATTGGCATCAAAATACCAATGCAATTCTGGTGAGATAAGACCAATTCGTTTTTTTATATCCCAAATACTTTCGCCACCTCCTCGCTGCACACCAAACAATTTTATATCATTGGCATAAGCCTGCGGGTGATCGGCTGTAATCAAACTTAACAAGGTCGATTTGCCTGAACCGTTAGAACCTTGTAACAACCAGCGTTCACCAGCATTCACCTTCCAATTGATGTCGGATAATACATATTTATCATCATACCTTACCGACACATTTTTCATGTCAACAATGCTGTTCGAGGTGTATTCAGGTGCTATGGTAAGAAAATACGGTAGCGGTTTAAATACTTTTTCTTCCACCTCATAAACATCGCTGCTCTCTGTTAGTTTTCCGTTTTCGATAGTCGCAAAACGATTGATGCAGGAAGGCAATTCATCATCATTGCTCAATAAGATTAATTGCCCACCCCTGGCCACATAATCATCCAATAGCTGGTTCAGTTTATTACGAGAGTTGGCATCCAGACCGGTGTACGGCTGGTCAATAATCAACCACTGTGGTTGCCACCACAATGCTTTAATGAGTTGCAGTTTTTTGTGTTCACCACTGGAGATTTCAAAAAGCTGTTCGGTTAATACTTTATGATATTCAAAAGCAGCAAGCAGTTCTTCTGGCAATTCATTTTTCAGGGAATGTTCCTTCCCAAATAATTCCAATTCGCGGGCAATGCTTACAGTATCTCTTTTTTGCTGATGGTTGTAGCGTTGTTGATAATAAAAATTCCTGTCTCCTTCTAGATTGGAAAAACGATACCAGTTTTCTACAAACAATACTTTAGGAAGTAAGACACTATTTAAATCAAAATTAAAATCAATCTGTCCCTGATATTTTTGTAAACCCGCCAAAGCCTTACCCAGCGTGGTCTTACCACTTCCGCTTTGCCCGCGAACAACGCAGGCATCTCCTTTAAAAAATTGAAAGGAGATGTTTTTTAATACAGTTTTTGAGCTGTAATAAACACTAAGATTTTTTATATTAATCAAATGTTTGGACAATGGCAATGCTGGTTTTATTTTTTAAAAAGGCTCATGATTTTTTTTGCTCCATTAAAAAATGGAATAGCAACCAAGCCAATGACTAATCCAAATACAGTTTCTTTCAACATATCCGGCCAGCCATGCAGCATGTGGTGGAAGTACTCAATGTTATGAACAAAAATGCCACCAGCTACTAATATCAATGCAACAGTACCTACTACTGCTAATATCTTAATGATGATCGGCAACGCTTTTACCAACAGATTGCCCAAACCTGAAATTGTTTTTTTCCCTTTGGCAATTTTTATCAGTTTATAGCCGGCATCATCCATACGGACAATTAATGCTACAATGCCATAAACACCTACCGTAGCCAGGATAGATACTACAGAAACGGTTAGAATTTGTAAGGAAAGTGGTTTTTGTAAAACAGTACTCAAAGCAATAATTACAATTTCAATGGATAGGATAAAATCGGTAACAATTGCCGATTTTATTTTTTGTTTTTCATCGGAATGATCGGCATCGTGTACGATTTCGTCCACTACTTCCTTTCCTTTTTTTGCACGATGCATAAAGTAATGAATGATTTTTTCAACGCCTTCATAAGCCAGATAAACACCACCGGCTATTAAGACATATTTTATTAAAATAGGGAAGAAAGCGTTTAACAATAATGCAATAGGTACAATAATTAGTTTATTGATAAACGAGCCTTTGGTTATGGCCCATAATACAGGCAACTCGCGAGAAGAAAGAAACCCTGTTGCTTTTTCGGCATTCACCGCCAAATCATCGCCCAAAATACCAGCTGTTTTTTGTGTGGCTATTTTACTGGCTACTGCCACGTCGTCCATGAGTGCCGCTATATCATCTAGTATTGCAAATATTCCTGATGCCATAATAAAAATTTAAAGTGGCAAAAATAGAATTTAGGAGATAAGAAAAAGAAGTTAATCTAGGTTAAATTTTGAGTTTGGATACTATGGTCCCTATCCATATCAATTTTTGGAAATATTGCACAACAAACCTGTACATTGAAACTGTATAATATTTCTACTAATACGGGTGATTTGTATGGATAAATGTATTTTTGTCAATTAAAAAATCGAATTGAATTGCTTTGTTTGATTTGTTTCTTTAGCAGAAAGTTCGAGCGGGGCATCTTGGGCTGGATGTATTAGCTTAATTTGAGTCTGAATATGGTACTTTTATCTAGGTTCTTTCTGAGGTAAAATTCTGAAAAGAAATGGTTTGCAATTTTCTAATATCGCTGGTTTTTGAAAGCTATGAGGGAAAAAATATATAGATGTTTCTTGATAATAGTCTTGTTCATGACATGCTTTATTGGCATTGGTGCGCAGGAAAATTACAAGATTACCTATTTGGGTAGTTCCAATGGTCTTTCCAATAATTCGGTACGTTGTGTGTTTCAGGATAGCCGGGGAATGATTTGGTTAGGGACCTACGATGGTCTGAACGGTTATGATGGGTATGAGTTTAAGGTATTCCGAAACAGAATAAACGATACCACCTCCCTTCCTCATAATTATATTTCCGCTATCAATGAAGACGATGACCATAATTTATGGATTGGGATGGGACAGGGAGCCGTGTGCTATAATGTCTTTACTAATGTTTTTACCCCGGTTTACTATCAACCGCTCAATACTAGAAAGAAGGAAAGGGTATCCATGTATATCAATAGTATTGAAAAAGATGAGAGTGGAAATATGTTCCTGGCAACCAGTGCTAATGGTTTACTATGGAAGCCAAAGCATCTGGATATAGCAAAACAGATTCCTATTCTAAATAGTAATGGTGAAGCTGAAGCCTGGTATACAGTACAGGATATGCAATTTGACAAACAAAAACGATTATGGGTGTTTGTGGCAGGCAGCGGGTTGTTTCGGTTTAATGATAAGAGCAGTAAGTTGGATCCTGTCACTAATGCAATCGGTGGCTATTCTGTCAATCGGATGAGGTTTGATCATAGCGGTAATTTATGGTTAGCCACTTCTACAGGGTTGCTGCAATACAATATTGCTCAAAATAAAATAATACAACAGGTCAATAGTGAACTTCTCGGAGTCGCCTATGTATCGGCCTTGAGCCTGGACAGAAATGGTCTATTATGGATTGGAACCGATGGTGGTGGCGTGAAGACCCTGAATACCAAAACAGGAGTAATAAATTCAATTGATGGAAGGAGTACAACGGGGAAGCTTTCAAGCAATAGTATTCTTTCCCTGTTTATTGATAAGGAACAACGTCAATGGATTGGAACAAACAAGGGCGGAGTGAATATTGCTGATGTGTATAGAAACGATTTCAACACCATCCGGCAAGATTTTTCTTCCAACAGTCTTTCCAGCAATTTTATAACCTCTTTTTATGAAGATGTCCACAATAATCTTTGGATTGGCACTGATGGAGGAGGATTGAATAAATGGGATGCTGCACGAAAGCATTTTACCAGTTATCAAACTCCGGTGCTTTCTAACAATACCATTAGCAGCATTACCCAGGATAAGCATCACAATCTCTGGATCGCCACTTTCGGAGGCGGTGTAAATAAGCGTACACCTAGTGGAACGATCGAACATTATAAATTATTGAACCAAGCCGACAGTGTTGAAAATAAAATAGCCATCCGCATTTATCAGGATTCCAAAGACAACCTTTGGGTAACTACCTACGAAAATGGACATCTTTATTTATACAATAAATCGCTCAATACATTTGAAATATATGATCCTCAGTTTGGAGATCTGATGTCAATAAAGGAAGATAGTCAAGGTCAACTATGGGTAGGAAGTCCCTGGCAGTTAATACGGGTAGATCAGATCAATAGAAAGCATCAGTATTATCCAATTGGGAAAACTGTGAGGTGTATTTTTGAAGATTCAAAGAAGAATTTTTGGATTGGTGCAGAAGGAGGCGGACTGATATTGTTTGATAGGAAATCGGGGAAAATTGCTGCACGCATTTCTGAAGAAGAGGGACTTTCCAGCAATACGGTGATGAATATTTTGGAGGATGGGCAAGGTTATCTTTGGATTAGTACTTCTAATGGTCTGAACCGATTTGATCCCAAAACCAGAAAGATAAACCGTTTCTATGAGTCGGATGGATTGCAGAACAATCAGTTTTCCTATCGAGCTGCTTTAAAATTGAAATCGGGGGAGCTGGCCTTTGGAGGCAATAATGGATTCAATCTTTTTGACCCAACCAAAATGTATGTTCGAACCTATTTCCCCAAAGTGGTGTTGACTTCGCTAAAGGTGAATAATAAATTGTTCACGGATCAAATTGATTACAAAACCAACGATATAGGCGAAATAGTACAACTGATAGTGCCTTACGATGAAGCTATTTTGTATATACAGTTTGCTGCATTAGAATTTTCGGCACCCAATAAAATAAAATATGCCTACTATCTGGAAGGCTGGGATAAGGATTGGAGTTATAGCGGCAGTTCCCGTTCAGTTACTTATAATAATATTCGGGAAGGCTCCTACAAATTGCGGATAAAATCTACCAACGCCGAGGGTACATGGAACACGAAGGAGACAGTAGTGCATATAAAAGTTTTGCCTCCCTGGTATCGGACATGGTGGGCCTATTGTGTCTATTTGCTTGCACTATCAGCCGTCATTTATCTTTATCTGAGATATAAAACTGCACAGGAAAAAATAAAATACGACCTAAAACTTTCTCGCCTAAATGCAGAAATGAGGAAAACCGAGTTGGAAAGTGAGCGTATGGAAAAAGAAGTGCAAAGAGCTGAACTTGAAAAAACTCATGCGGAATTTGCAAAAGAAAAGGCAGAGAGAATTACTGAAAAAGTGTTAAACGAAAAGGAAAAAGAAATCAACCAAAAGCGTTTATCTTTTTTTACCAATATTTCACACGAGTTTCGTACCCCGCTTACCATGATCATCAATCCCGTTCAGGATCTGATGCGCATTCAAAAAGGAAAGGAGAAAGAAGAACTTCGGGTAATAGGTCTGAATGCGGCAAGGCTGTTGAGCCTGACAGACCAGCTCATGCTGTTTAGAAAAATTGAAGAAGGTGCAGAGGGAATGTTGGTCAGTCAATTTGACTTTAGCAAACTATGCGATGCAGTTTTCTCCTACTTCAAATACGAAGCCAGAACTAGAAATATCCACTATAAGATTGAAGGAATAGATAAACCCATTGATTTTTTTGGCGATCGGGCAAAGGTGGAAATTATTCTGTACAATTTGATTGCCAATGCTTTTAAATATACCCCAAAGGACGGTCAGATTCTGATTAAGATCGCATGCGGAAATAAAACGATCACCACTATCATCGAAGATACAGGCGCCGGTATTCCCAAAGGCACAGGCAATGCCATATTTGAAAGATTTTATCAGGCTCCAGGTCATGTGAAATTGGGTTTTGGTATTGGTTTGTACATGGTGAAACAGTTTACCGAATGGCACAAGGGAAACATAGCCTATACCAGTGAGCCCAAAATGGGAACCAGTTTTACAGTCAAGTTGCCAACAGGAAAAGAACATTTTGGAGACATTCAGATTATGAGGAATATTGCTGAGGAGGCTGAACTTACTAAAGAGATTGATATTGAGGAAGATCCCGAACTGACTCCTGCATTCATTCCGGAGGCTCCTGCACTCACCGCGAAAAAGGCCATACTGGTAGTGGATGATGATGATGATTTGAGAAAATATATAACTTCCGTATTGGGCGAAAACTACCTGATATATCAGGCTGTCAATGGAAGGGATGGACTGAAACTGGCTCTACAGAAAAAACCCGATCTGATTATTTCGGATGTGGCCATGCCGGAAATGGATGGTATAGCTCTTTGTCAGGCTATTAAAAATGATGTTTCTGTCAATCATTTACCGGTCATTTTGCTAACAGCCCATACTTCAAAAGACTTGGAGCTAAAGGGAACTGAAGAAGGGGCTGATTATTACATTACAAAACCTTTTAATAAAGATCTATTGCTGGCACGCGTGAATCGTATTTTTAAAAACAGTGCCAATCTTCAGCAATATTTCTATGATCAGATAACCCTGAAAAAAGTAGAAGGACACGAGGCTGAGACTAAAGTACCAGCGGAGTACCAGGAACTGCTGGACAAATGTATTCTCATTGTGGAAAAACATCTGGATAACAGCACCTTCAATATAGAAATGCTGGCCAGGGAAATGGGGGTGAGCCATTCCTATTTATACAAACGAATAAAACTGATTTCAGGACAATCCGTGAACGCTTTTATTCGTTACCTGCGGCTTCGAAAGGCTGCCGAATTTTTAATATCGACCAACGATACTGTCGCTCAGGTGGCCTATTCTGTTGGATTTAGTGATGTAAAATATTTTAGAGAACAGTTTGTACGGCTCTTTAAAATGAAACCAACAGAATATATAAAACAGTACAGAAAAAAAATGGGGGACAATTTGAGAATTGATGATCCAAATGAAGGGTGAGCGATTTTAAAATACTGAAAAATAAAGTTTATGTTTTTGATAGCATGGATGTTTTGCATATTGGGTAATTTGTTTGAGGAGTAGGCAATCTAAAATGCTCTCCTTTTAAATGAATTTCCCGCCTTTATAACAAATAATTTTATGCAGTTTTACAAGGATTGTTATTGCGGCAATTGCGACATTCAGATATCTTAAAAGAAATTGAAAATTGATTATGAAAAAGAAAATATTGCTTGGGTTGATGGCTGGTGTCTTGTTCCCTTTTTTTACAATGGCCCAGTCTAAATCTGTAAAAGAAAAGTATCGGGGTTACCTGTTTACCTACTTCACCGGAAACAGTAAAAATGACGAAGCTATCCGGTTTGCTATTAGCACGGATGGTTACCGATTCACCGCTCTGAATAATAATAAACCCGTCATTTCTTCTGAAAAGATTAGCGCTACAGGAGGTGTTCGTGATCCGCATATTTTGCGCGGTGCCGATGGTAAGACTTTTTATATGGTGGTGACCGATATGGTGTCCGCCAACGGTTGGGACTCAAACCGTGGAATGGTATTGTTGAAATCTACCGATCTGATCCATTGGACTTCTTCTAAGATAAATATTCCTCAAACATTTAAGGCTTTTGAAAAAGTAAACCGGGTTTGGGCACCACAAACAATTTTCGATCCGGTTCAGAAAAAATATATGATCTACTGGTCTATGCGTGCAGGGGCAGATCCGGATGTGATTTACTATGCGTATGCCAATAAAGATTTTACAGCTTTTGAGTCGGAGCCAAAGCAATTATTGTTTAGTCCAACAAATGGAGCTTGTATTGATGGCGATATCGTTCCAAAGGATGGAAAATATTATTTGTTTTTTAAAACCGAGGGTCAGGGCAATGGAATCAAAGTGGCTGTTTCGGATAAACTCACCGAAGGCTATATCATAAAAGATCAATATTTACAACAAACAAAAGACCCGGTGGAAGGAGCCGGTGTGTTTAAACTGAATGATGGCAGCGGTTTTATATTGATGTATGATGTATATACCAAAGGGAAATATCAGTTTACCAAATCTACCGACCTGAAAACTTTTAAAGTAGTGGATCATGAAATATCTATGAATTTTCATCCTCGGCATGGCACCGTTTTACCAATCACACAAAAGGAGCTGGAAAGACTTACCAGTAAATGGATAACTGCTGAAGAAGCTATTACACAGGTGCAATCAAAGCAGATTAAGAAGAATAATATTGTTTTAGACACTGCTGCCAAAAAATTGTATTTGCCCGTATTGCCCAATACAGATCTTCACCAGTTTGATCCACAGTTTGGAAAATTACCCGGCATTCAGATTTTTTCAAAGAATAAAAATTTTTCCATCGGACCCGTAGAAGTGGGTGTGTCTATTGCCGGAAAAAGGAAATTGGTTTTTCAGGTGCAGGCAGTAAAGAACCACAATCCGGTTTTGAACGGGTACTATGCCGATCCTGAAATTTTATATTCAGAAAAAACAAAGCAATTTTATATCTATCCAACCAGTGATGGATTCGACAGCTGGAGCGGTACCTATTTTAAAGTTTTTTCATCCCCCGATATGGTGAACTGGAAAGATGAAGGAGTGATGCTGGATCTACCTGCCCAGGTAAGCTGGGCCAACCGCAATGCCTGGGCTCCCTGTGTGATCGAAAAGAAAATAAATGGACAATATAAATACTTCTATTATTTTACTGCAGCCCAAAAAATAGGTGTAGCCGTTTCAGATCATCCCACTGGCCCATTTGTAGATAGTGGGAAACCACTTGTGGCTCAAAAGCCAAAGGGCATAAAAGGTGGGCAGGAAATAGATCCGGATGTGTTTACCGATCCTCAAACGGGGAAAACCTATTTGTATTGGGGCAATGGATATATGGCAGTGGCAGAGCTCAATGATGATATGATATCTTTTAAATCAGATGCTCCTGAAATTATCAAAGTAGATAGAACCTTTCGCGAAGGAACTTATGTGTTTTATAGAAACGGCATGTATTATTTTATGTGGAGTGAAGATGATACACGCAGTCCAAATTATCGGGTTCGTTATGGTGTATCCAGTTCTCCTTTAGGTCCCTTAACCATTCTGGAAAATAATTTTGTACTGGAGAAGCACGAATCCGAAGGTATATATGGAGCAGGGCATAATTCTGTCATTCAAATTCCTGGCAAGGATGAATGGTATATAGTTTACCATCGTTTCAGCTATCCCAATGGTATTAAAATTGGAAGCGCTGCAGGCTACCATCGGGAAGTGTGCATAGACAAGTTGGCGTTCAATGCCGATGGAAGTATTAAAAAAGTGATTCCTACGCATGAGGGGATTGAGCGTGTGATCGTAAAGTAGCTGTTTCTAATTATGAGAATAGTCGGACTTGATAGTATGAAGATCATTCAATAACAAAAGGCGATTGGAGTAACCTTCATTCCGATATCATATTCAGCCAGATGAAAGGGTTTTAAGCGGGTATTGTATTTTTAATATTTTAATGGCCAAATCTGTCAGATATGAGATTGGTATTTACGATTATATTTTTCTTATTATCAGTTAGTTGTACAGTATTTGCTTCTGATATTATTCCTGTCAGAAACATTGGTTTGTCAGAAGGGTTGTCTAACAATTCAGCCACCAGCATTATTCAGGACAAGTTTGGGTATATCTGGATTGGCACTTTTGATGGGTTAAACCGTTATGACGGTTTCGAGTTCAAAGGCTTTCGGAACAAATGGCAGGATAGCACCTCATTGATCAATAATCATATTGTATCCTTGAGTGGGAGTGATAAGGGCGTATGGGTCGGAACCCTAAAAGGGGTGAGTTTTTTTGACTATGGAAATCAAAAGTTCCAGTTTTTTAATTATCAGCCTTATAATAAAAAGAAGATCCAAAAACTGGAAGCACGAAGTAGTGAGATACTGGTTATTAGAGATACTGTATATCTATGTACCGATGATAAAGGCTTTTTGGTATTAAAGCCCACTTCTAAACTGTTTACTCAGATCCCATTGGATAGGGGCCTGTCAGATTATAATGTGCAGGGCATTTGTGAGTATAATGGTACAATTTATTTGTTCATAAAAAATGTTGGACTTTGTTTGTTTGACAAGCAAAAACAACGAATCAGACTTCTTTCAAATGCAATTACTGAAGGCGGAAAATTATTGCCTGCACCCGCACAGGGCGTTGTTTTTATAGGGTCTCAAAATGGATTGTTTCAGTACAATCTTCGGTATGAAAAGATGGAAAAAAGTCTGTTCAATAATAGCTTACGTGTTAGAAACATAACCGGGCTTTTGTTAAGTAAGGAGGAGCAGCTTTGGATAGCCACTGATGGAGGAGGTGTGGCTATTTTTAATCTTAAGGATAGTCAGGTAAATTATATTGTAGAAGGTAATGCTGCAAATCAGTTGAAAAGTGGAGCTGTATATGCAATTTTTGAAGATAAAAACTATCGAAAATGGATAGCCACATTACGAGGAGGGGTAAGCCTTGTCGATTCACAAAAACCTTTATTTGTATCTGTACGAAAGGATCCTTTTGCATCCAAATCATTGGTGAGCAATTTTGTGCTCTCTTTTTGCGAAGATAAAACTGGCGATATTTGGATCGGAACCGATGGAGGAGGCTTGTCAAAATGGAATCCTGTACAAAATTCCTTCTCATCATTTGTGCATGAAGCCCAAAACCGAACTTCTCTTGGGAGCAATTTTGTAGTAAGCCTTTTAATAGATCATAAAAATAGGCTTTGGGTAGCCACTTTTGGTGGAGGTATTCAGTTGATGGATAGGGCAACGGGTAAGTTTATTAATTACCCATGTTACAATCCCACATTGAAGGAAGATGATATTAATTTTTGGAAACTGTTTCTGGATCGGGAAAATCGATTATGGGCCGGTGCCACGCGAGGCGGTGCTATGTATCTGTTCAATGAAGCATTAAACAAATGGGAGATTTTTGATAGCCGTCTGACTAATATTCATGCAATTAGCCAAGACAAAGATGGAAGAATATGGGCTGGTAATTATAAGGAACTTATTGGTGTAGATACCAAAACAAAGCAACATATGCATTTCCCGATTAATTATCCGATTCTATGTGTTTATATCGATCATAAGAATAGGATATGGCTGGGGAGTGAAGGTGGAGGGCTAATCTTATTTAATAGCCAAAAGCAAACTTTTAAACATTTTACCGAGCTGGATGGCTTACCGGCTAATACGATTTTAAATGTTTTAGAGGATAACTCAGGCAATTTATGGCTGAGTACTTATAACGGGTTATCGCGGTTTAATCCTGATACAAAAGTTGTAGAAAATTTTACAGTGAATGACGGATTGCAGAGCAATGAGTTCAATTACAATGCAGCGTTAAAACTGGCCAATGGACAATTAATATTTGGAGGAATTAACGGGTTTAATATGTTTAATCCAAAAGCCGTAGTTCGTAGTAGCAATGAGTTTGAAAAACCCATGATCACAGCCATTAGTATTAATAAAGTAGCAATTACGCAAACAAGTTATTGGCCCAAAGGGGTTGCTGTTGAAAATATTAATGCAATTGTACTTCCCTTTAAAGAGGCTAATCTTGATATTTCATTTGTTGCCATCAATTTTTCTGCATCCGAAAAAGTTCAATATGGTTATTTTTTGGAAGGATGGGATAAAGATTGGAATCAGACTACAACTGGTACACTTACCTATAATAATTTAAGCGAAGGCGATTATGTATTACATATCAAGTCTAAAAATGGATCAGGACAGTGGGCTGAAGCTTTAACGCAATTGAAAATAACAATATTACCACCTTGGTATAGAAGTTGGTGGGCTTGGTTGTTGTATGCAACGGCACTAGTGTTTTTGTCTTATAGCTATCTGCGGTATAAATCTAATAGACAAAAGCTAAAATTCGAAGTGCAACTTGCAAGGGTAACGGCTCAGAAGGAGAAAGATCTTAGTGAAAAAAAAGCTTCATTTTTTACCAATATTACCCATGAGTTCAGAACATTGTTAACATTGATTATCAATCCGATAAATGAATTGATGCATCATAAAGATAGCGAAGAGGAAACGCCTGTAGAAATAAAAGTGGCATATAATAATTCTCGCCGAATGCTGCGTCTGGTCGATCAATTGCTACTTTTCAGAAAGGTGAATGCCAATGCTACCGTCTTACACGTTGGAAAACATAGAATCAGCACTTTGTGTAAAGATGTTTTTGATAGTTTTTACTATCAGGCAAGGGCAAGTCAAATTAAGTATGAGTTTAGCTGTGAGACTGAAAATGCTGAAATATTTGTTGATCCGGAAAAAATAGAGATTGCTATTTTTAACCTGATTTCCAATGCATTGAAATATACTCCGGAAAAAGGTTCCGTGAAATTAGAAATTCAGGAAAAAGTTGCTTCAATTGTTATATCCATCTCAGATTCAGGTTCTGGTATCGATAAGAATGTGGGGAATAGGATTTTTGACCAGTATTATCAGGTAAAATCTTTGGAGTCAAAATCAAAACCTGGTTTTGGTATCGGCCTGTATCTAGTAAAAAACTTTATTGATCTGCATGGCGGAAAGTTGCATTATGAAACAGTGCCTGGAATTGGGACTGTCTTTTTCATGGAACTTTTAAAGGGCAAGGCGCATTTTGCTGATAATGTGGTATTTATGACGGATGCCCCGGAAAAGCAAATCGCAAAGGAAATTATTTCTGTTGATATAGACCTGCCATCTCATGATAGCGCTCCCAAGCCGGAAGTAATTATTTCGGAAAAGAAAACAGTACTTATTGTAGATGATAATGAGAAGCTGGTTCAATATTTAAAGAGCATTTTTACAGAAGGGTATCATGTTTTGGTATCATTTGACGGAGCGGATGCCTATAAACAGTCAATTAAATCGTCACCCGATATTATCATCACAGACCTTAACATGCCTGGGGAGACAAATGGACATGAATTATGTGTAAAGATCAAGACCAATCATCAGCTAAAACACATTCCTATTATCCTGCTTACCGGAGAGGATTCTCCTGAAGTAAGACTACAATGTATTAAAAGTGGTGCAGATGACTATGTATTAAAACCTTTTGAAAAGGAGTTATTGCTCGCCAAGGTTGCCAACCTTGTAACATCCAAAGCAAATCTGCAACAGTATTTTCTGAACCATATTACACTAAGAGAGAGTAATGTAAATGTATTGGAAAGTGAAAAGCTGTTTTTAGATCAGTGCATTCAGGTAGTGGAAAATCATTTATATGATGAACAGTTTGCAATAAATATTCTGGCAAAGGAAATGGGAAAAAGCCATTCTGCTTTATATAAAAAAATAAAACTGTTGTCAGGTCACACCGTAAACAGTTTTGTAAGGATGATTCGTTTACGCAAAGCAGCAGAGTTACTTATTAACTCAAACTGTAATGTAACCGAAGCAGCAACTCAGGCAGGCTTTAACGATATGAAACATTTCAGAGCCCAGTTTTTAAAAATTTTTAACTGCACCCCCTCGGAGTATATAAAAAAGTATAGAAGACAATTTCAAAAGAGCTACACAATAGAGCGATCCGAAAAAAGCGATAAGCCCACTAAAAAAGGCTAGCTGAGAAGAGAATAGCCCTCTTTTTTCAGAAAATACCCCCCTTTTCGGCAATATTTGGACTTAATTTTATTCTCATATAACGAAAGTCAATGTTGGCTTTATAAGTTGTTCTGAAAAGAAACTCTATTCAAAAAATTAAAGCGATTGTTTAATGAAACACATTTTGAGAAAAAAAGTGCTTAAGCCATACAGGCTTGTTTTGTCCTTATTCTTACTTCTTTTTGTGTCCCCTGCCATTTTTGCACAGATTTCCATTAGAGGAAAAGTGACTAATACTAAGGGGGGCGGCATTCCGGGTGTTACGGTGTCAGTAGTTGGAAAAACAACAGCAACCATGACAAATGAAGGCGGTAACTATTCTATCAATACTGCCAAAGGGGAACATTTACAGTTTACCAGTATTGGTTATGCCACTCAGGAAGTTTTGGTAGGAGAAAACGAAGTAATCGATGTAACACTTGTCGATGAGACAGTTAAAGCAATGAACGAAGTGGTAGTGGTAGGGTATGGTACCCAAAAGAGAGCTACACTAACCGGCTCAATATCCACTGTAAAAGGGGAGGCCATCCAAAAAAGTCCACAGCCCGATGTTTCAAACAGCTTTGCCGGTAGGGTTTCGGGGCTAATTGCCAACAACCGCAGTGGAGAGCCGGGGTATGATGGTTCCAGTATATTAATCAGAGGACTGGCAACTACTGGAAGTAATGACGTTCTTGTGGTTGTAGATGGTATACCGGGGCAAATTGGAGGATTGGCAAGGCTCAACCCTAATGATATTGAAGATGTTTCGGTTTTAAAAGACGCATCAGCTGCAGTTTACGGTAGCCGCGCTGCCAATGGGGTTATCTTGATAACGACTAAAAAAGGAAAAATAGGGAAACCTATTGTTAATTATAGTTTTAATCAGGCATTTACTTCACCAACTCGTTTGCCCAAAATGGCCGATGCATTTACGTATGCCACCATCCAAAATGAGATATCTTATTATAATAATGCTGCTGGCGGAATGAATCAGATATATTCCGAAGAGCAGTTACAAAAGTATAAAAGTGGTAGCGATCCGTTAAACTACCCCAATACAAACTGGGCCAATGAAGTATTAAAAAAAGTGGCATTGCAAAGCAGACACGATCTTTCAGTAAATGGTGGTAGCGAGAATGTAAAATATTTTCTATCAGCTGGATACCTAAATCAGGACGGTATATATAAAAAGGGAGTTACCCGATATAAGCAGTATAGTTTTAGATCTAATGTGGATGCAAATATTACAAAACGATTGAAGGTTAGTTTGTTACTGTCCGGCAGGCAGGAAGATCGGATTTTTCCACAGTCAGGAGCCGGCGATATTTTCCGATTTATATACAGAGCCTACCCAACTGTAGCCGCCTATTATCCTAATGGTTTGCCAACAACAGGTATTGAAAATGGCAACCCTGCTATTATGGTAACCGATATTCCGGGTACTAGTCACAATCCAACACTTATTTTCAACGGAATACTAAAGGGCTCTTACTCCATTCCGGGGGTGAACGGTTTGTCTCTTGATGCCTTTTACAGTGTAGATAAGTCATCCGGTTCCAATAAAAGTTTTGCAATTCCGTATAATTTATACCGGTATAATGCATCTTCCAATACCTACAATTCAACTATTCTGGGTGGAGTGGATAAGCAGGCCACTTTATATCAGTCTCAAACCAATCAATATCAATATGTATCTAATATAAGATTGAATTATGAGCGACGCTTCAATAAACATGCTGTAAATTCTTTTGTTGCTTATGAGCAAAGCAATTATCAAAGTGATAACTTTTCTGCCTTTAGAAAGCACTTCCCCACATATACAACTCCGGAACTTAGCCAGGGAGGTACTGCCGATGCAGATAAAACGAATGATGGGGGTAGCTACACTTATACAAGAAGAAGCTACATTGGCCGGTTAGCATACAATTTTAGTGAAAAATACATGGCAGAAGTTCAGGCACGTATGGATGGTTCGTCCACATTTGCATCGGGTAATCAATACGGATTTTTCCCGGCGGTTTCTGCTGCATGGAGGATCTCAAAAGAAGATTGGTTTAATACAGAGTCGTTTGTAAACGATCTTAAGCTGAGAGCTTCCTATGGTGTACTGGGGAATGACAATGTAGGACTCTTCCAATATTTTAATAACTATAGGTTAAATAGTCAGTATGTAATTAATGGTGCAATTCATCCGGGGTATGATCTTACCCTACTGGCAAATCCACAAATAACTTGGGAGCGTGCCAAGAAATTAGATATTGGTCTGAATGCTGTGATCTTGAAAAACTTCAATTTAGAGTTTATCTATTTTCAACAGAAAAGAAGTGATATTCTTGCTGTAAGGAATGCTTCTGTACCACAAGTGTCCGGAATTAATTCCGCTATTATACCTTCTGAGAATATTGGGAAAGTTGACAATAATGGAATAGAGCTTACACTAGGCTATAACAAACAGTTTGACAAAAACACTTCCATATTTGTTTCAGGGAATTTTACACATGCCAAAAGCAAAATTGTGGATATAGATGAAGCTTCTGGAACCCCTGAATGGCAGCGCCAAACAGGCCATCCATTAAATACTTATTTGTTGTATAATGAAATAGGGATAATGAGAACTACCGATGATTTTACCAAATATCCTCACCCAACAAATACACCACGCTTGGGAGATTTGATTTATCAGGATTATACAAATGATGGAAAAATTACAGCCGATGATAAGGTTCGTTCCAAGTATGGTAATATACCCCAAATTACTTATGGTTTGAACTTGGGTGGCAACTATAAAAACGTAGATTTATCCGTTTTGTTTTCAGGACAAGCGCAGGTTAGTCAGTATGTGTTGCCGGAGTCTGGAACCATTGGTAACTTTTACAGCTCATGGGCCGATAATCGTTGGAGCCCTTCCAACCCTAATGGTTCTTATCCAAGAGTGGATGAAAGAGCTTCCAACTCTGTAAATGGAGGTGCCTATTCCAATACGTTTTGGTTGAATGATGCATCCTTTATCCGTTTGAAAAATGTAGAATTAGGTTATACAATTGAAAGTCCGTTATTGACAAGAGCTAAGTTGTCTAATTTGCGATTTTTTGCAAGTGCCTTCAACTTGTTTACAATTACTAAGGTAAAGGATTATGATCCAGAAGGGAACAGCGGTTCCGGACAATTCTATCCACAACAAAGAATTATTAACCTCGGTTTAAATCTGAAATTTTAACCATAGTTAGATTAAATAAGCAATTCTTTGTAAGCAGTTTGTATCATTTTAAGAAAAATGATAGGTAAGTGAAAAATTAAAATCTAAGAAATGAAAAAAGTAATTATATCAATATTTTCTATCAGTGTTATCCTAATGTCTTGTAAGAAAGATTTTTTGACACTGACCCCTACTACAACCATATCAGATGCGGCCATTTTGCAAGATTCTACCTTGTTTGATGATTATGTCATTAATAGGTATATGGGGATCAAAATTATCGGTAAAGAAGGTGAAGGAACTTTGCCCGGTTTCGGTCGCGCCTTTGAATATAGCATGTGGAGTTCCAATACAGATGAATCTATCTATAACAACGATGATGGAAGTTGGCTGATTCAAAGAGGACAAATAGCCCCTGAAAATTTGGGAAATGCAGGAGCATTTTGGGGCAGAAGTTACAGAGGAATAAGAGACTGTAACTGGGCGTTGAATAATATAGGATCTGTAGCGATGAGTGAGCAGCACAAAAACCTAATGATTGGTGAGCTACGGTTCTTGCGCGCTTTTAGATATCATGATCTAATTAGAAATTATGGTGGGATTGTTTTGGTTGGAAATAAAGTGTATGAGCTAAAGGATAATTTAAGTGACCCATCAGTATATAATAGATCATCCTTAAAACAATCTGTAGATTATGCAGTAGCACAGTTGGACTCTGCGGCTCAGTTATTGCCACGTGATAACAACAGCGCATGGCCTTTGGGAAGAGCTACCAAAGGTGCAGCTCTTGCCTTAAAAGCGCGATTGCTTTTGTACGCTGCCAGCCCGTTGTACAATTGCGGAACCTGGGATGCTGCAGCCCAAGCTGCCAAAGCAGTAATGGATTTGAATAAATATTCAATTCAGAATGAGTATAGTTCCCTGTTTATAGACCAGGCAATGAACAGCAATGAAATTATTTTTGGTCGTCAGTACACTACAACAGCACCACATGTAAGAACAGAGATTGCAAATGGCCCTAATGGTTATGATGGTTGGGCGGGAAATACACCGCTTCAAAATTTGGTAGATGCCTATCAGATGACCAATGGAAAAGATATTACCGATGCCACATCAGGCTACGATCCCAACAAACCGTATGATAACAGAGACAAGCGATTATACTATACCGTTTTGTATAATGGAGCAGCCTATCGCGGACGCAATATCGAAACATTTACACCTGGGGGTAGAGATAGTAAAGATGGCCCTTCCAACTGGAATACTACAAAGACCGGTTATTACCTTCGTAAGTTTATGAATGATAATAATCCTATTCAAAATCCCTGGTCGTCTGCAGGCCAACAGCCATGGATATACCTTAGGTATGCTGAAGTTTTGTTGAATTATGCTGAGGCTCAAAATGAGGCTTCCGGCCCTGATGCTTCGGTTTATAGTGCTGTAAATTTGATTAGACAAAGAGCTTCAGTGAATCAACCTGCATTGCCTACCGGATTGTCACAGACTCAAATGCGAGAAGCCATACGGAAAGAACGTCAGGTGGAGTTGGCATTTGAAGAACACAGGTTTTACGATATAAGACGCTGGAATATTGCAAATGTTGTTGAGAATACACCTGCGTATGGCATAACAGTTACAAAAAATGCTGATGGTACTTTTTCTTATACAAAAAAAGTGGCTTTGGAAGGGAAATCCTTTGCTGCAAAAAACAATTGGTTGCCAATTCCACGTTCTGAAATATTAGCATCAAACAATCAATTACAACAAAATGAAGGCTATTAATGCTCCGTATTAAGTCATCACACTTTTGCCACCATATATGAAACTGAAAGTAATAGCGATTATAGTAATAGGCATCTATTTTGTACTCGGTTGCAAAAAGGCAGCAGATTCTGTTGTGAAGACAGAGCTGCCTGATGCACCAGTACCTGCCGCCGATACTGTTTTGTCATCCACCGTCAATTTTAAAGGAGTGAATTGGGCTGATGAGCGGGATAATTTTGTAAACGATTGGTTGGTCATATCCGGAATAAATACCACAGACGAAGAGCCAATATTATTGGCAAAAACGGATATGGTGATAGATATGTTGAAGAGTACAGGAGCAAACACCGTACGCTTGCCAATTAATCCGCCCACGGTCTTGCAAAATTTTTGGACTAAGTATGCATCAATAATAACCCGATTGTCCAAAAGTGGAATGAAAGTCGTACTGGCCTATTGGGAATCTGCCGGTTCCAAAAATGGTAAAGTGGATGATATGGCTGCTTTCCAAAAGATGTGGGACAAGGTGGTTTATAAGTATCAATATAATGCAAACGTGTATTTTGAAATTATGAATGAACCCCATGGATACGGTGTAAACGAACTAAAGGATTTGTACAATAATTGGATCAATAGCTACAATATTTCTCATCGAAGAATGATTTTAGATGGGGCTGGTTATGCCACTGATGTCAATAGTATTGGAGATGATAGCCGTTTTAGTGGTTGCCTTTTATCGTTTCATTTTTATACCTGGTTCAATGGCGATTATAAAACCACAGCAGATTGGGCAACTCCGGTAGCTTCCTTGAAGTATCCTCAAAGAACCATCGTTACAGAGTTTGGCGCACCTATGACTACTGGAAAAAATTACACGGGATCACCTGGTTTTGATAAGGAAATTGCTTACATACAAGGAATGAGCGATCAATTGAGGAAAAGTAAAGTTGGTAGCATATATTGGCCCGGCATTAGGACTAACGATAATTATAGTATGTTTACCATTAATAATAGTGTAATAAATATAAACAACACGGGTGGTTTGAAACAGTTGCAATACGCCTGGAATGAAGGAACTCTTGGTACTAAGGCTCCTGTTTTCGACATAAATAGAAATTACAGCGTCATAAACAGAAATAGCAATAAGTCTCTTGATGTTAGTGGAAGTTCTTTGGAGAATGGTGCTTCAATAATACAATGGGATTTTCTAAATGCAAGCAACCAGTTGTGGCTAATGAGTTTAACGCCGGATGGATATTATAATATTATTAATAAGCATAGCAATAAGTTTTTGGACATGCAAGGTGCTTCCACAAATGGAGGCAGTAAAGTGCTTCAATGGGAAAACAACATGCAATTAAGTCAGCAATGGGAAATTACAGACATTGGGTTTGGATATTATAAAATTATAAATAGAAATAGTGGTTTGTCTTTAGATATGAATGGAGGCGAAGTAAACAATGGAGCCAGTGCAATTCAATGGTATTGGAATAGAGGCCACAACCAGCAATGGCAGATAAAGGAAAATTTATGAATACTATTTTAAATTAAAGTGAAATTATGAGGATGAAAAAAATGAAGTATGCTTTTTTGGTGTGTATGTTCGCCACATTGATGTGTGGTGTAAAAACCTATGCCCAACCTGGTTTTGGCAAAGCTGAAAAGCTGAATGATAACTGGCTTTTTTCCCTGAATAATACAGATACTTTGGGTATAAAACCAGAAGCAAATGCCACCTGGCAGAAAGTAGATTTGCCACACGACTGGAGTGTGAAACAAAAACTCGATCCTAAGAATGCCAGTAGTCAGGGCTTTTTGCCTGGTGGCATTGGATGGTACAAGAAAACTATTGTTGTTCCTAAACAGAATAATAAAGTGTTTATCTATTTTGAAGGAGTGTACAATCGAAGTGAGGTTTTCATAAATGGTACATCAGTTGGAAAAAGACCCAATGGATACATTTCATTTATGTATGATATCACCCCTTATATCCGCTTTGACAAACCCAATGAAATATTGGTAAAAGCAGATCATCATCGCAGTGCAGATTCGCGTTGGTACACAGGCTCCGGTATCTATCGGGATGCCTGGCTGGTATTTGCCAATCCAGTACATATTGCACAATGGGGCGTGTACGCATACCCTACTATGAAAGATGGTGCAGGCGTGTTGAACGTAGAGGTAAATATTGAAAACGGTGGCCAGCAACAACAAACACTATCCGTGCTGAATGAATTATTGGATAAACAAAATAAAGTAGTAGCCAGGGCCAACAGTGAGTTGACGATAGCCGCGGCTAATTCCGGTAAGGTTAAAACGACCATGACTGTAACAAAGCCTGAGTTGTGGAATTTAAACAATCCTGCACTATATTCCCTTCGCACTACAGTTCTGAAAGAAGGAAAACAAGTAGATGCAAATACCACCGTTACGGGTTTCCGTAAATTAACTTTCGATCCAAATAAAGGGTTTGCGTTAAATGATCAGTGGATGAAGGTGAAAGGCGTTTGTCTGCATCACGATGCGGGCGTGCTGGGGGCAGCCATGTATAAAGAAGTTTGGCGCAGAAGACTGTTGAACCTAAAAGCGGTGGGTGTAAATGCGATTCGCACAAGTCATAATCCCCAAGCATCTGCGCTTTATGAGCTATGCGATGAATTGGGATTCTTAGTCATGGATGAAGCTTTTGACGAATGGGAATTTCCTAAACGCAAATGGATTGAAGGGTGGAATCAGGGTACACCGGGTCATCAGGGTAACTATGACTTTTTTGAAGAATGGGGAACCAAAGATTTGGCGGATATGGTTCGCCGCGATAGAAACCACATCTCTATTTTTGCTTGGAGCATTGGCAACGAAGTTGATTATCCTAACGATCCCTATTCACATCCTGTTTTGGGCGGAGCCTCCGAAACTGGTTTCACACAAAAGATATTTGGTGGATATAGAAAAGACGCTCCAGATGCCATGCTCCTGGGTGTAATTGCCAAAAAGCTGGCAGCAGTTGTTAGGGCCAATGACCTTTCCCGACCTGTTACTGCGGGTCTGGCTGGAGTGGCCATGTCAAACGAAACAGCGTATCCCGGCGCATTGGATATCGCTGGGTATAATTATACAGAAGGACGATATAACAGTGACCATAAAAAGTATCCTCAGCGTGTCATTTTTGGTAGTGAAAACCGCCATGATTTTAGTGTGTGGAAAGCGGTAACAGAAAATGAATATATTTTCGGGCAGTTCCTTTGGACAGGGATTGATTATTTGGGTGAATCAGGCAAATGGCCTTCCAGAGGTTTTTATTCAGGATTGCTTGATTTTGGTGGATTTATTAAGCCTCGTGGTTTCTTCCGTCAATCACTCTGGAGCGATAAACCGATGGTGTATATTGGCACTTATCCCTTGGGAAAAAAAGGCCAATCGGGAGATGTACTCACTCAGAACGAAGAACATAAAGAAGAAGCCCCTTCGATGGATGCCTGGTCTTCCTGGAATTATAAAGCAGGAGAGATGATTCGGGTTGTATGCTATACCAATGTAGCCAAAGCAAAATTGTTGCTAAACGGCAAACAGATTGGAGAAATTAAAAAGTACAATGACAAAACAGGAATTATTTATTGGGATCTACCCTATCAATCTGGAGAGTTGAAGGTGGAAGGCTTGGATGAACAGGGAGATAAATTGGCGGATTATACGGTGAAAACATCGGGTAAACCTTTTGCGATCAAAGTAACTACTTCCGTAAACAACCCTAAAGATAAAGTGGCGCAAATTGGGATACAGATCGTAGATGAAAAAGGCGTTCCTGTAACTAATGCGGATACTAATATTACTTGTGCCATAGTGGGCAATGGAGCTTTGCTGGGGCTGGAAGCAGGTGACAATACAGATATGGGCGATTATACCGACCAGGTACAAAAAACTTTCCAAGGTAGGTTAATTGCTTATGTGAAAAAGTCTGGGAAGACAGGTGTGGTAAAGGTTAGGTTTAGTGCTGGAAAATTAAAAGGTGTTACTGTAACCCTTTAAGTCTTTAGATAAAAACCCGGTACGATGATTGGAATAATTGCAGGAGCAGCCATGATGTGGCTTGGAGCGTTGGATACCGCAAAAATACCGGACAGTTATAAAGAGTACAAATTGGTATGGGCTGATGAGTTTAATAAGAATGGCATGGTGGACACTTCCGTTTGGCAATTTGAAAAAGGATTTATTCGAAACAATGAGTTACAATGGTATCAATCTCAAAATGCTTGGTGTGAAAACGGAAACCTGATGATTGAAGCCCAAAGATCTAATCAGCCCAATCCATTATTCAAAGCTGGTAGCCAGGACTGGCGTGAAAAACGTAAGACTATTGAATACACCTCCGCCAGTATTCATACACGCAAAGGCAAATCATGGCGATATGGACGATTTGAAATTCGTGCAAAAATTGTTGCAAAGCCTGGTTTGTGGCCAGCCATTTGGACACTGGGTATGGAAGGTGAGTGGCCTTGGAATGGAGAGATTGACATCATGGAATATTACAAGGGAAATATTTTGGCAAATGTGGCCACTGGCACCAATAAACGCTGGAATGCTAAATGGTTTTCTGCAAAAAAGCCGATCGCAGCCTACAAGCCAGATTGGGACAAAGATTTTCATATCTGGCGTATGGACTGGGATGAAACCGCCATCAAACTTTTTGTGGATGATGAATTATTGAACGAAGTGAAACTGAGCGATGCCAATAATCCTGATGGGAGCAATCCGTTCATGCAGCCTCATTACCTTTTACTCAACCTGGCCATCGGTGGCGACAATGGAGGCGATCCTTCAAACACGGCTTTCCCCAGCAGATACGAGGTGGATTATGTAAGAGTATATCAGAAGAAAACCCGCTAACATAAACCGTATCTAAGCCGCAAAGTTTTAAACAAAGATCGCAGAGGGTTTCCCGTCAAACAACTTTGCGCCTATTTATTTGCGTCCTTAGCGGTTAAAAAAGTCCATATTATTTTTGGCAATTAGTATCTTCATCAAAATTCTTTGTAGTTAAGTCATCAAAACTAACCTGGGTCAATCCAAACCAATCCCACATTTTTTGTTCTTACCATTTTCTCCCCATTGCCTTTTGGGTAGATTGCGTTTCTAATTCATTGATATTTAATATGCTGCCTGGGAATTGTATTTTCAGTAATCAAAATGCCAAAGTATATGAAAATGTCCCCCTATTTATATTGATTTTTCCCCCTGCAAGGCAATTGTCTGAGTTATTTTCATGATTCAAATGGCAACTGCTGTTTGAACTTGTTATATAGTTTTTAAAAATATTAAACGATTGTTTATGCATGACAAAACCAAATTAAGGTATTTAAGATTGTGGAAGTTTGTCCCAATTCTCTTGTTTTTCCTTTTTAGTGCAGTAGTAGTATCTGCTCAGGATACGGTAAAAGGGGTAGTTCTTGATTCTAAAGGAGTAGGCCTGCCCGGTGTTTCTGTTTCTGTCATTGGTAAAGGAAGAGGGGTGGCCACCAACAGTGAAGGCTACTATATAATCCAGGCTGTAAAGGGCGATAAAATTCAGTTCTCTGCAGTTGGGTTCAATGCTCAGGAAGTAGTAGTTGGGAATAATTTAGAGATCAATATTACACTGACACAAGCTGCCTCGCAGGCTATGGATGAGGTAGTAGTAGTGGGTTACGGTACGCGTAAGCGTTCGGATGTAACGGGTTCTGTCGCCTCAGTTCCAAAAGAAAGATTATCCAAACTGCCAGTGAACAATGTGTTGCAGGCAGTGCAGGGTGCAGTGGCGAATGTAACCGTTTCGCAGGCATCTTCCATTCCGGGCGATGCTCCATCGGCACAAATCCGAGGTCGAAATTCTATTAATGCCTCTTCTGAACCTTATGTGGTCGTAGACGGAATTCCCTTGTCCAGAACAGATGGTTCAATCAATGATATTAATCCTAATGATATAGAATCCATGGAAATTTTGAAAGATCCATCGGCGGTGGCTATTTATGGGGTGAATGGTTCCAATGGAGTTATTCTGATTACCACTAAACGGGGCGCTTCTGGCAAACCATTAATCAAGTATAGTGGATATTTTGGTAAGGAAGAAGCGGCTCATATACTGGAGCCAGCGTCACCTGAACAAGTACTGGCACGCTATGCCGAGTATGCACGAATTACAAAGACTTCATTGTATAATGGTGGACCCGTTAGGAATCAATACGAATTCGACAACTATCAAAATGGGGTAACCACCGATTGGCTGGCAGCAGTAATGCAACCGGGACGAATACAAAATCATAATGTAGGTGTTTCGGGAGGAAACGAAACAGCTAAATATTATATTTCCGGGGACTACATGGATCAGCGGGGAATTTTATTGGGATATAATTATAAACGATATTCTTTCCGTGCCAACACGGATATCAAAGCCACCAAATACCTAACGGTAGGAACTTCTACTTTTGTAGTAGCTCATAACCGGGATGGTGGTAGAGCCAGCATGATGCAAGCTTCCGCAATGACTCCCTGGGCCAGAATGTATAATGAGGATGGAACACTCACACAATACCCTATGTATTCTGAACAACTGTGGTCAAACCCTTTGTTACCGACTACGCTGGATCCTCAACGTCGACAGTTCAATTTGTCATTGAATGGTTATGCAGAAGCTAATTTTGGAGAAATTTGGAGCCCGCTAAAAGGGTTGAAATATAGATTTAACGGTGGGTTCAGCTATGTGCCAACACGTACAAACGAGTACGAAGGAAAATCGGTTTACAATCAGACAGGTTGGGGACGGATTGCAAATAGTGAATCACAAACCAAGACTTTTGAAAACATTCTTACATATACCAAAGATATTGGTCTGCATCATTTTGACCTGACTGGTTTGTATGCATCCAAGGAAAAGTATTGGCAGGAAGCTGTTGCTACAGGTCAAATTTTCCCCAATGATGATCTGGAATGGGGTAATCTGGAATCTGCATCCACACAAACTGTTTCTTCTCAGGCAGACAAGTACCGTTCCATTTCTCAAATGGCTCGCTTAAACTATGGATTTGACAGTCGCTATTTGTTCACCTTTACGGTTCGTAGGGATGGCGCATCTGTATTTGGCAAAAACAATAAATATGGAACCTTTCCATCAGCAGCGTTGGCCTGGAACATCCATAAAGAATCCTTTATGGAAAATTCCAGAAACCTGATATCTAATCTGAAACTACGCCTTTCTTATGGTATTTCGGGTAACGAAGCTATTGGTGTTTATCAAACACTGGCATTAATGAGTTCCAGTTCTCTTGCTATGGGTGGTAAACCACTAACCTCGCTAAAAGTGCAAACCCGAATGGGTAATGATAACCTGAAATGGGAACGCACAGCTGGTTTTAATACAGGGTTGGATTTTGGATTTTTGGGAAATCGGATCAGTGGATCAGTTGATTTTTACAAAACAAATACTTTCGATATGCTACTGTTGCAACGCATTCCACGCATCACTGGCTATGCCGACGTATGGACCAATATTGGCAAGGTAGCTAACACAGGCCTTGAGTTTACCATCAATACAAAAAATATTGACACCAAAGATTTCAGTTGGAATTCTACCATTGTATTTGGTGCCAACAAGAATAAGATTGTGGATGTGTATGGTGATGGAAAAGATGATCTCGGTAACAGATGGTTTATTGGTCATCCGGTGGGGGTGATTTATGACTACACTAAAGTAGGTATCTGGCAGGAAGATGAAATCGCATCAGGGGCAAATAAAGGTTGGGACGATGTGGCTTTAGCCGGTGATTTGAAACTTGCAGATATCAGTGGTCCTGATGGGGTGCCTGATGGTAAAGTGGATGATAAGGATCGAACCATCTTAGGACAAACAACACCAAAATGGACAGGAGGTCTTACCAACAATATTACTTATAAAGACTTTTCTTTAAGCATTTTTCTGAATACTGTACAAGGAGCTTTGAGAAACAATGCTCAGATTGGTGGTGCTTCGGATGAAATGGGACGTCGCAGTACGCCCGCTGCTCTTGGTTTCTGGACACCAGAAAATAAGAACAATGAATGGCGCTCTCTGGGCAATCATTCCAATTCTCATGGATATGGGTTTCCTTCCAACGCAAGTTTTACCAGGCTGAAAGATGTAACCCTGAGTTATAATATTCCAAAATCTGTAACAAATAAAATCGGGTTTAATGGGTTGCTGGTGTATGCCAGTGGTCGCAATTTGTACACCTGGTCCAATTGGTTTGGTTGGGATCCAGAAGCCAGAGATATTGGTCGGGGATCAGGTGGTGATATGATCAACTATCCAATGGTGAGAACCTATGTATTAGGATTGAATGTTACATTTTGATGATTTAAAAAGCACTTAAAGAAAAGAATTATGCAATACTTTAATAAGATATATATTTTACTGTTAGTAGTAATATTTACAGGAGTGTCCTGTAGTAAAAGCTTTCTGGATGAAGAACCTTATTCCAGTTATAGAACCGGAGCCACCGATGCTCAAAGTATAGATGCGCAGGTAGTGGGTCTTCACCGAACTTTTGCCGAGCTCTGGGGATGGAGTGGTCAGCAGGGCTTTCTTTCCTGCTGGCAGATTGGTACTGATATCACCAGCGCAGGTTCTACGCAGGGTGTCGAAAATCCTTTTTATCAATATCCCAATCTGAATTCCGAGAATGCAGGGGTATCCTATTTGTGGTTGAAATGCTATGATTTTATCAACCATGCCAATGTGATTATTGATGCCGTGGGTGAGAACAATACTAAGGCTAGTGCCGAAGCCAAATTCTTTAGGGCTTATGCCTACAATTTACTGGTTACTTTATGGGGAGATGTGCCATTGCTGAAAAATGCGGTGAGCGCACCCGCTTTTAACTATACCAGACAGCCTGTGGCTGAAATCGATAAGTTAATAGATGAAGATCTTACGTATGCAATTGCCAATTTACCAGATCTGGGTAAAGCATCCAATGAAAGTCGCATCAACAAAGACATGGCACGTCAGTTGGCTGCAGAAGCTTATCTGCGTATTGGTGTCAGGGATCAAAGTTATTTTGCAAAAGCAGAGAAGGCAGCTACAGATATCATTAATAATACCAGTTATAAATTAATTGAAGCTCGCTATGGTAAATACCTTGGCGAAGGAGGCGATTATTATCGCGATATGTTTCGTTTTGGTAACCAACGCCGTTCTCAGGGAAACACTGAGGCTATTTGGACGTTTGAGCTGGAGTTGAATAAGAATGTAAATGGCGGAACTATTGACAATCCTCAGCACCGCCGAGTATGGCAACCTGCTTACCACAAATGGGATGGGATGGTAAATGCCGATTCTTTGGGTGGACGTGGTAATGGACGTTTGCGTCTTAGCAATTTTATGAAGTATACTGCATGGGCAGGATTGGACGGAGATGTTCGCAATAGCAATTTTAATATCCGTCGCACTACCAACTACAATCGTCCAGGATTTAGTGCCACTATTGGTGTTACCGCTAACGGTTATCGTGTGGCCAGCAATAGTCCTTCTGCTGTAAATGTAGTTACTATAAAAACGGGCGATAAAGTAATTCCTTTTGCTACCGACAGTTTGGAAGTATGGTTTCCTTTTCCTACCAAATGGGGAGGATATGATCCTACTGACGATTTTGGATATGCCTTGGTAAAAGACTGGCCTGTTATGCGTTTTAGCGAAACCTACCTGTTGAGAGCCGAAGCTCGTTTGCGTCAGAACAATACAAGCGGTGCTGCAGAGGATATTAATATATTGCGCAATCGTGCTTTTAAAACAGCAAGAGCTACAAGTGGAAATCCAAATCTAGGTAAAGTATCTGCATCTGACATAACCATAGATTTTATTTTGGACGAACGTGCCAGAGAGCTCATCTCAGAAGAAAATCGTAGAATGACTTTAGTACGTATGGGTAAGTTAAAAGAGCGTATTGCAAAGAATGGAGATGCCTCTCCTTCGGAAAAAGTAACCAGTGGTTTCCAGGACTTCAATGCACTGCTCCCAATTCCATTAAGTGAAATTCAACTGAACAAAGGTGCAGAGTTGGTTCAAAATCCGGGTTATAATTAAATCAATATTTAAACAATCAGATTGATTCATGAAAGCTTCAAAACAACTAACTGAAGCTTTCATGAATCATTTACCTAAAGAAACAAAGAGGATAAATCAGATAGCTTAATAAAAAATATCTCTTATATGAATTTGAAGTTGTGGCAAGTTTTGGGAACATTCTTGTGGTTTAATTGTGCCTTTTCTCAGCCTGTAGAGTCCTATGTAGTGCCATCTAAAAAACAAGTGATGGCCGTAATAAACAAACCGAATAATTACTGGCAAAAAACACACACTGTTCCGGGTTGGGCCTTTTGGGATCAGGCTACTTATCATACCGGAAATATGGCTGCTTTTGAAATCACCAATAAGAAAAAGTATAAGCGATTTTCAGAAAAATGGGCAGAGCAAAATAATTGGATGGGAGCCACTTCTACCAACAAAAAGGAATGGAAATATAGTTATGGTGAAACCAACAAGTATGTTTTGTTTGGAGATTGGCAGGTGTGTTTTCAAACATATATAGACTTATATAATCTGGATAAAACAAAAAAGCCAGCTAAGATTGCACGAGCAAAGGAAGTAATGGAATACCAAATGAGCACACCACAAAACGATTATTGGTGGTGGGCCGATGGATTGTATATGGTAATGCCAGTGATGAGCAAATTGTACCATGTAACAGGCAACCCTCTGTATCTCCAAAAGCTATGGGCGTATTTTGAATATGCCAATTCCATTATGTATGATGCCGATACAAAAATTTATTACCGAGATGCCAAATACATTTATCCAAAACATAAAACCATCAGTGGAAAAAAAGACTTTTGGGCAAGAGGCAATGGCTGGGTGGTTGCCGCATTGGCCAAGGTGTTAACTGATTTGCCAGAGAATGATGCACATCGTCAGGATTATATAAACAAATTTATTGGGTTAGCTCAAACCATAAAGACCTCCCAACAGCCAGAGGGATATTGGACACGCAGCATGCTCGACCCTCAGTTTGCCCCTGGTCCGGAAACAAGCGGAACTGCATTTTTTACTTATGGATTATTATGGGGTATCAATCATGGGTTGCTGGATAAGCAAGATTTTGAACCAACTATTGCCAAAGCATGGCAATACCTCACACAAACAGCATTGCAGAAAAATGGTAAGATTGGTTTTGTACAACCCATTGGCGAGAAAGCTATTCCTGGCCAGGTAGTGAACAAAGATTCCACTGCACCTTTTGGGGTAGGAGCTTTCCTGTTGGCCGCTACAGAAATGTATAAATATGTGGAACAGAAAAAATAGTATTTTGACAAATAGTATAAAATTCATCCAGGCGTTGAGTATCGCATTTTTGTTGTTGGTAACCTCCAGACCTGCATTTGCTCAAAACTTACCCGATGCACTTCACGAAGCGTTGCAACAAAAGCATGTAACCAATCAACCCCTGTTCAAGATTACGAATCCTGATTTTAAATTGAGTCCACACACCGGCATGACCCGTGAACATTGGAAGCAAATGGGTTTGTATTTGTTGAGGGGTGCTTTTAGCTATATAGATAATTTGGACGACCCAATGCAGTTCCCAAAGGAGCCAGGAAAAAGTTATCCTAGAATTGTTACCCAGTTGCCTACCGAAAAACTCGAAGGACTAAGCCGAACTTTGTTTATTGCAGCACCATTACTTAAGGAAGACTCTAATCTGGTGCTGAATAATATAAGGGTAGCAGATTATTACCGTCATCAAATTTTAAATCTGCTAAATCCTAAATCTACTTCCTATATAAAACCGCAGGAAAAGGGTGGAGGACCGAATCAAATATTAGTTGAGTTTGGTGCTTTGGCCGTATCACTGTTTTATGCACCCGAAGTGTTGTTTGATCCATTCACTAGGGAGCAAAAAGATTTGTTGGCACACACCATGCTAAGTTATGGCGATGGCAAAACAGTGCCATCCAACTGGAAGTTCTTTAATGTTTTCATTTTGAGTTTTTTCAAAATGAAGGGCTATCCGGTAAATGAAAAACTATTGGTCGAGTATTTAGATAAATCATTAGATCATTATCGTGGTGATGGCTGGTACAACGATAATCCGGCCTACGACTATTATAGCATGTGGGCCTTTCAAATGTATGGATCGCTATGGGCTGCCTATTTTGGCAAGAAATATTATCCTGAATACGCCACTCAATTTCTTCAAAATTTTGATGATCTAAAGACTACCTATCCTTACATGTTTAGTAAGGATGGGGAAATGATTGTGTGGGGTAGAAGTATGACCTACCGGATTGGTTCAATTGTTCCGTTTGCACTAATGGGTTTGGAAAATGATCCTAAGGTAAATTATGGATGGATGCGAAGGATTGCATCCGGCGTGATGAAACAGTTTATAACCCATCCTGAGTTTTTAAAAGATAATGTGCCTACCCTTGGTGTGTATGGCCCTTTTGAACCCGCTGTTCAACCCTACAGTTGCAGGGGTAGCGTGTACTGGATGGGTAAGGCTTTTTTTGCGTTGATGTTGCCAAAGGATAGCCCTTTCTGGACTGCAACTGAGAATGATGGTGCCTGGGATTCAGCAATGCAAAGGAACAAAGTGTACAATCACTTTGCCGATACTGCAAACATATTGATTACCGATTATCCGAATATCGGGGCATCAGAGATTAGAGCATGGTGCAACGTAAAATTGATTGGAGCTTGGGAAACTTTTAGGGCTAGCGAAAATTACGGCTCACCATTATTTAATGGGGACTAAGCAAAAAGTTTATGCAGTCTGAAAAGAA
>DAORWU010000026.1:0-57726 GCA_035434405.1 Niabella sp. | reverse complement strand
GACAAAAGGAAAAATTAAAAACGCAGCTTAGGTGCGACAATTTGAAATGCACCCTGTCAGATTTCGATTTTTGAATATGTAAAAGGTAAAGACAAAAGAATTATTTTTTTTCTGGTTCTATTACTTTTTCCAACATCAGCAACTTTCCTTCTTTGGTAAACCCTTCTGCCACTATTTTGAATCGTTTGGTTCTATCGTTATTATAAAAACTCACCGGAAAGGTTTTGCTATTTGAAAGTATTATCTCTGGTTGCCAGTTCAGCGTAAGCCGGTAATCTTTGTAATCGATATCGGAAGGAGCAGAATAATCAGGACTAAAATATTCCTTGATAATACTGTAGCCATCATAGTCGATTATACTTCCAGAGGTTTCCATTTCTTCCTCCATATCATCAAATCGTTTGGTATAAAATGCTACTGCTGCTCCATTTCCTCTTGCACCAATAAATTGAGGAAATATTTTGATCAGCGCAAGTTGATTGGCCGGAATACTGGTGATAAATCCGGCATCATTCATGGGCATTTCATCCAAAAACAATTGCACAGGTTGTTGTCTAAAGAATAAGCGATAGTCTTCACCAAAATTACCCACTCGCTGAATGTTCAAGCTGGGAACCCTTCCTGTTAGCCATTCAAAAATATTCCACTGTGGGATGAATTGGCCGCTCAGATTGATGGTGCGCGAGTTGATATTGCCCGCAAATATTCCGTGTACATATTTTTGTTCCAATTCGTCCTGAGTCATCCGTCTTCCTTCTATGGAAATATTGTCCAACAGAAGTCCTTGACCAAGAGAATAATCAAAAAAGGCAGACTGCATTTTACCAGATAAAGGAAGGTTTGTGCTGGCAATACTTGCAGGCTTCTGCAGTGCAGGAAGATTAAATGTTTTATATAATGAATCTGTATTGAGCTGCACCGTGATGAATTTGTTTTTTTTGCCCATCACATCGCTGAACAGAATTTTTGCTTTATCGAAAAATACCATCGAGTTCATTTTGAATCTACCAGCCGAATCTGTTTTTACAAGTTGCACCTGAGGCCCAGAACCTGGAGCTGTGGTCCACATCAACAAGTCTCTGTCTGCAAAACTATTCTTTGAATTCCTGTGAACTGCCTGACCCGATAGGGAAATATAACCAGGATCGCTGATGGTAGGTTTAGGTAGATTGTTCTTTGCTAGATCTATCCATTTAAATCGTCGCCACCCATTGGTCAGCATCAGCAAATCCAATGCTGCTGTGGCTTTGGGGTCATTGGAAAAGTACCAAGCTGGATTTTCTATATATCCAGGAAGATCGCTGCTGAGTAAAAGTGAGGTAATAATATTTTCCTTTCGATTGCCGGGTTGGTCAAAGTCTGCATCAGTGATGGCTATTGAAAAATTTCCATCCACTTCCTCTGGCAATTCAATTTCTAGGCTATTCTTTTTGCGGGAAGCATTTGTAAGGGTCTTTACTTTTAGGTTTGCAGACAATTGGTATTCCTTGTTACCAATGAAAAATAACCTTTCTGCCAAAGGTGCATTGTCTTTATTGAAAAAAGTTAGTTGCAAAATACCAGATCTAAAATGATTGACCGGCATTGTTCCAGAATACTCGGAAGAAGTTGTGGATGATATGGATTGTTTTAAAAGTACCTTGTTTTGCATTTGCGCTATACAAAAAGAGGGAATGAACTTTTCATTTGTTCCTGTGGTTTTTAGTTGATATTGAATTGCCCCATTGGATATTGTTGCTTGCAAGGCTATACAGTTTGTAACTGCCTGGGGCAATGAAAAACTTTCGGTTTGATTGTCGACAACAGCTGTATAGATTTCGCCATTTTGTGGTATAATTCTGAACTGTCCCATACCATTGTGCAGGGTATGAAAGCTGGTTACAATCTGTCCTTTTGCATCTTTGATTTTTCCAGAAATCGCAGCTCCGTTTCCATTGGAATGAATAGCCTTAAATGCGATATTATTTTCTACACCAGCTACTAAATTTCCACCTTCAGGAAAAAATGAAAGCTTTAAATGATCCTGTGAAATGGAGGATTGAGCTGCTTTTTTCTTTGAATTTTTTCCAAAAACCTGTATAGCCGATGTGAATAATAAATCTTTATCACTATTCAACATTAGCGGGGAATAGGCACGCAGCCAGTAGGTGCCAGCACTTAAACTATCCGGTAGTTCTATTTGTCCAAAGGTGATGGCATCAAATATGGGCAATACCTTTTTGATGATCCTTTCAGAACGACTATTCAGCAACTCAATGAAAAGTGTAGAATTGTTTACGGATGGTTTGTATCGAGAGAAAAGATAACTCTTCAACCATACGGTTTGTCCTGCATAGTACAGGTTTCTATCTGTTTGCACATATACTTTTTCTATTGGATTGGCAGCTTCCCAGTTGTTCAATGAATGGGAAAGTTGTTGAGCATCGGCATAAATTCCTGAAAGAGAAAAAAATGCTGAAGCAATAAATTGAATACACCGGTTCATAACACAAAAATTATGGCTTAAGTTACTAAAAAATGCAGGGTACTATTTGTTTTGCCCACATTTTCAGGATGCATTTAGGAAAACATTTACATAAAATTTGTTTGGACCAATCTGATTTTTCTTTTCTGTAGTCCTGTGGTGGATTTACCCATTGACAGCAAGATCAAAATGGTGGACCTCAACTTTCTATTTCCCGGTTTCAATAATTTTTTCAAACATAAGCAATCGACCCTCGTTGGTGATACCTTCTGCTACTATTTTAAATCGTTTGGTTCGGTCGTTGTTATAGAACTTGATTGGTATTTGTGGGTTTATGCTGGCAATAAATATATTAGGATTCCAACTTAAGGTAAGTCTTGTATCAGCCTTATTACTATTTGGATTTTTGCTATAGTCAGGCTGATAAAATTCTTTGATGATGGTGTACCCTTTGTAGTAAACCAGATCTGTGGGCGAATCTATGGCTGCCGCAAGATCGGCACCTTTTTTCAAATAAATGGCTAAGGCCGCGCCACCTCCAGGAGTAGCAATGGATTGCGGTAGTAATTTTACAATGGCAATCTGACTCACTGGTATTCCTTCTATCATAATGGCATCGGTAGGGGCTTCATCTAAGAACAAAGAAACATTGCCTCCATTTCCAAAACCACCACCTCTGAATTTAAGCACATAATTTCCAGGTGATCCTTCCACCGTAAGTCCGGCAACTCGTCCTTGCAAATACTGAAATATGTCTCCGCCAAATACTTCATTTCGTAGATCTAAGAGCCTGCCATTGATATTGTTGGAAAATAGAGCACTGGAGTACTCTTCGTCCAATTTTTCGGTTTCGGTTTTTTGTCTGGCTCTTACTGTAACCGTAGCCAGAGTAGTGCCTTCTGCTTTCAAATAATCTGAATACGCAACACTCATTTTCTTTACCATATTCAAAGAACTAGTATCAGCAAATGGAATCAGGTTGACTTCTAATGGATACTTTCTAGATAAGGAATCATTGTCCAGTTTTATGGTGATAAACTTACTCTTATTGCCTCTGATATCTGAGAATAATAATTTCATTTTATCAAAAAATCTTAATGAATCTAAATCAAATCTCCCTAAGGAATCCGTTCGCAAAAATCTTGTAAAACTATTTCTTCCAAGCGTGGTATCCGCTTGAGACATAAGCAGGATAATATCTTTGTTGGATAATACTTTCTTTCTGCCTTCCAGAAATACAGTGCCTTTTAGATGGATGTAACCGGGGTCGGAATATTTCGTGGGGGCCATTTTGTTTTGTAAAAGATCTGTCCATTTAAAACGAGTCCATCCGTTTGTCATCATCACTAAATCTAGTGCATTTGACACCGAATCGGCCTCGGAGCCGAAGTAATATGCCGGGTGATGAATATATCCTTTTATATCGCTATTGAGCAAGAACCAGGAATAGATATTGGCGTTTCTTTTTTCTGTGTTTTCATAGTCTGCATCTGTTACGGATACTGAAAAGTTTCCAATGATGGTATCTTTCAATGCTAGTGTAAACGAGTTTTTTGCTTTTTCTTCACCACTCAAAGTGTCCATTTTTAAAATAGCTGGTAATACATAATCCTTATTGTCAATGAATGTGAGACGTTCGGCCAGCGGCATATTGTCCTTGTTGAAAACCGTTAGATGCAGAATACCCGAGATGAAATCCTTTGTTTCAATCAACCCTTTAAATTCCTTTTTATCTGTAAGCGGTTGTTTAAAAAGTAGTTCATTTTCCATTTGACCTACCAGATAGGCTGGTTTAAAAACGGGATCATTCGTACCTTGTTCTATTCTGAATTGTTTGCCTCTGGCTGTTGTGTGTACTGAAAAAATAATACCATTTGAGGTCTGTGCTGGAAGACTATATTTTTTAACCTGATTATTGATTGAGGCGATATAGGTTTCTCCATTTTGAGGTAAAATAGCAAAACTTCCCATGCCATCATGCACAGAATTAAAACTAGTAATCAGCTTACCAGAATTGTCCGTTATTTCGCCAGCCACTTCTATCGGCATCCCATTTTTATCTATTGCCTTGAAGGCTATCCTGTTCAGTTTGCCGGTGATTAAATTGCCACCCTCCGGAAAAAAGGAAAGTTCAATGTGCTCTGATTTATTATCCTTTACTTGTTTTTTATTTTGAGTCCCATAAATATCTATTCTCTTGTAAAATACAAATCCTGGTTGATTGAGCATGACAGGACTGTAGGCGCGGATTTGGTATACCCCTTCCTCAAGAGTGGATGGTAAATCCAATTGTCCGGCGGTGCTACCCAAATAGACAGGAAAAATGTTTCTTACCACCACCTCAGACCTATTGTTCAATAACTCGACATATAAATTAGAGCTATTGGCAGAGGGTACAAATCCATTGGTGAAATAGCCTTTGAACCAAATGGTTTGTCCTGCATGATAGTTTTCTCTGTCTATGTGCAAGTAGATTTTTTCGATCGGATTTTGCTGAGTCCAGTCCAAAAATTTTTGTTCAATAGATTGGGCTAACAAAAATTGATTGAAAACCAATAGAGTAACTAATGAGGTGAGAATAATTTTTTTCATAAAATACAGTTGGGTGAAAATACTGCAAATGGATAAAGAAAAGAGAGAGAGAAGTTTTTTTTGCCAAAAATTTAATTCGCCACAATAGAATACCGCCATTTTGTCCTCATTTAAGGGGTTGGCAGTATTATTGATATGGCTATTTGTCAATAAATTAAATAGAGATGAGCAAAAAGGAACAAGAAAACCTAACAGAGCAAGAAGAAATCAATATTAATGCGGATGAAAATGTAAGCGGCACCGAGCATCTTACAGATCCACTTGAAGAATCTCAATTGGAAACATTGGAAAATGAGTTGAAGGAAAGTAAAGACAAATATATTCGACTGGCTGCTGAATTTGATAACTTTCGAAAACGTACTGCCAAAGAAAGACTTGAACTGTTTCAGACAGCAGCTAAGGATATTGTAGTGGATTTGCTGGATGTGTTGGATGATGTGGACAGAGCTTCCCGTGAGTTTACCGAGGTAGAGGATGGACCGCTTAAACAAGGTGTGAACCTGGTATTTAATAAATTTAGAAATGTGCTACAGTCAAAAGGGGTGAAGCAAATGAATGCTATTGGTACCGAATTTGACCCCGAACTGCATGAAGCTATAACCGAAATTGCTGCTCCTCAGGAAGATTTGAAAGGTAAAGTAATTGATGAAATAACCAAAGGATACTATCTAAACGATAAAATAATACGCCATACAAAAGTGGTAGTAGGAAAATAAAGTATGAGCAAAAGAGATTACTACGAAATTTTGGGCGTATCCAAAACATCGAGCGCCGAGGAAATTAAGAAAGCTTATCGCAAAGTGGCTATGCAATTTCACCCCGACAGAAATCCGGGAGATAAGCCAGCAGAAGAAAAGTTCAAAGAGGCGGCAGAGGCTTATGAAGTGTTGTCCGATGCAGATAAGCGTGCTCAATATGACCGATTTGGTCATGCCGGCCTAAGTGGTGCAGGACGTGGTTTTGGTGGAGGTGGCGGAATGAATATGGACGATATTTTCAGCCAATTCGGAGATGTTTTTGGCGATGATGTATTCGGAAGCTTTTTTGGTGGAGGATCCAGATCCTCTGGCAGAGGATCCAGAGGTGTGCGAGGCAGCAACCTGAGAGTGAAACTGAAACTGAACTACGAAGAAATTGCTAAAGGGGTTACCAAAAATATTAAGGTAAAGAAATATATAACCTGCAATACCTGCAATGGAGGTGGAGCTAAAGACAAAGGAAGCGTTCAAACCTGTACTACCTGTCAGGGTAGTGGGCAAGTGAGAAGGGTGCAGAATACTTTTCTAGGCCAGATGCAGACAGTAGCTACCTGTCCGGATTGTAATGGCGAGGGAACTACCATAACCGCCAAGTGTAACAGTTGCAAAGGTAGTGGACGAATTTACAGTGAAGAAACGATTACTATCGATGTGCCAGCAGGTGTTCAGGCTGGTATGCAATTGAGTGTGGGAGGAAAAGGAAATGCGGGTGAACGGGGTGGTATGCCAGGCGATTTGATCGTATTGATAGAAGAAGAGTCAAATATGGAATTGCAGCGTGATGGATTGAATGTGGTGTACGATCTGCATATTTCATTTACCGATGCAGTCTTTGGAACTAATGCCGAAGTGCCTACCATAGATGGCCGGGCAAAAATCAAAATTCCTGCAGGCACACAGAGTGGAAAAATTTTTAGACTTAAAGGCAAAGGGTTTCCAAATGTTCATGCTACTTACGAGAAAGGTGATCAGCTGATTCATGTGAGTGTATGGACTCCACAAACACTTAGTGAGGATGAAAAGGATATATTGGAAAAATTGGCAGAGTCTCCAAACATGAAGCCTCAACCAGAAAAATCTGAAAAAGGGTTTTTTGAAAAGATCAAAGATTTATTTAGCTAATAATTTCCTTTGTACAAAAAATAATAGACTGCTTTGGTTATGCCGGAGCAGTTTTTTTATGTCCATTTTTTTAGAGAAGGGGAGATTTTGACTCAAACTATTAGCCCAAACGTTAAAGTCATCATTTGTTTTAAACCTCAGTCGTTCGTTTTGCAAGGTCACGCTAATATTCGAGTTCTAAAATTTTTGGAATGAGGTATCCAATTCAAAAAATTGTATCCAAACGAAATTTGAAACCGGAAGGTCTTTAATATTAAAAAAGCCGCATACAGCTATGCGGCAATTTAAAATTCATGATGGTGGATGTTTAATATTCATCCTCATTAAACAAGAAGTCTTCCTGAGTAGGATAATCTGGCCAAATATCTTCAATAGTTTCATACATATCTCCTTCATCTTCCAATTCCTGGAGGTTTTCAACCACTTCAAGCGGCGCACCACTTCGAATAGCATAATCAATTAATTCGTCTTTAGTTGCCGGCCAAGGGGCATCTTCCAGATAAGAAGCTAATTCAAGAGTCCAAAACATGGTATATTAGTTTTCTTTTATTAACGAAATAAGTGCAACCTTAGTTGCAGTAGGTTCTAAAAATTTGTGCAAAAGTAACTTTATTGGGGAATTTACCAAATTGCATTTTTCGAGCTTATTAATATTTCAAGGTTAATAAGCCGCAAACCTTTACATTTGAAATCAGTATCTTATAATTAAAGTACAATATTTCAATGATTCATGGTAAAAATATTCATAAAGCATACGGAAATGTAGAAGTGTTGAGAGGGGTAGATATTGAAGTAAAAAGTGGAGAAGTAGTCTCTATTGCTGGTCCTTCTGGAAGTGGAAAAAGTACTTTGTTGCATATTTTGGGCACACTGGATAAAGCAGATCAGGGCATGGTGGAAATGAATGGCATCAATGTGCAAACGCTTTCCTCTAAAAAGTTGTCGGCTTTTCGAAATAAAAATATTGGTTTTGTTTTTCAATTTCATCATTTGCTCCCAGAGTTTTCAGCCCTTGAGAATGTGTGTATTCCTGGCTGGGTAGCCCGCAGAAAAAAGAAAGAAGTGGAGGCAGAAGCCTTGAATCTGCTTGAAATATTGGGCGTGTCGCATCGGCTCAATAATAAGCCCAACGAATTGAGCGGAGGAGAACAACAAAGAGTGTCAGTGGCCAGAGCACTCATCAATAAACCATCCATAGTATTTGCGGATGAACCTACCGGTAATCTGGACACCCACAATGCCAGAGAATTGCATGAATTGATATTTAACCTCAGAAAACAATTTAGTCAAACCTTTTTGATCGTTACGCACAATGAAGAACTGGCTCAACTGAGCGATCGCGTACTGCAAATGAAAGATGGGCTGATTGTATAAGATTAAGAAAGGCTAACCTCCAAAATTTTGGAGATTAGCCTTTACCATAAGCAATACTGCTCTTATTTCAACATGGGATTGGATGAAATTTCAGATGCCGGAATTGGCAACATAGTTACCATTCCTGGTCTTGGGTCTGCGGTTACAGAAGGGAAGTAGCCTTTGGCTTTCCAACGCAACAGATCTATGTTATTGATGGCTTCTGCGCAAAGTTCCACCGACCTTTCATAGATCACCGCTTTCAAAGCTTGTTCTTTGGTGGATGCAACCACGTTTGGCATATTAACACTGGGTCTTTTACGCACTTCATTTATATAATCGGCGGCCTTTGCAGGAGATCCTACTTCTGCTTCGCATTCTGCAAGCATCAGCAGTGCATCTGCATAACGTATTAATCGATTGTTAAGTCCGCTAGGGTGATAGCCATCATGTACCCAATCATAAATATTATACTTACGAAAGAATCTTTTTTTAGTTACTCCTTTTCTGATGGAGGTAGCTATATTCATATCATTGACCACAAGTGCTTTTGGCCCCGATGGAGACTGAGTCAGGATCTGGTCGCCTTCCTCAAATATTGTAAACTTAAACCGGGGATCGGTATCTTCAAATTGTTCCAGTGCATAATTGGATGGAATGATATTTCCCCAAGTGATACCATATTCCTGATTTCGAACCGTGGACATTGGACTAGCGAGTCCTTCACCTGTAGCCGACCAGTTATAATCATTGTCTCCTTTATCTACAAACACAACTTCAAACACCGATTCTGAATTGAACTCATGCCCAGTAGAAACGGTGGCACCACCACTGCTCTTTACATCACCATCAAAATTCCATTGATAGTTGCTTACCAGCGAGTATTTGCCATATATCTGCAATAAAGCGGCTTTAGCGGCATTATAATCACCTTTTTGCAAATTGGCTCTGCCCAGCATTGCATAAGCAGCACCCTTTGTGGCTCTGCCTTTATCGGAGCCGCTATAGCTTTCTGGTAGTACTTTGGTGGCATCTGTAAGATCGCTGATGACAAAGGCATAAATATCTGCGGCAGAAGATTTGCCTTTAAAATCTTTTGAGGAGCTTACCGGCTCCTTATACAGTGGCACATCTCCCCACTGCGAAACCAATTCGTAATATGCCCATGCTCGCAAAAATTTGACCTCACCTACTAAGCGATCTCTAAGCGCAATGTCATCCTTCACTTCACTAGCTTGAGAAATAACCAAATTGGCGCGGTTGATCATCAAATAACAACCTTCCCACACCATGGACATAACAAAGTTGGAGGAGGCAGGTGTGTTTTGTTTTAATAGCTCTGCCCTGGGTGCTTCCAGTTGTGGCCCTCCTGGCGCACATTCTACGCCTCGCATATCATGGACGAAAAACCATTCCCGACCTACCAGCCTTCCGGCTCTGAGCATGGAGTACACACTGTTTACTCCTTTTTGCAATTCTGAACTATTTTGGAAATAACTGGCAATGGTGGGATTGTCCTGATCCAAGACATCCAGCTTTTTGGTGCAGGACAGTAAAGTGGTACCTACTACCATGCTTAATAATATATATTTTGATATTCCTAATTTCATTGTAATAACATTTTAAGTCAATAATTAAATGTTCCTAATTAAAAGCCAACCTGAACACCCAATTGATAAGCTTTGGGCTGAGGGTACACAGCAAAATCAATTCCGTTGGTTAAGGATGAGCCTGGTGTTCTATTGCCTACTTCAGGATCGTATCCGCTATACTTTGTAAACGTCAAAATATTTTGTGCCGATAGGAAAATTCTAAAGTTTTTGATGACGTTATTGCTCAGGCTGCCTAACGCATTTTCCGGAATTGTATAACCCAGTGTTACATTTTTCAACCGCAAATAAGAACCGTCTTCAATAAATCTGGTGGAAGGCCTTGCATTGCCATTTGGATCTGACGAAATTGCTCTTGGAATATTTGTATTCGTATTGGTAATTGTCCAGGCGTTTAATACCTGACTTCCTGCATTGAAAAAACGAATCATACCTTCTGTAATAACCTTGGACGCATTAAAAATTTTGTTTCCTTGTACTCCCTGGAAATAGGTAGTTAAGTCAAAGTTTTTATAATTGGCTCCCAGATTGATACCATAAGTCAGTTTGGGTAAGAAACTGCCCAGAAATTCACGATCATCTAAATCGATGATATTATTGTTATCAAGATCTGCAAATTTAATATCACCTGCTGCTGTTGCATCGGTTTGTTTGGGACTACCGGCTACTTCTTGCTGGTTTTGGAAAAGGCCTAATACCTTCCAACCATAAAATGACTGAATGGGCTGACCCACTATTGTATTGGTAATATTGTAGCTGCCAAAATCTGCATCGCCACCGGCTTCAATATTAGTGACACCATCAGCCAAACTTGTAACCTTATTTTTGATTATACTGAAGTTTCCATTCGCAAACCAGGTAAAAGCTCCTTCATTATCATTGTACCCTAACTGCAATTCTACTCCACTATTTTTCATGCCTCCCACATTTTGCACTACACTTCTGTTCATGTAGCCCATGGATGGCGGCAAAGGAACACTTAAAATCAGGTTGTCTGTGTTACGATTGAAATAGTCCAAAGACAAAGTAAACTTATTGGCATACAAACCAAGATCTAAACCAATATTCAATTGCTTGGTTTTTTCCCATTCCAAATCCTTGTTGCCCAACCCCGGAATGGAAGAAGCATATCCTCCGCTGATATTATTATCAAATGGATAGCTGGTGCTGTTGGCGTTTACACTAACCAACCAAGGCGTATTTCCCAGAACCGTTCCATTTAACCCTGTGATACCATATCCGGCTCTGAACTTCAGGTCTGAAACAGCAGGCAGATCCATCATGAAATTTTCTTTTGATACCCTCCAGCCTATGGATGCAGATGGAAAAGTGGCCCATTTTTTCGAGGGTGCCCAAACGGATAACCCATCTCTACGAACTGCTGCACTCAGCAAATATTTGCCCTGAAAATCGTAATTAATACGACCCAGATAGGATAACAAAGTGTTTTCGCCATGTATGGTTTTTGCCGCCAAATTTTTTGCGTTGTTCAAGGTTTTGAGTTCATTGGACTCTTGTTGTCCGCTTGCATTCTCCTGTTTAGAACGCTGTGTTTGCATTTCATACACCGCTGTGGCATTTATGTGATGATCGCCAAACGATTTGTCAAATGATAGCTGCTGCGTATATAATTGCATAGTGGACAAAAAGCGATTGTTGGTAACCGTAGCCACAGAAGCACTGGAACCAGCTATATTTCCATTGTCATTGAAGATAGGAGAGAAACGAAAATCTAGGGCATTTACATGATCTACGCCAAAGGTAGATTTGAATTTCAACCAATCGGTAATATTAATATCCAGATAGGCACTTCCAAAAATCTTAAGGGTTCCTTTATTACCTGGAGACTTAAGTATAGCATCTTCCAAGGGGTTGGTTGGATCTCCTCCATCCAAAGTACTATTTACCCCTCTAAACCCTCCGAGAGAAGTGGGATCGTACACCGGAATGTGCGGCATCATTCTGATCACATTTATCAGGTTGGTTCTGGATCCTGATTCATTATCATTGTTGATTAGATCCCGATCGCCATAAGCTAAATAAAGGTTTTGACCAAAAGTAAAGGTCTTGCTAATATTGTGGTCAGAGTTGATTCTGAAATTATACCGTTTATAGCCAGCTACCGGTACTGTGGCTCTTTGATTGAAATATCCGATAGACGAATAAAAACGCGACGTTTCATTGCCACCGCCCAGATTGATATTATGGCCCGTCATAGCTCCTTTACGGAAATACTCGTCTTGCCAGTCCGTGTTGGTCTGTCCGTAAGTTTGAGAGGCTCCTTCATAAACTGGTTTGTTGATCCAGGGATCTAACAGGCGTGGCACTTGCGCTCCATTATAAGCTAAGGCATACTTCTTAAATCCTTCCCGATCCAATAAATCAAGTCTTTTAGTTACATTTTGGGTGCCCACAAAACCATCATAGTTTACTCTGATTTGGCCATCTCTTCTTCCTTTTTTGGTCGAAATCATGATAACCCCGTTGGTGGCTCTTGAACCGTAGATAGCAGCTGCTGAAGCGTCTTTCAATACGTCCACAGATTCGATATCCCTAATATCAATGGCTTCCAGATTTTCAGTAGGAATTCCATCAATCACATATAGCGGATCGGAAGCAAAGCTGATGGAGCTCACACCTCTAACTCTTACAATGGGAGCCGAACCTGGATAGCCATTGTTAGTAACCGTTACGCCCGAGACCCTGCCCTGAAGTGCCTGTGCTACACTAGCAGCTGGTATTTCATTAATGGTTTTTCCGCTAACACTGGCTACTGCACCAGTTACTTTTCCTCTGTTTTGAGTACCATAACCCACTACAACTATTTCACTCATTGATTGATTGGCCTGGGTCAAAACCACACTGAGCGATCTTTCGGATCCTATTACCACTTCCTTTGAGTTCATACCAACAAAAGAAAATAAAAGTGCCTGAGCTTCGTTAGATACTTCAATTGTAAAGAAACCTTTGTCATTGGTGATGGTGACATTTGAAGTTCCTTTTTCAGTTACCGTTACGCCCGATAAGGGTGCGCCTTGCTCATTCATAACAGTTCCAGTAATTGTTTTTTGAAGTATTTGTCTGGAATCGATCATCGAAAAACTTTTTTCTGAAATGATAATGATTCCAGACTTTTTATCGAAGCGATATTTCAATGGTGTGGCATCCATCACCTGATTCAATACTTTATCAACAGGCTCGTCCTTTACATTGATTTTTACAATTTTCCCACCTGGAATAATATCATTGGAATAAGCAAATCGATAGTTTGTCTGTCTCTCTATCACTTTAAAAAAGGTGGTTAATTTTTCTCCATTTAGTGCCAGGCTCACTTTTGCCTCCTGGCCAAAACCAGAAGCACTTACCGTGAATGTGCAAATGAGAATAAGAAAGGCTGTTAGTTTCATGATTTTTAACAGGGTTCTGAGTGGAGGAAAATGATATTCCATCCACAATACACGTTTTTTTTCCATACTTTTATGAAGTTTTTAATTAACAAATTGAAACAGCTGAAAGGTTGTTTCGATACTCTTTGCAGGGGAACTATGTTACAGCATATTCCCCTGTTTCTTTTTTACTTTGAAATGATTATTTTTTTGTTTTCCTCCTTATTTATTTTAAATGTGAATTGTTTGGCTTCTTTTAGAAATTCTAGCACGGTTTGTATGTCTTCTTTTTCAAAAACACCGGAATAACGATAATGACTAATACTTTCGTCGCTAAGTTCAATATCCACTCCATACCATCTTTCAAGAACTGGAATCATACTTCCTAAAGAATCATCATCAAACACTAGTTTATTATCCTTCCAGGCAATCTCTCTGATTTCACCAGATGGAGTGGGTACAACTCTTTGGGGAATATGATTTTTAGCAGGTATTCCATTTTTCGGATTGATCTCTGGTGCCTTCGTCCTGCTACTATTCCATTCTATCTTTTGATTGGGTTTCAATATCAGGCTCTGATTGTTGTTTTCTTTAAGCGTAACGCTTACGGAGCCTTTGATCAGAGAGGTTTCAGTTCGTTTTTCGTCTGGATAAGCTTTAACATTAAAGGAGGTGCCCAATGCTTTTACATCCATAGAATTAGTATGTACAATGAAGGGGAGATCCTTATTGTGTGCCACTTCAAAATATGCTTCTCCTTCCAAAAAAACTTCCCGGTTTTTACTGCCAAAATTCTCAAAAACATTTATCGTTGATGCAGCATTCAACACAATGGTACTTCCATCCTTCAATCGAATATTTTTCCTTTCGCCTAATAAGGTTACAAACAATTGGCCTGGTTTATGTTCTGCTGAAATAAATTGTTTATAGAGCAGAAAGAAGGCAAAAAGGATGGCCGCCGCAGCCGAAATCCTGATTAACATGGGACGGATTCCGGAACCTTTGGATGGAGGTTCTACTGGCTTTTGCGGCACTATTTCCGTTGATTTCATTTTCTGTAGTAAGAGATTCAATTGTTCTTTCAAGTCGGCTTCTGCCAGCACATTGAACAGCAATAGATATTTTTCCGTGGCATTGTCTATGACCGGTTTGTGTTCCGGATGCTGATGGATATAATTTTCCCAAAAGGCAATGTCCTTTGTAGAGGTTCGTTTGCAAAAGTTCAGAAACGATTCGTCCGTTAATAAATGATATACATTTAGTTTATTTGTCATCTTATGGCAAATTATTTCGTTATATAATAGTAGAGTAATTCACTTTCCATTTTTACCCTTCAAAATCAAAATATTTTTTTGTCATACATAATATTTATCTTGAAAGATCTTATTTCAAACTAAGAATCTATTTTAAAGAGTAAGAAACAGGAATGAAATGAGTTCAGACTGTTGGATAGTCTCTGCACTAAGTTTTAATTTTTTGAGGGCTTCATAAATTTTGTTGTAAACGGTTCGTTGAGTGAGACCGGTGCGTGTGACGATCTCCTCATAACTGAGGCCTTCATAGAATCGTAAAACGATAAGTTCTTTTTGGCGTTCGGGCAAAGTGCTGATCAGGCTTTTTAGAGTGGCAGATATATTTGCCTGATCATGTTTGTGAATGAGATATTCTTCGGGTGTATCGGACAATATTTCATCATGACTTTTGTTGTATTCGTCATACTGGTCAATATGGTAACCTTTCCTGATGTCCAAAGAAAGTCTGCGTAGAAAGGAAATTACTAAATAGGCTTTTACATCTCTTGCTGGTTGTATGGTTTCTCTTTTTTCCCAAAGCTGCAAAAATAATTGCTGAATACAATCTTTCACCAATTCCGAATCTTTCGATTTCTTTAGGCCCATAAACAGCAATGAGTGGTAAAACTTGTTGTACAGAGACAGAAACATATTCTGATCTCCCTCCATCAAACCTTTCTACATCAAATCGTCGGACAACATAGTAACTCTTAAAATTGAAATAAGCAATAGTCCTGCTAAGATATATTTTATTAGTAATTGATTCAAAAAACTTGATTTGAAAAAATTAAAAATTATTATCTTCAACGCCTAGCGGCTATTATATCTTTTACTTCAGGAAATTGACTGGTATCATAAAAAACTTATTGTTCACCCAGATAAAGATATCAAAAAAGGAGCGGCATTTAAATCAGAATAACGATTGTATGAGTAACAAAAAAGAAGGCAATGTATTAACTAAAGTAATTGCAGCCTCATCCCTAGGAACCATGATTGAATGGTATGATTTTTACATTTTTGGGATGCTGGCAAAAACCATTTCTACCGAATTTTTTCCAGAAGGCAATGCCACCGCTGCATTGTTAAGTACCTTGGCCATTTTTGCAGCAGGCTTTATTGTGCGGCCTTTTGGAGCACTTGTTTTTGGAAGACTTGGTGATATACTAGGCAGGAAATCAACCTTCTTATTGACATTGGTGTTGATGGGTGGTTCCACCTTTTTGATAGGATTGGTGCCAGGCTATCAAAGTATCGGAATGGCAGCGCCTCTATTAGTGTTGTTACTAAGATTGGTTCAGGGGCTAGCACTTGGTGGAGAGTATGGTGGTGCAGCCACCTACGTAGCAGAACATGCACCTGCAAGCAGACGTGGATACTTTACCAGTTGGATTCAGACAACCGCAACTCTCGGATTGTTTGTAGCACTTGGTGTGATAATGCTGGTAAAATCCAATATGAGCGATGCCGCTTTTAATGCAGAGTGGGGCGGATGGCGTTATCCATTCTGGTTTTCTATCTTGCTGGTGGTAGTGTCTGTTTATATCCGTATGAAGATGCAGGAGTCTCCTCTGTTTTCCAAACTGAAATCGGAAGGCAAAACAGCAAAAAATCCGCTTAAGGAAAGTTTTAGTCATAGGGCCAATTTCAAAATGGTGCTATTAGCTTTGTTTGGTGCTGTAATGGGACAGGGCGTGGTTTGGTACACTGGTCAGTTTTATGCGCAAAGCTTTTTAGAAACAAAAGTGCTGCTCGATTTTGAACAGAGTAGAACCATCATGCTTTGGGCTATTTTGTTTGCTACACCGTTCTTCATATTTTTTGGATGGCTTAGCGACCAGATCGGTCGTAAATGGATTATGTTGCTGGGTATGCTGATTGCTATACTGACCTATAGACCAATATTCAATTTTTTTCTTCAAAAAGCAGATGTATCTCAATGGGAAAACACACAGGCTTCCTATGGGGATGCAATCACAACAGTGCATGCATTCGGACAGCAAGGTGATTCGCTGATTACAGTAATAACACCTGTGGTTCTTTCCTCAGGAGCTTCTTACAAATCTCAACGAACCGATACGTTGATAGCATCCACTCAAAATATCGTTGAAGGCAAAATTATCAACAAAGAAAAAGTGCTACCAACAAGAGTGTATTGGCAGTTTGTGGGAATGGTGTTTTTGCTGATTTTGTATGTAACGATGGTATATGGCCCTATTGCCGCATTTTTGGTAGAACTCTTTCCAGTACGCATTCGCTACACTTCCATGTCTTTACCTTACCATATTGGTAATGGTGTGTTTGGCGGATTGGTGCCTTTTATCGGTGTGTTGTTGCAGACTACATTTACCAACGACCCTTTGGTGGGATTGCATTATCCAATTGCGATCGCTGGTTTGTGTTTTATCATTGGCAGCATTTATCTCTCAAATAAGATTGACAAAGATGTGAAAGATTGATGAGGTGATGAATTGCTCAATTTAAAATTATTACAGATAGCTAAAAAATGATTCTTAGACACCATCATTTACAATTTCAGAACACCTGTTGGCTGGATACAATGGTGGTAAACATTAAAATTTTTCTATCATGAACACGATTAAAAAAGGGTTAGGTATTGTTTGGTTCTTAATGGCTCCGGCAATCATTTATTTTTTAGTAGTAGGAGCTGTACGCAATATTGACACCAATGGCACTAAGGATATCAACAATCCTGTTATTTGGATTATCATTATTGCCATCTTTGTGCCCATTGCCATTGGTATGATGATTTTTGGCTGGTATGCTTTCAAAGGCGAGTATGATCATTTGCCTGAGCGATCAGGCGATTTGAATTTTGATTAGCCTGAATCAATTTTGTTTTGAATAGCTAATGTTTATGAATGACATATTTTACTCCATGACATTCAAATGACTTTTCTATGCAAGCTTCCATCTATTTTCGTAACCGAAAATAAATTATCATAAATATTTACTCGAATGAACAAGTCGATATCCGCAATTTTACTTTGCCTGGGTTTATGCTCCATAGCTTATGCTCAGGAAAAAAACATTCGCAACTTACAACAATTGACTTTTGGAGGCGATAATGCCGAGGCGTATTTTAGTCCTGATGGTAAAAAATTGACCCTTCAGGTTACCAATCCCGAAATCGGTGCAGCCTGTGATCAAATCTTTATGCTAGACTTGAAAAAAAATATTTCTAGTGCTGCCGATCTTAAATTGATTTCCACCGGGCTGGGAAGAACTACCTGCTCATTCTTTATGCCGGATGGCAAACATATTTTGTATGCATCCACCCATCTGGCAAGTAAAGACTGTCCAGTTCCTCCCAAATCTACCGACGGCAAGTACCTTTGGCCGATTTATAGTGAGTTTGATATTTTTGTGGCTGATTTGAAAGGGAAAATCGTAAAGCAGCTCACCAAAACACCTGGCTATGATGCAGAAGCCGTTGTGTCTCATGATGGAAAAAAAATTGCCTTCACCAGTATGCGTAGTGGTGATCTGGAAATTTGGATTATGAATATTGATGGAACAGGTTTAAAACAACTGACACATGGACTGGGGTATGATGGCGGTGCCTTTTTTTCGCATGATAGCAAAAAATTAGTGTTTCGTTCTTCCCGTCCAAAAACAGCAGAGGAGATAAAAGAGTACAAAGATTATCTTAGCAAAGACCTGGTAGCTCCCACTAATATGGAAATTTATACTATCAATGTAGATGGTTCGAATCTGAAACAGATTACACATTTAGGTAAAGCCAACTGGTCGCCTTACTTCCATCCTTCCGATAAAAAAATAATTTTTTCTTCCAATCATCATTCTACCAGAGGCTACGATTTTCAATTGTTTATGGTAGATACTGATGGAAGCAATTTGCGTCAGATAACCTTTGAAAGCAATTTCAATGCGTTCCCTATGTTTTCTCCAGATGGGAAAAAAATAGTTTTTTCCAGCAACAGAAATCCTGATAAGCCCAAAGAAACCAATGTATATATGGCAGACTGGGTAGATACTGATCAGGCCGAAATTGTCAAGGATCAGAACCTGAAGAAATATATTTCTTATCTGGCATCGGATGAATTGGAAGGAAGACTGACGGGTTCGAAAGGCGAGGAGCTGGCTGGCAAATACATAGCAGTTGAGTTTAAAAAAATGGGATTAAAACCTTACCAGTCTAATAGTTATTTTCAAAAATTTGATTATAAAGTGCGACTGAATCCTCATGACAGCACCAGTGTAAAAAAGAATCATGGAACGAATGTGATTGGTGTCCTGGACAATAAATCTAAAAAAACAATTGTGATTGGTGCACACTATGATCACCTGGGCAGAAACGAGCATCATCATTCAACCAAGATGAATTCGGATGGTGAAATTCATAATGGCGCAGATGACAATGCCTCCGGAACTGCTGCTGTGATGGAGTTGGCTCGCATGTTTACTCAAAACAAAAAAGCTGAAAAAGTAAATTATGTTTTTGCCTTGTTTTCGGGAGAAGAAGATGGTTTGATCGGATCAAAACATCTGGCCGAAACCTTGAAAAACAATTTTCCAAATGTGGTAGCAATGATCAACATGGATATGGTGGGTCGCCTAAATAAGGATAAGGGCTTGACTGTTGGCGGTGTTGGTACAAGTCCTGACCTGTCAAAGATTATTAATAAGAATAAACCTGGTGGGTTTAATATAACAGAAGATTCCTCCGGAGTGGGCCCTTCAGATCATACTTCCTTTTATCTTAAAGACATACCCGTTCTTTTCTTTTTTACCGGCACTCATAATGACTATCATAAGCCGAGTGATGATGAGGATAAAATAAATTATTATGGAGTAAGGGCAATTGTAGATTATGTGTTTCGAGTGGCCAACGAATTATCCGAAAAAGACACTCTTGTTTTTACAAAAACAAAAGTGGAAGTAGGTAAAAAAGCACCTGCTTACAAAGTTACCCTGGGGGTAATGCCTGATTATACTGATTTTGGAGATGGCCTGCACATAGATGGTGTGATCGATGGCCGTGCTGGCGATAAGGCTGGTATCAAATCAGGCGATATCTTAACTAGAATAGGTGATTGTGTGATCAAGGAAGTGTATAGTTATATGGAATGCCTTTCTAAATTGAAAACCGGAGATGAAAGAGAAATTACAGTAAAGCGAGATGGAAAGGATGTCAAACTTAAAGTGATATTCTAATCGGAGTAAAACGAAAAATGCACATTTCTTAATTAAGATCCTCATCCCACGATGAGGATCTTGTTTTGAAACCTGTTGATGCTTTTTTGATTAGTGGATTGATATGGAACCTGCCTAGCCAGATAAATCTTCATCTGTATCTTTTTTCTAAAATTTTGGTGCAATGGCCTATTAGATTGGTGGTATGTCGCCTAAGTAACACGGACCGATTTGCGGAATTAAGCACTAATAAGTCTAAACATTTTTTTGGAGTATTTTTTGCTGTAAGAAATGATGGGGAGGAGAATGAAATATGAATAGGAAAAAAGCTTGATAGCAACTTTCAGATATTAAGCTAGAGAAACCAGGAGCTCAGAAAAGAATTTCTTATAATAATGTGTTTTTCAATCATTTTTATAGTATTATGAATTAGAAATTTGCCTAACTTTAAAACAGAATTGAAGTTTATTACCATTAGCCATTTTCGCCATATGAAAGTAAATAATTTGATAGCCCTGGTTTTGACTTTATTAGTTTTTACAACTATTTCCGAAGCTCAAATAAAGACCAAGCAAGAGAAGGGTTATTTCAATATAACCAATATTGCTGAACCCTATTACCTGCAATCTATTGATTCCTCTTCCGTAACCAATGGTTTGGCTTATGTGAAAAGTTTTGGTGTTGCCTTCAGTACCATCAATGGTTTGTTTCTGAATCCTAGTTTATCTATCGGCTTAGGTATCGGTTATCAGGGGTCCAGATATAATGCTTTTTTGGGGGCCAATACACCCGATAGTCTGAAAACCTCCAGTTATTTTGATAAGAAGCATTCCCTTTCTGTTCTGCCCATTTTTGCTGATTTTCGGTATTATCCCAAAAACCATCGAAACGATATTGTATTGATTCTGGATGTGGGTTATGCTCCGGTTATTAAGATCGGCAATGTCATTGACAAGGCGTTTTTGGATGGTGGTCCTTTCATAAAATTAGGTGCTGGTTATAAAATAGAAATGAGTGAGTCTGTTTCCTTTCTTCCTACCATAAATTTTAATGCACAAAGATTTGGAGACAATACGGCTATTGGTGGCAATGTGGGTATAGGTTTAATGTTTTAGGAGTCATTCACAAAACAGCTAAATGCCGTATCATTGCCCAAAATATTTTTTCTATGGCGGGTGCAATTGTATATCTTATCCCTACTTTTCTATACGAAAATGTGATGCAGCCATTGCCTGCTTATATTCTGGATGCGATCAAAAAATGCGATACGTTTTTTGTAGAAAATGAGCGCAGTTCCCGGCGTTATTTAAAGCAATGGGATAGGGAAATTGTTATTGATGAATTTGAATGGCACACCATTGGCAAAGCTGAGGCAGAGGTGCAACAACAATTTCGGACCAGCTTAAAACAAGGAAAGGTGGTTGGCATCATCAGTGAAGCAGGATGTCCGGGTATTGCAGATCCAGGTCAATTGCTGGTAGCCACAGCACAGGAAATGGAAGTACAGGTAGTTCCTTTGGTTGGTCCAAGTTCCATATTTCTAGCTTTAATGGCCAGTGGATTGAATGGTCAGCAGTTTTCTTTTGTTGGCTATCTGCCAATAGAAAATCAACAAAGAATAAAAGCTATTAAAGAGTTAGAGTCCGAATCGAAAAAGAAAAACAGTACCCAAATCTTTATTGAAACTCCGTATAGAAATAATCAGCTGTTGGAAACTATCCTCAAACATGCTCAACCTGAAACCCAATTATGTGTGGCTGCAAATATCACAGGACCCGATGAATATATACGGACTAATTCTATCCGGAAATGGAATAGTATTGCCATAGATTTGCACAAAAAGCCAGCTATTTTTTTATTAAAAAGTTGAGCCTGGGGTGGTATTACTCATCGAAATGATACTGTCCACCACATATCGGGTATTGCCACGCCAAGGTAGCACACCCCTGAACTCTTGGTAATGAAGGTCAAAGGTTTTACCACTATTCAAGGTCAGTGAATCATAAACTTTCTTATCGGCGATAGAAAAAACAAAATTGTTGGATTGTGCGCCTCCACCCAATGCCCCTTTGATACCCACCTGAATCAGTTCACCCTCATAGGTTTTAAAAATCTGGCCTTTTCTTACCACATTTTTTAATACACCGGATTTTACGCCATCACCAAACACATTAAAATAAGTCCAATAGATATACCCGCCTAAAACAAGAACCACAAAAAAGAAAAACATAAATAAATATTTCAAACATCCTTTTTTCTTTTTAGGCACCACTGGTTGGGTAGAAATTGTTTCAACAGGCATAAATAAACTTTTATTAAATAAAATTTAGTGATAAAATGTTTGGTTTACATTATTTTTGCGGCTCTAAAATACTATTTGTTTTTTAATGAACAAGGTTTTAAAACATACCAAGCATTTTGTGTTTCATTCCGGAATTACTACGGGTGTTTATGCAGTTGGCTTTGATATATTCGCCTATTCACCTCGCCCACAGCGCTGTACTATATGCTGACAGGCTTACCATTAGCCAAAGGCGCCTGTCAGTGAAGATTTTCCGACAACCTAATTTGGGCAGGCATCCCACCAAAACATTTAATTAGAAACATTGGACATTCAGGAAATAATTGTAAGACCAGCGGTTATCGAAGATAAAAAGTACTCAACCATCATCACCGACGAAATGGCATCCTCTGCGGCTGCTCGTGGCACAGGCATCGCTACAAGAAGCCCCGACTATATCGAAAAGAAAATAGATGAGGGGAAAGCTGTAATTGCGCTGACAAAAGGCGGGGAGTGGGTAGGCTTTTGTTATATTGAAACTTGGACACATGGTGAGTATGTGGCCAATTCGGGCTTGATAGTAGCACCTCCATTTAGAAAAGGAGGGGTGGCGAAAAAGATTAAAAAAGAAATTTTTAATCTAAGCAGAAAGCTATATCCGGAGGCAAAAATTTTTGGTCTCACCACGGGATTGGCGGTGATGAAAATCAATAGTGAATTGGGATACGAGCCGGTAACCTACTCTGAGCTAACCCAAGATGAAGAGTTTTGGGCAGGCTGCAAAAGCTGTGTGAACTACGAAATCCTGATGAGTAAAGGCAGAAAAAACTGTATGTGTACCGCCATGTTGTATGACCCCAAAGACCATTATGAGCCGGAAGAGACCAAGGCTTTTTTTGAAGAAAATAAATCAGGTTTAGAAAGATTATTACGCTTTAAGCAATGGAAGTTCTTACAGGCATTTCGAAAAAAGGATAAGAAAGGAGGCAGTGGCTCCTCCTTAAAAATATTTTTCAATTTTCTATTTCATTAATTAATTGACTTATAAATGAGTAAAAAGGTAGTTCTGGGTTTTAGTGGCGGTTTAGATACGTCATTTTGTGCGAAATATTTAACTGAAGACAAAGGCTATGAAGTATATAGCATCATAGTAAACACAGGTGGTTTTAGTCAGGAAGAGCTGGATAAGATTGCCATCCATGCCAAAAATCTGGGTGTGAAATCACACAAAACCATCAATGCTGTTCAAAATTATTATGACAGTATTGTGAAGTATCTCATTTTTGGAAATGTATTAAAAAACAATACCTATCCACTTAGTGTTTCGGCCGAACGACTAAGTCAGGCACTTCAAATTGCAGAATATGCAAAAGACATCAATGCAGATGCAGTAGCTCATGGAAGTACTGGTGCGGGAAATGATCAGGTGCGATTCGATATGGTTTTAAATATCATTGCACCGGGTATCGAAATCATTACACCCATCAGAGACCTCAAACTTAGCCGAGAAGCAGAGATTGAGTATCTGAAACAGAAAGGTGTGGACATGAATTTTGAAAAAGCAGTGTACTCCATCAATAAAGGTCTTTGGGGTACAAGCGTGGGGGGGAGAGAAACCCTGAATTCAAAAGGATTGTTGCCAGAAGAAGCATGGCCCACTCAGGTTACACAAACAGGTTCAGAAGAAGTGGTTTTGGAATTTGATAAAGGAACGCTGACCAAAGTAAATGAAAAACCCTTCGATCATCCTACCGAAGCGATTCAATATCTGCAGGAAATTGCTGGCCCATACGGAATAGGACGCGACATACATGTGGGTGATACCATCATTGGTATCAAAGGACGGGTAGGGTTTGAAGCAGCTGCTCCCATGTTGATTTTAAAAGGGCATCATGCATTGGAAAAACATGTACTGAGCAAATGGCAACTGCAATGGAAAGATCAGATTGCTCAGTTCTATGGAACCTGGCTGCACGAAGGGCAAATTCTTGACCCAGTTATGCGAGATATGGAAGCTTATCTAGAAAGCAGTCAGCGCACCGTAACAGGGAAAGTGTTTATCCAACTTCATCCTTATCGTTATCAGATCATTGGAATCGAAAGTGAATATGACCTGATGAATAGTGCTTTTGGAAGTTATGGCGAGATGAACGCTGGCTTTACTGGTGAGGATGTTAAAGGCTTTACTCGTATTTTTGGAAATCAGACTTCTATTTATCGCAATGTAAATGAAAGTGTGAAACAAAAGTCTGGTCAGTGATTTTAAAACGAAGAGTAGATTCATCCAAGATAGTAGAGCCAGGTGTCTACTCCCTAAAAATAGAAAGCAAATGATAAGAGTCGGAATAATTGGAGGCGCTGGATATACAGGTGGCGAACTGATAAGAATTCTAATAAACCACCCACAGACTGAAATTGTATTCGTACATAGCCGTAGCAATACCAGTAAGTTTGTGTATGAGGTTCATAAAGACCTTATTGGAGATACAGAGTTGAAATTTTCCGGCGAATTGATTCAGGATATAGATTGTCTTTTTCTATGTCTGGGACATGGCGAGTCTACAAAATTTCTTCACGAAAATAAAATAGCAGATCATATCAGGATCATCGATCTGGCGAATGATTTTAGATTGTTGAAGGATAGAAACCAGGAAACGTTAAACCGCCAGTTTGTTTATGGGCTTCCAGAATTAAATAAGGAAGCCATAAAATCAGCAAAGAATATTGCCAACCCCGGTTGTTTTGCCACCACTATTCAATTAGGACTATTGCCATTGGCAAAAGAAGGATTATTGAAAGAAATTTATACAACTGGAATCACTGGTAGTACCGGTGCTGGACAGTCACTAACGCCTACTTCACATTTTAGCTGGCGTGCCAATAATATTCAGGCCTATAAAACGCTTACGCATCAGCATTTGGGAGAGATTGGAGAATCGCTGAGTGTATTGCAACCCAATGCCGATATCGACCTGAGCTTTGTTCCATGGAGAGGCGATTTTACCAGAGGAATTTTTGTTAGTTCCACCATATCCACAGATTTATCTATAGAAGAAATATTTCCCCTCTTTGATGATTTTTATAAAGACCATCATTTTACTCAAGTGAGTAAGAACCCTGTATTTTTGAAACAGGTAGTGAATACCAATAAAGCGGTGATTCATCTGGAAAAAGCAGGTAATAAATTAGTCGTTCATTCCGCATTGGACAACTTGCTAAAAGGAGCCAGTGGACAGGCGGTTCATAATATGAATCTGATATTTGGATTGGATGAAACAATTGGCTTAAGACTAAAACCAGCTGGTTTCTAGAAAAAGAAGTCTGTCTATTGGATTCGTCAGAATCAGCAGAGATTTTCTAATCTTCAAAATGAATTTTTACTGTTTGGTAAAGAAGTCTATTTTGCATGATCGCTGAGGATTGGCCGCCCTTATCAGAAAATCCTTTTAGTCCATAAAGTCCAGCCGCATTGCCTTTATTAATAGCAATTTCCAAATAATCAGCACTATTGAAAAGTGCTAGTTTTTCACCTTCCTGCACATCTGCATAAGATTCGCTGATCTGGGAAATCACTTCGTCCCTAAGAAAAGTAATTTTGAAAGATCGTCCCGCCCGTTGTTTTTCAAATTGTTTGCGAGTGATATTTACAATTACATTTTCAAAATGATCAATGAAAATAATCTGCCCTTCAATATGGTGGAGACTGGTCGTGGGCAGCAAAGGGTTTTTTTCTACAAACCCAATGTCTGGAATTCCAATATTTTGAATCGGTTCACCATTGCAAAGCTTGGCGATAGTATGAGCTATGATCTGAGTACAAGTGAGTGTGTTTTTTTTATCCAGATTTTCAAGGTTCAAACCCATTACCATTTCAGGTTTTTCTTCCAGAATCATGTTTAGCAATCCATTGTCAGCACAAAAAATATATTGATTTTTATGAAACGCCAATAACAGATTTTTGGGTTTGCTGTCAAACAGATTTACCAAAATGACATGATAAGTAAATTCCGGAAAATTTCTTAGTGCTGCCCGGCACAAATAAGAAGCCTGCGGAAAATTAAACGGTATTACGTTGTGAGATATATCGATAATTTGTAAACTACTGTTTGCCTGTAACAATTGTGCTTTTATTACCCCAATCAGGTAATCATTGTGTCCAATATCCGATGTCAGAGTTACAAAATTCATTTTAGTATAGTGCCTGTCTGCTGAAAATAGGTTTTGGCTTGCAATTTATTGATTTTTGGTTATTAAGTCAGTGTTAGAATTTTTTGATAAAAATAATTTCGGGGTTAAGGACGTGCAATTAATACCCTGGCTCTACCATTTTATTAGTTTCCCAAAGCTGCATCCATTCCTTACTCTTATTGAAACACCTGATCTTTTTCATTCCAAACAAAATATCAATAATTAAACACTTCTATTGCCTTTTGCATTATCGGATCGGTACTATTCAGAATTTGATAAAAACCTGCATCCCTCCATTTGTACCGAGCCAGTTGGGCTTCCATTCTATCCTCCACTTTCTTTTTTTCAAAGCTTGGAATGCCACTCAAATTGATACTATCTTTTTTAACCCAATTGGAAAACTGAGGCCACATTGTTTGAGAAGGTTCGAAACTTTTTGCAAACTCGAGCGGTGTTTGAAAAGGGGCCACTATGTTTTTATTGTCCAAATAATAATGAAATACAAAATCATTAAAAATACCGCTAAAGAATACTTTATTGATTTCTCTGGAATATTTTGAAGTATCAAGACCCACAAAAATATCTGGCATGATACCTCCTCCGCTATACAAAGTTCTGCCGTCTGTCGTTTTGAAAGGCTTACCTTTCTCAATTTTATTACTATCGGCATAGAACAACTGACCATTGGCATATCTCTCCCACAATTCATCCAGATACACTTTCTTTCCTCCGGTGTAGGGTTTCTGAATACTGCGTCCCAATGGGGTATAATATCTGGCAACTGTAAGTCTCATGCCCGACCCATCACTCAGCATAAATGGTTCCTGCACCAGACCCTTTCCAAAGGTTCGGCGACCAATGATTTTGGCTCGCCCCCAGTCTTGTAGTGCCCCTGCCAAAATTTCGCTGGCACTGGCACTCAATTCATCCACCAGCACAACCAGTTTTCCTGTTTCAAACAATCCGGGTCTTTTGCATCGGTATTCTTCTTTAGGGTTATGCATTCCCTGGGTATAAACAATCAGTTTATCACCACTCAAAAACTCATCGGCTATATCCACTGCCTGATCCATATATCCTCCACCATTGCCCCTCAGATCAAAAATCAATTGCTTCAAACCCTTCTGCTGCAAGGATTCCAATGCCTGCATAAACTCACGGTAGCTAGTTCCAGTAAAGGTTTCCAACTTTATGTACCCCGTTGTTTGGTTCATCATATACTGAGCCGAAACCGAGGAACTGGCTATATTACCACGCGTTACGGACACTGACACCAACCGACCTCCCCTTAAAATCTCCAAATTGATTTTTGTGCCTTTTTCCCCTTTGATATTTTTCTTTACATCGCTGGATGTAATATCTTTTCCAATCAGGTTCTTTCCATCCACTTTGAGAATTTGGTCGCCTATTTCCAAACCAGCTTTATCACTTGGGCCTTCAGGAACCACATAAGTGATGTTTACCGTATCGCGTATTCTGGTAAACTCCACACCAATTCCTTCAAAACTACCAGCCAATTCATCATTCGCTTCTTTCAATTGCGTAAGAGGTAAATAAACAGAATGCGGATCCAACTCGCTCATCATTTCATTGATAGCATTGGCTTCCAGGGTGTCAATATTCACCGAGTCCACATACTTTCTATTAATAATATCAAGAGCTTCCTGCAAAGCATTGGTATGATCCGTCTTAAATATCTTCTTATTGGGTTGGCCTTTCGCAAAACGATACCCCACATACATACCAATGATCATCACTATGGATAACAATAAAGGAAGCCAAACATCAAATTTTCTTTTCATTTCTATATAAAATACTGCAAGGCCGCAAAATAGACAAAAAACAGCGAATTGGAGGTCTAAAAACAGGTGAACGGTATATTTCACACAATGAGTATAAATATTTCATCCATTGGCAATAAGGTTTTCCGAAAAAATCAAATCCTTCATGGAATGAAGGCTGTCCTTTATCCAACTCCTGACTATTGAAACAGATACTTTTTCAAATCTTTACCGAGGCTCATGAGTCGTGAAACCTATCAGGTTCATTAGGAAAATTTTCCAGCACTTTAGTGAAACATCACATTTTTTGCCCTTTGTTTTCAATCTATTTTCGATCTTGAATTTAACGGTTAATTATTAGGTTGTATGAGTGTTACAATTTACTTTGAACAAATGGTTTTAGATGAGTTGCGAACCACCACCGGGCGCACAATCACCGATGCAGATATAGTGTTACATGCCGGCCAAACGGGTGATTTCTATCCGCATCACATGGATGAAGAATGGTGCAAAACGCAACCCTTCAAACATCGAATGGCTCATGGAACCCTCATTTTTAGTATAGCCGTCGGCCTCACAGCGGGCATTATCAACGAGGTAGCCATGACCTACGGATATGAACGTTTGCGTTTTCTGAAACCTGTGTTTATTGGCGACACCATCCGATCTACCATCACCATCAAGGAAAAGCGCGACCACAAAAAGCCAGGCTATGGGATCGTTACAGAATTAGTACAAGCACACAATCAGGCAGGTGAAATAGTATTGAGCTGCGAACATCTTTTGCTGGTAGAGAAGCAACACAAAGCAGTTAATTTTTTGTAGGCCAGCAACAGAATATTTATCAGCCATCTTGCGTCGCACTCTTGTACACCTGTACACATGGCATCTATTCGACAAAACAAAATGTATATCTCTAAATAATTAATAAACCGCACACTTGATATTAAAAGGAATAACATGGAATCATAGCCGGGGAATCACCCCACTACTGGCAACATCGCAACGCTTTTGCGAGTTATATCCGGATGTGCAGGTGGTATGGGAAAAGCGCAGCCTGCAACAGTTTGCCGATCAATCACTGGAAGCACTTACCAAGGAGTATGATTTATTAATCATCGATCATCCCTGGGTAGGGTGTGCCGCCGCCACCAATTGTGTGCTGCCGCTAGACCTTCATTTGCCTCCAAATTACCTGAAAGAATTGGCAAATCATTCCGTAGGCAAATCACACCAAAGTTATGAGTATGATGGTCATCAGTGGGCGTTAAGCATTGATGCAGCCACTCCCGCAGCCAGTTATCGAACGGATATTTTTAAGAAGGAAAACCGCCCTGTGCCTGCAACTTGGCAGGAGGTGCTATCCCTCGCAAAAGAAGGTAGAGTAGCGGTTCCAGCCATACCAATTGATCTGCTGATGAACTTTTATACTTTCTGCATTGCCCACGGTCAAGAACCTTTTCAGAATAATAATGAAGTTATAAATGAAAGCATCGGCATCCAGGCATTACAATCCATGCGTGATTTATTTTCTTTGATCCATCCCGTTTTTTATAAGTGCAATCCAATTTTAGTAGCAGAAATGATGTCAGGTTCAAACGACTATTGGTATTGTCCATTTGCCTACAACTATTCCAATTATTCAAGAATAGGATATGCGGCCAATTTGCTTACCTATACCGATGTAGTTAGGTTTAACAACGAAAAATTTAGAACCACATTGGGCGGCACCGGAATGGCCGTTTCGGCTTTTGGATCTCAAAAAGAATGGGCGCTTCGTTTTGTTCAAATGATTTGTTCACCTGTTTGGCAAGGCGGAGAATATGTGCTCACTGGTGGCCAGCCCGGATATGATTATGCCTGGGAAAAGGCCGAAGTCAATACAATCTGCAATGATTTTTTCAATAATACATGGCCCACCTTAAACAATGCCTACCTGCGACCCAGATACAATGGCTATCTCAGTTTTCAAGATGAAGGCGGGCACTATATTCAGGAGTATTTGCAGTTTGGGAAAATAACAGAAGAGATGGTGCTGGACCAGTTAAATGATTTATACATGAAATCCCTGGAAAAATAACGGTATGAGTATGTTACCCCTAAAAGGAGTGATTGTATTGGAGTTTTGTCAATATCTGGCTGGCCCCTCCATGGGCTTAAGGCTGGCAGACCTGGGTGCCAGGGTAATAAAAATTGAAAAACCTGGAGCAGGTGATCCTTCTCGAAGAATGTCGATAAAGAATTTATGGGCCGACGAAAATTCATTACTTTTTCACACCATCAACAGAAATAAAGAAAGTTTTGCAGCCGATCTGAAAAACCCAGAAGACCTGGAAACGGTCAAATCACTCATTAAAAAGGCGGACGTAGTCACGCATAGTTTTCGTCCAGGTGTCATGGAAAAATTGGGCCTGGATTATACAACGGTACGCCGCTTGAACGAAAAAATAATTTATCTTGAAATCTCCGGCTATGGAAAAAAGGGCCCATGGAGAAACAAACCCGGGCAGGATCTTTTGTTGCAATCCTTATCTGGTTTGGCATATACATCCGGTAATCATCAGGATGGGCCGGTGCCAATTGGAATTTCCGTAGTCGATGTATTTTGTGGTGTTCAGGGAGCTCAGGTGATTTTAGGAGCCCTCGTAAGAAGGCAGAAAACTGGTATCGGTGCATTTTTGGAAATCAGTCTTTTTGAATCAGCGATTAGTATGCAGTTTGAGTTGCTCACCACTTTTTATAATCAAACAGGGGCAATGAAACGCAGTAGCATCAATAATGGAAGTCCATTACTTGGGGCTCCATATGGTATATACAAAACAGCGGATGGTTTTATCGCGCTGGCTATGATGGATTTAAACATGCTTCAAACCGCAATTGGAAAATCGATATTAAATGGTTACGAAATAAAGGATGCCTTTTCTCATCGGGATGAAATTAAAAAAGCCATAGCTGATGAGTTGTTGACCCAATCCTCCGATTACTGGATGGATAGATTGCTTAGTCATCATCTTTGGTCTTCCAAAGTACTCAACTGGCAGGAGATGTATAGTCAAAAGGCCTATACCGATTTACAAATGGAGCAATGGCTGAAATTGAAAAGTGGAAAACAATTTTTAACCACTCGGAGCCCGATACGATTGAATCAGCAAGTGCATAACAGTCACATACCGGCACCTGGCTTAGGGGATCATACCGATATTATTAAACAAGACTTATTAATGCAGGATTTATGAAATTGTTGGAAGATATAGTAGTGGTAGATTTCAGCCAGTTTCTGTCTGGCCCTTCTGCTGGTTTAACGCTGGCAGATATGGGCGCCAATGTGATCAAAATAGAAAAACCGGAAACAGGGGATATCTGTCGCCACCTATATGTGTCTGATGTGATATTAGATGAAGATTCTTCTATTTTTCATGCGATCAATCGAAATAAGAAAAGTTACATGGCCGATTTAAAGAATCGTTTCGATATAAAAAAAATATATAAACTTATTGAAAAAGCAGATATCGTCATACATAATTTCAGACCAGGCGTAATGGAAAGATTGGGTTTCTCCTATCATATTTTAAAATCCATCAACCCATCTCTAATTTATGGCAGCATTAGTGGCTATGGAGAAGGAGAGGTTTGGAAACACTTGCCCGGGCAGGATTTGTTGCTTCAATCTGTTACCGGAGCTACAGCACTTACCGGAAACAAAGAGGATCAACCCACGCCCATGGGAGTAGCTATTATTGATATGCTGGCCGGGGCACATTTAGCTCAGGGTATTCTAGCCATGTTGTATCAGCGCAGTATGACAGAAGAAGGCGGCACGGTTCAGGTGAGTATGTTCGAGAGTGCCTTGGATCTGCAGTTCGAAGGGCTGACCTGCTTTTTGAACGATGGTCATGAATTGCCGCGCAGAAGTGCCATAAACGGAGCCCACCCTTATGTGGGTGCTCCCTATGGTATTTATAAAACGGCAGATGATTATATTGCTATTGCCATGGCAGATATTGTTCATCTAGGGAAAGTAATGAATTGTTCGGCACTTCAAAGGTTTACAGATAACTCAGAATGGTATTTTCGACGAGACGAAATAAAACAGGAACTGGCTATGGCTCTCTTGCACAAAACAACCAGAGAATGGTTGGAAATATTAGAGCCTGCAGGATTTTGGTGTTCTGGGGTATTGAACTATCAGCAATTAAGAAAGGAAGAAAGCTATCAAGAACTGGAAATGGAAATGGTGGTAAAAAATTCCAACGGTATTGAGGTGACCACCACCAGAAGCCCATACCGGGTAGATGGGGAACTTTTACTGAGCAATATTGGCGCCCCTTTGTTAGGCGAGCATAATAAAGAAATTGATGAACAATTTGACTTGAATGCTGAAAAATAATATCTCGACTGGTTTAGTGGAATTAACATAATTGCTTTACTATTGTCGGCTTAAAGCAAAAAATATCGATTGCAATTGAAAACAAGAATTTTCGACACCCATGTTCATATTTGGGACAGATCAAGGACGTCTTATACTTGGCTGCAACACGCAGATCCAAACTTGCAAAGGAATTTTGATCTTGCAGAACTGGAGCCATCAAGAACTTCGGCAGGTGTTACTGATGGAATTTTGGTACAAGCTGAAAATTCACTAGCGGATACAAAACTGATGCTAGAGGCTGCCAGAAATTTCAAATGGATAAAAGGCGTGGTGGGCTGGTTGCCATTGATGAACACAGTACAGACAAGTTCTTTGATTGATGATGAGTGGCAAAAGCAACCTCTGCTTGTTGGTGTAAGACATTTGATACATGATGAACCAGATGATCGCTGGTTATTGCAAACGGATGTGGTGAATAGTCTTGAACTTTTGGCTATCAACAAAATTCCATTCGATGTAGTGGGAATAAATGCTCAGCACATTAAAACAGTATTGGAATTGGCCAATAAAATACCATCATTAAAGATGGTTTTTGATCACATGAATCAGCCTCCCATTCAAACGGGACAACTTTTTGGCGAATGGGGAGAATGGATGAAAGCTGTAGCAAAGAATCAAAATTTATATGTAAAGTTGTCCGGACTTGGAACTACTGCCGGTAAGCATAATTTTACCAGTGAAACCATAAAGCCTTATGTACAATTTGTCATCGAACATTTTGGCACAGGAAGAATTTTTTGTGGAGGCGATTGGCCCGTTTCTTTGTTAGGGAAGGATTACATCAACACCTGGAATATATATAAGCAGGTGCTAAGAGAACTTCTTTCTGAACCTGAAATAGATGATGTATTGTACAATAATGCTTCTAAATTTTATAATATAGACTGATGCAATTATTCTGGGGAATTTTTTTTCATGCCATGGGTGCTTCATCTGCATCACTTTGTTATACACCAGAAAAAAAAGTGAAGGGATGGAGTTGGCAAACCTATTGGTTGGCTCAGGCCACGGTATGCTGGTTGCTGTTGCCTGTGCTGATTGCATGGGTAACTATTCCTTCGCTGCTTACTGTTTTAGCTGAAGCTCCTTTTTCCGCCATGTGGAATGCCTTTTTATTGGGAATGGCTTATGGGGTAGGAGGTACAGCATTTGGCATTGCCATACGGTATATCGGGTTTTCTTTGACTTATGCCATTTCTGTTGGGATATCCTGTGTATTGGGTACGCTATTACCACCCTTAATCGATGGTTCAATGACTGCCGTTGTGTCGGGAACCGGTGGTGGGTGGATTTTGTCTGGCGTTTTTTTGGGTGCTTTAGGAATAGGGTTTTGTGGTGTGGCCGGACGAAGCAAAGAAAAAGATATTCAAAAGGAGCAAATTAATGTCCCATTTTCCTTTAAAAAGGGATTGCCGCTTTGCTTGTTGGCCGGTATTTTGTCGGCATTCTATGGGTTTGCCATCAATGCAGGTAAACCCATTTCGGATATAGCCGCCACACATGGTGCAGGAAATTTTCAGATAAATGTGGTGTACATTTTTTCCAATTCCGGAGCCTTTCTTACTACTTTGATTTACACCATTTACCTGCATGTGAAAAACAAGACTTTCAAAGAATTTATTACGCAACCTGCTGGTAGTGGTAAGGCTTTAAAGGTGAATTATCTGATGTCCGTTTTCACCGGTATATTTTGGTATGGGCAGTTTTTCTTTTATGGATTGGGACATATTCGCCTGGGTAGGTATGAGTTTTCCAGTTGGGCTATACACATGATTATGCTGGTGTTTTTTAGCTCAATGGTGGGACTGGCTTTTAAAGAGTGGAAAGGCACGGCCAGACGTACAAAACTATTACTGCTATTGGCTTTGGTGCTATTGCTTTTCTCCGTGGTGGTATTAACTTATGGTAATTATTTAGGGAGTAATGTATGATGAACATAGATTATAAAAATATACCAATCTGTATTATTGGAGCCGGAGCCATTGTTCGGGATGCGCACTTGCCTGCCTATCAGATTGCCGGCTTTCGAGTAAAAGGGATTACAAATCGAAAAAAAGAAAAAGCAGAAGCGTTGGCCAGTGAGTTTGGTATTCCCGCAGTATATGAGTCTATATCCGAAATGGTGGCGGCAAAAGGAAATAGTGTGGTTTATGATTTCGCTTTGCCTGCATCAGAAATTATGCAGGTGTTGGAACTGTTGCCTGTTGGAGCCACTGTATTAATTCAAAAACCTTTGGGAGAAAATATCCAGGAAGCCAAAGCCATACTGAACCTGACCCAGGAAAAACAAATGGTCGCAGGAGTGAATTTCCAAATGCGGTTTGCGCCCTATATTCTGGAAGCAAAACGTATGATCGCGAATGGGGCATTAGGAGAGATTGCAGATATTGAAGTGTACGTAAATGTCCACACTCCCTGGAGCCTTTGGGATTTCCTTTTTTCCAAACCCAGAATGGAAATTAATTATCATAGTGTGCATTATATAGACCTAATCCGTTCTTTCATTGGCAACCCTCAAAAAATATATGCCAGAACTTTCAAACATCCGCAATCAAGACAACTGGCATCAGTAAGAACTAATATTATTATGGATTATGGTGATGCATTGAGAGCAACTATCCATACCAATCATAACCATAACTACGGGTACGAACATCAACAGTCTTACCTAAAAATAGAAGGCACTAACGGTGCCATAAAAATAGGTTTCGGAGTGTTGATTGATTATCCTCGTGGCGTGCCGGATATATTTGAATATGTGTTGTTGAACAATGACGAAACACCTGTATGGCAAACAAAATCTATTGCCGGTTCTTGGTTTCCACACGCATTTATAGGAACCATGGAGCAAATGCTTTTGACAAAATCAGGCGTAATTGCCCGGCCTGAGAATAGTGTAGAAGATGCTTTTGAAACCATGCGTTGTGTGGAAGCGGCCTACCAAAGTAATGAAAGCGGAGGCTTTAGTATATAGTTTCCACAAAGAGTAGGATAAAATTTTTTTCTACTCTATTTTACATGAAGGTGGATTTCTTTGCCTTTTGTTATAGGCATGATCTCCTCATTCATTTTAGACTAATAAATTAATCAAAATTCTATTTTAAAAATACACTTATGAATAAAATCATATCCATTATTATCTGTATTTTATTAACCTTTCAATACCTGAATGCGGCTGAAAAAAAACCAGTACAAATTGTTTTATCTGAAAATGCCTCTGCCAGGGAAATATTTGGTGCTAATCATTTGCAAACGACTTTACAAGCCGCAGGATATAAAGTGACGGTGGTACATAAAAATTCTTTTCTTCCAGGTAAGAAAAATATATTTATCGAATTGACTGATTCTTCACCGAATCAGGATTTGAAGAAGGAGGGTTTTTCTTTGAAAGCAAATGGCAACAGCATTTCAATCCTTGGAAATGATGCTTCCGGTGCTTTGTATGGGTGTTACGAACTGGCGGACAAAATAAAAATATCTAAGCAAATTCCTGAACAGATATCGGAAAAAGATGCTCCTGAAATGGTGTTGCGTGGACAGTGCATTGGTCTCCAAAAACCTTATTACCTGACTGGAAGAACGGTTTATGAATATCCCTATACCGAAGAAACCTTTCCCTGGTTTTATGATAAAATGTTATGGATACAAGTGTTGGATAGCATGGTGCAAAACCGCATGAATTCTTTGTATCTCTGGAATGGACATCCTTTTGCCTCACTAGTAAGATTAAAAGATTATCCTTATGCTGTGGAAGTAGATGATGCGACTTTCAAGAAGAATGAAGAAGTTTTCCGTTTTCTTACAAAAGAAGCAGACAAGAGAGGGATTTGGGTGATCCAGATGTTTTATAATATTATCGTTTCAAAACCCTTTGCCGAAAAACATGGACTTAAAACTCAGGAACGCGAAAGACCCATTATTCCGGTGATTGCAGACTATACCAGAAAATCCATTGCAGCCTTTGTGGCAAAATATCCAAATGTTGGGCTACTCATCACTTTAGGAGAGGCGATGGAGGGTGTAGGCAAGGATGATGTGGACTGGTTCACAAAAACCATTATTCCGGGTGTAAAAGATGGAATGGCCGAAATTGGTTTGAAAAAAGAGCCTCCAATTATTTTAAGAGCGCACGATACAGATGCGCCAGCAGTGATGCATGCCTCTCTTCGGCTGTATAAAAATTTATTCACCATGGCAAAGTTCAATGGCGAAGCCCTTACCTATGAAACACCACGAGGTAAATGGCAGGAGCTACATAAAAAATTGAGTAGTCTGGGTTCTGTGCATGTGGAGAATGTGCATATTCTGGCTAATTTGGAGCCCTTTAGATATGGTTCACCTGCTTTCATTCAAAGAAGTGTGGTCGGAATGCACGAAGCACTTGGTGGAAACGGTCTTCATTTGTATCCTCAGGCATCTTATTGGGATTGGCCTTATACGGCTGATATTGTAAAAGGCTCCAGACTGCTGGAAATAGAGAGAAACTGGATTTGGTACAAAGCCTGGAGTCGGTATGCATGGAAAGCGTATCGAGACAAAAGAGAGGAAAAAAGATATTGGGCAAATGCTTTGGCGGATAAATTTGGGGTGAATGAATCACAGGGAATGCAAATAGTAACAAGCTATGATGAAATGGGAGAAATTGCCCCTAAGCTGCTACGACGTTTTGGTATTACAGATGGTAATCGTCAGACATTAACACTAGGAATGCTGATGACTCAGTTAATCAATCCTTATCGTTTTGGCTTGTTTACACTACTGTATGAAAGTGAAGCACCAGAAGGAGAGTCTTTATCTGAATATGCTGAAAAGGATTGGAAGGCTCAGCCCCATTTTGGAGAAACTCCTCCGGATGTCATTAGATCGGTGAAGCAGAATGGTGACAATGCCGTAAAAGCTATTGACGCTGTGTCAGACTACGTTTCTAAAAACAAAGAAGAGTTTGACCGGTTGAAAAATGATGCCCATATTTATAAGGAACTGGCTTATCATTTCGCTTTTAAAGCGAAGGCGGCTTTGGCTGTTTTGCGATATAAATACTCCAATGAAATAAAAAATTTGGATACAGCTTTTGTGCGATTAGCTGAAAGTGTGAAATGGTATCAAACCTTGAACACACTCACCAAGCCTGCTTATTTATATGCCAACTCCATGCAAACTGGTGCTAGAAAAATTCCCCTTTCAGGATCGGGAGGTAAATATAAAAATTGGAGAGAGATGCTACCTGTATTTGAAAATGAGTTGTCAGTATTTAAAATGAAAATCGATTCTTTGAAGAAACTGAAACCCGGTGCTGCAAAAAGAGTACTCCGTTTTGAAAACGCACAAGTGAAATTTGACGAAAAATATCAATTTTATGAAATAGATACCCTCACTGGATTATTTTGTGATAGCACGGTAAAGGTTCTTTCCTTTGTTCCTGAATTAAAAGGGCTAAGGGGCATAAAAACGGCTGTAAAAAGTCAGTTGGAAAACAGGACAGAGATCCATTTTTCAAACAAGAAGCCTATAAAGGTGTTAGTTGGATTTTTCGAACCACAAAAAGCAGCGTTTTCGGTAGATACCACGTTTCTAAAACAACCCGAACTGGAAACCAATGCTACTGCCAATGATTACGGTCAGGCGGAAACCAAAATTGCCAATGCCATGATCATTGCAGGATGGCCACAGCTTCATATTCATAGTTATGAGTTTAAGCCTGGAAACAATAGGCTAAAGCTAGAAAAGGGAGTGGCATTGATACTTGGGTTTATCGATTCAAACGCAATGATGCCTCCCTATGATGCCGGACTCTATGAAAGTGGCAACAGGAAACAAGTGGACTGGTTGTTTGAGTAATGGGAGGTTGGAGCCAAAGTAAAAATGTGGATGGAGAGAATTATCGTTACTTGTTAAAGGATATGTATATATGATTTGTTCAGAATTATTCAAACAAAAATTGATACATGATTTATTATAAATCACGTATTTTCGGCTGTTTGCACATAAATATATACCTTTGCGACCTTTAAAATTTGCAAAAGGATGTCAACAAAAAAAAGAATTTTATTTATAGCCAATGAAATGTCGCCTTATTTAGAGTTGACCGAATTTTCTGAAATTGTCAATAAACTTGCCATTAAAGCCAATGACAATGGGTTCGAAGTTCGATGTATCATGCCTCGATTCGGTCTAATCAATGAGCGTAGGCATAGGCTTCACGAAGTAGTTCGTTTGTCAGGAATCAATGTGGCAGTGGACAATGATGACATGCCTTTGCAAATAAAAGTCGCTTCCTTGCCAAGTGCACGTTTGCAGGTTTACTTTTTGGAAAACGAAGAATTGTTTAAACGCAAAACACTTTTTCATGATGAAGAAGAAAAGTGGTTTGCAGACAATGATCTTCGAACCGTATTTTATTGCAAAGGGGCATTAGAAACTGTGAAAAAATTTGGATGGAGTCCGGATGTGATTCATTGTAGTGGTTGGATGACTGGGTTGATACCTGCCTACCTGAAAACCATCTATAAGAAAGAACCAGTATTTGCTCATAGTAAAATAGTGTTCACAATTGGTGAAAACACTTTCAAAGAAAAATTAGGCAAGAGTTTTATTCCAAAAGCATTGATTAGCCCGGCACTTAAAGAAAAGGACTTAGATCTTTTTAAAGATGGAACTAATGTGGCCATGATGAGAGGAGGAGCTGCTTATGCAGATGCTATTACATTTGGTGCAGCCGATGTGGATAAAAAATTAGCTAGTGAGTTTGCCAAAGTTCGAGGTAAGAAGACTTTACAGTTCAAAGAAGATTCTGATTTAACAGAGTATTTACAACTGTATAACGATCTTGCAGAATAATTTTTAATTGACCCACAATAGCTTCAAATATTTCCGAGTGAATAAATATTTTCTTTCAGCTTTAGCTGTCGTTTTTGCAATTACTGCAACCTTCATTTCCTGTAACAAAATTAACCTGCCCACAGAGTTGGGGCAAGAATTAATTCCAACCATTGACAACATCAACACTTTTGATACCTCTTTGGAAGTGGAAACCTACAACAAGATTTTTTCTTTTGCAGATGATTCAGCAAGATCGATATATAGCGATGAACAATTTTTGGGTCAGATAAATAATGATCCCATTTTTGGAAAAACCAATGCTCAAATGTTTTTTCAATTCACTCCTGAGAATGGAAAACTTACTTTCAAAAATGGACCAGGGAAAAGGTATATCGATTCGGTAGTGCTGATTGTAAAATATATAGAAACCTACGGAGATTCTTCCCAGCCACAATCAATAGAAGTTTCGGAACTTTCGGCAGCAAACAATTTTAAAGCCAGTGGTAGTATCAGAGATTCTGCCTATTCCATTAGAGAAAATAATTTTATTACCACCTCCGTTTTAGGTTCAAGATCTGTTCTCCCAACCACTTTGGATGATTCTACTATTGATATAAGAACCAAGGACACTATTAAAGTGGCTAGGCAATTAAGAATAAAATTGAATAGTTCTTTCGGTCAGCGTCTGTTGAATTACGATACAACCGGTGTAAATGATGCCTATTCCACTGATTCAATATTCTTAACCAAATTTGCTGGATTTGCATTAAAATCTGTAGGTGGGGGAAATGCCATTATGGGTTTCAATTTAAATGATACCACTACTAGGTTGTCCGTATATTACAGATATGATAATGTTACTACCGCTGGTGACATTGATACCGCAGTTGCTAATTTCTATCTGGCAGGCAAGGTAGCTACTGCTAATTTTATAGGAAGGGATTATACCGGAACACAAATAGCAGCCACCGCCAATGATCAAGTTAAAGATCCGCTCGTCTATATTCAGAATGGACCAGGCGCATACGCAAACCTTAAAGTACCTGGTCTTTCGGGGTTAAAAGCGGGGATTATTCATTTGGCAGAGTTTCAAATGGAGGAAGTGTATGATGCTCAAGACAGTCTGTTTTATGCAGCACCATTATTTATGGATATGGTGGACAGTGCCACAGGGAAATATAAGACGATTCCAATGAGTATTGAAAATGCCTATCTGGCCGTAGCGAATTCAGCCTATACGCTTTTTTCAATTAGTAGTGCCGGCTATGGTATGTTTGGTTCCAGGCCTTTTTATAAAAAAGATCCACTTGGAAATCTGATCAAACAATGGAGGTTCAATGTTACCCGTTATGTGCAAGGCCCTACTGGATTGAAATTCCCTAAAGGAGATTTCAGATTGTACACTAGTCCATATATGATTATTCAGAATGGCAATCCAGGTACTACCAACAAGATCGTAGTTCAATCTACGGGTGCATTCGGTCGTGGGCGAATAAGACTGGGTGGAGGAAACCACAACACACAGAAAATGAAATTGCGTGTAGTTTATTCCAAGTTGTAATTTTAATGCAACAAATTTTAACATACACGGGTGCAGATAACTATCTTTGCACCCGTTTTTATTTTACCAAAAAAAGAATAGTTTAAAATGCCTTACTTATTTACATCTGAAAGCGTTTCTGAAGGGCATCCGGATAAAGTAGCCGACCAAATATCTGATGCATTGATTGACAATTTTCTTGCCTTTGATCCAGAATCCAAAGTGGCCTGCGAAACCTTAGTGACTACAGGTCAGGTGGTGTTAGCCGGGGAAGTGAAATCAAAAGCTTATTTAGATGTTCAGGATATTGCCCGTAAAGTGATTGGAAAGATAGGTTATACCAAAAGCGAATATATGTTTGAAGCCAATTCATGTGGTGTGTTATCAGCCATTCATGAACAATCTTCTGACATAAATCAGGGAGTGGACAGAAAGAAAAAAGAAGAGCAGGGTGCTGGTGATCAGGGCATGATGTTTGGATATGCCACCAATGAAACTGCCAATTATATGCCACTGGCACTGGATCTGGCTCATACCTTGTTGATAGAGTTGGCCGAATTGAGAAGAGAAAATAAACAAATAAAATATTTACGTCCCGATTCTAAAAGTCAGGTTACTTTAGAATATGACGACAACAATAAGCCTATCAGAATTGACGCTATCGTCATTTCTACACAGCACGATGATTTTGATAAAGAAGCCAAAATGTTGGCTAAGATTAAAAAGGATATGATTGAAATTCTGATTCCCAGGGTGATAAAAAAATATCCTCAATACAAACACTTCTTCAACAACAAGATTAAATATCATATAAACCCTACCGGTAAGTTTGTAATCGGCGGTCCACACGGAGATACAGGATTGACTGGTCGTAAAATTATTGTAGATACTTATGGTGGAAAAGGGGCGCATGGTGGTGGTGCATTTAGCGGAAAAGATCCAAGTAAAGTAGATCGCTCGGCGGCCTATGCCACACGCCATATCGCCAAAAATCTGGTGGCTTCCGGTCTTTGTGATGAGGTACTGGTTCAAGTGTCTTATGCCATTGGAGTAGCCAAACCAACCAGCATCAATGTCAACACTTATGGTACTGCAAAAGTTGACCTAAATGATGGTGCCATCAGTGATATAGTGGCAGATCTGTTTGATATGCGTCCTTATTTTATTGAACAAAGATTAAAGCTGCGTAATCCAATTTATGGCGAAACAGCCGCTTATGGCCACATGGGGAAAGAGCCAGTAACGGTGGAGAAAACTTTCTTTTCGCCTGATGGCAAAAAGGTATCCAAAAAAGTGGAATTGTTTACATGGGAAAAATTGGATCATGTGACCAAAGTTAAAAAAGCATTTAAACTAAAATAAAATTTGTACCTGATTCAGGTACTAAAAATACAAAGCAGCGCCGATGTAAATTGCCGCTGCTTTTTTTTATTAAGCCATATTGAAACTGGAAGATTTTTCTGCACTTTTGTCCTTCATTATCAGTGGATAAAAGAAGGAAAAAACAAAGGATATTCAGTAGTTTTCAGTTTGAAAATGATTAAATTTGCGAGCATTGCATAATGCTATAGTATTGAATTAATTTACGAATAGAAAATATTAGATGGAAGAAAACTTGGAGCCACAGGAAACGCAGGACAATAACCGCATCATTCCCGTAAACATAGAAGAGCAAATGAAGACTGCGTACATTGATTATTCGATGAGCGTAATCGTAGGTCGTGCTTTGCCCGATGTTAGAGATGGGATGAAACCTGTTCACCGTCGCATTTTATATGCGATGAACGATTTAGGATTAAGACCTAACCGCCCCTACAGAAAGTCTGCCTTGGTAGTGGGTGAGGTATTGGGTAAATATCACCCACACGGAGATTCCTCGGTGTATGATGCAATGGTGCGTATGGCTCAAAACTGGAGTATGCGCTATACATTGGCAGATGGTCAGGGAAACTTTGGAAACCAAGATGGGGACGGTCCAGCGGCCATGCGGTATACCGAAGTGCGATTGGACAAAATTTCGGAGCATATACTTCAGGATATAGAAAAAGATACTGTTGATTTTCAGTCTAACTATGATGATTCCCGTGAAGAACCAGTCGTATTACCCACTCGTATTCCTCTGTTGCTGATCAATGGATCCAGTGGTATTGCTGTAGGGATGGCCACCAACATCATGCCTCATAATTTGAGTGAGGTGATAGATGGTTGTATTGCTTACATAGACAATAATGAAATTACGATCGATGATTTAATGCAATATGTGAAAGCACCAGACTTTCCAACCCGTGGCATCATCTATGGTATGGAAGGAATCAAAGCTGGCATGCATACCGGAAGAGGAAGGGTAGTAGTGCGTGGTAGAATGAGAGTGGATACTAAAGCAAGCGGCAGAGAACAAATTGTGATCTCAGAAGTGCCTTACCAAGTAAACCGAGATGCGCTAACCAACCGTATTGGTGAACTGGTAAATAACAAAGTGATAGAAGGCATTGCGCATGTAAACAATGAATCCAACAATAAAGAAGGCACTAGGGTTGTCATTGATTTAAAGAGAGATGCTATTGCCAATGTGGTTATGAATCAGTTGTATAAACATACTGATTTACAAACTTCTTTTGGGATCAATAATGTAGCAATTGTACGAGGTCGGCCAAAAATTTTGAACCTCAAGGACATGATTTCCGAGTTTGTGAATTTCAGACATGAGGTAGTAGTGCGTCGTACTCAATTTGAGTTAAAGGAAGCAGAAAACCGCGCTCATATCCTACAAGGTTATTTGATTGCGCTGGATCATCTGGATGAAGTTATTCGATTAATACGCAACTCAGCCACACCGGAAGAAGCAAAGGAAAACCTGATACAAGCGGGTTGGGGATTAGATGAAATTCAGGCGAAAGCTATTTTGGAATTGCGTTTACAGCGATTAACCGGAATGGAAAGGCATAAGATTAAAGAGGAGTATGATGAGTTGATGAAACTGATTGGTCATTTGAAAGAAATATTAGCAAATACCCTCATGCGTTTTGACATCATCAAAACCGAGTTGCTGGAAATAAAACAAAAATTTGGCGACGAACGCAGAACAGAAATTACATACCTGGATGATGAAGTAAGCATCAAAGACCTCATTAAAGATGAAGATGTAGTCATCACCATATCTCATTTAGGATATATCAAAAGAACACCGGCCGACGAGTTTCGCGCGCAAAGACGTGGAGGTCGGGGTGCCAGAGCAGGGGCTACCCGGCAAGAAGATTATTTTGAGCATCTGTTTGTTGCATCCACACATCATACTTTATTGTTCTTTACCGAACTGGGCAGATGTTACTGGCTGAATGTATACCAAATTCCAGAAGGTGAAAAAACAGGCAAAGGGCGAGCTATTCAAAATTTGATGCAGTTGCCTCCGGAAGATAAAATTCGAGCTATCATTGATATTAAGGATTTAAAGGATGAAGAATTTGTAAATAATCATAACATCTTGTTGTGTACCAAAAAGGGCATTATCAAAAAAACCAGCCTCAGCGATTTTAGCCGGCCAAGACAAACTGGTGTAAATGCAATCACCATTCTGGAAGGCGATCAGTTGTTGGAAGCTAAATTGACTGATGGATCCTGCGATGTAATGATGGCCGTGAAAAGTGGAAGAGCGATAAGATTCTCCGAAGGAAAAGTAAGAGCTACTGGCCGGGGTGCTATTGGCGTGGGCGGTATTGAAGTGGATGATGAACAGGACGAAGTGGTAGGCATGATTTGTGTATCCAATAAGCAGGAAGTAAAACCAACGGTTTTAGTCGTTAGCGAAAAAGGATATGGCAAACGCACCGTGGTGGATGAATACCGATTTACAAACAGAGGTGGTAAGGGTGTAAAAACTATAAGTGTAACAGAGAAAACGGGTAAATTAGTTGGACTTTTGGGGGTATATGAAAGTCAGGATTTGCTGATTACCTGCAAAAGTGGAATCACCATTCGCATGTCAGTAAGTGGTATAAGTGAGCAGGGACGGGCTACACAGGGAGTGAAACTGATTCGGGTGGATGAAGGAGATGAAATAGCAGCCATTACAAGGTTGGATGAACAACCGGAAGATGAACAACCAGAGTTCGATGAAAATGACAATAGCCAACCGGATACCGTTCAGGGTAATGCAACTAATTCAGAAAATCCTGAATCAAATACAAGTGAAGAAAATAATGCTATAGAACCAGAAAAATAATTTTTAATAAAAGCCATTTTTGAAAAAACAAAACAGAAACAAATGAAAAAAATTGTCTTATTAGCAAACATTGTGGCCTTTTCTATTACAGGGGCATTTGCACAAAAATATGATGACATAAAAGGAGCACTGGCAATAGGTCAATTGGCCAAAGCCAAAGAGGTATATGATAAAAACTCAACAAACGAGAAGTTCTTTAAAAAGCCCGAAGGTTACCTGATCAAGTCAAGCCTTTATGGTAGCCTTTCTTTAGATAGTGCCAGAACTTCAGAGGCTCAAACCAACATGGCTACAGCCGATGAAGCATTTAAAAAATATTTGGAATTGGATCCAGAAATGAAAGCAATGGAAGATCCAATTTTGAAAAATGCACCTTACAATCTGTATGCGGCTTATTTCAACGCAGGTGTAGCAGATATCAATGAAAAGAAGTATGATGATGCCTTTGCAAAATTTAAGAATACAGTAGATTATTCTGAAATTCTTATCAAAGCCAAAATCATGAATAAGAAAATGGATACTGCTGCTATTTATTATGCTGGTTTGCTGGCCGAAAACACAAAACATTCCGATGATGCAATTAAATATTATACCCGATTGGCCAACGATAAAATTAAAGAATACAGCGGAACCAGTTATGAAAGCGTGTACCAGGGATTGGTGAGACACTATGCAGAAAAAAATGATAATGCCAATTTTGATAAATACAAAGCATTGGGTAAAGAACTTTATCCCGGTAGCGAATTTTTCACCTATTCCATGCTGGACTTTGCGGTAGGCGGCTCTACAGATTTTATTGCAAAAGTGGCTAGTCTTGAAAAATTAATAGCCGCTGATCCTAGTTATAAGAACAATATCACACTGGCTGAAATTATTTATGATACTTTGGATTCCAGAAAAGTGGGTGCGGTTCCTCCTGGAAATGCAGATGAACTGGAAAAGAAAATGCTGGATGCACTAAACAAAGCAACTTCTTTGAGTCCAAATGAAATGCAACCCTATCTATTGTTAGGAGACCATTATCTTTTGAAATCTGAGAAATTAAGAGACGCAATGGTTACATCAGAAACCAATGTTACCAAAAAAGGAGCAAAAGCCACTGCAGCAGATAAACAAGCTTATGCAGATGCAAAAAAATCTTATGTGACCACTTACGATCTCGCAAGAATTAATTATGAAAAATCTGCTGATATGTTTTCTAAATTGCCAAGTTTGGATGCCACTCAGAAAAGAAGTTACCGTGCCATAGCAGGAAACCTTGCTGAATATTATTCATATCGAATAGAAGATGCGAAAGGAGCCGATAGAGATAAGTATGCCGCTCTGGAAAAGAAATGGGATACTTTGTTTTCAAAATTGAGATAATGAATGACTGAAAGAATTTTTAAGAACCGCCTTTGGGCGGTTTTTTTTTCTCCATGAAACGATGAAAAGCAAAATTTATGAAAACAGATAGTACATCTGATAGTTGATTTTGCGACTAAACATAATTTATTTTAATGATTTATGGAAGACCTCAATTCCACCATATTTAATAGTATAAACACCTTCCACATCCTATTTTGATATCTACATAAAGCCAACTCATTATAGTATCAGTTATTTTCAGGAGTGCTTTGTTAATGTTTTAATAATAAAACCATAACTCAGAGGTAATCTTCTTTTGATTTAGATCCTTGACTTTTGCCGCACATTTTAAACTATTATGAGAGTAACATTTCTTTTAGGATGTTTCATCCTTCTCAGTCTTTTTACAAAGGCTCAAAAAGCAATCATTGCAGGTGTGGTTATGGATAATCAAAAGTTGTCTTTGCCTGGTGCTACTGTAAAACTAAGTCCTGGAAACAGATACACTGTTTCGGATGTATATGGCAGATTTGAATTCCTAAATCTACCAGAGTCGAATGCATATACATTAGAGGTATCCTATATTGGGTATGAAACTAAACAAGAAAGTATTTATCTAAAATCACGAGAAACTCAAAGCATTCAAATTGTACTTGTAGAGAAAGGAATCCTCGATAAGATATTGGTAAGGGGAGACCGGATGAAAGGGCAGGCAAAAGCATTGAACCAACAAAAAAATAATCCTAACATATCCAATATAGTATCTGCCGATCAGGTGGGACGATTTCCTGATGATAATATTGGTGATGCCATTAAACGTATTCCTGGTATTACAATGCAGAACGACCAGGGCGAAGCTAGAAACATCATAGTACGAGGATTGGCCTCAGAACTAAACTCTGTAACTCTGAATGGAGATAGGATTCCATCGGCAGAGGGGGACAACCGAAAAGTACAAATGGATTTGATTCCCTCTGATATGATACAAACAATAGAGGTAAATAAAACGCTTACTTCAGAAATGGATGCAGATGCAATTGGCGGTTCAGTAAACCTTGTCACCAGAGCTGCACCAAACGGACAAAGATTGGCCGCTACAATTTCTGGAGGTTATAATCCAATCAGGAATAGTGGTGCTTATAATGCTAGTATTGTTTATGGTACTCGCTTTGCCCAGGACAAATTGGGGATAGTGTTTTCCGGCTCCTATAAAAGCAATGATTTTGGTTCTGATAATGTGGAAGCCAGCTGGACAGAAGATAAGTATGGCAATGTTTATGTTGGTGAGCATGATATAAGAAAATATGATGTGAAAAGGGTGCGAAGAAGTGCTGCACTCGCTTTGGATTATAAGATCAACGCCAAACATCAATTCACATTGAATACAATGTACAATTGGAGAGACGATTGGGAGAATCGTTACCGCGTTAGAACCCGTGGAATTAAACCAGTTTATGATAACACCGACACAGATAGGATTATTGGCTTTACTGGCACAATTCGCAGGCAAACCAAAGGTGGGATTGACAACGAAAGAGTGGATAATACAAGGTTGGAAGAACAAAAAGTACAAAAATATTCTCTAAGAGGGGATCATTTGTTTGGCAATACTTTGGATATGGATTGGTCAGTAAACTATTCCAAAGCAGGCGAATATCGTCCTAACGAAAGATATATTGAGTTTCAGTCTTCCTCTGCCAAGTTTTACATTAATAGTGATAGCAGATTTCCGATTTTGACTCCCACAGAAGCCTTGACTGCAGCTAAGTATAAGTTCAGGGAACTAACAGAAAACACAAATAATACCTATGAGGATGAGCTCGCCGCCAAATTGAATTTTCGGATGCCCATAAATATTATTCCTTCTCAAAAAGGAAGGTTACGATTTGGAGCAAGTGCACGATTCCGAAACAAAGAACGAGACAATAATTATTATAGCTATTCACCAACAGGCAATGAAATAGCAACAATGGATAAAGTGCCCACATTGAACTTTGGTGGAGAAAAATGGAATCCAGATTCTAAATATGTCCCAGGTTTTTTTGTAGATGAAAAATTCCTAGGAGGGTTGGTGTTGTCTAATTCCTCTTTGTTCGAACAGGAGATAGTTGCTTCAGAATTTTTGCCCCTAAACTATACTGCCAATGAACGAGTGATCAGCGGGTATATTCGTTGGGATCAGGATATTACAAAAAAACTATCATTGATAACCGGAGTAAGGGTAGAGCATACAAATATAGATTACAAGGCAAACATAGTTGAAGAAGAGGAAGAAATTACTGGTGTAAGATCAATCAAAAATAATTACACCAATGTTTTCCCTGGCATAACACTGAAATATAATGTTCAGGATAACTTATTATTGAGAGTAGCCGCTACTACTGCTACCGCTCGTCCCAACTACTACAGCCTTTCCCCATACGTAAGTATTTTGTTAGAAGATCAAGCCATTTCTGCCGGTAATGCGGCACTAAAAGCAGCTTATTCCTGGAATTATGATTTTATGACAGAGTACTATTTCAGGTCTGTAGGGTTGGTTTCAGGAGGTGCATTCTTTAAGAAAATCAATAATTTCATTTATACACATCGGGATGAAGCCTTTACTACGGCTAAGTTTGCTGTATTGTTTCCTGATGTGTCCAATCCAATTGTAAACAACGAGAACTGGACTTTGGTACAGGATCGAAATGGAGCGCATGTAAACGTGTATGGCTTTGAAGTGGCTTTTCAACGTCAGTTGGATTTCCTCCCTGGCAAGGTTTTAAAAGGATTGGGATTGTACACAAACTATACCTATACGAAGTCTAAAGCAAAGGGAGTTTACAATGCTGATGGAGATATGAGAGAAGGTTTGATGTTGCCAGGTACCGCACCCCATCTGTTCAACGGCTCATTGTCCTGGGAAAATAAAGTGTTTTCGGCAAGAGTTTCTTTGAACTATGCAGCGGCTTATCTGGATGAATTAGGAGGGGAGGCTTTTTCTGACAGATATTACGACAAACAATTATTTGTTGATGCCAATGCTTCCTATAAAATCATGAAAAATTTTCGATTATTTGCAGAAGCTAACAACCTTACCAATCAGCCTCTAAGATACTATCAGGGTATTGAAGGTCGAACGATGCAAATGGAATACTATATGCCTAGATACACATTGGGTATTAAATTAGATATGTTAAACTTATAAAAATGATAGAAAGTAAAAGGAACAGGTGTGTCTTATTAGTTTTAGTTATTGGGCTTGCAGGCTGTGCCATAAATTCTAAATTAAGTAGCGCTCCCAGCAAAGAAAATAATATTCCAGAGGTTGTAGATACTTTATCTCCACTGAAGCCGGTAATAGTTACAGACTCCGTTGAATTTGATACCGATGATCCTTCAATCTGGATTCATCCCACAGATAAATCTAAAAGTTTAGTTATCGGTACAGATAAGGAGACTGGCGGTGGAATTTATGCCTTTGATTTGCAAGGCAAAATTGTCAAAAAAATCACTGGGTTGCAAAGGCCAAATAATATAGATATTGCCTATGCTTTATCTGTGAATGGCATTCCAACAGATATAGCAGTATTTACAGAAAGAAAGGCGCACAAGATAAGAGTAGTAAGTTTGCCAGATCTGACCTTTATAGATAATGGAGGTATTCCGGTTTTCGAAGGTGAAGTGGGAGAAGGTTTCAATGAACCAATGGGTATTGCCTTGTACACTGCTCCTGATCATAAGATATTTGCTATCGTAGGCAGAAAGGATGGGCCCATTTCAAATTATTTGTGGCAATATGAATTATCTGATGGCAATGAGGGATTTGTTACTGGTAAGCTGGTGCGCATATTTGGTCAATATAGTGGGCGTAAAGAAATTGAAGCCATTACAGTGGACAATGAATTGGGATTTGTTTATTTTAGCGATGAACAATGCTGTATTAGAAAGTACTATGCCGATCCATCCAAGGGGAATGAGGAACTTGCATCATTTGGTTCATCCGGATATAAAATGGATCATGAAGGGATTTCTATTTTTAAAACCTCTTACACCAAAGGATATCTATTAATTTCCAATCAGCAGGACAATTCTTTTATGCTTTATCCCAGAGAAGGCAGCAAAAGCAATAAGCATCATCATGAATTAATTACCAAAATACCGTTTTCCACTATTGAAAGTGATGGTTCCGAAGTTAGCTCTATAGCCTTAAGCCCACAATTTCCAAAAGGACTATTTGTAGCTATGAGCAATGGGAAAGTATTTCATTATTATGACTGGCGAAATATAGAACAACGCATTCTCGCTGCCTCAAATAATGTCAAATGATATTCAGAAAAGCCCAAATAGATTGACGATAAATCAATCCGTTTGGGCTTTCTGTTGCGTATTCGGAAAAGGAGAGCGTTAGTTGTGCAATTATCCGCTCAAGAATCTGAAAGAAAAAATCAATGAATTGTATTCGGAATAAAATCAACATTCCGATCATCTGTCCCAAACCGTTAGTTGGGCTCCGCCCAGTGGAGTGTTTTGACTATCATACCAAAAGTGGAACTTTTCAATCTATCTTTTTTACCCCCTCAGATCTACGATTCTTCTGGTACTATTGCTATCAAAAATTTGTCTCAACGGTATCTCCAATATTTCTTCATTTACAAAGTGAAAGTCTACTTTGTGCCTGTTTGGGCTACCCTTTTTTACTTCAAAACTAGTTCGATAAGAGTATTTCCTGACGGGTTTATGCTACAATTTTCTATTTGAAATCCAGGCTCATTGAAAACGGGAAATCCGATTTATTTACCCCCCTTGACTTGTTTGGCTGCGAATCTAATGTAACCTGAAGCTTGCCTCCTTTTAATAAGTCAAAATGATTGAGATAATTTCGGGTGCTGTTTGCTCCATTCAAACTCAATGATTGTACATATCGGTTGTTTTCACTATTGCCCGGCGCATGGATAACTAAGCTCTTGCCGTTTTCAAAATGAAGGCTTGCTTTTTCAAATAAAGGAACGCCTACCACATATTGTGTACTGGCTGGAGTTACCGGATAGAAACCAAGTGCAGAGAAAACATACCAGGCCGAAGTCTGTCCATTGTCCTCATCGCCGCAATAGCCGTCGGGCCCCGAGTTGTACAAACGGTTCATCACTTCTCTTACCCAGTATTGCGATTTCCAGGGCTGACCAGCATAGTTGTACAGATAGGGCATGTGCTGTATGGGTTGGTTACCATGTGCATACTGTCCCATATTTACAATTTGCATTTCTCGCATTTCGTGAATGATTGAACCATAGTAAGAATAGTCGCCAAAATCTGGAGGCATATTAAATACCGAATCCAGCATCTGCACAAACATTTTATCACCACCCATCAGTTTCTTTAACCCGTTTATATCCTGAAACACACTCCATGAGTAATGCCAACTGTTTCCTTCGGTAAATGCGCCTCCCCATGAAAATGGATTAAATGGCGAACTAAAACCTCCATCCTCATCCTTTGGGCGCATGAGCAAATGTTGTGGGTCGAAGAGTTTCTTATAATTCATTGCCCTGGATTTGTAAATATCTATTTCAGCGGCAGGTTTTCCCAACAGTTTCCCCAAGGTATAAATGGCATAATCATCATAGGCATACTCCAAAGAGCGTGCTACATTTTCATTAATTTTTACATTGTTAGGCACATAGCCCAACCGGTTGTAAAATTGAACCCCCTTTCTACCAGTGGCTTCCGGACCATCGTTATTGGCTCCGTGAATCAATGCCTGCCAGAGGGTTTCAATATCATATCCTCGTCCTCCTTTGAGATAGGCTTCGGCTACTATAGAAGCAGAATTATTCCCTACCATAATCCCCCGATAGCCGGGAGAAGACCACTCGGGCAGCCAACCACCTTCTTTGTAATCACTGATCAATCCCATCTGCATCTCTTTTACCATAGAAGGGTACATCAAGTTCAGGAAAGGGTATAATGCACGGAAAGTATCCCAGAAACCAGTGCCCGCAAATTTATATCCCGGCTCTATTTTACCAGTATATGGACTGTAATGAACTATATTGTCAGAAGCATCTTTTTCATACATTTTTAAAGGGAAAAATACCATCCGATACAAGCAGGAATAAAAAGTGCGTTTCTGCTCTTCTGTACCACCAGAAACCTCCACTTTGTTCAATACTTTGTTCCATTCCATGCGGCCTTCCTGTCGGATGGTTTCAAAATCCTTTTGACCGATTTCAGATTTCAGGTTTCTTTCCGCCTGTTCAAAACTGATGAAAGAGGAAGCCACTTTTGCATGCACCACATCTCCTTTTTGTACATGGCTAAAACCAATCACGGCGCCGGCATGTTTGCTCTTTAGTTCATCCAGATCGGTAAACTTATCTTCATCCCAGGTGGCTTTAAGATCAAATTTTTTGTCGAACTGAATCACAAAATAATTCTTGAAATTGTCAGGAACACTTCCACTATGTCGGGTACTATATCCGATTATTTTGTTTTCTGAAGGAATGATTTTTACATAAGATCCTCTGTCTATTGCATCCACCACAATATAGCCGTGGCTGGTTTTGGGAAAAGTAAACCTGAACATGGCCGCCCTTTCGGTAGGTGCCATTTCTGTTACCACATCGGCATCGGCCAGATACACTTTGTAGTAATGCGGATGGGCTACTTCGGTTTTGTGCGAAAACCAACTGGCTCTTTCCTGCTCTTTAAACCTCATTTTGCCTGTGATGGGCATGATGGAAAAATAGCCATAATCATTCATCCACGGCGATGGTTGATGGGTTTGTTTAAAACCAACAATCTTATCATCGCTGTATTTATAGCACCAGCCATCACCCATTTTGCTGGTTTGTGGAGTCCAAAGGTTCATGCCCCAAGGCCGACCAATGGCGGGGTAGGTGTTGCCATTGGACAACTCAAACTTAGACAGGGTGCCCATCAGCGGATTCACATAATCCACCGGCTCCTGAGCCGAAGCCGTATAAGCTAAAAAGAAATAACTCAGGCAAACAATCTTGAAAAATTTCATTCGAATCAATTTTAGAAATCAATGATGATGTAACCAGCAATAAATATAACGCATCGGAATTGCATCGCACTCTTGTACTCAGGAATAGGTGGGATCCCATTTTTTCGATCCCAAAACAAAGTTGTAACCGTTGGGTTCAAATATTTAGGATGCCATATATTCTACAATACAAGAGTGGCAATACGCCACAGCGCACAAGCGCTATACCGATGCTATAAGCACTCTACCGGTTTCAAAGTAAGTAAAGAGCTATAGGCTCTGGTAGAGCGACTGCTCAAACCGACAGTTCGACACTTAACTAGACAACAGCCCGATACAAAAAAAAGTAAAAAAGCCGACCACACGGAAAATATTTTTTCTAACCCCAATGCCTTTAGCACATTTGTTTTTGTCCAACATGCAAACCAACTATTCGCAAAATCAAAAGAGTCAAGTCCACCCACCTCCAAAGACTTGCAAAAAGGATAATCCTTCAAGGTTCAACAGAGCGAATTATTTCTAAATTTGTATTGACAACAGACATATAATTGCATATGAACAAGATTCCAGTAAGACAATTAAAAGATTCTTTTTTTGAAGATAGATTTAGCATTAGGGAAATTGAAACCTTGACGGCAGAAAAAGATTTGGTGCATGAGTTGCACCGGCACGACTTTTATTTTTTCTTGTTTATTGAAAATGGCACTGGCGAACACGAAATAGATTTTATTAAGTATGAAGTGGACAACTACTCGGTTTTTTTTGTCCGACCTGGACAAGTGCATCAATTAAAGCTTGGGAAAGGTACTACTGGATTCATGCTACAATTTACTTCTGATTTTTATGCCCCTCGTGAAAATCCTGCCAGTATTGTATTGCGAAAGGTAAGTAATAAAAATCATTGTCATTTAAGTACAGAACGGTTTAAAAAAAATAGTTTGCTATTGCAGATCATCTTTCAAGAATATACCCACAAGCACGACAGATACAAAGAAGTTGTTAAAGCGAGTTTAGAGATTATTTTCATTGAATTAGTCCGTCAAAGCAGCAACCCAAATAAGATTAACAACGAAGCTAAATTTTATGCTCAAGAGCGTTTGGAAGAATTGCAAGACTTACTGGAAAAAAATATTTATAATAAAAAGCAAGTAAGTGAGTATGCTGAAATGTTGAACATAACGCCTTATCAACTGAACACTATTACGAAAGCATCGTTACAAAAGACAGGGTCGGAACTTATCAATGAGCATATTATTTTAGAAGCAAAGCGAATGCTCATAGGTACAGTCAATCAAGTAAATCAAGTAGCGGATATGCTGGGCTACGATGACCCATCCTATTTTATTCGCTTTTTCAAAAAACAAACAGGGCATACTCCCGAAGCCTTTCGTCAAAAATCTAAATAAGTCCTATTCAACTTGAAGTCTGTCCTATAAGGTAGGCGTTCCATGTAGATACTTTTGCGGTGTTAGTTTTTAATCACCTCAAAAAAGTATTTACAATGAAAAAAAGTCATCTCTTATTAATTTTAGTTGCTGCTGCATTCAGCGCACAAAATTTACACGCCCAAGATTCAACGGCTAGTTTTAAACCCAAAACGATTTCTGTTGAGGAAATGGTTGGCGACAAACGGCAATTTCTGCAACTGTTGGTCAACAAAGTTTTTGTAGAAAAGAAAAAAATCGGCTTGTTGTCCATTTCGTCTTACGCTGCCGATTACAAAAACAATTTAAGCAACAATGAGTTTCAAAACACAACACTCATTTATCATCACTTACTCAAAGGTATCAGTATCAATTCCGGGGCAAGTTTTACTTCTGTGGAAGGTTTGAAAAACTTTGTGGGTTTGCAATATATGTATCAGAGCAAATCGCTTTCGCTGATATATATACCAAGCTATTATTTTATCAATAGCAACAAGATTTCTAATACCGCCCTCATAGAGTATAAACCTGCCATAAATGAAAACTGGTCAGTTTATTCTCGTTTGCAGTTGCACTACAATCATGATTTAGAAAATGGAAATCATTTTAGGAGCTATGCGTATAGTCGTTTGGGCATGACATATAAATATTTCGGTTTTGGATTGGCGCACAATTTTGACAGATATGGTGCAAATAAAAGTACGAAAAACAACTATGGCATTTTCTTAAAATTGTCAATTTAATTCCTCAAAGGAAACTTTAGAAATATCCTATTGAACCTTCAAAAAGTCCTATCAAACAGGCATTTTAGCAAAGTATTTTTACAACATATTTAATAACAGAAAAACAAATAAAATGAATAACAGAAAAAAAATTATAGTCGTAGGTGCAACAGGCACTATGGGGCAATACCTGACAAGCGTATTTGAAAAAGAACATGAAATAATAAAGGTGAGTACAACTGGTGGTGATATACCAACCGATATTACTTCGACACAAGCAATCGAAGAAATGTTCAAAAAAGCAGGGAGTTTTGATGCCCTAATATCTACAGCCGGTACAACATACGTTGGCCCCTGGAAAACCCTTACTGACAAAGCGTTTAGAAAAGGTATGGATGGCAAGCTAATGGGGCAAGTCAATTTAGTACTTATCGGTCAGCATTATATCAAGCCCAAAGGCTCATTTACATTAATAACAGGGGGGTTGACACATGAACCGCAACGGAATTTTGCCAATGCCTCCGCAGCAAATGGCGCCGTGGAAGCGTTTGTGAGGGCAGCAGCCATTGAATTAGAAAATGGCATTCGTATCAATGCGGTAAGCCCTACTGTTATTGAAAATTCACCGCAATATTTTCCCTATTTCCCTGGCGAGGTTCCCACCACCATGAAGCAACTTGAATATGGTTTTCGGAAAAGTGTTTTTGGTGCAAACACCGGTCAGGTAATAGAACTGAATTAATTCAAGTATTTCAACAACAAAAAAGAAACGTATGAAATCAAAAATGAAACTTATCGCATCACTGAAAATCTGGATAGTAATTTATCCCTCTATCACTTTATTTCTCTTCTTATTTGGAGAAGCTTTATCCATACTTCCATTATATGGGAGAACGCTTATCCTGACAATTGTGCTGGTCCCCTGGATTGTATTTGCGGGAATTCCATCACTTGATTGGCTTATGAAAATGTTTTCCCCCGGTAACAATAAAAATGACGGCAATAAAAAACAATAAAAATTATTATACCATCCTTATCAAGACGAACATACATAAGGCAAGGTGGAAGTGTGTGACCGGTTTTTGTATTATCTTTTAATTATACTCAATACTTAAAAACAAATGATATGAACTACAAAAAGCATTTTGATACAATAATCATCGGGGGCAGTTATTCCGGGCTTGCGGCAGCAATGGCGTTAGGCCGGGCTTTGAGAAAAGTGCTGATTATTGACAATGAGGAACCTTGTAACAGACAAACCCCGCACTCACATAACTTTTTAACGCAGGACGGGAAAACACCGAAAGAAATTTCAACACTCGGAAAGCAACAGGTAGCATTGTATTACACTGTTGAATTTTTTAATGGCTTGGCAACGGGTGGAAGGCAATCCGAAAACGGTTTTGAAATTGAAACATCATCAGGTGAAATATTCACAGCAATAAAATTAATTTTTGCAACAGGTATTAAGGACATAATGCCCAACATAAAAGGACTTTCCGAATGTTGGGGGATTTCTGTTTTGCATTGTCCATATTGCCACGGATATGAAGTAAGAAATGAAACGACAGGAATTTTGGGCAATGGCGAATATGGCTTTGAATTTTCTAAGCTCATTTCAAACTGGACAAAAGACTTGACACTATTTACAAATGGAAAATCAACATTAACTGGCGAGCAAACAGCAAAACTTGAGAGGCATCGAATTACTATAGTAGAAAAAGAAATTGCTGAATTAGAACAGATCAACGGGCATCTTCAAAATATCATTTTTAAAGACGGTTCAAAGAAAATAGCTAAAGCCATTTACACACGCCTTCCTTTTGAGCAGCATTGCCAGATACCCGAGCAATTGGGCTGCGAGCTTACCGAAGACGGGTATATCAAAATTGATGATTCCTACAAAACAACTGTAAAAGGAATTTACGCATCCGGCGATAATATATCCCGTATGCGAACTGTTGCAAATGCTGTTTCAATGGGAACTGCAACAGGAATTATGGTAAATAAGGCTTTGGTTGAAGAACATTTTTCTTAATCAAATGCGTAAGCAAATGAACTCAAAAAGCTCTGATTTCAATGACGTAGTACCATTAAAGAATAGCGCCATCCCTTTGCCTCGCAAGACCGCATTCTGGGCAGGTTTCTTTTATATACTCACTTTTGTTTCTATACCTACTTTCATTAGCGTTTTGATATTACTCGAAGATACTCAATTGATTATGATTTAGTTCTT
>DAORWU010000025.1:0-59802 GCA_035434405.1 Niabella sp. | reverse complement strand
GACAAAAGGAAAAATTAAAAACGCAGCTTAGGTGCGACAATTTGAAATGCACCCTTTGCCGGACAGTAATAATATTGAAAGAGCCTCGATTATTTTAATCGGGGCTTTTTTGTGTGCGGTTGAATGGTTGAAAAGTTGATAGGTTGAAAAGGATTGTGTTCCATAAACTAATTTACGAGTAAACCATTTGAAATTTGAAAATGAAGGGTAGTTTTATCATCCTTTATTCCCGATAGATGGTTTCTTTTTTTATTCTTTACATAAGTACTCCACCAAATTTATATCTTGATTTAATCCCAGTTTTTTTCGCAAGCGATAGCGACCTATCTCCACACCACGAACAGAAATATTCATTAATTGAGCAATTTCTTTTGAAGATAATTTTAAATGCAGGTAGGTGCACAGCTTTAAATCGGCTACAGTAAGTTTTTGGAATTTCAATTTTAGATTTTTTAGGAAATGATTGTTTACCTCATCAAAATGACTGGCAAACTGCTCCCAATTGCTATTATTTTTTTCAATATCATTTAGTAACTGTATTGTTTTTTTGATATCATGGTTTTCATCGGTTTTTTTATATAGTCTTTGTAGTTCGGTTTTTACTTTTTGTAAAGCATCGTTTCTTTCTACTAGGTGCATGTTTACATCGGCCAATTCTTTGGTTTTACCTTTTACTTCGCTTACCAATTTTTCGTTTTGTAGACGAATAATTTCCTTTTCGTTTTTTTCTAATTCTAAATGATAAATGTATTGTTGCTTTTTTTGTTCTTCTTCATATTTCAATTGCTGTTTATTAAATTTGGTTTGTTGTCTTTTGTTTAACCAATAAATAATACACAAAAACACAACCATATAAAAAATGTATGCCCAGAAAGTGTTGTACCAGGCTGGTTTTATATAAAAGGCATAGGTAGTGATGGCAGATTCATTTCCAAAATTGTTTTTCGCTTTTACGGAAAACGAGTATTTACCATCTGGTAAATTTGTGTAGTCTTTCTCTGTTTTATTGGTCCAGTCTGCCCATTCTTTATCATAACCATCTAATTTGTAACTATACAAAATAGTGGATTGATTGGCAAAGTTGGGAACACTAAATTCAAAATGAAGTGCATTGTTGGCAATTGTAAACTTCGGAATTTTGATTTTTTCCTTAATAGCCGTGTTTTGAAACCCACCATATACTATACTGTCTTTTTTGTTTATTAAAGATACGCTTGATAGTAAAACTTGTATGGGCAAGCGGGAGCCTATATATTTTTCGATATTCAAATGTATAATGCCATTGTCAGAAGCAATAAAAATATTTTTTGGATTATAGGGATAGATGTTTTCAAATCCAGTTAAGAATTTGCCATTTAATTCAGGAATCCAGATGGTTTTATAATTCTTAATACCTGGTTGATGAATTAATACGCCTATTTTTTTCCCATTGCAAAACCAAATATTTCCCTCAGCATCCTCATTCAAATATTGTATGCGCAAACCTCCAAAAGCGTTGAACAAAAATGGAGATGGGACGAACAATTGTTTCTTTTCATCAAATTCATAAATACCCTTTTCGGTGGCAACCACTACGTGATTGCCAATTTTATAAACATGGTTTCTGAATGTGGAAGGCAAGCCATCTTTATCAGTATAAAGATGTGATGCAAAAGATTTATTTTCGGTATTGAGAATTATTTTATACACGCCTCTATAAGGGTGAGAGGCCCAGATGGCACCACTATTATCAACTGCCAAAAAGCGGAGTGATTCGTTTAACCCTTCAAGTCTTTGGGCAGAGATAAAAGAGTTTCCTTCAAATGTTAATAAACTTAGCCCGTTGTATGTGCCACTTATTACATACTTACTTGGATATATATTGGAAAGTGGAATGGAGAGCCAGGTTCCTGATTGATTATATACAGATTGAGCTGTATTATCAGTTATCTTGAAATTACCATTATGATGCCCTAGAAATAAAGTTGAGTTTACTTCATCAAATCTCCATGCTTGGTCATTATTGGTTGGTAAAAAATTAAAGCCTCCTATTGAAAAGCTTAAATCACTATTAGCAGTGTCTAAATTACTGTAATAGGCCCCATCCGAAGCAGCTATATATATTTTATTATTGAAAATTTTAGCAGCATAACAGGAAACCTCATTAGTAGTACTTGGTTTTATATATTTTAAAGCATCGTTATAAGCTATAAAACTAATGCCGTTGTTTAAGCCGGTCCATACATTTTTGTTCCTGTCAATAAAAGTACAAAGTACATTGTTGTTTTGCAATCCATCTATACGTGTAATCCTTTGTACCAGTTGTCCGTTTTGGTTGATGATGAAACATCCCTGTGTAGTGGTACCCGCTACATATTCAGTTGAACTAATTTGCTTAAAATCGTAAATATGGTTTTCAGTAAAATTTTTATCAAGTTTGGTACTCATTTTGGAGAGTGCTCCTTTGGAAAGTATAAATAAACCATTTCTAAGAGAACTTATTAATACACTATCTCCCTGTATTGGTGTCATCCCTGTAATTTCTATTTTAGGGTAGAAGGAGGTGCTGTTCAAAAGTGCCCAGCCATTATGCTTATATTCATAAATGCCTTTTTCTTTGTCCTGCGCCAGCAATCGGCCATTTACTTCTTTTAAATAGAGCCATACAGATACCGCAGGATAAACTTTTATTGCTTCCTGCCGATATTCAAAAATTCTGTCACTTAGTCTAAAATAAACACCTTCTTTGTGCAACTCAATATCCCATATATCGGCAAATTGATTCTGAGGCATGGGTATTAATTTTTTAATAGAGGTGTATTGAAGGTTACCAAAATGATCCGGAAGAAAATAACCTATTTCATCCTGGCCACCTACATAAATGCGATTGGTGACAGAGTCTATAGCTATGGAACGTAAAATAGTTTTATTAGGAAGGGAAAATAGACGCCAGAAATTTCCGTCAAAAACCAGCAAGCCTTCATTATTAGCAAAATACATTCTACCCCATTTGTCCTGTTTAATATCCCAGGTTTGAGCTCCGGCTTTATAGCTGATTGTTGAAAAATTAATTACTTGTGGCAGGCCAATTGAGTTTTGCGCTAGGCTAAATGTGCAATTGAAAATCATTATACAAAAAAGCAATCGTACTTTCATTTAATAAAGTTAGTAAGTTTTGATGTAGTGTTGATGTAATTTGTAGTAATTGATAATCAATTAATTAAAAAATATTGTAGTAGTTGTGATGTAGTAATTATTTGTAATTGGCGTATTACAAAATTAAATTTGTGTATTCGAAAGTGATATTATCAATCATTTAAAACAAACGATTCGCGTATGAAAAAATTTCAACGGCCTCTATTTTTGGCAGTTTTCATTTTGATCTGTAGTCTGAGCTATGCTCAAACAAAAACTGTTTTTGGTAGGGTCCTTAACCAAAAAGGTGAAGCTATTGCCAATGCAACTGTTTCAGTAAAAGGCAGTGCAGAAGGAACAAGTACTAAAGAAGATGGAACATTCAACTTTTCTATTTCTCAAAGCGCCACGCTGCTAGTAGTTAGCCGTGTTGGCTATACATCAGTTGAAATACCCATCTCCACAGATGAGTTAAACATCATTCTTACAGAAACCAATGCGTCACTTTCAGAAGTGGTAGTAGTGGGTTATGGTACCCAAAAAATCACCAAAGTGAGTGGTGCTATTAGTACTATTAAAAGTGCCGATATTCAAAAACTGGCTCCCATGCGGGCCGAGGAGGCATTACAGGGATTAGCAGCTGGAGTAAATGTTATACAGAGTGGTGCGCCGGGTAGCAAGCCTACCGTTTTTGTAAGAGGAATATCATCCTATAGCGGTGCAGATCCTCTGGTAGTAATTGACGGTATTCCACAATCACTCACCGATTTTAATTCCATTAGTGCTTCGGATATTGAATCCATTAACGTTTTAAAAGATGCAGCCACCACCGCCATTTATGGAGTAAGTGGTGGAAATGGCGTTATTGTGGTAACTACAAAGTCTGGCAGAAAGAATCAAAAAACCGATATTAATATCAACTCTAGTTATGGAATGCAGCAGGTGGTAACTAAAGTAGGTGTATTGAATGCGACCGAATATGCAGCCATCGTCAATGAAGGTAGTACCTTATCCGGGGGCAATATTATTTTCCCCGATTTGACAATTTTGGGCGAAGGAACAAATTGGCAGGAACAAATTTTTGAATCGGCTCCTTTGCAAATGCACAGCATTAGTGCCCGAGGTGGCGGCGAAAAACTTTCTTATTTTCTTTCAGGAAGCTACCAGAGTCAGGGTGGTATTGTGGGCGGCTTCGATAAATCGAGGTTTAACAGGGGAACTGTTACCGCCAATTTAAGTTTTGATATTACTTCCAAACTCAAATTTATATTAAATACTACCGGCGTTTTATTGAATTCAAGAGGTGTTCAAGAAAATTCTTTCAATAGCATCATTGGTAGTGCATTAAATTACGATCCCACAGTGGCTGTACTAAATAATGTGCCAAATACCACCGGAAAATATGGGTTTAGTAATTTATTATTGTCCGAAATTTTTAACCCTTTAAATAAGTTGGACAATACTTACAATCGAAACAATGGAAATAAATTGTATGGCAAATTCGAGTTTCAGTATGATGTTTTCAAAAACTTGAAACTTACCACACGTTTTGGATATATTAAATATGATGGTAACGCCAGAAGCTTTACACCATTAGTTTTCTGGGGATTAAACAATGTAGACAACTCTATGAATGCTGATGGCAGTACTGTGGAAGGCAAACACAATAGTGTTGCACACGAAAAGTCCAGCAATTTTAACTACACCTGGGAAACCTTTGGTACTTACAATTTTAATGTTAAAACCCATAATCATTTTGATGTGGTATTGGGTTATTCTATGGCCAAATCGAGTGGCAATGCAGCCGGCGCCACCAGGCAGGATGTGCCTTACAATAGCTGGGAGTTTGCTGATTTTACAGCAGCCACTGGTAATAATACGGCCACCAACAGCAATGCAAGTAACGGCTATTATTATCAATACTTCAGAAGAAATCTTTCCTATTTCAGTCGATTGAACTACGATTATCAGGAAAAATACCTAGCCTCTTTTTCTGCAAGAAGAGACGGTTCTTATGCTTTTGGTCCTGAAAATAAATTTGCTAATTTTTATTCTGGTTCCTTAGGATGGTTGGTGAGCAATGAAAATTTCTTTCAGTCTCGTGCCATTGATCTATTAAAATTAAGAGGCAGCTATGGCTCGGTGGGTAACGAAAAAGTAACGCCATCATTTGTAGAAATTGTAACCGGTGGTCCTAGTTATGGTAGCACGGCCAATAGTAATGGTTATACTTTTGACAATGTTTTTTATCCGGGTTCAACGGTAGGCTCCATTGCCAATAGGGCACTAAGCTGGGAGAAACAATTGCAAATGAATTTTGGGTTTGATTTGAATGTTTTCAACAATAAATTTTCTTTAACCGCCGATTATTTTAGGAAAGATGTAAAAGGATTGTTGTTTCGTTCGGCAGGTTCTTTGTATTTAGGTACAGGTCAGTTGCCAAATGCCAACATCGGTTCCACAAAAAGTTCGGGTATGGATATCACAGCATCCTATCGAGAAACTTTTGGAAAGGCTTTCAAACTCAATACCACCCTTACTTTCACTACATCCAACAATAAAGTCACGGCTACCAACCAAGATGGGACAGCACGCATTTTTGGTGGTGGTTATTTTAATGGCCAATCGCAAAATGTAACTGTTTTTGAGAAAGGCCAATCACCCGGATATTTTTATGGATACAAAACCAACGGCATATTTCAAAATACGGACGACATTGCCAACGCCGCTACCCAAGCCGGTGCACAGCCTGGCGATATAAGGTTTGTGGATGTAAACAATGACGGTAAAATTAATGCTGATGATAAAGTAAAAATTGGCGATCCATTTGCCGATTATACTCTGGGCTGGAGCCTGAATTTGGAATACAAAAATATTGACTTCTCGGCGTTTACTTATGCCTCGGTAGGCAATGATATTTATCGTGCATGGGAACGCAACGCCAATTATACCAATAAGTCCAGAGAAATACTTTCCCGCTGGACAGGTGCTGGCAGTACAAACGATGCCCGTTATCCCCGCTACTCTTTTACAGATGCCAACAACAACAGTCGTGTAAGCGACAGGTTTGTGGAGGATGGAAGTTTTGTAAAAATCAAAAATTTACAATTGGGTTATACACTGCCTTCAATGGTTACTAAAAAAGTATTTAGCAAAGTACGTTTTTATGTACAGGTTAAAAATGCACTTACTCTAACCAAATACACTGGGTTCGATCCAGAAATATCAGGCGGCATTTTGGATAGTGGCATAGACCGAGGTGCCTATCCGCAATCACGCACATTTGCTGCAGGTATTGATATTAAACTTTAATTCAAAATATTCATAAATATGAACTTCAATAATATTTTCATCAAGTCGTTTTATTGCTTTGCAGCAATGGTGATATTAGCTTCCTGCAAAAAATGGATCGAGTATAATCCGCACGAAGATTTTAACATAACCGAACAGGATTATCTAAAAACTGAAAGTGATTATCGCACTATGGCTGTAAGTGTTTACACACCTATTCAATGGATCAATCAGGTAGTGCCTATTGGTGATATTGCTTCGGATAACGCGGTTGCTGGTGGCGAAAGTGCTTCGGATGTTTTATCCTTTCAACAAATAGATGATTTTACGGTAACACCTGTAAATTCAACGCTTACAGAGATTTGGCAATCGGCTTATGAAGGAATCAATAGGGCAAATTATTTGCACCAATATAAAGATAAAAATATAGCAAGTGAAACGGTTTCTTTTGCCGGTAAAGAAGCATTATATGGTGAAATTTATTTCCTGCGGGCTTACTATTATTTTACGTTGGTAAAAATGTTTGGCGATGTGCCATTGTTTGTGGACAAAAGGCTAACCTTATCAGATTCTAAAACCCTATCACGAACAGCAAAAGCAGATGTTTACAAACAAATAGAAACTGACCTTGGGGCAGCAATCAATGTTTTACCGGCTATTCAGGTACAAAAAGGTCGTATAACCAAATATGCTGCACAAGCATTGCTTGGCAAGGTTTTGTTGTATCAAAATAAATTTGATGCTGCAGCGGCCATATTGGAAAATGTAATTACTTCAAATGCATTTAGTCTGGTAAATGATTTTGGTTCTATCTTTTTATCAACAGGTGAAAATGGACCAGAAAGTGTTTTTGAAATTCAATATTCCAACACATCTCCTTACTACAACTGGGGTGGCACTACCCGTGGGCAGGGCAATTATGCTGTGCAGCAATGTGGCATAAGAGGATTGAACGGATCGGCTGCAATGCCCTATGCACCTGGTTGGAGCACCAATTTACCTACTAAAAATTTGGCCTTGACTTACGCCGCTGGTGATAAAAGAAAGGATGTAACCGTAATGGATATTGAAGCTTATAAAGCCGCTAATTCGGCTCTAAATATTACCTATCAAGTGGCGCCTTATAAAAACACTGGTTTGTACAATCAAAAGTATCTGCCACGCAAAGGACAAACTAGTGGACAGGTGGAGCTTAATTATCTAAACAACTACCGAACCATTCGCTACGCTGATGTATTGCTAATGGCGGCTGAAGCTAATACCAAAGCCACTACGGCTAATGAAACAAAAGCTAGAAGCTATCTTAATCTTGTACGCAGGCGTGCCTTTGGCGACAATGCACACGATATTTCGGCTACCGGAGTCGCTTTGTACGATGCCATTTTAGGTGAACGAAGAATGGAATTGGGCATGGAAGGCGAGCGTTTTTTTGATTTGGTACGCACCGGAAAAGCAGCATCAGTATTGGGTTCTACTGGTTTTGTATCAGGGAAAAACGAATTGTTTCCAATACCACAAACCGAGGTGGACAATTCAGGATTAACTCAAAACAACGGATATTAATTCAACCATCCTTCATAAAAATATTATTATGAGATTAATAAAAAATATTTGTACAATAGTAATGCTGATGATGGTCACCATCGGATGTACCAAAACGGATTTGGGTAGTACCGACTTTATACAATCGCAAACCGCACCTCAAAATTTATCGGGTCTGTTTGAAATTACACAGAACAATTCAGGGTTGGTAACCATTACACCAAATGGTGAAGGTGTTAGTTATTACGAAGTATTTTATGGTGATGCTGCAAAAGAGCCGGCTAAAGTTTCGCCAGGTAAAAACACTCAACATGTTTATGCCGAGGGCAATTACAATGTAAAAATTGTTGCCCACAGTCTGTCGGGACAAGTCATTGACTATACTAAACAATTAACAGTTACTTTTAGAGCACCCGAAAATGTTGAAGTAAGTGCTGCAATAGATGCTGCCAATGGTTTTAAGGTGAATGTTACTGCCTCAGCAGCCTATGAAACTTTCTTTAAAATTTATTTTGGCGATGCACCCAATGAAGTGCCTTTTTCTTTTTTGGAAGATCAAACGATAAGCCATGTGTATGCTGCTCCCGGCACTTATCAAGTTAAAGTGGTGGCATACAGTGGCGGTGCAGCAACTACTACTGTCGTAAAAAACATTACCATTGTCAATCCTGTAAATCTGCCATTAACTTTTGAAGCAGCCATTGCTAATTACAAGTTCATGAATTTTGATGGGGGTGATGCAAGTATAGTAACCAATCCGAAAAAGAACGGAATCAATACAAGTGATCAGGTAGGAAAAATGATTAAACACGCTGGACAAACCTGGGGTGGTTCTGTGCTAAGTCTTAGTGGGGCTATAGATTTTTCTACCAACAAAATATTTAAGATGAAATTGTTTTCGCCAAGGGTGGGCGCTAAGGTTTTGTTGAAGGTAGAGAACGCAACTGATGGTAGTATTAATTATGAAAAGGAAGTGAAAACCACTGTGGCCAATGCCTGGGAAGATTTGATTTTTGATTATACCGGTATCAATACGTCTAAAGCTTATCATAAAATTGTGTTGATTTTTGATAATGGTGCCATGGGTGATGGATCCTCTAATTTTACTTTTTTGTTTGATGATATTAGGTTGGTACCAGATGAAATAGGAATACCACTAAACTTTGAATCCGCCACCTTAAATTATGAGTTTCTCAGTTTTGATGGCGGCAATACCAGCGTGGTTCCTAATCCACAAATGAACGGAACCAACACCAGTTTGAAAGTGGGAAAAATGGTTAAGCAAGCCGGACAGGTTTGGGGAGGGTCCTTCATTTCATTAGCAAAACCTATTGATTTTTCGGTGTTGAAAACTTTTCGAATGAAAGTGTTTTCGCCAAGGGCAAATGCTAAAGTGTTGTTGAAGGTAGAAAACCTTACAAATGGAGCTATTTCTTTTGAAAAGGAAATGAGTGTAGGTGCAGCCAATGTTTGGACTGATTTGAGTTTTGATTATAGTGGCATAGATGTATCAAAATCTTATCAAAAAGTTGTATTGATTTTTGACTTGGGTACCATGGGAGATGGATCTGCCAATTATACATTTTTGTTCGACGATTTAAGATTGATGTAATTCAAAATAAATAAAATAATGATGAAAAATTATTTCAAAATATTAGTACCGGTTTTAGTAATTATTGTAGTTGTTCTAATCAGTTGCAATAAAACCGAACATAGTTTTGGTGATATTAAAACACCAACTGGCTTAAGCCTTTCTACTGTTTTAACAGGAAAGGACAATGCCAACATAAATGGCGATGGTTCTGGAAAAATAAGCATTACAGCCACATCCAATAATGCGTTATCTTATAAAATAGATTATGGTGATGGTGTTTCTGAGTTAGTGCCATCTGGTGTGGTAACGCATAAATACACGAACACAGGTACAAATACCTATACCGTTACTGTAAACGCCATTGGAACAGGTGGTGCCATGTCTACATTAAGCAAGCAAATAACTGTGTTGGTGTTGTACGAGTTGCCAGCCGATGTATTGCAAAATCTTACTGGGGGTAACAGTAAGGTTTGGGTTACAGATAAAGATGCAGTAGGACATTTTGGTGTGGGACCTATTACAAGTTTTGGACCCGATTGGTATGCTGCTCCGGCCAATACCCGCGAGGCTTGTGCCTATGACGATGAAATTACATTTGCAAAATCTGGTACCAGTAAAGTAATGATGACCGTGGACAATAAGGGGGCTTCTTTTTCCACTGGGGCTGCCACTTCTTTTTACGGGTTGAGTGGTGGCGACAACTGTTATGCAATCAATACAGGTGGCAGTAAGCAGTTAAGTTTTTCGGCTGCTACTTCCGGCTCCACCAGTGCCAACTCTACCTTAATCGAGTTTACGGTGCCGGGCAATGGTATTATTAATTTTGGAACAGGTGGTACGAAGTATGAAATTATTTCATTAACGGCCACTACCATCATGCTCCGCAATATTGGTGCCGATGGCAATGCCTGGTATCAAAAATTGAGGGTTAAATAATATATTTTAATTGAAAGTATAGCCATTAAGAAATTAAGCAGCGTTTTAGGATCTTAATTGTTCTTAACTTCTTAATGGTTTAAAATTAAAAGACAATTGATTTTTATGCACCAATCCATCAATATGAAAAATAATTTAGGAATAATTGCCTTGCTGTTTTTATTGGTCATCGATTTTTCATGTACAAAAAATGATAAAGTTGATGCCCCGGCCCCTTCAAGTTTAATAGTGGAAGCACAGCCAAGCACCGACAATAGCGGAAATGTATCCTTTAAAGCTTCGGCAAACAATGCCTTTAGTTTTGAGTTTGATTATGGCAATGGTGTATATGCGACTGTTCCCACCGGTTTGGTTACTTACAAATATCCCACATCGGGTACCTATAACGTAAAAGTAACAGCGAAAAATGCTAGTGGACAATCCATCTCCAAAACCATTGATGTTACCGTAAACGTAGCGTTGGCTTTGGTTTGGGCTGATGAGTTTGATTCTCAGGGTACACCTGCGCCTGCCAAATGGAGCTTTGATATTGGTGCAGGCGGATGGGGTAATAATGAGTTGCAGTATTATACCAATCGTTTGGATAACGCAATAGTGTCGGACGGAACATTAAAGATTCATATTAAAGCAGAGAGTTTTGGAGGAAGTGCTTACACCTCCGCAAGGATTTTATCAAGAGATAAATTTTCTTTTAAATATGGAAGAATGGAAGTGCGTGCAAAATTACCCGAAGGGGGCGGAACATGGCCTGCCATTTGGATGCTGGGTGGTAATATTAGTTCAGTAGGTTGGCCAGCCTGCGGCGAAATTGATGTAATGGAACACAAAGGTAATGAGCAAAATAAAATTTATGGAACGGTACATTATCCCGGACATTCGGGGGGAGGCAGTGTTGGCAGTACTTTGATGATTACCAATTCGGCTACTGCATTTCATGTGTATGCGGTGGAATGGAATGCCAGTTCCATTAAATTTTTTGTGGACAATCAGTTGTTTCATACAGTGGTTAATAATACAATATTACCCTTCAATCAAAATTTCTTTATCATTCTGAATGTGGCTATGGGCGGTACTTTTGGCGGATCGGTGTCGCCATCATTTACCCATGCTGCTATGGAAGTAGATTATGTAAGGGTGTATCAATAAAAAAATATTTGTATGAGAGAGAAATTAAATTACCTATTCGTTTTTGGTGTGTTTTCAAGTGCAGTGGTTCTATTTTGTAATTGTAAACAGAAACCTACACCGTTTACATCATTAAGTATTGATTCGTCAAAGGTTATTTTTTTTGATGATTTTTCAGGACCAGCCCTGGATACCAACCATTGGAATGTGGAAGAAACAGGCATTCACGTCAATGCAGAATTGCAGGCATATATAAAATCGGATTCTACCATATGGTTTGCAAAAGATGAAGAAGCAATGGGTGCAAAAAATGGTGCCTTGATTTTACAACCACGTTTTTCAAAAGACTTTGAAACTATGGATGGACAAAAGTTTGACTTTGTTTCGGGCAGAATAAATACAAAAAATAAATTTGATTTTGCTTTTGGTACTGCTGAAGCCAGAATAAAGTTGACCTCAGGCGATGGCCTATGGCCTGCCTGGTGGTTGCTGGGAAATGGCAATTGGCCTGAAACAGGTGAGATAGATATTATGGAGAATATTGGAGAAAGCGATTGGGCCAATGCTGCAGTACATGGCAAAGGATATAGCGGTGATGCGGGGTTGGTGAATAGACAATATTTTGCAGACAGCAATGATGTAAGGCAATGGCATATTTACGCAGTAGATTGGTCGCCTGATACGTTAATTTTTAAGTACGATGGGAAACCCATTTTTAGGGTAACAAAACCCATGATTGATTTTTTTGGACCATGGGCTTTTGATAACCCAAAATACCTGATTTTGAACTTTGCTGTAGGCGGCGTTTATCCTTTTAAAATAAATGGAATAAAACAACCTTACTATGGCCTGTCGCAAACAACTTTGAATTTAATAAAACAGGGTAAAAGCAGGATGATGGTGGATTGGGTGCGTGTAAAGAAAAGATAAATGTTGCCTGTCTTAAATTTGAATTAAAAGGGAGTGAATAGGTACTTCCCGGTAAAATTTCTGGTTTAGAAATGGCAAATACTTGGAAGCGTTTGTGCCAATGGTTTTTAAAAATTTCATTTTTTATTTTGATCATTAGAGTTGTAACTCAAGGATGATTTCAATATTGGCATTGGAGCTTTCCAAGTTATTAATTTTTGGGTAAGTAATTCCAAAAGTTCTTTTGCCTTTTCGGGATATTTTGCCGAAAGATTTTCCTGTTCACCAATATCCGTTTTCAGGTTGTATAGCTCGCAGTTTCCATTTCGAAGGTTATAAACAATTTTCCAATCTCCTTGCCTAGCAGCACTAAAATAGTTGATTCCAGGACCATCATTGGAAATCCATTTATTGGGATAATGCCACAGGAACAGCCTATCGTTTACTGAAACTTTATGATTGAGTAACAAAGGTAAAAAGCTTATGCCATCAGGCTTTTGAACACAATTGTAGTTTTTAATTCCTGCTATTTCAAGTAGGGTAGGAAAGAGATCTTCTACAATTACAGGGGTATCTGTTTTGCTTGATGGTTTTATCATTGCAGGCCATTTTACTATCATAGGAATTCGGATGCCACCTTCGTAAACCGATCCTTTGCCTGCTCTTAATGGTATATTCTGGGTATGCGAAACGCCGTCCCTGGAGCCACCCAAATCCTTTGCCAAACTAAGTCCTCCGTTATCACTCATAAAAAGGATTACTGTGTTTTTTGCAACACCCTTTTCATCAAGAAAGTTTATGATATCGCCAAGGCTTTTGTCCATTCCTTCTATGAGGCTGGCATAATTTGCTTCAGTGGGTGGTAGTCCGGCATCTAAATATTTTTGTACAAATCTTTTATCACCCTGAATGGGTGTGTGAATGGCATATTGTGCAAAATTCAGAAAAAATGGTTGCTTGTTTTTGATTGGATATTCTAATGCTTTTATCACTTCCAGGGTTAATGCTTCGGTAAGAAATGTATCCTTCCCATAATAAGCTTCCAAATCGGGAACAGCCTGCATACTGGTTTTGCCTGGTAGATTGCCATAGTTTTCGGTACCCAAATAGCTTTGCGGATGACCGGCGGCATGACCTGAAATATTTACCACAAAGCCCATGTTATATGGGTTTGCGCCTGTGGTACCTGCCGAACCCCAATGTGCTTTACCTACATGAAGCGTAAAGTAACCAGCATCCTTTAATATTTTAGGCAGAGGTGTTGCATAGTATGTTTTGGAAATGCTGGGCACGGTACTTAATCCGTTATAGTTCCAATTGGCAGCTACAAATTGAGAATCTTTTGCATCTGTGGGGGTGTTGTTGTTGGGTGATGTCCAGTTGGTCACACCATGGTGTGCCGAATTCATACCTGTCATTAAACTTACCCTGCTTGGTGTGCAAACGGGGGTGGCATAGGCATTGGTAAGCATCATTCCTGCTTTGGCCATTTTTTCCATGTTGGGTGTATGGTACTTTTTGTTCAATGCTGTTTTTTCATTTGTGAAAGGAAGGGAACAGTCCTGCCACCCCATATCATCTACCATAAAAATGATGATGTTGGGAGACGATTGATTTTTTTGGGACCAAACGTATTGTAAACAGAAGAAGCAAATAAGAAAGGAGATCAATCTTAAAGTCATAATAGAAATAATATTATTGAACCACAATCTAAATCAAAAAAAGAAATACAGATTCATTGTTATAGGGTTTCACAAAATACAATGTGGACATTTTATGACTATAGTAGATTTATTTTAGTGCTTTTAATGTTCAATACTTTACTTATTGCTGAAGATGGCTGTCCAATTCAGTATATAAGGTCAGAACAAATAATGGTGTTGCAGAAGTCCGAATAATAAAATATCACGTCTGTGAAAATTTAATAATTATGTCTCCACCCTAATTACCTAAATGCTGCCTGTGCCTCTATTTTACCATCATATGCCTTAAGTGTTTCCAATGTAAGATATTTCGTGAAAACGGATGGCGGACCTGGTAGTTCTATGCAGCCTGCTCCTTTTTCTAATCCTTTGTTTAATGTATTCATCAAATTGGAAAGCTTATCAATAGTGGCAGTTTGATAGTAAATTGGAATACCCTGGTCGATGTGTTTGTTTTTCATATACTCACTAATTTCATACATTAAACCTCCAGGAATCCAATCATCACCTCCCTGTGCATTGTCGTCCCTTAAACCATTATTTCCTAACACTGCTTGTTTGCCCATAGTTGATATGAAATAGTCAATCATGGTTTTGGTGGGAGCCGATTCTCTATACACATTTGGCGGCTGTTCTATTTGAATAAATTCATTGAAAGCCATACTGACTCTGGTATTTTTCCACACCTTCATTACATCAATGGAATTTTTGATGGCTGCTAAATCTTTGTCGGCAGACCATCCGGCATTGATGTAGTTAATTGAATTTTGTTTGGTGATTCCAGCGTTTCCGGCAAACCTGATAAAGGACTCGGCATATAATGCTCCTGTACCTCCGTTGACTATTTCGGTTATTTCTGGTACTGTATCATAAATGGAAGCTAATTTTTTTTGGAGTGAAGAATAGGCAGAAATGAATTTCGGTTGCCAGAATTTTGGCATTAAGGAATCCTGTGGACTGGTAGCATGATCTGCTAAATCGGTTATCAAGATGAAACTTCCACATTTTTCTTTTACCCAGTCAGGTGAGGCTACACCACATAAAACCCGAACTTTAATATTCAAATTCATACTAGGGTAAGTATTATTCTTCTGTCTTATATAATTTAAGGCACTATCAATCATATTGTTTCTTTCAATTGGACCATTTTCATTCGGCTGAATGTCTCTCCAAAAAACACGAACTACTATGCAGTTCACCACTTTTAGAAGTTCCAGATCCGTTTCGGGGTTGCTAGTAAGAAATTCAAAATTTCTGATGGTAAGACCTGAAGCCTGAGGTTTTGTTTCGTTTAAAATCGATGTCGGTGTATGGATATCCTGATCTCTTTTGCAGGAAAGCATCATCAGATGTAGAAAAATAAGAATGGTTAATTTGAAATGGTTCATGGGATATCAATTTTGCCATTGGGACTGATTTCTATGATGGTGGTTTAAATAGTTTGAAAAATTCTGCAAAAAATGGATGGTTAATTTTTCTTTATTTTAAGATCTTTTAAATATCGCGGACAATTGAACTAATTCTGTGTTAATAAGGCATATTTTTTTTAATAATTCCAACAAACTAATGCCTATCAGCAGAAAATAAATATTTGCAAGCATTCTTCTATACACTTTTCACTATTGGGCAATATTGATATTTCTTTAATCAATTTTTCCTGCAAAGTATGATCATAATAGAAAATCTTATTAACTTACTTCCCTCAATTAATCAATCAAATCCGTATCATGAAAGATGAAAACGACCTTTCTCATATCATCAATGAACTGGCAGAGGATCGATCACAATATTACAATGCCATTGCACCTCCCATTTGGCAGGCAAGCAATTTCGCATTCAAAACAGTAGGTGAATTTAGTAAAGCGTTTAAAGACGAACGAAGTTCCTACCTGTATAGTCGGGGCATAAATCCTACCACAGATATTCTAAGAAAGAAACTGGCAGCATTGGATGGTGCAGAGGATTGTTTATTGTTTAGTAGTGGTGCCGCAGCCATTTTTACTGGCGTTTTTGCCAATGTAAAATCGGGTGATCATATTGTAGCCGTAAAGAATCCGTATAGTTCTGCAAAAAAAATGTTTGATAACATCCTTCCACGTTTTCAAGTAGAGGTGACTTATGTAGACGGCAAAACTATTGAGAGTTGGCAGCAGGCAACAAGAGAAAATACAAGGATGTTTTATCTGGAGTCACCGAATAGCTGGACCTATGAGCTGCAACCATTGGCTGAAATAGCGTTGTTTGCACGCAAGCACAATATTGTAACCTTTATCGATAATACCTATTGCACACCCATTTATCAGAATGTAATATCGATGGGAATAGATATAGCTATGCAAACCGCTACCAAATATATAGGTGGGCATAGCGATACCTTGGGCGGAGTTCTCTGTGGGAGCAATACCATGATGAAAAAAATATTTGATACAGAGTATATGACAATCGGAAGTGGCTTGCAGCCCTTCAATGGATGGCTTTTGTTGCGTGGATTACGCACCCTTCCTATGCGATTAGAGAGAATCGATCGTACCACCAAAAAAATAGTGAAGTTTCTCGATGCCCATCCTGGTGTGGATAAAATCATTTTTCCCTTCCATCCATCTTTCGACCAATATGTTCTGGCGAAGGAGCAAATGAAAGCTGCATTTGGACTAGTAACTATTATTATCACAAAAAGAAACCGTGCAGATATTGTTCGGTTTTGCGAAAGTCTGAATCACTTTCTACTAGCGGTAAGCTGGGGAGGACATGAAAGTTTGGTGATACCCCGATGTACTTTTATTCAGGAGGATTACTTCGATCCGGCCAATGACCAACATTGTCATATTCGTTTGTATTTTGGATTAGAAGATGCCGAAGTATTAGTAAGTGATTTGGATCAAGCTCTTAAAGCTTAAAGCAGGGTTCGATCTTAGATTAAATGATGGAGTCTGGGGCATTCAATAAATTATATAGGGTTGATTTTTACAAAAAATAATATATATAAAACAATCTAATAATAAAGCAGTACTTATATTTGTCGCCTGATATCTAATTTTGGTATATGTTTTGTTGCTAAAGGTTTTGTTCAAAATATTGACAAAGCTGGTTTAAAAAATACGGTTAAACTATTATGAAATTTTTCACGTTCACCTTAGTCGCAGTAATGTTTGTCTGTACCACTTTTGGTCAAAAGGGCTTACGATTAAAGAAACTAATTAGTCAAAAATCCGGAATGTTGTCCTCCCTTCCCTTGTCGGTAGTTGAAATCCCTACCGGGAATTTTGTGATGGGTGATTTGACAGATACCTCTACGGTGTTTAAAAGAGAACAAAACAAACCCGTTTTGATTAGTGGGTTTTATATTTCGCAAACTGAGGTTACAAATGCACAGTATAAAGAATTTGTAAATTGGGTAAGGGATTCCATTGCAGCCCGTACACTTGGTGGGGAGTATGTAATTATTGAAGCCAGCGACACCGCCGTAAACTGGAAACTGGCAAGCAGAATTAATTATAGTGATCCACAAATCATGGATCAGTTGGGTGATCTGCTAATTTCTCCCGAAAAATCCTTGAACAATAAACGAAGCATAGACCCCAATAAGTTGGTCTATCTGATGCAGGGATTTAACTATAAGGAAGCTGCAAAAATTGAGAATAAGAATAGAAATCCAAAGGATTTTATCTTTAAATATGAAGTGCCGATTTATCCGGATACCCTTTGCTGGGTTCGGGATTTTGGCTATTCCAATAATGAGCAGATGGCTGTGAATTATTTTAAGAGCCCCAAGTATCAAAACTATCCGGTGGTAGGAGTGAACTGGAATCAGGCAAATTCTTTTTGTGACTGGATGACCAAACAAAAAATATACGACTATCAGAAGAAAAACAAAATGGCCGAAGGAGGAAAATGTCGCCTGCCAACCGAAGCAGAATGGGCTTATGCTGCCAGTTTAGATGAAAACTCGGAAGCTGCGAATAAGAAAGCAAAGAATCAGGGTAAGGACGGCGCACAAGAGGGAGTCATTCAGGACAAAATTTTCCCTGCTTATGTCAATAACAGTAAAAAAGGAAGTGCCGGGTTATATAACCTTGCAGACAATATTTCGGAGTGGATGATTACCTCCTACTACGAAGGAAGTGAAAACTTTCAAAATAGGTTTAACCCAGATATACAGTTTGGAACTCCAGAATCTCAATCCAAATTCCAAAGAAGAAAAGTGATCAGAGGGGGTAGTTGGAAAGATTCCCCATCAATGGTTACAACAGATAACAGAACTTATGATGATATGGATGCCACACATTCCTATTTAGGTTTCAGGGTAGTGGTAAACCTGCCCCAATAATTTTTTAATCCATTACTTTTTATAAAATCAACTATATGTCTGCAGAAAAAAACACGAATATTCAACGTTACCTCAATATTTTCTTTTCACTGGGTGCTGTACCCGTATTGTTGGGAGCCCTGTTCAAATTGACGAACACCGCACCCATTGGTGATCCTGATACCTGGTTGAAATTTGGGATGTACACCGAAGCGTTGGTATTTCTGATATATGCACTCATGTATGCCTTCAAGCCAGAGGCTTTGGATGATGCTGCCACAATAGCTGTAGTTCAGGCTTCCGAAAAAAGCAATCGTTCCGGAAGTGCTTTGGCCACAATGGACGAAATGTTACAAGCAGCAGATATCACCCCTGAATCTTTGAACAAGCTTAGTGCAGGCTTCAAAACATTGGAAGCTAATATCAATAGAATTAGCAATGCCACCAATAGTGTGATAGAAACTGATGAATACGCTAAACAGGTAAAAGAAGCTACTTTGTCTATTCATCGCGTCAATACCTATTATAATAAACTTGCCGAGACCTCACATGCATTAGTAAACAGTGCCGAAGATGCTAAGGCTACCCAACAGGAAATGGCCAATCTGTCTAAGAATTTATCCAAGTTAAATCAAATGTATAGCGGTATGATTTCGGCCATGCAGATGAAAAATTCATAAATCAATAGAGGTTTAAAATTCAGGTTGTAGTTTCCCTTTGTATCTACTATCTTTTTCAAAGTTTTCTGAGGGCAATTACAGTTCGTAGAGCAAACAATCTCTACAGAACATTGAGTAATCATAAATCTCAAACCCAAAATCATCAATAGAATATGGCTTTACCTAAAGAGCCCCGGCAAAAAATGATAAACGTGATGTATCTGGTGCTAACAGCATTACTGGCACTGAATATATCAAGCGAGGTATTGAACGCATTTAAAACTATGAACAAAAGTTTTTCTAATGCCAGCAATACCATTGACCAAAAAACAGCCACTATATTTAAATCTCTGGAAGAAAAATTAAACGATCCTAAAACAAGAGATTTGGCTGCAGTTTGGAAGCCCAAGGCAGAAAGAGCCAAGCAATTGTCCGACGAAATAGTGGCTTATATTGACAATGTAAAAACTCAAATTCAAAATGAAGCCGGTGCTGCCGCCGGTCATTTCAGCGAAAAGAATACCAATGCAGCTACCAAAATTTTGATTGATGGAGATGGAGGAAAACAATTGTTTAATAAACTGGTGGATTATAAAAAGAGTTTGTTAGGGATTGACGCCAAAGTAAATGAAAGATTTAGTACTAGTCTTCCTTTGGATATGAATATGCCTGATGTACAAAACAAAAGCAACAAAACCTGGCAGGATGCCTACTTCCGCAGAACCCCCGCTATTGCAGCGCTAACAGTACTTTCAAAATTTCAGAATGATATCAAAAACTCCGAAGCACAAGTAGTAGAGTTTTGTCATAGCCAGATTGGTGAAGTACAAGTGGTGTACGATGAGTTTCAGGCTTTGGCCACAGCCAATGCGCAGTTCCTCCTTCCTGGCAGCGAGTTTTCTATTACTGCCGGAGTAGGGGCATTTAGCAAAAATGCCAAACCTACTGTAACCATTGATGGCGCAGCAGTGCCGCTTAATGCAAATGGATTGGCAGAGTACAAAACTACCGCAGGTGGTCCTGGTACTTATACACGGAAAGTGATTATTTCCTTTGTAAAACCTGATGGAACTACAGCCACACTCACCAAGGATATTACCTATGTGGTGGCATCACCAACAGGACTTACCATAAGTGCAGATGCCGTAAAGGTTTTATATGTTGGTTTGGATAATCCGGTTTCGGTTGGTGGAGGAAGTGGTACCAGTGCCAGCAATCTACGTGTATCCATCAGTCAGGGATCAATTTCAGGATCCGGTGGCAAGTATATGGCCAAAGTGTCCACTCCGGGTACCGCCACCATTACAGTGAATGATGGTAAACAAAATACAGCTTTCGAGTTCAGGGTAAAAAGTGTTCCCACCCCAACAGCAATGGTGGGTGCCAGTAAAGGTGGCCGAATGCGGGTGAACGACTTCAAGGCCCAGGCCGGTGTTCGTGCCGAGTTGGAAAACTTTGTATTCGAAGGAGTGAAATTTACTGTTTCAAGTTATACTATTACCTTTACAGGTGCCGGATATCCAGAGTTTATGCATCAATCCGTATCAGGTAATTCATTTTCGGGTGCCCGAAGTCTGATCGAACGAGCAAGACCAGGCAGTACGATCACAATAGATGAAATTAAGGCTTTAGGCCCTGGTGGAACCAGAATGCTCCCGCCGATTGCATTTAATCTATATTAAAAAAATTAAGAGTTATGAAAACTTTAATACACCTTACTTCATGTATTATTTTGATTCTTGGAATCAATATTCAAGCTAGCAGTCAGGCACCCAGAAGTGCCTACGATACACCCTCATCGCCTACTGGAAAATCTGGTACAGTCGGTTCTGGGAAAAAAAACACAAACACTAAAACAAAAGCTACTAACGCTAAGAAGTCAGGCGAGGCAGGAGACTATAATACCAATCAACCCAATCTGCCATTGGACGTAATGGAAGAATCTGGAGAAAGTGGATTATATGGTGTGGGTAAACAGTCTTTAAGAAAAGACAATATTTTGGAAGATGGCACCATGGACAGCACGGCCACTCCACTAGACTATACTAAAATTTTTGCATCTGATGCCATGTATCGAGTTCGGGTTTGGCGCACCATAGATGCCCGTACACCTCAAAATGCAAAGTATTTTTTCAATAAAGCTATCGAGGAAGAAGATAATAAACGACTGATCAATATTATGCTCAGAGGTATAAAAGAAGAGGGGATTCAGGCGTTTAGTAATATCGATGATAGGTTCACTACACCTATTAGTTTTGATGATGCTGTTGGCGGCTTTGGTGGTGGTAAAGACACTTCGGCCAGATACGATTTGGAAGGCAATATTGTAGGATATCAGGTAAGAAGTCGGGCCATTTCACCCGACTCCATTTATAAGTTCAGATTGAAAGAAGAGTGGTTGTTTAATAAACGTGATGGCAAAACTTATGTACGTATTCTTGGTATTGCTCCTGTCATTAGCTATACTACATCTGATGGATATACGATGGATAATAGTGAACATGCCGTGTTCTGGGTTTATTATCCCGATATAAGAAAAGTGCTGGTGCGCAACAGTATTATTAATCCATTAAACCTAAATGGATATGTAACCTGGGAACAGGTTTTTGAAAACCGATTGTTTGAAAGTAATATTGTCAAATCTTCGCTGGATGCGGAAAATGGATTTAGTAATTCGCCTCTTACAGGGGATCAGGCTTCTGTAATTCAGGATCAATTAAACAATCTCAGTGCCAGGGGATGGGCTAAATAGTGTTTTGTTGACCCACACATTAAGGTGCTCTCTTGATTGGGAGATACAAAATCGAATCTTATGAAAATGAAAATCCTTTTAGTTGGTTACTTACTATCTATCGCTTGTTTGACGAGTGTAGGACAACAATATGTTTCGCAGGTGAATAGTGTAGGGTTTAGCGCCGGATCCCTTTCTTATTCCGGACGTTTTAGCATAGGAACTTCTATTGGGAATTATACTTCATGGGCAGCACAGGCATTTTACAAAAGGAGAGTACTTGAAAAGACATTTGTAAAAGTATCATTATTGGGAGGCCAATTGAAAGCTGACAATAGAGATATTCCCTCTCAAGAGAATAAACCTAGGGGAATGTTCAAGACTGGAATTGTGGAACTTTCTGTGCTGGGAGAATATGATTTGGTGAACCTGGACAACAATAGAGCGTCCCCTTTCATCATGGCTGGAGCAGGAGGGTACTACCTGGCAGCTCATACAACAACTGAAGATGAAAAACCAGAAGCTGATAAAATTGGATTTGTAGTGCCTGTGGGGGGAGGGGTGAAATACCGTCTCAATGATCGTGTTAAACTTTTAGCCGAAGGTAGCATACGATTTTTTTCCAAAAATTTGGATGGCAGAGTTGGTGAAAATATAAGCAACCCCAATAAATATTATTCAGTCAGCGTTGGTATGATTTACGAACTATCGCCTCTGAATAGTTTATGGTAATACCTTCTATTTCTTTAGAATGACCTGCAGAAAGCAGGGCGCATTTGTTTTGCTACATTAAGGATTGTTAATCTGATAAATTACTCTGAGAAACAAATTTTTTGTTTGAAAAGATTGATTCCTGTTTTTATTGCGCCCAAAGTTTTACACCACCGTTGATGCCGTCTATGTTAGAAACAATGATCATGTTCTGGTCTAATTCAACATCCAGTTTTTTAGCTTGGCCACCTCCGATATAAAGTCTGTCATAATTAAATACTGTCTTCAGCACACTCAGTACATATTCCATTCTCTTATTCCATTTTTTTCTGCCAATGTTTTTATAGGCTGCTTCACCAATATATACATCATAGTCCTCTCCTTTATGAATGGGGTGATGCGAAATTTCCAGATGGGGGAGTACCTTTCCGTCTAAATATATTGCAGTACCAAAACCAGTACCTAAAGTGATCATCATTTCAAAACCTTTGCCACTCACGCATCCCAGTCCCAACAGGTCGGCATCATTGATCACTCTGGCTGGTTTTCCTAGTAGTACCATTAACTCTTCGGCCAGATTGACCCCTGCCCAAGATGCATTGTCCAGATTGGGAGCTGTGTGTACTATACCATCTCGCACATAGCCTGGAAATCCAACGGATATTCGATCAAATTTAAAGTCCTTCACCAAATCCAGTATTGCGCCAAAAATATTTTTCGGATTTGCCGGATTGGGCGTTTCTACCTTGATGTAATCCTGAATTATCTTGCCACTTTTGTTAAGGGTGCAAGCTTTTATTTTTGAACCACCTATGTCAATAGTAAGCGTAATGGATGTAGGCATTTGATAGTATTTTTTGGGTTATTGATTATATTTTTAAATTTTCGATCATTCCATTTCGAAAAGACAAAATGAACCTCCTGTCCAGGGTTTGTCTTTGTTGAACCTCACCCCAATCATTTTTCCTTTGCTCAATCTGGATAGGCTATTGGTTGGCTGAGGTCTTTCTGCGCCTTCCTCCCAAAAATAGAATATTCGGATTTCTGCCTTTGCAGGCACATCTGGCGTTTCTATAATAGGCGCATAATTCACCTTGCGTTGCAAAATCCAGTTTTCTGGATCTTTGATGTTTTCTATATCTTCTTTTGTCACATCAATCACCACTCCCTGACCCGCAAAAGAAAACAGTGGTTTCAATACATAGTTTTCCAGATCAACTGGTACGGGATTCACCTGATGCAAGTACCGGGTATGGGGTATATTGGGATGATTGATTAAGGGTAAAGTGTATTTACTAATTCGATAAAACCAATGCGGATGTGGAACCCATTCCACATCCAAATCTTCAAAAAGTACTTTTGCTTTTTCCTGCACCCAGTCTTCTTGTTGCAGCAGTTCGTCAAAAATCACACGATTGTAGATTCTTTTTATAAGGGTTTCCTTTCCATCATTCATGTAAAAGAGTTGTCTGCCTTTCTTTATTAATTTGGTGACACAAACCATTTTAATTCCTGTAAATCCTTCGGTGCAATAAAAATCTATATTGGTTTTTTGTTTTTCAGGAAACACTTCCAACAGGATTACATTTTCTGGATTCTGGTCATTTAGAAGCATTTTTTTAAGGGCTGCCAAATAAGTTTCTCTGTTTAGCCCGCCAAGAAAAGTGGAGAATCCGGTGGGGATACCAAAATGCCTGTCATAAATTTCATCTAACAACAGTTCGTAGGCAAACAGGGTGGGGAATGCCTGCATTTCTATCAACTGAGGTTCCAGGCCTCCATTTTCGTTGAGGCAAATACCAAAATCAAAAGTGATACAATGCGGATATTTGTTTTCGTTGGGTACCAATAAGTTTTTGGGAATGGCATCTTGAGTGAGTTCCTTAAAATCCGGACGAAGAATGACGTCTACAATACTCTCGCAGGCACTAATGAGCTGAGTTAAAAATTCTTTTGGTACAAATACCGGAGTCTCTGCCATTCGAAACTGAATGGGTACATAGGTTTTATTGATGTCGGCCAAATATTCGTTGTATTTAACCTGGGTAAAATTCTTGTTATAATCATCCCTCAATGCTTTTATCATATTGCAAATTTTGTGGTGAAAAGATAAGAAAATAGTTCCTAGATTACTCAGTATATTGGCCAAAAAATTTTGTTATCAGGTAGGATAATATACAGTGGTGTCCTTTTGTTTAATTGGTTGCTTTTGGTATCGTATCTATAGGCTGCCATCTGCACCATAAAAAAACTGAGCGTAGCAATGCTGATGCCATTTGTGCATCTGCTTGTAAAAAAGTTAAACACCATTTAACTAGAGGCGACTCCTGCGTTTAAGCATATTAGCCTACCTTGCGGCCTATGAAGCATTTAGGTGCCCTTAGGAAATATTTCTTAAAATACTGGGTTCGGTTGAGTGCGGGTATTCTATTTATAGTAGTGTCCAATTATTTTAATGTACTCTCCCCTCAGTTGATGCGTTTTATCATCAATTTTGTGGATAAATCTCTGGCGCTAACGGGGCAACAGGTAACAGATCCTTCGGCTGGCTATGATATACTTGTTCGGAAAGTGATCGGGTGGATAGACCAAAATCGAACTGTAACACAGGTGGTGATTTTGGCTAGTTTGCTTATTTTGTTGTTGGCTTTGCTAAGAAGTTTTTTTATGTTTTTGATGCGTCAAACCATCATCGTGATGAGTCGGTACATTGAGTATGATCAAAAAAATGAAGTGTATCAGAAATATCAAGGTATGGATAGCCGGTTTTTTAAGAATCATACCATTGGCGATCTGATGAATAGGATAGCCGAGGATGTGAGCCGGGTGCGTATATTTACAGGGCCTGCCATTATGTATATTGTGAACTTGATTTCGGTGATTGCACTCAGTGTTTTTTTTATGATGAAAAGTAGTCGCGAGTTGACGTTCTATGTGTTGATTCCTTTGCCAATTCTGGCTATTGTCATTTATTTTGTAAATAGCACCATTCATAAAAAAAGTGAAAGAATACAGGAGGCATTGTCTGACCTGACCACCAACGCACAGGAATCCTACTCTGGTATCAGGGTGATTAAATCTTTTGTTCAGGAGGAAAATATGCTTCGTTTTTTTAAAGCGAATACAGAAAAATATCGAAAAAATGCGATCAGTTTGGCTAAGACGGAAGCTATTTATTTCCCTTCCATCAACCTGCTCATTGGTCTTAGTACCTTGTTCACTATCATGATTGGAGGATTGTATTATATCAACCATCTGCACAATATTAGTCTGGGAACAATTGTAGAGTTTATTGTATATGTCAATATGCTCACTTTTCCGGTGAGTGCCATTGGGCTCACAGCCAGTATGGTACAAAGGGCGGCGGCTTCTCAAAAAAGGTTGAATGAATTTCTGAATATGGAACCAGAAGTGCAGGATGCGCCTGAATCCAAGGAATGGGAATTGAAAGGGGAAATAGACTTTAATCATATCAGTTTTAGTTATCCTGATACCGGTATTGCTGCATTGAAGGATTTTGATTTACATATTAAGAAAGGAGAGAAAGTGGCTATTACTGGTCGTACAGGAAGTGGCAAAACCACACTGGTTCAGTTATTATTGAGAATGTATGATGTGCAGAAGGGATCGATCCAGCTAGATGGGGTTCCAATTGAAAAAATAAAACTCAATAATCTGCGGAGCCAGATTAGTTATGTGCCTCAGGATGTTTTTTTATTTAGTGATACGGTAGAGAATAATATTCGATTTGGCATACCCAATGCTAGGATGCCGGAGGTGGAAAGGGCGGCTAGCATTGCCGGTGTATCCAGAGAGATTGAAGCTTTTAGGGAAGGATATCAAACCATGATTGGTGAGCGTGGAGTAACATTGAGTGGTGGACAAAAACAGCGAATTTCCATTGCCAGAGCCTTGTTGAAGGATCCTTCAATCATTGTATTTGATGATAGCCTGAGTGCAGTAGACGCAAAAACTGAAAAGGAAATTATGGGTAGGCTGAACGAGTTTTTGGCAGATAGAACAGCAATAATTATTACACATCGGGTTTTTTCTTTATTGGATTTTGATCGGGTGATTGTGCTGGATAAAGGCACCATAGTGGAGCAGGGTACGCATCAGGATTTGATGCAAATTCCAGAAGGTTTTTATGCAAAATTGTATGCACAACAGCAAAAAGGAGCTTTGTTGGCAGAATAGTGCCAGGCCTGGATTCAACCTTAAACCAGTATGGATTTGAGAAGGTTTGTGCCGCTCCCAAAATCTGCGCAAAACCTTGGTTTTTGTTCATTTGAAACCTTATTTGCAGAAAATCGTACAAAATAAAAAAATTATTCTTCAAAAATTAGTTTAATTAAAATCTGAAGCCTACATTTGCACTCCCATTTCAAAAAGGGTATCTAACAATGTCGCAAAGAATAAGAATAAAATTACAGTCGTACGATCACAATTTGGTAGACAAATCTGCAGAAAAAATCGTGAAAACTGTACGTAGCACTGGCGCTGTAGTAACAGGCCCAATTCCTCTTCCTACACACCGTAAAATATTCACTGTTCTTCGTTCTCCTCACGTAAACAAAAAGAGTCGTGAGCAGTTCCAGTTAGCAACGCACAAGAGATTGTTGGATATTTATACCTCTTCTTCCCGTACAGTGGATGCATTGTCTAAATTAGACTTGCCTAGCGGTGTAGAAGTAGAAATAAAGGCATAAAAGCCGCCAGAATCCCTCAAGGGGGACTTATAGAGGCAGATTGCCAATTAGTTCTTATAATAAAAAAAATGTCATCTCTCAACTTCGCTTTGGCGAAATAAAAGAGCTCTGATTAAAAAAAATGCTTCTTCGTAAGCCCCTCCTTTGGAAGGGTTTGAAGAGGCTTACATAAAAACAAGCCATTCAGGGTTTGTTTACTATCAGTACTTCCGAAAAAAAGGAAAAGGTTGGTAGCAAACGGGGATCGATTAAGGCGAAAGCCACAAGTCCCAATAATCCTGCAGGCATAAAAATTAAAATGATGAAAGGTATTATTGGCAAAAAATTGGGAATGACCAGCGTCTACGATCCTTCGGGCAAACAAACTGCCTGCACGATCATTGAGGCAGGTCCATGTGTAGTTACACAAGTAAAGACAAAAGAAACAGACGGCTATAGTGCATTACAATTGTCGTTTGGTGAAAAAAAAGAAAGTCGCACTAACCAGGCTGAAAAAAACCACTTCGCTAAAGCAAGCACCACCGCAAAAAAGTTTTCCAAAGAATTTCGTGATTTTTCACTAGAAAAAGCTCTTGGTGAACCTATTACTGTTGATATATTCTCAGAAGGAGAAAAAGTAAACGTAGTAGGCACTTCCAAGGGTAAAGGTTTTCAGGGTGTGGTAAAACGCCACGGGTTTCATGGTGTGGGTGAGCAATCTCACGGACAACACGATCGTCAAAGAGCTCCAGGTTCTCTGGGTAACTCTTCTGACGCTAGTCGCGTTATGAAAGGTATGCGCATGGCAGGCCGAATGGGTGGCGACAGAGTGAAAATGAAAGGTTTGAAAGTAGTAAAAATATTTGCTGAAAAGAACTATATCCTGGTAAGTGGTTCCGTTCCTGGCCACATTGGTTCAATCGTTTTAATTCAAAACTAATATCACCCAAAACCTTAACATATAAATTAAAGAAAATGCAAGTTGAAGTTTTAAATATACAAGGTAAGGGTACAGGTCGTTCTGTAGAACTTCCAGATGATATTTTTGGTATCGAACCCAATAATCATGTTATCTACCTTGCGGTTAAGCAATATTTAGCTGGCCAGCGTCAAGGCACCAACAAAGTAAAAACTCGTGCCGAAGTGCAAGGTTCCAGCAAGAAATTGCACAAGCAAAAAGGAACAGGTGGTAGCCGTAAGGGTAATATCCGCAACCCATTATACAAGGGTGGTGGTACTATTTTTGGCCCGAAGCCGCGCGATTACAGTTTCAAATTGAACAAGAAAGTAAAAGATCTGGCAAAGATTTCTGCTCTTTCTTACAAGGCAAAAGAGAATGCTATAGTGGTAGTGGAAGATATTTCTTTCGAAACACCTAAGACAAAAACATTTGTTGGCGTGTTAAATGCATTGAATGTTGGAGAGAAAAAATCAATGTTTGTAACCCCTGAGCTAGATCTGAATGTTGAATTGTCTTTACGCAATCTTCCTTCAGTGTTAAGCGTGTCATTAAGCGATTTAAACACTTACGACATTATGAACTCAGAGGTACTGGTATTAACAGAAAGTGCTGCAAAAATTTTCTCTGAGGATGAAATCCAAGTTGTAGCAGAAGCATAAGAATTTTCAAACGCATTAAATTAAAAGAAGATGAATCCTTCTCAAGTTTTAATAAAACCGATTTTAACTGAAAAAGCAAATGGCCAGCAAGAAAAATTGCGTCGCTATGCTTTCAAAGTTGATAAAAGATCAAACAAGCTGGAGATCAAAAAGGCTATAGAAACCTTTTATGGTGTAACAGTTACAGCTGTGAATACTGTAGTAGCTCCTGCAAAAAATAAAACCCGTTATACAAAAGCTGGTTTTATCAAAGGTCGTAAACCCTCTTTCAAGAAGGCTTACGTAACTGTAGCCGTAGGGGAAGAAATTGATTTGTACGCAAATATCTAAGCCATAGTTCCTCCCAGGTGATTAGTATTCGTGAACCAGGGAATGAAGGCTAAAAGAAGGGCAACCAACCGCCGCGAAGTGTTGTAATATATTGTTTGGGGTGAGAAGATAATTCAGTATCCCAAAAACAGAATTAAGAAACAAAAAATGGCAGTAAGAAAATTCAAACCGATGACAGCCGGAACCCGTTGGAGAATCGGGAATGCGTATGCTGAGGTGACTACAAACACTCCTGAAAAAAGCTTAGTAGAACCAAAGAAAAGCACTGGTGGTCGTAACTCTTCTGGTCACCTTACTATGAGGTACAGAGGTGGTGGACACAAACAAAAATATCGTATTGTTGATTTCAAAAGAGAAAAACACAATATCGAAGCAACCGTATTAACCATTGAATACGATCCAAATCGTACCGCATTTATCGCCTTGGTAGAATATACCGATGGTGAAAAGAGATATATTATCGCTCCTCAGGGATTAACCGTTGGTGCTAAAGTAATCAGTGGTCCTACAGTAGCTCCAGAAATCGGGAATGCTTTACCATTGAAAAATATGCCTTTAGGTACTAATGTGCATAACATTGAATTGAATCCTGGTCAGGGTGGTAAAATGTCTCGTAGTGCTGGTTCTTCTGCGCAATTGACCAACAAAGAAGAGAAATATGCTATATTAAAAATGCCTTCTGGTGAATTGAGAAAAGTGTTGATCAACTGTGTGGCTACCGTTGGTGTAGTGAGCAATAGTGATCATAGCTTGCAGAGCATGGGAAAGGCTGGTAGAAACAGATGGAGAGGTATCAAACCAAGAACTCGTGGTGTGGCCATGAACCCTGTAGATCACCCAATGGGTGGTGGTGAAGGTCGTGCATCTGGTGGACATCCACGTAGCCGTACCGGTAAATACGCAAAAGGTGAGAAAACAAGAACCAGAGGTAAGTCTAGTGATAAATTAATCATTCAGCGTAAAAACGGAAGCAAACTGTCCAAATAATTAGCAATTCAAAATTAATAATTAGTAATTAAGATATGGCTCGTTCAATTAAAAAAGGTCCTTATATCGCTACACACTTAGAAAAAAAGGTGTTAGATATCAACGAAGGAAAAAATAAAAAATCAGTGATTAAAACCTGGAGCCGTCGCTCTACTATTTCTCCTGATTTCGTAGGCCACACTTTTGCAGTTCATAATGGGCACAAGTTTATTCCTGTGTATGTAACTGAGTTTATGGTAGGCCATAAGTTAGGTGAGTTTTCACCTACCCGCCAGTTCAAAGGTCATGCTGGTAGTAAATAATTTGTTCAAAAGAATTACCGAAGCTCAAAAGTGCAATCCGCTACGGCGGACAAGCTACAACCAATGTTGATAGTAGTACAGAAGCCGGGTTAATAAAATAAAAATGGAAGCAGTAGCAAAACTTAGAAATTATCCAACATCACCTCGTAAAATGAGGCTGCTCGCAGACTTGATTCGCGGTCAAAGGGTAGATTTGGTATTGGCTGAATTAGAGCACAACCCCAAACATCCTGCAGTGCCTTTGCGCAAACTGGTGTTGAGTGCCATTAGCAACTGGAAACAAGCTAATGAAGGTGGAGATGAAACAGGATTGGTTGTGAAAACAATTTATGTTGATGGAGGCAGAACCTTAAAGCGTATGCGTCCAGCACCTCAGGGTCGAGGGTATCGTGTTCGCAAACGCAGCAATCACGTAACATTGGTGGTTGATGTGAAAGCTACTGAAGAGAAGGGATCTAAAAAGACAAAAGAATCTAAAAAAGCATAACCAATAAATATGGGTCAAAAAGCAAATCCAATTGGTAACAGGTTAGGTATCATCCGCGGATGGGAATCTAATTGGTACGGAAGCAAAAGAGATTTCGCTTCTAAATTGATAGAAGATCATAAAATCAGAACTTATCTGAACGCTCGTATCAACAAGGGTGGAATTTCTAAAATTGTTATTGAAAGAACGTTAGGAAAATTGATCATTACTATTCATACGTCTAAGCCAGGTATCATCATTGGTAAAGGTGGTGGAGAAGTGGACAGAATCAAGGAAGAGTTGAAAAAACTTACCGGTAATGATGATGTTCAAATCAATATTCTTGAGATTCGTCGTCCTGAAACCGATGCAATGATTGTAGGTGATACAATTGCTCGTCAAATCGAGAACCGTATCAATTTCAAACGCGCAACAAAAATGGCTATTGCTTCTGCACTACGTATGGGTGCCGAAGGAATTAAGGTGAAACTTAGTGGTCGTTTAAACGGTGCTGAAATTGCACGTAGCGAAGAGTTCAAACAAGGTCGCGTACCATTGCATACTTTCCGTATGGATATCGACTATGCAAACGTTTTTGCTCAAACTGTTTACGGAAAAATTGGGATCAAAGTATGGATTAGTAAAGGTGAAGTACTTACTAAGAGAGACCTGAATCCAAACTTTATCTCTGGAAACGATAAGAATATACCTGGAGGCGGAGAACGCAGAGATCGTCGTGATGACAGAAGAGGAGGTGGTGATCGTCGTGGACAAAGAGAGAGAAGACATTAAAGCCACCTGCGCCCAGCATGGGGAAAACCAGGAAGCTTTCAAAAAATAAAAGCATTAATTAAATTAAATAACCCAAAAATTCCTTCCGCAAAACAGCGGTAAGGTTAGGAGGGGCCGATATTATGTTACAACCGAAGAGAACAAAGCACAGGAAAATGCAGAAAGGTCGCATGAAAGGCGATGCAAAAAGAGGTACTACTATTTCTTTTGGTTCCTATGCTTTAAAAGCATTAGACTCTCATTGGATTACCGACCGTCAGATAGAGGCGGCTCGTCAGGCGCTTACCCGTAGTATGAAAAGAGAGGGTAATGTATGGATTCGTATTTTCCCTGACAAACCAATTACCAACAAGCCTGCAGAGGTTCGTATGGGTAAAGGTAAAGGTAACCTGGAGTATTGGGCAGCAGTAGTGCAGCCAGGGCGTATCATCTTTGAAGTAGATGGAGTGAGTGAAGAAGTGGCGCGCCGTGCATTACAGCTGGCATCTGGCAAATTGCCAATCAAGACCAAGTTCTCCATGCGTAGAGATTTGATCACTAATTAATACGTTAATGTGCTAATAAGCTAATTGATTTTGATTAGCAGCAGAAAGGTTCTCAATTAGCACAAAGGCACATTATCAACTTAGCAAATTATCAGTTATGTCAAAGAAAAAAGAATTTTTAAATAGCATTAAAGGATTGAGTGCAGAAGATCTGAAGTTGCAATTGGAACAATCCAAACAAAGATTAAAAAAGTTGGAGTTTGCTCATGCCATTACTCCGCTTGAAAATCCAATGTCAATTCGCAGTATGCGTCAGGACATTGCCCGCATCGAAACTTTGATCAACCAGAAAAATACGGTTGAGCAAGCATAAAAAATTTGATGTATAATTGCATCAAACGTAAAACCGACAAATTATAAAAAATGTCAGAAAGAAATTTAAGAAAAACGAGAATAGGCGTGGTTACCAGTAACAAGATGAACAAAACAATTACTGTAGCTATCGAAAGAAAAATTAAGCACCCTATTTACGGTAAGTTTTTGAAAAAAACCTCCAAGTTTCATGCGCATGACGAAAAGAACGAGTGTAGCATTGGTGACACTGTTAAGATCATGGAAACTCGCCCGCTGAGCAAGTTGAAACGTTGGAGACTGGTAGAGGTGGTAGAAAAAGTAAAATAGTAATTATATAGGTTGAATAATTGATTGTGAATTTATAATTCATAATTCATAATTCATAATTCAAAATTGATAAAATGATACAGCAAGAAAGCAGGTTAAATGTAGCAGATAACAGCGGCGCGAAGGAAGTACTTTGTATTCGTGTTTTGGGCAACAGTGGCCAGCGCTATGCAAGAATTGGTGATAAAATAGTAGTTACCGTTAAAGATGCAACACCTGCAGGCGGTATTAAAAAAGGAACAGTTGCTAAAGCAGTAATCGTTCGTACTACTAATAAACTGCGTCGTAAAGACGGTTCTTATATCAGGTTCGATGACAATGCGGTTGTAATCCTGAATGCTGCAGACGAGCCAAGAGGTACCCGTATTTTTGGACCAGTAGCAAGAGAGTTGCGTGACAAGGGTTACATGAAAATTGTTTCCTTAGCGCCCGAAGTTCTATAATAGCAATATGCATTTGGTAATAAGCTACCAAAAGAAAAAATATATGCATGACAAGCCTAAAGCTAACAGCCTAAGGTAAAAAGCAAAATACAATGAGTAACAGATTTAAACCCAAGTACAACATTAAAAAAGGCGACCAGGTAGTAATAATTACCGGTGCGGATAAAGATAAAACCAAACCACGCCTTGTAAAAGAAGTATTGGTGGACGATGCTAAGGTTTTAGTGGAAGGTGTAAATATCAAAACAAAACACACTAAACCTTCTGCCCAAAATACTAAAGGTGGAATTGTAAAGCAAGAAGCTCCAATACACATTAGTAATGTAATGCTTTGGGATGCAAAGGCTAAAGCGCCTTCAAAAGTAAAGCGCGACCGTGAGAACGGTAAAACAGCCCGTATCCTGAAAAAATCAGGTACAAAACTTTAATCTTTTTAGCGATTAAAATAATAAAAGATCATGAGCACAACAACATATATCCCAAGGCTGGCCACCAAATACAAAAGTGAAGTAGCACCCGCTTTGGTTAAAAAATTTGCTTACAAAAGTGTAATGCAGGCTCCAAAACTTGAAAAGATTTGTTTAAACCGTGGTGTAAACGGCGCAGTAACCGATAAAAAATTGGTGGATGTAGCTGTAGACGAGTTGACAACGATCACAGGTCAAAAAGCGGTGGTAACACAATCTAAGAAAGATATCTCCAACTTTAAACTACGTAAGAACATGCCGATAGGGGCAAGAGTAACCTTACGTGGTGAGAAAATGTTTGAGTTTTTAGACAGACTTATTTCTGTAGCATTACCACGCGTTCGCGATTTTAAAGGAATTAGTGAAAAATCTTTTGACGGTCGTGGAAACTACACAATGGGTGTAACCGAGCAAATCATTTTTCCAGAAATTGATATTGATAAAGTAAATAAAATTACTGGTTTGGATATCACTTTCGTAACTACCGCTCAAACTGATGAAGAGGCGTATGAACTGTTGAAAGAACTAGGAATGCCTTTCAAGAATAATAAAAGAACAGCAGAGTAATTAATATAAAATTGAATTAAACAAAATGGCAAGAACTTCAATAAAGGCCCGTCAGCTAAAAAGAGAAAAATTAGTTGAACAATATGCGGCTAAAAGAGAAGAATTAAAGAAAGCAGGTGATTATGCCGCTTTGGATAAGCTTCCAAAAAACTCATCTAAAGTGCGTCTTAAGAACCGTTGCCAACTCACTGGTCGTCCTAAAGGTTATGTACGCTACTTTGGTATTTCCAGAATTGCATTAAGAGATATGGCACTTAACGGAAAAATTCCAGGGCTTAAGAAAGCCAGCTGGTAGTTCCAAAATCCCTGATGAGGGGTGAGGTATAATATTAAATTAAAAATATTCAATCTTAAATAAGATTATGGTAACAGATCCTATAGCAGATTTCTTAACGAGAATTCGTAACGCTCAAATGGCGGGACACCGTGTAGTAGATATTCCTGCATCTAACCTGAAAAAGCGTTTGACTGAAATTTTGTACAGACAGGGTTTCATTCTGAAATACAAATTTGAAGAAGATAACAAACAGGGTATCATCAAGATTGCATTAAAATACGATGCAGATACTAAGCAACCAGCTATTCAAAGTCTGGAAAGAATTAGCCGACCTGGTTTGCGTCAGTATGCTAAACCAACCGAAATCAGAAGAGTAAAAAACGGATTGGGAGTTGCTATTCTTTCTACATCAAAAGGTGTAATGACAGATAAAGAGGCTAGAGCTCAGAATGTAGGCGGAGAAGTACTTTGCTACATTTATTAATATGACACTTTAAAGTGCATAGCAAAAGTTTTCTGATACATTAAGTCGTACTATACCGACTGATCGGTTAGAAAAATTAAACAATATATTTAAAAGTTTTAAAAAGAATTTTTATGTCACGTATAGGTAAAAAACCAATCGCAATTCCTGAAGGAGTAACTGTACAGGTGAGCAGTGATAATGTGGTAACCGTAAAAGGTAAAAAAGGCGAATTGAAACAAGCTGTTAATGCCGATATCAAAGTGGAAGTGAAAGATGGTCAGGTGAATTTAACTCGCCCTTCAGATCAGATCCAGCATCGTGCTCAACACGGGTTATACCGTGCTTTATTAGCCAACCTGGTAGCAGGGGTAACAGACGGGTTTGAAAAGAAATTGGAATTGGTGGGTGTAGGTTTTAAGGCAGCCAATCAGGGAAATATTTTAGATCTTGCTTTAGGATATTCTCACAACATAATTGTGGAAGTTCCAAAAGAATTAACAGTAACAACAGAACAATTGAAAGGTCAAAACCCAATTATCACTATCACAGGTAGCGATAAACAATTATTGGGAGCTCTTTGTGCCAAGATTCGCAGTTTGCGTAAGCCGGAACCTTACAAAGGAAAAGGTGTTCGTTTTGTAGGTGAGATTGTTAGGAAGAAAGCTGGTAAATCTGCTGGTAAATAAGTTTTAAGTTAACAGGTTTGTAAGTTGGCAGGATCGAATGATGAACATAGGTTTCAATTTTTTATCAAATCAACTTTTCAACTTTTCAACATATTAACATAATTCCTGGCAGCATCAGGAACTAAATAAAAAAAGATGTCAAACGTAAAAGTATTAAGAAGAATCAAAATCCGTCATACAATTCGTAAGAAAATTGGCGGTACTGCACAAAAGCCAAGATTAGCTGTATTTCGTAGCAATACAGATATTTATGCGCAGTTGATCGATGACAACAAAGGTATTACCATTGTTGCGGCTTCTTCAAAAGATAAAGATATTAAAGCTCAAAGCGGAACTAAAAGCGAAAAGAGCAAAATGGTTGGAGCCGCTTTAGCTCGTAAAGCTGGTGAGCTTAATGTAAAAGATGTGGTTTTCGATCGTGGTGGTTACCTTTATCACGGACGCGTTAAGGCTGTAGCTGATGGTGCAAGAGAAGGTGGTCTGCAATTTTAATTCATACTATAATTTAAATAGATATAATGTCAAAAGTTACATACAACAAAGTAAAAGCCAGCGATCTTGAGTTAAAAGACAAGGTAGTAGCCATTAACCGTGTAGTAAAAACTACCAAAGGTGGCCGTGCTTTTAGTTTTTCAGCCTTAGTAGTAGTAGGTGATGGAAATGGTATTGTGGGACATGGCTTGGGTAAAGCAAAAGAAGTTCAGGAAGCCATAACAAAAGGAATTGAGGATGCAAAAAAGAACCTTATTAAAGTTCCAATCTTTAAAGGTACTATTCCTCATGACCAATGGTGTAAAGAAGGTGCTGCTAAAGTGATGATTTTACCAGCAACACCAGGTACAGGAGTAATTGCCGGAGGTTCCATGCGTGCTGTATTGGAAGCTGCAGGAATTCAAAACGTATTATCTAAGTCTTTGGGATCTGCTAATCCGCACAACGTGGTAAAAGCAACTTTCAAAGCATTGGCTATGTTGCGCGAGCCGATAGCTGTAGCTAAGTCTCGTAACATTGGCTTGAAGAAAGTATTTCAGGGATAGAACTTCCCCAACCTCCATAATCGGAGGGGCTTGCAAAAGCCAGACAAAAGAATATTATTCAAATCACTGAATTTTTAAAAACCTTCCCTTTTGAAGGGAACAAGGAGTGGGCAATGAAAAAAGTAAAAATAACTTTAGTTAAAAGTCCGATTGACAGACCTGAAAGGCAAAAACTAACTTTGAAGGCTTTAGGATTAAATAAAACTAACAGCAGCAAAGAAGTAGAAGCCACACCGCAAGTGCTTGGAATGATCCGCAAGGTAGAGCACATGCTGAAGGTAGAAGAATTATAATTAGAGTAGAGAAATAACTAATTTCTCTTTATTCATTAATTATTGTTCATCATTCAACGATATTAAAGCGAGCCTCCGCTTTGAGGCGCAAGTAAACAAATAAAGCATTTTAGAAATGAAATTACATGAATTAAAACCTGCAAAAGGTGCTACACATAAGGAAAAAAGAATTGGTCGTGGTGAAGGTAGTGGCTATGGGGGCACTTCTACAAAAGGTAACAAAGGTGGTCAAAGCCGTGCAGGGTATAAAAGCAAAATAGGTCACGAAGGTGGTCAGATGCCTATTCAACGTCGTGTTCCAAAAAGAGGATTTAAGAATCCCGGAAAGATTACTTTCAAAGTATTTAATATTGGACAATTCGATCATTTTGCGGAAGCGTATGATTTGCAAGAATTTTCTTTTGACAGTTTGTATGAAATAGGTGCTGTGAGCAAAACAGACAAAGTGAAAATTTTGGCTAATGGTGAATTGAAAGGCAAATTTAGTTTCAAAGTTCACGCCATCAGCGAAAAGGCTAAGTCGCTGATTGAAGCGACAGGTGGGACTGTGGAAATTTTAAAATAATTCTGGATAAAATTATTTGACGCACTGGGGTGCGTCATTTAATTTTGACGATTGTCTAATTAAGAGGAAATAAGGTGAAAAAATTTATTCAAACATTAAAGAATATCTGGAGCATTGAAGAATTAAGAACTAAGATTCTTTACACCTTAATGCTTACAGCAGTTTATAGAATTGGTGCATTTATTACCCTGCCGGGTATCAATCCAATTGTACTTGAAGAGTTTAGTAAAAACAATGCTCAAAACGGTATCCTGGATCTGATAAATACTTTCGCAGGTGGTGCTTTCAACATGGCATCAATTTTTGCATTGGGTATCATGCCGTATATCACGGCTTCTATCTTTGTGCAGCTAATGGCTGTACTTGTACCTACTTTCCAAAAAATGCAGAAAGAGGGAGAGAGTGGACGTAAAAAAATAAGCCAGCTGACTCGCTACATAACCGTGATGGTTACTATCGTACAATCATTTGCTTATGTGGCTTATTTGAAACAAACTTCTGGCCCGGCTATCGATCCAGGGTTTGGAGCTGCTTACTTCACCCTGACTACTGTGATCGTATTAACTGCAGGCACATTGTTTGTGATGTGGCTGGGTGAAAAGATTACTGATAAGGGATTAGGTAATGGTACTTCCTTAATTATCATGATAGGGATCTTGGCTCGTTTGCCACAATCTTTTGTTCAGGAATTGTCTTTCCGTTCTGAACGTACAGGTACTATCCTAATATTTATTATTGAGATCGCTTTATACATAGCAATTAATCTGGGATGTATTCTATTGATTCAGGCAGTGAGAAAAGTTCCGGTGAACTATGCTAAACAAATTGTGGGGAATCGTCAGTTTGGAGGTGCCCGACAGTTTTTACCGTTAAAAGTGAATGCTTCAGGTGTTATGCCTATCATCTTTGCTCAGGCTATTTTGTTTGTTCCTACTTTGTTTACAATGGGCAGCACTAATAGTACACTGGGAAAAATGTTTACTGATCATACCAATGGTTGGTATATGTTGATCTATTCAGTAGTGGTGATTGGGTTTACATTCCTGTACACAGCATTAATTTTTAATCCTAAACAAATATCTGACAACTTAAAACAAAATAATGGGTTCATTCCGGGAGTAAAACCGGGTCAGCCTACTACAGATTATATCGGAGCCATTATGGATAGAATAACTTTCCCGGGTTCTGTTATGCTGGCTTTTGTGGGTATCTTACCGGGGCTCATTCAGTTATTGTTTGGTATGACACAAGGCTTTGCCATGTTCTTTGGAGGTACTTCTCTTTTAATCATGGTGGCTGTGGTACTGGATACATTGCAGCAAATTGAAACACATTTGATGATGCGTCAGTACGATGGTTTGATGAAGAGTGGAAGAATCCAAGGCAGACAAAGCACATCAGCTGTGCAGATCTAGAAAATATTGATGACATTATAATTAAAACCCGGACATTGTTCGGGTTTTTTGCTTTATGTATTGTTCGATTTTAAGTATTGGATTTTCGAGAAAAGTTATTTAAAGATATTTGGCTCTGTTGCTTTATTGTACCCTAATCGGTATTTGATTTATCCTGTTATTTTCAATTACATCTAGTCTTAATAATTGCTCATGGCTTAAAATAGTTTTTAGCGAACTATTTCTTTTTTCTTTAATTTTTTTGGTGTGGATATTATACTCAAACAACTCTACCGAATTAGGTAGCTTTTTTATTTCTTTTAGATAGTTCGTTTCAATACGGATGAACTTAATCGTTTGACTTTCTGAAAGACTTAGAAGTGGTCTTAATTCATTTACTTTGGCTTGAGCCTCCTGGTGGATAGTTTTATTTTGAGAAGTACACGATATATGTATTATGATGGATAAAAGCAAAAGTGTAATATTTCTCATTTTATTTTTATTTTCAGACGAGTTGCACGGCTATTGACGTTGGTTGTCCATTCTATATATCCTAAGGGATAGTTTATTTTAGATTTTTCACTTTTTTTGAAAGTTATCTGTTTTGCTTCTAATTTTTACATATGATTTTATTAGTTGAAAAGGCGGTACAAAGGTGGGTTTAATTATTTAGTAAGATGTTTATGTTTAGAATAAGGAATGTGGGTGTAGTTTAGTTGACTTTCTAATTGTATATTTATTCAAAATTGTCCATGTTCTTGGCAATTGGTTTGATTGATTGTAACCAACAGGTTTTTTACAAATATTCAAAACCATAGAATCTCTTATAACATATTAATAAATTTAAAACGCATGATCCGAATTTTAATTAGCCTTAGTCTGGCAGGTTTTCTATTCAGTAGTTCAGTAGAAGAAAAAACATCAGCAATCAACAATGACAAATTGAAGCAAGAATGTTTTTTGAAAAAAGGAAAATGGATTAGTCTATTCGATGGAAAAACGCTGAATGGCTGGCATGGATTTAACAAAGGAGGTTCGACGGTAAAAAATTGGATTGTACAAGATGGTGCTTTAGTGTGTTTGGGTGCTTCATCACATGATACAGGTGGTGATATAGTTACCGATAAAAAGTTTGAAAATTTTGAACTGGAGTGGGAATGGAAGGTGGATAAAGGCAGCAATAGTGGATTGATGTATCATGTGATTGAGGATGCAAAATATAAAGCACCTTATGAAACAGGACCCGAATATCAGATTATTGATGACATTAATTTTCCTGGAAAATTAGAAGAATGGCAAAAGGCGGGAGCTGACTATGCAATGTATCTACCAGGGAAAAATAAAAAGCTCAAACCGATAGGTGAGTGGAATCAAAGCAAAATTGTTTTCAATAAGTACAACGTGGAACACTGGCTAAATGGGGTAAGAATTATTGCCTTTAAAGCTTGGACTGAAGACTGGAACCAAAAAAGGCTTTCCGGAAAATGGAAAACATTCCCTGATTATCGGAAGGCAAAAAAAGGGCAAATCGCTTTGCAGGATCATGGGAATAAGGCGTATTTTAAAAATATTAGGATAAGAGAATTATGACCAACGTAATAGCCGATTCAAATTTGAAGCGGCTTTTTTTTTGGTATAAGAACTCTAAAATATGATTGGTAATACCTATTAAGATTTGTTTGTCGTATGTTTGGGCAATCAATAAAAACCACATAAATGGCATATAGAAATCAGCAGGAATTTATTAAAGCGTTAGAGCGGGCAGGTGAGTTGGTACGAATAAAAACTTATGTCAATCCGCACTTAGAAATTGCTGAAATTACAGATAGAATGAGCAAAGAACTAGGAGGGGGTAAAGCTATTTTGTTTGAAAATACCGGATATGATTTTCCTGTATTAATGAATGCCTATGGGAGTGAGAAAAGAATGTGCATGGCACTTGGTGTGCAGGAACTAAATGATGTAGCTAGGGACATAGAGCATCTGTTCAAACTATTATCCTCACCTAAAGAAAATATAATTGATAAACTAAAATTGCTACCCAAGCTCGGAGAATTTGCATCCTGGATGCCAAAAGTAATTAAGGGCAGAGGGCTTTGTCAGGAAGTGATTTTAACAGAAAAACCATTACCTTCTGGCGAAAAATGGTCAGGATTGCCAGATATTACACAGCTCCCTGTGATTACTTGCTGGCCACAGGACGGAGGCCCATTTGTTACGCTGCCAATTATCAATACTAAAGATCCAAATACCAATGTGCGCAATGTAGGTATGTATCGTATGCAGGTATTTGGTCCACAACTTACGGCCATGCATTGGCATAAACATAAGGTATCTGCCAAACATTTCAACGAGTATAAAAAACTTAATAAACGAATGCCGGTAGCAGTTGCCCTAGGTGGAGATCCAGCCTATGCCTATTCTGCCACAGCACCATTACCTGAAAATGTGGACGAGTACATGTTGGCAGGGTTTCTAAGAAAGAAGAAGGTAGAGTTGGTGAAATGTATTACCCAACCAGAAATAGAAGTGCCGGAAGATGCAGATTTTATAATAGAAGGATATGTGGATCCAAATGATGAATTGCTGTGGGAAGGACCATTTGGCGATCACACAGGATATTATTCTTTACCAGACTGGTATCCAAAATTTCATATCACTGCTATCACACACCGAAAAAATGCAGTCTATCCAGCCACCATTGTAGGCATTCCTCCTCAGGAAGATGCCTGGCTGGGAAAAGCAACAGAAAGAATTTTTCTAGCTCCCATAAAAATGACTTTAGTTCCAGAAATTAAAGATATGGATATGCCGGTGGAAGGGGTGTTTCATAATCTGGTCATCACTCAAATCAATAAAGAGTATGCCGGTCAGGGACAAAAGGTGATGAATGCCATGTGGGGGGCGGGGCAAATGATGTTTAATAAGATACTTGTGCTGGCTTCACAAACTGATTTTCCTATTTCTGACTATAAAGCATTAGCCAAGGAAGTTTTCAAAAATCTTAATCCAGCTACTGATGTATATTTCTCCCAGGGGCCAATGGATGTGTTGGATCATAGTTGCAGCAAGATGGGTTTTGGCGGAAAACTTTGTATAGATGGTACCTTTAAGTACGATGAAGAACTGGATTCCAGGTATAGTTTTCCCGATTCTCCGGCTACAATAAATATAGATGCATTACTAACCGAGTTCCCTGAAATACGATGTGTGAACGCCGAGCTATTAAAGAGTGAAATTCCCTGCTTAGTTATTTCAGTTGAAAAAAACAAAGTAGGTCATATAAGAAGTCTTCATCAATCAGTCAGTAATTTACCAGGATTGAAAGGCGTGAAAATTATTTTATATGTAGAACATACTGTCAATGCTTTGGATCTGCCTACAGCACTTTGGCGTTTTTGTAATAATGTGGACCCTAAACGAGATGAAGTTTTATGCACGATAGAAGAGGGGAATAAATACACCGCCATACTTGGACTAGATGGTACCATAAAAACTAAAGAGTTAGACGGCTTTCAGCGCGATTGGCCGAACATTATTGTGGCAGATGATGAAACCATCGTTGCTATTGACAATAAATGGAAAGATTTAGGAATCGGTAAATTTATACCATCGCCTTCTTTAAGATATAAAGAACAGATGTATGGGGAAAAGGCTGTGGCCAATCTTTAGATCAAAAAAAGCCGGTAAAATACCGGCTCTCTGGGTGTTGAATTATCCATAGAAAGCAGGATTATTTTAATTCGTTTTTTAGGGATTTAATTTTTGCTGTCGGTAAATATATTTGAAAACCAACGCCAAAATTCACCCCACTACTTACGGGTACACTACCAAAACCCAAGGTTAAATTGTATTTTAAGAGGGTTTCAAGTGCAATATTTTCATTTACAAAAAAAGCCAATCCTGGTCCCAACCCAATATCTAATCCATTGGTGGAACCGCCTCCCTTAGACACCACAGAGCCACCAATACCAACATTTGATTCCACAAAAAAAGTAGTATGTCGAACAAACTGACCAACCTCTTTATCTCTAAAATAAAACCTTGCAAGTGGTCCAATGGTGTATTTAGTGGTACTGCCTGCTCCTTTAGCGGTTTGGAAATTCAGATCAATCTGACCACCCACAGCTATATTATCTTTGACAAACCAGGCCACTTTTGGCGTAATGCCGATTCCAAAACTTGATCCACCTTTTTGAAAATTCCCTTTAATATTGCCAATATTCCCACCAATTAGATAGTATCCTTTTTCAGTTTGTGCCTGTGCAAAAAATACAGTAAAGATCAAAGCCAAAGCGATAAAATATCTTTTTTTCATATAAGACAGGTTTTTAGATTATAACTTAGTGATTATTAATGTGCAATAAGCATACCAAAAATAAAAAACCCGGCGTATTGCCGGGTTCATTATTTACTGATATTACGTGCTTTAAACAAGTTCTGCGTGTCTTTTCCTTTCCGAAGGAGAGGCGGTTCTACGTTCAAGTTTGCACCTTTCAAATCTGGTTGCTGTCCACACATGGTCTAACTCTACATTGTCCATACCAGAATAACCTTCATCGGTTAGTCTGTTCCAGCTACGATCACGATTTAGATCCGTAACTATTTTGGATGTAGTCTTAGGGTACGCTACCCAAAACTTTGTATCCTCTTTTAACGAAGGCATCACATCAGTCAAAATACCATTCAATTGATTTTCATTTACGGCAAATACCAAAGCAAAATCAAGTTTTCTTGATCTTAATAATGGTGTCATGTTTTTTGCAAATGAAATTTTGCTGAATTGTTTTTCGATGGAAGACGGTAAACCCTGAATTAAAAGATTCTTTTCCTCTGCGTACTGAAGTTTTTCAAAAACTGTCTGAATCATGGAACTTGTGGGATTTATTTAACAATACCGGACATTTTACCATCCGGGAACCTAAGAACAAGCCTTGAAATATTGTGCAAAGGTAACTTAAAAAACCAGTAAAAACCAAAGGTTTGAAAAAAAACAAATAAGTACTGATATCTAAGGCTTTATAAATATTGTAATATTTATATGATTATTTACCTACTGGACGGTAGTATTTCATTGCCTCTGGCATAAATTTCTGTAATTGTTCTATCCTTCTTTCGGGGCCAGGGTGTGTGCTCAAAAATTCCGGTGTATTGCCACCTCCCGACAATTTTTCCATTCTTTGCCATAATGGTATGGCTTCCTGAGGATTATAACCTGCCATAGCGGCCCAAATGATACCATAGTGATCCGATTCCAATTCTTGTTTTCTGGAAAATGCTAATATACCCACTTGTGATCCAAGTCCTACAGCTGTACCAAAAATATTTCTCATGGTGGCCGTGCTCTTATTAGCTAAAAAAGCATCAAGAATACTTCCTCCATATTGGGCGGCAATAGTCTGGCTCATTCTTTCGTTGGTATGGCCAAACAGAGCATGAGAAACCTCATGACCCATTACCACGGCAAGTGCGGCTTCATTTTGAGTAATTGGCAACAAGCCTGTATAAACTACAATTTTGCCTCCTGGCATACACCAGGCATTAGCCTGATTGTCCTGTACTAATTTTGTTTCCCATTTGTAGCCCTCTAAATCCTGACTAAGATTGTTTGCCTTGAAGTATTCGGTAACAGATTTTATTATTCGTTGACCAACCCGATTCACCATCTCTGCATCCCTATTATTTGTAGTGGGCGCAACTACTTTACTTCCGGACAGAAACGATTGATATTCTGCAACGGCCATTTCCTGCAATTGTGATTCGGGTAGTAACTTGAACTGACTACGACCTGTAACAGCATTGGTTGAACAGGAAATGGCAATGCCGGCAATGGCGACAAAGCATAATAACTTTTTGATCATTCGTTTAGTTTTAAATTTATTATTTAAAAACAAATCTTTAATCGCAATCCTTATACCAAAAAAAGAAAATTAGTATGTGATTCACGGGTTTGTGAGCATTAATTTATTCTGTTCCTTCCCTTTCTACGGTCCCTATTTTTAAAAATGGGTACCTTGCTTTCTCCACCACGAATGATTCGACCAATATTTTTTTGATGGGTAAGAATCACCAGCAAAGCCACTACCACAGCAAAAACTCTGTAAATTGGATTATCCACATTAAATATAACCAAAATAAATATCGGGAAAGCTATACTAGCCAGAATGGAACTCAGAGAAACAAACCTTGTTAAATAAAGTACTAGCAGAAACACACCCGAGCAGGCCAGTGCGGACCATGGAGAAATACCTATAACCAGTCCAAAGAGTGTAGCTACTCCTTTTCCACCCTTAAAGTTAGCCCAAAGGGGAAAAATATGACCCAAAACTGCTGAAATTCCTAGAATTAATTGATAGTTCAGTAATGCCATTTCGGTGGAAAATTCTGGTAGAAGCAAAGAAAGCCTTACTGCGAGAAAACCTTTTAATACATCACAAATCATCACAAAACTTCCCCAGCGTGGGCCTAACACTCTAAAAGTATTGGTAGCTCCGGCATTACCACTCCCATATTCCCGGATATCAATTCCGAAAAATCCCTTGCTCACCCAAACCGACGTGGGAATACTTCCAAGGCAATAAGCACAAAAAACTAAAATGATCTCTATCATGCTTTTTCCGTTAGTGGACAATCAGGAGGTAAATATAGTACTTTAATCTTATTGAACCCCAACCAGCTGAATGGTATAATAATTGGGGTTTCTATACTTTGCTGAAACTCAAGCATATCCAATTGCCCTTTGTTGTTTTTTCTTCAAATTTTAACTGATGGCTAATACATTTATCGGCAATGATTTTTTCATCCTCTTCAAGTATTCCACTCAATATTAATTGCCCTGTTTTTTTTAACTGTGCAGAAAGGGTTGGGATATGCTCCAACAAAACATTTCGATTGATGTTGGCTAATATTGTATCAAACTCTTTGTGCATTTCAGCAGCACCTGAATGTACTATTTCAATAAAAGCACACTGATTGCATTCAAAATTTTCTATCGAGTTTTCAATACTCCATTCATCTATATCGCTGGCAGTAACGCTTATTGCTCCAAGTTTTTGTGCTAAAATAGCCAGCACACCTGTACCGGTTCCAAAGTCAAAAACTGTTTTCCCCTTAAAATCTACCTTTCGCATTTGCTGCATCATCAAATAGGTGGTAGCATGGTGGCCAGTACCAAAACTCATTTTGGGTGTAATGATGATTTCGTATAAGACATTTTGAATAGGAGGATGAAACGAAGCACGAATGCCAACAAAATCTTCCACTAACACCGGTTCGAAATTAGATTCCCATAAGGCATTCCAATTTTGCATTTCGACGATGGTTTTCTCAAAGGAAATGTTGTATTTTTCTACCAGTTCCTTAATCTGAGATTCATCATAATTACCTTCTGAAAAATAGGCTTTAAGTATATCTTCCTCCTCCTCAAAACCATCAGTTATGTCTTGGAGAGAAGCAATCAGGAGGTCTTTATTTTCACTGGATAGTTTGTGAAAGGTAATTTGAATATGCATATATGGATTATTAGAAATGAATAAAACGGCTAGCTATTTTGAATAAAATGGGTAAGTGCATAAATCAATAAACCCACCAAACCACCCACCAATGTTCCGTTCACACGAATGTATTGCAGGTCTTTACCTACCTCCAGCTCCAATTTGTAACTGAGTTCTTTTCCTTCCCAATTACCAACTGTACTACTAATGAGTTCTCCCGCTTTTTCTGTATTTTGAAGTATATATTTATAAGAATGAAACTGCGCCCATTTATTTAGTTTTTGTTGAAAAGGTTTATCGCTTTGTAAATTGACAACAATTTCTTCGATAGACTTTTTAAGATATTGTTTTATGGCAGATTCTGGAGTGTCCAAATCGGCTAATATATTTCTTTGCAAATGTTTCCAGATCGAAAGAGCATATTGTTCTATCTTATCACTTTGAATAATACTGTTTTTGATAACTTGAAACTCCTCTTTCCATTTGGATTGTGTCCTGATATCCGCAACCAATTTTATTACCTGCAGATTAAGTTCCGTTCTAATTTTATGGTTGGGATCATTTTCAATCTCTGTAAGATATTTGGATATCCCGGTTGTGATTTTGGACGCTATAATATTATCTACAAAATCCGGAATCAGAAAATGACTTTCCTGCTTTACTCTTTCCCTGATCAGGCTTTCGTTGTTAAGTACATATTCACGTATTTGGCAGGTAAGGTAGTCGAATAGGCGTATATGATCTCCTCGCGCTATCACAATGTCCATCCCCGAAGCTATGACTCTATTGAGCTCAATTTCTTTGATGATTTCTCTCGATTTGTGATTGATAAAATTTGTTATTGCGATATCATCAGTATTTGAAATGATTCTTTTCAACAGTCTTGAAATCTCATCTACAAAAAATGTAGCATTCTTTGCTTTTCCAAACCAGTGGATGATTATGGTGCTTATCGAAATCTTTTCAATATAGGGTCGAATGGTGGCCGCGTTTAGAAAATTATCCACCACAAAGCCGCCCAAATTGTTGCCGATTGTTTTCTTTCGGCGTTCTATCAAATTTGTATGAGGAATGCGTATCCCTAGTGGATGATGAAACAACGCTGTTACGGCAAACCAGTCAGCCAAAGCGCCTATCATAGCAGCTTCGGCAAAGGCTTTAATACATCCCAGAACAATTTCGTTTCTGGTTTTTAAGATCCAGGTGGTGGCAATATATATTATAACCATGAGCAAAAACAAACCAGTTGCAACTAACTTATGCTTTCTTAATTGTCTTGCCTTTTCTATGTCTATCAAATTTTTCATTCTAATATTAGCGAATAGATATTGTTCATTCCTGAAATAGATTTGTTTTAAACATAAGCCATCCTTTGAAACAATCTATATAGAAGCAGGGGGGAGAAAAAACATTATTTAGGACTTCCTTTTGCTACAATATTATTAATAATTTTTACTGCATGTTCTCTGGAGTTTTCAATAAATAAACGATGTGTGTTCATGCCTCCACAAATAACTCCGGCCAGATACAATCCCTTAATATTTGTTTCATGCGTGTTTTCGTCTATAGCCGGTGTTTTAGATTCGTCGTTGCTCAATTGCACACCGGTTTGATGAAGAAAATCCAGATCGGGCTGATACCCTGTGGCGGCAATCACTTTATCATTTTTCAGGGTTACCAATCCTTCAGGGGTTTGTATGTCTACCTCCGTTTCACGAATCTCAACTAGAGCTGAGTTGAAATAAGCTAGAATAGAACCTTCGGCAATTCTGTTTTCTATATCGGGTTTCACCCAATATTTTACACGTTTCCCAATTTCATTGCCTCGGATAATCATGGTCACATTAGCTCCTTTTCGCCAGGTTTCCAATGCTGCATCTACGGCAGAATTCATGGCACCCACCACTACTACGTTTTGGAAGGCGTAGTAGTGTGGATCGGAGTAATAGTGACTGACTTTTGGCAAAGACTCCCCAGGTATCTGAAGCAGATAGGGGATGCCATAGAAACCAGTTGCTATTATCACATTTTTGGCTGAATAAGTTTTTTTGTTGGTTTTTATTTCAAAATGATTTTTCTCTTTACTAATCTGTTCCACGAGTTCAAACAGTTTTATATTCAATTCAAATGTATCTGTAACCCGCCTGTAATATTCCAATGATTCGTTTCTGGTGGGTTTAAAATTATTGGATACAAAAGGTACTGCACCTATTTCCAATCTTTCTGAAGTGGAGAAAAATGACATGTTTACCGGATAATGATAAAGCGAATTAACTAGACATCCCTTTTCTACAATTACAAAACTTAGTCCGGCTTGTTTAGCTGCAATGCCACAGGCCAGACCAATCGGTCCTCCGCCCACTATCAAAACATCAAATGAACTCATAAGCGCAAACCTACAGAAGTTTTGCAAAAGGCTGAACAGGTTTATGTGATTGATGTTTGAGGGAGGTAGGTTTTTTGTGTTTCATTTTTCCATATTATAAATTCAGGTTTCTGTCATTAAAATTATTCTCTCTGCATTCCCTAAACCGTATTCAATGTTCTGCAATTTGTAATTGGCAATCTGAAACATCTCACTTAAATTTGCTCCACTTTAATAAAAAAATATGGCAAGAATTATAGCGTTTAGAGAAGCCCTTCGCGAGGCAATGAATGAGGAAATGAGAAGAGATGATCGCGTGTTTTTGATGGGTGAGGAAGTGGCCGAGTATAATGGAGCGTACAAAGTGAGTCAGGGCATGCTGGCTGAATTTGGTCCAAAGAGAATTTTGGATACCCCCATTGCAGAATTAGGGTTTACCGCTGTAGGGGTGGGTGCCGCTCAGAATGGCTTAAGACCAATAGTTGAATTTATGACTTGGAACTTTGCCGTTCTGGCACTGGATCAAATTCTCAATACTGCCTCTAAAATGCTGGCAATGAGTGGTGGCCAAATTTCCTGCCCCATTGTTTTTCGCGGTGGAAATGGTTCAGCGGGTCAATTAGGAGCACAGCACTCCACAGCTTTTGAATCCATGTATGCTAATATTCCAGGTATCAAAGTTGTTTCTCCCAGTAATCCTTACGATGCAAAAGGTTTGTTGAAGCAGGCCATTCGTTTTGAAGAAGATCCTGTGATGTTTATGGAAAGCGAACAGATGTATGGTGATAAAATGGAAGTGCCTGAAGAAGAATACTATATCGAATTAGGCAAGGCCGATATTAAAAGACATGGGAGCGATGTAACCATTGTATCTTTCAATAAAATGATGAAAGTGGCTCTTGGTGCTGCTGCCGAATTAGAAAAAGAAGGGATCAGTGCTGAGGTAATTGACTTACGAACTATCCGACCGCTAGATGTGCCAACGATTGTAGAAAGTGTGAAGAAAACCAACAGACTGGTAATAGTAGAGGAACAGTGGCCGTTTGCTTCCATCTCATCAGAAATATCCTACAATGTACAAAAAGATGCTTTTGATTATTTAGATGCGCCAATTCGCCGGATCACTGCAGCTGATGCCCCCTTGCACTATGCTCCAAACCTGGTAGCGGCTGCCTTACCAGATGTGGCTCGCACCGTGAAACTGGTGAAGGAGGTGATGTACCAGAAGAAGTAATTTTTTTTTAATAAATAATTCTCATTTCGAAATCCATGAGCGGCGTAAATTGCTCATGGATTTTTGCATTTATAAAGTATTTAATAAAATAGATTTAACTAGTGTCTCAAAAAACAAAATCAGGTACGTCTGCTCCGGTATTACTGGTGATAGATGATGAATCGGCAATTCGAAAAACATTAGAGGAAATTCTTTCCTTTGAAGGGTACACTGTTTTGGAAGCAGCTGATGGTGAACAGGGGTATAAAACGCTTTCAGATACAAAAGTAGACGCTGTGCTTTGCGACATAAAAATGCCTAAATGTGATGGATTGGAATTCTTACACAAAGCAATGGAGATTGCACCAGATGTTCCTGTGATTATGATATCCGGGCATGGTACCATCGAAACAGCTGTGGAAGCAGTAAAAAAGGGAGCGTTTGATTTTATTTCCAAGCCTCCAGATTTGAATCGCCTTTTGATTACCATCCGAAATGCACTGGACAAAAGCAATCTGGTAACAGAAACCAAAGTGCTCAGAAAGAAAATATCGGGTGTACAGGAGATGGTGGGCGATTCTGAACTAATAATGCGCATCAAACAGACTATAGATAAAGTAGCACCCACCGAAGCCCGTGTGTTGGTAACTGGCGAGAATGGAGTAGGCAAAGAGCTGGTGGCCAGGTGGATGCATGAAAAAAGCCAACGAAGGAATTTCCCACTGGTAGAAGTGAACTGCGCCGCCATTCCCACAGAACTCATCGAATCTGAATTGTTTGGTCATGAAAAAGGTTCTTTTACATCAGCAGTAAAACAAAGAATTGGAAAGTTTGAACAAGCAAATGGGGGTACATTATTTTTGGACGAAATTGGAGATATGAGTCTGAGTGCCCAGGCCAAAGTGTTGCGTGCATTGCAGGAAGGAAAAATAACCAGGGTTGGTGCAGACAAAGATATCCATGTGGATGTGAGAATTATTGCCGCCACCAATAAAGATTTGCTTAAAGAAGTGGAAGCAAAAAATTTTAGGTTGGACTTATATCATCGGCTTAGTGTTATTTTGATTCATGTTCCATCGCTTAACGATAGGCGAGATGATATACCTTCATTAATAGACCAGTTTTTAGATACTATTTGTAAAGAATATGGAATTGCCAGAAAAACAATCGATCTGCCTGCTATCCAGTCTTTGCAAGAATATAACTGGACTGGAAATATTAGGGAGTTGCGCAATGTGGTGGAACGCCTGGTGATCTTGAGTGGCAAATCCATAAACCTCGATGATGTAAAATCTTATGTAGTTCAGCATTAGAGCGTTTTTCAGTTTTTGTAGTCCTTGTTATTTTCAGTTGCTTGCCGATGGTTATTTTGATGTGTTTTTTTATGTTCCTTCAGCCTCAACGATGTGGAAATTGAAAAATCTGAAAACTCAACCAGACCGAAGACAATACTTGTAACCATTCCTTTGGCAACAAAATCTGTAAAACATCCAGAAATGAAAACAAAAAGCCGTTAGGGAAATAACGGCTTTGCCTGCGCTCTCAAAATTTTTCATAGCAAGAAGTACACCATCTGCGTACTTACCTCAACGGCCTGAATCGGCATCACACAGGTTTGCACTAGGTTCCAAAATTTGTTGAAGAACTACAACTTATCCTTGCCTCTGGTTTCTTTATCCATGCGTTGGATCTCCTTAATTTTATCGGCGGCTATCAGATTTTTATAGTCCCAGAAAGCGGCTACACAGACAATTTTCCATTCTCCGTTTATTTTTTCCATTACACGTACTTCTTTACTATGATGAAAATTATCGCCCTCTTTGTTACTATTGAACTGATCCCAAGTTAGATAACACGCATCTTTACCATAGAATTTATATTGTATGTTTTTTCTTTCAACAATAGGGTGGCTGCTGGATTGAGCTTCCGGATTTTCCTGAATATACTTACCTACTGTGCTGTTAATCCCACTCCAACCCACACTGGCATCAAAGGTTCCGTCACTATTACTCCAGGCTTGAAAAGCATAATCTGTCTGTGCATACGTAGAAGACCAAGTCTTATAATCTCTGGCAAAAAATGACTTTGTTTCTTTTTCGATGGTCGCCAGAATAGCATCTTTTTCTTTTTGCATAGCAGCATCATCCTGAGGAGGTAAACTCGCGTTGTTCCCTTTACAACCGGAAGAAAAAATAGCAGCTGCAAGCAACATGGAAAGCGCAAAAAACATCGTCAATTTGGTTGGGCTTTTTTTAAACTGGTACATAATGTTAGGTTTTTTGGTGAAGGATAAACTTGCCATTCCACTCAGTATCGGTATGCAAATGAATAAGGTTTAGAAAACCATTTTCACTGCACTAATTTAAACTTTTATTATTGATTTTCAAGTTTGTGGCCAAATAAATTTTAGAATTTCAGGATAATTGGACCTCTGTGAAAGTAGAATCTGCCGATAAACCAAATAGGTTCACCGATATTCTGGTGATAACTATTATTTCAGAGGTAATTATTCTAAATTTGTTCCATTATAAAACTAAAAAAAGAAAAACATGAAAGGAATAGGACTAATTCTATTGATTGCTTTAGTAATTGTAGGCTTTATGGGTTGTAATGGGTATAACAGCCTGGTGAAAGAAGATGAGGTTGTCAAAAATGCCTGGGCCAATGTTCAGTCAGATTATCAAAAAAGAAATGATCTGGTGGGCAATTTGGTAAATACCGTAAAAGGTGCAGCAAAGTTTGAGCAGGAAACACTGACAAAGGTAATCGAAGCCAGAAGCAAGGCTACTTCTGTAAATATTTCTGCTGACCAACTGACCCCAGAAAACATCAATAAGTTTCAGGCGGCTCAGGGAGAGGTTAGTAGTGCATTAAGTCGTCTACTGGCTGTAGTAGAAAGTTATCCCGATCTGAAGGCCAATCAAAATTTTCTGCAATTGCAGGGGCAATTGGAAGGTATCGAAAATGAAATTCGAGCGTCCAGAAATACATTCAACTCTACTGTAAATAGTTATAATACCAAAGTGCGTTCTTTTCCAATGAATATGCTAGGTGGAATGTTTGGATTTAAGGCCAAAGAGTCGTTCAAGGCAGATGAAGGCGCAGAAAAAGCTCCCAAGGTTGAATTCTAATTTTATATTTGAGGTTTGAGTATTTATGATTAATAAGTAAATGCTTCAAACCTCAAACCTCAAATTTTCATGGTGAATCAAAAAAGATTTTCAGGATACCTTATTGGGGCTTTCTTTGTACTCTTAGGATTGTATATCGTTGTGGCTTATAACAGCTTAATCAGTAAGGAAGAGAAGGCTCAACAAATGTGGGCCGAAGTACAAAATACCTATCAACGCCGGTTGGATCTGACTCCCAATCTGGTGAATACTGTGAAAGGTATTTCAGGATTTGAACAAGGCACCTTGACCAAAGTTGCAGAAGCCAGAAGCAATGCACTACGTAATTCCAGCGGAAGCATGAATGCGGAGAGTTACCGCCAGCAATCAGTAGCTCAGGATACATTGGCCGCAGTTTCAGGCCGATTGATAGCGGTGATAGAAAAATATCCGGTTCTAAAAGGAACTGAAGCCTATCGCGGTCTTCAGGTGCAATTGGAAGGCAATGAAAGACGAATAAAAGTGTCCAGAAATGATTTCAATAGTGCTGTTAAAGATTATAATCTGGCTGTGAGAAGTTTTCCAAAGAGCATTGTAGCCAAAGTTTTTGGATTCGAAGAAAAACAAGGATTTGAAGCGGTAGCCGGTGCAGACAAGAATGTCGAAATTAAATTTTAATACATTGAACTTTTCATTTTTTAAAAAGAAACAACCATCCCTTCTCACTCCCGAAGAACAGGAGCAGGTGGTTTATGCCATCAGGCTGGCAGAAAGCCGGACTAGTGGCGAAATTCGGGTGTACATGGAAAGGCATTGTAAATATGTAAGTGCGGTGGACAGAGCCGCCGAAGTTTTTTATACCCTTAAAATGGATAAGACGGTGGATCGAAACGGGGTGCTATTATATATCGCCGTGAAAGACCATCAAATGGCTATTTATGGAGATGAGGGGATTTATAGCAAAACAGGTAAGCCTTACTGGGAGGAATTAGTGCAGCGTATCTTAAAACATTTCAATAGCAATGATTTTGCCCAGGGTATTAGTGAATATATTTATCAAATAGGGGACGGACTTCAAAAATATTTCCCTTACGACCGGATCACCGATCATAATGAATTGCCTGATGACATAGTGTTTGGAAATTAATACATCTATGTGGTAGGCATCATATTTCAGGGTTTTAAAAACAATACAGGATTGAAACGATTATTATTTTTCTTTTTTTTATTTATTTCACTTTTTTCCAGGGCACAGATTGAAAAGGTATTGCCAGATCCTTCAGTTCCCCCAAAGTTGGTGAATGATTTTACAAGTGGATTTTTGTCTGAATCAGAAAAACAAAAACTTGAAGATAAATTAGTAACCTATGATGACAGCTCCTCCAATCAGATTGCAATCGTAATTGTCGACAATCTTGGAGGATACTCGCGCGATGAGTATGCGGTAGCACTTGGTCGGAAATGGGGTGTAGGCGGGCAAAAGCAATTCAGCAATGGGGTGGTTATTCTCGTAAATACTGGAGAAAAAGGCGATCAACGAGGCACTTTTATTGCCACGGGGTATGGCCTTGAAAGTTCTGTTACCGATTTAGTCGCTGATCAGATTGTACAAAATAGCCTGATTCCAAATTTTAAAAGTGGCAATAATTACGAAGCACTGGATTTGGCTACTAACGATGTGATGAATGCTGCTGCTGGCAAATATGTTGCTCCGAAGGATTACAAACAAAAAAGAGGCAGCGGTTCGTTGGGCGGATTGATATTTATTGCTATTGTAATTTTCTTAATCATCTTTTTCATCAGTCGCAGAGGTGGTGGCGGTGGAGGAGGCTATGTTTCCCGAAGAGGTTATAGGGATAACTGGGGTGGTGGACCAATCATTTTTCCTGGAGGCTGGTCTGGCGGCGGTGGCAGCGGCGGAGGCTTTAGTGGCGGTGGAGGATTTGGAGGTTTCGGGGGAGGTAGTTTTGGTGGTGGTGGAGCTGGTGGTAGCTGGTAATTTTTTGTTTTTGCTTTTGAAATATTATTTTCAAAGTATAGAATTTGTTAAAACACAATAAGAAAGGAATAGTGCTATAAAAAATAGAAGGTAACTGTTCAGTAATGGTTAAATTTGCCTGCAAGAAAAATTTATATTTCATGAGCAGGCATTTTTTATTTTCGGCTGTATTATTATTGTTGTCATTCGTCTCTTTTGGACAATACCAGGTTCAATCAAAGTATTTTGTTTATCTGCAAACAGAACCGGCGCAGCCTTTTTATATAAAAATTAATAGTCAACAAATTAGTGCCAATGCATCTGGCTATCTTATTTTACCTCAATTGAAAGATGGGGATTATAAATTAGTGGTAGGGTTTCCTCAGGACAAGGCACCGGAGCAAACTTTCAAATTTAAGATAGACTCCAAAGACAAAGGCTATCTAATCAAAGATTATGGTACTGATGGATGGGGATTGTTTGATCTGCAAACAATGGCTGTTCAAAAAGCCAAAAACACTCCGGAAAAGGTGGAAGAAGTGGCGGTGAATACAACCCCCAAGGTGGAGATAAAACCCAAAACTGAAGAAAAGCCAAAACAAGAAGAAAAGAAAGCAGTAGTTGCAGATGATGGTGTGTCCGATTTTACTAAAGTTTTGGCACAAGCCGCCAATGATCCAAGTCTGCTGGAAAAACCTAAGCCTGAACCAGTGGAGGAAAAACCGGTTGCTGTAAAGCCAAATCCAGAGCCCCAAAAAGAAGTGGCTACTGGGCAACCACCGGTTTCGCAACCCGAGGTGGCCAAACAACCCGTTGCTGTTTCCAAGGTTGAAGCAAGTTCCGTTAAGTCCAACATAATTACCCAGTCCCAGTCGCCTGATGGCTTGACGGTTGTGTATGAGCATCTAAATGCAGGTGGGCAGGTAGATCCAATTACTATATTTATTCCAGCACCTCATCCGCAACAGGAAAATGGTGTAACAAATAACGTGGAAAACAAAGCGCTTTCTGTTGTCATTCCTCCTGGTACCACCAACCCAATTGAAGTATCCACTTCGGCAGAAGATGCAGCAAAAAATAAAATTGAGCGTAAAATTCAGGGAATAGTAACGCCTTCTGAAAAAACCAATAAGATAGAGGCAACCACATCTTCTGAATCACCTATTGGTTCCAATTCTACTGTAGCAAAAGCAGAAAAACCTTCGACCAATGCGCTGGCAGAAAAGTTGCCAGTCCATTGCAAAGCCGTCGCTTCCGAAGATGATTTTCTTAAGCTACGCAGGTCAATGGCCAACGAAACCAATGATGATAACATGATCACACAGGCAAAACTCGCTTTCGATACCAGGTGTTATTCCACCAGCCAAATTAAGTATCTCAGCAGTATGTTTCTTTCCAATGCAGGTAAGTTTCATTTTTATGAAGCAGCCAAAGGGCATGTTTCCGATATAGAAAATTTTGCCTCTTTGGCTTCAGAGCTCAAGGATCAAACGTATAAAGACAAGTTCAACACACTGCTTCAGCAATAAGGTTTTATAGTCATTCTATTCTTAAAAAAATAGTCCAAAACGAATCCATTCAGTTGAGATATTTTTTAGAACTTGCCTACAAAGGCAAAAGGTTTAGTGGTTTTCAAATTCAGCAGAATGCTTTTACTATTCAAGGTGAAATTGAAAGAGCTTTTCAGGTTTTGTTAAGATCAAAACCGGTGCTTACAGGTTCCTCCAGAACCGATGCAGGCGTTCATGCCCGGCAAAATTTTTTTCATTTCGATTGGCCGGAAACTTTTCAACAAGACTGGATCTATAACCTCAATGCGATCCTGCCTAACGATATTGTGATAAAATCTGTAAAGGCAATGAAGCCTGATGCACACTGTCGATTTGATGCGCTAAACAGAACCTACCATTACCAGGTGTATCAATTCAAAAACCCATTTCTACAGGATACCGCCTATTTCTTTCCGTACACACTGGATGTAGATAAAATGAAACTGGCTGCTGCCATCCTTAAAACGCATACTGATTTTAAAAGTTTTTCCAAACGCAACACACAGGTGAAAACCTTTAATTGTTCCATCTTTCAAAGTGAATGGATGGAATTAGAAGATCGGTTGGTCTATCAGGTTTCGGGCAATCGTTTCTTACGAGGCATGGTGCGGGCACTAACCGCTACCATGTTGAAAGTGGGAAGAGGCAGTATTTCAATTGAAGAATTTAACCAAATCATCCTTTCCAAAGATTGTGAGAATGCCTTTTTCGACACCCCGGCACATGGACTTACACTAATGGAAGTAAAGTATGACACATAGATACGAAAACTGCTGGTTTTGAATAAGGTGGAATCAAACTGGTGTGAACGAATCTTTACTGTCGATTTTCCTAAATAGGGTTTGCTGTTTAACTTACAGAACAAAAAAAATTTGAATTTTTCAAAATACAAATACCCTCTCCTTCAAAATATTCAATACCAGCCTTTCATTGTTTCACACACTTTAACTTTTTGTTACCGATCATTTTTTAATCCATTCTTCCACTATGTTTGCATAACAAGTGTAGGCAAATGACAGTCATTAAATCTTATTATGAAAAGTTCAATGCAAAGTTTATTGCCATTGCCTGTCATTTTGGATTGGGACTGGAGGAGGCAAAAGATACCGTACAACAATTTTTTCTGGAGCTAATACAGAAAGAGTTGAAAGAAGATATTCGCAATCCGGAGGCATTTCTGCGCACTGCCTTCAAAAGAAAACTTATTGACCAATATCGCTCCAAAAGGAAAACCAACAAACCGTATAATCAGGATGCATTTGATGTGCCATCTACCCAGGAAATTTTGGAACGCATAGAGTCGGACAGTTTTCTGATTGATTGTTTAGCCGAGGCGTATAAATCCCTTCCAGCCCGTTGCCGTAGGGTGATATATTTGAAATACCACAATGGCTACACCACCAAAGATATTGCAAAGCATACTGGTCTCACAGAACAAAATGTGTACAACAACCTCTCCAAAGGAATTCAGATGCTACGTAAAGCAATGAATGTCCGGGTAAGCCCATCGAAACTAGGAGGCCTACTGTCCCTGTTTTTTTAAAAGAATGTTAGAAATTGTTGTTAGGTTTTTTTCATCCATCCGTCTTCTATTGTATAGCCATTTACAAAGTGTATGATTTTCTCGATTGACGAACTTATTATTGACGACTCCTTTATTTTGTATTGCCAGGAAACGGATGCCGATGCCATCAGGTATTGGAATGATTACCTATTACAATATCCGGAACAATTATCAACCATGCAGGAGGCTAAAGAAATGGTACTGGTATTGAAGACGATGTTGCTTAAAAAGCAAAACGAACTTTCGGCCAGTCGCGACACCTGGCAACATTCGTTGTATGTGCCATCTCATTCCAAAAATCGTATAAACGAGTTGGCAATATCAGAAAATGGGTCAAGAAAAAGGAGGAAAAGAAGATCCTTCATTTCGGCCTTGTCTCTACTATTTCTATTATTTATGGTGGGCGCTTATTTTTTATATTCAACAAAAAAATCAGCACCACAACCCCTGGTGGTAAATAAATCGAGTACAATAAAAGATTTCATTGTAAAGCCAGGAGACAAGCGTACCCTCTATTTGGCCGATAGTACCAAAGTGGTTTTGAATGCTAATAGTGCGTTGCATGTGGATAAAGATTTTGCAACAAAAAATCGTAATGTGTTTCTTGTAGGCGAGGCTTTGTTTGATGTGGCACATAATAAGCAATTGCCTTTTGTGGTTCACTTGAAGCAATACAAGGTGAGAGCGATGGGTACAAAGTTTAATGTCAAAGCGTATAAAAACGACTTAGTAAGCGAAACGTCTCTGTTGGAAGGAAAGGTGCAAATATTGATGAACAAAGGAAAGAAAGACGTGGTGTTTAAGACCTTGGTGGTTAATCAAAAATTTGTATTCGAAAATAGGCCATTGCCGAATGGAACTTCTACAATGCCATCTGAACTGATATTGCCTTTGAAGTTCGATGAATTCAATCAAAATGTGGAAACAGCTTGGGTGGATGATCAATTGATTTTTGATACACAAAGTATGGATGCAATTGCAAGAATTTTAGAAAGAAGATTTGATATAGCCATTTTGATTCAGGAACCATCAGTAAAGAATTATAAATACACAGCGAGTTTTAAAGAAGAAACACTGGATGAGATTCTACAGGCTTTACAATTATCTTTTCCGTTTTCATATAAAAAAGAAGGTAAACAAATTATCATAAACAAATAAAAACTAGGAATGAAGGAAAATAGAAAGAAATAAAAAAAAATGGAGAAATGGTTGCCGCCATTTCTCCCTGGTCAATGGAATTGTATTCCACTTTTTTGAAAATTTAAACCGAATAAAAGTATGAAAAAATGTGCTTATTCAAGCAAGCGGGCTAATTCTTTTTTTGAGGTGCTATTGTAGCTTTGCGTTATGGGACAGAAACGT
>DAORWU010000024.1:0-62112 GCA_035434405.1 Niabella sp. | reverse complement strand
ATGTCCATTAGAACACATCGTCTAAAAAATAGCATCATTTTTGTCCATTACTCCGGAAATATTGATATCTGTCCGAACAAAAAGGAAATACCACCCCCTACAAAAGAATTAATGGAATTGACATTAACCCCCAGACCAAAATATCTGGTATAAGGAAAGGTTATATCTGCACTAGGTGATTCACCAATGGTGGGTTTTATAAACGTCCCCTAAAAAAATGGTCCACCTAAAATTGGAGAATCGTCTTTAATTTTAAAACTTTAAATGAACATGAAACGGACAAAATTTACAACATGACGACCAAAATACTTTTAGGGTTTATTTTACTGTTAACGTCGACGCAAATGTTGACAGCCCAACAAACAAAGCTGACGAAACTGAATGATGAAACAAGTGCTTACGACATTCAGGACAGTGTTCTGATTAAAACAAGAGATGGGGCAACTATTTCGGCAATAGTTGTTCGTAAAAAAGGAGACCAAACACCAAAACCTGTAATACTTCAATTTACAATTTATGTAAGAGATAAAGGCAGAGATATTAAAACAACAAAAGAATCCGTAGACAATGGATATGTAGGAGTAATTGCCTATAGCAGAGGTAAACGATTTAGCCCTGACGAAATACTTCCCTATGAAAATGATGGCAAAGATGCTTATGATGTTATAGACTGGATAAATAATCAAAAATGGTGTAATGGAAGTATAGGAATGTTTGGCGGAAGCTACAATGGCTTTACACAATGGGCAGCAACAAAAAATATGCACCCGGCTCTTAAAACAATAGTCCCTTATGTTGCAAATAGACCTGGAATGGGTTTACCCATGGAAAACAATATTTTCATTAACCCTAACTACGAGTGGTCATTTTATGTCGGCAACAATAAGTATTTAGACACAATAACAGGTGCGGACAGACAGCGATTCAGAACAATGCAATTTAAGTGGTGGGATATAGGTTCAGCCTACAATAAATTAGACAGTATTGATGGTACGCCAAACAGATTATTTCAACGTTGGATAAGCCATCCTGATTTTGACAGTTATTGGCAAAACATGGCACCTTATCAAAAGGATTTCGCACAAATTAATATTCCAGTTTTGGCATTTGATGGATATTATAACGACTCACAAAATTCAAGTTTATACTATTTGCGAGAACTTCAAAAGTACAATCCCAAAACGCCTATCTATTTAATCATTGGCCCTTACGGACATTTCGGAACTCAAATTGGCGGAGAGCCAATAATAAATGACTACCAAGTTGATAGTGTATCACTCATTGACATAAAGAAAATTACGTACCAATGGTTTGATTATATATTGAAAAATAAGGCGAAACCTGAAATGCTAAAAGACAAAATTAATTATGAAGTAATGGGAGCGAATGTTTGGAAATCAGCTCCCTCACTTGACAAAATGAGCAACCGTTCTTTAAAGTTGTATCTGACAAATCAAAAGTCAGGAGACTTCTACGCTTTAAACACTAAAAAGCCGACAAAGAAAGCATATTTGAAACAAGAGGTGGATTTTGCTGACAGACAGAAAAGCAATAATGATTATTACCCTGCCCCAATTGTAAGGAAAGAAATTGATACAAGCAATGGGTATATTTTTGTTAGCGGGCCGTTAAGTGAACCAATGATAATTAATGGCTCTTTTTTTGGGCAAATCAAAGCGAGTATCAATAAAAAAGATATGGATATTGGTGTAACACTCTACGAAATATTGCCAAATGGAGAATACTTCCATTTGTCTTATTATATCGGTAGAGCTAGTTACGCAAAGGACATTACAAAAAGACACTTACTGAGCCCTAACAAAATTGAAACAATTTCATTCTCAAACACTCATTTGGTGAGCAAACAGCTAAGCAAAGGAAGTCGTCTTCTGGTTGCAATAAATATCAATAAAAACCCATTTTCTCAGCTCAATTACGGAACGGGAAAAGAAGTAAGCGTTGAAACGATTAACGATGCAAAGGAGTCTCTTCAGGTAAAGTGGTACAACGACAGCTTTATTGAAATCCCAATTTTGAAATAGTGGTATGACAATAAAGCCAGCTACCAACAAATAAGGCTTCGTTGGACGTACTTCGCTAACAATGAAGCCGCATGTTGAACGAAAACTGCGGTTGCCGCAATAGGCAAAACCGCCATTGACAATTCAATTTGGAGTCTGGCATTTTCGACAGACAATTGAAAAACCTGGGAATGGTATTGGTATTTGTATGCACGCAGAATAAAATGATAGCAGAAATAAGAATTTGCAAACTCAAAAAAAAATCGTCAGAGAATTTTCGTAAAGTGTTTCCAGAATAATCATTGCCCATGATGAAGCCTTGGAAAATAAAGCCAAAAAACTTTTTACTTATGTGGTGTATGGACAATCGGAACGGGAAAAAAATTGTGAATTGCGTTGATACTTGCAACAAAATTATTTTAAACAAAATGAATGACGAGAAAAGAATTACGAACGTCTAACATACAGCGGGTTGAAAAAGCCCCAATGCACGAATAATCAAATTAACTATGAAAGCCTCCATCCTACTGCATCTGGGATTATTGTCCGCCGCAGGTGGATTCCGCGACAATGGCATCCGTTCTAATTTTCAATTTCGAATAATTGGTAATTCGTGTTTTTGAACAATTGTATGGAATTGTAAAAACAAGTAGAAACAGTCATCAAGAATTGCAATCCTTAAAAACCTCTGATCTATTAAAATCCGTAGCTTGTGCCAGTAAGAATTCAGCCACACCAGCCTGATATCTTAGTGATGAATATAAAATTCGAATTGACCTAATTCCGATTGGGAAAATAACCAGAAAGTCCCTCTATTTTTTCGAAAGCTTATACACTTCTGCTCCTGCCAATAAAAAGCAACCTAATCCATAATCTTCAAAATCGGGCATACTGTTGTAGGTTACAGGCTGACCATCTTTGGGTTCCTTTCCAGTACCTTGTACATATCCAAGAAAACCATTCTTATGAACCGCATCTTTTACCATAGCCCGCCAGGCTTTGTTTAGAATGGGTAAATAGGTGTCTTTATCAAGCAGGCCGTTTCTTACACCCCAGGCAAAGCCATAGGTGAACAACGCCGTACCGGTAATTTCTTTGCCACCATAGTGATTGGGGTCGTGCAGACTAACAGTCCAAAGTCCGTCTGGTTGCTGAATTTTTATTAATGCTGCACTCATATCTTTAAAGTCCTGAAGATACTCGGCATAATGAGGATCAGTCTTAGGTAATTCATCCAATACCCGAACCAAAGCGGCAATTACCCAACCGTTACCACGGCTCCAGTAGCAGTCCTCTCCATTGGGTTCTTTATATGGAGGAACAAAATCTTTATCTCGCCACCACAAATGGTCTGCCCTATTGTACAATCCATTACCACCATGCTTATTTTTTGAAAACTCATACATGGCATACATTTTATCAAAATATTTATTATTGTTATACAGATTCCCAAGTTTTGTAAATACAGGCATACCCATTTGAATGGCATCGATCCAACTCCAGTCATCATCTTGGCCACTGGCAATCACATGATCCATACAAGCTTTAATATCCTTTATTCTTTCTTCTTTTTTATCGATTAAATAAAGGTCAATGTAGGTTTGACCACAACACTGATCATCTGCATTGTCTGTCGTTATGCCATTTCGCAATCCCCATTGATGCTTTTGACCCCAATCCACGGCATAGTCATAATATGCTTTTCTTGGATCAATCTGGTACAGTGCCATTAAGCCTTCATAGTAAACAGCTCTTGTCCAAATATTACTGGGACGCTCTTTGTTGGTAAAAATAGGTTTCCCGGTATCTGGCCATTTTTTCATAAAATAGGCATTGGTAAGACACATGGTCTTTAAAATACTTTTTGGAGAAGGCAATTTTTGTGCATTCGTAATATTTGCACTTAGAATGAACGCAATTATAGATAAACTTACAAACCGCATGGCAGGATCTTTTCGTTAATAATATGAAGAACAATATTAGCAAATTCTTTAGCCTAACCATCCTGTGGTATCCTGAAAATTGAATAATTCTTGTCTTTTCCCAGAATGAAATAATATATCAAATGTCTTTCAACCCCATTATCTAGAGAAGTGAAAGCAGGATAGTTCAGGATAGTTTCTTATTTTTTTGACAATATATTCGTATAGTATAATTGGAAGTATGATTGCTGGAAATAAAATTCATATAGCATTCAGGTTTATAATCATTAAGCCTATATCAATAATAGATGACTTGATTCAGGCAATAGAGCAGATTGTTTACACTTGACTTTCGAAATATTAAAACATCAATAATTTTTTAAATAACTAAACGACCCCTCTGCCGTTCGATCAATTCGGATGAATAGTGAAACTGGTTGTTTCCTATATAAATAATAGTTTTTTTCGGCTTCATTTTTTAATAAAATATCTAGTTAAATGTCAAAAATATTTTCTAAAAATATTTTCTTCAGGATATTGGGAAGTATGCTCTTATGCATTCAATTTTCAAACGTTGTTCTATGTCAGCCCAACAAGATTGATCGCAATTCTCTTGTAAAACGCCATACCATAAAGCTAAATGCGGCCGACACGCTAGCTTCACTATCCGTCGGTAATGGTTCCTTTGCCTTCACGGTGGATATTACAGGCTTACAATCTTTTCCTGATGAATATGCCAATGGTGTTCCTCTCGGCACCCAAAGCGTATGGGGATGGCATGCTTTCCCTAATGTGAATCATTACAAAGAAGAAGATGCGTTAAGAACGTATCATCTGAACGGCAGAGACGTAACCTACATGGTTCAAAACAATGGAGGCCCTGAGCTTGCAAAAAAAACAGCTGATTACTTCAGAGTAAACGAACATCGCTTACATCTTGCCAATATTGGTCTTGAGCTTATTAAAAAAAATGGACTTCCCGCCACACTCAGTGATATTAAAAGTATAGACCAGCAGTTGGATATGTGGACAGGAAAGATACAGTCATCATTTACAGTGGAAGGTGTTCCTGTACATGTAATTACTTATGGTCATCAGCAACAAGATGCAGTTGCATTCAAAATCACTTCCCCTTTAATAACACAGAAGCGACTTAAAGTACGCATTCGACTTCCTTATCCATCCGGCGAATGGGGCGACAGAGGCAACCATTGGGAAAATGACAATATGCATCTGTCCACAATTGTAAATAAAAGCACCAACACAGCCACTATCAATCACACACTTGATACTTCTTCATATTTTGTATCTGCATTGTGGAAAGGGAAGGCTTCCTTCACTCAAAAACAACCGCATTACTATTTGATAAGTCCCGGCAATAGCAAGGATTTTGAAGTAAGCATACAGTTTGATGAAAAAAATCCAACAAAATCCTTACCATCATTTCCTGCTACAGCATACAACAGCAAACAACAGTGGGCTGCATTCTGGAACAGTGGCGGCGCGATAGACATTTCAGGAAGTACCGATCCCAGAGCCTTTGAACTGGAAAGGAGAATTGTGCTCTCCCAATATCTTACCAAAATACAATGTGCAGGAGACTATCCTCCTCAGGAAACAGGTCTCACTTACAATAGCTGGTATGGCAAACCCCATCTTGAAATGCACTGGTGGCATGGCATTCACTTTGCACTTTGGGGCCGCCCAGAACTTTTACAAAAAAGTGTAGACTGGTATTTCAGGGTACAGAATGTGGCCAAAGGCATTTCCAAAAGACAAGGTTATGAAGGCATTCGATGGCAAAAAATGACCGACAATAAAGGTCGGGAAGTTCCTTCCTCCATAGGATCTTTTCTTATCTGGCAACAACCGCATTTTATTTATTTCACCGAATTGTTATATCGTGCTAAACTTGATAAAGCCATACTTCACAAATACAAAGACCTTGTTTTTGGCACTGCCGACTTCATGGCTTCATTTGCATATTTTGATTCTACCAAGCAGAAATATATTTTAGGCAAAGGACTTATAGCCGCACAGGAAAGATTTAAAGCGGAGGATACTTTCAACCCAACCTACGAATTGGTTTACTGGCATTGGGGATTGGAAGTGGCTCAAAAATGGAGAACACGGTTGGGGTTACCAAGAAATGAAAAATGGGATGTCATTTTAAAAGATCTATCCCCACTACCGGTTCAGGATGATAAATATTTATTTACCGAAAGTGCCACAGACTCCTATACCAACCCTGAGTACAAAACAGACCATCCTTCGGTTCTTGGTGCGCTGGGTATGATGCCTCTGACTTCGCAGGTGAACAAACAGTTCATGCAAAATACCTTCAACTGGATTTGGAAGAACTGGAGCTGGCACCACACCTGGGGATGGGATTTCCCAATGACAGCCATGACCGCCACTCGTTTAAACGATCCTGAACGAGCCATTGGCGCACTGTTGATGCCCATTCAGACCAATACTTATTTGCTCAACGGACATAACTATCAGGAAGGAAGACTCACCATTTATCTGCCAGGCAATGGTGGTTTGCTTTCTGCAATTGCAATGATGACCGCAGGTTACGATCAGGCGACAAACTCATTGCCAGGCATACCCAAAAATGGAAAATGGAAGGTGAGATGGGAAGGATTAAAAAAGATGCCTTAAGCTTTTAAAGAAAGCATTGTTTTCATATCTACAGGAGAGACCTATAGGTAGCTCCTCCAAACTCCTCAATACCAATATTAGGAAAATAGACCTGTTTAAACCTGAATGTAATACTGAAATCATTAAAATTTTGCTTTTCCGGCTTAATTTTTAATAAAATTACTTTCTTAATATTTTATTAACATTTTCTTGTATCTTCGCAAAATATTATTAAGTATGACTTAATAATATTTTATGACGGTGCTAAATAGAAGAATTTCTGATCACGTAGGTCAAAAGGAGAAAGCCCCAACAAAATTGAATTTGATTGTTGATTTTTAAAAAATTTATAATGAAAAGACTGTCTTTCAATATGGAAAAGAGCCTGTATGCTTTTCCGGTTTTGCCGCAATTAAAGTCCAACACCTATTCTTTGATCCCAAAAAGAATAGAAGTCTAAATCATAGTTTTTTTGCTCTATATAAACTAAAAAAGATTGTCGCATTCACCTTTAAGATTTCTAGCAATAAAATAATAACAATAGTTCCTTTCCTGCATCTTAAGCATCCATTAAAGGTATAAAATGGATAACGACTAGTATAGGAGTAGGTAAAGTTCTTTCCTAACTGAAAACTAATAAATACGTTTTGTGTAAATCCAATAATTAATAAAAAAAAGAGTATGATGAAAAGCTTGTTCTTCGAAGTGCTTCAAAATAGGCACTTACGCAAAGTACTACGGAATACTAAAATTCCGGCTGTTTTGCTATTGCTTGCTTCACCATCTTCTGCCTTTAGTAGAAATATGCTACCTGCAGATTTGGGCAACGCAATTGATATCAAAACAAACATACACCTAAACAGCACTTTATCTATAAGAGCTGTAACAGGTATGGTTTTAAACGAAAAAGGAGAATCCCTACAGGGTGTCAGCATTCTTGAAAAAGGAACCACTAACGGAGCCAGGACAAATGAGGATGGTTCATTTGCCATCACCGTAAAGGATAACAATGCTATTTTAGTATTTACGGCCATAGGTTATAAAGAAAAAGAAGTAGCAGTAAATTCCGCCGGTGAAAGCTTTGTATTAAATGTGATTTTAAGTTCCACTAGTGGAACCATGGATGAGGTGATAGTGGTAGGATATGGAACACAAAAGAAAATTAATCTTACCGGAGCTGTGGCTACAATTGACAACAAGATTTTAGAAGATCGTCCTGTAGCCAGATTGTCCCAGGCTTTGCAGGGTGCTGTGGCCAACTTAAACATCATGACCCAATATGGTGGTGGTGCCCCCAATGCTACACAGTCTTTAAACATCAGAGGATTTACGGGAATAGGGACTACAGGTTCTCCATTGATTGTAATTGATGGTGTTCAGGCTGGGGATTTCAACGCCCTCAACCCCAATGATGTGGAAAGCATTTCAGTAATTAAGGATGCTTCTGCAGCTGCAATTTATGGATCAAGTGCACCTTATGGTGTTATATTGATTACAACAAAGAAAGGAAAAGCTGGCAAGCTCTCTATTGTTTATAATGGAGGTGTTACCATTAATACGCCAATAGGTCTTCCAAAAATGATGAATTCGATTGATTTTGCTACCATCTATAATGAAGCAGGTTATAATGCTGGATACGGTACAAATAACTATTACTCTGCAGAGTTAATACAACGAATGAAAGACTATCAGGCGGGGATTGTTACAACTGAAACAATGGCAAACCCGAACTCTGGTAGTGACCAATGGCTAAGTTGGTTCGGAGCCAATTCCAACAATGATTGGTTTAAAATATTTTACAAAGATGCTCAAACCATTCAACAACATAATTTAAGTGTATCAGGTGGTTCGGATAAGTCTAAGTTTTTTGTTGGACTGGGATATAATGACCGACCAGGTATGTACCAATATGGTAGCGATATTTATAAGAGATACAATGTACGTGCTAATTTCAGTAGTAAATTGACTAACTGGTTAGAATTTGCGTTACGCACTTCCTACTCCAAAGAATCGTATAATGCACCATGGTCAGGCGGTAACAGAACCGGAGGAAACTGGATGCACCAGTTAGCTCGTAAACATCCTAATATTGCTTTATATAATCCAAATGGTGAATATTCTGAAACAAGCGATATCCCCTATCAGTTGGATGGAGGAAGAAGTATTGAGTCTTGGGATAAGCCCTTGATTACGGGTGAACTTATTTTTTCTCCTATCAAAGGATGGAATACTACAATAAATTACACGTATGAAGCCAGTCTTTCTAATATTTCCAACCATTTAAAAACTCTTTACCAAACTTTACCAAGTGGTAAGCTGGGTGTGCTTGACTGGACAACTCCTAATGCTTTTTCAAGAAATGTTGGATTTGGTTATCATAATTTATTGAACCTATTCTCTAGTTATGAACGCGCCTTAAACAGACACAACTTTAAACTTCTCGGTGGGTTTGTAAGCGAGCTTAATGACAATGTGAGCTTATATGGTTATAACAATTATTTGTATACAGACAACGTGCCTTCTTTAAGTACCACTTATGGAAAAACGCCCACCACATCGGATAGCAGATCACAACTTGCATCAATGGGTTACTTCGGTAGATTTAACTACAACTTTGATGAACGTTATTTATTAGAAGTTTCAGGAAGATATGATGCTACATCCCGATTCCTTGCTGCAAACAGATGGAAGTTCTATCCAGGGATGTCCGCCGGATGGAATGTTAACCGCGAAAAATTCTGGGATAACTTAGGAGGTTTTGCCCGAACAGTAAATACATTGAAATTAAGAGGTTCTTATGGTAGCTTAGGTGATCAAGTAGCAGATTTTGGTTCTAACTGGTATCCTTTCTATCCTGCCTTAGGTACTACAGCAGCAACTAGAACTTCCTGGTATTTTAATAGTGGCTTGGAAGCGGCCACTTCCGCTCCAGGCTTAATTGACCCAACTGTATCATGGGTTACTACGACCACTTTGGATTTTGGTTTTGATATCACCGCATTAAGAAACCGATTAGGGATAACCTTTGATTGGTATAAAAGAAGTGCCACTGATTTCTTAGGAAGCATTGGGAACTTCCCTGCAATCTTAGGTGCTTCACCTCCCAGAGCTAATGTATTAGGTATGGAAACCAAAGGTTTTGAGCTTACTTTATCTTGGAAGGACAGAATAGGTGAACTGAGTTACAATGTAAGAGCTACATTAAGCAACTATAAAGGTGTTGTAACAAAGTATCCTAATGACTTAAAACTATTAGGTGATTATTTCCCAGGTAGAGTGATGGGAGATATTTATGGTTACGAAACTGTTGGCTATTTTCAAAGCTATGATGATGTAGCTAACGCACCCAGCCAATCTTATATTAATTCCAAATGGGGCCCTGGGGATATTCAGTATAAGGACTTGAACGGTGATGGTGCGATTAATATTGGGGCCAATAAAGTTGGCGATATGGGTGATTTGAAAGTAATAGGGAATTCCACGCCTAAATATCAATATGGTTTTTACGCTGATTTCAACTGGAAATCTTTTGATGCAAGCTTCTTTATTCAGGGTATTGCTAAAAGAGATGTATTTGCTGGAAGTAACTATTTCTGGGGAGTTGTGGGAAGTGAATGGCAAAGTTCACCATTTACAGTACATAACGACAGATGGACTCCTTCTACCCCTGATGGATATTTTCCCAAATACTATATGAGTGGCGAGAATGGCAAAAATCAACAAACACAGACCAAGTATTTGCAAAGTGCTGCGTATATGCGGATGAAGAATATTCAGATTGGTTACACACTCCCACAAAATCTTTTGGGCAAACTTTCTGTGCAGCGTTTAAGAATTTATGCAATGGTTGAAAACGTGTTTACGATTTCTCCTTTGAAAAAACACAGCACACTGGATCCGGAAATTTTCTTTAGTGATATGAAAATTTATCCTTTACAAAGAAGTTATTCGTTTGGTCTAAACCTTACTTTATAATTTTAAAAGACTTTCAAATGAAAAAATTAAACATATTAATATTAAGCATTGTTGTACTCGGAATGCTATCCTGTAAGAAGGACTTTCTGGATCGAGCTCCATTAACAGCAATTTCAGATGCAGATTATTGGAAAACGCCCAATGATTTGCGATTTTATACTAACGCCTTTTATTCAAGTTTACCTAGTTATATTCAGGCCTATTTCACCGCTGGTATTTTTTCTGAGGATGACAATACCAGTGATAATATGGTGAACAGAAATTATAGCCGTTTCCTTAATGGAGAATCTACTCTACCAGCATCTGGTGGAGGATGGAGTTATGCCGACTGGAATAATATCAGAAGGACCAATTATTTTCTGGGAAAATATCAATCTGCTACAGGTGATCAGGCTGAAATAAACAAATACTTAGGCGAGGTGCTTTTCTTTAAAGCAAATTTCTACTACAGTAAGTTGAAACAGTTTGGTGCAGTTCCCTGGATTTCAAAAGTGCTAACGGTGAGCGACTCTACAGATCTTTATGCTCCTCGTTTGCCTAGAAATGTAGTGGTGGACAGTATTATGAACATTTTGGATAAAGCCATATCAGTACTTCCTTCCAAAGGGGCCTCTGGTTATGAACCTTTCAGAGTGTACAAGGAAGTAGCTGCATTGTTGCAATCGCGCATTGCATTATATGAGGGTACTTGGGAAAAGTATCACGCAGGAACACCTTATGGTGTGTCAGGCTCCAATGGTTCGAAGTATTTGCAAAAAGCTGCGGATGCAGCTCAAATCGTAATTAACAGTAATAAGTTTGGATTAGAGAATGTGGGTATATCCAAAGGGTACTGGAATTTATTTAATCAATTGGATTATTCCGGAAGTAACGAAGTCATGTTCTGGAGAAAGTATTCCGTAGCCGATGGAAATTATACCTTAATAGCTCGTTATATTACCATGGGTGGTGGTCGCGGTATTACTAAAAATTTAGTAGAATCCTATTTGTGTACCGATGGTAAACCTATTTCAGTAAGTCCTTTGTATCAGGGTGACGCTACTTTGATAAATGTAGCTACAAACCGAGATCCTCGATTATCTCAAACGGTGCAGATAAACGATGGTCTTCACTATCTTTCTGATACATCACGTTTCTGGCATCCAGCCTGGGGCGGTGCAGCAGAAGATAAAGACTATACCGGATATCAACTTTATAAGGGTTTAAACTCAGACAGTAAGCAACAAGCGGTTGCTGCTGGTACCCAGGGTACTATTTACTTCAGATATGCGGAAGCATTATTAAACCTTATAGAAGCCAAGGCAGAATTAGGAACAGCATCTCAGGCCGATGTGGATGCCACCATCAATAAACTTAGAGCCAGAGTGGGTATGCCGAATCTGGTTATCGCAAGTATTGTTTCCGATCCTAACTGGGAATTCTCTGAACTGTCTCCGATCATCAATGAGGTAAGAAGAGAAAGAAGAGTAGAACTGGCTGTGGAAGGATATCGTCATGATGATATTTGGAGATGGGCTGCAGCTGGAAAATTGATTAAGGGTTGGAAACCACTGGGAGCAAAAAGAGCTCAGTATATGTCCATGCCAGATGCCGGATCTTCAGGCCTGACCACTTTGTATCCTGTTAATGATAACGACTATATCTTCCCGTATAAAAATAATGTAGTGGGAGCAAGTGGTTATAATTTCAAAATAGAAAGAGACTATCTAAGTCCATTATCTACAGAGCAGTTGACGCTTAATCCTCAATTGACTCAAAATCCAGGTTGGTAATATTTTTATGGCAACAAAATAATTCTGAAAATGAAAAAAATATTTTTTTACATATCCATCCCTGTTGTGACGATAATGACACTATCAGGGTGTTATAAGCAAGTTGATACGCCCAACAATCGCAGCACCTCTCTGGTGCTGGCGTATCCAGCGGTGAATAGCTATACTATTGCAAGTAGCGGAGCAGCATATTTCAAAAATGCCTTGTTGGATTTTGATATGTCTAAAGCATCAATTACTGTTCCTTTGTCAATTAACTTACCAAAAGCTAAGGAATCGGATATCACTATTACACTTGGTATTGATCAATCCGCTTTTGATAGTTATAATGCAGATACAGCGCATCATACAAAATATACATTGATGCCAACTACATATTATAATCTGCCTTCTTCCACTATTACTATTCCTGCTGGCAAAAAAGACACTACTATTCTTTTAACATTCTATCCGGAAAAGATAGACCTATCAGCGGGATATTTATTGCCTCTCACAATTACAAGCGCTACCAATGCAGAAGTAAATGAAAGTCTGAGCACAATATATTTTCATATTGAAAAAGATCCATTCCCTCCTTATAGCCGTACTGCATGGAGTGTTGTGAGTTTCAGCTCACAAGAGGCTTCTGGAGAAGGGCCTAATAATGGTAGAGTGGTGCATATCTTTGATAATGTGACTACCTCCTTCTGGCACTCTAAGTGGCAAGGTGGTACCGATCCACTTCCCTATTGGTTTATAGTTGATATGAATGCTTCAAACATCGTACATGGCATCAATGTTTTACCACGCCAAGGAGTGGGTAGTTCGGGCAGGCCCAAAACAATGACTTTTGAGGTAAGTACAAATGGCACTACCTGGACGGTGGCATCAAATATTAACGTAGCGGACAACTCAAATTGGCAGAAGTTTGTATTTGCATCCCCTACAAGTGCTGCCAGATATTTTAGAGCAACCATTACTACGGTATATGGAGGCGTAAACTATTCCAATTTGGCAGAATTAAAAGTTTTCTAAGGGTATGCACCCAATAGAATTCAATATTTAAATCAAAGAAAATGGTCCACTAAAAATGTGGGCCATTTTCTTTAAACCTAAAGCACTCTATCCAGGATTTTTTTTTGCGATCCCTAGAACTCCAGCCAGAATTTCTATGGAAAATATTTCGAAAAGAAACTATAGTTCTCTTGGTAATTTGACACAGTATTCAAAATTATTTTACCCTTTTTTGATCTTAAAATGCAACAATTAAAGCATTTATACCTTATTTGAGATCTGGTTTCAGCACAGTGCAGGATGCACTTACTTTTCAATTGCACTACTTTGGGTTCTTAAAAAAATTATTGCCATATGTCAAAACAGATATCATTTAGCCGTGGTATTGTAGTGCTTTCAATACTACTATTTAGTGCAAGTAGTTTAACCATTTTAAGGAAAGTAGAAAAGCATTCTCAGGAGAATGAAGACGATGGTTTGATTTGCAACAACCACGTGGTGTTACGTTTTTCGTAGCGGGTAAAAATCTTTCAACCGGAATGGAAACCAGGTACACCCTTCAACGAAATGAGTGGTCGGTGCATTACACCTCCTCTCCTGATGGCAAACTTTTTGCTGGCGATGGAGGCGATCCGGACGCCGTGGCAAAAGCACCGTAAGGACAATGTATCTATCTATTCAAACCAGTTGGCAACAGATTCGTTTCTGAAAAACTGGTAAACCTGAAAAGACAGCAATACAGACTAGAGCCAAATGTGCATTTTTCACCCGATCAAAAATGGATCATCTTTAGAGCCAACTTTGAAGGCAGAGAAAATATCTATGCAGTAGAAATAAAGAAAACTTTAATCAAAATAAGAACCAAACATGCATATCAAAAATGTATTCACCATTTTCATATTCCTTTTAATTTTTTCAAAAACATCATGGACACAAATACCTGATCTGCCCTGGGCTAAACAAGTAGGGGCAAAAAAATTTCCAACTGGAAAAAAGATCTATTATGTCAATCAGTTTGGAGCAATCAGTGATACGAATACAATCCACACTGTGGCTATCCAAAAAGCTATTGATGTCTGTGCAAAAAATGGAGGCGGCATTGTGGCCTTCAAACCGGGGACTTATGTTTCCGGATCCATTTTTCTGAAATCAAAAGTGCATTTAAGAATTGATAGCGGAGTCACCATTTTAGGCTCTCAGCACATAAAAGATTATCCCGAAATTGATACCCGAATTGCAGGCATCGAAATGAAATGGCCGGCTGCCTTAATCAATATTGTAGATGCACAAAATGTGGCAGTAACAGGCAAAGGCATAGTAAATGGCCGAGGAAAGTTTTGTTGGGATATGTACTGGGATATGCGCAGGAACGATTATGAACCCAAAGGATTGAGATGGATTGTGGATTATGATGCAAAAAGGGTTCGAACTTTTCTCACGCAAAATGCAGCCGACATAACCCTAAAGGATATCACTTTTAAAAATGCAGGATTCTGGACCGTACAATTGCTCTACTCCACCAGACTTACGGTAGATGGTGTCGTTATCAGAAACAATGAAGACGGACATGGCCCCAGTACTGATGGCATTGATGTAGACTCCTCCAGTTGGGTGCTTATCCAAAACTGTGATATAGATTGCAATGATGATGATTTCTGTTTAAAATCGGGTCGGGATTGGGACGGGCTACGTGTAAATCGTCCAACTGAATATGTCGTGATTAAAAAATGTATTGCCCGAAAAGGCGGCGGTTTGCTCACCTTGGGAAGTGAAACTTCGGGCGGTATCAGAAATGTGCTGGCTTATGATTTGGAGGCACATAAAACCGGTCAGGGATTTCATATCAAATCCACTACCACCAGAGGCGGCATAGTGGAAAATATCTATCTGCACAATATTAAAATGGATGGCGTACGCAATGCATTTTATTTCACTATGAACTGGAATCCTGCCTACAGCAATTCCATTCTTCCCAAAGGGTATCAATATGATTCTATTCCATCGCATTGGAAAACTTTATTAAAAAAAGTAAATCCACCAGAAAAAGGCATTCCGGTGTTTAGAAATATTTATATCTCTAACATAAAAGCCAGCGGCATCACCAACCATATCATTTATTGTAACGGATTGGAAGCCTCACCGGCACAAAATTTCAATTTCAACAATATTGAAATCAGCGGAACAAAAGCGGGCAGTATTTCCTATGCCAACGGATGGCATTTTAATAATGTGCAACTGAAGGGTGCTGATGGTAAGAATGTAGAAATGACAAATTCTACTGATATACATCTGAATAATTAAAGGTTGGGAACCTATAAGGCAGCGGTTTTTGAAAATCAATTTATCGAAAACAAATGGAATTGCTTTTTTAAAAATCATTTTTCCCAACTAAAAAAATTCCACCCCTAAATGAATTTAGCATATCAACATAAAAAATTATTATTCTTTTTTTTGATCATGACTTCTGGTTTCCTGCTCCATGCCCAGGGAACCTCACCTGCTGTTTGGCACAATAAGGAACGGATATTGCATTATAAACCCTCAGACAAAGATTTCATTTTGCACAAGGGAAATAAGAAATTTAACCGGGCACTGTATGGCACCAATACTGGTTTTAGAGTGGAAGCTGGAGACTTGCCAGAGTTTGCATTGTATTTGCCAGGGATGGGGGGAAACTGCAAACTTGGATTGATTCATCGAGGAAAAAGCAAATGGATCACTGAGGCTAAGGGCCTGAAGACAATCTACCGACCAGGTGCAATGATTTATGAAATTAGAGACGAATTACTCCAAAGTGGGTTTCTAAGAATTACTGCCTTAGCTATGGGCGATGCCGAAGGAATGATTCTAAAAATTGAGACGCACAATACACCCGGAGAACTTTCACTAGTGATAGCCTATGGTGCAGCCAGTGGAAAAAAATTTAGCCGTGATGGTGATATTGGTGCAGACCCCGAATCTTCCTTCTATATGCAGGCCAACTATTGCAAAGACAATATATACAGAATTGAACAAAACAGATTTCAATTGATGTTTGGATTCTCAAAACCATTGAGTGAAGAAGATAGGTATGAAATTCAGTTTCGCAATAAACAGCTCGATACCATTTCTAAAGTAAAACCTAAAATTCTTTTTGGTGTATTTCCCACCTTGGCCAAAGTGAAAATCACAGAGGCCAGCAGTCAGGAAAATCCGATCTCCCTGTTGAACAGTCAGTCAAAAACTAAAACCCCTGTCATTACTGGATTGATACAACCAGGAAAAAACAGTATCCACTATTTCTATGTGGAGAACAATCCAAACCAACGCAGAGATCAACAAGCATCCGAAATTTTCAAAACTGCGGAAAAGGCAAGAAAACAAATAGCAGAAAGAATCCTGTTGGAAACACCTGATGAATTTATTAATCCATTGGCTGGTGCTTTATCAATTGCAGCCGACGGCATTTGGGAATCGCCAACCTACTTGCATGGTGCAGTAGCCTGGCGCATGAGGCTGCCTGCCTGGCGTGGTGCTTACGTAGCAGATGCATTGGGCTGGCAGGATAGAGCCAGATTGCATTTTGACAGTTATTTAAAATCGCAGGTAACAGACATCTCGCCAGGCTCAGTAGAACCAGACACGTTGCGCCATTTTGCCAGACAAACGGAAAAGATGGGAAATGCCATGTTTAGTAATGGGTATATCTGTAGAAGTCCGGATGGGAAAATACAACCACATCATTACGATATGAACCTGGTATTTATAGATCAATTACTCACCCACTTAAAATACACAGGGGATATTGATTATATAAAAAAAGTATGGCCGGCTATTCAACGCCACCTGCAATGGGAAAAAAGAAACTTTGATGCAGACGGAGATGGATTGTATGATGCCTATGCGTGTATCTGGGCAAGCGATGCCTTGCAGTATAGTGGTGGAGGAGTAACTCATTCTTCTGCCTATAATTTCAGGGCTAATAAGATGGCTGCTCAAATAGCTCAGCTGTTGGGTGAAGATGGCAATACCTATGACACAGAAGCCAACCGGATTCTGAAGGCGATGAATCTGCAGTTATGGTTGAAAGATCTGGGTACTTTTGCCGAGTACAAAGACTTTAGTGGTCTTCAGTTGCTACATGGTGCTCCCGGATTGTGGACCATTTACCATGCCATTGATGAGGAAACTGCTACCCTCTTTCAAAAATATCAAATGCTTCGATATATAGATCGGCATATCCCACAGATTCCAGTACAGGCAAAAGATTTGTCATTGAAAAATCTTTCTTTGTTGGCTACCACCAATTGGCAACCCTATACCTGGAGTATCAATAATGTGGCCCTAGCAGAAAACCTCCACACTTCTCTTGCCTACTGGCAAAGTGGCGAAGCTGAAAACGCTTTTCAACTTTGGAGAAGTGCCTTGGTAGAAAGCATGTATTTAGGTTCCAGTCCTGGCAACTTTCAGCAATTGTCTTTTTATGATGCTGTAAGAGGTGAATTGTATCGCGACTTTGCAGATCCTATTGGCATAGCAGCCAGAACACTCACAGAGGGATTATTTGGCATAGTACCAGATGCACTTCATGAAACCCTGCATATTCAGCCTGGTTTTCCTGAACACTGGAAATTTGCCCGACTAAAAACGCCCAATATCAGTTTTGATTTTAGGAAAGATGCCAATCAGATCACCTACCATATTCACCAGAAATATCCCAAACAAATGAAATTGTTATTGCGGTTCAGACTAGATCAGGATATGGTGAATGCCGTGATGGTAAATGGGAAGAAGGCCGACTACCATTGGGTTTCAGATGCATTTCACCAACCCATTATCGAAATCAACGCAGGGATTTCAGAAGATTATGTTGTTCAAATTCAACTGACAGGAAACACTATTGAAAAAGTGGAATCAGAAATACGGATAGTTCAGGGTGAAGCCAAATTCATCCATTTTGGTCAAGCAAAAATCTTGTCTATTTCAGACCCTGATAATCAATTTAGTTTAAAACAAACAAGTCCAAGCTGCTTAGAGGTTGTTTCAAATTCGGTAGGTATTGTGCCCTTGTTTATTCAGTTACGCCAGGGTCAGGCGGAATGGACTGTACCTGTCCAGATAAATACTATAGCACCTGTGGGCATAGAACAATTGCAAAACAAGGAAGGTCAATTTGAATCTTTTGAATTGGTGAATCATTCCGGCACCATCCGCCAAGGAAAAATAATGGTGAACCGATTTACAAAATCCATTGCCATCCCTCCAAAAGAAAAAATTCAGATCTCCGTTCCGCTAGAGTATATAAAGAAAGGACATAATCAAATAATCATTGAGTGGAAAGACGAATCGATATCCAACCAGCTTTTTAGTAACTGGGATATTCAGGCTGATGCAAAATATGAACCTGTCAATCTGGAACCCTTCTTTAATGATCATGTAACGAACACCTTCAAGCATCTATATCTTTCACCAAGACCAGCCTCCACTTCTTTACAAATTCCCTGGCAGGGAATTGGCAACTGGTGTTATCCACTCATTCAACCCGATATAAGTGTCGAAGGAATAAAAAATAAAAAAGCCGTTCATTTGGATAAGATACCATTTCTACTAGGCTCCGACAAGAACATAGGCTACACATCGCAATGGAAAAACTTTCCTGAAACCCTTACCGTTCCTTTATCTGGGAAAGCGGATCATGCCTATTTGCTAATGGCTGGAACAACCAATCATCAACAAAGCCAGATGGCAAATGGGATTATCTATTTTCAATACACCGACGGATCAAAGGACTCGTTACCGTTGAAAAATCCAGACAACTGGTGGCCAATAGAACAGGATTATATGCAGGATGGCTTTGCTTTCAAAAGCGGAGAAAAACCGTATCGGCTGATATTTAAAACAGGAGAAATTACCAGAACTTTTTCAAACTATACCGAAATAAAAGGTTTTTCTAACAGAGTGATTGCAGGTGGTGCAGCCACCGTATTGGATATTCCACTGAACAAAGACAAAACCCTTCAATCTATGACATTGAAAACATTGACCAACGAGGTCGTCCTAGGCATTATGAGTCTTAGCTTAGAAAGATAGACCTTAAGCCGATTAATAAAAGCCCTCAAAAAAAATGGATGTCGGTTGCAAAAAACAGATTCTAAGCTACCGGGATTTTCGCACCTAAACTGCTGAACAGACTTTAAATACGGACTCATCGGTTTGCTTAGGAACCTCTTTAGCTCTGCAAATATTCATGAAAAGTATCTTTAAGTGGTAAAGGAATTCTTTATTAAACCCCTTATCCATCCCTACCCTTTCACCCACTCAAAATCCAACTGATGCTTGTCCATATTTGCCGCTACCACTTTTATTCTCACCTTATCCCCCATTGTGAATCTGGTGCCGGTTCGCATACCTATCAAGGCATAATCACTTTCTGAATGGTGAAAACTATCATAGTCCGACAAACTCGTAATGCTAATCAAACCTTCACACATTTGTTCTACTGTTTCGGCCCAGAATCCAAATTTGGAAACACCACTTACAATTGCATCAAACTCATCACCCACAAACTGTTTCATATATTGCACCTGCTTGAACTTGTTAGCAGCGCGCTCACATTCCATAGCAGATCTTTCCCGTTCACTACAATGCTTACATTTTTCTTCCATACGCTTATCGGGTACCGCACGGTCTTCCAGCACTTCCTGCAAGGCACGATGCACCAGCACATCCGGATAGCGACGAATGGGCGAAGTGAAATGACAATAATATTCAAATCCAAGCCCATAATGACCCACATTGCTTTCGGTATATTTTGCCTTGGCCATTGTACGAATACCCAATTGTTGCAACACTTTCTCTTCGGGTCTTCCCTGTATGTCTTTTAATAACTTATTGAATGAATTAGCAATGGCTTCGGCACTAGAAATGTCAAACTTATATCCAAACTTATTGGCAAAGGCAATAAAGGGCAACAGCTTTTCTTCATCGGGCGTGTCGTGAATTCGGTAAGGAAAAGGCAGTGCTTTATTGTTGATCTTAAGTTTAGAAATATGTCTGGCTACCATCCGGTTGGCCAGCAGCATCAGTTCTTCAATCAGTTGGTTGGCCTCTTTGCTTTCTTTCAATTCTATTCCAGTGGGATTGCCCTTCTCATCCAGTTTAAATCTAATTTCGGTGGAGTGAAAATTGATTGCCCCTTCGTCAAACCGATACCGGCGCAAGGTTTTAGCTAAATTGTTAATGGTAATCAGCTCTTCTGCATAATCACCCACACCGGTTTCAAGAATCTGTTGTGCCTCTTCATAACTATACCTTCTGTCCGAGTGTATCACCGTTTTTCCCAACCAGTATTGTTTCACTTCACATTTATCATTCAACTGAAAAATGGCAGAGAAGGCCAATTTATCTTCATTGGGTCTCAAGGAACAAAGCACATTGGAAATATGTTCTGGCAACATCGGCACCACCCTGTCAGGCAAATAAACCGAGGTAGCCCGCTGATATGCCTCAGCGTCCAAGGCATTGCCCGGCAATACATAGTGGCTCACATCTGCAATATGCACACCAATTTCATGATTACCATTTTTCAATTTTCGGTACGAAATAGCATCATCAAAATCTTTGGCATCTGCCGGATCTATCGTAAAAGTCAGTATGCCTCGCACATCCTTTCTCATGCTGATATCCTCTTTGGTGATCACTTCCGGTATGCGATTAGCTATCTCCATTGCTTCATCTGTAAAGCTTAAAGAAAAACCTCGCTCTATCAAAATAGACTTCATGGTTTCATCTGCCTGATCTTCTCCACTCAGTATGGAAACCACCTGAGCAGAAGGTTTTTTACCATCTCCTCCCCAATCCAACACCCTTGCTACCACAGTCTCTCCGTCCTTTGCATCATTAATATTGGCTTCTGCCACATACAAGTCAGGCATATTCTTTTCCCGATCACCTAACACAAAGGCATAACCCCGGTTCATCTGCAATTTGCCGATGAACTCATTGCGTTTGCGTTGTACCACTTCCACCACTCTGCCCTTGGGTCGCCCCTCATACGCATTGTTTAGTTTTATTCGCACTGTATCTCCATTCAAAGCATTTTTCAACCCGTCAGGAGCAATCATCACATCCTCTTCAAGTCCTTCCACTATCACAAAGCCACGACCGGATCGGGTGATCTCCAGACGACCTTTCATTGTGGATTCCGTATCCTGCTTCACTTTGGTAGCACGCTGAAGTGCTTTCGTTTTCTTCTTCGGCTTATTTGTAATTTTCTTCATAATTTTTTTTATTTAATCAAAAATGGTGTTTCTATCATTGGAGATGCTACAGTTTTTCTCTTGCATTGGAACTTAGCTTAATGGTATTGCATTCGCCGCCTTTTGCGCTTATTACGTCAGCTACCTACTTGATTGTAAAACATATTTTTTGACCATCTCATTAAATGCTTTGGCTTCCCCAAACAAAAAACGATGTTGAATGGGAATAGCCAACACAGGCTGCAACTGCATTTGCGGCCATTGGCGCAAACGCATCGCATCCTTCTCTGTGGTTACTATTTTCTTTTGTGCACCCTTAGCCACGGCTAATTTTTCCAGAATTCCCTTGATGTCTGTTTCCGAAAAATCATAATGGTCTGCAAAGCCAATATGCTGCAAATTTGCTTTCAACGGTTTCAGATACTCCAACAACGGTGCAGGGTTTGCAATACCCGTAACCAAAACCATCGAATCCAAAAGGTCTAATCGCTCTTCCTTTCTTGTAAATATATCATAGGCCTGGCCGTACTGAATGCAAGTAAAAAAAATAGTTTGAGTGGTGGTCGGTCTTAATTCTTTTAGGATATCCTGCCTCACAACCTCTGAAATGGACTCAGGACATTTTGTAATGACAATGACATCTGCTCTCTTATAATTTTTTTTCAGATCTCTCAAACTTCCGGCAGGCAGGTACCAGTCTTTAGTAAACCGGTTGCCATATTCTGTCAACAAAATATTTAGTCCGGCTTCTATTGCTCTATGCTGAAAAGCATCATCCAAAATCACCAATTCAGTTTCTGGATGCACATACATCAATTGCTGTATGGCAGTGGCCCGTTGTTCGCCTACGGCTATAGTCACATTTGGAAATTTTACATGAAACTGCTGAGGTTCATCCCCAATATCGTTTGCTGTGCTATCTTCATTTGCAATGAGAAAGCCCTTGGTTTTTCTTCTATATCCTCTGCTGACTACTGCGGTTTTAAATGCATCTTTTAGCAATTGAATCAGATACTCCACCATGGGCGATTTACCAGTTCCTCCCACGGAAAGGTTCCCCACGCAGATAGTAGTAACCGTTGGTTTTTCCGATTTCAATATTTTTAGATCATACAAACCATGATAGATGAAAGCCCCCGCCTTATACATCCAGGAAAAAGGAATCAGTAATATATTTTTCTGCTTTATCAGTTTGCTAAAACTCATACAACCTTTCGGGTGTGATACAATAATTTAAAGGTACGTCAAAATTATTGCGGTCATCAATTTTATCTATTGGTTCATAATAACATAACCCAACCTTGATGGCATCGGATCTGGTTTGTACTAGGTATTTATCATAGAAGCCCTTGCCATAACCCACCCTAAAACCATCCTTATCAAAACAAAGCAGTGGCACTAGGATTAGATCAATAGTGTCAGGACGCACCAGTTCCTGGCTATCCGGCTCTGCAATGCCATATTGATTCTTGACAAATTCGGTATCCGTATTTGTCAAAACAGCGTTCATGGTTTGTGTGGCAAAATCAACCACAGGGTAGGAAATTCCTAAAGCCGGATTTTGAAAATGCAGATAATCTACTATCGTATCCGTTTCAACTTCGTCCTTGGTAGCTGCATAAACAAAAACGGTTTCCAGATGAGGAAGCATCAGTCGTTGAAACTGGATCAGGATCAAATCCTCCCATTTCATTTTTTGCTGAGGAGATATTGCCGACCTTTTAGAATTAAATATTTTTCTTGCTTCCGATTTTAGCATATATGGTTTTGAAATTAAAAAAATCTGTTTTCAAAACTAATGTTAATTCCATCCATATTCTTTATTATCTTCTCAGGATCAATAGTAGTAGAATGGATGACTACTCTGTGTAATTTTTTATCTGGTTTAGCTTAATTCTAATTGAATTGAGCCGCCAAAAAGAACATTGTGGCCTTAAACTAACCACCACTTTTTGATTGACCAGACTGAATCCATTTTCTTTGCTTTGCCAACTCAAAATAATAGTCCAATGATTCAGGATTTCGCATGGCACCCCGGTTAGCTACTTTTTCAACAGCGTCTCCCATTAAGATGCGTTTCACAGGAGTTTCCATTTTTTTTCCACTGATGGTGCAGGGAATATCATTCACCTCCAGAATTTCATCTGGCACATGACGAGGTGAAAAGTCTAATTTCAATTGATTTTTTATACGTTTTATCAGTTCTTCGTTCAGAGATTCTCCTGGCTGCAAGAACACAAACAAAGGCATATAATCACCACCACCCGGCAATTCTATATTCACGATCAGGCTGTCTCTTATTTCTGCAATCTTATCCACCGCACGATATATTTCTGCAGTACCAATTCTTATTCCCTGACGATTGAGTGTGGTGTCCGAACGACCAGAAATAATCACCTGACCATCTTTTTCAATTTCCACCCAGTCGCCGTGTCTCCAATATCCCGGAAACATTTCAAAATAGCTTTCTTTATATCTGACAAAGTCCTTATCGTTCCAAAAATACACTGGCATACAAGGCATGGATTGGGTAACCACCATTTCTCCTACGGCCTCATACACAGGCGATCCTCCTTCGTCAAATGCATACATAGCACAGCCGAGCGTCCGGCACTGAATACATCCTTCATACACAGGCAACCAGGGATTGCCTCCTACCAAGGCAGTACAAATATCCGTGCCTCCACTCATAGAGCAGAGCCATACATCTTCTTTAATTTCTTTATACACATAATCAAAACCCTCGGAAGGCAAAGGAGAACCTGTGGAACCAATCGAACGCAAGGCCGATAAATTGAATGCTTTTCCCGGATTCAAACCAGTTTTCATACAGGCCATGATGTAGGGTGCACTGGTTCCAAAATGATGGATAGGCAATTCACCAGCCATTTTCCATAAAACATTCATATCAGGATAGCCTGGACTTCCATCATAAAGCACAATGGTAGCACCTACCAGTAAGGATGCTTGAACAAAGTTCCACATCATCCAACCAGTAGTAGAATACCAAAAGAAATTTTCTCCCGGATGCACATCATTATGAAAACTAAGATATTTTAAATGCTCCAGCAACATTCCTCCATGGGAATGGGTAATGGCTTTAGGAACTCCAGTGGTTCCGGAAGAATATAATATCCAGACAGGATGAGAAAAGGACACCGGTAAAAATTGAAGCTGCCCCGAAGTCTGCTGCATGATTTCATCCCATGAAATAGCTGATGAAAACTTTGAAAGTTCCATCCTGTTTCCAAGGTAGGGTATGACAATTACTTTTTCCACTGAGGGTAGTTGGCTACTGATTTCAAGAACAACTTCCATTCTGTCAAACGCTTTGCCATTATAGCTATATCCATCTGCCACAATCAATACTTTAGGTGCAATTTGACGGTATCGGTCCAGCACACTTCCCGAACCAAAATCGGGAGAGCAACTACTCCAAACTGCTCCAATAGAAATAGTCGCCAACATGGACACGGTGGCCTGTGGAATATTCGGAATATACGCAACCACCCGATCGCCTTTTTCTATGCCTAACTTGATTAAATACTGTTGCAGGGCTGCTGTCTGTTGCTCCAGTTCTGCCCAGGAAATTTTTTTCAGTTCCCTATTTTCAGATGCAAACAAAATGGCTGGACGTTCAGGTGTTTTATTCCTAAAAATATGTTCTGCATAATTTAAGGTAGCTCCGGGAAACCACTCGGTTTGAGGCATTGGATCGGTTGTTCGAATGCTTTCAGGTTGATCATGGCATTTCACTTCAAAGTAATCCATGATCGTTTTCCAAAATGCTTCAGACTCCTCAACCGACCATCTCCACAAGGCATCATAGTCATCAAAAGCTAATGATCTATGCTGTTTTAGCCACTCGACATACAGCGTAAGGTTTGCCTTTTGCTTAAACGCAGGCGAAGGTGTCCAAAGTTTTTTGGATGAAGTCATTGGGCAATATTAATCGTTCTATAATAATTTATTCATCATATTTCACAAGATTCTTAAAATGTAATCTTGCGGCTTTCAGGTAATCTTTCCCTTTTTTAAATGGCCAGTATGGATCACCGTTTTGAGCATTGTATTTACTGATTTTATATAATGCTTTCCAATGCAAGAGTATTATTTTATACGCCTTCCACAAACTTATCCCACAATCGTAGATATGATTTGGTTCGGCACCTGCCCCATTGTATTCCAGAATCGAGAAATTTCTGCCTTGCTTCAAATCCTCTATAGATGCCGCTTTAATATCATACCGGCCATAATAAAATTGCGTGCTTTGGCTAAGTTCGTCAAAAATGTTTACCAGGCCTGTATCTATCTCTTCACTCAGATTCGTAAACCGGGCTCCTCTGTTGTGATTTCCGGCAAACGACAAATAGAAAACCTCATCCAGAGGAATAATTTTTTCAAATTTATGTCCATGCCTATTTTCCATTTCTTCAATCCGGAATTTGGCTCGAGGATGATCGTTTACCAACTCCTTTAGGGTGCTTTTGCCATCGCCTTTTACCTGCAATAGTTCTTTATAAATAAATCCAGACACATAGCCTTTTTCTTTCCAGGGATAACGGTAATAAAATACACTCACTTCAATGGGGTAGTCCACTTTGGCCTGTGCAATATATTCCACCGGCATACGATCATGATATTTCTTGAACTGATGCTCATCTTCTATCACTCTAAACAAAATACCCTTCATCCCCACATCTGGTTTAACTACAAAAGGATACTGAAGGTCGACCGAGGCTAGCTGTTTTTTTATACTTTCAAAATCTTTTGTACAATCTATATAAATGGTTAGAGGTACTTTGTCCGATGGCAACAAATCATACATTTCTTTTTTCCCCTCACCTTCAAATCCACCAAAAGTTATCTTAGGATTGGAGGGCGTAAAAAACCAAAAGGATCTGCTTTTGAAACAATACCATAACCAGACCGGGGCAATTGGGGCGTATAAAAGGTAAAAATTCCATAGTTCCCAATTAGTTATCTTTTCAAAAAATTTCTTGATTTGCATTTATTAATTCGCAAATATACCCGTCAGTAGTTTAAAAAACTTAATTTTATTTTAATACCGTATGCCTGAATTTTTAAACGATCGCATACCAAAAAATCAGATAATAATGCAAATACCAACAGTAGCAGAATTCTTTGCAAAAGGTGAAATTCCTGAGGTTCTTTTTTGGGTAGGATGCGCCGGAAGTTTTGACCAGCGCGCTCAAAAAATCACTAAAGCCTTTGCCAGTATATTGGAAAAAACAAAGACCCAATATGCCATTTTGGGAAAGGAGGAAATGTGTACCGGCGATCCTGCCCGGCGTGCGGGAAATGAGTTTGTTTTTCAAATGATGGCCTACCAAAATATACAGGTTCTAAACAATTATGGAATTCGGAAAATTGTAACGGCCTGTCCTCATTGTTTTAATATTTTTAAAAATGAATACCCGGCCTTGGGTGGAAACTATGAGATCATTCATCATACCACCTTCTTGCAGCAATTGATAGACAATGGGAAAATAGTGTTGAAGGAAGGAGGTGCATTCAAAGGTAAAAAAATCACCTATCATGATAGTTGTTATTTGGGCCGTGCCAATGATATTTACGAAGCACCCAGAAAGGTATTGGAAGCGCTGGATGCTGAACTGGTAGAAATGAAACGATGCAAAAGCAAGGGGCTTTGTTGTGGTGCAGGGGGTGCTCAAATGTTTAAGGAGGAAGAAAAAGGAGAAATTAGAATAAATCTGGAAAGGTCGAAGGAAGCGATGGACACCGGAGCCAGTATTGTGGCATCTGCCTGTCCCTTTTGCAATACCATGCTAACGGATGGGGTGAAAAATGCAGAAAAGGAAGAATCTGTAAAAGTGTTGGATATAGCAGAGATTATTGCAGATAGTATGGTGTAAGTAAAATGCGAACCCATCCCCTGCCTCGTTCTGTAAGAAAGATGCGGCAATCTTCATCTGGTATTAAGGCAGGATTGGACAAAGTGTTTTCTTTAACCGAATTTCTTACTATCTGAATTTCCTGAATATCTGAAATCAAGGCTTGTCTAAAAATCATAGTATCTATTTTTATAAAAACCCTTAGGACTGATGAAGTAAATTTTTCAGTCTGCTAACAGCATTTGCCTCTACACTAAAATGATTGTTTTCTTCATTTTGTTCGAAAGCTTCTGGAAAATATTGCATAGGGCTATGCTGCAATGCTCGCAATGAGGTATGAAATTCATGGCAGCCTGTTTGTTGTGCCAGCATTTGAATATTGCTTTCCCGTACACCACTGCCAGGCATGATGATGATCCGATGATTGGCAACCTTGTTGAGTGCTGTAATCAACCCAACTCCTTCTGGAGCGGTTAATTTTTGGCCACTGGTCAGGATTCTCTCGCATCCAATTTGAATGAGTTGCTCCAATGCCTGAAAAGGATCGAGACAGCGATCAAATGCCCTGTGAAAAGTGACACCCAACGGAGACACTGCCTCTACAATTCTGGCGGTTCGTTCCACATCGATGGTTGCGTTCTGGTTTAAGAAACCAATCACTACTCCATCACAACCCAATTCCTTGCAGTTCATGGCATCATGGTACATACAGGCATACTCTTCTTCGGTATAGTAAAAATCGCCTCCTCTTATTCTGATGATTGGATAGATTTTAGTACTAAACTTTTCCCGGCAATTTTTAATGACACCAAAAGACTGGGTGGTGCCTCCCTCGCCAAGATTGGCACATAGTTCTATGCGGTCTGCACCACCTGCCACTGCATTTTTGGTAGATTCAAAATCGGTGGTGGCTATTTCTAAAAGGAAATTATTCATTTGAAAATTGGATTTTGACGACAGACTTTTATAATCTAAAATCATTCGTAGTCAGAAAACCTATTTATTATTTTAGATTGGGTTGGATGCCATTGGTACATCTGCTGAACGGAGCGTCGCAAGATCGATGCCATTTATTCATCTGCCGGCTTCATAAAAATTATTATTTGTATAGTTTGGACATTGTTACTGAAACCAGCTTTTTGCTTCCACCAATCGCTCAGTGGTATTGGTTTTGAGGGCATAGCTAAAACCTTTGTGAATGCAACAGGAGCCTACGACTCCGTTTTTGTTGATGGCTAAAAATGCTACCTGAATCTTTTTCACCTCCTCACCTTTTATTTTCACAATCCGCTCAATCACTTTCTGGCAGGCCATTTCGGGTCCATAACCCATGCGCATATATTCTACCACACTATGCGAACCGGCCACACGGATCACATCTTCGCCTTGACCGGTAGCGGTGCAGGCACCCACCTCTCCATCCACATAAAGTCCGGCTCCTATGATGGGCGAGTCGCCCAGTCTGCCGCGCATTTTGAAGCCCATGCCACTGGTGGTGCAGCTTCCGGCTAGGTGGCCGGCTGCGTCAATGGCTACCATGCCAATGGTATCGTGGTTCCAATCTCCATTTATTTGGGATGGTGCAAATGGACCATGCCCCTTGAGTTCACGATTGATAGCAGGATCATATTTAGAGTTTTTGAGCCAATCGTCATAGGCTTTTTTGGCATCGGAGGATAGCTCCTGCTTCTCTAGTGGAAAACCTTCTGCAACGGCAAATTGTTGTGCGCCCTGACCCACTAAAAACACATGTGGTGTTTTTTCCATTACCCTTCGAGCCACAGCAATGGGATGTTTGATTCTTTCCAAAGCAGCCACCGCACCACAGTGGAAGCGGTGATCCATGATACTGGCATCGAGGGTTACGATTCCATCCCTGTCGGGGTTGGCACCAAGCCCTACACAACAGTTGATTTCATCTTCTGTTACCATCACCCCTTTCTCAACAGCATCCAGCGACTTGCCGCCTTTGCTTAATATTTCCCAGGCGCCTTTATTGGCCCGTAAACCTGCGTCCCAGGTAGATACTACCACAGGGCCAGTTACTTTTGTGACGTTTTGGGCTAGAGCCTTATGAGAAAGCATCGAAGCAAAGCCGGAGGCAGCACCCAACTTTAGGAATCGTTTTCTGTTCATCCTTGATACATTTAGTTGATTCGAAATTATGATTTTAGTATTTAACGATTGCTAATTTATTTGTATCAAAACAATTGCTTTATTTCGCTGTTTATTATTACTTCATGCATATCGAAATAATCTCTGGCAGTACCAGAAAAAACAGTTTAACAGTAAGGGCTGCCTATCTTTTAAAAAATTGGTTTCAGCAAAATACGATCCATCAAATTGGTATCATTGACTGTCGCGAATTTGATCTGCCCTGGATGGAAAGGGTGTTTAACTCTTTGGACAATACTCCTGATGAATGGAAGCCATTGTTTCAACGTATTTTCAAAGCGGATGCTTTTATTTTTGTGACGCCTGAATACAATGGCAGTTACTCGCCTGCATTAAAAAATCTGGTGGACCATTTCCCCAAACAACTGCATAAAACACTTGGTGTGGTTACGGCCTCGGATGGTGGATTTGGTGGTCTTAGAACTGCGCAACAATTGATTCTGCTGGGGGCTGGTATTTTTTGTGTGGTTTGTCCTCAAATGCTGATCATACCCAAGATTGATACTAAGATAGATGCAGAAGGAAAACTTATCGATCTTTCCTTTGAAAAGAATATACACAATTTTGCATCAGAATATCTTTGGTTGGCTGAACGAGTAGCTTCAAAATAAATTTTTTTACGGGATTTTAGCCGCTACTGTTTAGTACTGCTTTTCAATTTCCACACCCATCTTTCCCACAAAATGGTTCAGTGGCATTTGCAATTTGAAAATACTCAGTTTGATATGGGTGATTTGCGGAAAAGTGGTTTTTAGGTTTTGTGCCAACTGGGATAATAAAGTTTCCAGTAATTCTCTAGGGTGCTGCATTTCGTTTTTTACCAATTCATACACTGTAGCATAGTTAATCGTATCATCCAACTGATCTATTACCTGCCTGTCGGACGGAAAGGAAATTGAAATATTTAATTCAAACTGATTCCCCAGCCTTTTTTCTTCCTCATAAAGACCATGTCGGGCAAAGAATTGTAAGTTCAGTAAATGTAAAGTGATCAGCATGACTGTACTTTGATGAACGCGATGAATACAGATCGATAGAAAAAAAGAGGGAGACCAGCTCCCTTCAATAACATTTAGATTAAGCCTGCCTGCCCCAAATACCTTTCGGCATCCAGAGCTGCCATACAGCCACTCCCGGCTGCGGTAACTGCCTGGCGATAGTTCTTGTCCTGCACATCGCCTGCAGCAAAAACACCAGCCACATTGGTTTTGGAAGTACCTGGTGTGGTAAGTATATAGCCTGTTTCGTCCATAGTCAGAAAGTCTTTGAATATATCTGAATTAGGCTGATGACCAATAGCCACAAAGAAACCATTTACAGCAAGCACTGTAAGTTCTCCTGTATTATTGTTTTTTATTCTCACACCGGTAACCGTCTTCTCTCCTAGTATTTCTTCGGTTTCGGAATTGAAATAGATCTTAATATTTGGGGCTTTCAGCACCCGATCCTGCATGATTTTGCTGGCGCGCATTTCATCCCGACGTACAATCATGTGAACTACGGGGCACAAGTTGGCCAGGTATAAGGCTTCTTCGGCGGCCGTATCTCCGGCGCCTACAATGGCTACTTCTTTTCCTTTAAAGAAAAATCCATCACAAACCGCACAGGCACTCACGCCGAATCCATTGAACCTTTCTTCGCTTGGGAGACCTAGCCATTTTGCTGTAGCACCTGTGGAAATGATGACAGCATCTGCTTCTATCAATTTTTCATCATCAATCCACACTTTGTGCGGATGAGCCGAAAAATCCACTTTAGTGGCAATTCCATACCGAATATCCGCCCCCATCCGTTTGGCTTGGTTTTCAAAATCGATCATCATTTCGGGCCCCTGAATTCCATCGGGATATCCAGGATAATTTTCTACATCGGTGGTAATGGTCAATTGTCCTCCTGGCTGAATACCCTGATACAAAACGGGTTTCAGATTAGCCCGGGATGCATAGATAGCAGCAGTATAACCTGCCGGTCCAGACCCGATTATCAAACAATGTACTTTTTCAATATTCTCTGCCAAGTTGGTAATTTTTAATGATTAATTTTTAATGGTTAATTCTTAATAATAGGTTGATGTAAGGCTTCATTAAATTTTTAACTTGGTTCTGATATGTACAGGCAAAGCTTTTTTGTTTACCATCAGTCCTGTGGTTTTGTACTGTACAAAGGCTTTTGTTACATAAAGAAATCCTTTAAAGTCGTTGCTTTCGCCCCATGAGTTTTTCACAATATAATATTCCTTACCGTTTTGATCTTTTGCCAAACCTACTATGTGCATGCCATGATCATCGGTTGTGCGCAGATTTTCCAATGCTACCTGGCGCATTTCTGCTGAAATAACCGGTTCGGGTTTTGGCCCGTTAAAGAATTCTTTCTTTTGTGCATCTGTCAGGCTTATATGGTATTGCTCCGGACTTTGTGGAACAAAAGCCACACCATTTGGCCAGCTAAAATAGGGTTCTGAAACATCGGTACCCCAGGCTACGGTATAGCCTTTCTTTAAGGCATTGTCTATAATGCTGGTAAACTCGGTAGCCGGAATATTCCAATCCCACTGAAACGCCCAGTTGTCCGGAACCATCATCATTGCTTTTTGCCAGTAAGGTGTATTGTTTTGCGAAATAAACTCCACATAGTCATCCGGATTTAAACCTACTACTTCCTTCGCAAAAGTTTTGGGTGTGTATTTTTTGCCTTCATATTCAAAAGTTTCAGGAACTGCTCCAAGATAAGCATCCAAGGTGTCCTGAAATTTTTGCTTCCAACTCAGATCTACCGTACCAGTAGGGTTTTTGATAATTTCATCTAACATGCTTTTCAGAGAAGTCTGCATTTTGTTGAAATTATTTTTTTGGGCTCCGTTGATAAGGCCTGAATAATTTGCCTCTGGCAGAATACCATACTTTGCATACATATTCACTACATCGTGTGGTTCGCCACCATCGCCATAACTAACGGCACCGTTCATCCTGACAAAGTTGTCGGCTTTCTCCACATAAGAACATCTCGCTGTAAAGATCTTTGCCAAAGGCATTGGTTTTTTACCCGCCTTTATCATTTCAGATTCTAAAAAAGAATTGGTAGAGTAGCTCCAGCAGGTACCAGAAGATCCCTGATTCTCTATGGGCGTGGAGGCCAGATCAATTATTCTTTTGAAGGTGAAACCAGCTTTTCCTTCGGTTTTATTTCCACTTATTTTTTGGATTAAATCATCTTGTGCATGAATTGTTGCAGCCATAGCTATTCCCAAAAAGCAGGTAGCTGTTAATAAAATTCTTTTTGTCATCATGAGTCTATTTTTTAAATATAGCAAAGTATAAACAACAAATCTACAAGGTAAAAGGTTTTGAAATATAAAACCATTTGTGAATTATATGAGTGGTAATATTGACCACAAATCCTTTCAAGGTATTTCTATTTCTTTAATTCATTAGGAATACATTTCCTGACGTAAGGCTTTTACTCGATCATCCTCCAGATATTCATCAAATGAACATAGCCTGTCAATGATACCTTTGGGTGTTAGCTCAATGATACGATTGGCTACGGTTTGCATAAAAGTATGGTCATGGCTGGTCAGCAATACCACGCCACTATAAACTGAACACTGTTCGTTAAAGCTTTGGATACTTTCCAGATCCAGGTGGTTGGTTGGCTGATCCAATACAATCACATTAGGACTTTGCAGCATCATCTTACTGATCATACAACGTACTTTTTCGCCTCCACTCAGCACATTGGTTTTCTTCATTACATCTTCCCCGCTGAACAACATTTTGCCAAGAAATCCTCTAAGAAACGGTTCATCCACATCGGTTTCATGAGATGGTACAAACTGGCGCAACCAGTCCATCAGGTTCAGTCCTTCGGTAAAAAACTTACTGTTCTCTATGGGCAGGTAGGCCGATGTAACGGTTGTGCCCCATTCAAAACTTCCCCTATCTTCTTTATTTTCCTTATTGATGATTTGAAAAAACTGGGTAACAGCCAATGGATCTTTGGAAATAAGCGCAATTTTATCTCCTTTGTTCACACTGAAAGTAACGTTGTCAAAAAGCACACGGTCATCGGTGGTGGCTTTCAGTTTCTCCACATTCAGAATCTGGTTTCCAACCTCGCGCAAAGGTTGAAAAATGATGCCCGGATATTTTCTATAGCTTGGTTCTATTTCTTCGAAATTTAGTTTTTCCAAAGCTTTCTTACGGCTGGTTGCCTGTTTACTTTTAGAGGCATTGGCACTAAAGCGGGCAATAAAGTCCAACAGGTCTTTTCTCTTTTCTTCCAGCTTTTTATTCTTATCAGAAACCTGACGAGCCATCAACTGAGAACTTTCGTACCAGAAGGAGTAGTTACCTGTAAATATTTTGATTTTTTGACGATCCACGTCAGCTACGTGTGTACAAACTGCATCTAGGAAGTGACGGTCGTGGCTAACTACTAACACTACATTTTCATAATCGGCCAGAAAATTTTCTAACCAACCTATCGTTTCGATATCCAAACCATTGGTAGGTTCATCCAGTAAAAGAATATCAGGATTGCCAAACAATGATTGCGCCAGCAACACCCGCACTTTCATGTTGGAAGGGATGTCCTTCATCAGCATCTGGTGCATGTCATCTGTAACCCCCAGACCATTTAAAAAGGCTGCTGCATCGCTTTCACTTTCATAGCCACCCATTTCGCCATATTCTGCTTCCAGCTCAGAGGCTTTCATATACTCATCTTCGGTGGCATCTGGATTAGCATAAATAGTATCACGCCGCTGCATGGTATCCCACATTTTCTTATGCCCCATCAATACTGTGTTCAGAACCGTTTCGTTATCAAACTCGAATTGGTTTTGTTTCAATACCGCCATGCGTTCACCCGGAGTAAAAGACACAGTTCCTTTGTTGGGTTCTATTTCTCCACTCAGTATTTTTAGAAAGGTAGATTTACCAGCTCCGTTGGCACCAATAACACCGTAGCAATTCCCTTTGGTAAAATTGAGATTCACTTCTTCGAACAACACTCGTTTGCCGTAGGCCAGTTTGAGGTCTTTTACGCTAATCATAATTTATAATCCTAAACTTAATTTTTAAAGGCAGCAAAGGTAGGGATAAGTTGAGAGATGGAAGCCGGATGAATGTTTGAGAAAATGAACAACTTGTTGGCGGTTTGTTGTTCCATTAGAGGTTTTCCTCGAAGTAGTAGGAATAGTCGATACCTTTCAATAAACATTTCATGGTCATTGATTTTATTTGTGAGTGCATTTTTCTAAAGTACTTTCAGCATATTGCTTTTGGTGGGACTTGGCATCATGGCATTCATATAATCACGCTTGCTAATCCTACTCCAATCAACACAATTTTTCAATCGTTTTTTCAATATCAGATCCAACCAAATCCTAGTATGTCTGCCGTTGCCTTCCATAAAAGGATGAGCAATGTTCATTTCTACCTATTTTTCTGCAATTTCCTCAAAAGTAGTTTCTGGCATTTATTATAGCTTGTTTATCTTCTAATACTGCCTAATTTACTGCCCATCTTTGTTGTTCAGTAGGCAATCTTTACGGTAAACTTTTGCTGGCTGTTGGCTAACAATTTTGACGCGGCTGCCTCACTAATTCTAATGTCAAAACCATCTGCATACGCCAACCCACTCATTTTTCCCAACACTTTTGCATAGATAGTCTGATTGTTTTCAGGATTCAGCAGTTTTACAATGGAACCAATCGCCGGGCCATCAATCAATATATAATATTCTTCATCCTTCCAGCCTTTATTGGTTTTGAAAATTCCTGATACTACTGTCTTTTCAGAAGTGAAATTTGGATTACCCTGACTTAGATAAATATCTTTAAAGGAGGTGTTCGCTGTTTTTGTTGGAAGTTCCGATCTCACATCCTCTTTCTCAATCACTTTTTTCTCAATATTATTTACCACATTTTCAATTGTTTCGTCTTTTGCTTTTTCAATAGAATTCTGGTTTTGAGACAACTCTGAGGAAGGTTTTTTTTCGCTTGTATTTATGAACTTAGACGCAATATATCCCTCGGTTCCATCGGCCAGTCTTATAGCTGTCCAATCGTCATCTACCTTTTTAAGAAGGGTGATCACCTCATCCTGCTGTACTGAAGCAATTGCCGGTTCTGTAGTTGCTGGTCCTCGGCGTACATTGATATTAGTGCCAATAATTGTTGCTGTCTTTAGCGTTTCTTCTTTTTTTATCTCTGGTTTTTTACCGGTAGTATTTAAAAATCTGGAAGCTACAAACCCTTCTGTTCCATCTTTGATACGAATACCCGTCCATTCTTCATTTACATTTTTTAAAATCTCCACCACCTCGTCCTGTTGCAAAGTAGCTACGATAGGCTCATTGGTTGAAGGCCCTTTTCGAATATTGATATTGCTGCCAGCAATCAGGGCAGTTTTTAAAACAACTGGTTTTATAGGCTCTGTTTTCTTACCCGTAGTATTTAAAAATTGTGTGGCGACAAATCCCTCTGTTCCATCTTTGGTCCGGATTGAAGTCCATTCTGCATTGACATTTTTCAGGAGATCTACAACCTCATTCTGCTGTGCCGTGGCAACGATCTCCTCATCGGTGGATGGGCCTTTGCGAATATTGATATTGGAGCCGGTAATGAATGCAGTTTTTAATACAACAGTTTTTGGGGTTTCAGGTTTTTTATCAGCAGGTTTCAAAAACTGGGATGAAATATAGCCTTCTGCCCCACTGGTGGTACGAATAAATGCCCACTCTTTGTTGATAGTTCTGAGTACATCCACCACTTCATCCAATTGTGCGATGGCCACTACAGGCTGATCGGTGGCAGGCCCTTTGCGAATATTGATATTGGATCCGGTAATGGATGCGGGTTGCCCTTTCGAACTGTTTTTGACTGAAGCAACATTTTCTGTCTCCTTCTTTTTTTCCATCACCACTGAGGAGGAAGTAGCCGTTCCGGTAAAATAGCCCACAATCAAATCTTTATCTCTTGGCACTACATCACCTTCAATTTTGTTCCAGGTCTTTAAATCTTTAAGAGAAACTTTATTAAAGCGGTTACTAATGGCCGTCAATGTTTCTCCATCTGAAACCGCATAAAATACAGGTGTTTTTCCTTTTTTCTGAGAAAGATTAGTTTCAGTCAATGGTATTTTGATTCTTTGGCCGATTAGCAAATTTTTATCTTTATCAAAATCATTAGCGGCAGCTATTTCTGCTACTTTAATTCCATAGATTCGACTGAGACTGTATAAACCCTCCTTAGCCTGAACCTCATGAATCAATACGGCACCTTTCCCCGATTTTTCGGCCAAAAACTTTCCGTTCTGAGCCAATACAAATAATGATGCGCAAACAAAGCCAACCGATAAAAAAATTTTCTTCATGATGATATCCTGATTTGACACAAACTTACAAGAAAATTCTTATCCTGATTTTCCATATCCCTGACTAAATATTTCTTAAATTTTTTTCAGGTTCTGATCTTAAGTAATTAAAAAACATTCATTGCAGATCTTTACATCCCCAAGAGTTGCTATTACATGAGTTTTAGACTGTTGCAAGTTGAGGTGTTACCTATTAGTGATTTCCATACTCTCTTAAACAATTCTTATATGACTGCTGTTTATTAAGTTTAGAACATAAATAATTATTTTCGCGGCGCAATGCAGATAGAAATACTAAAATCAAAAATCCATAGGGTAGCACTCACTGAGGCAAATTTGGATTATATGGGCAGCATCACGATTGATGAAGACCTGATGGATGCAGCCGGTTTGATAGAAAATGAGAAAGTACAAATTGTAAATGTGAACAATGGTGAGCGGCTGGAAACTTATGTGATTCGCGGTAAGCGAGGCAGTGGTACTATTTGTCTGAATGGTCCCGCCGCACGTAAGGGAATGGCTGGTGATATTATTGTGATTATTGCTTATGCCAGCATGGATTTTGAGGAAGCAAAAAAATATAAGCCCAAAGTCATTTTCCCAAAAGCAGGAAATAAACTTTAAATTATCCATCATCGTACATGGCCCGGAAAATTGCCACTATAATCAGGTATTGCTTTTTTTTGGGATTGGGCGTTTTCTTTATTTTCTGGTCTTTAAAGGGACTGACTCCCGGTGATATGAAATCAATTTCCCAGGCTTTACAGCAAGGGAATTATTGGTTTATTCTTCCGGGAATTTTTGTGATGTTACTCAGTCATTGGGTTCGTGCATTACGATGGAAACTTTTGATGGAGCCTTTGGGTTATCAGCCTCAAAAACTAAATATATTTTTTGCATTAATGGCCGGATATCTGGCCAATATGGCGATTCCCAGATTGGGAGAAGTGCTACGCTGTAGTTTGATGAGCAAATATGAAAAAGTCCCCTTTGACAAACTAATAGGCACCGTGATTGTGGAGCGAATAATAGACACGATCACATTGGGTTTGCTTTTTTTACTTGCTATTTTAATTCAGCCCGACTTGTATCAAAGAATTGTAGAAACTTTTTTTGCTGACACCACAGTCAATTCTGGTAAAATTGGTCTTTACTTGTTGATTTTTCTGATTGTGGTTGCTATAATTTTATCGCTGATTTTCCTTTTCAACAAAAACAAAAAATCCAATGTTGAAATAGTCATAAAATCCACTATTAAAAATATCTGGCAGGGAGTCAATTCTATTCGAACCTTGAAGCGAAAGGGAACATTTATTTTATACTCCCTAATCATTTGGGCTTTGTATATCGCCTGTGTTTATTTCGGATTTCAGATGCTGACCGAAACCAATCATTTAGGTTTGACGGAAGCCATTACTGTGCTTAGTGCAGGCACGCTGGGAATCATTGCTACACCCGGAGGTATTGGAGCTTATGCTTTTCTGGTACAAAAAACCTTGAATCTTTATCAGGTCAGTAGCGGAATTGGTCTCACAACTGGCTGGTTGCTATGGTTCTTACAAACCTTTTTAGTATTGATCACCGGTATGATTAGTTTTCTGGGATTACCTCTGTATAATAAAAAATCTTCCAAAGCCTAATTTCCATTTCCACCGGAATGAAACACAATCTTTGTATTACCGATCCAGAAATAATCAGCTTCGGTGAGATTCACTTTTATATTTGATTCCAACCTTACAGTATTCTTATCCATATTGTAGAAAGTGCCGTTTTTGCTTGGAACTGTATCTGCCAATTGGTAGGTGATTTGGCCGCTTTCATTTTGCTTTTTTAAAATCTGACAGTGATTTTTAGAAATAAATTTATCGGCGGTTCTTATGGCAAAATCCGCCAATGTACTTCCGAGCATATCATTCCATCTACCAATGTTTGTAACTTCTTTATTGATGAAATGATGCTGTGAGGTGGTAAGAAAATTAGGAATCACTTCCAGATATGGTTCAGCAGTTTTTGTTGTTTTCGCAAAAACAGGATCTATGATAATCACACGAGTTTCATCTTTGTCTGGAATATTTATTTTCCCTTCCAAACCATCATAATAAAATTGACTTAATTCTCGGCCGGTCTTAAATCGGTTTTCAGGATTTTTCTCTAAACATTTCTTCACCAGCATTTCTATCCAGAAAGGAATATCACAAGCTACTGGATCTGTAGCATTCGCAAACTCTGGTTCATAAGTCTTGATTGCTTCAATCCGCCTGATACATATATCTGGTATAGAGGCACTCATGTGCTTTTCTTCCAACTGAATCATCTCTCCGGTTTGTTTATAGTCCTTCACAGGAAACGGAACTTTACCGGTTAGCATTTCATACAATACGGTACCTAAACTATAGATATCTGAGGGGGTATCTACCACTCCGCCCGCCCATTTTTCAGGGGCTTTATACTCGGCCATACCTTCTTCCTTCTTGCTATGCCTGACCGAATCAGGATCGGTAAATGAAAGACCAAAATCTATGAGTACAAATCTAATGGAGCCATCCTCGTTTTTTGTTCTGACAATATTTTTAGGATTGATATCATTGTGAATAATCGAATTTCTTTTCAAAAGTACCGAATCGGTCTGCTTGGCCGTTCCTGGTAAGAAGTAATGATGACAATAGTTAAGTGATCCGGATATCTGCTCAATCAGTTCCAGCGTTTCCTCAATGGAAAAGTAATGTTGTTTTTTGATAAGCGTTTCAATGGTTTCCCCATCAATAAATTCCATTTCCAATGAGGGTTTATGATCCAGAATGTGCTCTCCAAAAACCTTTACAATGTTGGGATGATCTAATTTTTTCAGTATTTCAACCTCGTCTTTAAAATCTTGATATTCTTTCTGTGATTCACTTTGGATGGTGAGGTCTAATTGTTTTAGGGCTACTATATGCTCATCCGTCTTTCTTCGCGCCTTGAACACAGCCGAAAATCCCCCATGTCCTAACACTTTTAAAATATCGTATAATGAAGCTAATTCCTGCATGATAAATCTAAGTTTCTAACATTTACTAAATTGACTCAATGAACTTGAAATTTCTTTTTGTTAAGAAATATCCTGTTGCTTCATGGTCTTCCTATTTGATAATTGAAAATTCCAAAACCACTTTGTCATTTAAACAAATAGAATCTCCATCTTTCAACACATGTGGCACTGCAGCCTGAGTGAGGCTTACACCCGAAAAATCATTCATCGAAGTATTATATATTTTAATCTTATGCGATGGATTGTTCAGGAACCTGGAACGATAAATTTTATAGGCTCCCAGATCTTTGTCGTAAACGATGGTGGCATGGGAACGACTTACATAATTATTGATCTTGTATTGCTCATCTTCTTTTTCTTCAATGCCTACAAAGGCAATATCATTATGAATTTTAGGCCCGTTTTCTATCTTAGGATTTTTGCATCTTCCTATGAAATAAGTTTTCTCTCCCGACTCCAAAACATATTCATCTTCCCAGGTAATTCCTTCCGTCGCTATCAATTTGGCTTTTATAGTCTTCAGTATTTCAGTAGGAGTTAAGACTTCTACACCTATGCCCTCGGTAATCGAGGTAACCCTATCGGCCAACGCTGAATCATGCTTTACCTCTACCTTCAAATTTTCTTTATATTGAATTCCCTTGCTTTTGAATGCCCGCTTAATTTGCTTTAGGAATTCATCGTCTTTGATCAATGTCTGCAAGCCTACATTTTCCACTGCGTTATCTGCAAATCGCGAATGAAAACAAAGTCCCGACACCACAGCATTGCCATAGCCCAACAAACGTACAGCATTGGTAATGGCACCCACACTAAGCTCCTTCAATTCTTCGATATTTTGCACCTTATTCCGCGATAATAAACTACCTCCGGTAATATGGGTTTTGTGCTCCTTGTCCGCAGATTCTTTAATATCATTGCTTTCATCAAAGGTTTCATCATCTGCATTGAGCTTGGCAGCCAACTGTTCAAATTTCTTTTTTAACCATTTATTCATTGTATGTAAATAAAATTTGATTTAATAATACATCCTTAATTAAAATAGCCCGAAGCTTTTAGTTGTTTCAATAGGTCTATTGCCAACTGTTTTGCATGATCTGAGTTGCCTATTTCTTCAATCCTGATGGTAAAAGCTACCGGCACTCCCCATTTGGATTCTGGAACATAAAATGCATACCATGCATCCGTTACTCTTTTTCTAATGGTCTTCCCTTTTTTTGTAATTATTTTGTCCCTTTCCGGGCTACCTGTTTTTCCATGTACTTCCAAGCCAGATGCCTTGGCTACAGCGGCAGATTGCTCGAGTAGAAAAGGAGCCAGAGTGGCAGAAGTACCTTTGACGTTGGCAATAGACACAGCAGGATCTTTGGCCAGCTTTTTATTCCATGTACTCAACAAAAATCTGGATGGTTGCAGGCTATCCCGGTTGGCTATAGCCGCCATCATTTTGGCCAGATGTAAAGGTGTTGCCATTAATTCGCCCTGCCCCCAGGCGATATTGGAGTAGTTGGATTGAAAACGCTTTCGGGTATTTTCCCAATTTTTATTTTTAGTAAAATAAATATTCTTTCCTACCGACAAAAATTGGCTCCATTCTTTAAAATATTTTTCACTATCATAATCTTCTGGACGGCTGAAACTGAAGCCTCCACGATGGTTTATATTCATACCCAACCTGTCATACATGTCAAACAGGGAGGATTCCAGTTTTTTTTCATTCGCTAGTTTTATGAAATAAACATTACTGGAGTGTATGATTGCATTGTGCATATCTACCTGCTGATTGGAGGGTTCACCCGGCCTGATTGCCTCAGCCGGATGCACAAAAAAACTAAATTGTGTGGCACCCAATCCATATTGGTTGAGAGCGGCATAAGCATCAATTATTTTGACGGTGGAACCCGGCCGCGACTGAAAGGTGATACCCAAATCCTGTGGCACTACCGTTTTCTCACCAAAAATCTGTTTAAACACTTCTCCATAGTCCTGAGGTTCTATGTTACTGATCAGTTTCAAATCTTTGTAGGATGGTGAAGGATTGGAAGCCGATGCCAATACATCGCCGGTTTGTGCATTGATGGCCACTACCGATGTTCTAAAATCCTTATACGGTGTGCGGGTTTGTATGATGGCATTTATCTTTTCATTCATCAATACATCAATGGACAAACTGATATCTTTCTTTTTTCTATTCTGATCAGTCAGCTTTTGACTGTTCACGCCTGCCTTCAGCAAAGAGGCCAATGCGCTATAGTCGTACAATTGCAATTCTTTATCCTGTTCAGTGGCTGGTAAAAACTTGTTTTCTTTGTATCGATCGGAGGTTTTTTCGACGGAGGAATAGTTCACCTCAAATCCACGTAACGCAGTGAAATGCCTATACTCGGCGGCATAGCCAGCAGTTTCCTCTCTGGCAATTTCCTTATTATAGTCTCCCAGCCAAAATACTAAATCTGATGCAAAAGGGTAATAACGATGTTGATTTCGGCTAAGTTGTTCCGAATACAAAACCGGATTCGCACCATTGTCTAATAGTTTTTTCTTTTCTTTTTCAAATAGTTTTTTGTCGGAGGTAGCTAAAAGGATACCGTTTCGGTCATAAATGTTTCCCGCCTCTATTTTACGCAGCAGTATGCCAATGCGAGGGTTGTAACTATATTGCCAGCTTCCCTGCTTATTCAGTACTAGTGCAGGTTTCACAATGTATTGGTTTGACTTTGCCTGATACCATATCAGGGTTCCGGTGAACAAAATCACCAGGGCAAAAAAGAAAAGAATGGCAGAGGCATTTACATTGTCAAAATGTTTTTTCACATACTCCATTTCCAGTTGGTCTCCCTTTTCGTTGGACATAATTAGCACAAACAAAAAGGCGATTAATGTAATGATAACGCCAGCATTTCCTTTGCTTAGAAAAGGAACCGAAATGCCTGTTAATGGCATTAGCCCCAGGGTTCCAGCGGTGATCAGTATAAACTGAAGCATGGTGGCTATTGCAATTCCGGTCATCAGATAAAACATAAACGGTTTGCCTGTTCGGCGTGCAGATAAAATGCAACGGTAAACCAATAGTCCAAAAGCAAAGAAAATAGCAATAAGTGTGATCATTCCCAACTCTTCGCCAATGCTTTCCAGAATCATATCGGTATGATAAGCAGGCATGGTATTGGATAATCCATTGCCCAAACCCTGTCCAAAAAAACCACCAGCGTTAAGCGACCACACACCATGTGCCACCTGATCTCCACCCACCAATTTGTTCTCCCAAATATTGGCAAACATGCCATTTCGGTCAGCCAATCTCTGTGTGAAACTAAAAGGTAATGCCGCTAGTAAAATAAAGGAAGACATGATTAACACCATAAAAAAAACAGACTCATGTTTCCTTTTGAAAAAAGCATAGATAAATGTACCCACACAAGCCGCCAAAGCCAACCAGGGTAAATAGTTGTTTTGCTCTGTATTGATAAATTTGAAGGTGATCAAAAGCAGCAAGCCGTATAGAGAAGCGACTATAATCATCTGTAAAAACTCTTCTTTGGCAAAGGCGTAGAAAAACAAAAAGGTTAAGCAAAGCACGATGGCCGGCCCCAGATCGCCCAATACCGCATAGATGGCTAAAAGAAAAACAAAAAGAGCAAACATCACAAGGTTGTTTTTGGCGAGCCATCGGTTATCAGGAATATTTTTAAAGTATCCTGCATTCACCGTAAAATAAGCTGCAAAAAATACCACCATGCAATATTTCGATAATTCACTGACCTGAATACCGAAGAGGTTCACCTTTACACCACTTCCCTGTGGCCCTGTGCCAAACATAGCCAACAGCAACATCAGTAACACCGATACTATCAGCCAGCTAAATCCACGTGGAGATTTTAACTCATTGGTTCTTGGCAACCATTTGTAAACAGGATCGAACCAGAAAGAGTGATAAAACCGATTCACCGGATTCTTTTTAAAGACAAACACCAGGACGGCAAATCCGATAACTACCACAGAAGTATAAAGCGACATCTCTGTGCCATACACTTCATCCCTTAGCGGATCCTGAATACTATAAAGTGCCATGGTGCCGATACCCAGAATAAACATGATCAGCGGTAATATGAACTGATCACTTCTGTAATTTTTTAGGTAAAGGGAAATATGCAGGATCCAAAAAGCCAGTACCAACAATACCAGATAGGCAAAAAACTGCTTTTTAAAATCTGACGGGGAACGAACGGTAAATATTTTATCTGCCTTGATCTGACGATACTCGGTATTGTCCAGAAGCCTTATCTGGTGAGGCTTTCCAAAAAAATGGTAGGTTCTGTCTTTAGAAATATCCGAAGTGCCTTTCGCCAATCCAAATTCAAAACCCGGCTTTATGGCCATCACACTAAAGTTCCCATCTGGATCCAGATGGTTGAAAGTATAATCCCCATCCTCATCCGTTCTTGCATAAAATTCTGTTTGAAGAGAGGCTTTGTCCAATGTATCCAAATAAGCTTTAGGATAAATCTGGGTTAGCTTCACCAGCACGCCACTTCCTTTCTGGTCTTTGCCTTCATTATCCTTTAGATGAACTGAGCCTTGCACCGAAACTTTTCCTGAGCCTAGGTCTAATATGGATTCATATTTTTCAGGATTGTTCATTTCTCTGGTGTACATCACAGAGTCCATTCCCAAATGTGCCAATGAATTGATGAAGCGCAGCTTTCCCGACTCACTTCCTGTTTTTGCAAAAGCGGACTCATCAAGTAAAAAAGGGTCTTTATTGAGTGCGCCAAGATTAGGTAACACTTTTTGTTCGTCAACCTTATTTTTAAGATTTTTTGTTACAAAGTTGATATAGGTTTCATCAGTGAAATATCCTCCCTTGGTCAACACATTTTTTACATCTTCGGTTTTTAACGGATAGGAAAGATTAATTATTGTTTTATCCTGATATCCTTTGTCTGCCTCAGTCAGTTCGTCTTTCACATGCTGGTAATAGGAAAACGCCATCACCAGAATAATCAGCGATACAAAAGACAACAAAAGTCTTTCAATATTTCTTGAATATAATTCTATCTGTTTCTTTTTTATCATACGCTTAATAGCCGGTTGAATTGTAACGTCGAACGCTATCTTTAAAAATAGTATCGGTGGCCTGAATCAGAGAATCCTTGAAAGTCAGGCTGTCATTTATGATGATGGTATCTCTGACATAAATGGTATCAATCAGATTTTCTTTTTCGAGGCGTATTAGTTTTTTTGTTCCTACCCAGTTGGCCAGGAATCCCACCAGGAACACTACCGGGAGTAACCACAACCACTCTTTTTTTTTACGTGTGGGTTTTTCAGAACTATTGACCTGGGCATCATCATCACCAATTGGAATTTCAATTGTTTTTTTTAGAGCCCTCTTTTTTATAGAAGCTTTGGCACTAAAGGATCCAATGGCAACGGTAATATTGTCCCTCCCACCTAAATCATTTGCTTTATCTATCAGTTGTTTCACTTTTTGAGCCACCGGTATATCCTGAGAAAGCACTTCGGCAATAGCCCGCCGATTGACCAAATCAGTGAGTCCATCGCTACAGAACAAAACAATATCTCCGGGCAGAAAACTATGCTCTGTAAAATCCAGATATTCGTCGGTATCATTGGCGTCCAAATAAAGCTCACCCAACATTTTACTGATTTCGTTCCGCAGCGGATGATGCATGGCTTCTTCTTCGGTGAGGTATCCATTGTCTTCCTTGAAACCAACGGTAGAATGATCCTTGGTTATCTTAATCAACTCACCATTTCTGTACACATATCCCCGGCTATCGCCTACATGTCCCACATACATCATTTCTTTGCCGGCATCCAGAATGGCCACAGAAAGCACGCAGCTCATTCGGTTTAAATTTTTCTCCTCCCTCTTTTCATGAATCTGATTATTGGCATTTATGATAGCGTCCTTAAGCAGTTGCAAGGGTGCGCCTACACTTAATTGTTGCAAATAGTTTTCAATAGTGCTTTTTGCAATCGCTGCGGCTTCTTCTCCTCCATCGTAACCCCCTACGCCATCTATAGCCCCTATTAACAACACTTCAGGACGATTCCACAAATTTTCCACCCACACATAATTATCTTCATTGTTATTACGTTGGCGGCCAATATCCGTTTGTACGTTCGAAACTACCATTCAGCTTATTTTTTTGTTTTTGATTGCAGATAAAACACCAATACCAAAAATGCTATGAGTAAAACTTGAATCATGAAAAACTAAAATTGAAAATTATTCTAAACCTCTGCGGTAAAATCCAACTGAAAAATACCACATACAATACTCGACTCATTTTTTAGCGGATGCCAAACTGGATTGTCTCCTGTACGACTCAACTCCAATCTTTGTTCGTTCACAAAAGCATCTGCAAACAAGGCAATGTAGAACAATCTGGCAGCTTCTTCATACTTAATCATGATATGCTCTTTTTGCAAACTACCTGTTGGGTCGTTGATGCAAAGCAGCGTAGCCGAACTGGTAAGTCCGTCCAGTGCTTTGGTGATTTTTAGTTGCTTTTCGCGCATGGGATAACTATATCGTTGTTTGTTCACTACAAACTGGATCGTAGCCAATTTGTCTTTTTTAGGTGTCACAGAACTGTTGGTAGCAGAACTGGTGGCGGTTTCTGATGCAAACAGATCCTTATTGAATTTTACTCTGAAATGGCCTTTGGACAAAATGTCGATATTGGCAAAAGTGTTAGGGTTCAGATCGTACTTTGAATATTTGGAATGTTTGCTACTGATGGACACTTTGATATGTTCGCTGGACAATTCGGCCCAGGATTTTTCGGAAGTAGGGGCACTAATCACCTGCACGGAGCCAGGTTCTATTTCAGCATTATCTATTCCTTTTTCTGATGGACAGAACTGGAAATCCCAAAAAGTGCCAATAGGCGCATAGCGGGGAAACTGTACTTTTTTTTCATGGATAATATCATGAAACTCGTCTAGGATACCTTCGGTTATTCCTGCTAGTCTCAGCTCGGCATGATGGTAGTCTTCGGGACGCATCAATATCAGATAACTGCAATCATACATCATTCTTTTATTGAATGATTCTCTGTCGATGGTTTCCTTAAATGATTCCACCACCTGATTCACCAATTCCTGATTGGTAAGTCTTTTTTCTTCTTCTTCCTCATCTGGCAAAAGCCACTTTTTTATTTTGCTCAACATAACTGTTGTATTATATCTTATTAAATTTTTACTTCTTAACAAATATTGCTACAAACGCTCGATTCTTGTTTCAGCGATGCGTTCTATTTTATTGTTTTCATTGATGACCATGGCCACATCTATATTGTACATAACCCACTCGTCCTCTTCCTGCTGCTTGATTTTGTATAACATATTAAAATCTATGTACAGACGTCCATTAGGATTGAGCGTAAATACATAGGAATCGTTATTGATGGCGGCATTGGTAAACTTCCATTTATTATGATAGGTCTCGCATTCTTTTTGAATACTGGCCAATGATACGTTTGACTTGTTGTAATACTGCACCACTACATTTTCAAAAAATCTATTAAGTTGATCACATTCGTTTCTACTGATATAATATTCGTTTATTTCATTCTTAATGGCTTTTTCTCTTTCGTCTGTCATTCCGCTATTCACGATCACTTCATCCTTACTGCCATCGGTACCATTGCTCACAATTGTATCTGGTTTTACGGCTACAATATCCGCTATTGTAGCTTCTTTTCTGGTATTGGTTTTGGATACGGGTTGTTCTTGTTTTGGCTTTTGAATGTCCATTTTTCTGTCCGAAAAAAAAGCGATCACTTTTTCCTTATTGAGTACAAAAAACACCAAACCCAGTACAACCAAAATAGGAATTAGCAGATTTCGACTGCTTTTCTGATGTGGATACTCATAAACTGGGGGAACAGTTCTTTCAGTCTCCTTGGGTACCGACCGGGAAGAAACTACAATAGTTTCGTCAGACGATGACTTGGCATCTGTTTCTACCCATCTCAGCTCTTTTCGTTCTTCCGGATTTTTGTAGAAAAAGCCCGGCAATAAATCACGCCATGGCTGTGGCAGTACGGAGGTGTCAATATTTTTCCGAACTATACTTTCCTGAATTTCGAAATCCGAAATGATTGTACTATCGTAAGGAGCTTTTCCTGTTACCAGGTGATAAAACGTAACAGCCAAAGAATAGATATCTGTTTTGTAGTTCAGGTTCTTTACATCATAAACCTGTTCGGGACTCATGTACATGAGCGTTCCCATTCTGGATCCGGTTTGGGTAATTGTGATATTATCTTTCAACTTGGCTACGCCAAAATCGAGTAATTTAATTTTACCTTCTTCGGTGAGGAAAAGATTAGAAGGTTTTATGTCCCTATGAATGATATTTTTTCGATGAGTGAAGTGCAGGGCATCCGAAAGGTCATTCCACCAGGCAGTCAATTGTGTATGCGAAAACCTTTCTCCTTGTTTCATTCTTGCTGACAAGTCCGCACCTTCCAAATATTCCATGATCAGTGCGGGTCTTCCGTTTATTGATTCAAAACTTTGAATACTCCGGATATTGGGATGGTTTAACTGCACCATCAGCCTGGCTTCGTTATGAAAACGAGAAACTATTTCCGGTTCTTCACAAAACTTTTTGTGCAATATTTTTACTGCAGCGGGCTTCTGGACAGCATTTTCGGCATACCACACTTCGGCCATTCCGCCTTCGCCGAGTTTATATTTTAATTCAAAACCATTTATTGTTTCATTCTCCATGCCTTGCAACTAAACTAATCATTAATCTTTTATCAACCCCTGATTTTATTTTCTATTTATAATACAAAAAAGTTTGTTTTAGTAACCCGTAAAAATAGAGCAACCTGTCAAAGTTTCTGCTAAAAAATACCAAAAAACGGTAAACTGAGGAAAGTGTACGGTGAAAAGCCATACAAAAAAAACGTTCAGCCACCACATTCAAAACTATTTTGGTGTAATTTAGTTCAATCAACCGCTTAAACCTTTGCCATGACTTACAAATCGAAAAGCAATACACAACTAAAAGTACTCTTTGTATTGCTGATGGTGGTAATTCTGATATTCAGTATTATGGAAAAGAGCTGGGCCTTGCTGGCAATTATTACCGGGTTTACCATTTTGATCCTTTACTTATTTTATACTACAACTTATACCATTGAGGAAGATATCCTGACCGTGAAAAGTGGGTTTTTGTTTAATGAGGACGTGGAGATAAGCAGCATAAAAAAAATTACACAGACCAGAAAACATTTGTTAAGTGGACCCGGATTTTCAATCGAAAGATTGGTGCTGGATTTTAACGATCATGACTGCGTCATTATCTCTCCTGAAAAACATGAAGCTTTTATTGCCCACTTAAAAAACATAAACCCCAGTATTGAAATTGAAACGAAAGAAGACGGAAATGAAAAATGAGTTTAGGTGTTGGAGCTATTTTTCACATTTGTGATCAAAACGATTTCAGTGCCTTTGCCCAGAGCCGAATTGAACTGGATTTCTGCATCAATCTTTTTTGCTCTGGCTCTTAAATTTTTTACACCGTTTCTGTCGGTGATCATGTCAGGATCGAATCCCTTTCCATTGTCCTTGACTGTAAATACCAAATCGCCTCCTTCATAAGTAGCTTTTATGGAAGCGGAGGTACATTCGGAATATTTAATCAAATTGTTCACAGATTCTTTTATAATAAGATAAATATTTCTTCTGGTTTCCATTGGCAGGGGTATTTCACTAATAGAATCAGGAAATTCAATTTCAAAATTAATTTCTTTGGACTCGAATAAGGGAACTGAAAATTCTCTGATATGTGTACCCAGGTTACTAAATTTATCATTACTAGGTTTTACCAACCAAATAATATCATCCAGAGCTTCGAGTGTATCTTTTGCATTGGCTTCAATTTTTGACAAGAGTTCATTGGAGTCCAAACCTTTTTTCCTAAGCAGCTCGCTAAATATATGAATACTGCTCAACGAGGATCCCATGTCATCATGTAGATCGGAGGCAATCTGAGTCCGTATCTCCAATTCTTGTTGGAGTCTATTACTTCGTTCCAATAAGCGGTTACGCAAATAGTAAAGTACTCCTGAAATTGCCAGCAACAAAAACAACATCAATCCACCGAAGATAAGTATTCGATCATTCTTGCCCTTGCTCTCGAGTAAGGCTATTTTACCCTGATGATAGGCCAACTCCTTGCCCCTGAGGGTTTGGGTGGTTTGGGAATTCACAATACTATCCGAAAGCGATTTGAACAACTTGCTATAGGTAAATGCTTTTTGCCAGCTTTGCTCTGCTTCGGCTATTTTCATCAATCCTTCATAAGCTTCTTTTGCTTCTGCCACTGATCCAATAGTACTGGAAATTTTCAAACTGGTATCAAACATTTGCTTTGCCAATTGATAGTCCTTTCTCAGGAGATAGGCTTCGGCTATATTGTTGTAACTATTTGCAATAAAGATTTTATCACGCAGCTTGATATTTATTGGAAGTGCCAATTTATATAGGTTCAATGCCTTTGCAATCTCCCCTTTTTCCTGAAGCAGATTGCCTATACTATTATAGCAGATTGCTATTCCTTTGTTATCATTTCTTTTTTTGTTATAGTCCAGAGCCTGTGTATAATAATGTTCTGCTGAATCTGACTGTCCCAATTTTTGATAACACTCTCCTAGGTTTTGCATATTAATTGCCAAGCCACGATCGTTACCGGCTTTGATCGAGATGGGTATACATTCCATAAAATATTCAATCGCAGTTTTGTATTCCCTTTGCATAAGATGAATATTGCCAATACTATTGAGCGCGACCGTCAAACTAAAATTATCCCCCGATTTCTCTGATAAATCTCTGGACAAATCCAGGTAATCAAGAGCTAACACATAATCGTCCATCCTTCGATAGGCTACCCCCAGGTTGTTGTAGGAAATAATCTGTTCATGAGTATTGTTTTGAAGTTTGGCCACATCCAGAGCTTTTAAATGCCAGCCTATGGATGAATCGTATAAGGAAATATCTCTTAGAAAGACCCCATAAGAATTATAAAGAGCTGGAGTTGCATCTTTATAATCGAGGTTTTCCACCATTCTAAATAATTCTTTATAGATAGCATGTCGGTTGGGGTCACTTCTATTCCTTTCGTTCCAACTGAGGATAGAATCTACTTTAGCCTTACTATCCGGCATTACCGAAAAAGGATATTTTGGTTTGTTTTGGGCAACAACAATGAAGGAAGAAAAGACAAGCAGGAAAAAAAATATTGTCCTAAATAATATGGTGGTTCTTCTACAATAATTCATTCTTCGTTTTCAAGATTTGAAATCTTTTTGACAATATGATTTCCTGAAAATACAATCATAGATAATAGTTTAGATTCTCAATTAGAAGTAAATTTTGATCTAAAAACTAAAGCATCAAAAAGTTTGCCGAAATTTAAAGTTGAATTGTGTACTCCGAAAGTACATATATTTTGTTAGAAATTCACTCGAATAACGGAAGTAAATTTTAGTTTTGATTCTGTGCTATATGTGGTGACTGGTTAGTTCCTTTTTCAAACCTCGCTCAGTTTATGATAAGAAAGCCAATCTTATTCATTAACCCCTTTCACTAATAAATTTTGTTCTGTAATCCTGAGGGGCACATTTAGAATATTTCATAAACTGGCGATAGAAAAACTGAAGACAATCATAACCGCAGGCATATCCAATTTCATTAATGCGTAAATCGGTTTCTTCCAAAAACTGGTAAGATTTATGAATTCTAAATTCGTTAAGATAAGAAAAAAATGGTTTTTTAAATGTCTGACTAAAGAATCTTGAGAAAGCCCCTTCACTCATATTTACAATGGATGAAATCATCTTAAGCGTGATCTTTTCAGAATAATTTTCTTCCACAAATTGATGTACTTTTTCCAATCTGCTATTGGGTATATTTTTTCTTGGATAAAATCCTTCTTCTGATAATACCTCAAATTCCTTTGATTTTGAAAACTCATTCAGCATTTGCAATAAAAGCAATAGTTTTTCAAAGCTTGGCAAATTCAAAAGATCATACTTATATTTCTTCATTTCCTTTCCAAAATCCTTATTGAGCACCAGACCTTTTAGGGATAAATTCAACAACTTTCTTATATGGCCAAACTCAGGAGCCACACTGCACATTCTGTTCATGAAGCCTTCATCCCACTGTATCACAAAGGATGAATAGCTTGCGGATTTACTTTTCTTATATGCCCAGTTATGAGAGATTCCAGGGGCTAATAATATCAGATCACCCTCTTCAAAATAATCCTGACGGCTACCCACATATCGGGTGCCTTCCCCCTTTAGCACAAAATTTAATTCATAGCTGGGATGGTGGTGAGCACGTGTGGTCCCAGAGTCTATATTTTTCAAAAAAGTGCGAAATGACTCGGTACCTGACATAGAAACTGGCAGACATTCCTGTATCATAACAAAGCTATCGTTTGGATAAATATAATAAAATCAACCTGTTCTATAAATTTTATTTTGAAACATATCAAATCCTTCCGAAAAACGACCCATTCTTTCAAAGCGAATTGTCCAACTTTTAAAGAGGAGAAATAACAAACAATTCAATAACTTTCCTAAGCCGTACTATCATAAAATAGTAGCCTTAATATTCTAATGAAGAATAAATAAATTTGTACATAGACACTAAAAAGGTTCAGATTTGGTGAATTTAGTTGATCTCTTTTCTTTGAGGTTTGAATAATTTCACCTTAGGAACATGCCAATGAAATAGCGATTTACAGACATGATGTGTACGACAAGAATGATTGCTTGCAGATGACAAAAATGAAAAGATATAAAAATGAACTTTGGAAAACGTCCTGAAAATTCATAAAATGTAAAGACGATTGGGGCTGCTGTAAGAAAAACTCTTAATAAGATTGCATCACCAAAATTTCTGACTGTTGAAGTATTTCTGACGGGTACCTTGTTCATAAACAAAAATGCAACTACTGACAATTTGAATGATAAGAGTAAAAACCAATTTAGTAATTTTAATACAACTGTTATGAACAGGATGCACTTCCCACTCCTCTTTATTGTTTTTGCATTGGTCTGCTTATTCAATTCCTGCAAAAAAGAAAGCAATGAACCCGCAAAGGAACCCCCTTACCGAAAAGGTTGGGTTACCGGAAAATGGAAGCAAAAAGATTTGGTGATTAGTGTTACTGCAAAATTGGGCAGCACTAAAATTCCTGCTGGCACCAGCATGATTGCACTGGCACCCATGTTGGGTCAGGCTTTGGGCAACCCTGCACTTGCCAGCATGATTATCTGTACCAAAGACAATCAGTATGAATTTAATGCCCAGGGAGGATTTACTGTAACCGGGTGTACAGATTTCATACTGCCAAAAGCAGGTGGTACCGGAAAGTGGGACTTGAAGGTTTATGATGCTATATTGGAACTAATCTCTCAGAAAAACGAAAACGACCCTCACTGGATCAACAGTATTACCTCATCTAAAATGGAACTGGCACTCACCATCAATATTCCAGGTGTAGGAAATGTGCCTATGGGTCTTCAACTTGAAAAAGTTCAGTAATCATTTTACTCCTTATCACTAATAAATAAATCTCATGAAAAAATATTGCCCATCAAAAAAGATTCACAGGTTATTATTGAGCCTTTTGCTCAGCCTGATCTGTTTGCTTGGTTATGCTGAATCTTCTACAACTCCTACCCCTACTAATGTAGAAAAAAACAACAAACATTCGAGGGTTACCATTACCGGTACAGTTAAGGATGCTAATGGACCTTTAGAAGGTGTTACCGTACAGGAAAAAAGCGGATCAGGAGCCGCCATTTCCGGTGTCAAGGGCTTCTACTCTATCAGTGTCGTGGATGCCAATGCCGTATTGGTTTTTTCGGCCATTGGATATGAAACAAAAGAGGTAGCCATTGCCGGAAGGTCGGTAGTAAATGTGGAACTTACACAGGCAGTAAAAGAACTTTCAGATGTAATAGTAACCGCTTTAGGCATCACCAGAGATAAAAAATCCTTAGGCTATTCGGTTGCAGAAATTGATGGTAAAGAAATGAACAGGGTGGCACAGGAAAATGTGTTGAACAGTATGTCTGGAAAGGTTCCTGGTGTTACCATTAATCAAACTGGAGGTGCAGGTTCATCGGTAAGTATTGTTATAAGAGGTGCTAATTCATTAAGCAACGATAACCAGCCTTTGTTTGTGGTAGATGGTGTACCTATCAGCAATTCGCTCAATAACGTTTCGCAGGTGGGTAACGATAACCGTGTGGATTTTGGTAATGCCATTTCAAGCATCAACCCCGATGATATAGCAAGTGTTACGATCTTGAAAGGTCCAAGTGCAGCAGCTCTTTATGGCTCTCGTGCCGGCAATGGTGTGGTATTGATTACTACCAAAAGCGGAAAGGGCGTAAACCGAATGACGGTAACCATAACCTCCAGTACTGTATTTGATAAACCTTATCGCTTTCTGGATTGGCAAACCAAGTATGGTTCGGGACAATTTTCCGCTATACCGATAGAAATTTCCGGAAACATATTGACTGACCCCTTCGGTGGGTTAATTCAGGAAAACGTTGGTGGCACAGGGGGTGGTGAATTGGATCGTGGGTACAAAGCAGTACAATGGAACAGCCCTTTAGATTCTAATGGCAAAAAAATTCCATTACCCCTGGTTTCGCATCCCAATAATGCAAGAGACTTTGTTCAAACAGGCATTACCAGTACCAATGGAATTTCGATGGCCAACAGTAATGATTTTATGAACTACCGCCTCTCCTATTCCAATATGACCAACAAAGGAATTATTCCAGGTTCTGATTTGTTCCGAAATACTTTTGACGTAGCAGCCTCTTTAAAGGTAAATGACAAGTTGCGCATTAGCACCAATATTGACCTAAGTAGAAACAACTCCAATAACCGGCCTGCAAGCGAGCGAGGTGCCAATCCCCTGCAATGGATGTATGCAGTATCGCCACATATTGATATTAATGATTTAAGGGATTATTGGGAACCCGGTAAGGTAGGATTGCAACAGCGCACTCCCTACAATGGCGTTTTTGAAAACCCGTTTTTTCTGGCCTATGAAATAGACAATGGTTTTGTAAGAGACAGAATGTACGGAAACATAAGGGCCGACTGGCAAATATTAAAAAAACTTAGCCTGATTGTACGCTATGGTTTGGACAATCTTACAGAACAAAGAGAGTTTAAGATTGCCAACAGTTATACCAAAGATCCAAGAGGTGCTTATGGTTTAATTGGCATCAAGTCATTTGAAAGTAATGCCGATTTCTTATTAACCTACAAAAACAAATTTGATGCTTTTGGCCTTTCATTGTCAGCTGGTGGTAACTCCCGTTTTCAAAAAGGCTCCACCCTGCGCAATGCTACTAAAAATGGTACAGGGCTTATTGTTCCGGGAATTTATACCATTCAAAACATTCTGCCTGCATCATTGGATTACAATAGTTACTCTTATAAAAAAGGAATCAACAGCCTTTATGGTACAGCTTCTTTTGACTTTAAAGAAATGGTATTTTTGGATGTAACCGGAAGAAATGACTGGTCCAGTACCCTGCCCAATGCCGCACCTTATTTTTATCCTTCGACCTCTATAAGCCTTTTGGTCAATCAAATGCTAGGCCTTACATCATCCAGAATAAACCTTATCAAACTAAGAGCCGGTGTGGCACAGGTGGGTAATGACACCGACCCCTATCAGCTATTAAGTGTGCTGGGCAACTATGGAACCTGGGGTGATATTCCAAGGCTTTCTACTTCCGGAACACTACTTAATCCAGATTTGAAACCAGAAATTGCCACATCTTATGAAGGAGGGATTGATGTGAATCTATTTAAAAACCGTTTGAACTTCTCGGCCACTTATTATCAGGTAGATAACAGGAACCAGATTTTCACTACTTCGCTCACTTCTTCCACCGGTTATACCTCCAAAAAAATCAATGCAGGTTTATTGAGAAGCAAGGGCATTGAATTAAGTTTAGGCGGAACTCCGGTACTTACCAATGATTTCAGATGGGATCTTAATGTGAACTTCTCGCGCAACAGAACTACTGTAATGGAGTTGGCTAACGAAATGCCTTATTTCACTTTTTGGGAAGATGCCAAAGGTGGTGCCTGGACTTATTTAGGTGAAGAAGTTGGCGACATTTACGGACCACAGGTAAAGACAGTAACCGATAAATCATCCAAGTATTATGGCTGGCCGCTTTTGATAGAAGAAGATGGTGGTGCCAAATGGGATGCCGTTTCGGCAAAAAATACCCGAAACAAAATTGGCAATTTCAATCCCAAATTTTTAATGGGATTGCAAACTTCCTTCTCCTATAAAAACTGGAATTTGAGTATGAGCTTTGACTGGCGAAACGGAGGTCAGTTTGTATCTCAAACCTATAGATATGGAACCGAAGATTACAGATCTTCCCTTCAATTCAAACAATTTGTAGATGCTGGTAGCAGAAGCGGAAAAGAACTGAGAGACTGGTTGGTGGAAAATGCCGATAAATATATTATTGTAAAAGATGGCAATTTCCCAAGAGTGGGATGGCCTACACCCGAACATACCAGTTATCCATTTGAGTTTAGCGGCATCAAACTTCCTTATGGTGGGGTGTTCATTCCTGGTGTATATGCAACTGGTTACGATGCACAGGGCAACCCAACTGGCTATGCAGAAAATCTCGGTGAAAATGTGCTGGGTGCCGATCCCAATAATCCTAATGCTACAAGGCCGTTGCCTTATGCAGCTTCCAATCCATGGGATTTCATGCAGCCTTCTATGTTCTCGGCATCTTACATAAAACTTAGAGAAATTTCTTTAGGATTTGGATTGCCACAAAAATTGGCCAACTCACTAAGGCTTCAAAATGCATCTATTTCTGTTTACAGCAGAAACATCATCCTTTGGACAAAAGCAAAAATTGGCATTGATCCTGAAAACGCATTCCAGGTTAGTTCCGACCTTCAAGGGGGTGGTATACAATTTAAGCAAGGCATAGAAAGATACAATGTAACTCCATGGGTATTACCAATAGGAATAAAATTAAACGTAACTTTTTAAGTAACTGAAAACGACATAATCATGAAGACTATACAATATATTTATGCATCGCTTTTCATTATGATAATTCTTTCGCTGGGTTCATGTACGAAGCACCTCAAAGAATTAAATGAAAACCCCAATGGCGCCGATCCCGAAACAGCCAACCCTAATCTGGTTATATCCACAGTGCTTACCGAAACGGGGAAAGCCTTTGCCAACTTAGGTTTTGGCGATGTAGCCGGCGTAATGCAATACACTCAAAAGGACGGTTGGGCCGGTGGCCATAACCAGTATGACTGGGGAGGTAGCAACGATTGGTCGGACTATTATTCAATCCTAAGAAACAATCAGTTTGTGTATAACAAAGCCCTGGCATCAAACGATGAATTGCTTCAGGGCATTACCTTAGTAATGAAATCAATGGTTTTTGGATTACTCACCGACCTGTATGGCGACATTCCTTATACTGCTGCATTGCAGGGAGACAAAGGGGGCAATGAAAATACCTTCCCGGTTTATCAGGATCAGGAATCTATTTACAAAGACATACTGGCTAATTTGGAAAAAGCCAATACACTTTTATCAAAATCAAAAAATGATTATGCCAATAAATTAGGAAGTGTGGATGTTTTTTATCAGGGCGACCCTACTAAGTGGAGAAAATTAGCCAACTCTCTGGCATTAAGGTACTACATGCGTTTGTCAGATAAATTAGCAGCTTTTGCAAAAGCCGGTGTTGAAAAAATTGTATCCAGTCCGGCACAGTTCCCAATTATTACCGCTGCCGCAGATGATGCTACTATGGCATTTGCAGGCAATGGCCAGGGCGACTCCTGGCCTACCAATGTTACCTATGACGGAACTGATGCATCCAACTATCGAAGAATAAAAATGGCTGATACTTTTGTAAGAACGCTCCTAAGTTTCAAAGACCCCAGAATTTCACTTTGGGCCAATAAGGTTCAAATATTTTTATTGGTGAATGAAAATCTGCCTCCCGGTTATGACAAAATAAAAGATACCGTTGTGAATGGGGAAAGCAGGAAAGTGCGTGTTATATCACCGGACATTGTAACTTCCCGAGGATTGACTTTAGATCAAATCAATCAGGATCCTAATTATGTTGGACTACCGATTGCACTGACCGGACCCCAAGCTTACAATTTAAGTCCCGACCTTAATCAGGCATCCAAAAACCCACATGTTTCTTGGCTGAACGATATTTACCAAAGTGCAAAAGGAACCCTGCTTAAATCAAGGTTAATTTCAGCATCCGAAGTGCAGTTCATTCTTTCCGAAGCAGCCATAAAAGGATGGGCAACTGGAAATGCAGAAGCAGCCTACAATGCAGGGGTTAAGGCTTCCTTTGATGCCTGGGGAATAAGTAGTGCTTATGCAGCCTATATTGCACAGCCATCCGTAAAATTCAATAGCACTCAGCAACAGGTTATCACCCAAAAATGGATTGCCAACTGGTCCAATGCCACTGAAGCGTGGTTCGATTTCAGACGTACCGGATTTCCACAAATAAAGGGTGTTCAAGGTCATACCCTCGCACCTGTATTGCCTGTAAGATTTTATTATCCAAAGGATGAACAAGAACAAAATGAAACCAACGAAACCGCAGCCTCAGGCAAATTAGAAACCACACCCTATTCCGCCTTTGGAGCCGATGGAAATAAAAATAGTCCCTGGTCGAAAATGTGGCTGATACAGGGTACTTCAAAACCATGGTAATTTATTTAACTTTATACATATGATTTTAATCCGAAAAACTTTTATTATGAATTCTATTTGGTCAAAATTTACTTTATCATTTTTACTTCCCTTTCTTTTTCTTGCTGTAGCAACCGCACAGCGGGGAAATTCCGAATCCAATATTACGCCGGATAATGCCCTGGAATCCTATCTTCAAAATGGCGATAAAAGTTTTCACTGGGAAATAAAAGATACGCTTCAGGAAGAAAACGTTACCACGTATAATATTTTGCTTACCTCGCAGGTCTGGCAAAATATAACTTGGAAACATCAATTGAGTATTTTCGTACCTACTGATAACAAATATGACGGTGCGTTGCTTTTCATAACAGGCGGTAGTGTGAAGGAAGGAATGCCAAAATGGAAAAAAGCAGATGACAAACTCAATTTCTTCTTTTCCAATATGGCTGTAAAAAACAAAGCCGCCGTTGCGGTTATCAATCAGGTTCCCAACCAGCCTTTGTACAATGGACTTACGGAAGATGCCTTGATTTCAAAAACACTTCACGACTTTAAAAACGATAAGGATTACTCAAAACCTTTACTGTTTCCGATGGTGAAAAGTGCGGTAAGAGGCATGGATGCCATTCAACAATTTATGAAAGAAAAAAAGAACCATGCCGTTTCTCGTTTTGTAGTTTCGGGGGCCTCCAAAAGAGGCTGGACAACCTGGCTTACCAGTGCAATGGACGATCGTGTGAAAGCCCTGGGGCCAATGGTTATAGACATTTTGAACATGCCCAAAAACCTCACTTACCAAGTTGAGGCTTATGGTAAATACAGTGAGCAAATTGAAGACTATGTGAAACTGGGCATACTGGATGATATCCGCAGCGAGTCGGGTAATGCTATTGTGAAAATGATAGATCCTTATTCCTATAGAAAATATCTTGATAAACCTAAATTGCTTTTTATGGGAACTAATGATGAGTATTGGGTAGTGGACAATGTCAAGAATTATCTTAACGAAATTCCTGGCAAAAACCTAATTCATTATGTGCCCAATGCAGGTCATAATTTGGGCGGTGGTGTCTCGGCTTTTGCTGCATTAAGTGCTTTCTTTGGTATCACCTTAAAGAATGAGGCCTATCCCGAAGACAGTTGGAAAACCAAAATCAAAAAGAAAAACATTAGGGTTTCCATGCGTGCCACAAAGGATGAATTATTAGGAGCCAAAGTATGGTATGCCAACTCTACCGATCATGATTTCCGAAATGAAAAATGGGAAAGCCGCGATTTGAATATTTCACATACAGGTAAATTCAAAGTGGTAGAAAATCTTCCCAAAACCGGATATCATGCTTTCTATGTGGATCTAAAATATAAGGATGCCAATGGTGGCGATTATACAGTAAGTTCCCGTGTGTTTCTCACCAATACAAAAACAATACTTTAAGAACAAAGGAAGATAACACAATGGGTACGCCTCTACTTATCACGCCTACAAAATCGGCATATAACCCGGGATTGTTAATTAAATCAATTCTGGATCAGTGCCTGCATTTTGAACCCGAAAAGGAGATTCATTATAGGGATCTGTATAAAATGAATTACAGAGACCTGCACAGCCGTGTGTCAAAATTGGCCAATTCTTTAAGAGAATTAGGCGTAAAAGCTGGTGATGTTGTTGGCGTGCTAGATTTTGATAGTCATCGTTATTTAGAGCTTTACTTTGCTGTTCCTATGATTGGTGCGGTGTTGCATACCATCAATTACAGGCTTTCGCCGGAACAGATTAGTTACACTATGAACCATGCCGAGGATAAAGTAGTGTTTTGTCACAAAACATTGCTGCCATTAATCATCGGCATAAAAAGCACACTCACCACCGTTGAAAAATATGTTTTGCTAAAGGATGATGAGGCAGCACTTGATGATGTTTCTTTTTTATCGGGCGAGTATGAAGAATTACTGAGCCGGCAAAAGGATGAATATTCTTTTCCAGATATGGATGAAAATACGATGGCCACTTTGTTTTATACCACAGGAACCACAGGGCAACCCAAAGGGGTTTGTTTTTCGCATCGTCAGTTGGTGCTGCATACAATGGTTGTGGCCAATTCCTTGTGTGCCATAGATTCGCCGGTAAGGATTCATTCCACCAATGTTTATATGCCACTTACTCCTATGTTTCATGTACATGCTTGGGGAATGCCTTATGTAGCTACCATGCTTGGAATGAAACAGGTTTATCCGGGACCTTATGAGCCAGAAATGCTCATGAAATTAATCCTTACGCACACGGTAAGTTTTTCGCATTGTGTGCCTACCATTTTGGGCATTTTGGTAAATAATCCAAAAGTAAAATCATTAGACCTTTCCTTTTTTCGGGTGATTATTGGAGGCTCTGCCCTACCATTTGGCTTAGCAAAATCTACCCTCGACTTAGGCATTGATATCATTTCAGGATATGGCATGTCCGAAACCTGTCCTGTACTTACGTTGCCGTATATACCTACTGATACATTAAACACATTGACTATAGAAGAAGCTACAGCCGAAAGAATAAAGACCGGCAGGCCTATTTTATTTGTTGATCTAAAATTGATGGATGACGCAGGAAACTTTCTTCCATTTGATGGAAAAACAGTAGGTGAAATAGTAGTACGTGCTCCCTGGCTCACGCAAACCTATTACAAAGAAACGGAACGAAGCGAAGAACTCTGGCAATTTGGATATATGCATACCGGTGACATGGCCTGGGTGGAACCCAATGGAACCGTGGTTATTTGCGACAGAAAAAAAGATGTCATTAAATCAGGTGGGGAATGGATTTCATCCCTAGCCATAGAAAGTTTGATCTCCTCCTATCTGGGTGTAAAAGAAACCGCCATCATTGGTGTGCCCGATGAAAAATGGGGCGAACGACCTTTGGCATTGGTTGTATTGGGTGATGGGGTGAATGTTTCTAATGAAGATTTGAAAAACCATTTACAACAATTTGTGGACACAGGCCAAATTAGCAAATGGGCAGTGCCGGATATAGTGAAATTTGTAAAAGAAATTCCAAAAACTAGTGTGGGTAAAATAGATAAAAAATTAATTAGAGTGCTTATCGAAAAAAATGAAATTTAATCATCAATTACAGCTTTCCTTTTACTTTCTTTTATTAATCAGCGTTTGTAGTCATGCGCAGGGTTTTAGAGCAGGTGCAGCATTCAGAGTAATTAGTCAACCCTCAAAAACTCATTTTTCGTTAATTATCAAATAAGTGTGTCAAAGA
>DAORWU010000023.1:0-67289 GCA_035434405.1 Niabella sp. | reverse complement strand
GTTTCTGTCCCATAACGCAAAGCTACAATAGCACCTCAAAAAAAGAATTAGCCAACCTTTAGAATGCGATAAATTTTTATCTTTATGGCTTAAAACTTTCGATCGATGAACTTTATTCTGAAGGTACTGGTTACCGCTGTTATGGCTTACCTGTTACAAAATATTTTGGACGGAGTAAGAATTGATGACATCAAAACGGCTGCTCTTTTTGCGCTGGTACTGGCTTTGTTAAACGCTATTGTTAAGCCTGTATTAGTCATTCTGACTATACCTGTTACACTTGTTTCTTTAGGTCTTTTTTTACTGGTAATAAATGCCTTTATGGTATTGCTAGCAGCGAAGTTTTTTAATGGCGTTCATGTGGATGGATTTTGGTGGGCTCTTATTTTCAGTATCTTGTTGTCTCTGGGTTCTTCCGTATTATTTTCATTACTTGGCGGGAAGAAAGAGTAGCTTGTTTTTATATGTCCGGAAATAGATAAACCATTTCTCCACCAGGATGCAGGTCCTTATTGGGGCAGAAAATATAACATTGAAAAATGGCCTCTACCCTGCCATCCTTATGATCGAAAATAAGATCCATCCAGTTTTCCGACTTATTACCCACCAACCTAAATCCTTTCTTCAGATAATTACAACTTAAAACATTACAGAAGCCATCCACGGCCTCCAGATAAGAATCTCCAGCGTTTTTAAACCCATCAAAAATCAAAGTCAAATGTTGCATAAACAGGCTCCTTGGTTGATTTTGTAAAGTATCGATAGATTCGTCTAGCAAGTCATCAATCATATCAGCATCTAGCAATTGAAAATGATACAAAACGGCATCCAACTGAGTTTTTAGGGGGCGATTGGGTGGATAATATTTTAAAGGCAATTCCAACTGAACCACCACTTGAGAAGCAGTTCGTTTTTTTGACTCAGCTACACTTCTGGCCTCTCCAGGTGAATAAATTTCGTCAAACATTTCAAACTCCATTCTTATCAGTTTCTTTTTCTAAAGTTAAGGATTCAAACATTCTAAGTCAATGCAAAATTCGGGTGTATAAATACCGGATTGTCTGTTCAAATGTATTTCCAACTATAGTATATGCAAGTTCCACATTTTATTGTTTGGATTTTATTTGCGTGTGATGAGAAATTGGAAAGCTGTGTGGCTGGAAGATGCGAAACCTTTTCTTTTGCTAGTCAATCTGAGTGAACAGACATTTACAAAGAGTCCGAAACTTTAGGTGGTAGAACTGTTCATGTTAGGAATGGTCAATTCGTCACAACATTAAGTTGATGTCTAGGTTGGCTTCAACAATGTAGTAGTAATTGTTTGAGATTGAAGTCTTATTGTTCATTGATGGTATTTAATAGCAATGGAGTTGAAGAATGCTTTCCTCTTGGTCACTATCGGAACAACTAATTTACAGAAGCTCAAGCCAAGGTAAAAATTATTATACTAGACGCAATTCCCCCAATTTGATTTGACTAATTTTTGTCCACAGTTCATTGAAATAGAGCTATTGACTCTAATATCCAAAAACCGCGTAACTTCTATTGCAATCAGAATGTTGCCAGCAGTATCATACCGCACAATCACGCCCCGTTCAAAACGAATAGACATCTTTCCAAATAATTTTAAAGAGTCAACTTTTTAGATATTATAACTACAAATATGGTTTATTTAAAAATAATAACTACATTAGTGGTAAATATAGAATAAAATGAGCCAATTTCATTTAGGAGAATTTGAAGAAATCGTTTTACTCACTGTCGCAATTCTTAATGGAGAAGCCTATGGTGTAAACATCATTACAGAAATTGAAGACCGACTCAGTCGAAAAGTAAGTTTAGGTGCAATACAAACTGTTCTAAAAAGGCTTGAAGAAAAAGACCTAGTCAAGTCGGAATTTGGTGAAACTACAAGAGTCAGAGGTGGGAAAAGAAAACGGCTGTATGAAATTACAACCAGTGGTAGACAAATACTTAACCGAACAAAAGCACAGCGAAATTCTCTTTGGGAAGCAATACCTAATGTAGTATTCAAATTTTCATAAATGAACTATTCAGATAATAAGCCACCCCGAATTGTATTAGAATTTTTTCGTTGGTTTTGCCATCCTGACTTTCTTGAAGAAATTGAAGGCGACTTGACTGAGAGATTTCATGAATATTCTGGAAAACATGGACTGAAAAAGGCAAAATGGATTTTTGTCAAAGAAGTTCTACTTCTATTTAGACCTTCTTTAATAGGAAATATTTATCATCTAACTAATAAATACTCAACAACTATGTCACTACAAAACAAAAGAGTAATCTTCATTTTGATCGCAGTACACTCTTTACTACTCATCCCTCTAATTGCAATGCAATTTAACACTGGTGTTGACTGGAAAATTCTAGACTTTTTAATAATGAGTGTCCTACTTTCAGGAACAGGCTTGCTTTGTGAACTTGTTTTAAGAAAAGTGAAAAGTATTAAAGGCAGAATTATATTTTGCAGTATTGTTCTATTAGTTTTTCTACTTGTTTGGGCAGAACTTGCAGTTGGTATATTTGGGTCATCTTTCGCAGGTAGCTAGAAAACTGCTAAAACAGCACTGCTGGCAAACGGTTTTAAATTATGCATCTTGACGTTCAGCACCTGACTTAGTACTGCTATAGCTTTAGTGTCATATTCGGCGGACGGAATTGCCGCACCATCGCAAAGCCCCCGGACGATTGATCAGTTATGCGATCCTGGGTTTACAAAAGAAATCCTTATGGGAAAACATTTTTTTTATCCACAATTTTGAAGTAGATCCCAACCTAAGGTAGGCGAAGCGAAGGATTTTGTAAATAACCGCTTTCCTCTTTGTCAAAGCCTACCACCTAATCTTAACCCGAATAAGTGTGTACACTCATTGCGGCAGTAGGCAGGTAGTTCACTCCAAACCAGCACACCAGTAATAACAGAAAGGCAATCACTACAATGATAAAACCAGTACGAGCATTTTTGTTTTTGTATTTGTACCGATAGTGAATGTAGGACAGATAGCCTAGCCAACTGATGAACGCCCAGGTTTCCTTGGGATCCCAAGTCCAGTAATGACCCCAGGCTTCTTTTGCCCAAAGGGCTCCAAACAATAGTCCAAAAGTTAGAAATGCATAGCCAATATCGATCAGCCGGTCCATTACGATCACCGTTTTTTCTGCATCATACGCCTTATTGTGTATGCTGCTTAAAAGAGCTTTACCAGGTTTGGCTCCTTGCAAAAGTCCATAGAGGGCCACCAGCGATGCCATGCCCAACATAGCATAAGCGAAAATATAAACCACCACATGAGGCACAAACCACACACTTTGCAAAGCAGGCATCAGTGTTTTGTTGGTGGTATCTGGTTTGAAAAAAGTGATCAATAAAAATACAGTCCCCATCAGAGCCGAATAGTTCAGCATCCATTTTTGGCGATAGAGCATATACACGGCTATACCTATTAGTCCCATAAAAAATGCATACCAAATTCTCGTTTCTGCCAGGGTGCGCAAAGGTGGCCGATCCAGTGTGATCCATAGTCCCAGTACAAAAGCACCTATTATGGCAGTAGCTACCACATGCAATGCCAGACCAGTTTTTACTATTTCATTCTTTCGAAAATAGATAAGGAAAGAGGAGGCTACCCATAGTAGGATAGCTGCAAAAGTGATATAAGAAAAATATTGCCACATAATTAATTCCGGGTTTTAAAGAGAAAAGCTACTGAGCCTGCCAATAAAATAAATATACCTGCATATACCAGCGGAAGCCAGGGATCTAGAATTAGTTCCACCACACTGGTATTTGACCAACGCCCCATTTTTTCATCATAACTCACCTGATATATTTTCCAATCCTTGGCTTTGATGGGATGGTTCACTTGTATTATTTCTTTTCTTCCGCCTTCTTTGTCTTTTTCAAACACCAAAACCTCCGACTCAAATCTTCGGGCTTCGGGCGGTGCCATCACCAGTATATGATTGCTGTCCAAGGTAACGGTCATAGGTGGAAACTGAAAATTTCCTGAAGCCACCCATTGCTTTGTCAACTTTTTTGTAGGTACATGTTCTACTGTTATATAAGCTGCATTCGTAGCCCCCCACATAGGGCTGGCCAAAAAACTGGTATCTGTTTCAGGCACAGCATTGGATAAATATCTATGCAGGGTGATTTTCCAATCCAAAAGCTGCTGCGTGCTATTTTCTTTTTCTAGCAAAAATGCATGAGGTTTTTTATCAGGCAATGCCTTTCCATCCTTATCTATGACATAAAGTTTGTTGGCATAAATGTCGATACTGAATTTCTTCAACTCCAATGCCAGCGGCAACTCCACCACATGGCCTTCTGCATCGGTCGCCCTCCACTCCGGTTGGTTTTCTTTCAACGTCATCGTCAATCGGGTCAGATCACCCTGTCCCAATACGCCGGCAAAGAGGGTTAACCATAAGCCAAAATGATTAAGCAGGAATGTAATATTCTTCTGTTGAAACACTAAGGCTCTTTTTAAAACGGCTACCCACAAATTGATCAGCACCATCAAAAACACCAGCGCAAAATACCAAGAGGTGGTCATGTTTTCCAATCCCATCCTTACCCAAAAAGGATTGGCATTCCCTGTTTTTGTTTCAATATTGATACTGCCCAACCCAATAGTGAGTATGCCCAGTGAAATGGAACTTACCAGTGCAAAGGGCACACTACTCACCAGATTAAAAAACTCACGTTGTTTGAATAAAAGATATAGTGAAGTGAAAAGAAAAATAAAACCCAATCCTAACCAGATATTGTTTGGAAAAGAAAACCATTCTTTCGAAATAGCACCCAGGGAGTATTGCAACACAAATCCGGTTAATAACAATCCTACAATAATGGTAATCGAGTATTTGTAGTGTTCTTTTTTTTGTAATTGTATATTGAAATTCACATCCAAAATTTATATGAAATAATCTGACCTTAGCGCCACCACATCATCTTCAGAGCCCATTGAATCCACAGAAGCTTTGCCGCCTTTTCCCTTTTTCTGCAATTAAAAATCTCATTGCCAGTGCAAATCAAATTTCTCTGAAATTTTTTTAAACACTTAGCCTTTAGCTGTAACTAAATGTCCTTTGGCTTTGGCTTTTTGCAGCCATTGCGGAACCACATTTTTGATAAACCTTTCTTTAGCTGCTGCTTCTTTTGGTATATCCAATCCTATAGCTGCCTGGGCTTTTGCCTTGGTACTAATATCAGGCATGACAAAAGCAGTGGCAATATTCATTTTGTCATTCAAAGAGTTCATCAGGGTTTCTGCCTGCATAGCAAAGTATAGTCCATCGGCCAAAACTCTTTGTGACTCAATAGGAGCATGGAAAGAAGCACCATGAGAAGCAGTGATATAATCCCAGCGCCATTGCGATTTCCGGATCACCTCCAGAATAGGTTTCATATTGGCTTCAGAAGCTTTGTTGTCCCAAAGAAACTTGGCATAGAAGTGTACTTTGGCCAATTGCTTCTCCAGTTTGTTTCTCAGGTTAAATACATAGTCCTGCCTTTCATACACATTATTTGCAAGCACAGTCTCCGACTCGCGATGACAAACCTGGCAGGTATTGTTGATATTGGCCAAAGGACTGGACACATGGTGGTCGGTGTATTTTATACCACCTTCAGATTTGTAAGGCATGTGGCAGTCGGCACAAGACACGCCCCTTTGCGCATGAATGCCCAATTGGAAAACCTCATAATCCGGGTGTTGGGCTTTTAGGATTGGCGTTCTGCTTAGTTTGTGTGTAAAATCCGTAAACTTAGCATTATCGTAATAGCTTTCGATATCTTCTACTTTTTTACCATTGTCCCATGGAAAAGTCAGGTACTTTTCATCCCCCTTGAAATAATATTCCACATGGCATTGAGCACACACTAGCGACCTCATTTCCTGATGGGTAGCTTTGGTAATATCATTACCTCCTCGCTGAAAGGCCTCTACCAATGCTGGTCGGGTAATAGTCAGGTTCATGGATTTAGGATCATGACAATCCGCACAGCCAATAGGGTTCACCACTTCATGTCCAAAATCGGCCCAATTGGTTTTGTAAAAATTAGCCACACCCACCTGGTTCATCAGTCTGGGCACATCCGGACTCTTACAGGTCCAGCAGGTGGAGGGTTGCGGACTCTTATTGGTATCGCTGGGTGCTCCGGTACGCAAACTATTTCGCACATCTTCCACCGCATGCATGTGGCCTCGTGGTGCTGTGTAATCCTTTGAAAAGGCATATCCTGCCCAAAGCACCACCATTTCTGGTCTTTGAGCCAGCAGATCATCATTGGTACTGCTCATGTGTTTGGAACGAAAAGTAGTATCCGCTGTTTTTTCCCAGGACTGGAATTCCCTTTCAAAATACTTGCCCCACTCTTCATTTCTGGACTCGAAAGGCTTAATATCTGTATTTGCTCTCGACAGGTGTGCGGACTCTGTGCGTCTTTCCACAATCGAATTGGCCAACATCCCAAGCCCAAATGTTACCAGGGCCAGCAGTGCTACAATCAACCAGTTTTTACGTTTCATCTCTATTGGTTTTTTAATTTCTCAAATTTTCTAATTTCTATGGCTGCTTATTTTTATTAAGTCAGCTTTTGTGCTACTATCATCTATCTTGCGACGCTCCGTTCAACACAGGTGCATTTATCAACACGGGTTCTTTGTCTATTTGGCTTTCAATACATCTTCACTATTCTTTGATTCGTTCACCATCTTCTGCAACCAGTCGGGCACCGGCTCCTCTGCCAATGGCACCCTTGCATCTGGTGCCGAGTTCAGCCCACGCACATCGCCATGTGGTACATCCCTATGACATTCCCAACACAGTTTGCCCTCATCTTTATGAGCCATGGTAGCAGTTACCTCTGCCGTACCCACTACACTGTTCAGATCGCTATGGCATCTGATACAATTCTCCTGTACCACTGTCTCGCCTGGTTTTCTAATCCGTATCACCTGAGGTTCCAGCCTCAGCGAAAACATAGTGGCATGCCGGATACCATCGCTGGCTTTAAAAAAATAGGTTCTGAAAACATTGTCATGTGGAATATGACAGTCATTACACACCGTATTTCTGCCATGAGAAGAGTGGTTCCAGGTGGCGTACTCAGGAGCCATAATATGACAATTCACACATGCCTTTGGATTATCAGATAAATAGGAATATGCCTTAGATATATAAAACAAATAGCCCATCAAACCAATCATAACTCCAGCTATCAGTGGGATCAGCAGTATTGGAATCCTTCTCTTTGATATTTTTTTTCTTCTTGTTGCCATAATCCAATTGAAGACATTTTTGTCCTTGATTTGGCAAAAGTATGTAGATGAGAATTCAAAATAGATGACTTTGTCAGTTATATGTCATGATATTTGTCATGCTTACAATGATTAGAAACATAGTATTCGCCTGATTTCAATTCAGGGACTTATTAAAACAGTTGTAGAAAGGGGATAAATAATGGACGCTTTATAGATTAGCCATGCACAAATCAGTCGTAGCCCGGACAAGAATCGAACTTGTATCTAGAGTTTAGGAAACTCCTATTCTATCCATTGAACTACCGGGCCGATATTTAATTTCTAAATAAGGGAGGCAAATATAATGAACTATTAGATTTCTACTGGTTTCTTATTTTTTTCGTACACTGCTTTCTCTGATGATGATGTTAGGGGCCAAGCTCACCAACTCAAAGTCACTAACTGCTCTGCGACTTTGAATCAGTTCCAATAATAAAGATGCGGCTTTTTCTCCCATTTCGAATGCGGGCTGGCTAATGACAGACAATGAAGGACTCATCAATTCTGTATAGGCGGAATTATTAAATCCAATCAGTCCGATGTCTTCTGGTATTTTAATATGTAGATTTTTCAGAATTCGGAAAGTGGCTGTTGTAATCTTATCGGCAAGTAGTACAAAGGCATCTGGTTTCTCTTTTTGGTTCAATAACCATCTGGTGGCTGATTCTACCTCTTCCAACAATAGACCTCCATGATCACAAAATCGAATCAGCCTTTCGTTTACAGCAATACCATTACTTCCTAGTGCCTCCTTATACCCAGCAAGCCGATCTTTGGTTATCGACAAATTAGCATTCCCTGCAATAACCGCTATTTTATTGTATCCATTATCCAGCAGGTGTTGAGTGGCAGATTTTGTGGCACTCACATTATCTACAATCACTTTATGTGTTTTGATCTCGTCCACAATTCTATCAAAAAATACAATAGGCAGCCCTTTTTCATTCAATTGTTTGAGCTTAGGAAAATCCTTTGTTTCGGACGAAACAGAAATGATCAAACCGTCTATCGATCTAGACGTGAGGTATTCTAGAATCATATCCTCCCTTGCTAATGACTCTCTGCTTTGGGTAATAATTACATTGTATCCTTTTTCATAGGCAATGGATTCAATACCATTAATTACCTGACTAAAATAGGTATTGGCAATCTCCGACACGACCACACCTATTGAAAGTGTTCGTTTTTCTTTTAAACTCAGGGCTGCAGGATTTGGTCGGTAATGCACTTCATTGGCATATTCCCTGATTCGCTGTTTGGTTATCTCGCTTATTTCATGACTATCTCTCAAGGCTCTCGAAACTGTTGAGGTGGACAATCCTAGTGCTTTTGCAATATCTTTTATCGTTGCTGCTTCAAACTTCATATTGACTTTTCTGACACATCACGAAGATAAAGAATAATGCATACGATACCGGTAACGATTGCGTAAATAAATCCATCCTGTACCATCCTGCACATGACTGAAATTTAGTAGCATTGTTACCGATTACATTTTTATAAACGAGTGCAGAAGCGCAAAAGTTCAAATTATTGTCGTATGAATAAAGTTTTATTGACATTGTTTATTGGTTTCATTTGTAGTATTGCAAATGCCCAAACCAAAAAAATTTCGGGTTTAGTTACAAATGATACTGGTGAGGCATTAGCAGGTGCTACCGTTTCTCTGAATGCCACCAAAGTGGTAACCCAAACCAGCGAAACGGGTTCTTTTTCTATTTCGATTCCAACAGTCGGTGCACCACAACTCACCATTACTTTTACCGGATACAAGTCTCAAACAGTTTTGGCGGTGGACGGCATGAAGGTGATTCTAGAAAAGGGCAATGTGTCCGAGGATGAAGTGGTGGTGGTAGTAAACTACGGATATGGTTCTATCAAAAAGTCGGACATGACCGGTTCGGTAGCTACTGTGTCAGGAAAAGACCTGGCCAAAGTTCCGCTTTCAAACGCTGCTCAGGCACTTACCGGAAGATTACCTGGTGTAAAAGTGCTTACTGCCGATGGTTCGCCCGATGCAGATGTGAGTATTCGTGTGCGTGGCGGAGGATCTATTACCCAAGACAATTCCCCACTATATGTGGTGGATGGATTTATTGTGGGTAGCATTCGCGATATTCCTCCATCCGACATTGAATCAATCACCGTATTGAAAGATGCTTCTGCCACCGCAATATATGGAGCACAAGCGGCCAATGGTGTTGTAGTGGTTACTACAAAAAGTCCAAAAGCCGGAAAAATTTCGGTTTCTTACAATGGATTTTATCAGATCAAAAAGCTTCCTGAAGACAGAAAGCTAAAAGTGTTGGATCCTTACGAATTTGCACTTGCCAACTATGAATATTACAGATTGCAATCTGATGCCGCTACCAGAAACTTTTCGCGTTTCTTTGGTGACTACGACGATCTAGAACTCTATAAAAACAAACCAGGCAAAGACTGGCAAACCATACTTTTCGGAGATCCAAGACCTTCTCAATACCACAACGTAAGCCTGAGCGGTGGTACTGCCATGACTAAAGTGAACCTGAGTTTGACAAATAATAAAGATGCGGGGTTGCTGGTAAATAATGGATATAACCGAAATGCACTTAACTTTAAGCTGGATCAAAAAATTTCAGACAAACTAAGTTTTAATGCATCCACTCGTATTACCAGAACGACCATAGATGGCGCCGGTACTTCCAGTGCTCAACTTTCTATAAAAGATGCCATACAAACACGCCCCACCAACGGTCTGGCAGATGAAATGGAACTTGATCTAAACACAGTGGATCCTAATGATGACTTTGCCCAGTTCATTCAAAGCATGGTCAATCCTTATGAATTGGTAAAACAGGATTGGAGAAAACGCACCACCAACGACTATTTGATGAGCGGTGCTTTAGATTATAAAATTTTATCCAATCTTATTTTTAAGACCACTTACACGTATCAAAAAACCTTTGATGATGTTCGTCGTTTTTATGGCCCTCTTACTGGAGAGTCCTTCAACAATGGCGGAAACCACCCCTTGGGTGAAAAAACAAATACAGAAAGTTTCTCCTACCGTTGGCTCAATACCTTGAACTATAAATTAAAGAATCTTAAAAACCAGAATTTAGATATCTTATTAGGTCACGAAATATTTTCTTCTGGTGGCGATAGAAACTTTATCAGATCTGAAGACTTCAGACTTACTGTTACCCCTGAAGAACTTTTTGCCAATATGACTTTTGGAAGAACCGATAGGTTAGAAACCGAAGAGTTTACCAACTCAAACAGGGTTTCTGGTTTTGGACGTGTGGATTATCAACTCTTAAACAAGTATATGGCCACTGTAACCGTAAGAGCCGATGCCTCCAGTAAGTTCTCCAAAGAAAACAGATTAGGCGTTTTTCCTGCAGTTGCTTTAGGTTGGAAACTTTCAAATGAAAAATTCTTATCAAATACACAATGGATCAAAGAATTGAAGCTGAGAGCGAGTTATGGGCAGACAGGAAATGATAGAATTGATGCCACAGCCACTCAGTTTTTATTTGTTGGCTCTACCCTTCGAGGACCAGGTTTTGGCAATGTGGACAATGTATATTACACGCCATCGGGCAGCACTTTGTTCAATCCGAATATTAAATGGGAAACTACCATCAACAGAAACTTAGGGTTAGACTTTACTCTTTTTCGTACCGGAATTACAGGTTCATTTGATGTGTATAAGAATACGACAAACGACCTATTGCTTAAATCGGCAATCCCTTCCAATACCGGTTTCTCTACCCAGTGGGCAAATATAGGCAGCACCTCTAATCAGGGGATCGAGTTGGGGTTGAATGCAACAATTGTAAAGGCCAAAGATTTGATGATTAGCGGAAACTTCAATATCGGTCGAAACATTGCCAAGATTGAAGCACTTGACGGCACGGACACCCGTTTCTTCCAGTCCAATTGGGCAAGTACTGATTTGAAGGACAGAGACGATTTTTATTTCCAGGTAGGTGGCCGAGTAGGTGATGTGTATGGTTATGTTACCGATGGTTACTATCAGGTTTCGGACTTTGAAATGTATGACGAGATAAACAAAAAGTATATTCTCAAAGATGGCATTGCCAATGCTGGGGGAACAGTGGGTAATAGCAATATTCGTCCGGGTTTCCTGAAGCTGAAAGATTTGGATGGCAACGGAATTATTAACAGTCAGGATCGGCAGGTAATCGGTAATACATTGCCTAAAGCACAGGGTGGATTTGGGCTGGATGCGACTTTCAAAAACTTTGATCTCTCTGTATTCTTCGATTGGACTTATGGCAATGATGTATATAATGCCGGCAAGATCCAATACAGCCAGTTTAGAAGAGTTACTTACGGAAACATGTTAGAAGATATGAGTCTTGAAAATCGTTTTTCGTATTTGGATGTGGATGGTTCTATCACAGGTACAGCGGGTGGAATCGTTACAGATTTGGATCAGTTGGCACAACTAAATGCTAACAAAAATATTTGGTCTCATGCCAGCTATGGCGTAGCACAGGCCGTTATTCATTCCTGGGCTATTGAGGATGGTTCTTTCATAAGACTGAACAATCTGAACATTGGATACTCTTTGCCAAAAAGGTTAATTTCTAAATTTAAAATGAGTCAGTTGCGTATTTATGCTACTGGCAACAACCTGCATCTGTGGACTAAATACTCTGGTTACGATCCGGAAGTAAGTACAAAAGGGAATGGACTCACACCAGGTGTGGACTACTCTGGTTTCCCCAGAAGCCGTTCCTTCACCTTTGGTTTAAATGTTACTTTCTAACCTTTTAAAACTTTACGAAAATGAAATTAAAATATATAGCAATACTCGCTTTGCCAATCATATTCGGTTCTTGTAAAAAATTTTTAGAACCTGATTCTATTTCCACCTTTGATACAAAATATGTTTATGCCAATGTGGATGATACAAGAAAAGGCGTGAATGCTGCTTATGAAGCCTTTGGTACAGATGGATTTCGCTCCCGTCTTTCCAACAACATGACAGGGAATACCGATATTGAGCACAGCAGCGGATGGAGCAGCGCTTCGGATCGCTATCAGATTTGGGATTTAAATGCTTTATCAACCAATGGTGATTTAAGGCAGTTTTGGAATGCCGCATACACCTCCATTCGAAATGCCAATATTGCGATTGAAGGAATACAGGCAAGCGATGCCTTAAAATCTCCAGACCCAACCACTACAAAATTTATGTACCACATGATGGGCGAAGCCTATACTATTCGCGCTTACTGGTACAGCATGCTGATTTATTATTTTGGAGATGTGCCCAATGTGCGTGAAGCGCCAAAAGCCGGAATGAATTTTTATCTGCCTCGTGAAGACAGAAATGTGATTCTTTCGCAGGTAATAGATGATCTGAAGAATATCGAAGAAAAAATGATGTGGGCCGACCAATGTCCTTATGGAACCGAACAGGTGAACAGGGAATATGCACTTGGAATGATTGCCAGGCTTGCATTGCAACGCGGCGGCTACTATCTGACTCCGGAAATGAATATGGAACGCAAGGCGGACTATCTCGATTATTATCAGATTGCCAAACAATACACTGAGAAATTGATGACCCTGAAAGACAGACCTCTGCCATCAGACTATCGCCAGGTTTTCATGAATCAAAATAAGTTCATCACTACTGTAAATAGCGAAATGTTGTTTGAAGTTCCTTTCGCATTAGGTAATGGCGATGTAGCTTGGAACATTGGTATCACAGTAGAAGGAGGAGCAACGGCACAACATGCTTTCGGATCCGGTAACAACTACATGGCCATCCCTCCCAGCTATTATTTTTCTTTTGATACTACAGATGTAAGAAGAGATGTTACCTGCGCTTTGTACAAAGTGAATACTTCGTTCGAAGAAACTTTTGTAACGACACCTACCAATATTTCTCAGGGCAAATGGAGCCGCTATTTTCTGGACATTCCTCCAGGTCAGAACTCTGCAAAAGGAACTGGTATCAACTGGCCGATGATGCGCTATGCAGATGTATTGCTCATGCATGCAGAGGCAGTAAATGAATTGGAAGGCCCCACCACAGCCGCACAAGCATCTTTGGCTCGTGTGAGAAAAAGAGCCTTTCCTGAATCCCTTTGGGCAACCAAAGTGGATGCATATATTGCTAATGCTGCTTCCAGCAAAGAGAATTTTTTTAAAGCTATTGTGAATGAAAGAGCCTGGGAGTTTGGCGGTGAAATGATTCGGAAATATGAATTAATCAGATGGAACCTGTATGCACAAACTACGCAGGAAACTATGGAGACTCTAAAATCAATGACCAACTCGGCCGTAACAGGTGCTGGAGCGTATGCAGATTATCCAAACTATATGTATTGGAAGAGAAATGCCTCAGGCAAATTCATCGTATTGAATCCTAACAGAAAAGTATTGGCACCACCGGATGAAACCTGGACACGTGTGAACTTTTTGCTGGATATGTGGGACGGAACAAAGAATACTTACAAAGAATGGGTAACCCGCGACTGGGCAAATTATTACAATGGACCTAAGCCCGGCGTAGCCAGATACATCTTCCCGATTCCGGAAGAAGCTGTGGCAGCTAGCAAAGGGAAAGTTACTAATGATGGTTATATGTTTAATCAATAACCAATTTGAATCTGAAAAGGATATCTGTTAAGAAACAAGTTTAAAAAAATATTCAGATGAAATGCGTGCATTAATTTCTTTCACAAAAGAGGCAAGATGTAGGACATTTCTTTCGATTAAAAAATAATAAAAACTATACGGATGAAAAAGAGTTATAAAATAATTTCAATACCCCATCTGCTGATAGCGTCCCTTTTGCTGGCTGCAATATTTACTGCCTGTAAGAAAGAGGAGGATAATTTTGAAAAGACCCGTCTGTTTCGTCCGGTACTGAATGGACAGGGGATGACGGTGGAAAACAATGTCATCACCCTCAATATGGGAAAATTAAAAGAGGCAGTTTCTTATACCATTGAAATAAGTCGCGACTCATTTAAAGTAACCGACTATACCATTACTTCCGATACTAATTATGTAGTGATCGATGAAACCTTGTTGGGAGAAGGATTGCTTTACAACACACTGTATCAGGTAAGAGCTACTGCCAATGCAATAGATCCTCAGTATAGTAGTAAGGTTTCCGATCTGGGTGCTATACGCACGATGCGTTTTCCTTCCATTCTCAATGTGCCATTGAGCTATCATGTAACAGATCGAAAAGCTAAAGTAACCTGGACAGTGTCCGGTGCAGCAGTTACCGGTGTAAAAGTATTTGCTTCAAGCGATTTGAGACTTAGCAATCCATTAGCATCCTTCAATGTACCCACTCAGGATCAGACAACTGGGGCAACAATCATTAATGGCCTTACTCCTTCTACACAATACCAGGTAGCCATCTATAGTGGCAGCACGCTAAGAGGTTGGGTGGACTATAAGACTTTAGTAGCCGGGGTAGATGTGAACGATCCAAAAGTGGTGGATCTTAGCGAGTCTGAAGATCCCAATGCCGTTACCAACGCAATAGCTACCGCACCCGAAGGAGGTATTATATTATTGAAAAAAGGTTTCAGATATAATATGCCCACAGCGGCACTTACCAAATCTGTTACTTTCAAAGGGGCTTATGGATTCAATACTCAAAAAGCAGCACTAGTAAACACAGTCGGAAATATGAATATTGCCCCAGGTGCCAATATCAGCCAGGTGGTGTTTGACGATGTAGAATTAGATGGTGCTAATATTTCTTCCACCTATGTATTTAACCCCAGTACCGCTGGTGCAGCCACCCAAATTCAGGAATTGAAATTTGAAAATTGTGATATTCACCACATGCGCGGCGTAATGCGTATTCGCTCGGATGTGTTTGTCAGAAACATTATCTTTTCAAATTCTATAATACATCATATTGGAAATTATAGCGTTTTAACAGCAGACACTGATGGTGCAGGTAAGGCAGCTTTTGATAATGTGAAATTTGTAAACTCCACTTTCTACAAAATCAACTCGCTTATACAAACACGTCAGAACTTACAAAGTTTAGAAATAGATGGATGTACGTTAAATGAATTTACTTCTGGCGGAGCACAGGTTCTCAGGTTTCGAGGTTCTACGGGGTTCAATAATGTTGTAAATGGCATTACCATCAAAAACTCAATCTTTGGTCATGGATGGGACGAAACAAATACACAAAATACTACCATCACCATGAAGAGTGGTTTGCCTAGTACTACATTTACGATTACCAATACCTGGGCCACATCGGATTTGAAAATGGTAGCCGGAACAGAAATTCCAGGCTTGCCCAATCAGACATACAACGGTGCAGCCAATAAGCTTTGGGCTGATCCATACAACGGCACCTTTAGTTTTCTCGATCCGGGCTTTGCTGGTAAGTATGACGCAGGTGCTCCCCTTTGGCGAGCCAAACTATAGATGGGCGAAATGATTATTTGTCTGTCAATAAAGTTTAAACAGAATCAAAAATTTGATAAAATGAACAAAGTAAGTTGCAGGTACAGCTTAGGTGGGATTCTTATTTTCCTAATGGTTTTATTAGTTTCCTGCTCCAAGAAAGATAGCCCGGTTACCAAAGTAGAAACGGTGTTGTCAGAACCTACAGGACTTCAAATAGTTCCCCAACAAAACTCGGCTAAATTGACCTGGTCAGTGGTTCAGGGAGCTTATGGCTATCTTGTAGAAATTGCAAAAGGAACCACCTTTGCCAGTCCATTTTACAAAAGCGACACACTCAAAACTACCGAATTGAATGTGCCAGACCTTGTTGCAAAGACCAATTATGTAGTAAGACTGAGAGCCCTGCATAAAAGCAATCCATCTCTTACCTCAAAAAGTGTGTATCAAAATTTTATTACTCTGGAGCCTGCAACACCTGATGAAGAATTGGCTTTTGTGGGTGCAGAAGGTGCGGGAAAATTTACTACCGGCGGTCGTGGAGGAAAGGTAATCAAGGTGACTAATCTAAACGATGCTGGTGCAGGAAGTCTAAGAGCAGCAATAGAGCAAACGGGCAAGCGCATAATTGTTTTTGAAGTTTCGGGAAATATTAAACTCAAATCTAGATTGCAGATTAAGAATAGCGATGTGACCATTGCCGGACAAACAGCGCCCGGAGATGGTATTTGTATTCAGGATCAGGAAGTGAACATAGCCGCCAATAATGTGATCGTGCGGTATTTGCGATTCAGACTGGGCGATACTTATGTAGCCTCCATCGAATCAGATGCGTTTGGAGGACGTGATCTTGAAAATATTATGATAGACCATTGTTCTGTCAGTTGGTCAATAGATGAAACTGCATCGTTTTATCATAATAAAAATTTTACAATGCAATATTGCATAATCTCAGAAAGCATGAATAACTCAGGACATGCCAAAGGCGCTCATGGCTATGGAGGAATTTGGGGAGGCACTCCGGCTACCTTCCATCATAACCTGATCGCCCACCACACCAATCGTAATCCCAGATTTGATGGCGGTTTGCGATACAGCAACGGAAGCGGAACGGGTGTAGGCCAGTTTGGTCCCGATAAAGTGGATTACAGAAATAATGTTATTTACAATTGGAGTGGCAATAGTGCTTATGGAGGAGAAAATGGCCAGTACAATATAGTAAACAATTATTTTAAGCCAGGCCCCTCTACTCCTTCCAGTAAGAACAAACGCATCATGCAGGTTACAAAAGACAATACAAGTGGTGCGTCCAATCCATCTCAATATGGGGTTGGATATGGAACTTTTTTTATCAATGGAAATTTTGTAGATGGCAATGCTTCAGTTTCTGCAAATAACTGGAGTGGCGGAGTGGATTACGACTCTGGAATAACAGAAACAATGGTTAAGCAGGCATCTCCATTTTCCAGTGTAGCCATTGCAAGCCATACGGCACAACAGGCTTATGAGTCTGTGCTCAACTATGCAGGAGCTTCTTTTAAAAGAGATGCAGTAGATACCAGAATTGCCAATGAGGTAAGAACTGGAACAGCTACTTATAAAGGCTCTGTATCGGGATTGTCAGGCATCATAGATACACAAAAAGATGTGGGTGGATGGCCATTGCTGAATGCATTGACTGCTCCCACTGATACAGACAATGATGGCATGCCGGATGCATGGGAAATAGCCAACCAACTCGATCCCAATAAAGCCGATGCAAATGGTCGCGGACTCAGTACCGTTTATGATAATATTGAAGTGTACATGAATAGTTTGGTGAAGAATATTACAGAGAATCAGGCTAAATAAATTAAGCCATATTAGTAAAACATTTGGCTGGCAATATACTTTTCAATCCATAAAGATATTGGAAAGGATAAGCGATTCTACCCACAATAAAATAAAACGATTCAAATGAAATTGACAATGAAAATAAATTGGATGGTGGTACTCATAGTAAACATCCTTCTTGTAACAGGTTGTAAAAAAGAGTCAGGCACCAACCTCCAATTGGTAACCGAACTTGCCACACCCGCATCTTTAGCCGTTCAGCCGCAGAGCGAAAAGGCAGTCATAAGTTGGGAACCGGTAACCGGTGCCGATGGATATAGCGTAGAACTGTCAAAAGGGCAAACCTTTTCCACAACAGCCATTATTGCCAAATCAGATACCATAAAAGAAACTTCTTATACATTTGAAGGTCTTTTGCCTAGGACGGCCTATTCTATTCGCCTTCGAGCCATTAGTAACAAATCGCAATCGGCCACTTCCAAATCTCAAACATATAATTTTATTACAGCAGCCCCACCCGTAACAACAATAAAAGCAAATGCGGTGGTCGCAAAAGATGGCTCAGGAAATTATACTACAGTACAGGCGGCGATTGATGCAGCACCGTCCAATAGAGCCAGCGTTTATTATATTTATGTGAAGAAAGGGGAATACAAGGAGGTGATTGAAATCGGTCAAACCAAACCTTTCATCTATCTGGTGGGTGAAGATAAAAATCTTACTGTTCTTACTTACGACAACTACGCTGGAAAAGCTAAACCAGGTGGGGGTACTTTTGGTACAGCCGATTCCAGATCTTTCTATGTGAAAGGAACCAATTTCGTTGCCGATAATTTAACCTTTGCCAATACCGCAGGCATGAATGCAGGTCAGGCTGTTGCGGTCTATATTGATGCGCTGTCATCGGCGTTTATCAATTGTCGCTTTTTGGGTTTTCAGGATACCTGGTACGCACATCAGGGTACACAACAATACATTAAAAATTGTTATATCGAGGGTTCGGTAGATTTTATGTTTGGCGGATCTAAAACATTATTCGATAGTTGCGAAATATACGCAAACCGTTCTGGTGGCTACCTTACAGCCGCCTCCACACCAGCAGGTCAGGAATATGGATATGTGTTTAATAAATGTAAATTAACTGCTGCGGCAGGAATTACGGGTGTGTTTTTGGGTCGTCCATGGAGACCCGAAGCCAATGTAGTTTTTGTTTCCTGCGAATTAGGCAACCACGTTAAAGCAGAAGGATGGAATAACTGGAGCAATCCGGATAATGAAAAAACCGCCTATTATGCTGAGTATAAATCAACCGGTACCGGAGCCAATCCCACAGCTAGGGTGAGCTGGTCTCATCAACTTACGGATACAGAAGGTGCAAAATATACTTTTACAAAAATGTTTGGAACCTGGGATCCAGGCTTCCTTCCAGCAAATACTCAGGTGATCCCGTAGTAAAAAAAATAAAATAGAGGGTATGCTTATTCGCCTCCTAATTTTAGTTTCTGTTTGGCTCTTTTTGGCTTGTTCAAAAGGAGATAATCCTGGTGTTGAAAAGGAACCGGATCCAGTGATACCTGATCAGCCGATTCAAATAAAAGAAACAGCCATTGCTTTTCCGGGTGCTGAAGGATTTGCCAAGGACATTACAGGAGGACGTGGTGGTCGTGTAATAAAAGTGTCTAATCTAAACGATGCCGGAGCTGGTAGTTTTCGTGAAGCAGTAAATGCAACAGGTAAAAGAATAATTGTTTTTGTAGTGTCCGGCACCATTACTTTACAATCTGGGTTAAGCATAAAGAACAACGATCTTACCATTGCGGGGCAAACGGCTCCTGGCGATGGCATTACACTTCGTGACTATCCAGTGTATGTAGATGCCGATAATATCATCATTCGGTTCCTACGTTTTAGGATGGGCGATGCCGCCAAACAAGAAGGGGACGCATTAGGAGCAAGATTTAGAAAGAATATTATCATTGATCATTGTAGTATGAGCTGGAGCACTGATGAATGTGTTTCTTTTTATGCCAATGAAAACACAACAATTCAGTGGTGTTTGATGGCTGAAAGCTTGCGCAATTCGGTGCATGACAAAGGAGCGCATGGCTATGGAGGTATCTGGGGTGGTAGAAAAGCCAGCTTCCACCACAATATGCTGGCGCATCATGATAGCAGAAATGCGCGCCTGGGTGAAGAAGCAGGAAAGGCTTTTGCCCTGACCGATTTGGTGGACATCAGAAACAATGTCATTTACAACTGGGGTAGCAATAGCTTTTATGGAGGCGAGGCCATGAATGTAAATCTGATTAATAATTATTATAAACCAGGCCCTGCAACCATTGCCAATAATAGTAGTTCTAAGCAGGGGCGTATTCTTTCTATTGACAAAAACAAAATTTCCGGCACTGAAGTCTATGATATTTGGGGAAAGTTTTATGTAAGTGGAAATGTAGTGGAAGGGAATGATGCAGCCACAAACGATAACTGGAACTTTGGCGTATATAATCAGTTTCATGGCAGTTATGGTACGGTTTCAGATGCAGACAAAACAAATATGAAACTGAGCCAGCCATTGTCCATAAATGAAAATGTAGTGACCTATCCAGCGGCCAAAGCTTATCAGCAAGTGTTGGATTTTACAGGAGCTTCTTTGGTAAGAGATGCGGTGGATCTAAGAATTATTAATGATGTAAAGAATAAAACTTTTACGGCCAATGGCTCCAACGGGAGCAAAAATGGGATCATAGATACTCAGTCCGATGCAGGTGGTTGGCCGGCACTTACCAGTAAACCGGCGTTAAAGGATAGTGATGGAGATGGTATGCCGGATGATTGGGAAACAGCAAACAAACTCGATCCAAAAAAGGGTAATGCCAACGGAAATGATTTGAGTACGGGATATGACAATATTGAAGTGTATGTCAACAGTCTTGTAAAAAATATCACTGAGAAGCAAAAGCAGTAAACCTGGCACTTTGATGAATCATAACTTTCCAATCGCAATATCCTTAGGATATTTTTTTTAATTTAAGCGAATACAGATGAGTACAAACCTTAGAATTCTACTACTCTCATTGCTATGTAGTTTTCAATTCTGCAAATCGCAGCAACCCATGATGGCAGGCAATAGAATGCCAGATAGAGCCATTGCTTTTCCAGGTGCAGAAGGGTTTGGAAAATTTACCACAGGCGGGCGTGGTGGTGCTGTATTTATCGTCAGCAATCTAAATGATGATGGTGAAGGGAGTTTGCGAAAAGCCGTGAATGCCAAAGTCCCTAGAACAGTAGTGTTTTCAGTATCCGGCACCATTCATTTAGAATCCAGATTATTTATTAGAAGTAATATTACCATTGCCGGACAAACGGCTCCGGGTGGTGGAATTTGTATTGCAGATTATCCGGTGAGTTTATCAGGAGACAATATCATCATTCGGTATTTGCGTTTTCGCATGGGCGATCGTTACCAGAACAAAGGCCAGGTGGATGGTGCCGGTGCCGATGATGCTTTTGGAGGAGCGGGAAGAAAGAACATCATTATAGATCATTGCAGCATGAGTTGGAGTACAGATGAAGTGTGTTCAGTGTATAAAGGAGACAGCACCACTTTGCAGTGGAATATAATCAGTGAACCGTTAAACTATTCCTATCATTTTGAAACCGGCGATAAAGATTTTGAAAACCACGGCTATGGCGGCATCTGGGGTGGAACACATTTCACGGCACATCATAATTTGATTGCTCATTGTAATAGTCGCACCCCTCGTTTCAATGGCGTAAGATTGGGCGAAACTGAAGAGCTGGTGGACTTCCGAAACAATGTGCTTTACAACTGGGGGCATAACAATGTGTATGGTGGCGAAAATGGACATTACAATATTCAGAACAACTACTATAAGTACGGACCCGAAACAAAGGATGCGGTGAAATTTCGCATAGTAAATCCAACTAAAAGTAAAGATTCAGCCAATCCATTCGGACAATTTTATGCCGCTGGAAACTATGTAGATGGATCTCCCGAAGTCTCAAAGAACAATAGCCTGGGTATACAGCCCGATAAAAAATCTACAGACTCCGAAAAGCAGCAAGCCTTTGCCAGCAAGCCTTTTGAAGTGTTACCAATACCAGAGCAGTCCGCTAAAGATGCCTATATGGAAGTACTAAAGTATGCAGGTGCTTCGCTCCCTTTACGGGATACATTAGATGCCCGAATTGTGAATGATATTACCAACAGAACAGGACGGTTTATTGATGTACAAGGCGGATATTCGCATGGAACGGAGTACGAAAAAACGGTGAATGCCTGGCCAAATTTGAAGGAAGGAACAGCACCTGCTGATACGGATAAAGATGGTATGCCGGATGCCTGGGAAATAAGCAACAAATTAAACCCCAACGATGCCAAAGATGCCGTAGCTTTTGGTTTGCATAAGTATTTTACCAATATAGAAATGTATATTAATAGTTTAATAAAATAATTGACATGACCAGAATGAGTAAATGGATATGGCTTTTACCAATAGTGGCACTCTTTGCTTTTGTATCAGATTTTCAAAAAAAGAAAACAAAAATTTTCCTTGCCGGAGATTCTACCTGTGCTATTAAAAGTGTAAATAGCTATCCTGAAACAGGATGGGGAATGCCCTTTGTATATTTTTGGGATAGCACGGTACAGGTAGTGAACCTGGCAAAGAACGGTCGCAGTACAAAGAGTTTTATCACGGAAGGGTTATGGAGTAAGATTGAAAACGAAGCTGGCAATGGTGACTATGTTTTTATTCAGTTTGGACATAATGACGAAGTGCCCACGAAGAAAAGCGCAACTACTCCAACCGAGTTTAAAGAAAATTTGATTCGCTTTGTGACTGTATCAAAAGACAAAGGAGCCGTACCGGTACTGATCACTCCTGTAGCCAGAAGAAAATTTGACAGCACCGGAAAAATTGTAGGCACACATGACGAGTATGCTCAAATTGTAAGGGATGTGGCAAAAACTCAAAAGGTAGTTCTGGTTGATTTAGACAAAGAGGCACAGGCATTATATCAAAAATTGGGAGTAGAACATTCCAAATTATTGTTTATGCATTTGGCTCCGGGCGAGCATCCCAACTATCCCAAAGGAAAAGTAGATGACACCCACTTCAACGAGCTGGGAGCAAGACTAGTGGCTGAAATGGTTTTAAAAAATATTAAAACATTGGTTCCTCGGTTAGCGGGTCAAATCAAAAACGCTTCCCAAAAATAATCGGTATGTTTAATAAATAAGGGATGATCAATATTTCAATTTTGTCAAAAAAAGGAATAGGCGCAATGGCGTTGGTGGCATTAGTAATGTTCGCAAACAAGGCATTTGCACAAACAGCCAATCCTGATAAATACAAATACACTTTTACCGTAGCTAAAGATGGCAGTGGTGAGTTTAAGTTTATACAGGATGCTATTGATGCTATGCGGGTTTACCCATTGGCACCTATTACGCTGTATATAAAAAATGGCGTGTATAATGAAAAGATTGAACTGCCGGCAAACAATACCGATGTTACTTTTATTGGACAGAATGTGGACAGTACGATTATTGTTTTTAATGATTATTCCGGACGAGGCAGACTCACTACTTTTACTTCCTATACGGCCAAGATTTCAGGCAATCGGTTTAAGGCGCAGAACATCACTTTTTCGAACAATGCCGGTCGAGTGGGACAGGCTGTTGCTTTGTATGTAGATGCAGATAAAGCCCTTTTTCTGAACTGTAAATTTCTGGGTGACCAGGATACGATTTTTACGGCGGGAGAAACCGCAAGACAATTGTTTAAGGATTGCTATATTGAAGGAACAACCGATTTTATATTTGGCCCTTCCACTGCAGTTTTTCAAAACTGTACCATCAAGCAGAAGACAAATTCTTATATAACGGCAGCCAGCACTACTCCAGGTAAAAAATTCGGATATGTATTTCTGGATTGTAAAATAGTGGCAGCAGATGATGTCACAAAAATTTATTTGGGAAGACCCTGGCGGGCTCATGCCAAGACCGTATTTGTTCGTTGTGATTTACCTAAACAAATTGTAGCCGAAGGGTGGAGCAATTGGGGAAATAAAGAGAATGAAAAGACGGTGTTCTATGCTGAGTATAAAAATACAGGAGAAGGTGCTAGTACTGTAGCACGTGCCACTTGGAGCAAACAACTTACGGATAAGGAAGCAGCAGCATATACTGTTGAGAATATTTTTACATTCTATAATTTGGATTTACCAGGAGAGAAAGACTGGTACAAGCAAACACCTTTAAATCCTTTTCTATGGCCTTTAAAAAAGTAATATTTCAGTTCTTTCTGTTTTTTACTACTATGTCTTCGCTCTTTGCTGCTGACCCAAATTTTACTGTAGCAAAAGACGGCAGCGGCGATTTTAAAACCGTACAAGAGGCCATATATGCAGTTCCCGATTTACGAAAAAATCAAACCATCATTTTCATAAAGAAGGGTGTGTACAAAGAAAAATTAGTGCTGCCTAATACTAAGATAAATGTAAAGCTGATAGGCGAACAAGTGGACAAAGTGATCCTAACATTCGACGACTATGCCACTAAGAAAAACAGATTTGGAGAAGCCATGGGCACCAGTGGCAGTGCTTCCTTTTTTATTCATGGTGATGATTTTACTGCGGAAAATATCAGCTTCCAAAACAGTGCCGGCCCAGTTGGACAAGCAGTAGCCGTAAGGGTTGCAGCCGATAGGGTGAAGTTCTTAAATTGTAAATTTTTAGGATTTCAGGATACCCTTTATACCTGGGGTTATGGCGCATCCAGCAGACAGTATTATAAAAACTGTTATATCGAAGGAACAGTTGATTTTATATTCGGTTCTTCTACAGCCATCTTTGATCAATGTCATATCTATGGAAAATCAGCAGGCTATTTTACGGCTGCCAGCACACCGGATAGTTCCAGGTATGGTTATGTGTTTATCAAATGTAAAATAGAAGGCAATGCACCACCTGCATCTTTTTATTTGGGACGACCTTGGCGGCCTTATGCCAAAACGGTATTTATAGATTGCAGTATGAGCGATATAGTGAAACCCGAAGGCTGGCACAACTGGAACAAATTCGATGCAGAGAAAACTACTTTTTATGCTGAATATGAAACCAGGGGCAAGGGTGCGAATTCAGAGAAAAGAGTTTCATGGTCGCATCAGCTCACAAAAGATCAGGCTGCTCAAAATAATATTGAAAAGATTTTTAAAGACTGGAAACCGAATGATTAAACCATCTGTGGAATTACTATCATCAAAATTGTGTCACTCACTTGTACTGCAGTACATATCTCAACAAAAACAATAACAACATGGTAAAAAGTTATTTATTAATTGCACTCTTTGCTTTTTGTACTACGAATTTGATAGCCCAAACTAAACCTTATGTATCGCAGGTATGGAGTCCGGACAACGGAGATGGCACTTACAAGAACCCGGTGATTAATGCAGATTATTCAGATCCTGATGCAGTTCGGGTGGGAGATGATTTTTATATGATCGCCTCTAGTTTTGATCAGGTGCCGGGGTTGCCCATTTTACATTCCAGAGATTTGGTCAATTGGAAAATAATTGGCCATGCCTTGCAGCGACAGATTCCGTTAGAAGTATTCAGTAAGAATCAGCATGGCAATGGGGTGTGGGCTCCGGCAATTCGATATCATAAGGATGAATTTTATATTTATTATCCCGATCCTGATTTTGGAATTTATGTTACAAAAGCAAAAAATATTCTTGGCCCCTGGATCGATCCGGTACTAGTGGAGGGAGGAGCAGGATTGATAGATCCTTGTCCATTCTGGGATGAGGATGGCAAAGTATATCTGTCTCACGCTTATGCAGGAAGCAGGGCTGGCATTAAGAGCATCTTAGTAATAAAAGAAATGAATGCGGAAGGAACCAAAACAATTACCAATGGTGTGATGGTATATGATGGACACGAATTGGATCCCACCATCGAAGGGCCTAAAGTATATAAACGAAACGGGTACTATTATTTGTTTGCACCGGCAGGAGGAGTATCTACCGGTTGGCAATTGGTATTGCGCAGCAAAAATATTTTTGGCCCTTACGAACGCAAAGTGGTGATGAGTCAGGGAAAAACGCCCATCAATGGACCACACCAGGGTGCATGGGTGAATACGCCTTCAGGGGAAGACTGGTTCTTACATTTTCAGGATAAGGATGCTATTGGTCGTGTAGTACACCTGCAACCTATGAAATGGGTGAACGATTGGCCAGTCATTGGAATAGACAAAGACAAGGATGGTACAGGCGAGCCTGTATTAACCTATAAAAAACCCAATGTGGGTAAAACCTATCCCATCGAAAACCCGGTAGAGTCCGATGAGTTTAACAGCTTGCAATTAGGGCTGCAATGGCAGTGGCAGGCCAACCCACAAGCCACCTGGAGTTTTATGAACACACAAAAAGGAAGTCTACGAATGTTTGCTCATCCAGTAGCTAAGGATCAAACATTGTGGAATACACCACATGTGCTATTACAAAAATTTCCCCATGATGCTTTTACGTCTACAACGAGATTGTCCCTAAAACCAAGTGAAAAGTTTATTGGAGAAAAAGCGGGACTTACCACTATGGCCATGAGCTATGGCAGTATTGCCATCAAACATAAAACAGATGGTAATTATATCGTGTTCACTACCTGCGAAAAAGCAGATAGGAATGGAAAAGAAGTGGAGAAAGAAGTGTCGAAGATCAATCAAACAGAAGTGTATTTCCGAATGCAGTTCAGACTGGATACCACTTGTGTTTTCAGCTATAGTTTGGATGGAAAGAAGTTTATGGAAGTTGGATCTATCAAGGCAACGCCTGGTAAATGGATCGGTTCGAAAGTAGGCCTGTTCCTCACCAGCGATGTCAAAATAAATGATGCAGGGTATGTGGATGTGGATTGGTTTAGAATAACTCCATAGAGGAAGAGTCCTGAAAATTACCACATTATGAGTATAGAAATAATTTGAGTGAATTTATGTTTTTTGTGATAAATCAAAATTTGCAATACGTTATTACAAACAAACTTAAAAGCCTCGTTGATGGTAATTAACTACAAAAAAATACCAGGGCTCAATGTTAAATATTTTACCCTGGTTGTTGTAACAATTGTACTATTGAAGGGAATAACCCAAGGACAAGCCAAGTGAAGAGTTTATTTCGGCTTTTTTATTACTAGAAAAATCTATTCTAGCTCCGGTAAATATTTTTTTTGATATCTTAAAATCTATACCTGCAGAAATTCTATACCCTATTGTAACTCCATTATCAAAAAGCAGAATTGACTCACGATAAGGTATTGAAGTGTTTTTATTAATTACTACACCCGCAGCTCTTTCTTGACTACGTCGCCAATAAGCCAAGGTTGGCCCCAGAGCTATATGAATTCCCGGTATAATTTTGTTCAAAGGATAATATGCTGCATTGAACCAAAGAGTGGAGCCAGATACGTGATAAAAAAATGGTTCTCGAAATAGCACATCTTCCTCAGTAGTATTTACAATTTTTGGTTCAGATGTACCATTTTCAAAGAATAATTCACCCCCAAGATTCAATTTGCTTAAACCCATTCTGGGACGATTAATTACATTTTTATTAAATGATGTTCCTATACCATAACCAAAGAAATCGCCAGTACCATAACTAATGAATAAACCTGAAACTTGTACATTTTGGGAAAAACTTCTAATGGATAATAATAAAAGTAGGTTGATGATAACAAATACAAATTTTTTCATAGATATTAATTAACTGCCAGTAAATACCTTATGCCACAAAGTAAACTTAACTGGGGACGAACAATTCCTTAACTGCCAGGCACCTCTTTTCCCACATCCAACATCAGTAATATTCAAGGGTTCAAATACATCTCTGTTTAGCTTTCCCTGGTAAATAATAGCATCATCAGATTTATAGGTAATCTTAAAGTTCCCCTCTGTACCTACTGAAAAATTTCCCGCAGTGGTAGCCCCTGATGAATAAGAAGTGGTGAGTTTTCCTCCAGTTTCCGAAGTATTTCTGTTATCTTCTTCATAAACAGCAAAGAACTGTTGTAAATTCTCTATCTCCCAATCCCCATCCCACTCTGCATTAAAGGTTACCCATCTTTCTTTTCTAATGTCTTTCCTACTAATATTATGAGGTACAGGTGAAAAAAAATTTTCAGCAACAACTTGTCCGTCTTGTGTTTTCATAAAAGCATCTGCTCTTACAAATCTAATTTCAGAACCACCTCCATTACCTGTAAAGCTAATCAATGCGTCATATTGTTTGGTACATTGAACATCACCAATATCTACTTTCAAAATCCGTCTTGGAAGATTAGGCACTAATATTGGAGGTTCAGGTTCATATACTACAGGAGTGCCCCCTTCATCTACTATATCAGGTTCTATTCCATTTATCCCTACTATTTGAGTTGGGTTGTGTTCGCAATAATCATCATTAACCAATACCTCCTCATATCTTATTAATTCATGACTTAGGTTGTAAACAGGTCTTGATCCAATACCCTCATCTGCATCTGCAGTTGCTGTTACCAAAGTTGGTGAAATAGAACCATATTCCTCATTAGAATTTTCCTCATAAGGGTAGGGCTCATAAATAGTTATGTCATTACCTTGCCCACCATCAGGCGAAGCATAGCTATATGTATTTGTATTTGGATTGACTGACCTTTCCACTGTTTTAAAGCTTGTTGATGATTTTATTTTGTTCAAAAAACTCATCAATATGGGATCGTTATTTTTTGCGACTTTCTGATTAAAATTCGATGCAAAATTTTCCAAACTCAGGTTTTTTCTACTAATGGCAGCCAATAAAACTTTATTTTGTTTTAGACTACTATTTTCAGTGTCAATTAAATCTCTTAAATAAACTGCTTTATCACCTGAAGTTCTTGAGTTTAATACAGCCTGAACAAGCTTGACATTTTGTTTGTTCCGATACAGTTCTTTCAGAATATCGGTTACCTTGGCAAGGTTTTGAATTAGTTGTTTTTCGGCTTCTGTTTGAGGAACTCTTGATACCTTTGCCAAATTAACACTTAGATCGTGGGGGGGGGTGGCATTTTTTTGGCATGCAAATAATGTAACTAGTAGTCCAATACTACATAGCTTAGATACTTTCTTCATGGTTTTTAGTTTATTGGGTTTAAAGAGTAAAATAACTGCAGTTATTTTGTTTACAAAAGCTAAAATAAACAAGTTGACTTTAATAAAAAAAATATCTTTTAATGGTACAAATAGCAAATATCAACCTACCCGATTTTCCACTTTTATTGGCACCGATGGAGGACGTAAGCGATCCGCCTTTCAGAGCTGTTTGTAAGGACAATGGGGCGGATCTGATGTACACTGAGTTCATCAGTAGTGAAGGATTGATTCGGGATGCTATAAAAAGCCGTCGTAAGCTGGACATATTTGACTATGAACGCCCTATCGGAATTCAGATTTTTGGTGGTGATGAAGAGAGCCTTTCGCTGGCTACAAAAATTGTGGATGTTACGCAACCTGATTTATTAGACATCAACTTTGGTTGCCCGGTAAAAAAAGTGGCATTGAAAGGTGCAGGAGCCGGTGTGTTGAAGGATGTGGATCTGATGGTTCGACTCACCGAAGCAGTTGTAAAAAGCACATCACTTCCTGTAACCGTAAAAACCAGATTGGGTTGGGACGACAGTATGCTGAACATAGAAGAAGTGGCCGAACGCCTGCAGGATGTGGGCATCAAAGCCTTGGCTATTCATGGTCGCACACGCTGCCAAATGTACAAGGGTGAGGCGGACTGGACACTGATTGGAAAAGTAAAAAACAATCCTCGTATCCATATTCCCATCTTTGGTAATGGAGATATTGACAGTCCGCAAAAAGCAGTGGAATATAAAAACCGATATGGGGTAGATGGTATCATGATTGGTCGCGCAGCCATTGGCTATCCCTGGATATTTCGTGAAATAAAGCATTTTGTGCAAACTAGCGAACTGCTACCCCCTCCCACAGTGGAAGAAAGGGTAGACGTGGTTAGAAAGCACTTGCAAAAAAGTCTGGATTGGAAAGGTTCAATTGTGGGCATCAATGAAATGCGCCGACATTATGCCAACTACCTGAAAGGGCTTCCTAACATAAAAGAATACCGCAGCAAATTGGTAACACTGAACAATCCAGTCGATATAGAATCCATTTTGGATGAAATTATTGTACGCTATTCCGATTACTCGATAGCTGCCACTCCTATCGAGTTGGTGAACTACCACGAAAAATGCCCGGTAGGGTAGGATAAGTCAATGCCTTATTCCTTTTTAAAGATCCATCTACCATAAATCATTTGGCTAAAGTCTTTTATTTGTGGACTTTTACGCTTCATGACAGTATCTATATATACAGAAAAGGCAGCAAACTACCGCAACAAAGCAAAGCGGATTCAGCAACAACTCCGTTGGTTAAGCATAGGCCGACTGATGGTGTTTTTAACTTTCATCTTTTTGATTTATCAGGTTACTCAGAATAGCCATGCCATCATAGTTGTGGCCGCTATTCTGGCATTTGTCCTCTTCTTGGTGTCCCTTCGATGGTATAGTAAGTTGCAGCAACAAAACTTGTATTACAATGCACTGGCGCAATGGAATGAAAAAGAGATGGAATTTTTGCAAACCCATAAATCTTCTTATGATACCGGTGCCGAATACGAAGATCCACAACATCCATTTTCATACGACCTTGATTTGTTTAGTGCGGGTGGGCTTTTCTCCTATCTGAATAGATGCAGCACTAATTTTGGCAAGGACTCATTAGCTAAAACCCTCACTAATCCCAATGTTTCCGATATATCTGCCCGGCAGAAAGCTATTGAAGAATTAGCTTCCAAACTAGACTTTCGGCAGCAGCTATATGCGCATGGCAGTCTGCACCAAAGTCGCAAAAAAGACCTGAAACGTTTATTGGACTGGGCCGATGGAGAATCGAAGTTTATTCATCCCGTTTTGTATTATGTGCTCATGCTGCTGCCTTTGATCACGGTAGGATGTTTGGTCTATTATTTTATTTCTGAAAACGAAAACCTGCTTCATTGGTTTTACAGACTATTTACCTTAAACCTAATTGTCGCTTTCTCCTTTACCAAAAAAATCACTTCTCAATTGTCGGTTTCCTCCTCTGTGACCAAAATTTTGAATAACTATTTCAACCAATTAAAATTAATAGAAGAAACAAATTTTCAATCCCCGCTTTTAAAACAATTCCAACAAAATCTTCAGGGAAGAACCCAAAAAGCATCTGTGCTGATCAATCAATTAGCCGCCTTGTTCAATTATCTGGAGACGGTGGTGAACCTGGTGGTGAGCATTCTGTTGAATGGTATTTTTCTTTTTCATGTGCATGTGCTATTTAGATTGGGTAAGTGGAAACAGCAACACGCACGCCATATCAAAAATTGGCTTGAAATTATTGGCGAAGCTGAAGCATTAAGTAGTTTGGCCAATCTGGCCCATAACAATCCTTCCTTTTGTTTTCCTGAAATCTTGACCACACCGGCATTGCAGGCAAATGCCTTAGGCCATATACTGGTGAATCCTACAAAGAGGGTCTGCAACGATGTGGCTTTTGATCAGCAGCAATTTGCCATTCTTACCGGTTCTAATATGAGTGGGAAAAGTACTTTTTTAAGAACCCTGGGAACCAATCTTATTTTAGCAAAAGCAGGTTCTGTTGTATGTGCTTCATCATTTCGGTTTTATCCGTTTTCCATTTTTGTAAGTATGCGCATCAGCGATTCTTTGCAGGATAGCGAATCATTTTTCTATGCAGAACTAAAACGCCTTCATGCCATCATCCAAAGTCTGAAGGAGAATAAAAATACTTTTATCATTCTGGATGAGATACTCAGAGGTACCAATAGCAACGACAAACGAAATGGCACTATTGGACTAATAAAAAAATTGGCCACCTATCATTGTTATGGTATCATCGCTACGCATGATGTAGTGGTGGCCGAATTGATAAAGGACTATCCCGCCTTTATCATGAACAAGGCTTTTGAATCAGCGATCATCCAGGATGAGCTAAAATTTGATTATAAAATGAAAGATGGGGTATGTACCACTTTAAGTGCAAGTTATTTGATGAAAAAAATGGAGATTATATAGAAATACATAAAAATTTTAAATATCTTAGCTCATAAACCCTATATATGAAACTACTACTTTTCCCACTAATTGCCATATTGCTTTGTCTTCAAACTCTAGCACAGCAAACTCCTTCTATTTTTGAAAACAAAAGAAATATTGTAAAGGTGAATTTGACATCACCCATCATCAAAAATTATGGAGTACAGTATGAACGTGTTATTAACAAAGTGGTGTCCGTAGCCATCTCAGGAAGGGTAATGCCCACTACTACAATACCCTTTAAAAACTACATTCAAAAAAGATTGATTATTGAAGATGACGATTTGCTAAGTGATGCATTTGATCAGGCTAAGTTTAGCAATTTTGCCATTACACCGGAGGTGAGGTTTTATTTGGGAAAAAAAGGATATGGACGCGGTTTCTACATTGCCCCTTATTACCGGTATTCAAAATATGATGCGCATGAGTTTAAGTACACCAATCTACACGATGGAGAAGAAACCATCATTGATTTAAAAGGCAGTATGAGTTCTCACACAGGTGGTTTTCTTTTAGGAGCACAATGGATGTTAACAAATGTGGTTGGCCTTGACTGGTGGATATTGGGTCCGAATATTGGAGGAGGTAAAGGAAATGCTTCAGGTCTTTCAAACAAACCAATTGATCCAGTAGATCAGGCTGACATCAAACAGCAACTTGAAGGAGATCTGGACGATGTATCATTTATAAAACATGAAGTATTTGTGGATGCCAATGGAGCTAAGATCAAATTAACCGGTCCCTGGGGCGGAGTTAGGGCAGGGGTTTTGCTGACTTTTCGGTTCTAAGATTTATAATTCATACTTTGAATTTTTACCGCATGAGGACTTCGGTTCTTCTGCGGTTTTTCGTTTTGGGAAGCTGAGGTGATTAGTTTGAAACGGCTTTCAATCCAACTATGCTAGCGATGAGTGTAAAAATGAAAAACAATCGCCAGAAAGTTGCCGGTTCCTTAAAAACTATAATACCAATTATTGCAGTAGAAACCGCACCAATGCCAGTCCATACGGCATAAGCAGTACCAATAGGTAATCTTTGTGTGGCCACATACAGGAGTACCATACTCATGATCAGTGCCAATACAAAACCGCTAAACCAAAGAACAGATTCCTTTCCTTTGGTTTGGTTAGCCATTCCGAGGCAGGTGGCAAACAAAGCTTCAAACAATCCGGCTATGAAGAGTATAATCCAATGCATAGAATAAAAGTACAAAGAGTATCAGATACGAATACTTTTAGTAGCACCATAATTACATATTTTTGTTTGAATAGTAAGAAAAGAATATGACAGACGAATACTTTATGCAACTGGCTTTAAAGGAAGCGATGAGAGCTTTTGAAGAGGACGAAATTCCCATAGGTGCTGTGGTGGTACAAAATAATAAAGTATTAGCACGAGGTTATAACATGACTGAAAAATTAAAGGACACTACGGCACATGCAGAAATTATTGCACTCACGTCAGCCTTTAGTCATCTGGGTGCCAAATACCTGCCGGAAGCCACATTGTATGTAACCGTAGAGCCTTGTGTGATGTGTGCCGGTGCGCTCTATTGGAGCAAAATCAGCAAAGTGGTTTGGGGGGCATCGGATACCAAAAACGGGTTTAGCAGGGTGCAGCCTGCGGTATCTCCCTTTCATCCCAAAACAAAAATTGTAACCGGTGTGATGCAAGAAGAATGTGCCGCACTGATGAAATCTTTTTTTAAAAATAAACGATAAAAGGCTCATCCTCGTGAGCCTTTTACCTATAAGATTAATGCAGAGCAGTTAATTTGTATCCCACCAAAACCTTTGATCCAACCCGGTAATGTCTGGCACATTCACCCCATTTCTGGTTACTTCTACACTGGGATAATCCATTCGTCTGATATAAGTTCCTAAGACAGCGTTTAGTGGCATTTGGAAACCGGTGTATTGATAATTAAATCGTCTGGCATCGGTCCAGGAGGTCGGATGTAAAAACATAGCTTTATATTTTTCATCCATGATTCTTTTTATGGTTAAGGCTCCAGAGCCTGTTGATACTACAGCACTATTGATATAAGTGTTCATGTTTGCTGTAGATACACCCATCTTAGTCATGTGGGCTCTTATTCCTTCCAGATAGGCATTGTAGGACCGGGTTCGATCGCTATTGAAAGTAGCTTCAGCTTCTATAAATTTCATTTCGGTATAAGTGGCAATCATCAAAGGAGAACTGGTGCTACTATACCATCCGGTGGTGGTGAGCACACTTTCTTCGTTACTGGTTCCATTTCCCACACGGCCAGCTCCATTTCTTGTGCCTCTGTAGTCGCCGAATTTGGTAAGGTTGGTTATTAATGGCAGGCGGGGATCAGCAATACCAAATGTAGTTCCGTTCATAGCATCTACAAAATACTTGCTCAACCAACCTGCAAGCAAAAGACCAGCATTATTTACAGCTACCTGTGCCCAAGGACTGCGTACACTAAATACAGTAACCTGCGCATCCTGACTATTGACTGTATATGCATTGTCCAAAGCAGCTATCACATTACCAGCATTGTACTGAGAAGACTTGCTGACTTGTTGAAGCAGCCTGGCTTTCATGGCATAGCCGGTTCTGATCCAGGCAGGTAAATTGCCCCCATGAATAAAGTCTAAAGAATTGTTTAGGGCAACTGCTCCGGGCCCCTGCTTCAATAAGGCGATACCTTCATCCAGCAGAGTCAAAGCCGTTTGATAGACTGTTTCAGCTTTATCGTATTCGGGATTTAAATTGGACAAACTGAATGCTGCCGAATATGGTGCATCACCCCAAACATCATGTAACAAACTCAGATGCATTGCCATCATGATCTTACCCACGCCCTGATAGGCGGTAGCACTACGATCTGTGGCTTGATTGATCATATCGGTAATATCGGTCATATTATCATAAATGGCTGTCCAGGTTCCACTTCCATCCACACTTTCATAAATGTCCGATGGCGAGGATGCGTTGGAAGAAGCAATATACTGAGTGTAATTGGATACCAAGTTGCCCACATTAAAAACATTGGTAGCGGTGGAATAGGTCGCCGTTCCAAGCAAACCATTTAATGGTGCTGTGGTAGGCTGATTGGGATTTTCGTTTACATCCAAAAACTTTTTACAGGAGCTAAAAGCAAACAGGATGCTGATGGATAAATATATATACAAAGGTCTCATAAGGTTTTATTTAAAGTTTACGTTTAAAGAAATCATATAAGTTTTTGCAGCTGGATAGGTAAAGCCGGCAAAACCAAACACGGCGTTGGTGTCGGAATTGAATGGACTACTTTCCGGATCGAACCCTGAATACTTTGTGTTCAACCATAAATTGTTGCCGGTAAAAGAAATAGTAGCATTGTCAATAAAAGACTTTCCAAATACCTTGGATGGAATGGTGTATCCCAAATTCACTGTGCGGAGTCTAACCCATGAAGCGTCTTCTACAAAGTTTTCCGACACGCCCCGGTAAACTAATCTGTAATAACCATCACCATAGTTCCTGCCATCGGAAGCGGTTCCCTGACCCATATATACGGTCTGGCTGTTGGGACTGCCATCTGCCAATACACCATCAAACACTTTAAACTCCTCTCTGTTCTCGGTATAATTTGCGATACTAAACGCTGCCATAAAATTTCCTAACTGGTTATACTTCATAAACCCTTGTTGCGTATCGAACAAAAGAGACAATGAAATATTCTTATACCTGAATGTATTGCTCAGGCCTCCAATCCATTTGGGCATTGCATTTCCAATCACCCGCTGTGTAAGATCACGAACCGGAAAGCCTGCACCAGTACCGGCAGATCCAATCACTAATGGCAAATCTTTATACAGATTTACTTTATCATCCACCGTATTTCCATAATATCTCAAATAGGTTACCCCATACAAATCTCCGGCAGGTCTGCCAGGAATATATTTCATAGTTACATTGGAACTTAGGTAGCCGGACAGACTTCCAACTACTATTTCAGAAAGGTCTTCGCGAATAGAAACCACCTTGTTTTTGTTGGCTGTGTAATTTAAATTAATGTCCCATGAAAAATCTGACTGTTTGATAAGAGCTCCATTTACACTGATTTCAATGCCCTTGTTTTCAATTTCGCCAGCATTGGTTACCAAACTGGTGAAGCCGGTGGCTGGAGAAATATTTACAGGGATAATCTGATCGCGACTGTTTAGTTTATACCAGGTCAAATCTAAACCTATACGGTCTTTTAGAAACCTTAATTCGGTGCCCAATTCTAAAGTTTTGGTTCGTTCTGGTTTCAAGGCAGGATCACCACTTGTGTTGCTTCTGGTCCATAATACCTGAGCAGAGGAGGTAAGCACATAAGAACCATAGTAAGTATTATTTCGATAGGGGTCTGTGTCTTTTCCGATTTCTGCAATAGATCCTCTCAGCTTTGCATAAGAAAACCAGGAAGGCAGATTGACCATATCAGAAACGATGGCTGATAAACTATAAGATGGATAAAAATAGGAGTTCAGGCCCTTTGTTAATGCAGACGACCAGTCATTTCTACCGGTAACGGTAAAGAAAAGTTTATTGTCATAACCGGTAGTAAATTCACCATAGGCACTTACAATTCTATACTGAGATATGGTTTCAGAAGTGGTTCTTGTTTTTGTATTGTTCAGAGTAAGCAAAGTAGGTATGTCGAGTTCGGACCCTTCGGCATTCACTCTTTTGTAATACTGATCTCTCACATCATTACCCAGCCTTAATATTGTTGAGAGTTTATCGCCCTTCAACCAGTCTTTTTTAAAGGTTGCCATAATATTGGAGTTGATGATTCTGCTTCTGATATTATACTCCCGAACAAAACCCAAACCTGCATCTCCGTGTCGCTTTTCATTGGCAAATCCTATGGCGGCTTCGGCAGTATTTGTTCTGAAATCTGTATAGGTATCCAAACCTAGTTTATAGTCGATATCTAAGAATTTAAAGGGAGAATAGGTGAAGGATAAATCGCCCAGCACCCTATCCACATCATCCTTGAAAGGAATGGCATAGTTGCCATAAACCGGATTGTTTTGGGTGCCGTAAGACTTCATGGTTCCTTGCGGAGAAAGGAAGTCCATCACATTCCACCGCGGACTCCAGTAGCTAAGGCTTTCATTGTATCGGTTGGCATTCACACGCCTACCACCAGATTTTATATAAAACAAAGTGGGTCTGAAGCTAAGTTTTTCACTAAGTTTAAACTGCCCACCGAGTCTTGCAGAAATGTTTTTGTAATCAGAAAATGGCATCATCCCTTTTTGATCGAAGAAGGAGATAGAGGAGGACAATCTTGCTGCTTCCGATCCACCACTTACATTGATGGTGGTTCTGAACTGATTGCCCTGTTCATATCCTTGTCCGTAGTGATTGTACAACTGATCCGGATGTGAGGGATCAATCTTTTTTGCAGCTTCTATTGTAGGCCCCAGTGTAGGCCAGAAACTGGCAGAATCATATACATATCTGTTACCCTGTGTATATTTCATTTGCACTTCGGGTAGTTTGTTCACTTTATCAATTCCGTAGGAACTGGTCAGAGACACTTTTACTTCACCCACTTTGCCACCCTTGGTAGAAATGATTACCACTCCATTGGAGCCAGCCTGTCCATACAAAGCGGTAGCTGCTCCTCCTTTTAAAACAGAAATAGTTTCTATATCATCCGGATTCAGATCTGCCGCTCTGTTGGACATACCTCTTAACTCGGCATTGTTTCCGGCTATATTGCTACTGTTGTCCATCACCACTCCATCAATTACAAATAACGGTTGATTGCTTTTTCCAGGATCCAGCGATTTGATACCCCGTATCAAAATGGTAGCCCCCTGTCCTGGTGCACCCCCTCCGGAATTGATCTGAACCCCGGCAATTTTCCCTTGCAATGCATTCACCAGATTGGATTGCTGACCAATCATCAAGTCCTTAGATCCCACTTCCTGCGTGGAATAGCCAAGGCTTCTTTTTTGTTTTTTAATTCCAAATGCAGTTACCACCACTTCATCCAGATTGCTTAAAACAGGATCCAGTACAATGGCAATAAATTTTTCGCTGCCTACACTCACTGTTTTTGTGAGATAGCCTACAGCAGAGACTTCCAGCTCCACTACACTTCCAATGATATTGATAGAAAATTGTCCCTGCTCATCAGCAGAAACAGCATTGGAGCTACCGCTCACTTTAATGGTGGCATTGGCGATAGGCACAGCGTCTTGTTTTTTTACTGTACCTGAAATTTTTCTTGTTTGTCCTAGCAAACTGAATGGCAGCATTAGAACCAGGCATACAAGCAAGCAAATCGTGGCTTTCTTCATACTATGCAGATTTTAGGTTTAAGAATTAACTAAATATAAACATTTAACCGCATATTCCCAGAAAATCCTGCAAAAACAGCCAATCTTCAGTTTCCTATTTCCGATAAACTTAATAAGAGGCTTCGTTCACAAACCTTTAATACATAAATTTGTTGCTTTATTGACAATTATATATTTACAATCATAAAACAATAATTATTATGGCATTTACATTACCAGATCTTTCCTATACGAAAGATGCTCTTGAACCACACATAGACGCTTTGACTATGGAGATCCATCATGACAGGCATCACAAAGCGTATGTGGACAATCTGAATAAGGCAATTGAAGGAACCGATAACGCTGAAAAAACTTTAGAAGAATTAGTAAAAAATGCAGGTAGCATTTCTCCTGCTGTAAGAAATAACGGTGGCGGACACTGGAACCACAGTTTCTTTTGGGACATTCTTACTCCCGGTGGTGCCAGCCAGCCAGACGGTGCATTGGCCACTGCAATTACTGAAACTTTTGGTTCTTTGGAGGCTTTGCAAGAAAAGGTAAATACAGCCGGTGCTACTCGTTTTGGAAGTGGATGGGCATGGTTGATTGTAAAAGACGGTAAATTGGAAGTGACTTCTACCCCAAATCAGGACAACCCGTTGATGGATGTGGCTGATGTGAAAGGAGCTCCAATTTTGGGTATCGATGTTTGGGAACATGCTTATTACCTAAAGTATCAAAACAAACGCCCTGATTATCTGAAAGCGTTTTGGAATGTGGTGAATTGGGATAAAGTAGCCGCACTTTATCAGGCAGCTTTGTAGTGGAGGTTTTTTCTAAAATTTAAAATGAAAGAGGCTCATCTTAATTGTGGGCCTCTTTTTTTATACTATTGAATAAACAGACAATTTTACCTTTTAATTCCTCCTATCAAATGCACAACCATATTATCTTCCATTTCCTGAGCAGTATAGATTTTGGCGCTACGTTGCCAGAACTCAAGACCCCGAACTGATGAAAGTATATTGAGAACGACCACATAAGGCATCAGCGTTTTTATCTCTCCCTGGTTGATTCCCTTTTCCACAATGGTTTCCATTCGCTTGACATAGTCCCTTCGTTCGGAAACAAAACTTGCCAAGGGTTCGTTTTCCAGATGCATCCACTCGCTCACCATCACAGAATATTCTTCAAAATGGGTTAGCATCATCTGAATATGAAAACGAATGAGCGATTCTATTTTTTCCAGACTGGTACCTCTGGCCTTTTCGGTTTTTTCCAAATGAATTTTACAGGATTCAGATACTTCATCGATTATCTCCTGCAATATTTGTGCTTTGGAATGAATGTGATTGTAAAGACTGGCCGCTTCTATCCCAATTTTTTCTGCAAGATCGCGCATGGAACTGGCTGCGTAGCCTTTGTCGCGAAACATAGCTGCAGCTGTTTTGATAATCAGATCTTTTTTAGAAGATTTTTTATTGGTTAATGTACCCATAAATCAAAGCTATGTTTTTTTCATTATAATTGAAATCGGATTTAATCATAACTGTACCATTGCTTTAATCACTCCTGTTTCCGGTTTTAACCAGGATTCAAAATTGTCTTTTATCTCATTGAAGCCTACAGTATGGGTGATGTAGGTTTTGGGATTTACCTGACCTGCTTTCATACAAGCTACTACATGTTCAAAATCTGCATGGGTGGCATTTCGGCTACTCATGAGCGTAGATTCTCTTTTATGAAACTCTGGATGACTAAAAGAAAAAGCTTCCTTTTGCAAACCGATCAGTACATAATTTCCGCCGTTTGCCAGGAAATCAATTCCTCCATTGATAGCTCTTAAATTTCCAGTGGCATCTATTACGGCCGTGGGCATATCGCCTTTGGTAAGACCAGCCAATTGCTGTTGCACATTTTTGTCTAAGGCATTTAGGGTAGCATAGATATGCAGGTTGCTTTTACAAAAAGCTAATCTGGATTCGTTCACATCCATAGCTATTACATTGGCACCTGCAATTCTTGCCAGTTCCATAGCACCCAGCCCAATGGGGCCAGCTCCTATCACTAATACATAATCCCCGGGCTTGATATCTGCCCGCCTTACTCCGTGTGCACCTATTGCTAATGGTTCTACCAGTGCCAACTCTTCGAAACTAAGTCCTTCGCCATGCAGCAGATATTTGGATGGTACTGAAATATACTCTTTCATGCCTCCATCTATATGCACTCCAAAAACATTAATTTGTTTGCAACAATTAGGCTTTCCTCTTCGGCAAGCGATGCAATGGCCACAACTGAAATAGGGGATGATGGACACTTTCTCTCCAACTTCAAAACCGGGTGCATTGTCGAAAGCCATCAGCTCGCCGGAAAGCTCATGTCCCAGAATGCGGGGATACTCGAAGAAGGGTTGAGTGCCCTCATAGGCATGCAGGTCGGTGCCGCAGATGCCGATGCGCTTTACCGCGATGATGGCATGATCCTTTTCCAACACAGGTTCTGCTGTTTCTTCATATTCAAACCTGCCTGGCAGGGTACATACTAATGATTTCATTAAAATATTTGTTTGTCGGTTGACTCAAGTTTTTTTTAAATTCTGGCTTGAGGGATGGTTTCGTTTATGTGAGCTGCTATAGGCACTGTTGTTGAACTGAGCGTAGCAATTTAGATGCAATTTGTTCTACTGTCTGGACAATAAGTTCATCAATCGAATTTTTATATATGAGGATAGGAAGGGTCTATCAATTGTTCGGACTTCATTCTTTGCCAGAAGGTGTTGGGAATGGTGGTGTTTGCCATTTCTATATTTTTTTGAACGCGTTGTGGATTGCTGCTGTTGAGGGCGATGCTGGTGATGCCGGGAACCCGGAGACCAAAACTGATGGCGGCAGCAGGAGGATCGATGCTGAACTCCTGACAGAGGGTAAAATATTTGTCGCGCCATTGGTAATATTTTTGATGATTGGGATTTTCGCGGTTCAGTTGAACGTAGTTGAAAAAGTCGCTGCCCATAAGAAACCCACCATGAAAAACAGCAGAATTGATGATGGTAATATTGGCCTTGTGCAACTGTGCTACAAAATTCACCAAATCCGGGGGGTGATTGTAAATGGTGTAGCTGTTGGCAATCATGACCCAGTCTAAGGGCACATCTTGTGCAATTTTTTGAATAGATCGCCAATCCTTGGCACCAATACCAATGCCCTTGATGATTCCTTTGCTTTTTAAGTGGGATAAAGCACGGTAGGCTCCCAATATATCATCGTATCTTTTTTTATAATCATCTTCATCGGTGGCAGCGATGAGGTACTCGTCTGGGTCGTGAACAGAGGCGAATTGAGAATTGTAATCGCCTAACAACTCGTTGCCATTTTCGAAACATTCCAAAATGCCATCGTAGCTGATTTTTTGTTCTGCATCGTGTTTTAGGTTGTGCCAGACTCCCGGTTCAAAAGTGGGCTCGGGGGTGGTTAGGGGTTTTCTAACCCAAGCCAGTTTATTGCTGATTAATACATCATTGGGGGATACGCCTAGCTCCTTTAGGCAAATGCCCAACTCTTCCAAAGCCAGTCCTGCACCGTATTTGCCAGCACTATCGAACATCGGTGTTCCAGGGCAGGCATCAATATAAGCTTTTACGATTGCTAACTTTTCCTGATGAGTAGGCTCTTTGTAGATATTTCCTAATGAGGTGGTTCCGGATACGACCAACGGTAATTTCACTTGCATAAATGACAAATATTTCGTTTAGAAAATGCGACTGTTTTGCTTTTAGAGTGGGGATAAAGATAACTCTATCAGTATTTTTCTAACCGAAAAATCAGATTATCTTTTTGGAGGTTTTTACTATTGTTTTTTGTCCGCTCCAAAGTGATTGGAAATGATTTAGTCACGGTTTTTTTTGACTAAGGAAACCTGGTTTTGGTTACTAGATTTTTGGTTAAACTATGGTTTTGGCGATATGTTTCAAATTGTTTAATATAAAATTGACACATTGAGTTACATGTTTTGTGTCTCTGTTGGAGCGAGGGGATAAAAATTACGAAATGGGAATAATACAAATGAAACGATTTCAGAATTCGGTAAATTTGTCCTGCTGAAAGGAGAAAGAAACTATGACTAGTATAAAGAGTTTTTTTATGTTTCGAAAACCGAATCAACAGTATTTGGTTTTGATCATAGCACTGGTAGCCATGACCGGCACCAATATCATACTGGATTTTTATGAATCTCAATTACAAAATAGTGCGTTCTATTTTACAGAATCTTTTCTTTTTAGTTGTTTCTGGATATTGTTTGCTCCAATGTTTTTGATGCTGAGTTTGTTTCATCAAAAATCAGAAACATTCATTCAAAGAACAGGCGTGGTACTGGTAGTGCTGTCTCTACACTTGTTGATCTATCCCGCTTTGGTTTGGCTACTGTCTGTTTTGTTTTTCGAAAATACTTTTTTCTATTGGCAAACTTTGGGTTACGGCATTACCTTTTATCTCATAAAGGCAGCTCTTATTTATGGATTTGCCCTATTTGTTTTTTCTGATAGGCTAGATGGGTCGGTTCAAAATGCCGAGAATAAGGATACGGAGGACAGATCGGTAGGAAATACGCCTATCCAATTTATTGTTGTTACCGATCATAACCACTTGAAACTTGTGCTGGCCACCCTTGATATATATTGCATCTCGGCACAATCTCCTTATGTTAAGATACTGCATAAGCATCAGCATTATTTACACACAGACACTTTAAAGTCGCTGGAAAAAAAATTAGATGAAAGGCTGTTCGTCAGAATTCACAAATCGCATATTGTGAATATTTCCAAAATCATTTCTTTTCATTCGCGTCAGAATGGCGACTACGATATTAAACTTTCAAATGACTTTATTATCAGAGCAAGTCGAAACTACGCTTCAAGTTTTAAAGCGAAAATGTCGGTACTACCTCAGCTTGCATTAAAATAAACTCATGTTACCACAATTCATTTCTTCTGGATTCTTACAATAAACATTTTTGTAAAAAATATTTTGTGATGAAAATGTTTTCATTTTTTGTTTTGAACAGATTATAAGTACAGACAATGGCTGGACAAAGTTGGCCGCTATTTGGATTTACCATCAAAGCAAGGAAAAGTATGAAATGTTTAAACCAATAATAAGATGATCCAAATGAATCCATTATTTCAAATCGGGGTACTAGTTCTTCAAATTTTCCTTTACACAGGGTGTATCGGACAAACAGGTGGCAACAAGGCAAAACAACCAAAGTACAATATTCAAACAAGTCCGCGAGTGGGAGGTGATTGTGAGGAGGGATATTGTGAACTAATGTATTTGGGAATGCCTGATAAGCTCAGTGCAACAGATACTAGTGCCGGATGGTATGAAGCAGGTCAAAAGCTAATAGTGACAGGAACCATTTTTCATTTGGATGGAAAAACACCTGCAGCAAATGTAATAGTGTACTACCATCACACCGATAATAATGGATATTACTCACGAGGAAATGACAAACCAGAAAATCAAACACGGCATGGCCATATCAGGGGTTGGGTGAAGACAGGCGTGGATGGTAAATACACCATACATACCATACGCCCGGCTCCATATCCAGACTTAAGCCAACCGGCACATATACACTGGTTGATCAAAGAACCAGATGTGCCCAATGAGTATTGGACTGATGACTTGGTATTTGATGATGATAAATTGCTATTGCCCTTTATAAAAAAAAACAAACCAGGCAATTTGGGAGGTAGTGGCATTGTGCGAATATTAGTAAAGGATAGCATCCAAATTGCAGAACACAATTTCATTCTTGGGTTAAATATTACTAATTACCCAAAACCAAAACTTGAACCCGAAATTCGATCCGGATTGTCTATTGGGGAAGACCAGCCATCCTTTGGCCCATTTCACGTCTTCGGGCCAGACAAGGGCTCTACTGCTTGCCCGGTTTGTAAGTATGGACGGTATCACGGAATACTTTTTTTTGCCGGAGACAAAATAGACTGGAAGGAAATAAAACAATGGTTGGTATTTCTGGAACAGGAAGGCGTTCATCGGAGTAAATACCTTAAAGTATATTTTGTATTTGGAAATACCAATGGCAATAGTAATAGTGAATTACAAGTGGTGTTGGAAAATATTGGAAGAGAACTTGGTCTGGAAAAAACAGCATTAACGTTGGTGCCTTCTTATTCCGACCAGAAGAGTGATGCTTTATTGAACAAAATAAATCCATTGGCAGAAAACACAATTATTATTTACAGACACCGAACCATCATTGATAAATACATAAACCTAAAGCCTACAGCCAACAATTTTCAGCAGATACAGCAGACCCTGGATCAAACCAGTGGTGCAAATTTTACGCTTCCAGAAATAATGCACCATGACTAATCAATAAGGGGGTCTATGAAATTTGTTCAAAACAACTAACTCCTATAGACATTCAATGCCTACCAGCATTAGTTCAAAAAAATAATATCTTTTTTTGAGTATAGAATGATCTTCTAGATCCATCGTGTAACTATTCCTGAGTTGCTGATATTTACTACCATTATTTTCATAAAAACTTCATAATAGTTTACACTTAGAGAAAACATTTTTGTTTAAATTTGTTATAATACTACATCAAATAAAACTTGGTGAACTCTGATATCCAATGGCAGAAAAACAGGGTGGCAATGCTAGGGATTTGACAAACGTAAAAACAGGAATAAACATCATACTCATGAAAAGGACATATAAGCTAATAGGATTTGTGACTCTTGGAATTGCAGCTACTGCCGTTACCGGTGCTATATTGGAAGTGCGCAGAAGAAGATCATTGCGCAGATTATTAAATGCTGCCAACGAAGGATATGAAACCGCCCATGACATTATTTATCCAAGAAAAAATAAATCCTCAGGGGATAAAAACCTAAGGTATGGGCCAGTATATTAAACATTGGTTCACCTTGTCATCCATAAGAAAATATTCAATCCGTAAATCAATATGGGTAAAAAGTAAAAGGCTATACCTATTTTTGATCCATGCGTAGGTTGTTGCAGTTTCTGTTACGTCGGCCCATTCTCTGGCTATCGGAGCGTTTTGCTTCCAGACCCGTCAAGGAGCGAATTTATAATGCCTTAACCAAATTATATAGTAGTGTATTGGAAAGTCCAGGCAAAGAAGGCCCTGTCATTTCTTTGGATACTTTCAACGGGAAACTGATTATTTTTTCAGATCAGCACAAGGGTGCCAAAAATGGAGCAGATGATTTTATCGCCAGCGAAAACAATTATCTGGCAGCTCTCGACCACTATTATGAAAATGGTTTTGGCTATATCAACCTTGGCGATTGTGAAGAACTCTGGGAAAACACACTGTATCAGGTTAAGAAACACAATAAAAAAAGTTTTGAGGCAGAAAAAAAGTTTTTAAAAAGAGATGCCTTCATAAAAATATTTGGCAACCATGATCTATACTGGGCAAATGACCCTCTTGCTAGTATTGAACTCGCTTATATTTTTGACCAAAAAGTGCCGGTATATGAAGCCGCCATTCTGCAGATGGAGATTAACCAAAATACACTCAATATTTTTTGCACTCATGGGCATCAGGGAGATGCAAACAGTGATGGAAACTGGATGGCGAAATTTTTTATTGCCAGAATTTGGGGGCCATTACAAGCGTATCTGTATATCAATACGAACGAACCATCCAATAATATTCAAAAGAAATCCATTCATAATGAGATCATGTATGAATGGAGTGCCGCACAGCAGAATACCCTGCTGATTACAGGCCACACCCATCAACCGGTTTTTGAATCGCTTACACATATTGAACGACTTCAAAGGAAAATGAAAATGGCAAAGAATAAAAGTGATGAACCTGCCATAAACCAAATTCTGGAGGAAATGAAGACCTATCAAAAAACCTTTGAAAATTTGGATGAAGACTATTCAGGCATTGTGCCTTCTTATTTCAATACAGGATGTTGCTGCTTTTCGGATGGGGATATCACCGGCATAGAAATAGAAGGAGGTTGTATCCGGCTGATAAAATGGCAAAACAAAAATGGCGTTTCCTCAAGAGTTGTTCTGGAGGAAAAACCTCTGTCAGCATTATTATAAAAAAAGCCGGACAAGTTGGATCTGCCCGGCTTGAAATTTAAACTTGATGGGTTGGTTACTTTGAAATACGCTTACCCAATTCTTTACCAGCCTTTGCATAAGCTTCTGAAATGCGCCAACTGGTATCAAAATCATAGCCCATCACATCGCGCCCGGGAGCGTTGTCTATGTTTATTACAGCGATTTTATTATTGCGATTGGCAGTTTCTACAATCGTTACTACTGCATCAATGTAGGCATTTTTGCGCATCACACCTACATTAAAACCGGGTTCTATGAAAGTGGTATGAAAGATGAGGGTGTACTTACTGTCTTTGCTATTTTTTAGTTTAGATTTTTCTTCAAACTGTTCGAAAAACTGAACATGATAAGCTCTATCTCTGTCTGCTTTCCAGCCCTCAGCCCATTTGTCGCCTTTGCCAGCCTCTTTTTTGTTATACTCTTCTCGTTTCTTAGTTACATATTCATCTTCTGTTTTGAACTTGCCTACTTTCAGGTTGTCATAGGTGAATTCAACATTAATCGTTTTCTCGTTTTTCAATACCTCCAGATTGCCTTCCAATACCTTGATTTTTTGTGCAGAAACCATTGAGGCCAAAAAGAGGGAACAGGCTACAAAGAAAAGCTTAGTTTTCATCGTCATACATTTTAAGTTTTAATAGAATTAAAAATAAAAATAGAAAAGATTGTCTATAAAACAATACCCTAAACTAGGTATATGACAATTTATCAATCTTTAGAAATCAGTAATAGACTATGCTGTTGTCCCTGATATTGATTGTAGATAAGCACTTTGTTGATCGGTCTCAAACGTGATGACTGTTTATAAAAGTGTGTTGGAAGGTTTCCCTCCTGAATCGCCAAGCAGGACAACCATAGCGCAATCGCTGTGGCAGTGGGGAATTCTCCGGTTGTATGTTTGAAACGGGCAACAGTCACTGTGCTGGGACATAAGGCTTCACCATTTTGATAAAACGAAATAAATCGCTGATCACCATTTTCTCCAGTCAGTAATAAATAGTCTTCGGCATTTTTTAGATATCGCTCCAAAAACTGTCTTATCCTTGTGGTGGCATACGCTTCATCGGAAGAATGGAATAATTCAATAGCTTCTATTTTCGCTATTGCATTTTCCCTGCGATCATTTACCAAAAACATGGCCGACCCTTCGCCTGCAACAGTGGCGGGCGAAGGGTTTTCATATATGGAAATATTAGATTTAGAGCTATCATACCATCCAGCCAGTGTATCTACCGTATAATTGTACGTAGAAATTTCATCTACGCCACCTACTAAAAAAGTCTTGCCTGAGTTTTCGGCGATCATCATACGGGCATCTAATAAGGCGTTTTCAAAAGAAAGGCCATTGTGCACATGCGTGGCATTATACCCGTGATTTTTTGTAATGATACTCAGTTGTCCTGCTATGGCATTGGGTGTGCTTTGTACAAAATTTCCAGGTGTAAGTAAACCTTCATCATAGTCCACAATCTGGTTAAGAAACTTGATGCACTCCTGCATTCCGCCATTGGCCGAACCCACGATAATGCCCGCCACTTCCTTGTCCTTAAGCAATGGCAATCCGGTGCCGATACCCATTCTCACTGCTTTGCTCATTCGGCGCAACATGCCGGGAGGCACTCCTTCCAGAGTAGGTTCTATAGCCATCATTTTGCCATCTATAGAGGCACTAATTGTCTCCAGATTGGGCTGGTTACCTCTCTGTTGTGGAGAAATACAACTATGTTGATGGATATACATTATTGGTACAAAGTCTTTTTTTATAGAAAGATTAATATTTAGAAAATATCAATGATGTACAATTTCCTCCAAAGCCAAATGAATTAGACATGACGTGCCTTAGGTTCTTTTTCTGATACGCCAACACTGGCACAAGCCGTGTTTTTTCAATAGGCGTTTCAAAATTCAGGGAAGGATATACTTCTTGGTGATAGAGATTCAATATACTAAACACAGCTTCCACAGCACCAGCTGCACCCAAAGTATGGCCGGTAAAAGATTTTGTACTGGCAAATGATGGCGGCTGATTAAACAATTGAACCATTGCTGCGCTTTCGGTTTCATCGTTGTTCTCTGTAGCAGTTCCATGAGCATTGATGAAATCAATTTGGGATGGTTCCAAACTGGCTGACTTTAGAGCTCTTTGCATACTTAGAAAAGGGCCATCGCCCGAACCGGAAGTAGAAGAGGGATGGAAGGCATCATTGCTATTGCCAAATCCTTTTAGTTCTGCATATATCCTTTTGTCCTGTGCGTCTGCCTCTGTTTCCAGTACCAAAAAAGCCGCACCCTCTCCCAGATTCAACCCTTTTCTGTTTAAATCAAAGGGCTTGCATGGATGGGGAGAAAGGATCATCAGAGAGTTAAACCCATTGACAGTGAATTTGGAAAGACTATCTACACCGCCCACAATGACACGCTTTGCCAATCCATTTTGTATCAGTCTGGCACCGTACATAATTGCATTGGCCGATGAGGAGCAAGCCGTATTGAAGGTATTGATCACGCCACCAAAGCTGTATTGTCTCTGAAGAAAAGTTGTATGTGCACTATTGGAATAGGATCTTACAAAGTCCGATCCTTTCCCGTCAAGGGTATTCGCATCGGCATACATTTCATCTGTCAAACACATACCGCCCACTGTGCTGCCACTTATGAAAGCAGTGGAAGATGCTCTCAAATCCCTGTCTGCAATTCGGGCATCTGCAATGGCATCTCTCAAAGCATACAGGGCAATTAAATCTGTTCGGGTAACGCCTGATTCAGGCACTGCTAACTTTGCTGCCAGGTTCTGTACACTAAATGGAATTTCTGCAAAGGGCATCAGATCAATATATCTGGATGAAAAATGAGCCGCCTTGCCAATTCCCGACTTTTCCTGCATCAACGATAGTCGATTGGCTTCAACCGATTGGCCGATGGCAGTAATGATGCCCATGCCTGTAACTACAATTCTGACCAAAGTAAAGGTTATTTGGTTCTGTGTTGCTCAATATAATCCACCATAGAATTTACCGAAGTAAGTATTTTCCTGCCATCCTTAGGATCCTGAATATTAATGCCATACTCGCGTGAAAGCATCACAATCAATTCTATAGAGTCTATCGAATCCAGCCCAAGCCCTTCTCCAAAAAGTGGTTCATCATCTTTTATATCAGCAGGATTTACGGTATTCAGGTTCAGAAATTTTACAATCTGTTCTTTCACCTGTTGTTTCAACGCTTCTTTTTCCATGTTCATTATTTAGGAGTGTAAAATCAAAAATAACAACTTAGCTACAATTTGGATGAATTATTCGCTATAGCCAATAGAGCTTCAAATAAATTCAATCCCTTGGAGAAGGTAGTTTTTTTGTAGCTCCATGTTTATGGCATGCCATTCTAAACAATCAAACAGTATTTTTGTATATAAACATGATGAAAGTGAGTAAAAAAACAATTTTTTATATTTTATTTTTTGTAGCAGTTGTATTTATTTTTTATGGTGCAGTTTCCTGGCTGATACCCGGCTATAGTGACCGAAAGCTGGAACCTATCAGCAAGGTCAGATCCTTTGCTTTTACCAATCAGGACGGAAAAGTCATCACCAATAAAGATGTAGCTGGGAAAGTGTATGTGGCTGAATTTTTCTTCACCACCTGCCCCGGTATTTGTCCGATGATGAATGACAATATGAAATCGGAGATTTATGACAGGTATAAAAACAGAAAAGACTTCGTCATTCTTTCTCATACCTGCGATCCCAAAAACGATTCGCCAGCAGTATTAAAAAGATATGCCGACTCTATGAATGTGAACACTACTCATTGGATTTTTCTGACAGGTCGCAAAGACAGTCTGTATAATATGGCCAGGTTGAGCTATACCATCGATGATCCGGCCAATAATCTTAAAAATGCCGAAGACGATTTTTTACATACCCAATTTTGGGCACTGGTCAACAGAAAAGGAGAAGTGTTGGGTATTTATGATGCTCTGGAGAATAAAGAAATCAAAAAACTTAAGAAGGACATTGACAAAGCATTAAAAGAGTCTTAGCCTTTTAATATGAAAAATATTTCTACCATACTAAAAGAGAATAATCTAAGTGTAACCGGAGGAAGGCAAAAGATTCTTCAATTATTTTTGGCCAGTGATGGTGCTCTGGCACATGCCGATATAGAAAAAGGAGCAGGGGAAAATTTTGATCGGGTTACCATCTACCGTACACTTCAGGTTTTTCAAGAAAAGGGTATCATTCACACGATACCTACTACCGACAATTCGATCAAATATGCTCTTTGCAAAAACGACTGTACTGAAGGACACCACCACGATCACCATATACATTTTGTTTGCGAAATTTGCCACAATACTTATTGCCTGGATGGGGTGGTTACACCTCAAATCAATCTGCCGGCCAATTACAGCTTAACGAGTGTGGAGGTAGTGGCAAAAGGAGTTTGTGAAATATGCGCAACCCAAAAATTAAAAAAGCCCTGATGTAGAAACAACAGGACTTTTGATTAATGTTTTGATTAGACTGCAATTTATACACTTCTTCAGATTTCACCCAAAAAAAAATTACTGCAATTAGTTAAAAAAATTGGTTTTAGGACGTTTTGTATGGGCTATGTTTCTTTTAGTAGTCTTACTTTTTTGTCTTGATACAAAAAGGGTATCAAAAAAAGTCAAGGCCATTGTCGCAATACGCATCAATGCTCAACCCACACGATCTGTCATAAAACCAAAATCCTTTCTTATTGGAGGTCAAATATCTTCTTCCTATTATTATTATTTGAAAAATATTTCGATAAAGAAAAAGAGGCACAAGGCCTCTTTTCTCATTTATCAAGCGTACGGAAATATTCATTAAAACCAACTTCCCACAAAGGCTTCGTTCACTTTGCTCTTTTCATTGGACAGTCTTTTGCTTCTTTTTGCCACTTTTCTTTTTTGCTTGATGGCACTAATGATCATCAGTGGAATAAAAAGGAAAATGGCTGGCGGGATACCCAAAAATGAAATCCATTTGCCTCCGTAAGTCTTACGCATAGGACGTTTCAGCCTTTCAGCTATCAGGTACATACTGGGCACCATGAACAAAGTCATGAAGAATGCGAAAAGCAAACCGAAAATAATAGTCCAGGAAAGTGGCTTCCAAAAGGTAACATTATCTCCACCAAAGAAAATTCTTGGATTCAGTTCTGAGAATAAAGTGACAAAGTTGATATTGAAACCAATGGCCAGAGGAATAAGTGCTAATATGGCTGCCATAGCGGTTAGCAATACTGGGATGATCCGGATTTTTCCAGCCTGGATTACAGCTTCACGAGTTTTTAATCCTCGCTCACGCAATTCATCGGCAAACTCAATTACAAGAATTCCATTCTTGATCACAATACCGGCCAGCCCCAGAATACCAACACCAGTCATTACTACTGATACCGACATGCCAGTAAGCGTAAATCCTAATAACACACCGATAATACTAAACACGATTTCGGTGAGGATGATTACGGATTTGCTCATGGAATTGAACTGCCATACCAATATCAATAAAATCAAACCCAATGCAATAATCAAAGCCTTGCCTAGAAAAGCGCCTGTCTCGGCCTGCTGTTCACCTTCGCCGGTTTGTTTGATGGTAACATCATCACCCGTCTTACGGAATCCCTGAATGGTCTTGGCAATCTGTGCATTCACTGCAGTAGGCGTATAGTCCGTGAGCACGTTACTTCTTAGCGTAATGACACGTTTTTGATTTTTGCGTTTTACGCTTCCCAATGTATTGGTATAATCTACATTCACCAATGAACTAATCGGCACACTTTTAAACTTGCCGCTCGCCATATCCCTAAATCTGATATTCATGTTGAGCAGATCGGTCAGACTCTTTCTTTGCACCTCATTACTGCGCACATAGATTTTATACTCATCATCGCCATCTTTTATTTTGCTAGCTTCATTTCCAAACAAGGCAGTACGAATTTGCATACCGATCTGCGCCGAGGATACGCCTTCGCTCAAAGCCCGTTCTCTATTCACAGTCAAAGAAATTTCTGGACTGCTTAAATCCACGTCCATCTTCAATTCTTCCACTCCGGGTACTTGTGCACTGTCCAGGAAATTTTTAAGATCTACTGCAGTTTTGATCATATCATCAAACTCTTCGCTAGCAACCTCTAGGTTGATTGGTGGATCAGTGGGAGGACCATTTCTTTGTTGTTCCACAGATATTTCAGCTCCTGGGATATTTTTTATAGCAGCCCTGATATTCTCCAGATAAGGCCCGGTTTTTACCCCATGTCTTTTCTCAAATTCTACAAAAGAAATCTGCACCCTTCCAAGCTCACTTCGTGTGCTTCTGTCTCCACTGGATGGATCTGCAGCACCAACAGCTACGTTGGCAATCACACTTTCCACAATGGGATTCTTTTTATTTTTGGAGTGATCAATATCTAGTGCATCGTTCACTTTACTTTCTAAATATCTTGTTACAGAGTCGGTATATTCAATATCAGATCCGGTAGGTAATTTTAAATAGACATATATAAAATTTGGATCGGCTTTGGGGAAAAATTCTACCTGTGTTCTACCCACTGCTGTAGAAATACCAAATATAATAACTGAGAAAGTGAGAAGTCCGAAAGCACTAATTAATAGCCAAACAGGTCTCCATCCTTTAAGTGCCCATTTCAAAAGCGTTTCATAATGGTTCATGATCCATGGAAGAGCCCTGTTCTGAAAATTGTGAATCCATCCAGAAAAGAAATAAGTATTCAATACTGTTAGGAACGCAAGGGTTATCAAAAGATTACCGGTGAAAAAGAATCCACTTCCATTGGGTCTGGCGGCAAATCCTAATAAGTCAAAGAATATACCAGCAATCAGCATGATTAAGAATGGTTTACTTCTGAATACATCCGACTTCTTTTTACTGCCATGTTCATCAGCATGGTTCATGAAGTCCACAGCAAAAACTGGGTTCATGATAAAGGCCACCAATAAGGATGCCGCAAGCGTAAATATGAGCATGAGTGGCAAATACACCATGAACTTGCCAATGATTCCCGGCCAAAAAAGTAGCGGAAAGAATGGGGCTAATGTAGTAAGCGTACCAGCCATTACAGGTACAAATACCTCGCCTGCGGCAATAATAGCAGATTTCTGTGAATCTAATTTGCCATTGGCTTCTGTAAAAATACGGTGGGTGTTTTCTATCACCACAATGGCATCATCCACTATAATTCCTAATCCGAATAACAACGCAAACAGTACCATGAAATTTAGGGTAATGCTTCCCCCTATCACAATCTCACCAAGTGGAATGAACATGAAAGCTACAAACATGCTAAGCGGTACACTCAATGCCACAAAAAAGGCGTTCGTGATCCCCATAAAGAACATCAAGATGATCAATACCAAAATAAATCCGATTACTATCGAGTTCACCAGATCGTTGAAAGAGGTTCTAGTGGCAATACTTTGATCTCCTGTGATCACCACATTGATGTCTTTTGGAAAGACATCTGCTTTCATTTCATCAGATATTTGTTTTACCGCATCACTTGTTTCTATCAGGTTTTCGCCAGCTCTTTTTACAATGTTAAGTGTAACCACATTTTTTCCATCCAGGCGTGCATAACTCTCTGTTTCTTTAATGGTGTCTTTTATGGTGGCGATATCTTTCAGATAAATGGGATTGCCGGATGAGTTGCGCAGGACTACTTTTTCAATATCATACACCGTCTTAAACTGTCCCTTTAATTGTAGGTTTCTTCTCATATTGCCCACCTCAAGTTGTCCGCCACTTATGTCCATGTTTTCATACTTGATGGCATTGGCAATGTCATCAAACGTAACGCTGGCGGCTTGCATTCTTGCATTGTCCACATTCACCTGAAATTCTCTTTCGGGAGCTCCCACTATATCTACTCTTGTAATCTGAGGCAATTCCTCAATCTTATCCTGTAGTTTGTCAGCATATTCTTTTAAGCGAACTCCATCATAATCGCCACTCAGGTTCACATACATGATGGGTAATTCGGACATGCTTACCTCAAGAGCAGTCGGCTCCTGTGTAAGATCTGTGGGCAGATCCTGTTTGGCTTTGTCAATGGCATCTTTTACTTTTTGTACCGCCACATCCACTTTTACATCAGTACCGAACTCTACCTGAATGGCGGAGTAGTCCTGAAGAGAGGAGCTGATTACTTTTGAAATCTTTACGCCAGTGATACCCTTGATTTGTTTTTCGATGGGCTGAGTGACTAAGTTTTCAATATCCTTGGGAGAGTTTCCTACATAGATGGTGGATATATACACCGTTGGAATTACTATATCCGGATAACTTTCTTTGGGTAGGGTAATAAATTTTGTTGCGCCAAATATGGTAACAAAGAGTATAAGCAAATAGACCGTGGTGCGGTTTTTTACTGCCCAGGTGGTGGGCTTAAACTCTTTGATTTTTTCATTAAAGTTTTCTATAACACTCATATAAATTGTTTGATAGAAATGATTTTTTATCTGCTATGATAGATCTGGTTGTTTAATACTTTTCAGGTATTGTACAGGCTGCGCATAGTCCACTATCCAATAATAATTACTGAATTGGCGTGGTCGTAATGATCTGTCCATCATAAATACTTTGAAAACCTTCGATGATAATTTGATCACCATTTGCAATCCCAGATTTCACTTCAAGTCTGTCATGATAAAGCTCTCCGGAGATCACACGTTTTTTGCGGGCAATAAGTTTTTTGTTTTCTGTTACAGCTACCAGTACATATTTTCCCTGTTGGTCAGTTTGTAATGTATTTACCGGGATAGTTATAGCTTCGGGTCTTGAGTAATCTTCTATTTGCACTTTGGCTATCTGGTTGGCTCTAATGCCTGGATCGCTGGGTACATTAGCTTCTACATAAAAACTTCTGGTAGCGGGATCAATCAACTTACTCACTACCGTAGCTCTTGTTTGAATTTGTTTATTGTTGGCTTCGGGCAATGTAACCGTGATAGGAGTGCCTACATTTACTCTTTCTATATAATTCTCGGGCACATTTACCAACAGCTTTAATGAAGATGTGTTTATGATGGATATTTGTGGGCCCGTTACGCCCATTCCGGTAAATGCCTCACCCACTCTGATGTTCACCTGATCTACGGTTCCGGAAATATCTGAAGTTACATTTGTAAAACTGAGCATTTCTTTGGCAGCTCCTGCCTGTGCTTCGGCTGCTCTTATCTGACTTGAGAGTTGATCTACCGCAGCTTTGGCCTGCAACACTTGCATCTCGGCACCAATGTTATTGTCCCAAAGATTTTTTTGTCTTTGATAGGTTGTCTTGGCGAGTTCCAACTGGGCTTTTACAGTGGCCACTTGTTGTTGTGCTGCTACTAATTGCTGACGAGCTAGCGCATCATCTAATTTTAATATAGTCTGACCTCTTCTAACCTGATCACCTTGTTTTACATATACAGCACTTACTATGCCTCCCTGTCCATTTCTTGGTGCTACATAAGCACTATTGCGAGCATCTATCTTTCCCTGCAGATCTATGTAATGTTCAAAAGCACCGCTTCCGATTTGTTCAATGGACACCAGTTTTGCTTTGATAAAATTTGAATCTAACGCAGCAATTTCATCATTCAATTTACTGATTTGGTCATTAATTTTTTTCTGCTCGCCTTTTAGTTTTTCTAATGTTGCTTTCTTGTCGTTAAGTGCTGCATTGCTTTCTTTTTTTCCGCCGCCGCAGGATGCTATTGCAATGGAAATGAAAAACAGCATGGTTAGTTTTACTATATGATGCATAAAATTGAGTTTTAAAGTTTGAGTGGTTTTATGATTAAAGTTTGCCTGTAGCTTTTAGAAAATCAACTCTGGCTATAACGGCATTGTAAAGCGCATTATAATAGTTGGTTTGTGCAGCCTGCAATTGTACACGGGCATTGTCTATTTCCAATTGACTTCCGGTACCTACTTCGTATTTCTTTTTTGTATTTTGATATACCTTCTCCGCAAGAGCCATGTTTTGCTTTTGATAGTCCATGTCGGTTATGGCCGATTTGAAAGTATTTACTGCTGATTGTCTATCCATGTCGATACTCAGCTTCAATGCTTCTATTTGATTTTCGGCTTGCTGTAGTTTTATTCTTGCCTGTGCAATTTTGGCATTGTTAGCAAAGCCTGTAAATATTGGAATGCGCAGGTTGAGCATGATGGAACTTGACTTGAACCAGGGACCTGCTATTGTTTTTCCAAAAGTATTTTCCATAGCCATATAATTGTAATTTCCACCCAGAGAGATTGTAGGGATCTTACTGTACTGGTATCGTTGCATATCATACAGATTCAACTTCTTGCCCAATAGGGCGGTTTGATAGTCCTTACGTTGGGAATAGTCAAAATTCATGGCTTCCAATATGCCGTCTTTCAAAGCACTATCTGTGAGCTTATCTGTTAAAATAAGTTGATCTTGTACTGGCATACCAATTAATACCTTAAGACCCAAATAGCCATTATTTACAGAGTTTATTAATTGATTTTTTTGTGACCTTAAGTTGGAAAGCTGAACAGTAAGCTTGTCTATATCCAGTTTTTCCGCAAAGCCATTGTCGTACATGATTTTTGTATCATGAATATTTTTTTCCACGAATGACAGGTTTGTATCAAGCAAAGCCAGTTGTGTTTTGCTGATCACAAGTTGGTAATATACTTTAGCTATGTTTTGTTTTATCTGTTCCATGGTGACCTCGGCCGATTTCTGTTTGAAATCAATCAAAGTTCTTCTAGCCTGTAACCCCACAAATACCTGACCATCAAACAACAATTGATTTAGTGAAACACCTGCATTGGCGTTCCATTTGGTGCCAAATTGTGCTTCTATAAAACCATAATCGCCGTTAGGGTTATTTTGAATGGGATTCCCTTCTCCATCCTTTACATTCAGTTGTTGCAAAACGCCTATTATGGCTGGTGCAAAAAAGTTGGGAAATCTTTGGACAGCAATATTGGGATTAACGGTACTACCTCCATTTGCACTTATTTGTGGATAGGCCATGCCAGTCACTTCTCGGTTTATCTGTTCCTGAAGTTGGATGTCGAGTATGGCATTTTTTACCTGTACATTATTTTTTTTTGCATAGTCGAGGGTTTGTTGTAAAGAAAATTGGTGGGCTTCCTGGGCAAATGATATGCCGGCTATTAGCAGCAGCAGGATAGTGGGTATTGATTTTTTACCGCTCATATATTTTGTTTTGCTCTTTGATTATTGTATTTGTTGATATGCTTGATTCCTTTAGGTGTAGCAAGTCCATGTAAAAAAAACAGGAACAATTCCTTTTGAACCGTGGCCAGATCTAATTTTGCCTTGTCTAAAAATTCCTTTTGAAAGGGAATGCCAATTGTTTCAATTCTGAACAGACTGATCATTTTTACATTTATATCCGCTCTATACAATCCATCCTGTATGCCCCATTCTAAATTTGATTTGATATAGTTGTATAGAAATTGCTGTTTATAATCCATAAATCTTTTGTATGCAGAGGGGTAATATCTTTGCATGTCGATGAGCAATACTGGATTCAATTTCTTCAATAGCTCCGTTACGTCATCTACGGCCAGAAAACTTTCGTGAATGGCATTGTCGGCATTTTGACGGCTACATTCACAAGAATAGTTACTGCCCTGGATGATCACATCAATCGCTTCTACAACCAGATTCTCTTTATCAGGATATTGTTGGTAAAGCGTCTTTTTGCTGATTCCATTGGCATTGGCAATATCACTCATACTAACTCTCTGTATGCCGTAATGCATAAAAAGCTCTTTGGCTTTTTCTCTGATTCTTGTTTTTATATCATCACTATTCTCCATCGAGGCGCGAAACTAAGAAAACTATGTGAGGTGCCAAAGTTTCCAAGCAAAAATAATTTGAACTAAATACAAGAACGAGTATAAAAATATATTACTCTATCTTTTTCAGTATATTTTTTAGGTGAACGGAAAGATACCATCGGCAAGCGGTTGGTAATAGGTCAGCGTACTATAATATTGTTCTGACTGGTTTGAGGCTGGCAGAAAAGAAACATTATCTTGCAAACAAATGAAAGGTTCATCTATTTTAAGATCGAAGGATACAATACTAAAAACCTTGTTCAGGTATTTTGTACAGGGAGTAATTGTTTTGGCACCTGTTAGTATTACTGCCTATATTTTGTATGTGGTTTTTAGCTGGATTGACAGCCTGCTTCGTCCAGCAGTTTTTACCACACCTGGAATTGGGTTTCTTTTGATTGTTGGGTTTATCATTTTTACAGGTTGGATAAGTAGTTACTTTATCATGGAAAGTGTGATCAATTTTTTTGATCATTGGCTGGAACGCACTCCGGGCATCAAATTAATTTATAAATCTATCAAAGATTTTTTTCAGGCTTTTACGGGAGACAAGAAAAAATTTAAAAAAGCCGTGCTGGCAAATGTGTTTAATAATGATGTTTGGATAGTGGGTTTTTTAACGGATGACGAAATGGAAAAGTTTGATATGGGGGAGGAAATGGTTGCAGTATATGTTCCGCAGGCATATAATTTTGCAGGACAATTATATATATTACCTAAAGACCGAGTGAAGCCGATTGAGCATATTACACCAGGCGATGCAATGAAATATACAGTAACAGGCGGAGTGGTGGAAAGCTAAAAATGGTAGAATGATGCAAAAAAAAATATTGATAGCAATTACAGGTGCCAGCGGTTCTATTTATCCCGCACAATTGATCGATAAGCTTTTAAAGATTAAAGACCAATGGCAGGAACTATCTGTGGTGGCCACTGATAATGCCATGGAAGTATGGAAGGTAGAAATGCAATCCGACTTTATAAAAAAAGAGTCGGTCAGATATTTTCATAAGAACGATTTTTCTGCACCCTTTGCATCTGGTAGCGGACAATATGATAACATGATTATCGCACCATGTTCCATGGGAACCCTCGGAAGAATTGCCAACGGCATTTCAAACGACCTGATTACAAGAGCTGCGGATGTGGTTTTAAAGGAAAGAAGAAAGTTGGTTTGTCTGGTGAGAGAAACACCCTATAACCTGATCCATATTCAGAATATGGAAAAAATAACACAGGCGGGCGGAATTATCTGTCCAGCCACCCCCTCTTTTTACAGTGTGCCTAAAACAATTGAAGAGGTGGCAGCAACAGTCACCGACAGGTTGCTGGACCTAATTGGCTTAAACGTAAAAAGCTTTCGTTGGGGACAATAAAAAACCGATTAAGGCGAATCGGTTTTCATAATGTATCATCAAAAATTAATTCAGATCTACTTTAAATGGCACTTTTTTGGGAGGCAGACATTCCTTGTCATCACAAGTTTGATAGGACACACTTCCTGCTAAATTTGTTTTAGCCGGAGCTTTTAACGTCACTTTTTGAACAAATGTAACTGTCCTGGAATATTGATTAGCACTCACTCCAATCGTTGCATCATGAAATTTTTCCAATTTGCCTACTTCCTTTACAGAACCATCGGCTACCACCAACGGATTCGGGGTGAAGGTGAATTTTGTAGGAATTGCAATAGCATCATCGGGTTGTTTTTGAGAATAAAGATGCCAGCCGGTTTGCATGGTCGCCACCATTTTTATTTCATAAACTTTAGCTGATATTTTTTGACTGGAGAATTTCCAACTCACAGGATTCTTCTGCGCTTGAACACTGATTATAGAGAAAATTGCAAAGGCAATGAAAAGTAAATGCTTCATATTTTTTTGTACTTATTTTATTTTCAAATAATATTTTTCAACTTTCTGATGAAATTGTTATCAGGCTGGTTGCTTTGCCATTAGCAGAACCTGTAATATTTTTTGTCCATCAATATTTCCCAAAACAGCACTACAAGCACGCTCAGGGTGTGGCATCATACCAAATACATTACGTGTCGCATTGCAAATGCCTGCAATGTTTCGTAATGAACCATTGGGGTTGGCTTCCGGTACTACATTGCCGTTTTCGTCACTATAACGGAAAATCACCTGACCGTTTGCCTCCAGTTCATCTAATATATTGTCTTCTGCAAAATAGCGACCCTCTCCATGTGCAATGGGTATTTTGTAGGACTTCTGTAGAGATTCAACATCCGACAGCACTAAGTCTTTGAAATAACCTTCTGGTTTTAGATATAAATTTTTACAGATAAACTTTTGTTTATCATTTCTTAATAAGGCGCCTGGTAGTAAACCCGCCTCACACAAAACTTGAAATCCATTACAAACACCCAAAACTTTACCGCCATTATTTGCAAAGGCAATGATCTGTTTCATGATCGGGCTAAAGCGAGCGATAGCACCACAACGAAGATAATCGCCATAGGAAAAACCACCCGGCAACACAATACAATCGTCCTGGGTAAAAGCACTTAAATCTTCACTTTTATGCCAAAGCATGATTACTTCCTGACCAAGATCCTGAGCTAATGCATCCTGCATATCCCTGTCGCAATTGGAACCGGGGAAAACTACAACGCCATATTTCATTCCTAAATCTTTTATTTTATTGCTTTTCGAATGGAACGCCTATTAAATATCAATTGATGTGAAAGAATTTATCAAGGCAATTCTTTTAAAAAATATTGGGCAAAGGTAGTCCTGAATTTGTACCGAAACAAGTTATAGTGATTTGAAATTTAGGATTAATGATTGACACAAAGGGCAACTTGTTCAAACTGACCTGCGTAAGGAATAGATATTTCGATTTGGCGTACTTCTGGCTGGCCAAATTATGTGTAAAGTATATTACCACAAACTACTGAAGAATTGAGCAGCTACTATGAAGATAATGGTGATCCAGAAAGTAAGCTTAGGGTATAGTCTGACTTCGCTATTTAAAAATCCATAAGCATGAAATGCGGCTACGGGAATTATGACCAAAACAAGATTCTCAAAGGCTTTGTCCAAATTGAAAAAACTTACCACAAGGGCAATAATTAAATACCACAAAAACAAATACCATCCTTTTCGGATATGTATTAGCATTTTAGAAGAATTGTGTTGCATATAATAAACGCCAGCAAAAAGAGGCATCAACAAAAAAAACAAAGCACCTGCATGCCAAAGGGTGAGCCTGGGTTTGAAAATTAAAAACGATATGTTCCTGAAATAGTCTGGAATGGCAATGGCATTAGAAAAATATAGATAAATGGCAAAAAAATAATACGGAGTAAGGATGCCTAACAATACCAATATCCACTCACTAAGCCGGAAAGGTCTCAATATGGCCAATGCCAAAAATGCCCACACTACAAAAAAAATGGCCGGTAGAAAAAACAGAGAAGCTATACCAATTAATAGTGTAGCATTGAAAATATCAGTTTTCTCCGACTTGCTATTGTAGGATTTGAACAAAAGCGTGAAGGATGGAAATAAAAATACAGATGCTATCAAGCTGGAAGAAAACCAATTGAAAGATGGAAGAAGTGAAGTGATTATCATATAAGACATGCCTGCCAGAAAGTTTGGTTTTTTCATCAACCGGTGCCTATTGATAAATAACAACAGCGTGAAGGCGATGATAATATTTAGAAAAAAGGCTAATAAAGAAAAAAGAAAAGCACTATTGCCTGTGGCTTTTATGAGAAAATTGACCAGTTCGGTATAAAGTATGCCATCATTACTCTTTATGACAGGGCCTTGGGCATGGAAAAGTACGGGTAATTTCAAGAGTACCCCTAAGATTATCAAGAGAATAATATTGCCTGGGGTCTTCTGTTTGAAAATTCCGGTCATCAGCAGTTGTTATTTTATTCTGAATATCAAATGTCACAAAAAATCTACTAAGGTTTTCATATTTGAAGTATGAAATTTTAGTATGTTTTGTTGGAAAGTTAAGTGGTGCTACCACTTAACTTTTGCGAAAGAAATATTGTTCTTATAATAATATGGAATGATCATTTCGGTCTTACCGGTTTGTTTCCCATAACGAGGCATGAAATCCAAACGTTTTGAATGTGCAAGAACCGATTGTGATTTCAAAGTACTTCCATCGCTCTTGATGATAATATTTTCGAGTTCTGAAATTTTACCACTATTGTTTATGAAATAATGCATCTCATCCCCATCCATAAAAACCTGATAGGAAATGCTGCCATCCGTATTGTTTTCGCTTTGAGATTTCATGATTACATTGTCCCACATCTTTTCTCCTTTATTGTTGAATGAAAGGATAGCAATATTCCCAGCATTGAATTGTTGGTAATTGCCACCGCCGTACCAGCCAGGACCCCATCCGCCCCACCAATAACTTCTGTAAAAAAAGGGCGACCAATAAGAGTAAGGCGACCAATATCCTCCCCAACCCCATCCCCATCCTGGACCCCATCCGCCCCAATAACCCAGACCAGACCCCCAAAATGGAGAACCCCACATTCCCCAGCGATCCCAATTTCCTGAACTATACATTGCTTCAGCACTTACTGTGAAATCTCCGTTATTCTTAACGATGATATTGTTGATGAAAAAATTGTCAAAAGCATTTTTTATATTGGATTTGCCTTTGGCTCTTTTTTTCAGGTCATTATCAAAAACAGTAGTATTCTCGAAAACAACCTGCCTGGTGCCTATATCAAAGGCAGAAACATATAAGCCATCTATATCACCACGCTTTTGTGTACTATAAAGAGAAGATAATAAATATCTGCCATGCATATCATCAATCATCAATTTCAAATCGTCCAGGTAAATATTATCAATATTTAATGATTGTGTACTGTAATCACTTCCTTTTTCTAGGTTTTCAATAAGGCTGGCTTCTACAATATTTCCACTTTGCAGACGGTTGTATTTGATAAAGGCGAAGTCTCCATTGTTGGTGATACTGTATCCGGAAAGATTGTCCTCCCGAGGTTTCATTGGCAAGGAAAACTCAGTTTCACCCACTTGCTCTAGCGATTCGTTAAAAAGTTTGGTAGAAATGCGATATAGACTTTTGTCTTTTTTATTGATTTTAAAAACAAGTAATTTACTTTGATCATTACTAAATACAGAATTATATATTTTGTTTTGGGTTTTATAAGCAATCATGGTTGTATCCAGCACCACTGGATCTGCCATAATTTTTCCATTGGCCTCAATACTTACCGCTTTCAGATATACAATATCGCCTAATTGATATTGGTACAAAAGAAACTTATGTTGAGAATTTGAATAAAAGGCAATGTCCAGCAATTCGTCCCTTTTGGGAAGATTTCTTACCGGCACTTCTTCCACCAGTTTCATGTTATAATCATAAACACTGACTTTATGTTTGTTATTAACTTCCTTATAAACCAGATAGTTATCCGCTGATTTACCCAAAATTTCAAAGTTCATGCGTTCGATATCCGATTTGATGACATCAGCATAAACAATTTCCTGAGCACTAATACGAATCGTTGTAGTGGAGAGCAGGATTAAAAAGAATGAAAAACAGGATTTCATATTTGTAAGTTTTCATTGATAAAGGTACAATACAAAAATCATCTAAATCTTTGATATGCATTTGAAATTCAGAATTGTAGGCATGAGGATGATGAAAATGGCCAAATACTTTTGGAAAACACGTAGTTATTTATTGAGAAATTAATGCTTGCGTTACCAAATCGGTTTTGAGTATATTTACTTTTCAATTGGATGTGCAAGATTCTTGATGGTTAGGTGTAAAAAGATCCTAGCTTTGAAATAAAATAAAGTTTTTTACGTTTTATTTGATTTGCATAAACTTTGTGTTTTAATTAATTAAGAAAACCTAACTTATCTGGTGAAATCTCACACAAACAAAGCCACAGCAGCCGGACTGCTAATTGCTTTAGGAATCGTTTTTGGCGATATTGGTACATCCCCACTTTATGTGTTTAATGCAATTATTGGAAACAGGTTAGTCTCTCCTGAACTCATTTTGGGTACACTTTCTTGTATAATTTGGACCCTCACTTTACAGACCACTATCAAGTATGTGGTTTTGATATTAAGAGCTGATAACAGAGGTGAAGGGGGCACTTTTGCGCTCTACGCACTGGTACGCCGACGAAGAAAGTGGCTCGTCATTCCTGCCATGATTGGTGGGGCAGCCCTTATGGCTGATGGTATTATTACGCCTCCAATGACCATCACTTCTGCCATAGAGGGGTTGAAAATCATACCAGAATTTACCTCAATAGCGGAAACGACCATTGTGTGGATCGTTTTAGGAATCATCACCATATTCTTTTTTTTACAACAATTTGGGACGGCATCCATCGGGAAGATCTTTGGTCCGATAATGTTTATATGGTTTGCCATGTTGGCCGTTTTTGGCACGATGCATTTGGCAGACGACTTCACTATTTTCAAAGCACTAAGCCCTCATTATGCGATAGAGTTCTTAATTACCTACCCACATGGTTTTTGGTTATTGGGCGCGGTTTTTTTATGTACTACAGGTGCCGAAGCACTTTATAGCGACTTGGGTCATTGTGGTCGTGAAAATATCCGCATTTCCTGGGTGTATGTAAAAATTTGTCTTTTATTGAACTATTTTGGTCAGGGGGCATACCTGCTTTCTCACCACACTGGTAAGACAATCACCGAATCCGTAAAAAGTGCAGAAGGAATAAATGCGTTTTTCAATTTGATGCCCGAATGGTTTATTGTACCTGGAGTGATCATCGCGACATCTGCGGCAATTATTGCCAGTCAGGCAATGGTATCAGGCGCTTATACACTAATTAGTGAAGCCATCCGATTGAACTTATGGCCCAAACTAAGAATCAGGTATCCATCTGAGGCAAAAGGACAGTTGTTTATACCAGCAGTGAATGCAATTTTATTTATTGGCTGCATTTTTGTGGTCTTGTATTTTCAAAAATCTTCCAGAATGGAGGCGGCCTATGGATTGGCTATCATTGTAACTATGATCACCACAACAGTTTTATGTGCTAACTATTTGGTATTAAAAAGAGCGAACAAAATTCTAGTATATATATTTTTAATTGGTTTTCTAATTGTTGAAACAGCCTATCTGGTTGCTTTAATGGAGAAATTTTCTCACGGCGGTTATATTACTTTATTGATAGGAGGGCTGATGTTTGTGGTAATGTATGTTTGGTTTCGAGCTAGAAAAATCAAGAATCGGTATCTGGAGTTTGTTCGAATGGAACACTATGTGCCCAAAATTCAGGAACTAAGCCATGATAAGGGAGTGGCCAAATATGCCACGCATCTTATATATCTTACTAGTGCGGATAACCCAAAGGAAATTGAACATAAAATAGTGTATTCCATTCTCAACCGCAAACCAAAACGAGCAGATATATATTGGTTCGTACATGTGGAAACGCTGGATGATCCTTATACTTCTGAATACAAGGTAGAGCACATTATTCCTAACGATATTATTCGAATTGATTTTAGACTTGGATTCAGGGTGCAGCCACGTATCAACCTTTTATTTAAGAAAGTACTGGAAGATTTGGTTCAAAATAAGGAAGTGAATATCATCAGTAGGTATGAAAGTTTAGCCAGTACCAATACGGTCGGTGATTTTCAGTTTATGGTTATGGAAAAATACCTGAGTCAGGATAATGAATTGCCATTCATCGAAAGGGTGATCATGAAACTCCATTTCACTATAAAGGATATTAGTTTATCAGAAGAAAAGAGCTTTGGATTGGATGCCGCCAATGTTACGGTAGAGAAATTTCCACTAATTGTAGCACCGGTAACCAACCTGAAGCTAAAACGAATTGGGTAGTAAAAATGCTTAAGGCAAAAGTCAAATATTAGTCCAAAATGATTAGCTTTTATGTGCTAATTATATTAGCTTTGCCGGGTAAAAATTATTTCAAAAAGGAATTAGCTAAATAGTATTTTTGGTTATGGCAAAATCAGACAAATCTCCCGATGTGGATGTAAGCAGTGAAAAGTTTAAAGCACTTAAACTTACCATGGAAAAAATTGATAAAGACTATGGTAAAGGAAGTGTGATGATGATGAACGAAAAGGCAGTTACAAGCCATTCTATCGTATCCACTGGTTCAATAGGCCTTGATACCGCTTTAGGTATTGGCGGACTTCCTCGTGGAAGGGTTATAGAAATATATGGTCCTGAATCTTCCGGAAAAACAACTATTGCCACACACGTGATTGCTGAGGCTCAAAAAAAAGGGGGTATGTGTGCAATAATAGACGCAGAACATGCTTTTGATAGTGCATATGCGAAAAAATTGGGAGTAAACGTAGATAATCTGCTGATAAGTCAGCCCGACTATGGCGAACAAGCTTTAGAAATTGCAGATCGCCTCATTCTTTCAGGAGCATTGGATGTGGTTGTGATCGATTCTGTGGCAGCATTGGTTCCTAAAAGTGAATTGGAAGGTGAAATGGGAGATAGCAAAATGGGGCTTCATGCAAGATTAATGAGTCAGGCACTTCGAAAACTCACTGCAACTATTTCTAAAACAAATACTATATGCATTTTTATTAATCAATTGCGTGAGAAAATTGGTGTCATGTTTGGAAATCCCGAAACCACAACTGGCGGAAATGCACTAAAATTCTATGCATCCGTTAGACTGGATATTCGTCGTCAGACTCAGATCAAGGACGGAGACCAGGCCATTGGCAATCGGGTAAAAGTAAAAGTGGTAAAGAACAAAGTAGCTCCACCTTTTAGGTCTGCAGAATTTGATATTATCTTCGGAGAAGGTATCTCAAAAACCGGTGAGATTATTGATCTGGGTGTGGATATGAGTATTATACAAAAAAGTGGATCCTGGTATAGCTACAACAGTGATAAGTTAGGGCAGGGCAGGGATTCTGTAAAAACATTATTAATGGATAATCCTGAGCTGGCCAACGAAATAGAGGGTAAGATTCGAGAGAAAATAGCTGAAAGTCTGGCACAATAAAATAATTATCATTGGGTTAGTTATTTTGCCACCATTTTGGTGGTTTTTTTTGCCTTGGAAATTTAATAGTCTGGCAATAGACGAAATTTATTTGAGTTCGAATTTTTTGCAATTTCAGGAATACTTTTCTTCAATAGCATATCTTTACTGTTCGTTT
>DAORWU010000022.1:0-67633 GCA_035434405.1 Niabella sp. | reverse complement strand
CGTTTCTGTCCCATAACGCAAAGCTACAATAGCACCTCAAAAAAAGAATTAGCCTAATATTATGTGGCTGGTAAAAATTATGTGACAAATACTAAATAGAAATTTTATCAGGTTCACACCGCATCATTCCAGTTTTGAGCGGCTTAGTATCTATAAAACTCTATAAATATTCACAAATGACTTTAAGGATTCTCGTCTAGATTTTATTTTAATAGAATATAGGCTATCCAACCAGAAATGTAAGCAAGACCTGTCATGTAAACCACCTGGATCATTGGCCATTTCCAGGTTCCGGTTTCTCTTTTCACAATGGCCAGGGTACTCATACATTGCATAGCAAACACATAGAACAACATTAGAGAAACACCTGTTGCCAGTGTAAATACTTTGGAGCCATCGCTGAAAGTGGCCTGTCTCATTTTTTCTTGTAGGGCTACGTTTTCCTGACCATCATCTTCCACACTATACAAGGTAGCCATGGTGCCAACAAATACTTCGCGAGCGGCAAATGAAGTGATTAAAGCGATCCCAATTTTCCAATCGTAACCAATTGGATTAATGGCTGGCTCAATGGCTTTCCCCATAATACCAGCATAAGAATTTTCCAGTTTTGCAGCACCAAATTGCTCTGCGGCTAGACTGGTATCTGCATTGGGTTGGGCTAGAGCCAACTCATATTGTTTGTGAACTTGCTGCATTCTTTGCTTCGGGCCAAAAGAACAAAGGAACCATAACACCAGACTGATCAACAGAATAATTTTCCCTGCCTCCATCACAAAAATTTTTGCCTTTTGAAGCATGGTCTGCAGAGCATTTTTCCATCTGGGTGCCCGATAGACCGGAAGCTCCAGAATAAAAAAACTTTTTTCATTGCTTCTGATAAACCATTTAGCCACATAGGAAGCAGCCATGGCAAATACAATTCCAATCAGATAAAGACCCATCATGACTAAGCCCTGAATACTGATAAATCCGAGTAAATATTCTTTAGGAATGACAATAGCCGTAAGAATAATATACACTGGAAGCCTGGCCGAACAACTCATCAGAGGTGTTACCAAAATAGTCAGCAGTCTTTCCTTTTTATTTTCGATACTTCTGGCACTCATGATAGCAGGTACAGCACAGGCAAAACCACTTATCATGGGCATCACACTTTTACCATTTAACCCAACCGACCGCATCACCCGATCGGATAGAAAACTAATACGAGCCATATAGCCAGTATCCTCCAAAAGGGTTATCAGGCCAAACAATATCATTATTTGTGGAATAAAAATCACAATGCCTCCCAGACCAGCAATCAGTCCGTTAATGAGCAGATCTGAAAAATTATTATCTGGTAATATTTGACTGAGCCAATTGCTAACAGTTGTGGTTCCAGCATCTATCCAGTCCATAGGATAGGAGGCCAATAGAAATACCGATTGAAACATCAGAAACAAAACCAATAACAGGATAATATAACCCCAATAACGATGTAAGAAAATGTTATCCAATTTCTCTGTGAGGCGGGATTGTTTTTGAGGATCAGGTTGGGTAACCGTCAGATTGAGAATATGATTAATTTTTGTATATCGCTGCAAGATTTCCTCTGCCTGTGTACGAGTAGGGTTAAACCCATGCATTATTTCAGTTTGCTCAATGGCTTCCTGAACTTCCGCATTAAGGTTAAATTTTTCATGGTTAATTAAATAATGAATCGCTTCATACTCACCAATGCCTGGCACTATTTTCTGAACTTCTCTGATGGCATCTGGTGCCAATGAATTGACCTCTATAAAATTGCGAACAGCTGGTTTATATAAATTACCCGATACCAGCTCAATGGCTTTTTTAAGCGCATCAATCCCTTTATTTTTTCTGGGATTTACTGCCACTACCGGTACGCCCAGTTCTCTTTCCATTTCGCTAATGTCAATCTGAATTCCTTTCTTTCGGGCAATATCCGCCATCGTTAGTGCCACTACCACCGGCTTTTTAAAGTCTATGACCTGTGAACAATATAGTAAATTTCTTTTAAGGCTGCTGGCATCTACCACCACCACAAATACATCGGTACTCACTTTGCCATCCTGTCTGGAAACTACTTTATAAGCCACCTCCTCATCCACCCTTCGGGGATATAAACTATAAGAGCCTGGCAAATCTATCACCACGACAGCATGCCCACCAATAGTGGTACTACCCGTTTTTTTCTCTACGGTTACTCCCGGAAAATTCCCAACCTTTTGGTTCATCCCTGTTAATGCATTAAACAAGGAGGACTTACCACTATTTGGATTTCCGGCCAGAGCTATATGTAATTTGGAGTGTTTCAAAATCTAAAAACAGCAAATGTAATCCTCTTGGCATTATCTTAGTTTACGAAATGCGGAGTTTTATTTGAACTTTAACCATCAGTCAATAATCCTTTTATTGCCATGGTATAAAAAAAGAGAAGATGTCGATAAACCCTCTTTGCTACCTTTGTCTGACGCTATTATTTGTAGAGAGCTGATTCAATCGGTTTGGAAAAAGGAACATCTCAATACTTAACGGGGGTTTAGATTTTTCTCCAACAATAGCTTTATGGACGACAAGGCAGACTAGTAAATCTGATTTATATCAGGATTCCTGACAACATTTCAATATCGATCTTTCGATCAGAGAAAATGATTGATAAAGTCAAAAACACAATAATAGAAAATGGCTGTAGTAAAACTTGAATTAGATACCCGAGAAATTGTTGAAGACTTTTTTGAAGATACAAAATTATTAGGCATAGTAACTATTGTAAAAGATTATCGTTTTTGCTGGAACCTGAACAATATACTGGCACTGGATTTCAGGATTAGTCATGAAAAAGAGATCAAACTTGCCAGGAAAGGCAGGGAGTATTTTTTCCCAGTGTATGAGTACTTGGAGCCCTACAGTGCATTAAGCCATTACTTATACAACAACCTGCATGATGGCGAATACCTGCTCCCGGAATTTAAAAATTTGGATTTCTTATGGCTCATGAAAAACGATACCGTTACACCACAGTATCTGAACCAACTAAAAGCCATGCTTCGCAATATTCCCGGCATTCAATTGATCACCGAGCTGACCAGCGAAAAAATTAAAAACAAAGAATATCTCATTTTTTAATAAAATATTATGTGGCAGGAACAAGACAATAAACTGTACAAAAAATTTGTATTTGCCAATTTTGTGGCAGCATTTGGTTTTATGACCCGTGTGGCCATCATTGCCGAAAAAATGAATCATCATCCAGAATGGAAAAATGTGTACAATTCGGTAGAGTTTTGGCTTTGTACCCACGATGCCGGCAACATTGTAACCGAAAAAGATAAAAAACTAGCAGAAAAGATAGATGAGTTGGCCAGTTAGTGCCTCTCTTCATGATTTTTTTTTGTAGAATTTTTCGAAGATTGAAGAAAACATGGCGTTTGTTTTTAAGATTCGATTGATTTTTGTAATACTATTTTTCAAGAAACGATCCCAAATACTACACTTGCATTTTATCCACAATTTGTTGATATTTTCAAAACCCCTATTTTTGCCGTCCTTTTAGTTAAACGTTTATAATAGAATAATGTCGGTTATACAAAAAATTCAGGATAAGTATGGCAAAGTAATGGCTATAATTATAGCCTTAGCCCTGGTAATGTTTGTAGTTATGCTTGCCTTTGAGAATGGCGGAAGCCTTTTTAAAGGAGATATGTCCACTGTAGGTACCATAAATGGTAAATCAGTAGATATCAATCGGTACAAAGCAAATGTAGATTACCAAACCCAGACGATGCAGCAACAGGGCATGTCCGGTGGCGAAGCCGCCAGCCAACAGGCCAATGAAGCTGCCTGGAACACAGAAATAGCTCAGGTGCTGATTCATCAGGAATCTGAAAAGTCCGGGTTAATGATCGGAAATAAGGAAATGAACGATATGCTCTATGGCAGCAATCCTCCAGATCAGCTTAGACAAATGTTTACCAATCCTCAAACTGGCCTTTACGATCCAACCATCGTTCAACAACAGTTTTCAGAAATTAAAAACAAAGGAACGGCACAACAGAAAACCGAAATAAATGCATTTTTGGACCAGTTGATTTTTCAGCAATTGGCCAAAAAGTATGATGCCTTGTTGACCAATAGTATCAACTATCCAAAATGGCTGGTAGAAAAAGAAAACGCAAGCAATAGCCTTATTTCTAAGGTTTCATTTGTGCGCGAACCATATACCAGCATTTCTGACTCTTCTATAAAAATTAGTAATGAAGATATTCTGGGATATATCAATAAGCATAAGAATGATTTTAAACAAAGTGAAAACCGAAGCATTTCCTATATTTCTTTTAATGCCAACCCAACCGGCGCAGATAGTATAAAATCTAAAGAAAGCCTTTTGGCATTAAAACCAGCTTTTGACAGTGCACACAATATGGTTGATTACTTAATGACACAAGGAGTAAACACCTATTATGACAGCTATATTTCAAGCAGCCGAATTCAGGTTCCGATGAAAGATTCCATTTTTAAAGTAGGCACAGGAAACGTTTATGGCCCGTATATAGATGGAACAAATTATTCAATCGCAAAAGTGATTGGTGCAAGAGCAATTCCGGATACTGTAAAAATCAGACATATTTTAATTGGCACGGTACAGATGGATCCCCAAAGTGGACAAAAAATACCCATCAGAGATAGTGCTTCGGCCCAAAAACTAGCAGACAGCGTAGCATTGGCTATTCGCAATGGAGCGAATTTCGATTCGATGGTTGTGAAATTCTCTAACGATCAGGGAAGTGTAAACAACGGTGGTGTTTATGACAATGTACCTTCGGGACAAATGGTTCCTGCTTTCAATGATTTTATCTTCACCAATCCAGTAGGTGCCAAAGCTGTTGTAAAAACAGATTTTGGTTATCACTATGTAGAAATACTTTCTCAAAAAGGAAGCGGCATGGGTTACAAGATAGCTTATTTGACACGACCTATAGAAGCTAGTCAGCAAACTGATATGACCGCTAATAATGATGCTACTCATTTTGCTTCTCTTGCTACAAATCAAAAATCTTTTGACCTAGAAGCCGAGCAACTACAAAAGACCAAGGGGATATTTAAGGCTGCGGCTCAAAACATTGCACCAATGGCATCAGTTATTGATGGTTTGGGTGCATCCCGTTCCTTTGTAAAAAGTATTTACAACGCCAAATTGGGAGATGTGATACAGCCAGAGCGTGTAGGAAATAATTATGTGGTTGCGCTGGTAACAGCAGTAAATAAAGAAGGCACGATGAATGCTGAAAGTGCGCGTCAATTTGTGGAGCCCCTTTTGATTAATGACAAGAAAGCCGAAATCATTACAAAGAAAATTGGCAAAGTAACTACACTGGAAGCCGCTGCAGGATTGCTAAAAAAACCGGTAGAAGTAGCTGACAGTTTGCGTTTCAATGGACAATCTTCTCCTGCACTAGGATTTGAACCAAAAGTGATTGGAGCTGCTTTTAACAAAGAAAATGTAAACAAAGTGATTAGCGAACCAATCACCGGATCACAAGGTGTATATATCGTAAAAGTGGACAATATCGCCAGCACTCCTGTTCAGGCGGCAAATGTGGAAGAGATTAGAAAAATGAGATATATGCAAACGAAACAACAATCTCAATTCCAGGTATTGCAGGCACTAAGAGAAGCAGCTAAGATTGAAGATAATCGTAGTAAATACTATTAGTATCTTCTACTAAAATATTGATAATAAAGTACCCTGACCTCGTGTCAGGGTTTTTTGTTTTGTAAAGCGCAACAAGATCTATCTGTAATTTGTTATTTTGCTTATGGAGATAATCAGAAATAAAGTAGCCGAAAGTGGAATCATCACCCTAAATCTGGAAGACTTCCTACCCAAAGAAGAGATCCTGATTTTTGATATCAAAAATTATCTTTTTATGGAGATGATATTGAGAGAAAAAGATTTCCGCGAAGCATTGAAATCCACAGACTGGCAAATCTATTCCGGGAAAAACGTAGGTATCCTGTGTAGTGCAGATGCCATTGTTCCTCTATGGGCCTATATGCTGATCGTGTCCTATCTGCAACCTGTTGCAAATTTTGTATTCACAGGCAATGAAAAGGATGTTACCCGTCAGGTTTTGTTGAAAAATATTGATGCGTTTGATACAACCAGTTTTGTGGACAAACGAATTGTCATAAAAGGTTGTGGCGATTTGTTTGTAGGAGAGTATGCCTATGCCGAAATTACCAGAGTGTTGCTACCTGTAGTAAAAAGCCTCATGTATGGCGAGCCTTGCAGCACTGTTCCGGTTTATAAGAAAAAACAATAGTTGCAAAACCAGAAAATCTTTTGACTTCAGAGTGTGTGAGTTCTTCGAATAGTGTTTATATTTATCTATTAATAATAGAATACTCATACCCTTTGCATAAACGAAAAAAAATTGCTATGAAACTACTCAAAGTTTTAATACTGACTCTATGTATTTTCTCATTGGGTAAGACCATGGCACAAAAGCAGATCTGTGGTTTTGATGATGTGAACAAAAACCTGAAAAAAAACATCCAGTATGTAAAACAACTGGAACTAATGGAGGCAAAAATTCAGCAGAAAATTCAGGAAAACAAATTAAAACGATCTATTCAAAACAATGCGAATCAACTTGCCGGGCCTATATATGAAATTCCGGTAGTAGTGCATATCGTGTACAAATCTGGCGAGGAAGCACCTAACGGCAGTTCACATCCTTATGATTGGCAAATTGAATCTGCAATAGATAATTTAAATGCTGGTTTTGCAGCCGCACAAGGTTCGGGAAATATTGGCGTATCCATTCCAATAAAATTCACTCTTGCCAAACGCCGTCCCGATTGCGGAAGAACCTCAGGTATAGATAGGATCGATGGAAGCGTGGTTCCGGGTTATGATCAATATGGTCTTTCACTTCCAGGCTCAGATGCCCCGGGAGGTGATGCCACCACCATCAAAAAACTAGGTATCTGGCCGGTAAAACAATACTACAATATCTGGATCGTTTGGAGAATAAATGGAAACGCTACCGGGAACAGTTTTTATACCGGTTATACCGATTTGCCGATCAATGTGGCCAACCAGACATTCCACTCTTTCCCTCTAGATGGCCTAGTAATTCTTGGGCCCTATATTTACGGCAAAACCTTTCTTCATGAAATGGGCCACGCACTTGGCCTTTACCATAGCTTCGAAGGAGGCGATGAAGACAACTGCCCTTCCAATGGAGATTGTGCCACCACAGGGGACAGGGTTTGTGATACCGACCCGGTAAAAAGCCTATTATTTACCAACCCGTGCCCACAGGACGGCGACCCAAATCCTTGTAAATCAGGAAGTAACTACAACGGAATTCAAAATAATATTATGGGCTATGGCGAATGCCTAAATCGGTTCACAGCAGGCCAGCGAGACAGAATGATCGCAGCCTTAGAAGCCATCAGGGGAGGACTAACTACCTCTAGTGCAGCCCTTGAACCTCCTCCGGTTTTGGTAAAAGAGGCTAGTCAGAAACCATTAAGTTCCGTGTTGGAACCGGGCAATATTTACAATATGGGGCCCTGCAATGTTTCGCTTGGAAACATGAACTACACGTCCTACGGTTCATCTCTGGATGGCGATGTGATATACATTGACAACTCTTGTAATGTGGGAACAATACTCAACCCTCTAGTGAGTCAAACTCTACGAGTAAGCACCCAAACCAATGAGCAGGTCTGCAAAGCGTGGATAGATTTCAACAACGATGGTGTATTTGGCAATGATGAAATAGTAATGAACAGTTCCACCAACCTGGTTCCATTTACTCATGAATCTACTATCACATCTGCAATCCTTTCCAAAGCAGTAAAAAACACTTTGCTCAGAATGAGAGTGGTGGCAGACTGGGTGGACAATAAGGATTTTGGCCCTGCCAGTCAATTGGAAGATGGGCAAACCGAAGACTTTTGGATAAAGGTAGAAAACTCATTCTATATTGTATATGGCGGTATAAATGCTACATCCAAGAACAATACACTTACTGTAAAATGGAGCACCAATTCTGAAATCAATATCGATCGATTTATAGTGGAAGGTGCCGCTGACGGAGTTACGTTTAAGCCAATCTCCGAAGTAATGAGCAAGGCGGTCAATGGAAGTTCTTCCACTGTGCTGCAATATGAACTTATCGCTGGCACACAAATGGCAGTAGGCGCATCTTTTGGCTTTTTAATATTGCTACTGGCAGGTTTTTCCAGAGGCAAAAAAAGAAGTTGGATACTTGTTTCCGGCGTATTGTTTATAGGCCTTTTTGTGGCCTGCAACCGAAAGGATATTCCTGTTTCTAACGACCCAAAAACCATTAACTATATTCGAATTGCATCTGCTGACAAAAACGGAGAAAAAATTTATAGCAATGCGATCAAGGTAATAAAGGAATAGAGGTTCTGAACGCTAGCCCAATGTAGATAAAGTCAAGACCTTATTTTTGTCAAAATAATTTATTTATGAGAGTAATATTTTTCTTTGTTTTAGTGGTCATCCTCGCCGCTTGTAATAGTTCGCAACCAGAAGCCAATACAGAAGAACAAGTAGAAAAGCTAACTGTTTCGGACAGTCTGCTAAAGGAAGTGCTGAAAGGTCACGATGTGGCGATGCCTAAAATGTTTAAACTAGAACGTTTACAAAAAGAACTGACCACTAAAATAGACTCACTAAAAAAAGCATCTGGCTCAAAATCTGATATAGCCCTGTACGAAAACCTGGTAAAAAAACTGTCTTCTGCTGATGCCGAAATGCATAGCTGGATGGAAGGTTTTAGTTACGATACACTTAAAGACAATGAAGCTGGTCGCTTACTCTATTTAAATGGCCAACTGGAAAGTGTGAATAAAATGAAAGAAAATGTACTTGGCAGTTTGGCTTTTGCAGACTCTGTACTGGCCATCAAATAGTTTAATTTATTTGTAATCGACAAAAATCTAAGAAACCCGCAAATTGCGGGTTTCTTATTATGGATTGAATTGAATGGTTGCTGATTCTTCGGGAATACGATTAAAGCTTAATAAACTCTACTCTTCTGTTATTTGCTTTTCCTTCTTTGGTAGAATTGTTATCTGCCGGCTCTGCCTCTCCTTTACCATCAGTGGTCATACGGCCTTCGCTGATACCAAACTGTGAGGACAATGCTTTCTTCACTGCATCCGCTCGTTTTTTAGATAGCGCCAGATTGGACGCATCATCACCATCATTGTCTGTATGACCCACGATCTTCACTTTCACTTCTCCGTTTTCGGTCAGTACATTGGCTATATCTTTTAGCACACCATGGCTTTCTGCCTTTATTTTGTCACTCCCCACATCAAACAAAATACCTCTGGTCACATACCGGCCTTCGGTTATCAATTTATTTCGGGTATCAGGCGCCCCTACGGCCACTCGCAAATTACTGACGAAATAAGCCTGATCGTCTTTCTCCACACCATTGTTTCTAAAATACAAAGTCCCCACTTTTGCTCCATCTGGAAACGCTCTGGGAATATCCCATACTTTTTCATCATTGATATAGACCCTTATCCTGTTTTTTTGCCGCCACATACTGATATGGACATTCGTTATACCATCCTTGGTTCTAAAAGCACCCTGTTCATCATCGCTATTTACTATTTCAGAACCATTACCCCAACTTTCCAGCGTAGTCATACCTCGCTGACTTCCGGCACCTGTAGGATGAAAAGCCACTTCCAAAGTGTTCTTCGTTTCTGGCCTTGAACCAAATCTCTTAAATACTTTCCAATTGGCACCCACATTTGAAATATTGGTAAACCCTATCACCAAATAACCATTATAAAAACTGAACTCAGGCGTAGAAGAAAGATCAAACTCCACGGTAAAGTTTTCCGGTAGGTCTTTTACAAACTCGGGATAAAATACCACTTCCTTTTCTGTTCTTAGAAACTTGGAAGGATAATCATTCAATTTCACCAATTCGCCCGATCCATTAGAATTCCATCTGGCAGGAAAGTCTCCCAACGCATCCTGACTAAAATCTTCTATCGCAATCACTTTTTCTCCCGGTACAAAATCAAATTTGCCGTAACTAGAAAAAGACGGCCCCTCCGAACCAGATTTACTGTCTCCTTTTTCACCTACTTCATTCGTCTTGCCGGTACTGGTTTTAGCATTTTTACTATCCTTATTTTTCTTTTTAAAAATATTACTAATCCCTTCCTCGGCAGCATCCAGCCCCTTGTCAATACCTCGGTCTATCTGATTATTTGCTCTGTTTTCAGCAGCCCTTTTTGCACGGCTTCCTGGGTCGTATATCTGCGCCTTTAACCCAAACGAAATAAAAAGAACAGGGAATATTAAAAAAACTCTTTTCATGATTTTAGCATTTTAGTTATTTGAATTTTATCCCGATCTCATGGGATTTAAATATCATCTCATGGGATTTTTACCGGATTTTCAAATATACTGTTTCTCGATTCTCAGAAACCCTTTCTCCCCTAAATTAGGTATCTGACTTTTTGATGAACAATCCAGTTTGGTTTTTGGAGATAATTTTGAACAAAAAAAAACCACCCAATCCAGGGCGGTTTTTGATAAAACAAGTTTACTTACTAATTCACTTCTATGCTATCAATTTCTGCACTCAGGCTTTGGAAAATATCATCAATAGAACCCATCCCTGGTATAGCTTTGAATCTATCCAGTTCTTTATAATGATGTGCCACCGGCTGAGTATCTTTTGCATACACAGCAAAACGATTTCGGATCACCTCTTCATTCGCATCATCCGAGCGGCCGGACACCTTTCCTCTTTCCAACAAACGCCTCACTAGCTCATCTTCATCCACCTGCAAGGCCAGTACCAGATCAATCTGTGTACCTTTCAGATGTAATAGTTTATCAAGTGCAATGGCTTGCGCAATGGTGCGCGGAAAACCATCAAACAGGAAACCGTTGGCCTCTGCATTTTTTTCCAAACAATTATCAATGATGCCAATCACTACTTCGTCCGGCACCAACTGACCACTATCTATTAATTTCTTTGCTTCAAGTCCCAAAGGAGTTTGGTTGGCAATTTCGCTTCTCAAAAGATCTCCAGTAGAAAGATGCACCAATTGATACTTTTCGATCAGCTTTTGTGCCTGTGTTCCTTTTCCACTTCCGGGAGGGCCAAATAAAATTAAATTATACATTTACGCAAATTGATTTGATGTAAGTAAACAAATATAGAGTAGCAAACTTAATTTTTTCAGTTTAAGCCCTGTTTTCTTGAAAATTTAAAAATTTTCTAATGAGAAAATGCGTTGAATAAAATAGTTTTTTCTGCTTCCAAAATCTCTCTTTCGGGCAACCGAAAAAATCTGAAGTTGAACTTAATTAAATTCAGGTTGTTTAAATTGGTGTTGGAAACATTCATCATGATTAAAAAGTTTGTATGAAATGGGTTTCTCTTTTTATTTTTAGTATGCTGATACAGCAATGTCAGTCGCAAACAAAACCATCAAACAAAAAAGCCATGTCAGACAGTAGCAGACAAACCAATCCTGTTTATTCTAATTCTGATACCAGTCCTGTTCAACTGTCGGAGGAGGAATGGAAAAATATTTTGCCCCAGGAGGTCTATAATATTGCCCGCCAAAAAGGAACGGAACGTCCCTGGACCAGCAAGTTCGAGACGTCTAAAGAGATTGGTACTTACTATTGTGCAGCCTGCGGCAACCCTCTGTTTCAAAGCGATACAAAGTTTGAAAGTGGATGTGGCTGGCCCAGTTTTTATCAGCCTATTAGTAAGACCAGCATTATCTATCTGGAAGACCGCTCGCATGGAATGGTGCGCACCGAGGTAGAATGTGGCCGATGCAAAGCCCACCTGGGACATATGTTTGATGATGGCCCCAAACCAACCGGCTTGCGGTATTGTATCAACGGGGTGATCCTGGATTTTAAAAAAGCAAAGGAAGCCGAAAAGAAGTTTGATGAAAAGGGGAAATAATTGACCTTTTAAAGGGCCTTGATTTAATATCGCATATTTAAGCCGCCATTGTAGGGTTCGTCCAACCTACTCTCTCAATTTCATCCTTACTATCACCGGATTGCTCTTGCGGTTTTGGGTTTTAAAATATTGTTGTAATGCAGGTGGGTATTGGGGGTTGCGGTGCTTGGTAGCATTACGGGCATTGAACATATCTAATGAAGAAACATAAGAGTAAAAGTTATCTCTACTATAAATAAGTCCCTTAATCATTAAACCATCCCTAGGATCAAAAGCGGGTAAATAGAAAGTTGCCGCATCAGACGTAAGTCTTTCAATAGCCACAGCTTTATGAGAAACCGTATCATAAATAAAATTGTAAACCTGAGGAGAGCTTGCACTTATATTTGATAAATATGCAGGTGCCACTCCCTTAAAAAACATCTTTGACCCTTTGAAGAATATATTGGAAATGCCATTCATTATCCCCACAGAAACCGGAACTTTTATTACGCTGTCTAGTGATTTAACATCTTTTAATTTTAGAAATTCTTTTGATATTGCTACATCCTTTGGGAACACTATTTCGCAAATTCTAACTGCGCTATCTTTTGTCAATTTATATACGTAATTTTCAACTGGTGTTGCTAGGTAGGTTTGACCATCAATAATTGTATAAGAATTTGAATCCATCCACATACTACCGGAGATATAGCAAAAAGCCATCTTCTCTTTTTGATTGTAGGGTATTAGTCTTTTAAACAGTGAATCACCCTTTAGGATGTTGATTAGGTAAATGGTGGTGTCTTGGGGACCAGTTTCCATCTTGTAAGTGCAACTAATGGGCGTAAATGAATAATCAGGTGATAAATTAATTTTAGCAACAGGAATCTCAATTTTAATAATTTCATCGGTTGTGTCTAAAGCATTTCCTCCGGTAGTAAAGTTGTGATATTTTACAGTAAGTATTTTTGTATCCGGGCTCAATTTATTTTTTCCGGAGTACACCACTTTGACTACTTTGTTTGTTTCATTGTAATTAAAATAAGGCGCCTCACCATGGTGGGGGCCTATTCTTCTCAAGAATTTGCCTTGCTGATTGAAGAAAAGTACTGATTTTGTATCTTGATCTCTTATGATAAAACTGCTATCTGTCACTTTCAACATTTGAATATCGCCAAAAATACTTTCTTTAGATGTTTCTAATGGGATATATTCTATATCCGAGAAATAAGCTGATATGTTACCGCCATTGGTTTGACGTGGATTTATTCTGTAAACAGGAACAGTGCTCTGCGATAAAACAATTAGGCTTGATAATAAAAAAAATACTAATAACAAGTTTTTCATAAAATGAATTTATAAATCTGAATTTCCAAGTTTTGCATGAGCGCAATGGCAACTAGTCACCTTCCTTCAATTTCATCCTCACAATTACCGGATTACTTTTGCGGTTTTGGGTTTTGAAATATTGTTGTAATGCAGGTGGGTATTGGGGGTTGCGGTGTTTGGTAGCGTTCCTCGCTGCAAACATTTTAAGCGATGAAATTGAAGTGTAAAAGAAATCCTTTTCCTTAGAAAACCCCAGCTTATGAAAATTTTCTGCTTTATCAAAAAGGGGTAAATAATAACAACTTGTATCAGGAGTCATTCTTTCATACGAGGTCAACTTGCCGGTTTTAAATTTATATATAAAGTTATTTTGTTTGTTAGCTTCGGAACTTTCACTAGAGTAATACATAACACGCTCGATTTTAAAAAGTAGCTTGTCGCTAAATTTGAATATGTTATTAACACCAAGGATAGTAATATCTTTGAACCACCTAGTCTTTCGTAGACTATCGATATATCGATGATCTAGGCTAGTTAATATTTCCTTATCTACGTATTCGTTTTGACGAAAAACAAATTGCCAGGCTTTTATGGCAGTATCCTTGTTCACTACATATACATTATAGTCAAGAGGTGTTGTAACAAAGAATGAGGAACTACCAAAGTCAGTATTCCTTGTTATCGATAATTTTCCTAATCCTAAAGTACATGATGCCATATTCTTCTTTTGATTATATGGTATAAAAGATTTCACCAACTCATCTTTTTTAAAAACATTCAACAAAAAAATATCCTGCTCATTCGGCTTTTCTCCTATGTTAAAGTAACAAGAGTTGGGTTTAATGACATAGTCGCCTTCTAGCGGCAAAAAATATTTAAACTCATTAAATGGCAAGAGCAAGGATTTTTCTTTCATTGTTTCATCGCCGCTGCTAGAGTAATAAATTTTTTGAACTTTGTTTTTTTGATAATCTGAATACAGGATTACTATTATAGTCCCTCTATTCTCTGTGTATAATGAGGGGTAAATATTCTGTGGAACATTTATCTTTTTAATGTACTTTCCTTGTTTAGAAAAAAATAGTATTGCTCGAGTATCTTCGTCCCAAATAACAAAACTGGTATCTGCAACCAGCAGGGTTGAGGTTTGACCAAATAAAGACTCTTTCGTTGTTTCCAATGGAATATATTCAATATGATCAAAATAATCTGATATGGAACCTCCATAGGCTTTTTCAAGATCTAGTCGCAGCTTGATATCTTGCTGAGCGTTTGTATTACCCACAGTAAAAGAAACAACACTGATTATTAATAAGATTAGACGCATGAATAACAATTATTATTTTAATAACTTTTTAAGGACATAGAATAAAAACAGACACAACAATAGTAATAATGAAACAATTCATCTATTTAACTTTTAATCATTTCAACCACCTACTCGCCTTCCTTCAACTTCATCCTCACAATCACCGGATTACTTTTTCGGTTTTGGGTTTTAAAATATTGTTGTAATGCAGGTGGGTATTGGGGGTTGCGGTGCTTGGTAGCATTACGGGCATTGAACATATCTAATGAAGAAACATAAGAGTAAAAGTTATCTCTACTATAAATAAGTCCCTTAATCATTAAACCATCCCTAGGATCAAAAGCGGGTAAATAGAAAGTTGCCGCATCAGACGTAAGTCTTTCAATAGCCACAGCTTTATGAGAGATCGTATCATAAATGAAATTGTAAACTTGAGGCGAACTTGCACTTATATTTGATAAATATCCATTTGCTACCCCTTTAAAAAACAATTTTGGCCCCTTGAAAAATATATTAGAAATGCCATATATGGTCCCCGCAGGTGTCGGAACTTTTAATGCACTGTCAATTGATCTAACATCTCGCAATTTTAGTATTTCCTTTGATATAGATGCATTTTTAGGAAAAACTATTTCGCAGATTTTAACCGCACTATCTTTTGTCAATTTATATACGTAATTTTCAACGGGTGTTGCCGCGTAGGTTTGGCCATCAATAACCGTGTAATTATCTGGATTCTCCCACATTTTTCTAGCAAAATAGCAAAATGCCATCTTCTCTTTCTGATTGTAGGGTATTAGTCTTTTGAACAGTGAATCACCCTTTAGGATGTTGATTAGGTAAATGGTGGTGTCTTTGGGACCAGTTTCCATCTTGTAAGTGCAACTAATGGGCGTAAATGAATAATCAGGTGATAAATTGATCTTAACCCTTTGAATCTCGGTAGCAATTGGCTCATTGGTAGTGTCGATAACATTTCCGCCAGTCGAGAAGTTATAAAAATGTACAGTAAGGGGTTCTTTATCTATATCAGAATCTTTAATGTATGTTATTTTAACAACTTTGTTTTTTTCATCGTATTTAAAATAAGGTTGTGCACCTCCGCTAGATTTAATTCTTTTTAAGAACTTACCCTGATGATTGAAAAAAAGTATTGATTTTGTATCACGATCTCTAATAATAAAACTGCTGTCAGTAACTATCAGCTTTTGAATATCGCCAAATAAACTCTCAGGCTTCGTCTCTAAGGGAACATACTCAAAATCCGAGAAGAAAGTTGATATATTTCCTCCTTTTGTTTGAAAAGGACTTACTCTGTAAACAGGAACAGTGCTCTGCGAAAAAACAATTAGGCTTGATAATAAAAAAAATATTAATAACACGGTTTTCATAAAATGAATTTATAAATCTGAATTTCAAACAAGTTACCTCAATTTGCATGGGAATGTGACGTCAATATTTTGAGACTATCATATGTCCTTCTTGAAGGAGTGCTAATAAAAGGATTTAATAACTCAATAATATTATATAATGAATCTGTTAGAATAACTTTAGACTTTACTCCGTCGACTAAAGTCGAATTGCTCTTTACATACTCATCCTTGTCATCAATAACGAAGGATATATTGTCACTAATATTAATGCTAAAGCGTTTCAAATATGATTGAATGTTTGCAGTATCTTTACTTTTGACAATATAATAAAATTTGGTTTTCTGAAAGTTATCACTTTCGTACCTATAAAAATTGCTAATCAATTCAACTATCGATGCGACACAAATAGAACAACTATTATCAACTGAGGAAATCACATTATACTTAAACTCATCCGCCTTTTTTGTTTTCACTATACTCGACGCGTTAATTTTGATTTTTTTCAATCGGCCTTCTAAATTTTGGGATTCAGAATAGGCGCAACTAAACATTATTGTGGAAACGGATAATAAGATAAGAAATAGTTTTATCATTCGATTATATATTTGATAAGTTTTGCCGAATCACCAAATTTCTTCGCAGTTGTTCCATAAATTGCTGTCTCTCCAGAAACAATGCTAAGATTATACAAAAACTCGTTTATTTTGTACTTCTTCACAGGGCTGCCATCCCACCTATATTTCAGAATACAAACTGGTCGCTCAATATTAGACTTATTGAGGTCTATACCTTGAATCCCTAAATACATCATGTAAACGTGGTCTCCGGTAAAAACACCTGGGTAAAATGATCTATAGTATTTAGCCATAAAAGTATGTACGGAACTATCCGGCCTTAGCTCATACTTAATATCAAAGACATCTGGACCCAGCAATTGCTTTTTGGCCAAAAACTTACTATCAAATATTGTTATTTTGTCGAACGCATTATCTACTAACCAAATATCCTGACTTTTAGGGTTTACATATATGTCGCTACCAGTTGCATTAAATGTAAAAAATTGAGGTGTTCTTTCATATTCTATATTCAGAATTTGATTTCGAGTATATTCTTTGCTAATAAATAATAACGGGCTTGAATTATTACTATTTAAAATGCTATCTTTTATATTAAAGTAATACTTATTGAAGATGAGTATTGAATCATTTTGATAAAACGTCATATCGCCTGCAAAAGACGGAATATTGTATCCAACACCATTATAACCTTCTTCTAAAAGAACCGAGTCGATATTAAATTTAGTTAGCCGGTTTTTAACAACATCGTAAACTGTAAAATAATTATCCAAAGGACTTACATACCTAATCCTAGCTGAAGAGAATAAAGTACTGTCACTTCCTGCTTTTGCAAGTTTCCTAATAAGTTGACCTCGTTTAAAATTCACCAAATCTACCAAATAGTCATCAGCGTCCCAATACGTTATCAAAACAAAAGAATCCCTAATAACATGGTAGGTTAATGGATTAAACCTTGTCGGAACTGGAATTATGCTTCCCTTCAAATTTCCACCGTTTTCGAAGTCTCTATCAGAATAAGTAACGCCTTCACCAGATCCGCTCATATTTGAACATCGAACTAGGGGGAGTATAATGATTATAAACAACAAACATTTATTTAGTATCTTACTCATAATATCTATAATTAAAAAGTTCTGTGCATGAATCGGATTTAGTCAGTTTAGTACTCTATGTTAAGTAGAATCGCAGTAGCAATAAGACAGAAAAAAATTACATTTTATAACGTCTAAGAAGAAACCATACATCAGTCAATCAATCCAACAATCTCCAACGATTTAGTAGTAACATTGATCACCATCATCTTTATGACTCTTTCTAAGGAGTCAACTTGACCAAATGGAGAAATCGATCATGTAAATAAGGAAGTATTCGTGAATAATACAAACATATTGAGGTACAAGAAGAATATAAAAGTTTCTCAAAAAAGTTTACAGTCAGCACTTACTTAAGAGCTGACTGTTATCATACTGGTAAAAATGATTAACAAGCAGTAGCATTATTACAAGTAACTGAAGTTGAGATAATAATACCATTGCTGCCAGTAAGGTCTATAGTTTTAGAGCACTTGTTTTCATTTGGGGTCATTTTGCAAGAATAAACTATATACTCTTCATAAGCGCCTGTATTTAAATCCTTCTTGTGATTCTTTAAAATACAGAGGTCGCAATTGCCACCGCCGCCTTCAGTCTCGTTGGGTTCCACAAAAGAACTCAGTCCAACAAAAGCAACAATTGCAATCAGGGGCACTACTGCCCATTTCAAAAATTTTCTCTTCATAATTTTTTGTTTTTGTTTTTATAAAAAATTGTTTTCAGAAGCGAAGATAATCGCCCTCACTGCACAAATCGTGCAGTGAGTATTTTTGCGCAAACGATTGCATCATTTGTTTACCAAAAACCTTAAAACAATATTTTTGCATCCTCTAACAACAAAACCTTTTGATAAATAATAACTGCTGCAATATGCCATTTTTTTCACCCGTCCTAAGCCTTTTGCCCTTTGCTTACCGCTTGTGCCCGTTGGCTATTTCGGAAAAGTTATTTGCCAAAAACCATAACAAAAAAATAACGCCAACTGCCACACAAAAAACTACACCTATTGCAAAAAATAAATGATCTGATTCTTAAAAAAAATACCGGCACCCCAAAAGAGTTTGCGCTAAAACTTCGTGTATCTGAAAGATGCCTGTACAAACAGCTAACCCTGTTGAAAAAATTGGGCGCACCTATTGTGTTTTGTCCGGGGGCAAATAGCTACCAATACTCCCAGTCGGGCGGTTTTATTTTTTTTTTTTTTTTTCCCCCCCCCCCCCCCACGCAAACAGAACCCACTAACGAATAAATCATTTCACATTGAACCATCAAAATCTAATTTCTCTGATATGTATTTTTTGCCTGATCGCCTTTGGCTTTCTTAGCCCTACGGTTCAGGCACAGGAAACCTTACCCAACAGTCCTGTAGGTACCGGCCAGCTAAAAGGAAAGGTAAAAGACAGCACCTACAATTTTATGCTCACCAGTGCTACCATTGCCGTGTATAAAGCGGCAGACAGCAGTCTTTTGCAATATGGCCTGCCCAATAATTTTGGTGAGTTTTCCATTTCTTCATTGCCCATTGATACCCCCCTGCGCCTCATTATCACGCATGTGGGATATCGCCCGCTGATGAAAAAATTTAGCATCACGCCCTCCCCCTCCTTCGGTGGGGGTAGGGGGGAGCTCGATATGGGACTGCTCTACATGCACCAATTAGCCACCGACAGCAATGGAACTACACTGGAAGAAGTGGTAGTGAAAGCAATACCGCCCATGCGCATGAACGGCGATACGCTGGAGTTTAATGCCGATGCCTTTAGAATGAAAGATGCCAATGCTACTGCTGAAGACTGGATGCGCATTCTCCCCGGCTTAACCATTTGGGGCGATGGAGAAATAACCTACAACGGTAAAAAAATACAACAGATACTGGTGGAAGGCAAGCCTTTTATGGGAAGCTCCGATCCCACAATTGCTACCCAAAATCTGCCAAAAGAAGCATTGGACAAACTGCAGGTTTACCAGCAACGCAATGAAAAAAACCCATTGGATTCTACCATGTTTGCCAACATCAAACTAAAGGAAGACAAAAAAATGGGCTACTTCGGGAAACTGAGTGCCGGTGCGGCTCCCTTTGGTTCCGTCAACCGACGGTATGCGATGGACGGAATGTTGAGCGGGTTTAATAAAAAGCTACAGATAAGTACTGCAGGGGCTTTTAACAATATCAATAAACTGGCAGGCAGTATGGATGTGCTGATGCGCAATACTACGTATAAAAGCGAAGGCGCCAACATAGAGTACCAAAGCGATTTTGGTATGCGGGGTTTAAATAAACCTTTATCGGCAGGCGTAGAACTTCAATACGATTTTATTCCGGATGTGGCTTATCAAAAAAGTAGCCGGCTGAATGGCAGCTACTTTATGAATCGCAACGACAACCAAACCAACAACCACAATATTTATAACCAGTTTATCACAGCCGATACGGTACTTACCCGCAGCACCCAAAGCAATAACAATACAATAACCAACGACCAAAGTTTCAGCTTACGCTATGGAAAAAGTACAGAAAAAATGACCTTGAACCTGAATGCCTCTATCAACCTAAACAACCTTGAGAGTACAGGTATTAGTAAGTCGGAACAGGAAAAAACCGGGCAGGGCATCATAAGCAATAGCCTTTCACAAACAGAAACCGAGATCCTTAAAAAATATATTACCGCAGGCTTTGAGTTCAACCACCATTCCGATTATCGGTATATGAACACAAAACGAATACCCGAAGAATACACTATTGGGTATCAGTTTTCGGCCAATGATAACACCGGCCATACCCAATCGCTCACGCAATTCCAATCGGCCATAAAACCTACTGGCAACAAAGTATTTGACCGATTGTACGAGCAACAGAACATGCAGGGAATCAGTCACAACATCACAGCCAGTTATCCGGAACTTAAGAAATTAATCTTTAACAAGAGAGGCGTTGGTGGCATAGAAATCGGACTTTCCACCAAAATAAATTTTGATAACAATAGCTACCAGGATAAAGTATTGGACAAGGATAGCAACACCCAAATCTATCGGCTTAATCGGTACCTGTCCAATTCCAGAGAAATGGCAACTCAAAACTGGCTACCTGCCATCAACCTCTCAAAAACATTTTATAAAGGACTTACCAACCGGTACAATAAATGGGTGAGCCTGCAAATAAATCTGCGCAATCAGTATTTCAGTCAGCAACACCATGCCACACAGTCCATTCAAAACTTTTCAAGAACTTATTCCCGATTTATTCCCGATGCTTCGGTAGAATATAACAATCATCAGTATGGCAGCTACGAAGTGAAATACAGCCTTAGGCTGAACACTTCGATTACTTATCCGGGTGTGCATAATATTGCTCCGTTGGTGGATAGTGCCAATTTTTGGTATGTTCCAAAAGGAAATCCAAACATCAGACCTCAATACAGAAAAGAAATAAAAATCGGTTATCAGTTTTATACACGCACACCACGCAATCCACTTCAATTTCATATCAACGCAGGCTTTGGCCAGATAGATGACAACATTAGTGATAGCACCCTTTACGACAATGCAGGTGTGCGCACGGTGTATGCCATCAATGTGGAAGGCAACAGATTTACCAATGCCGATGCAGGCTTGCAAAAATCTATTGAACTGAAAAAGAACACCACATTGGAACTCAATGCCAGCTACGCTATCAACAAAAATCAAAGCCCCCAATATATCAACCAGGTTCGCAACACCAGCAACAGCACTTATCAAAACATACAGTGGAATATTGGCTTTCGTTTTCAGGATTTGCTAACGCTAAAAGCCGAGCAGGGCATGGGGTTTTATGATAGTGAGCAAAAAGGGTTTAATGACAATCGGTTTAAAAACACCAATCAATACCTAAGGTTTGTTGGTGCATTGCATTTCCCAAAAAGTGTATTATGGGGCACCAATATTACCTATAATAAAAGTAGCAGCAATCACTCGGACAATGTGTATTTCACGATCTGGAATGCCAGCCTGGCCTATCGCTTTCTAAAAGGCAATAGGGGAGAGGTGAAATTTTCTGCATTGGATTTGTTGCATCAGAACAAGAGCATCGTAAACACAGCCACCGGCAACACCCAAACCTTTATCTCCAGCAATGTGCTGCAACAATATTTTATGCTCACCTTGTCGTACTATCCACGGAAGTTTGGGAAATAGTACCATAAAAATCCATTTAAAGTTGATGCATAAAAACAGGATGTTGGGTTAGATAGTCGCATTAGTTCAAGAATAATAATTTATATAAAAGCTGTGGGAAGCCTAAGCCATCCCCATTATATGGTTTTCATTGGCTATTTTTGCACCCCTGTAAAAAATTGAGTTTTGTAAAAATTCATTCTAATAGGCAGTAAATAATCGGCTTTTCAAACTTACCGACCTCCCCTCCCTCTCCTTTGGAGAGGGTTGGGGTGAGGTCTTAGTAAAAGGCCTTAGTGTATCAAATTTGAAATTTAGATTTTATGAGTGTGCAAAATTTATCCGAGCAGGAAATCATCCGAAGAGAAAAATTGCAAAAGCTAAGAGATGCGGGTATTGACCCTTATCCTGCGCCTTTGTTTCCGGTTAGTCATTATTCAGCCGATATAAAAGCGGCTTTTTCTGAGGAAACAAAAGATCAGTTTGCCCAGGTATGTGTGGCTGGCCGAATCATGAGCATCAACGATAAAGGAAAGGTTTTCTTTATAAAAATACAGGACAAACAGGGTATTTTTCAGTTGTATGTAAAAAGGGATGAGCTTTATCCCGGCGAGGACAAAAGCCTTTGGGATGTATTGGTGAAACATGGTTTGGATCTGGGCGATTTTATTGGCGCATCGGGTTATGTGTTTATTACAAAAACCGGAGAAACCTCATTGCATACAGTAGAGCTTACGCTTTTGTCCAAGTCCTTAAAACCATTACCAGTGGTGAAGCGTGATGAGGAAGGGAATGTGTTTGATGAGGTTACTGATCCTGAATTTAAATATCGCCAGCGTTATGCCGACCTGGTGGTGAACCCATTGGTGAAGGAGCCGTTTTTAAAGCGTACCAAACTGATGACTTCCATTCGCGATTTTTTGAACGAGCGTGGCGCTTTGGAGGTGGACACTCCAGTGTTGCAAGCCATTCCGGGTGGTGCCGCTGCACGCCCATTTGTTACCCACCACAATGCGCTGGATGTTCCTTTTTATTTGCGTATTGCCAATGAACTTTATTTAAAAAGACTGATAGTAGGTGGTTTCGATTGGGTGTATGAGTTCAGTCGAAATTTCAGAAACGAAGGCATGGACCGAACCCACAATCCGGAGTTTACCGTGCTGGAGTTTTACGTGGCTTACAAAGATTATTTCTGGATGATGGAAACCACAGAGCAATTGCTGGAAAAAGCCGCCCTAGACGTAAACGGCACCACCGACCTTACTGTAGGTGATAAAAGCATTTCATTCAAGGCACCGTTTGCCCGTGTATCTATTTACGATGCCATTAAAGAACATACAGGTTTTGATGTGGACGGAATGGATGAGGAAGGGTTGAAAGAGGTATGCCAAAAATTGGGCATCCATGTGGACAAAACAATGGGTAAAGGCAAGCTGATAGATGAGATTTTTGGTGAAAAATGTGAGCATCATTACATACAACCTACATTTATTATTGACTACCCTATTGAGATGAGTCCACTTACTAAAAAGCACCGAAGCAAGGAAGGTTTGGTAGAGCGTTTTGAACTGATGGTGAATGGTAAAGAAATTGCCAATGCTTATAGCGAGTTGAACGACCCCATCGAACAAAGAGAGCGTTTTGAAGAACAAACCAAATTGCTGGAACGTGGTGATGAGGAAGCGATGTATATTGATTACGATTTTTTACGTGCCCTGGAATATGGTATGCCGCCTACATCAGGAATTGGTTTTGGAATAGACCGTCTGGTCATGCTCCTTACCAATCAGCCATCCATTCAGGATGTGTTGTTCTTTCCACAAATGAGACCGGAGAAGATGGATTAAATCTTTTCAAAATTTGTTGATATGTATGGGGGCTAAAAGCTCCCATTTTTTTTACTGATGTCTTCCAAGTTATTTTCAAAATTAACCATAGATTTGACCGTTCAGAATGAATGACAAAACATATTTTAAGTAAATCAACAAAGTTTAATTTAAAGAATTATGCAATCAACCCTTTTTGACAATCTGGAGAACAGTAACAAACCAGATAACTCTATTGTGAGCGTAAAAATCAAAGCATCTTCTCAACTTAGCAAAAACCAGAAGCTTTTTAATACGCTTACCTCAAAAATATCATCATTAAAAACCAACTTAAAAGAGCTTTCAGAGAATCTGCTTCTACTTCAAAAAATATACGATAAGGAAGTTCACCCACAGGTTGTTTTATTAGGTGAGCGAAAAATAAAATTGGCACATCTTCTACATAATAAAAGACAGACAATAAAATTTTCAAAGCATATCAACGACTCTCTTGATGATTTTATTGTAGACTTATTAGACGATGCGTTTTATGTGCTTGACCCATCAGAAGAAGATAAATCCATATACTCGCTTTATAATTATCAACCCTATGACGAAGTGGTAGCAGATCAAATGTACAATGCGGCTGAAATGTTTTCCCAAATGTTTCAGGAACAAACGGGGATAAAAATAGATCCTTCGGAATTAAATACAGAGGATCCCGAAGAGTTAGCCAGAAAATTGTCTGATTTAGGGAAACAATACGAAGCCTCAAAAGATAATACAAAATCAAAACCAACAAGGGGTAGAAAGAAAAGTCAGAAAACAATAGACAAAGAAACCCGTGAAAAACAAAAAGAAGAATTAAAGCAAAAAAGCCTTAGAAGCATCTATTTATCGCTTGCAAAAATTCTGCACCCAGACACTGAGCCTGATGAAAAACTGAGAAAAGAAAAAGAAGAGTTCATGAAGCAGGTAACAGTGGCCTATAACAACAAAAATCTGGCTCAATTACTTGAACTGGAAATTCAGTGGGTAAACCAATTCGAAAACCAGCTTCACCAAACACCAGATAATGTGCTGGAATTATATAATGATTTGCTGAAAGAACAGATTAAGGATTTGCAAATGGAGCTCGATCTGGCACACAACAATCCGGCATTTAGCAATATCTCACATGTAAGTTTTCTAAAAATAGAACAAGCTATTCTAAAACTAAATATAGATAAGAAAAATTATGCAGCCTCCTATACAAGTTTTGACAAGCCCATTGCTGACCTAGAAAAAGGAAATAGAGACAAGAGTGCCATTCGTGAATGTTTAGAACTCTTTTACCAGGAAGAAGATGAAATGCCTGACTTTCAAGAGATATTAATGCAGATGGATAGAACAGGCAGGTACCGCTAATAATTTATCATTTCCCTTTTATAAATAAGCATTCTTACCCTTTTCTTTCTATATTGATAAAATAATTTGCGGCCTTCTAATTTGGTCAAACGACGTCAACTCTAAAACATTGTTGTCCACCAAATGTTGCACCCGCTAGGTGAACCAAGACCTCATCCACCTTCGGCGGACAAGCCCTGCCCAGCTCCCTCTCCAGATGGAGGGCAGGCTTAAAACCCTTATCCAATAAGGGTTTCATAGGATGAAACGCTCATGAATATTTTTTTCTCAAAGGGGGCTGTATATCCGGCATTCCATCCGATCAACAAAGAATAAAAGATATACAGTTGAAATATTTTTTGTTGACAACAATGGTTCGAAAACACAACACTGTTGGCTAAAACGGTGTCATCACCACAGGCTGTTTTTGCATTGTTATAATTTATACATTCGTAACAAATTGTTTTGCCATGAGACGTGTTTTTATTACGACCATGTTTATCACCCTGGTCATTACTTTTTTTCTGGGTTATTTCATTAGTAAGAACTGGTATGTGCTATTTGCCATGGCCTTGATCATTGGAGGAATGGGTGTTTATGATATGATTCAGACCAAGCATAGTATTCGCCGAATTTATCCTGTGTTCGGAAGACTGCGTTATGTGATGGAAGACCTACGGCCAAAAGTGTATCAATACTTCATCGAATCTGATATTGATGGCCGCCCACTAAACAGAATTGATCGCTCCACTGTTTACCAGCGGGCAAAGCAGGACAATGACACCATGGCTTTTGGTACCCAAAATGATGTGTATGCGCCGGGTTACGAGTGGATGTGCCATTCCATTGCACCAAAAAGTTTTAGTACTTTGGATCATGACCCACGAGTACTGATAGGCAACAAAGATTGCCGTCAACCATATCATGCCAGCATCCTGAATATATCTGCCATGAGCTATGGTTCGCTAAGTGCCAATGCCGTGGAAGCCATGAATGGTGGGGCAAAAATTGGAAATTTCGCACACAATACCGGCGAAGGTGGGCTTAGTGATTATCACCTGAAGCAAGGCGGCGATATCATTTGGCAAATAGGAACAGGTTATTTTGGCTGCCGCAATGAGGAAGGAAATTTTTCACCCGATTTGTTTGCCCAAAAGGCACAATTGCCCAATGTAAAAATGATTGAGATAAAAATTTCGCAGGGTGCCAAGCCGGGGCATGGAGGCATTTTACCCGCCATAAAAAATACACCTGAAATTGCCCGAATTAGGCATATACAACCACACACAACAGTGGAGTCTCCACCCTATCATACTGCTTTTGATTCGCCCAAAGGGCTTATTCAATTTATAAAACAACTCCGAGATTTATCTGGTGGCAAACCCATCGGTTTTAAACTTTGCATAGGGCACAAGAGTGAGTTTATGGCTATTTGTAAAGCCATGATCAGTCAAAATACTTATCCCGATTTTATTAGTGTGGACGGAGGCGAAGGGGGCACAGGTGCTGCACCACAGGAATTTTCGAACTATGTGGGTGCACCCCTCTTAGATGCACTGGCTTTTGTAGATGATGTGTTAAGAGGGCTCAACATCAAACAACACATAAAGGTAATTGCCAGTGGAAAAATAATGACGGCTTTTCACATTGCCCGTGCTGCTGCATTGGGTGCCGATGCCTGCAATAGTGCCAGAGCCATGATGCTGGCACTGGGTTGTATTCAGGCTCTGATATGCAATACCAACCGATGCCCTACAGGAATCACCACTCAAGATCGCCGGCTTACACAGGGCTTGGTAGTGGATGATAAAAAACACCGAATTGCCAATTATCATAAAAACACCCTGAAGGCTTTTGTGGAACTGATGGGAGCGGCCGGTTTAGTAGGCATGGAAGACATATCTCGCTCACATATTTACAGGCGTGTGTCCTTAACGGCCATGCACTCTTTTGAAGAAATTTTCCCTTCGGCAATACAGGGTGCATTTATAGACGGTAAGTTCCCCGATAAATACAAATCAGATTTTGAAAAAGCCAATGAAGACAGGTGGGGTATTCATACTGCCGGAAGCTGGAGTGCTGATATGGCAAAGGAGAAAATGGGATATGGGATTTTAGAGCAACCCGCACATTGAACAATGATGAGCATCCACCATACACAAATCTAAAAGCAATAGACGCCTAAAACAAACTGATGTATTTGTGGATAATTTAGCCATTGAAATATAAGGAAATGAATACGCCTTCTCTCCTTTGACGAATTCGATCACCTTATTGAAACTAAATACCAGAATTGGTATGCAGCGAATTAGTTCGTTTCGTTTATTATCAAAAAGCTTAATTCAACAACAAACCCTTTACAATATCATTACCCAAAAATTCTATAAAAGTTTTGTTCTACATTCGGGCGGTATTTGATTAAAACGATGTTATACCAAAACAAAAAGTCAGGTATATAATAAAGCCCATTCACAAAATCGAACATATAAAGTAGTCCACTCAACAACAGTAAAAAATATATGACATGAAGCAATGTTTATTAATATTATTGATCCCCATTTTATTTGTTTCAAATAGTAATGCTCAAAACAATTCAAACGCCTTTCCACTTAAAAATACTTATCCGGTATTGGCTACGGACTCCAAGGAAACCATCCTGCAAAAGGCTGTACACGTGGTGCCAACTGCCAACCAGTACAGTGCTCAAAAAAATGAGTACATCGCTTTTATACATTTTGGTCCCAATACCTTTACAGGGAAGGAATGGGGAAGCGGAATGGAAGATCCGGCAGTTTTTGATCTTAAAAAATTAGACACCGACCAGTGGTGCCGTGTAATGAAAGAAGCCGGAATGAAAATGGTGATTTTTACAGCAAAACATCATGATGGTTTTGCGCTTTGGCAAAGCCGATACACAAAGCATGGCATTATGTCGACAGGGTACAAGGATGGAAAGGGCGATGTATTGAAGGAACTATCTGCCTCCTGCAAAAAATATGGTTTGAAATTGGGCATTTATCTTTCGCCAGCCGATTTGTTTCAAATTGAAAGTCCGGATAGGCTGTATGGCAACCTGAGCCAATACACCGAAAGAGCCATTCCCCACGAAGTGCCAGGAAGACCATTTGCCAACAAAACAAAATTTAAGTTTTTGGCGGACGATTACAACGAGTATTTTCTAAACCAATTGTTCGAATTGCTTACAGAGTATGGCCCCATCAGCGAAGTGTGGTTTGACGGAGCACATCCCAAAACCAAGGGCGGTCAAAAATATAATTACCTGGCCTGGAAAAAACTCATTCATCAACTGGCACCCAAGGCAGTAATATTTGGTAAGGAAGATATTCGCTGGTGCAATAACGAAGCTGGCAGAACCAGAGAAACAGAATGGAATGTGATAGGGTACAACTTTAATCCGGATACGGCCAATTACTTCCCCGACCTTACCAATATTGATTTGGGAAGCAGGGCCATTTTGTATACATCTCCATTCATTCATTACCAGCCGGCAGAAACCAATACCTCCATTCGAGAGGGTTGGTTTTATAGAGATGATACAGAGCAAAAAGTTAGAAGCGCTGATGACGTATATGATATTTATGAAAGAGTGGTGGGTGGCAACTCCATTTTCTTATTAAACATACCGCCAAACAAAGAAGGTCGTTTTTCCGACAGAGATGTGGCTTCCTTGTTGGAAGCAGGAAAAAGAATCAAAGAAACCTATACCCAAAATCTTTTTAACGGAGCAAAAGGCAATGCTGCTATTTTGGACAACAATGAAAAAACTTATTTGCTGTTGAACAAAAGTTCGGAGTTTATTATTTCAACCTTCAAACCGGTTACCATCAACCGACTAATGATTCAGGAATCCGTTACTACCCATAGCGAAAGAGTAGAGGAACATGCCCTAGATGCATGGACAGGCAAGGGCTGGAAGGAAATAGCCAAAGCCACCAATATTGGATACAAAAGAATTTTGCGTTTTCCTGAAGTAACTGCTAACAAGTTCAGAATTCGAATTCTTTCACAAAGGGCGCCATCGGCCATTAATAATGTAGCCGCATTTTACTATAAAACGCAACCGCCACAATTGCAAATTCAGACAGATAAAAATGGAATGGTTTCCATCTCTCCGGTTCAAAACATTTTTAATTGGAACAATTATGGTGAGAACGCAGCAGCCAACATCAATTCGGGTATTGAAATTCGCTATACCACAGATGGTAGCGAACCCACCCGAAATTCAGTTTTGTTTACAAGCCCTTTTATTGCCAAAGGAGGAATGGTAAAGGCTGCTGCCTTCAGCAAAGACAAAATGGGTAGTGTGGTAGTTGAAAATATTGGTATTTCAAAAAAGGACTGGATGCTTGTAAATACCAGTGGAGAAGAAAAAGGACATAGTGGAAAATATGCCTTTGATGCCAACCATCAATCCTATTGGTCATCGAACTCAACGGGCGCCAAACAGTTTGTTACTATTGACCTAGGTAAAAATCATCAGCTAAAAGGATTTGCCTATATGCCACAAACCTTTAGCCATCAGGGTATGATGGAAAAAGGAATGGTTTATGTAAGTGAAAATGGGAAAGACTGGAAACAGGCCTCCTCCTTTGATTTTGGAAATCTGATAAACGATCCATCCAAAAGAACCAAAGTTTTTTCTTCCCCGGTTCACGCAAGATTTATAAAAATTGAATCCCTGGTAATTGCCGCCGGAGGCGACAAACTTTCCATTGCCGAACTCGATTTTTTTGAATAGAAATAGGCTAGCTCATACAAAGCAATTAAGACTAGTTTGTCTGAAATAGACAGGATGACTACCTTTGTGGGTTCATAAAAAGATCGTATTGGTATGGATAAAAAGGACATCACAACTATTGAGGATATCAAAGTGTTGGTAAACAACTTTTACGGAAAGGTTCGAAGGAATGAATTGCTGGGGCCCATTTTTGAAGGCATCATTAAAGACAACTGGCCTGTACATTTAGAGAAAATGTATCGTTTTTGGCAAACCGTTCTTTTGGATGACCACACGTATTTTGGTACACCTTTTCCTCCCCATGCAAAAATGCCCATAGCTCAGGAGCATTTTACCAATTGGCTTGCGCTTTGGCACGAAACCATCAACGACCATTTCCAAGGTCGGGTGGCCGATGAAGCAAAATGGAGAGGAGATAAAATGGCTACTATGTTTTTGAGCAAGCTGGAATACTATCGAGATAACAGTTCTGCTATTTCATTAGTTTAAAATATTTAGAAATGACCACTCCCATAAAAAGACATGAAGCCCTGCAACCATTAGGAAGGGAACATCATACCGGACTTTTGTTTAGCTGGAAAATAAGAGAAGGCATAAAACGAAATGCTGATTTAATGCGCATGAAAAATTATGCCGATTGGTTTTGGACATCGCATCTTCAATCTCATTTTGAGCTGGAGGAAAAACATGTTTTTTCTATTCTTCCTGATGATAATGAAAAAAAACAACAGGCATTAAGAGAGCACCAACTTATTAAATCTTTGTTTGAAAATAACACGCCTTCTACGGATTCGTTCTCTATTTTGGAAAAGCAATTAGAGCAGCATATTCGTTTTGAAGAAAGAGATTTGTTCAATGAAATACAACTTGCTGCAACCGATGAGCAATTGCAGGCAATAGCAGCACATCACGAGGATGTAAAACAGGACGATTGGGCAGATGAGTTTTGGAAAGGATAGCCCTTCGGTTCATTTTTTTTACACCTCATATCAGTATTCAACTTTATAATCTTTCTTCACCGATTGCCCAGCCCAGGCTTTTTTTCCTGTCCAGTCTGCCGGAGGATCAGTCCAAAACTTATCATCCACAGGAAGTCCCAGAGGAAGGAATCCCAGTGTGGCCATATACAAACTTCCAGTAGAGGTATATTGGTCGGCCATCATGGGTTGATGCCCATTGAAACCCAATACCAGCCAGCCTTTTTTATCAAAGTTTTGATGGCCGTCATACATATTAAAAAATACGGAAGTGAGTGCACCCCGCACCTGAGCTGGACTAACCCATTCTGGCAACTGGTGCATCAGGGCGGTTTGTGCCAGAGCCTGAAAAGCAGCAGTACGATAGGTAACCGACCGACCAAATGCCGGAAAGCTTCCACCAGGAGAAATTATTCTTTCTGAAAATTCTGAATACCTGACCATTCTTTTCAGTGCCTGCTGATAGGCCTCTTCTACATTATAGCCTTTTTGTTTGTATTTGGTAACAGGAGTGGTTTTAAGCGATGCCAACAAGTCCACCAGCATGGGATGAATGACAAAAGAATTATAATAATCCATGCTAAATTTTTCTCCATCACTATACCATCCGTCCCCAACGTACCATTCTTTCATTTTATTGAGCGCATAATCAACCCTTACCGGATCATATTCTTCTCCCACCGATCGCAAAAAAGCCTCTGGCAATGCACCGAACAGCAACCAGTTGTTATAAGACCCCGATCGGTTTCTCAAGGATTTAAATTCGGCAATATAACGCTGTTTGGTTTGGGCATCAAGCGGCTCCCACAAAGCCTTTGGTGCACGCATAAAGGCCAGAACAAAAAAGGCCGCATCCACAATGGGTTGTCCCCCTTCTCTAAAATTTAGATAATCTGTGCTTTTGGGATTGACAGCAATAGCCAACCCATGCAATAGTAATTCCTTATATTCCTTTCTTAGCTTTCCCTCTTTAGAATTATCATCAGGAAGCTCAAGCCAGGGAGCAATACCCGCCAAACAACGACCGACTGCCTCCAAATAAGAGACCTTATCAGCTTGAAGATAGTACTGAGGACCCGTTTCCAATGGCATATTTTGTTTCAAGGTTCCATTACCCAGATTCACTACCACTGGCCAAGCTATTTTGTGCATGGCTTTCACCCAATACGCCCGATCTTCTGCACCAGTCAATTTTGCATTGTCCTTTTTTTTCTGTGCCAAAACAAATCCTGTACTCAGCACACATAACAAGGAGAGTAGAAATATTTTTCTATAAACAGTTATCATGTTTCGAAAATATATAAAAATTAGAAAAGTGGCTGGCCTTTTTGTAATCGGCTATACCTTAATAACGCTTCCAGAAAATAATAATCAGCATACACCAAAGGCACATCCATTTCATTGTCATGTGGAATGCTTCCAACACTGTGTTCTAAAATAAAATTTCCATTGGTTCCGGCTTTGGCTCTATATGAATCACTTGCTAAAGAGTGAAGCATTTTTAATGCAGCCTTTTTATACTCACCAATTTTACTTCCGGTTACATAGGTGCTAAGTTCTAAAAGGGCCGAGGCGGTAATGGCAGCCGCAGAAGCATCACGATAATCCTTTGAAACTTTATTTGCATTCGACTTCACACCTGGTGTAAATCCGGCTTGATAGGCATTGAAATCCCAGTACGGTATTCCATCTTTCGGCAGGTTTTTGTTTTTGATAAAATAGTCTGCCAGGCCCATGGCGGTTTTCAAAAACCTGTCATCAGTGGTTTCTCTGTAAGTCATTGTAAAACCATAAATGGCCCAGGCCTGTCCACGAGACCAGGTGGAGTTATCGGCATATCCCTGCGCCGTTTCTCTGGCCACGACCTTACCTGTTGTGCTATCGTAACAAACCACATGATAGGAACTGAAGTCGGGGCGGAAATGATTTTTCATGGTGGTTTCGGCATGTTTGATGGCTATATTTTTATACCGGTCGTCTCCCGAAACTTTAGAAGCAAAGAACAGCATTTCTAGGTTCATCATATTGTCAATAATCACCGGATAATAATAAGTGGCATTCCCATGCCAGGATTTAAACCTGTTCCATGATTTTATACATCCTGTAGTGGCATTAAAACGAGTGCTCAATGCTTTGGCAGAATTGATAAGAATGTTTTTATACGCTGGCTTATTGGCTAGTCTGTAAGCATTGCCATAGCTGCAATACATCATAAAACCCAGGTCGTGATGTTCTGTAAAATGCTGCAATGATTCTAATTTCTCAGTCCATTTTACAGCTTCGCTTTTTAATGCTTCATTTTTTGTAAACTCATAGGTATACCACAGACTTCCGGGGAAAAAGCCTGGAGTCCAGTCGTACATGGACGTAGTAACCAGTTTACCTTCCTTGTTAATGGTTCGGGGAAAGGCACCATTTTTTGTATCAAAGTTTTTATTGGCTGTTGAAAGCAATGCAGTGAGCATCTTTTCTGCATTTGAAAAATTTTCTTTAATGAAATCATCGGTATTACTGATGGTTGCTCTTTTTGCTGTGGAACAGGAAATCAGAAGACCCAAAACAATAATAGCAAAGATTGATTTTAATGTATGCGTAATTTTTATTTCCATGATTTATTGAAGATTTTCCAGAATAATATTTCCGATTAAAAAAAAGCTATATCAAATATTTCGCTTTTTTCTGATAAAATCAAAACCATTTGATATAACCCGAATTCTGTACTGAAATATTCAATATAGACTATTTATTTCCAGCCAGGGTTCTGAGTAAGCGTTCCATTGCTCAACCCAATTTGTCCTGAAGGCAATGGCCACAAATAGTCTTTCTGTGCATCAAACTTTCTTTTATCAGCCGCCTGCAAAAGTACATACCCGTTAAGCATAGGAGGCTTGGTGCTTCCACCATAATTGACACCGGTAAAATACTTGCGCTCCAAAAGCGGTTTTGGAAGTTCTACCTCTGCTGTTTTCCATCTTAATAAATCCCAATAGCGAAATCCTTCATAAGCCAGTTCTATTGAACGCTCCCGGCGAATTTCATCTCGCATATTTAATCCATTGGCAGAAACAAATGCATTGGATAATAATGCCAGTTTTGAGTTGTTGTTATTGGTAGCTCTTTTGCGCAACAGATTGATGGTTTTATCCAAATCGGCATCAGAGATAGAACCGCTTAACTCATACACAGCCTCGGCATAGTTTAATAAAACTTCTGCATACCTGATGGCAATAAAGTCCAAGAAGATATTTGGGCTTACCAAAAAATCGGCCTGGCCTGTCCAATATTTTTGCTGATGGTAATAGTAGGTATTTCCATAAGCCGGACTTGCCCCCGAAATGGAAGCATAAGGGTCGCCCACCTTAAATAAAGTTTGCACCATTCTAGGATCCCTATTTTGATAATCTGTTAGTAATCCGGTTTCCAATCCTGTGGAATCTAAAGGAGATTTACCAGATGGTAACCCATCAGCAAATAATGCCAAATTTACAAAAGCACGGGTAGCTGCATTCCTTCCATCCGTCAAATTAGGACGCATATAACCACCATTGCTTACTACTATATTCTGTATATCCTTTCCAAATAGTTTTGCCAATATGTTTTCTTTGTTCTTGGCATAGGTTTCGCCAGGATACCTGAATAAATCCTGAAAACTCAGTTCACCACTTCCTGTAAACAAACTGTGCTTTCCCTCGGTCATTATAGTGGCTGCGGCATCTCTTGCAATAGTGAAATGCTTCACCGGATCTTTGGCTCCTTTCAACTCCGGTTCGCCATGATACTTGTGCCAGCTGCCCTCGTACAATGCCACTCGCGACTTCAATGCCAAAGCTGCGCTTCGGGTAATGCGTCCATACTCACGTCCGTTTTGTCCGGCAGTGGATGTGCTTCCAGGTATCTGATCGGCCTGCGGACAATTGGCGGCTGCAAAATCCAGATCGGCATAGATGGAATCCACTACGGCTCTTCTATCTGTTCTTGGCGTATAGAGTGCTTCATCTTCACGACCCGAAATCGTTTTTCCAATATAGGGCACGTCTCCATAAGTTCTAACCAAACGCCAATAGGCAAATGCCCTAAAGAAACGAGCCTGTGCTATGCAATAGGTTTTCATGGGATCATCCGCTATGTCATTGGCTTTTTCCATTACATTATTGGCAGCTCTAATGTAGGCATAGGCTCCATTCCAGTTACCATCACCTGAAGGCACATTGCGCGAGCCATCACTTATTGTATTGAACGATGACCCAAAAATATCAACCGAAAAATCGCTGTATAAATCTTCCATTGGTTGATCAAATCCCGGAAGACTTGCATACAAATAATTGGTACCACTAATCAAATCGCTTGTGGTTTTCCAGAATACCGGATCGGTAATGGTAGTTTTTGTATTCTGATCAAGCATCTTAGTACAACCCCCTGTCAGAACAGCACCACCAAAAGCGGCAACGGCTATTAAACTATATTTATTAAAATTTATTTTCATTATTTCCTTATTAATCGTTTACAAAATAGTTTCAGCATCTTATTATTAGAATCCAATATTTAAACCCACTGCATAACTACGCCACAAGGGATAGCCAAAAGTTATACGGTCGGTGTTTTCGGGATCATAATAATTAAACCACATACCTGTTTTTTCCCACATATCCTGTCCGGAGAAATAAATACGCACATCTCCCAATGATTTTAGGTTGTGTTTTTTCTTTTGCAAAGTGTACCCCACCTGAAGATTCTTTAAGCGAATATAGCTGGCATCCTGAACCCAATGAGAAGACTCTACATTGTTCACCCTATCACTCATGCGTATGGCTGGGAATTTTGCATTGGGGTTTTCGGCTGTCCAGTAATCCTGATGGATAGCCCACGGCAATCTCCAGCCATCGTAAAAGGCAAGGGAAGCATAGGGTTCCAGTAATACACTTCTTTTGCCAACACCATTAAACAGGACTGAAACATCAAAGCCTTTCCAGTTGGCACCTACATTAAACCCAAATACATAACGGGAATTGGTATTGCCTAAGTAAACCAAATCACCATGATCGGCGGCGGTGTTAATGCCCTGGTTGATGAGGCCATCTCCATTTACATCCACCAATTTAATGTCGCCTACTGTTGTGTTAGGTGTTCGGCGCGGTACACTGTTTACTTCATCGGGAGTATCAAAATACCCATCGGCTTTATATCCAAAAATAGAATTGGTGGACATCCCCGGAATGGCTGAGTTGATCCCCGTATTGTAGGTTACCGAACCATCATATTTTACTACTTTGTTTTTATCATCACTTAGGTTGGCAGAAATAAAATATCCACCATCTTTAAACCTGTCGTTCCAGCTAAGTGTTACGCCCCACCCTTTCACTTCAATAGCTGCAAGATTGGCTTCGTTTGGCGTAACACCTAATAGTGCAGGAAGCTGTTGGCCTACAAATACATTGTTGTTTTTCTTGATAAAATAATCATAATGCAAACGCAGTTTTCTTTTGATTACTTCCAAATCAAAACCAACGTTGGTAGTTTGTATTATTTCCCAGGCTTTGCTTTCGGCAGGCAGATTACTTTGATAGAAATAGGCCGTGCGGGAATCATTGAATGGATAGAATCCTCTGGAAAGCGGGCTTTGGAAATCGTAATTATTAGAGTTGGGACTTGAGGTTTGTGCGCCACCTGCAGTACCATAGGATGCCGACACCTTAAACTCATCTACCCAGGGAAGGGCATTCTTAAACCATGCCTCCTGTGTTAGTCGCCAGAAAATGTTACCGGCATAAAAAGTCTGGAACTTATGTCCTGGTGCTAAACGCGAGCTACCATCCTGCCGCAGGGTTCCTTCAAAATAATACTTGTTGGCATAGTTGTAGGACAATCTTCCAAAATAGGAAAGCCAGGTATTGATTTGAATATTATCCGCAACGTTGGTAACATCGGCCTGTGGAAGAGTTGTGTAGTTCAAAGTAGGGAAATCATTGAGCAATAAAGCTCTTTGAATAGCCTGTAGATAGTCATACTTATAAGACTTAAACTCGTACCCACCCAGCAGATGGAAACTATGATCCTTTAACTTATAATCATAATCGGCTGTGGCAAAAAAGTTTTGGGTTATATTAAATGGTCTTGTTTTATTCAAAGAATTAGTTTGGTTAAGTGGTGAACCCGGAACCGGATTCTTGTTGGCATCTATAGTATAACGGGGTACAGTTTTATTAAACACTTCGCGATTTGACAGCACAAGACCCGGGCTATATACGGCTTTTAAATCCAAGCCTTTTAATACCTGTTTTGCAGATAAACTAAATACACCGTTCATGTTGTATCGGTCTTCCATATCATATCCTCCATCCTTTAAAACCGGATAGGCTGTGGAAATGGTTCCAATGAACGCATAAAGTTTATCCTCGCTGAAAGGAGTAAAGATTGGGTTTCTTGCTGCCCGAATAGAATATACGCCATACATCAGTCCTTCGCCGGTAACGCCCACTGGAGGAGCATCAATATTTTCTCTGGCAAACGATAACCGACTATCGAAACTCAAAATTTTTGAAAGTTTAGTATTGTAGTTTACCCTAGCATTGAACTTACTGTACTGGTCGGGTCCAAACTTAAATACGCCCTGCTGATCGAGATAACCCATCGAAAACAAAAAAGTAGATTTATCTCCACCTCCTGTAGCAGTTAGGTTAATGGCTCTTTGCGGGCTTTGTTTACGCATCAATATTTCTTCCAGGTTATAGTTGTAATAATAATCCCAGGCTTTGGAATTTGTATTGAATACTTCGTTCACATTGGGATCATCAAACCAGCCCAATTGCTCATCCGTAAAATCGGGGTTTTGCCCAGCAAACTTTCTGGCTTCATTCTGTAACTCACCCTGCCTTCTGGAGCTTATAAGTTCAGGTCTCGCATAAGGCGTTCTAAAAGTGTACATGGTATTGAGATCCACCTGTGTTTTTTGATTGACTTTCCCGGCTTTTGTTGTAATCAAAATTACACCACCGCCTGCTTTCGCTCCATAAATAGAAGCCGAAGCAGCATCTTCTAACACAGAAATACTTTGAATATCATTGGGATTTAAGGCATTAATATCGCCTTCAATTCCGTCAATGATTACCAATGGTGCATTTTGGCCACCAAGGGTAGTAATCCCTCTAATTCTGGCACTAATTCCTTCACGGCCCGGTTGTCCGTTGGTTCTTGAAATCACCAAACCCGGAGTGGATCCCTGAAGTGCCGCTAATGTATTGGTAACGGGTCTGTCTTTTAGTAATTTTTGATCTACGGACAGTACTGCACCACCCACATCTCGTTTGCTACGGGTACCATACCCTACCACCACCACATCTTCTAAGGAAGTGGTTTGGGATTTTAAGGAAACCGTAATTTCATTGCGGCCACCAACATTTTGTGTCAATGTTTCATAACCCATGAATGTAAAAACCAAAACCGCATTTTTTGAAACATTGATGTTAAACCGTCCCTCATTATTGGTGATAGTACCGGTTGAACTTCCTCTTATCGAGACAGAAGCACCAGCAATAGGTTTGCCTTGTTCGTCCAAAACAGTACCGGATACTGGTCCTGTTTGAGCCACTGCAAACATGGGTAGCAGAAACATTAATTTGAGAAGAACCACAAGCCGTAGTGGCCCAAAACCAAGCATCGTTTTTTTGTAGCGCATAGTTGTTTTTTTTGTAAAAAAATGAAAAGTAGTAATCGTTATCAGTTAAAGCAATCGAATCAAAAACTATTTACTGCAATATAAAAAAGGGAAAAAGGTATGGGAGGAGAAAATCTTAAATATATAGGGTGAAAATCTTAAACAGGTTTTCAATCTACTGATTTTCAATAAACTAATTTCAGGAAATGAAATAGAATTCATAAAATTTAATCCCCCCAAAATAAAAACTTTCCAATTTGAGCGCAACAAAGAACAAATCTGTTTAATTTGTTTAGTATGATTTCAGATTTACGAATACGATTGGTCCTTCTTTACTTTCTGATTGTTTTTTTTCCTGATTTTATTAGGGGGCAGGATATTTCCTTCAGGTCGTTCTTAATAGAACATGGACTACCAAGTTATAGTGTCATTTCTATAACCCAGGATAAAAAAGGATTTATGTGGTTTGGCACATCCAATGGCTTAAGTAGGTATGATGGTGTTAGATTTAAAAATTACAATTCCCCAAAAGGCAATGAACAATCCATTTCGAATAAAAATATCCTTTCGCTATGCACCGACTCCAAAGGAGTACTTTGGGCAGGTGCTTCTAATGGGCTAAACAAGTATAATGAATCATTGGACAGGTTTGAAACTATTCGTTTAAATTCGAAATCAAATTATTTTGTATATAAAATTTTTGAAGACAGGAAAGGGTATTTATGGATAGGTTCATCAATTGGGCTGTTCTATATCTTTAATGGAAAACCCTATGTTGTGCCATCTCTTAAAAACGAGTCCGTCAAAGCCATTTATGAAGACAGTAAGCAAAGCGTTTGGATAGGTACTGATAAGGGGATTCGAATTATTGAAAAACAAAACAATAATTTGATAGTATCACAATTCAATCTCCCTGCCAATTCCTATACCAATTTGGTATCTGCCTTTTGTGAAGACATCAATCAAAACATTTGGATGGGTACTCAAAACGGTGGAGTTTTTGTTTATTATCCATCCCAAAAAAAGTTTAAATACTTTATAGCCAACAACACGCATGGTGTGGGTTTGATAAACAATAATATTCGCTGCATTTTTTCAGATAAACAAAATAATCTTTGGTTGGGTACTCAGGAAGGTATAAGTATTTTGAACCCTACTACATACACTTTCAAAAATATCGAACACCATGCCGACAATACATCAAGTTTGAGTCAAAATTCTGTGTACAGTATTTTTCAGGACAACAACGGTTCCATTTGGGTAGGGACTTATTTTGGTGGTGTAAACCAAAGTGCTGCCTATACAACAACTTTTTTTACACTTAGAAGTACAGGTTATAAAAATAGTATCAGCAATAATGTGGTCAGCAGCATAGTTGAGGACAGTAAAGAAACCCTATGGATTGGTACCGAAGGAGGTGGACTCAATGTTCTTGAAAAGGGTTCCAATAATTATATTTCCTATAAACATCAACCAGCAAACTCCAATTCTCTGGGATCAAACCTGATAAAAGTGGTGTACCCAGATAAGGATGGAAATATTTGGGTAGGAACACATGGAGGAGGTCTGAACGTTTTCATTCCATCAACCAAAAATTTCAAAAAATATATTATTGACTCATTAAATATTTCCAACAGTGAAATATTTTCAATAACAGAAGATCGGTCAAACAATTTATGGGTTTCTTCTAATGCTGGTCTATTCTTATACAAGCGATCAGGAACCATACTGTCTGAGTGGAGTGACAATAAGTTTTCGGACCGATTGCAGCCACGGTATTTATATAGGGATAGTAGAAATAATATTTGGATTGCAGAATTCGAAGGAGTACAGGTTGCAATAGATAATCAGCTTAAGTCAATAAATAACACCTATACTGTTAATTGCTTTGCTGAGGATAAGGAAGGCAATATTTGGATGGGTACATCTAATAATGGTTTACTAAAGTTTGATTATAAGAAGCAGAAGCTTTTAAAAACAGACCAGTCTTACCTCAATTCAATAAACATTTTAGGCATACTAATTCAAATGGATGGTTCGTTATGGATTAGTACACAAAAAGGACTTGTTCATTTTAATCCTTATACTACTAATTGCCAGGTTTATACTGTAAGAGATGGCATTGCCGGAAATGAATTTAATTATAACTCTTCCTTCATTAGTTCAAAAGGATATTTTTACTTTGGAGGCTTTAATGGAATCACTTATTTTCAACCATCATCAATACAAATAAATCCAGTAATTCCGGCAATTGCTTTTACTGCAGTAAAACTTCATAATAAAGAATTGCAGATAAATGATGAACAAAAAATTTTAAAAACAAATATCTCAAACACTCCAAACTTAGTTTTTGCCCACGATCAAAATGTAATTACAATTGAGTTTGCACTTCTTAATTTTATTAAAGCAGAAAAGAATATTTATCAGTACAGTTTAAACGGTATTGATGAAAACTGGAACCAGACAAGTTCTCCATCAGTTACCTACAATAATCTTCCCCCTGGTTCGTATAAATTAACAGTTAAAGCTGCAAATAATGACGGGGTTTGGAGCAAACCTATGTCCATATCTATAAAAATAAATCCTCCGTTTTGGCAAACCTGGTGGGCCTATTGTTTCTATATAATATCGGCAGTAGCTATTTTATTTGTAATTATACGGTTCTTTTTCTTAAGAGAATTATTTAAAAAGGAAGATGAGTTGCATCAGGCAAAACTCAATTTTTTTACCAATGCTTCTCACGAAATTCGTACCCACCTCACACTTATAATGGCTCCTATAGAAAGACTATTAACCGAGCACAAAAAAGATAATTTTATTCATCAACAACTATCGCAAGTGAAATCCAATGCCAACCGGTTATTGACCCTGGTAAGTGAACTAATGGATTTTAGAAAAGCAGAAATCAATCATTTGACTTTATACCCCCAAAAACAAAATCTTATTCCATTCTTACAGGATATTTATGCAAGTTTTAGAGAACTGTCTCTTTCAAATAATATTAGCATGTCCTTTGTGCATGACCAGGAAAAGGTTTACCTCCTATTTGATGAGAAGCAACTGGAAAAAGTATTTTTTAACCTGCTAACTAATGCTTTTAAATTTACACCGCCTGGCGGAAAAGTAGATTTACAGGTAACTACAAAGTACAAATCTGTATCCATTTCAGTTACTGACAATGGCAGAGGTATTGATCCCAATTATCAAAATAAATTATTTACAAATTATTTTCAGGTTACCGATCATGGCATACAAAACACAGGTTATGGCATAGGATTGGCGCTTTCAAAAAAAATTGTTGAATACCACCAGGGACAAATTACAGTACAAAGTACAAAAGCCTCAGAAGGCAATCCTGGAAAAACTGTTTTTACAGTATCCATTCCAAAAATAGCAGAAACTGTTACCAATGAACATGAGAATAAATCAAAAAACCAAGTAACAGAACCATCCCATGCAGATGATTTGATGGTTGAAGAAATTACCACAAAACATGAAGGTGCGCCTATTTACACAGTATTAATAGTAGAAGATAACAGTGAAATAAGAACATTGATAAAAGAAACCTTACAATTCAGGTATAAAATTATTACAGCAGAAAACGGAGTTTTAGGTTTAGCAATTGCCCAAAGCGAAATTCCTGACATTATTATTAGCGATGTGATGATGCCTGAAATGGACGGATTCGAACTTTGTAAAAAATTAAAGACAGATGAGCATACCAGCCATATTCCCGTCATTTTACTAACTGCAAAAAGTTCTCAAAGCGAACAGATCACCGGATTAGAACATGGGGCAGATGTGTATTTAACCAAACCCTTTAGCACAAAAATATTATTACTCAATGTTCAAAACATTTTTGCTGCAAAGGAACGCATGAGAAGTAAGACTGCCATTGAAATGGCTAAGATTACACTTCCGGCCAAACCCACTAACCTTCAACCATCCTTTGGCTTTAAGCCATCCATTACCTTATTTCCAAATAATATTGATAATGATTTTCTTGATAAAGTGATTTCAATAATTGATGAGCATATAGACGATCCCGACTTTGGTGTTGATATGCTGTCCAGAAAACTGGCCATGAGCACTCCAGTGGTGTACAAAAAACTGCGGGCATTAACCAACATGTCAGTAAACGGTTTTATCAAACAACAACGATTTAAAAAAGCTGCAATTCTGTTGCTTCAAAAAAACCTCACGATAAACGAGGTGAGTTTTGCTGTTGGGTACGACGATCGGAAATATTTTAGTCGCGAGTTTAAAAAGTACTTTGGTGTAGTGCCCAGCGAATACAATGAGGGGATAACTCAAATGCAAACATTGGACTAATCAAAACATTCTTCAATTAGACAAATGGTTCAAATTTAGTAACAATAAGCTAAGTAGCTCTTATTGTATTTTGAAAGGTAGTATGAAAGAAAAGAGGGATAGGGATTTGATTGATATTGTCAATATTTTGATGATCCCCCGGTGGAGCTACATCTCTATCCTACCCTTTCTAATGGATGAAATTAGATAATTGATTTGCCTATGAAGTGGATTTTAATTTACTGATTTGGATTTTATAAGAATCTTTCTGATTTGGATTTACCGCAGTTAGCACAATCCTAAAAATTTCTTTGCCCCAAACCTTTGATAACCGTAAGTCATTTTGCGGAATCGTTTCTACTGTGGCTCTTAGTTTTTGAGGATCATAATTAAGCATAACCTTTCTCCCATCTTTTTCAAACAGAACTTTGCCGGGTTGTTGTATATCGGGCTTTGCCCAAACAAGAAAATGAAGTTTGGAGGGTTGAATAAAGCGGGTCAATTCAAAATCATCATTTATTTCTAATCCTTTTTCTGATAATCTGTAGCTACGCTTCCAGAATTTTACAGCCGCGTTTTTATTGTAGGCATCATCAATTTCCAAACTAAATTTTCTTTCCTTTTCACTAAAGACAACTTGCGTGGCTTTATACTCGGATCCAAAATGCTGTGGCTGACCATTTATCTGTGGCAGATTATGATAATCGCTTTGCATGGTCCTGATGGTATATCGTTCACTGCTAAAAGTTTGGCGGGCGTATGTACCCACACCTGCATCAATAAAAAACGGAACTGTATCTACATAAAACGAAAAACTACCTACATCATTATGATTGTGGCTTTCGTTATTGTAACCACCTTTGGCAGCAAAGAAGTAAGTTTTGTTTCGCATATAACAAAACTCGGTTTGGGGATACCATGTAAACAGGACTGTTGGCAATGCAGGTTTTACATTAATGATTTCTTTATAATACAGCAGGCTTTGTAAAGCACGAAACATATCCCTGCCAACAGAAATGGATAGGTCGTCTTTATTTATTTTGACAAGATAGGCTGCAAAGGATTCCATTTCTTTGCTGCCTACTGCCTTCCCAAACCTAAAGATCAAAGGTGCATCGCCACCACCTTTTGCTGATGCATCGGCAAAGTTTACTACCCAATTGTTTCCTACATAACTTCGTGAAATGTACTCACCCATTTTTCTTATTAAGGGTTCTTTAAAAATTGAAATTCTCCCATTTGTTGCATCCGAAAGAATTTGCAAATAATCGTAAAGCTTGCCTGCTGCATGACCCCAATAAGTAGGCCCTTCCTCACAGGCGCCATCTTCTTTATTGTAGTTAATAAACTTATCTACCGAAAGCATGGTTTTGTAAACTGCTTTTGCCAGTTTGTTTGGGTCTTTTTCCATCAACAAAAAAGCTTGCAACACATTGCTATTGCACCAGGGATTCCAGTTGTTCACCATCCTATTGGCGTTTTCACCAAAAGCCATCCACCAAAAATGATCCTGGGTTAAGTAAGGCTCCAGAATGCGACGGTTAATTTCGAACTTAATTCTTTGTGAAATCAAGGGTTCCCGTTTGTCAAATTCCTGATGCAGGAAATAATAAATCCAGGAAAAAGTGGCACCCACATCACCCGCCACTAATTCAATTATTTGCTGGTTGTGGTCAGGAAATTTTTTATTATTTAACTGAATACTCAAATGGGCCGAAGCTGCCCAGGAGGTCATTTCACAAACAGTAAATAAGCCATTTATCAACTGGTCTATAAATCGGCCTTTGCCTTCGGCCATTTCGGCCAAAAACAGACTGGTAATGGCATTGATGTTTTTGTTGTAAGGCGCTTCCATTATTGTTCGGGAACCAGACCTTGAGTACTCCATATAATCCGTGGCTTTTACTATTTGCCATTGGTAATTGAGCTGAACATTTCCCTGTTCAATAATTTGCATTTTACCAGAACCTAAAAAATCATCCCAGCCTTTTCTATCATTGAAGGAAGGATAAGGCACCCATTTTTCGGCAGGCAATAAAACCGATGTTACAAATTTTTCATTCCCTTGTTTCTGCAAAAGATTTCGGGGTGCTATTGTATTTGCTTCTGCGGAAATAACTGTTAGGCTTAAAATAAACAAGAGACATAGACGGCTAAAATGTTTCATATTCTAATTTTTAGTTCTATTAGAATTGAGGACGCTCACAAACTTTCTTTTTTTTTTGCAGCCATCCCAATTTGAACAAACAATTCCATCCAATTTCGACTGCTCTGAATAATAAGCTAACCGAAAATTAGATTTTTTTCTCCTTTGCTTATTGAGTGCAGTTTTGAAACAACAAGTCTGATTCTATTTCTGGCCTACTTTTTACCAATCCTATATAACCGGCCTCCATCGCATACGGCATACAAAGCACCATCAGCGCCTTGTTGCACATCTCTGAAACGTTGTTTTTCATTGGTAAGTAATCTTTCTTCGCCCACCACTTTGTTGTTCCTGATGCGGAGCCGGGCTATATGCATACCACTTAAACACCCTACAAACAAATCATTCTTCCATTCAGGAATGGCATTGCCACTATAAAAAGTCATCCCGCTAGGTGAAACCACAGGATCCCAGTAATACACCGGCTGCTCCAGTCCGTCCTGCTGTGTAAGTCCATTATTTATTTTGTTGCCGGAGTATTCTATCCCATAAGTGATGGTCGGCCATCCGTAGTTTTTTCCTACTACTATTCTGTTTACCTCATCGCCACCTCTGGGACCAAACTCGTTGTTCCACAAATCGCCTGTTTCAGGGTGCAGTGCAAGACCTTGCACATTTCTATGCCCATAACTATAGTTTTCCGCCATGGCACCAGCCTGATTGATAAATGGATTACCAGTTACAGGTTTCCCTTCTTTGGTAATATATACAATTTTTCCCAGCCCTGTACTTATGTCTTGTGCTTTAGGTCTTGTTTTTAAATCAGATCGTTCGCCGGTACTCACAAAAAGATTGCCCTTTTTGTCAAACAAAATTCTACCACCATAATGCAAGGTTCCATTGAACGCTGGTGTAGCCCGATAAATAACTATTGGATTTTCCATAGTCGATTCATCGGCCGACAACCGTCCTTTGGCTACGGAAGTTACATTTCCACCTTCTATTGATTCAGAAATACACCAATAAACCATTCTGTTGTTGGTAAAATCCGGATCAATCGTTACTCCCAATAAGCCTCCCTGACCACCGTCATTCACTTTGGGCAAACCACCAATTTCAGCAGATAATTCTCCATTGCTTTTTGCAATACGCATCGTACCCTTTTTTTGAGTGATGAGTAATCTCCCGTCAGGTAGTGCGGTTATTCCCCAGGGAGATGTCAATCCTTCAGACAAGACTTTAATATCCAACTCTGCCTGAGTTTTCATGCCCGCAGTGCGGGTTTGTCCGGCAAAGGCAGGCTTGTAGTCTGTATTAGCCTGCTTAGTTTCCACTGGAGGGTCGGTGGGCGTACTTTCGGTTTTTGAAGTATCGGAAGCTACTCCTGCATGGCCTTGAGATCGGCAACTAAACAGGGAGGCTGAAATAGCGAATAAAAAAATAGTTTCTTTTAGATACATATAGCTAGAGTGTTTTGAAATTAATTTAGCTTATAAAAATACCAAAAAGAGTCAAGTTCTAATCAATCTAAAGAAATAAAAAAGAAAACCTGGAGATCAATGAGTATAAAACACGAATTTTGCCGAAATTTTTAATCCAGTGCGTTTTGTACCTATTTCCAAAATATTTCAACGCTAAATCAGTCATTCAAATTGAGTCAAAAAAGTTTATACGCCATTTTAATAGCATTCTTATTGCCCTTGACCTGCTATTTTATTTTAAGGTATTTAAGCAATGAAGCACTGGCAATGCCAGGGCATTATATGCCAGATGAAATTAATTCCCGAATTGTGGATGGGAAACAAGTAACGGATACGGTTTGGCACCAGGTTGCGGATTTTTCCTTGCTCAACCAGTCTGGAGACACCGTAAAGCTGAATGATTACCAGGGTAAAATTATCATTATGGATTTCTTTTTTACGCATTGTCCCACCATCTGTCCCACACTTACAAAGAACATGAAACGGGTAGAAGAAGCCATTACAAATGCACAAAGAGTAGGAGACAAAACCAACCATAATGTACAATTTTTATCTTTTTCGGTCGATCCCGAGCGGGATTCTGTGGCAGCCTTAAAAAAATGGGCAGACCGTTTTCAGGTGGATCCGGATCAATGGGATTTGCTTACCGGGGATAAAAAAACGATTTATGACCTAGCATTAAAAGAACTAAAGCTTGGTTTGGTAGACGGAAACGGCTTGGACTCTTCCTTTATACATACCGATCATTTTGTGCTGATTGATGGAAAAAGGAATATCCGTGGTTACTATCATGGATTGGATGAAAAGGATTTAAAACTAATTGCCCGAGATGCCGTTTTACTAACCTTGGAAAGAGACAAATCCAAAAAAAGCAAATTGCCGATTAAGGGTCTGGCTATTGGATCGTTGATTGCTTCTATTGCTGTTGGTCTATTTTTAATATTATCAAAAAAGAAAAAAAATGTTGAGCCCCACTTGGAAGAGAAATGATAAAAAAGCCAAAAGATTAATTATTGTATTTTCTATCATTCTTTTTTTGATAATTGGCACACTGGGTAGGGTACAACTAAAAGTGAATCCCGGATTTGACATCCATATTTTTGCCATGTTGAATGCAGTAATAAACTCGATGGTCGCCTTGTTGCTTATTTGTGCGCTTATTGTAGTGAAGAGAGGCAATCACCTTTTACATAAAAAATTAATGCTTAGTGCTATTGTTTTATCTGTTCTTTTTTTGATAAGCTATGTACTGCATCATCTGCTGGCTGGCGATACCAAATTTGGAGGAGAGGGCACTATTCGATATCTCTATTATTTTATTTTAGCCACCCATATTCCTTTGGCCGGAATAATTCTGCCTTTCATTTTGTTTACAGCATACCGTGGACTGGTTGGCGACTACGATAAGCATAAAAAATTGGCCAGAATCACCTGGCCGCTTTGGTTGTATGTGGCACTTACAGGCCCAGCCATTTATTTGCTGATTCGTCCTTATTATTAAGGTTCTTTTTTCCACGTTGAGAAAAATTCTAAAAATCTTTTTGACTGTTCCGCAGGCGATAAGATGCATAAAAAACTTTCCACATTCAGCTTGCTTTTTCAATTAGCTGTTATCTTCGTTTTTCAAAATAATCAATAGTATGAACGTATTTGAAGTAAGAGGAGGCAAGCGGCTAAAGGGAGAAATAATTCCGCAGGGAGCAAAGAACGAAGCATTGCAAATCATCAGTGCCGTGCTACTGACTCCTGAGGAAATTACAATTCGCAATATTCCTGACATATTGGACGTAAACCTGTTGATTGAGCTTTTGTCCGAAATGAATGTAAAAGTGAACCGGCTGGACAGAAGTACATGTATCTTTAAAGCCGATGAGGTAAATATTGACTATTTGCATAGTGAAGACTTTAAAAAGAAAAGTGGAAGATTAAGAGGTAGTGTAATGCTGGCGGGAGCCATGCTGGCCAGGTATAGAAAAGCATTTATTCCCAAACCAGGCGGCGATAAGATTGGACGCAGAAGACTGGACACCCACGTCATCGGGTTTCAAAAATTAGGTACTCATCTGGACTACAATCAGGAGGATGGTTTTTTCCATTTGACGGCCGACCAACTAATGGGCACTAATATGCTGTTGGACGAACCTTCGGTAACCGGTACGGCCAATATTGTTATGGCCGCTTCTATGGCTACGGGTACAACCACTATTTATAATGCAGCCTGTGAACCTTATCTGCAACAACTTTGTAAAATGCTGAACCGGATGGGGGCAAAAATTAGAGGTATTGGTAGCAACCTGCTCACGATTGAAGGGGTTGAATATCTTGGCGGCACCGAACATACTATGCTCCCTGATATGATTGAAATTGGGTCGTTTATTGGTTTAGCCGCCATGACCCAAAGTGATATCACCATCAAAAACGCCTGTATTCAAGAGCTGGGCATTATTCCGGATAAGTTCAGACAACTGGGCATTCAGATGGAATTTGTGGGAGACGACATACATATCCCTACTCAGGAAAGCTATACCATACAACGATACTTTGATGGAGGAGTGCTGACCATTTACGATCATCCCTGGCCCGGATTTACACCTGACTTATTAAGCATTGTGCTGGTGACCGCTATTCAGGCAAATGGCAGCGTACTGATTCATCAAAAAATGTTTGAAAGTCGCTTGTTCTTTGTGGACAAACTCATTGAGATGGGCGCCCAGGTGATTCTTTGCGATCCTCACAGGGCTGTTGTGATTGGTTTGGAAAGAGAACAAAGACTTAGAGGCATTACCATGAGTAGTCCAGATATTAGAGCAGGTGTGGCACTTTTGATTGCTGCTTTATCAGCCGAAGGCAAGAGCATTATTCAAAATATAGAACAGATAGATCGGGGATATCAGCAAATTGATACCAGATTGCAGGCATTGGGAGCAGATATAAAAAGAACAACCATGTAGATCCAATTCTGTTAAAGCTTTTAAGCCTTTATCTGGCGGAAATTGAAGGGGAGTTCATTCATTCAGGTTTCAAAATTTTTTACTCCGGCCACAATTTCCTTAATTTGTGTATGGTATCCCCCAATAAAAAAATCATTATAATTACTGCTCCATCAGGTGCAGGCAAAACATCCATCACCCGATATTTATTAGATAAATTTCCTCAACTTTCTTTTTCTATTTCAGCCGCCACCCGTTCGCCTAGAGCCAATGAAAAAGAAGGAAAAGACTATTATTTCATGTCTGTAGAAGACTTTCAGAAAAAAATTCAAAAAAGTGATTTTATAGAATGGGAAATGGTATATGAAGGAAAATACTATGGCACACTGAAAAAAGAATTAGAGCGGTTATGGAAAGAAAACAAATACCCTCTTTTGGATATTGATGTAAAGGGTGCCATTCATGTACAACAACATTTTCCCAAAACTTCTTTGTCCCTTTTTATTGAACCCCCATCTGTGCGAGAGTTGGCCCGAAGACTGGCTAGCAGAGGAACAGAAACCGAAGAGTCCTTACAAACAAGAGTGAACAAGGCAGAGTATGAAATGTCCTTCAGTCACCATTTCAATCATATAGTAGTGAACGATGACCTTCAGGAAGCTTGTGATGAAACTGAAAAACTAATCCGGGATTTTTTGAAGTAGGGTAGGCTTTTGAACAAAAAAATGATGCCACTAACCTGAGCCCACTATTTTTGTTTTTGATAATTTTCTACCTAAAAGCTTATCGATTTTTTTGGCGGCGAAAAACTGGTGATATCCCATGAAATCAGCACGATGATGCTAGTTTCAATATTTTGGATTAAATGTGGCAAGGAAGATGCCCGATGTTTTTTATTGACCCCATAAAAATATAAAGCCGCCCGACCTTAGATGATTTCTTTTGACAACTATGCTGCAATTGATTATTTTAGAAATGAATTATAATTTTTCGGGTTTTATCGGTTTTCAATCTGACCTCTTCTTTTTTAAAATAGATTATCTTTAGGTTATGGACGCAACACTTATATCCTGGTCGGTTTCGCTATTGTTAATGATGTTTTTTGCCGGAATGGAAATGGCCTTTTTTAGTGCCAGCCGGTTGAATATTGAATTAAGACGCAATCAGGAAACCATTAAGGGCAGAAGGCTTGGAAAATTTATTGATAATCCTGCCATATTCCTCGGCACCACGCTGATGGGATATATTATTTCTCTGATCATCTTTGTTTTGCTGACCAATGAAGTGGCTGTACCGGTTTGGAAAAGCCTGGCCATTGAGTCAGACGGAGTGAAGCTTTTTTTGCAAATATTGTTCAACGTAATGGTCGTATTGTTGTTTGGTGAGTTTTTCCCAAGAGCTTTATTCAGGGCTAAAAGCAATACGCTGCTTAGTGTGCTCTCGTTTTTAATCAACATTTTCTACGAGCTCTTTTCGACATTTGTTACCGGCATGTTTTATTTGTCCAACTGGATTTTAAAATATGTTTTCAATGTTCGGCTGGATAAAAATAAATCACCGCTTAGTAAAAACGAACTCCGTTTTGTTTTCTCCGATGGATTATTGGATGATGCGAACGTGGATACCAGCACACAATTGTTGGAAAATGCACAGGAATTGCCCAATATCAAAATAAGACAATCGATGGTGCCCAGAAAGGAAGTGGTAGGAATGGACATCGGGTCGTCTGTGGAAGACCTGGCACAAAAGTTTGTTGAAACCAAACGCACCCGAATCATTATATATGAAGACTCTATTGATAATATCCTGGGTTATGTGCATCAATTGGATTTGTTCAAAAGACCGGTGGACATTAAGAGTATCCTGATCGAAATTATCGCTGTTCCTCAAAGTATGAATGTGGTGGATCTTATTTATAAATTCAATTCTGAAGCAAAAAGCATTGCCTGGGTAGTGGATGAGTTTGGTGGCACTGCCGGCATCATCACCATGGAAGATGTATTGGAAGAGCTATTTGGTGAAATAAGAGATGAGTACGACACGGAAAGATTTGTAGAAAAACAAATTGCCGAAAACGAATATATTTTCTCCGGGAGATTAGAATTGGATTATCTGGTAAAGAAATATAATCTGGTATTTGATGGTTATAACTCTGAAACCTTGTCCGGATATATCATCAATCACCACGAAACGATACCTGTACAAAAGGATCGAATCATCATCCACGATTACGAATTCGATGTGCTGGATGTAACCCACACACGGATAGAAATGGTGAAGCTAAAGAAGCTAAAATAACATATCCATTTTTTCTAGTCGGGCATTTTTCTGCCTATCCTCAAATCTGCAATCACAAATCAGAAATTTAACCCCATCTTTGCGTACTTATTTTTTTACACATGGCTTTAATGGATTTTTTGAACAAGCGGAACAAGAACAGTGAAGATGAAATGTCTTTTATTGATCATTTGGAGGTATTACGCTGGCACCTGATACGATCAGTAATAGCAGTTGTGGTAGGGGCCATTGTTGTGTTTATCTTCACTGATTTTTTTGTGGATGATATTGTATTTGGCCCAACCAAAAGTGACTTTGTTTCAGCAGAATGGATGTGTAAACTAGGACACATGTTTGGTGCGGGAGACTCTCTTTGTTTTAAGGATGTGAAAACAGAGTTCATTGAAACCACCATGACCGGCCAGTTTATTGCCAACTTCACAGTTGCTTTTATAGGTGGGTTTGTCATTGCCTTTCCATATATTTTTTGGGAAATATGGCGTTTTGTAAAACCCGCATTATCAAAAAAAGAAGGCAGTCATGCAACGGGTATTATCTTTTGGGTTTCGCTTTTGTTTTTTATTGGCGTTGCGTTTGGATATTTTATCCTGATGCCGCTGATGGTGCAATTTTATTTTAACTACACCCTTAGTTCAAAAATAAAAATTATGCCCACTTTTTCCGACTACTTGGAAAACCTCACCTATACTACAGTAGGAGTAGGGTTGCTTTTTCAGCTACCCCTATTAATTCTATTGTTGGCCAGAGCTGGCATCGTTACTTCTGCTATATTAAGAAAATTCAGGCGTCATGCATTTGTTGTAATTTTGATTGCAGCGGCTATCATCACACCTACTACGGACCCCTTCAGTCTGGCTGTGGTGGCAGCACCATTATACTTACTTTTTGAAATCAGTATTGGACTGGCAGCAAGAGGTGAGCGGAAAAATCTGGAACAAAACCCAGAAGAATGGAGTTAAAAGATTACAGTTATGGAAACAACATTTGACCTAAACAAACCCATTGCCATTGGTTGCGACCATGCAGGGTTTGAAATGAAAGAGTTAGTGATTTCCTTTATCGAAGGTAAGGGACTTTCGTTCAAAGACTATGGCACACATGATGCCGATTCGGTAGATTATCCTGACTTTGCACATCCGGTGGCCAAAGCAGTTGAAACAGGCGAATGTGCCGCAGGCGTTCTGCTTTGTGGTAGTGGAAACGGCGTTTGCATTACTGCCAATAAACACCAGGGCATAAGAGCGGCTTTGTGCTGGGGCGACGAGATTGCCGCACTAGCCCGAAAACACAATGATGCCAATGTCATTTGTATACCCGCCCGTTTTATTTCTGAGGAAGTGGCAGAGGAAATGGTCACTGTGTTTTTGCAAACGGCTTTTGAAGGCGGCAGGCACGAAAATCGGGTGAATAAGATTTCCTGCTGATATAAAATAAATGCTATAAAAAGGGGAATAGATTGTGTTCAATCAAGAACGCAGTTTATCCCCTTTTTCTTTTTGATAAACGGTACTTAAATGTTGACTTAGTTTTTTACATTTACGTTTTTACAATTCAACTCAATTAAATTATGGTAAAAAATTATTTTTTAATAGCAGGCGCCTTGCTATGCATTTCTGCCAATGCCCAAAAAAAATCGAAACCAGAAGCTTTTGCTAAAACCATTACAACTGAAGACCTCAAAAAAAATCTTTCCATTATTGCCAGTGCTGAAATGGGCGGTAGAGATACACCCTCTCCAGGGCTTGAAAAAGCGGCTGACTATATCGAGACACAATTCAAGAAATATGGTGTGGTGCCTGGTAACAAAGGAAACTATCGACAATTCTATACCCTGGAAAAGGATAGCGCTTCCTATATGTCTTTAAACATTGAAGGAATGGAGTTTCGCAGCTGGGAAGATTATGCTCCTTTTATGCAAATGCCTGGAAAAACCGATTTGAGATTCTCTGAATATGTGTTTGTAGGCTATGGCATTGTGGAGCCTTCAAGGGATGATTATAAAAAAGAGGATGTGAGCGGTAAGTTAGTCATCCTCATGGATGGCCAGCCCGAAGGCTTTAAATCTACCCTGCCCCGCCGTCAATCTCCTGCTTTTATTTTTAATAAAATTTCAAACGCAAAAAAGAAAGGAGCTGCAGCTGTTTTGGTGGTTACAGAAAAGTTGCCTTCCCAGCAAAATATGGGAAATGCTTACCGACCCAAACCGACCGCAGCAATAAAAGAAACAGCAGATGCCATTCCGGTTTTTTTCATCAATAACAATATTGTTTCTCAAAGTGGACAGTCCATTGATGACCTCAAGCAAAGTATTGGAAAAGATGTGGTAGATCCAATTATTCAAAATTATACTACCTCCATTGGATACTCATCGGGCAAAAAAACAACTGAAGTAAGTAATGTAATTGGTCTGGTGGAAGGCACTGATAAGAAGGATGAGTACGTTTTTGTTACAGCTCATTATGATCATGTGGGCACAGATGCCAAAGGAAATATTTATTATGGTGCCGATGATGACGGGTCGGGTACTGTAGGTGTTATGGAAATGGCAGAAGCTTTTGCCAAAGCCAAAAAAGAAGGAAAAGGACCACGCAGAACTGTAGTGTTTATGCTGGTAAGTGGTGAAGAGAAAGGACTTTGGGGATCTGAGTATTACTCCGAAAACCCAATATTCCCATTGGAAAAAACCACCGTTGACCTAAACATTGACATGATTGGCCGTGTGGATACAGAAAGAATGAGTGCCGACACCTTAAACTATGTGTATGTAATTGGTCATAACAAACTTAGTACCGATCTGCAACCCATTAGCGAAGGTGCCAATAACAAATACACCAAACTGGTGCTTGATTATAAGTTCGACGATCCAAATGATCCAAACAGGATTTACTACCGCAGCGATCATTACAATTTTGCTAGAAAAGGTGTTCCCGTATTGTTTTTCTACGATGGAATGCTAAAGGCCGATTACCACAAACCTACAGATACTGTTGACAAAATTAATTTCCCTTTGTTGCAAAAAAGAACACAAATGATTTTTAATACAGCCTGGGAAATGACCAACAGAAACGATATGCTAAAAAGAGATTTGAAACTTGATGCTCAATAGTTCAAATTTGTTTTTATAAAAAAGAGTCGCACTGGCGGCTCTTTTTTGTTTTGGGTAAACATTAAAAAGTAGATTAAATTTACTTTTGAAATTTATTCTTTCAGCAAAAACATCCGCTTTTTACAATGGGCTTTTTCTCCATATTCAAAAAGCAAAAACCTTCGAAAGAAGATAGCACACCAAAGGAAATTCTTCAATCTTTTTTTGAAGAAATTCCAGGCAAGTATCATAGCCACCAACACTTTCAGGAAGCTGCCCATTTTTTTGCAGCTAATCTATTTGAACAAACGCTTTTTTCTTTAATTGATTTAGGCACGGAGCCCAATCAATATTTTTCGGAGGATTATTGGAATAGTTTATCGCTGGTTGCCTCCTCACTGGGGCTTCCACAAAAATCAGAGTTTTGCTTACTACAAAAGGAAAGAACAAAACAAGCCATCGGACTAAAAATTGCAAAAGGCACGACGCTTGAAAAAGTAGCCAACGGCCAATACAAAAAACATATTTCAACCTTTGTTTGGGATCAGTGGGCCAATAGCCGTAGGCAGAAGGATGGGCTCAATGCTTTTATCAATAAAAATGGATTTCACCAAAAACAACATGGCCGCGATGGTACAATTTATTATGTAGAAAAAGGAAGGGTTTTGGAAATTTATTGTGAAATGTCGGGTGTACCACAATACGATTTGCTTTTAGTTTTTGAGAAACTCAATCATTGGTCTATTCCTAAAAACGAACCCATTTCATCAGAAAAAAAATCAGACATTAAAAAGAAACTTGAACAATGGTTACAAAACAATCAAACCAAAGCTGAACTGAGATAAACAAAACCTCAATAACTCAAACCAATATTTTATGACTCCATTTTCCAGCAATAGGATTGAAGAAATAGACAGTATAAAAAAGAAAAGGAATACAATTGTTTGGATTAGTATAGGGTTTTTTGTTTTTTCTCTCACGCAAAAATGTTATTGCACCACAAATAATTGCAGCGACTCCATCATGGTATTTTTATTAGGATGGTTTGCTGTGTTTTCAGGAGGAGCAGGCATTGCCTGGCTGGCCAATCCATTCCTAATCCTTTCCTGGATGGCCACAAAAAGAAACTCAAAACATGCTTTATGGTTTTGCTTACTGGCTTTATGCTTCAGTCTTTCTTTTCTTCTATTCGATACAATAACCGACAGCGAATCGGGGCATCAAAACCAAATCATCAATTACAAAATGGGATACTGGTTTTGGGTGGCTAGTGCAGCAATTCTGGTTACCGGCAATATATTCCTTCGATTAAAAACCCATCAGACTAAGAACAATTTATAAATACGCCTCCTATTTGGCCTTATACTTTTTTATTTGTCGCTTGCTCATTTCTTTGGTTATGGTTTCCAAATTGGAGGCAGACACTTGCTTACTATTATTGTCCAATATCACAACAGTTCCTCCCGCCGTTAAGAACTTTGGCGTAATAAAAGAATACAAACTTTTTTGTGTGGAGAGGGTTTGTGTCTTTGGGCTATTAAAGTTCGTAGAGCTTAGATAATAGATATAAACACCCACTCCATACCTTCCATTGGAAATAGTATTGTTGGCCAATGTATCATTGGGGAAAACCTCATCGCCTGTTTTTACTTTAAAAGAACCTTTTTTAAACCCCACATACCGAGCAAGTGAGCCATCCTCATGCTCTATGATCAGGGAGTTTTTGTTGGTAGTAAATTCGGCCTTCCCATCATCAGTATACTTATCCTCAATATTCACCACTGTACCTTTTCTAATGGCCGTTACGGGCTCCTCCTCAGTGGTAGAAAAAAAATAACTTTTCCAGTCATCGGGTTTGGTGGCGCCAAAATATTTTTCGTTTGCGAAACCCGATTCTCCTACTATACAATTAACACCAGGGGAATAGGGTAGCACATAACAAAAATCCTTATCCACCCTGGGTTTATACTTCCCTCTTATAAAACTATAGGAATATCCATACCCAATGCCCTGTGTCTTATTTTCAGGAGTAAGCGTCAATACTTTCCCTTTATAGCCCACAATGGTGTATTCCTTGTCAAGAGGTTGGCGAGTATTGCTAAGGTTATTAAAATCTATTACCACCGTGTAAGAGCCTGGGGAAGTTTTTTCAAAATTGATGTCCACAGAATTATCATCCATTCGCAGTGCGGATAATTCAAGTTCTCTTAGCTGAGCAAATAGTAGGTTGCTACTAAAAATCAAAAAAAGAAAGATTTTCATTTGTTTGGTTGTTATTGATTGTAGGTTGAATAGTCTAAAAAACATTCTTCATAAAAGAGATAAGTAATAAAAGTAAAATTGTTAGTATTATTTTATGTAATCATCAAAAAACATAAGTCAGCTTCATTGCGTCGCACATTTCAACTGTAGAATATAAGGCAGCCCACATATTCATCGATGCCTCTCAATAAAATCATTTTAGAAAAGGGTTGTGAAATTATTAAATTTCTCAACCCTTTAAAAATAACTCTTTCATAAACCAGAGCAATCTACCAACCCAATATCCAGGCAAACATCAAAGGAGCTACAATAGTAGCATCGCTTTCTACAATATACTTTGGTGTATGAATATCTAATTTGCCCCAGGTAATTTTTTCATTGGGAACGGCACCGCTATAGGAGCCATAGGAAGTAGTGCTGTCGCTAATCTGGCAGAAATAGCTCCAGAACGGCACATCATGCCATTCCAAATCCTGATACATCATAGGTACTACACAGATAGGAAAATCGCCGGCAATACCACCCCCTATCTGGAAAAATCCAACACCCTTTCCGGATGAATTATTTCTGTACCATTCCGTAAGCCAAACCATATACTCAATACCACTTTTCACCGTGCTGGCCTGCAGTTCGCCTTTTACCACATAGCTGGCAAAAATGTTTCCGGTGGTGCTATCCTCCCAACCCGGACAAACTATGGGCAGATTTTTTTCGGCAGCAGCCACTATCCAGCTATCCTTTGGATCAATTTCGTAGTACTGTTCCAACTCTCCACTTAATACCGTTTTATACAAAAACTCATGCGGAAAATATCTTTCGCCATTGGCTTCTGCATCTTTCCATTGTTTCACTAAATGTTTTTGAAGCCGGCGAAATGCCTCCTCCTCTGGAATACAGGTATCCGTTACACGATTGTAATGGTTCTCTAATAAATCCCATTCCTCCTGCGGAGTCAGGTCTCTATAATTGGGTACCCGTTTGTAATGACTATGTGCCACCAAGTTCATTACATCTTCTTCCAGATTGGCACCGGTACAACTAATAATTTGAATTTTGTCCTGGCGAATCATTTCGGCCAGCGAAATGCCAAGCTCGGCAGTACTCATTGCTCCGGCAAGAGTTACCATCATCTTTCCTCCTTCTAAGAGGTGGGTTTCATACCCTTTGGCAGCGTCCATCAGTGCAGCAGCGTTGAAGTGCCTGTAATGGTGCTGAATAAATTGCGATACGGGTCCTTTGTTCATAATAAAATTTATTTATTCGCCTTCAGATCCGCTACCAAAGCGGAGACATTGCGGAACGCAAAAATATCTATTTTTGATATAGGTTGTGGTTCTGGTGCAGGATAACATCATGTACTGTTCTTCCTCCTATTACTATCCCTGATTTTCATAAAATATTAGTAGAAAAAATGAATTTTCTTGCTCATGCATATCTTTCTTTTGATAACAAAGACATTTTGTTGGGCAACATGATTAGCGATTTTGTAAAAGGTAAAAAACAATTTGAATTTCCACCTGTAGTTCAAAAAGGAATTTTATTGCACCGCGACATTGATGCTTTTACCGATGCACACGAAGCCACAAAAACAGCAAAGGAAGTTTTTAGAAAAGAGTACCGATTGTATAGTGGCGCCTTCATGGACGTGGTGTATGATTATTTTCTTGCCAATGATCCCGGGGAGTTTACAGAGGCATCGCTATTTCAATTTTCCCAAAGAACATACACTCATTTGAATAAAAATATTGATTGGATGCCTGAACAGTTTGGTCAAATGTTTCATTACATGCAATTGCAAAACTGGTTGTTTGGTTACCGAACTAAAGAAGGCATACATAAAAGTTTTGGAGGCTTAGTGCGGCGTGCAGCCTACATACAGGATAGCCAACCTGCCATTGAAATTTTTGAAACCCATATTGATTTTTTACAAAAATGTTATAATCAATTTTGGGCTGAAGCTAAACCACATATTTTAAACCGATACCAGGAATTGATGTCATAGAAAATGAAATACCTGATCTGTCTGTTTTAATCCTATTTTCACTCTCTATAATATTTTAATTGAATGAACTATATCAACCCTGTGACAATTGTATTGGCCTTTACTGTTTTTTTTTCTTCCTGTAAGGAAATTAAGAAACAGGAAACAAATTCGCAATCGACCGATTCGGTAAAAAAGCCCACTCTGCCACCCCAACAAGATACATCCACTGGCAGGCAGGAATCCAGTATATATGCAGAAATAGATATTTCGCCAATGGATATGAGTTACTATCCCCCAAAATATCCTCAGCAAAAAATGGCTGGACAGGTTACCACTCCTCCTGTAATGAGAGTCATTTACAGCCGACCTCATCTTCAGGGTAGAAAACTTTTTGAAGGGGTAATAAAGTATGGAGAACTATGGCGATTAGGGGCAAACGAAGCCACAGAACTCGATATCTTTCAGCCTGTATCTATTGGAGGAAAAACGATAAAACCAGGCCGGTATACTTTATATGCGATTCCAAAGGCTGGATATTGGACCATTGTTATCAACAGCGATTTGGATATGTGGGGACTGAAACAGGATCCTGCTATGGATTTAGTAAAGGCTCAGATCCCGGTATCTTATTACAACCCCAGAATGGAGTATTTCACCATGGTCTTTCAAAAATCTGAAACGGGAGCCAATCTGATCATCGCCTGGGATGATGTGGTAGCAAGCCTTCCAGTAAACTTTTGATGGAGAAAAAATAAAAAAGGGAAGAGATAAGAATACCCCCTCCGTTGTTTTACATGAGAAGAAATTTATGATGATGTGTTATTTATCTCCACGATCGTACTGATTAACAACTTCAGTCTCTCCGGCATCATTGGCATTGATATGAGTGTAATGTTCATTATCTAATAAAACTATTCGATAATTCACTCCTTTGTCATTTGACACTTCGGTTACACCCCAAATATCCATTCCGGAAAATTCTTTTTTCACACTGTATAATACATTCGCGGGCAAAAAAGTTTCTTTATAATAGCGAATGGTTTGTACCAGTTTTCCTTTGCTATCAAAAATGGCTCGAGTAGAAATATCCGCTTTTGTAAAGCTGGCCTGATAAAAATTTTCTGTATTGCTCCAAATTACATTTTCTGCATTTTTGAACAATAGTTTAAAGGTCTTGATTACTTTTTCGTTTGCAGGATCTACATTGGAAGCAGAGGCATTGAAGGCTACGGAAAGTAGTAAGGCGGCAGAGATAATTAATGTTTTCATTGTAAAAGTTTTTAGAGTTAAATTTTATTTTTTGTTTGTTTGTAATTGTTACACAAACATACATCGAGGCTACCCGTTGAGCCAATCCCAAACTGGCGAACCATATTGAAATTGTCGGTGAACAACAGATTTTTTACCGTGAAAAGAACAGTCGGATGCAACCAATTTCATTGACCGGTAATTTTTGTTTTTGTTCAAGACCCTTGTATGTGAATTCTTCATTTTTATTTTGATATTTTTTTCTATCAACAGTTTAAAAATACTTGTAACCCAATGCTTTCCACAACTAAATTGTGTTCAGCGGAAAAAATTTATTAACTATTGATTTCGTTAAAAAAACACAAACCAAACCCCTGCTTTACGAGTGGTTATATCCCCATATAAACGGTTTTCCCAGGCTTTATAAACCAATGTTAAATACATTGGATTTTTGGGCGAACGGTTATCAATTTTTTTTGCTATTTAATGTTATTTGAAAAACCACTCTATTATAATTCGCTGGAGAAAGAATATTGTTACAAAGCACTTAGCAAAGATTTACAAAACTTATGTTAATGCTATACCAGCCATATCCGTATGCTTAAGTAAAATCTTGTTACATTGCATATTTGTCTGTGTCGCTTCTACTACAAACACTTTTAATTTATTTTTTACAATGAACCGTGATACAATAGTTATACATGCCGGCGTTAGCCCCGATCCATCCACCGGAGCAATCATGACTCCAATTTTTCAATCGTCCACTTTTGTGCAATCTGGTCCCGGAGAACATCAGGGATACGATTATTCAAGAGCAGGCAATCCAACTCGTACAGCTTTGGAAAATGCATTGGCTGCATTGGAAAACGCTAAACACGGCTTGGCATTTAGTAGTGGGGTTGCTGCCACCGATGCGGTAGTTCGGTTGCTAAAACCAGGAGATGAAGTCATCGCTTCCAATGATATGTATGGTGGCACTTACCGCTTGTTTTCAAAACTATGGGAGGTCGTGGGCATACATTTTATCTATACTGACACCACCGATGTAAACAACATCAGTCTGGCTATTACAGAAAAAACAAAAATGGTTTGGATAGAAACGCCGACCAATCCACTGATGAACATTACGGATATTGCAGCAACAGCCGCAATTACAAAAAATCATAGTGTCTTACTAGTGGTGGACAATACTTTTGCTTCACCCTATTTGCAAAACCCCTTGGCGTTGGGTGCAGACATTGTAATGCATTCCGCTACCAAATATTTAGGTGGTCACAGCGATGTGATCATGGGTGCACTAATGTTAAATAGCGATGCGCTTTGGGAAAAACTATACTTTATCCAAAAAAGCAGCGGTGCTGTTCCCGGACCATTCGATTGTTTTCTGGTTTTGAGAGGAATAAAAACTTTACACGTACGCATTCAAAGGCATTGCGAAAACGGTAGAATTATTGCCCCTTTTTTAGCTTCGCATCCAAAGGTTAAAAAAGTATATTGGTGTGGATTTGAAGACAACCCCGGTTATGAAATTGCTAAAAAACAAATGACTGACTTTGGCGGAATGATGAGTTTTGAACTAAAAGATGAATCCATGGAGGCGGCTACAAAAGTTTTAAAAAGCACACAACTTATTGCACTTGCAGAAAGTTTGGGTGGTGTGGAATCGCTCATCAATCATCCGGCAACCATGACACACGCCTCTGTGCCAAGGGAAGAACGACTTAAAAATGGATTAAGCGATTCATTAATCAGATTAAGTATTGGCATTGAAGATGTATCGGATTTAATAGACGATCTGAAACAGGCAATAGGATAGAAGCGAAAAAGGGTCATGCCCGGTGTAAAAGTTTAACTCTTCAGTGAACTAGGCTTTGTTTTAAAACGACCCTTTCTTTCCAATTTCTATTGAAAAAAACGGACAGTTTTTCTTTTACCTTTCTTGAGTATTTTATAATTGTTTATTACCCAGAAGGAATACCAATTATATTTTTCATTCCACTTATGTGAGTTTTAAGAATGAAATTTTTCATGTACGTTTGACCTTATAAATTTCAAATGCAGATAAACCAATCCGAAACAAATGATGCTTTAAGAAAATTTATCTTTTCTCTGAACAACAATTATGTTCATTGGGAAAAATTTAAAGATATGCAATGGCCAGACGGTCTTTCACAAAAAGATGTTTGGGAAATGGCCACTAATGAACGCGAACAAGGCTACACAAGGGAATTGCATTTTCACAATATTCAGATGAAATGGTGGCAGAGCAATAGTCTGGAAGCACAACTTCATCAATTGGATATTAGCATAGCCGGAGGTAGAAAAATGCAGGCGCTTACCATCAGTAAGCATGTACACCGACATCGTACTACAGCTTTGCTCGACGAGAGCATCTCCTCGGCACAACTTGCAGGCATCAACGTTTCAAAAAAAGCAGCTAAGGAAATGTTGTTGAAAAAACGACCTCCACAAAATACTGACGAACAAATCTGTGTCAATATCTATCGTACTCTGCAAAATGCCTTAGCTAAAAAAGAGGAGGAAATGAATGAAACGCTTTTTTTGCAGTTACACCAGACATTGACCAAGGACACCATCAAACTAAAGGGTATTGGTCACTATCGCACCAACAACAAAGTGGATATTTCTTCCCTGGATCTGAGTAGTGGATATAAAATCTTGCCAATAGAAAAAGCATCGTCCCTGATGTCCTTTGTCTTTAATTTATATAATAATGATAAAGAACCGTTCTTTATACATCCGTTGGTAAAAGCGGCAATAATTCATTATCTCATTGTATTTATTCGCCCGTTTAAGGATGGCAACGGAAGAATAGCCAGAATTTTAGCCTTTATGTATTTGTTGAAAAAAGATTATTGGGTAGCTGAGTTTTTTTCAATTTCCAATATCATTTCAAAAATCAAATCACAATACCACAAAGCCATTACGATTTCACAAACCGATAATCAAAATATTGGGTACTTTATTCAGTTTTATATACAGTCGATACAAATAGCCTATAAGTCATTGCACGATTTTGTAAAAAGAATTTCGAGGGAATCTTCGGAAACGGTGAAGACAAATATTCCTGGCTATAATGAAAGACAAACCGCCATTCTGAAATGGATAAAAGATGATCCTCAAAAACTAGTTTCCATTAGGGAGGTTCGTTCTGTGTATGGAGTATCGAAAGAAACAGCCAGAACAGATCTGAATGGTTTGGTGGCCAAAGGCTGGATCAGATATTTCAACATAAATAAAAAAGCATACGCCTTTGTAAAGGATGAAGGATTTGATTCACTAATGAAAGAGCATGGATAAAAAACTTATCACCCTCCTGAATGAAAAAGCAGTTCAGTTCGAACAGCCAGGATTTGTACCCAATGATCCTATTTCTATCCCACACAGATTTACGAAAAAACAAGATATTGAAATAGCCGGGCTCTTTGCCGCCACTTTAGCATGGGGTAACAGAAAAAGCATCGTTTCCTCCTGCAACTTTTTGATGATGTTAATGGATAATGCTCCCTTTGATTTTATCATGACATTTGAAGAAGAAGACCTTATTCCTCTGGTGGACTTTGTACATCGAACCTTTAATGCAACCGACTTGTTTCATTTTCTGAACTTTCTCCAATTTCATTATCGATATTTGGGAGAAGAATCGCTGGAAACCGCATTCAGTCGGCATCTTCACCTAGGAGATAAAAATATCGAGTCGGCTTTAATTGGGTTCCATAACGGATTCTTTGATGAAAAGTATTTTGCAGATTATCCCGAACGAACCCGAAAGCATATATCCAGTCCGGCAAAAAAATCAGCTTGTAAAAAACTGAATATGTTCCTACGCTGGATGGTACGAGACAATGAAAAAGGCGTCGATTTTGGTTTGTGGAAAAGCATTCATCCTTCGCAACTTGTTTGTCCTTTAGACATCCATGTGTCCAGAACTGCCCGACATTTGGGTTTGCTTCATCGACCTCAAAATGACTGGCTTGCAGCCACAGAGCTCACAGAAAACCTAAAAATGCTCGACCCCCAAGATCCGGTAAAATATGACTTTGCCCTGTTTGGTATGGGTGTGGAAGAAAAGTAAACCCTTCTGAAATGATGTCTTCTTTCGGAACAAGTTTTAATTTCTTTTAGGAGTCCGTGACGATATTTTCAAAATCAGCAAGAATTCGAGCATTTTGTTGGGCTGGTTGGTTGAAAAATTTCTTGTAAGTTTGAGCCTCTTTTAACTAAAATCAAATAATCTCTAAAAATCATGAACGAATTATCAGACATTGGCGTTGTGGGTCTTGCAGTGATGGGTGAGAATTTAATCTTAAACATTGAAAGCAAGGGTTTTCGTGTTACCGCTTATAACCGTACTGTTGATAAAGTGGAAAACTTTGTGAATGGGCGGGCAAAAGGAAAAAATATTTTGGGCGCACATTCTATTGAGGAATTGACAGCTTCCTTAAAATCACCCAGAAAAGTAATGTTGATGGTAAAAGCAGGAAAGCCTGTTGATGATTTTATTGAGTTGCTGATTCCGCATTTGGATCAGGGAGATATTATCATAGACGGAGGAAACTCCCACTTTCCAGATACAGAACGCAGGGTGAAATATGTAGAAAGCAAAGGACTACGTTATATCGGCACTGGCGTTTCCGGAGGAGAAGAAGGCGCTTTGCTGGGTCCATCCATCATGCCTGGTGGTAGCAAAAATACATGGCCTGAAGTGAAACCCATTTTTCAGGGGATCGCTGCAAAAGTAGCCGATGGTTCTCCATGTTGCGATTGGGTGGGCGATGGCGGTGCCGGCCATTTTGTGAAAATGGTACATAACGGTATTGAGTATGGAGATATGCAGTTGATTTGTGAAGTGTACCAAATCATGAAGGATGTATTGAAAATGAACGCCGATGAAATGCATGAAGTATTTAAAGAATGGAACGAAGGCGAATTGGACAGTTATCTGATTGAAATCACACGTGATATCCTTGCCTACAAAGATGCCGATGGCAGTCCACTCATTGAAAAAATTCTGGATACTGCCGGACAAAAAGGAACCGGGAAATGGACTGGAACTGTAGCATTGGAGTTGGGTATTCCACTCACACTGATTACAGAATCTGTATTTTCCAGATGCTTATCCGCTATTAAAGATGAAAGGGTTGCAGCATCCAAAGTGCTTATGGCAGGGCCGCAGACTTTTTTCAATGGCGACAAAAAAGAATTCCTACAACAACTTCGTGATGCTTTATATTCTGCAAAAGTTATTTCTTATGCACAAGGCTATCAGATGATGAAAGCTGCCGCCAAAGAATTTGGCTGGGAATTAAACTATGGAAATATTGCGTTGATGTGGCGAGGTGGTTGCATTATTCGTTCCCGCTTTTTGAGTAATATCAAAGAAGCTTTTGATAAAAATGCAGACCTGACCAACCTGTTATTGGATCCATATTTTGCAGAAAAAATTCAGGCTTGTCAACAAGGATTAAGAAATGTAACAGCCACTTCTATGATGAATGGTATTCCGGTGCCATGCCTTAGTGCGGCCATCAATTATTACGATGGGTATCGCACAGAGCGCTTACCTGCCAACCTTCTGCAAGCGCAACGTGATTATTTCGGTGCCCATACATACGAAAGACTGGATCAGCCTCGCGGACAGTTCTTCCATACCAACTGGACTGGACGTGGTGGCGATACTGCATCTACCACTTATGATGCGTAGAATGCAAAACCCATTTTTGAAGCCACCTGTTGCCGGGTGGTTTTTTTTATGAACCCCTTTTTACTACAATTCATAAATCAGAAGGATCGTTTTCCAAACATAGGCTTCCTGGTAACGATCTTATTACCCAAATAATACAATCCTCCCTGGCTCTTATGTAGAGTTACTAGAAAAAAAATGACGGCTTCCATTGCCGTCACTTTTAAACTATCGTGATTGTGACTTAATTGCTAAACAAAACAGAGGTCATCGTTAATGATCCAGCCACTGCTTTATCATTGAAAAATGAAATCTGGTCTCTGCTATCTTTTATACCTAGGGTGTATAACAATGGCAGATAGTGTTCGGGGGTGGGTATTGCCAATCTTGCTTCCCTTCCTAAAGATTCATACTGGATCAAAGACTTAAAATCACCGGATGTAATTAGGTTCTTAAAAGTATTATTCATTTGAATGGCCCAGTCGTATCCATAATTAGCATCATTCAATTTATCCCAGGCCACCATTCTTAAATTATGAACCATATTCCCGCTGCCTAAAATAAGCACCCCTTTTTTCCGAAGTGCATATAATTCCCGCCCAAGTTCATAGTGGTACTGAGGAGGTTGTGTATAGTCTATGCTGAGTTGCAAAACTGGAATATTTGCATTCGGATACATATTCTTCGCCACTGCCCAAGCCCCATGATCCAGTCCCCAATCATGATCTAACACCACATTTGCAGCGTGCAGCAGATCGGCGGCTTCCCTTGCCAGATCAGGGTTTCCGGGTGCCGGATATTGCACATCGAAAAGTTCTTGTGGAAATCCTCCAAAGTCATGAATCGTTTTGGGGAAATCCATTGCTGTAATGCGTGTACCTTTCGTAAACCAATGTGCAGAGACAACCAAAACAGCAGTAGGTGTGGGTATTTCTTTGGCTATTGAAGCCCATCTTTGAGAAAATTCATTGTCTTCAATTCCATTCATAGGAGACCCATGACCGATAAATAAAACAGGCATTGGTTTTTCCTGATTTCTTAACCCTTCTGTAAATTTTTTAAAAGATGAAATACTATTCATACCTGCTATTCCTTTGAATTTTGTAAACAGAAACTCTTTTCGATTCCTTCCTATTTTACAAACTCTCCATCTGCCTTAATGCGCACAATTTCGCTTACCATTGCATCTGGAAATTTTGCTCCTATTTCAAAATCTGAACGTTTTACACTGCCTGAAATTTGAAAAGCAACTGTTTCCTTTTTACTCATGGGATTAATTGTTTTTCCCTTATAAATCAGGTTCATCATTACTGGTTTTGTGATACCATGTAATGTAAGATTACCATTTAATTTATAGCCCTTTCCAGCCTTCTTAATCGATGTGCTTTTGAAAGAAAGCTCTGGGAACTTTTCAACATCAAAAAAATCAGCACTCTTTAAATGATTATCTCTTGCTTCCACTCTGGTGTCAATAGAAGCTGTTTTTCCAGAAAGTGTAAATACTGCATCACTAAAATCAGCTTTTGAAGAATTTACTGAAACAGTAAAATCCTTAAAAAACCCTGATATATCATTTATTCCTAAGTGAGATACGGTAAACCCTAATTGTGAATGGGCTGGATCGTTTTTCCATGCACTATTGATGGTAAATGCCGAAAGACTAAAAACGGTAACCGCGATTAATAAATACTTCTTCATTTGACTTTTTTTGTTTTGTATTTTAAAAATGGGAGTAATGGACAAAAATGATGCTATTTTTTAGACGATGTGTTCTAATGGACATT
>DAORWU010000021.1:0-73993 GCA_035434405.1 Niabella sp. | reverse complement strand
TTCTATACAGGGTGGCTGGTTACTTCGCATAGCACCTCAAAAAAAGAATTAGCCTTTTTTTCAATAATAAAAATTTAACACTTACTTTTAGATTCTCTAAGATGTGACAAACTGATAATGCATGAAGGAAGCTCTAAACATACTTTTATTACAACAACAGATAGCATATAATAGGGACGAGTTGGCTTATAAAAAAATATTCTATCATTTTTACCCACGCTTGTTCAAATTCTGCAACCAGCTAATTCAAAATGCTGAGTCCTCAGAGGAATTGACCGCGGACATGATTTTGAAATTGTGGCTGATGGGCAACAAACTGGCAGATATAGAAAATATTAATATTTATCTTTTTAGAGCCATCAAGAATAGCGCATTAACCTATTTAACCAAGAACAAGCCAAGTACAACACCAATTACCACTGTGGAAGAAACCTTAGGTGGCGGATATGATTCTGAATCGCCTACTATGCTTTCAGAGGCATCCATGCTTCTGGAAAAATCTGTAGCTTCATTACCCACGCAATGCCAGACAGTTTTCCGACTAATCAGAGAGGAAGGATTTTCCTACAAAGAAGTAACCCAAATTGTTGGCATTTCTCAAAACACAATAGAAACACATATGCGCATTGCCCTTAAACGCATCCGACTTTCTCTAGACACTTATCTAGAATTGAAAAAAAAGTAGTTTTCTCTTCACGGCAACTTTATTTTTTTTAGTCTATATTATTAATACAGGTCAAATCTGTGCTGATTTTGGCTGTAAATGGTATATGGATAAAGGTCACAAAATAGAAAATGAAATATATAGACTTATAAGTCTTAAACTATCCGGCGATGCAACTGATAAAGATCTGGTAAGGTTACAAGATCTATTGACAGAGCACCCAGCATATCAATTTCTATATGATCAACTGACAGAAGGAGCTACATTAAACCATAATAATGATGATTTAACCGCCCAGGCTTTTGCCGTTCATTACACAAAGAAGTTGCAATTGGACATGTGTGAGGAGCAAGGTACAACCACAGAGACCTCGAAGCCGAAGATTGCTACACGGCGAAAGTATGTTTGGATGAGCATTGCAGCGGCCGTATTTGTTGGAATGGTGTTGGGAATCGTATATCAGAAAACAGCATTTTCAGACCAAAAGTTTAGTAGTAAAGAAATGGTAACGGGCAAAGGGTCCAAGTCCAAAGTAACGCTTACAGATGGCACAGTAGTTACATTAAATGCAGATACTAAAATCACCTATGACAAGTCTTTTGGAAATGAAACTAGGGAAATCACCCTCGTAGGAGAAGCCTTTTTTGATGTAAAACACGATGCCGACCGGCCTTTTATCATTCATACCGGAAAGGCCGATGTGAAAGTACTGGGAACAGCTTTCAATGTTAGAAATTATCCTAATGATAATGTTTTTGAGACATCTCTTATCAGGGGAAAAGTAGAAGTAACACTTCATGGCCTTGCCGATAAAAAGATCGTTTTGAATCCTTCTGAAAAGCTAACTCTTTTGTCTCAGGATAAAGAAAAGGTATCCGCACCTCAGGGAAGAACAACTATTGGTTCGCCAAACCTGAAAGACTTAAGTGTCACCATAGCGCCAGTCTCCCTGATGGATAAAAAAGTGGTAGAAACTTCTTGGGTGAATAACCATTTAGTTTTTGTCAACAAGCCATTAGTTGAAATTGCAAGAGAATTAGAACGGCAGTACAATATTGAGATTAGATTCAAGAATGATCAGACAAAGGGGTATAGATACACAGGTGATTTTGAAAAGATCGATTTACGCGAAATACTACAGATTCTTCAATTGTCAAAAAAGTTTAATTATACCATATCTAAAAATGAACTCATCATTGAATAGAGATAGAAACCATATTTGAAAAAAAAAATAAAATCTATGCTTGCTTACAACGACTCATAAAAAAAACTCTAAAAAAAAGAGAGTGCGCCAACACTCTCTTCAGGTTATTCACACATTAAAATTTCGATGGAACTCGGTCAGTTTAATGTGCATTTATTTATTAAAACCAAATACAAAGTTATGAAAAAAAATGACCTGCCTAGTACTTGCCGCGCTGGCTACAAAAGTATTAGGCAAACGATTCTTATTATGAAAATTTCTACAATTTTCCTACTGCTTGCATTACAGGTTTCGGCAGTGAATTATGGACAGTCTGTCCTGAATTTGAACGAAACGAATATTTCGATTAAAAGTTTATTAAAGGAAATTGAAAAGCAGTCCCCTTACCGATTCTACTATAGCAATGATATATTGTCTGATGAAAGAATTGTTTCGCTTAGAGCTGTAAATGCTTCTCTAAATGATGTGATGAAAAAAGTGTTTGAAGGCTCGCCACTTAGTTGGAAGATCTTAAACAAAAACAAAGTGGTGCTAAGTGAATCGGGCACCAATAATATTTCGGCGGCATTGGCCAAGCCCATTACCGGTATTATCAAGAATGATAAAGGAGAGCCGGTACCAGGTGCTTCTATTAGTGTAAAAGGTGCTACGGCTGGTACAATTACAAAAGATGATGGTAGTTTTAGTCTGAATGCCAATGTTGGAGATATGCTGGTCATCACTGCCGTTGGTTACATAAGTCAGGAAATAAAAGTGGGCGAAGAACCCATTCAAATAGTGCTGATCCGTCAGGTGGGTCAGATGGACGAAGTCGTAGTAGTAGGTTATGGTACTACCACTCGCAAAAAGACTACCAGTGCTATTTCCACGGTGGATGTAGCCAAAGTTGCATCCATTCCGGCACAATCCATTTCCGATGGTTTGGGAGGAAGAGTAAATGGTGTCATTGTTACAGCATCTTCAGGTGCGCCAGGAGCTAAGTCTCAGATTTCTATCAGAGGAGGAGGAACGCCATTATTTGTAATTGATGGAGTGATCCGTTCGCAAAACGATTATGAAAATATCAATCCTAACGATATCGCAGATATGTCCTTCATGAAGGATGCGGCTGCTACTGCCGTATATGGTTCCACCGGAGCCAATGGTGCTATCATAATCAATACAAAAAAGGGAACAATAGGCAAACCATTGCTTAACTATTCGTACAACCAAATATGGTCCCAACCTAGTTTGTTTCCTGAAAAAATGGGCTCCTTTGATAAGCTAAAAGCCATCAATGATGTTTTTGTGGCAGAGGGATTGACCCAACCTACTCCAGATTCTATTTTACAATATTATAAAGACCAGAGCAAGCCATTTGTGTATCCTAATACCGATTGGCAAAAACTGGCACTTAAGACCTGGGGGCCTGAAAAGCGACATGACTTTTCTTTGACTACAGGCACAAAGCTGTTGACATTATATTCTTCAATGTCTTATTATGATCAAAATTCTATTCTAAAAACGGACAACAACTACAATCGCAGGCTTACTTATCGTATGAATACCACAAGTAGTTTTGATGATCTTCACTTGAAAGTAACTACCGGATTAGATGGCTTCATAGAAACGAATAGTGTTCCTAATTCTTCTACTGCAAGTAATTTTTCTCAAATTTTTTCACATATTCAGGATAAAGCACCTACAGCCCTTGCGTATAACAACTACGGGTTGCCATCTGCTAACACAACCGATAACCCTGCCATAGAACTATCTCCTTTGTCTGGATACTACCGGGGGTTAGGCAGGGTGAATAATGCTTTGATGAATGTAGATTATGCAGCACCTTTTTTAAAAGGGCTTCATTTTAAGTTTAATGGTAATTATAATTATTGGGCCTCAAGAAACAAATCCTGGAATGTAACTGCACCTTCTTATGCAAATAATAGTAAAGTGGCTATTCCCGGAAATCCTCCTACATTGGGTGAGACCAGAGGAGAAGGAAGCGAGATGAACCTTCAATGGTTTGTTACCTACAGCAATACTTTTGGCAACCATGGTATTGACTTTACCGGAGTGTATGAACAGAATAAATCTAAGACGAGTAGTATTTCGGCAGCAAGGCAGCGTTACCAAATCATGTTCGATCAGTTTGTAGCCGGCCCAACTGTTGATCAGCTGGCAAATGGTGGTGAAGCAGAGAGCGCAAGAGCAGGTTATATTGGTCGGTTGTCTTACAACTATCTAAACCGATACTTCATTGATTTTAGCGGTAGATATGATGGAAATGATTTTTATCCTTCTAATAATCGTTGGGGATTTTTCCCATCCGTTTCTGCTTCATATATCATTTCCGAAGAGGCGTTTATGAGCAGCCTAAAAGATCGAAATATTTTGAATTTACTAAAATTAAGAGCTTCCTATGGTACTGTAGGGATTGGGAATGCTGATTTTGGTCGGTTTGCTTACATTCCTGGTTATAACATTAATGCAAATGCTTGGGTTATTAATGGCCAGTTAGTACAAGGAACCAGCGAGCCGGGATCATTGCCTAGTACCAATTTTACCTGGTATAGTGTAAAGTCTAGAAATATTGGGATTGATTTTGCCAGCATGGGCAACAGACTTACCGGATCCTGGGACTATTTCTACATGCGTACAACTGGATATACCGGAAGTGATCAGTCCAAGTACACTGCTACATTGGGCATTAATTTGCCTCCTGTAAACATCGCTACCAAGGCTTTTAGAAGAGAAGGAACTGAATTTGCTCTTAACTGGAATGACAAAATTGGTCGTGATTTTACCTATAAATTAGGGACAACATTTACCTATTTTAATAGTCTTTGGGAAAATGCCAATGAGGATTCTGCAACGCTTAAAAATCCTTATACAAGAACATCTGGCGTTTCAGGAGCATTTTATGGAACAGGATATGTCAATTCTGGATTTTATACTTCTAACGAGCAATTGCTAGACGGTCCTCGTCGCATTGGATCTACCAATATGGTTGGCGGAGATTTAATGTATTCGGATTCGAACGGCGATGGCAAAATTGATGGATCAGATTTTAGAAGAATCGGAAATGCTACTTTCCCCCGGATCAATTTTGGGTTCTCTTTGGATCTTGGATATAAAGGCGCATATTTAACCACCACACTGATGGGATCTGGCAAAAGAGATCGCTATTTAGGAGATGTGGTTCAGGGCGGATCTGCTCAAACCAGAATGGTTTATGACTTCCAGAAAGATTATTGGACTCCACAAAATACAGATGCAATATATCCAAGAGCGGTAAGCGCACCTGGTGTAAATGGGAGCAATAATTTTGTTTCCAGCGACTTCTGGCTACTACGTTCTGGTTACTTGCGCTTAAAGTTTTTGCAGGTAGGGTATGATTTGAAGTACTCGCTGTTGAAAAACATTTCAACATTTAAACAATTTAGGTTGTTTGTGTCGGGCACTAACTTATGGACAAGTGCCAAAAGCATGAAATATTATATTGATCCGGAATCAGATGCTAACAACTACGGTTATCCCATTCAACGTACGTTGTCTTTGGGAGTGAATGTTGGATTTTAAATGTTAATATTTAATAGCAAATTATGAAAAGAAATTATATACAATTTACAATATACACTGTCAGTATGATGCTGACCTTAATCTCTTGTCAAAAGGTGTTGGAAACACAACCATACGATAAAATCAGCGAGGATGTGGTGTGGGGCAACAAAGCAAATGCGGAAACATTCATCTATGCCACTTACGGCATCATGAATAATTTCAATTTTGGACCCAATACGGATGGTAGAACTACCAACCTTTTGTCAATGGATGGCACTTACAATGCATTCGGATCCATCTTCACCGAAACAACCGATAGAAACAGTAATATTGGCGGGTTCAGCAATTTTGGAACCATCAGAAGATGTAATCAGATTATTGAAAAAGTGGGAACCTCTCCAGGAATTGCAGAGGACGATAAGAAAGTACTTATTGCTGAGGGCAAGTTCCTTAGAGGGATGGCGTATTATCAGGTAGCTAGAAATGTGGGGCGTATTTGTTGGATTGACAAAGTACTAAAACCCGAGGATTCTCTGAAATTAGCTTCTACTAAAAATCCGACTGAATCTTACAACTACATTATCAAAGATCTTGAGGATGCAGTAGCCGGTTTAGGAACAACAAAGATACCTGGGCGAGTAAACAAATATGTAGCAGCTGCCTATTTGTCTCAAATATGTTTACAAGCTGCAGCTTATAAAAATTATCCTGCTGCTCCAGCTATTGCAGCTAATGATCCATTGATAGATAAAGCCATTGCAAATGCCAATCTGGTGATAAATGAAGGTGGGTACACTATGGATCAGAACTATGGTGGCATGTTTAATGAAGTGAACCCAGGTTCCTCAGAGATCATATACGCTGTTTATCGCAAAGCACTAAATACGAATAGTGAGAGTACTCCAATGCAAAATATGGTGGCCAACTTCAGCAACGACCAAATCAATAATTATGGTGGCAGCCCTTTGTTGAGTACTACGTTCAGAGTTTTTGAAGCATGGATAGAACATGCTCCTACCTACAATCTGGCTCAAGATTATTTAGTAATAGATAAAGCAGATCCAACTAAGGCAGTGGCATGGGACAAAACATCGCAATACTTAAATGCCGTATCAGAATCTACTACTCCAACTGCAGATTTAATGAAACAGAATAATGAAACGTATGTAAAAGTTGGTGTAATCAATCCCGGTAGTCATGAAACTACACTAAGCCTTTCAAATGAAAATCGTGATGCCCGGTATGCGCAAACTTTTGTAACAGACTCTGCCAAACTCTTTGGAGAATTTTTGACAACCTGTATTAAAGGCAATGCTACTCGTTGGATGAAAATTAGTGGTTTTGCATGGTACACAAGTCTTAGTAATATGTATTGGAGAAAGGGTATTTACAATAATATACAACCAAGAGTCTATTATGGCGTACCAACCGATTATCATTTTGTGAGTATGAGACTGGGAAGAGTATATCTGAACCTTGCAGAGGCGTATTTGTTGAAGGGCGATTTAGTAAATGCACTTTTAAATATGAATAAGACCAGAGTAATTCATGGCAAGCTACCACCTTCTACAGCTACTACCTTGGCTGAAGCATGGAAAGATTATAAACGCGAACGGAGAGTGGAACTGGTGTTGGAAGATGATTACTATTTTAGTTTATTGCGTTGGGGTCGTTATGGCGGAGATGCCAATGGTGGCCTATCCTCCGGTGGTATTATTCCAGAATTAACACAAGTACCTTTGGTGATGGATATTGCTAAAAACAGAAAATCGTTCTCGGTGGTACAAGGACCATTTTACGGATCTAATAATATCAGAGTCTTTAATGAACAACGACGTTACTTGTTCCCTATACCTCAAGGACAGATAGATAATAACTCAAATTTTGGGCCTCAGAACCCGGGATGGTAACTACAATATTTTAATTGAATGTGTAACTAAAATTATTTCAAAATGAAACAATTCGCTAAAAGCATTATAGTGATACTTAGCCTCGCCACTATATTTACTTCTTGCTTAAAAAAGGGGTTAGATACTTTCCCTAACTGGAATCAGAATGATATCAATAATGTATATGTTGAGTATCGTTATAATGGTACTACCCAGTATAATGGGCAACCTGTGGTAGAATACAAACGGTTAACGGTGAATCAAACAATTGATAAAGTCAACAAGACGGCAAATATTACCATTGCAATACCCGCAGCAAGTGGCAGCTTTACAGCTGCTGTCAAAAATGCGATTACACAAAGTAATATTATTCCCTATTTTGATGTTTCTACAGCTGCCAGTATGGAAGGAGTGGAAGGAACACCCAATCCAGGCAATGTTTCGGACATGACAAAAACGCTGAAGTATAAAGTAACTGCAGCAAATGGTACTGCGGTTGTATGGACAATAAATGTCACATCTTTTACAAAATAAAGATGGGGTAATATTTTAGCATGATTACATCCCAAAGGATCTAATAGTGTAGCGAATATTGCAAATGCCGAAAACAACTTGAACAAAGTCCTGACTACGATAGGTGGTCAGGACTTTTTTTATAAAAGGAGGATTTTTTTGTTTTGGATGCATCTTTCAGGGATGGTTTTATACAGGCGTCCCATTAAAACGCCAGCTTCGTTATTGATCAAAAGAGTCTGTCATAGATGTGCTTAAAATATTTGCCAGAAGTTATAAAAGATGGCGAAGAATGAACCAATTCTTACTTTGAAGTGATATTGGCCAATCCAGCTTTGTTCTGGATGAACAACTTGTGGGTGGTAGAGAAATCTGTTTTAGCAAGAGCATTCCTATAGCCACGTTTGGCGTATTACCAATTCTTCAAATATCTAATGCTCATCACATTCAAATTCAAAGGCAGCATCAATCGTTCCAAACAGAACGATCTGCAAGCAGTATATCGGTTTTTTCTACTGACCAAATGTTCCTGCAGATCAAAGAAAATCTTCTACATAAAAAACGATAGCACCACAAATAAGATTTGGCCGAAAATATTTTTCAACGGGTTTTACACCAGTAGTTTATTTATCTTTAGACCCAATTTTATTTCGACCTTCTTAATCGAACAGATCAAAAAGCAAAACCATCTTTTTGTCATATTCTTTTAGTAAGACCGATATTAAAAACCCTAATTATTCCCTAGTAAAAAAAATTATGAAAAAACTTACCTACTTTTTAATTGCAGTATTCATATTCACCACCAATGCGTCCAAGGCTGCGTTGATCACAGTAAACTCCGGGGATGTTTTAAATGTCTCAGGATGGGCAGCAGATGATTATATAGTCTATGGCACACTCAACTCTGGCAGTACGCTTGAAATGGGCGGATCACTCACCATTAAATCCGGTGGAAAAGTAAATGTCACCACCACCTTTTCAGCTTATGGTCCTTCCATTATTGTAGAATCGGGTGGAGAATTGAACGCTGCCAGTCTGGCTGTACAAGGCTCTCCTTCAAAACCTTTTATGGTGGCTGGCAAAGTTCAGCTAACAGGCAGTGCAACCTTTAATGGTTATTTTCATTTGCTGGCAGGCGGCATTTTTAATGCAATAAATGTAGATTTCAGCAATCCTAATAATACTGTTGAAGGAATTATAACTTCTTCCGGAACAGTTACATTTCACAATGCCCCAAACACTATGACCTGCCCGGGTCAAATCATTACACAACATTTTACAAACTCAAGCGGACCTAACCCTATTTCGGGCAGTGGGTATATTCAGGTAAATGGCAATTTTGATAGTAACAATTCCCTTACATTATCCAGCACTATTTATTTGAACGTCATTGGTGGTATTCCTATGGGTGAAAATAAAGGTTCCGCTACAGTAGGACTCAAAAGCGAAGCCTGCAATGGTACCTTACCGGTAATATTTGGACAAATTCAATCAATCATCGAAAACAATATTTTGAAGGTACAATGGAGCACCCTGTCAGAAACCAACAATGATCATTTCAATATTGAAGTGTCGGCGGATGGTAGCAAATTTTTTACAGCCGATAAAATATCTAGCAAAGCCCTGGGAGGTAATTCCGAAAACACTATACTGTATACACGCAGCCTATCAATTTCCGGGCCTATCTCTCAGGCATTGGGAGGGAGTTTGGCTATTGCATTTTTAGGAATTGGCCTTTTTTCAATAAGGAAAAAGAAATCATTATTCAACAGCCTCTTCATAGTTGCAATTTCAAGTTTGGCGTTTTTTGCCTGTTCAAAAAACGATACTTCTTTCGACCATGCCATACCTTCAAAAGTCTTTGTAAGAATAGTGCAGGTGGACAAAGACGGCAACTCAAGAACATCTGAAATTGTAAAAGCAATTATTAAGTAGAGGTATAAGGTGGTGGTTATTAAAGAGGAAGATAACTGATAAGTATATCCAAATTTGATTTGCTTATATTTTTGAAAATTCAACTACTTCTGTTTTTTCCTGTTACCGGTTTTTACATTTTATTTTTAATCGTCAACAGTATATTTTTACCAAAAAAACAATGGAATTTAGATATTTAGGCCAATCGGGGTTTTCTGTAATCCTGGGAGGCAAACACATCGTATTTGATCCTTTCATCACCAGCAATCCACTGGCTAACCTTATAGATGCGGACAGTATCGAAGCAGATTACATTTTGTTGTCACATGGTCATTTTGATCATGTGGAAGATGCCGTACAAATAGCCAAACGCACAGGAGCTAAAGTGATTACCAACCCCGAAATTTGCAATTGGCTAGCCCAACAGGGCATCACCAACCTGCATGAGCTTAATCATGGCGCACCTGTACCCTTTGAATTTGGCATGGTGCGTGCGGTAAATGCCATCCACTCTTCGTCTCTGCCCAATGGTTCTTATGGTGGAAACCCAATGGGCTTTGTAATCACTTCTAATGAAACCAATTTCTACTACTCGGGCGATACAGCACTTACGATGGATATGCAGCTCATCCCCAAGTTCACTTCTTTAGCTTTTGCCATCCTGCCCATTGGAGGCAACTATACAATGGACCCTGCAGATGCCATCATTGCTTCTGATTTCATCAAATGCAACACCATCATTGGGGTGCATTATAATACTTTTGATTTCATAAAAATTGACCCCCTTAAAGCGATTGCTGATTTTGCTGAAGCTGGAAAATCTTTACTCCTTCCAAGAGTGGGAGAATGGCTGGAGTTATAATTTGGGGTCAATAAGATAAAAAGGGTTTGGAAAATAATATTATCATTTTCCAAACCCCATAATTTTCTCCCACATAAAAAATCAAGGTGAAATACCCCGACGCTTATCGCAGATAGCCCAGTATTTTTAGCATACTTTGAGCTGTTTGTTCCTTGGCATACACCCACTCTTCCAGATTACCATTCTTATCATATTCTATAATCACATGTTTGGGAGAAGGTATCAGACAATGCTTTATACCACCATATCCGCTAATCTGATCCTGATAAGCACCTGTATGAAAAAAACCAACATACAAAGGTTCCTCCTCCTTTTTAGCGTCCTTGGGTTCCTCTTCTTTTTTTTCTACCAACCGATGAAAAAGTCCTCCTTCATTGTTATCATTATTAATCTTCGGCAGAAATACCTCATTAATGTGTTCTTCACTATCGTAGTAATCATGCCCATCGCAGGTGATACCACCTAGCACCACACGCTGATACTCATTATTCCATTTATTGATTGGCAACATCAAAAACCGCTCACCTATTCCCCAGGTATCTGGCAATGTGGTGATGAAGGAAGAATCAATCATATACCAGGTCTCCCGATCGTTCTGATGCTTCTCTCCTATTACACTGTAGATATGCGCCATGCTCTCTCCCACTGTAAAACTGCCAAACTCTGTATAAATATTGGGGACAGGTACTTTGGCTTTCTTACAGGCCGATTTGATATTGTTGATGATTTCATTAATCATAAACTGATAATCATATTCAAAAGCCAGACTATGTTTTATTGGGAATCCGCCACCTATATTCAGAGAATCTAACTCCGGGCAAATCTTTTTCAACTGACAATACAAGTTAATACTCTTACGAAGTTCACTCCAGTAATAAATATCGTCCTTAATGCCTTTGTTTAAAAAGATATGCAGCATTTTCAATTGAAACTTATCCTCGTTGCCCTCAATTTCATCCACATAAAACTCCAACACATCCTTGGCCCTGATTCCTAGACGAGAGGTATAAAAAGGAAAAGTAGGCTCTTCTTCTGCTGCCACCCGAATACCAATTTTAAATGGCTCTTTGCTTTTCACACTTCGCTTTAGCAATTGCAATTCCTCCTTATTATCCAACACATCAATCACATTCTTAAATCCGCTATTGATAAGTTTGGCAATTCGTGAAGTATATGCTTTTTGTTTAAATCCGTTACAAACTACACTTATATCCTTGGTGATTTTGCGGCGCTTATGCAGCTGATTGATGATATCAATATCATAGGCCGAAGATGTTTCAAGATGGATATTGTGCTTCAATGCCTCACTAACTACAAAAGCAAAATGGGAACTCTTGGTACAATAGGTATAATAATATTTCCCTTCGTACTTATACTTCTTTATTGCATTAGCAAAGTACTGTTTTGCCCGGTTAATATTCACTCCAATCTTAGGCAGATAGCTCACCTTTAGAGGTGTGCCATATTTTTTTGCCAGTGCCTTATAATCAATTCCGTTAAAAATCAGATTGCCGTTTTTAACATCAATCCCCTCCTGGGGGAAATTAAAGGTCTGTTCAACCAGACCCAAATATGAATTGTTCATTTTGCCATATCACCGGCTGCTCCGGCACTTAGGGGTTTATAAATTTGGTTGCTAAATTATGAAATAAGCTAATATGCATGGCTAAAAAATTATACACCTCTACTGTAAATAATTACAAATCAGTATAACATTTCAACCAAGACACTTTATATCGATTAGTTCCTATTCTGAAGGATCACATAAGTCTTATTACACGTATTGTGAAGAGATCGAGAAACTAATATGACAACTTGCGGCGTAGAGGAATAAAATCAGCTAAACGCCTTTCATCTTACAATTAAAAAGAGGTGATACTTTTACAAGCATCACCCCTACTATTTTGAAAATTCCAATATTATTTAACCGAAGCAACTAAAGCTTTGAAAGCCTCGGGATTGTTCATTGCTAAATCAGCCAAAACTTTTCTATCCAGCTCAATTTCTTTCGCTTTCAGTTTGTTGATGAATATAGAGTAGCTCAATCCTTCTTCACGAACTGCTGCGTTGATACGCGCAATCCACAAAGCACGATATTCTCTTTTTTTCAATTTACGACCTACGTACATATAGGTCATCCCTTTTTCAACTACGTTTTTAGCAACGGTATATACATTTTTACGTTTACCGTAATAACCTTTGGCTTGTTTTAATATTTTTTTTCTGCGAGCTTTAGAAGCAACAGCATTTACTGAACGTGGCATATCTTAATTATTTTAAAAGTTAAAAAATTGAAATGTTGAAATCATTATTTCAACCTCAATAAACGTTTTACGAAATCCAAATTTGGTTTTGCAACCGTAGCATCAATACGCATGTTCCGTTTGCGCTTAGTGGATTTTTTTGTAAGAATGTGACGTTTGAAACTTTTCTGATGGGTAATTTGGCCAGTTCCTGTTACTTTAAAACGCTTTTTGGCGCTTGAATTTGTTTTTACCTTAGGCATGGTAAATTAAATATTAATTGTTAATCCTTTGAGGCGTTTCACCACCGGGCGAATCCTTTTTGAACCTCTTCGGGTAATATCCGCTTTTTTTGAAAACGGATGGCAAAAGTAGGGGAAAATTGTGATTTAGGGTTTCAGAATTATTATTTTCTGGTTTTAGCTTTCATTGTCAACCATTTACGAACCGGTCCATCAAACAATTTTTGGGTGGCAAAAGCCAACACGATTGATCCGGCTACAATAGACGCCCCATACTCACCCAACCTAAACAAACCAATGCTATTTTCAAAAGCACTAATATCCATTTTTTGTTTACTCTGACCAGAACCAAGCCATAAACCACATTAATAAAATATTCCATTGACAGGGACCAGGCCGGAGCATTCAAAGGAAACCCATTTCCATATCTACCCAAAATGGGACATGGCAACCACAGAAAAGAAGCTATTGTGGCCAACATAATATTCCCTTAGCCAAATTCATCAATGGCAGCAGTTTGAAAAAATGGATCGAACAACAAAGCCAATACACCAATTGTGATACCCAGAATCACTAAAGGCTGCAAATGAATGAGTCGATTGATGAAAAACGGTTTGCGATAAATTTTATTTATACAAGCATCATAGGCATAACCAAACACAAAACCAGAAAGACAAAAGAAAAAGTCCACAGCCAAAAACCCATGAGCCACCGGACTTTGGGTAGCATCAGGCACCAAAATCTCTATCACATGAAAAACCACAATCATAATGGCGGCCACACCTCGAAGTCCATCCAACAACTCAAAATGAGGCTTGGTTGAAGCAGTATTATCTGTCACTATTTTCAAGAATCACAAATGTAGGGGAATGACTGACTTGATTGTTATCTTACCTGAACTTAACAATGCTTCTTTTTTCCAAACCTTCCTGCACATTGGCTTTACAGTTTTTCAATCCGACTAATTCAGAAAACAAAGACAGAATACCTATTGCATAACAGATTGATTAAAAAGATTTATCAAGAAAAACCTCAATAAATATTTTTAATCTTTTTCCAGAATCCCCAACTGATACTTACTTTTGATTGTATGAGCCATTTACCCAACCTGATTACCGATCTTGCATTGATTCTTGGAGTAGCATCTGTGATCACCATCATCTTCAAAAGATTTCAACTACCACTGATTTTGGGTTATCTGGTTGCTGGCATCATCATCAGTCCCAACTTTCACTTGTTCCCCAATATTTATGAAATAACCGATGTTCAAATATGGGGAGAAATTGGGGTAATCTTTCTTCTATTCAGTCTGGGATTGGAGTTTAGTTTCAAGAAGCTGGCAAAGATGGGAGGCTCGGCAGCTACTGCAGCTGGATTTGAAGCAGTAGGTATGGCCGCTTTGGGATTTGGAATTGGAAAACTGCTGGGTTGGCCAATGATGGATTCAGTGTTTTTAGGAGCCTGTCTCACGATCTCATCCTCCTCCGTCATTGTAAAAAGTTTTGCTGACCTGAATCTGAAACACAGAAATTTTGCCCAGTTGGTGTATGGCATTTTGGTGGTAGAGGATTTGATTGCAGTGGTATTGCTGGTTATACTAGGTACTTTCATTGCAAGCCATTCTTTTGATGCTGCCGAATTAGGTATATCCATTTTAAAGTTGGTATTTTTTCTGATAGTCTGGTTTGTGGGAGGCATTCTGTTAATCCCGTCTATTTTGAAAAAGGCCAAATCCCTGCTTACCGATGAAATCCTGCTGATCGTGGCGATTGCCATGTGTTTTCTGATGGTCTACCTTTCTGCTCAGGCTGGGTTTTCTGCCGCACTAGGAGCTTTTATTATGGGATCCATTTTGGCCGAAACAACCAAGGCTGAAAGGATTGAGCACCTGGTGGTACCCGTGCGTGATTTATTTGGTGCCATCTTTTTTGTGTCGGTAGGGATGTTGATAGATCTGAATATTATTAAGGATTACTGGTTCCCGATTTTACTAATCACAGCCGCAGTCATTTTTGGGAAAAGTATCGTGATTGGTTTGGGTGCCTTCATTTCCGGCAATAGCCTAAGAACAGCTTTGCAAACAGGCATGAGCCTAACCCTGATTGGAGAGTTCTCGTACATCATTGCCAATATGGGCATAAAATCCAAAGTGGTTAGTGAACAACTTTATCCAATTATCATCACCGTATCTGCATTAACCATTTTTATTTCCCCATCACTTACTCTGTTCAGTACAAAGCTTTATCATATTATTGCGAAACGATTACCTGAAAAATGGGAAACCAGACTTAACCGATATGGCGCAGAAGCTACTGCTTTAAGAGGAGTGAGCGACTGGAGAAAAGTACTCAGATCGTTTCTGATCAACTGTGTGTTGTTCTCTGTTATTATAGTTGCCATTATCACTTTTAGTACAAAATACTTAATCCCCTTTTTAGAAAATGTGAATTTTAGTTTTGGAGGAATAACGGCGGCCATACTTACGCTTTTGGCGATTTCCCCATTTATATATGGTTTGATTGTGAGGAATGAAAGAACTGAAAGTTTTGCAAGAATATATACAGAGAGAAGATATATTGGCCCTATCTGGATTATGAGACTGATAAAAGTGGCACTAGCAATTTCCTTTATCGGCTTTCTTTTGGTGCAAATATTTTGGGTAAACATTGCTCTATATACCACCGGCATTATTGTGGGACTGTTATTTGTCTTTCGAAAAAGGATTAAGAAAACCTACGATAAAATTGAAGATCGATTTATCAGCAACCTTAATAACCGCGAAATAGCAGCACAACTATTAATAGCCGAACAAGATGCCGCAAAAAGAAATACAAAATTGGCTCCCTGGGATGCACACCTTACTACCTTTGAGGTATCGCCGGAAACAGTAAATATCATAGGCAAAACATTGGAAGAGCTGCAATGGAGGGAAAGAATTGGCATCAATATAGCCATGATAAAACGTGGTGCTATCACCATTATCCCACCAGCCCGAGAAGATAAAATCTACCCTCATGATAAACTATTCATCATCTGCACCGATGGTCAGGAACGAAAAATGAATGCCATTCTTCGTCCGGATAAAAAAGTAATCAGCAATTCCAGAGAGGTGGAAATGAAACTGGAGCAATACACCATCGAAACCCAATCGCCTCTTATCAATAAAACAATCAGAGAAAGCGGTATCAAGGAAAAAGCCAATAGCTTGGTTGTTGGCATAGAACGTGAGGGCGAACGGATTCTAAATCCAGATTCCACTTTACGCTTTCAGGAAGGCGATGTGGTATGGATTGTGGGCGAAAAGAAACTGATTGATCATATAGCAGAATAAAATTTTTTTTTACTGTAGCTTGTAGGTATCTGTTGGCTTTTCTATCTCCAGTTTTTGTTGATTGCCTAGTACCGAATTGTTGCACCCATTTTGCACAAAAAACCATGAAGCGGCCACAATGGACAGCCCCAACAAAATCCATAAAAACAAATTATTATTACTTTCTGGTTTTGCGGATAGTAATTCCCTCATTTCGCCAGTTGTAGTCTCCTTATCTCCCACCAGTGAGGCATAACTGGTATTTTTTCTAACCACTTTTTTGGCTGCCACATTTGTAAAGGGAGTAATATTTTGTTTTTCTGGTGAAAAATGGATGGCCCCACTCTCCTGGGTCAATACGCCTAAATTCTCCCAAACTATTTTTTCCCCTAAAGCCAGTCTGTTTTCCAAATCTTTTACAAAAACAGTAAAACTATTTTTCGTTACTTCTAGTGATTCTTTTTTATAAATAGCAAGCCAGTTCAACAATGAATCCATTTGCCCCTGGTCTAAAACATCTTGAGTAGCTCGAAACGAAACCGACCAGGATCGCGGCTGAATGAAATCGGTAGTATGATCTACATTGGCACTATTCCCTTTCAACTCAAAAATCCCAATTCCTGGCAATCGCAGTATTTGAGCTTCGTATAAAAATTTCACAAGTTCGGTAAACATAATTCTTGAAAATAAGCAGCGAATATAGCAATTCGGCTTTTATTCCTTCAAAACTGATCCATAAGCCAACCATCATCCATATCCTAAAATAATAACTTGTATCATTTTTGAGCAACCATCAGAAAGCCAGAGCAGTTTATACACGATTAGCTCTCTGTTGCAGATTTCATTATTGTTTAGACAAAAATCAGGTGAATTTATTGTGGCAATTTCAGGTACACTTTTAGAAAACAACTGAACCCCAAACAACTTAAATCAATAAAATCGAAAAAGTTTGGGGCATACTTTAATAATTGTTTTTAATTTTTTATGTTTGTTTGATTCGATCAATTAGTATCTTTTTCGATTAAGTTTTATATCGGTTTAGTTCAAAAAATCATTTACCCTCTGGGTTTTTTTGTAAATATTTAAAACAATAACTCGCATGAAATTAATGAGTAGTAAGTTTAGCGAAAGTTCCGCCAGTATTGCACTTTTTGTAATTAGGATCGTTGCAGGTTTGAATATGATTCTGAACCATGGATGGAAAAAACTAAGTTCCTTTGAATCAATATCTGCCAAAGGCTTTGCTGACCCTTTCGGTATAGGCACTACTGCCTCCCTCAGTTTGGCCATTTTTGCAGAGGTTGGCTGCTCGGCATTGTTGATACTTGGTTTATTTACCAGGTTAGCAACTATACCACTTATGGTAACGATGTTTGTGGCAATTTTCGTGGCGCATGGAGGAGATTTTTTTGGCGAAGGTGAAATGGCAGCACTTTATTTGGCAGCCTATTTTGCACTGTTTGTAGCAGGACCCGGTAAGTATAGTCTGGACAGAAAAATTGGAAAAAATTAAATCTATGTTTTCCTCCGAAACAAAACTCAGGGTACGCTATGCCGAAACTGACCAGATGGGTGTGGTGTATCATAGCAATTATTTTCAATACTTTGAAGTAGGGCGGGCAGAGGCCATACGGCAAATGAAAATCACTTATTCCGATATGGAAAAAATGGGGATCATCATGCCCGTGGTAGAATTGCAATGCAGATACCTTCGTCCTGCCTTATATGATAATCTACTCACCATCAAAACCACTTTAAATGAACTTCCGGTTCACCACAAAATAGTTTTTCATCAGGAAGTATTTAACGAAAACGAGGAACTTTTAGCCACAGGCAATATTACCTTGTATTTCATGGATGCGGCTTCCAAGAAAAAAACAAAAATGCCCGAACCTTTATTTGAAAAACTATTTCCCTATTTTCAATAAATGATTACCCGCTCAGGCCAGGATATCGAAAATGCAGTTTTTTATCCCCCAAAATTTATTTTAGCTCAAAATGATAGCCGACATTCAATTAGAAAAAGCATGTACAGTTTTGTTATATATTTGTTGCTAGGGGCAATGCTGCTGGGTCGTGTAGATTTATTGTTGGTGATTTTTGGAGTGATGCTGCTGCATGAAGCAGGTCACTTAGTAGCCATGAAATTATTTCGATATACCGATGTCACCATTTTCTTTCTTCCTTTTGTTGGTGCCTTTGCCAAAGGAAGCAAACGGGAACTAAGTCAAAAACAAAGTGCCATCATCTATCTGGCAGGGCCTTTGCCTGGAGCCATTTTGGGCATTGTACTTCACCTCTCTCATTCGGAAATGACTTTGGGCGACATACCAGTTCAGCTAGTGGCACAGCTACTTATTTGGGGAAACCTGATGAACCTGCTACCCATATATCCTTTGGACGGAGGACAGTTACTCAACAGGGTATTTTTAGGAGAAGAAGGAAAATGGAGTACTGCCTTCATTATTCTTTCGGCTGTTCTGGTGAGCTGGATAGCCATTAAGAGTCATTATTATTTTTTGTTACTGCTGCCAGCTTTTGTATTATACCGCTATTTTAATACATCGGATTATTCAAAACCGGAAAAGGAAATTGAAGACTTGGGCATTGATTTGAATAAAGACTATCCTGATTTAAGCAATGAAAATTATTGGAAAATAAGAACCGTTTTAATAAGACATTTTCCTACCTTAAGAAATGAAAACCCCGGCCCACCCTATGCCTTCAGTTCAAAAGAAGATCAAATTGCTGGTGAAGTGAAAAACATTTTGCAAAGAACTTTATTGATGGATATGTCTATGATGGCAAAACTTATTCTACTTTTTACCTGGATGCTTTCCCTGACACTGCCCTGGTGGTTTCAAATAGATTTTTTGGTTCTGAAATATCTTGGTCAATAATCCAATCTGCTTTTAAAATACCCGCATTGTGGTTTTGAACCTACCTACAAAAAGAGTTGTACTTTGCAAGTCATTTTGAAACAAAAAATACTTACAAATGAAAATAGCAAATGGACATCAACCGCTCATGCCCTACCTAATTTTAAACAATGCAGAAGCGTTTATTGATTTTACAAAAAACGTATTTGGAGCCAAAGAAATTTATAAGGGCTACAGAGATAATGACAATAAAACAATTGAACATGCCGAGGTACAAATAAACGGATGCAATATTATGTTTGCAGACGTGACCCCATTTTTTGGAGTAGCTAATGCCAATCTGTTTATTTATGTGGATGATGCAGATGCTACTTACAAAATAGCCATCGAGAATGGATGCACAGAAATCAACGACCTATCCGATCAGGATTATGGCAGAAGTTGTGGTGTGCAGGATCCATTTGGCAATGTGTGGTGGATAACCAGTATGAAATAAACAGTTTTTGGCAAGGACACACAGACTCACTCAATCCCAAAGGCTTTGCTTCTAGACTCAACCTTTGATATTCATTCTATTTCTTTCAATATTCTTTTTTCCAATTCCGAAGACGGCATCATACATTCTTTTTTCTGTCCCCATATTTTGTATCGATTGCGAGCGATGATATCATATACCCAGTCTCTTAAAAATTTTGGAATGATAATAAAAACCACTAGTATTTTAGTGGGATAACCAAGTCTGGCCACCACCTTCAAAGCGGCATCTGATTTAATAAATGCCCTTTGATTTTGAATATAAACAAAGCTATCCAATAGATTTTCTGGAAGACTATAACTTTTGAGTAATTGTTTACCCACAGGGGATTGAAGCGATGCAAAATGGAATACTTTTTTTGCATCCCTCTTGATTACAAACTGAACTGCACTATTGCACAAATAGCAGCTTCCATCAAATAAAATTGTATCCACATGCATACTATTTGATTTCGCTTACCGAAAAATAAACCTTCTTATCAGCCTGAACCACTGTTTTGGTTGGATCTGGCGTGATACTGTCTAGCCTGAATAAATATTTTTGATCATCAGTTACAAAATTGTACGATTCGTACAACGCCCTACTGCGACAATCGCTGCCGGTACACAACTGAATATTTCTTTCAGTTTTATTATCCACTACTACATTCAGCACAGCAATCGCTTCCCCAATTCTCAGACAATTCATATTGACCGGACAGCGGTTTTCCTGCACTTCCTTCAGAGTAACACGCAGCTTGCCCATTTCTTGTTTTTGCCCCAGTGTTAAAACATAATTTGAAGTACCAGTAACCTTGGCTTTGGAAACCTTTTGATTACTGCAGGAAGCCATGCCCCATATCAATACTAAAACAAAATAGATTTTCATATTTGACACAAAGCTACACCAATGGCAACTTCCATCCATTATTATACACAGGTTTTATCAACTTGGAGGCACTGTCTACATTAAATTTATTTTTTGCTTCATTCCAATAAATTTTTTCACCGGTACGAAGTGCCACATTCCCAAAATGGCTCACAATAGCCACCCTGGCACCCGCCTCAAATGGACAATTTAAATCTATTTTTTTTCGTGATTTCACTACGTCAATAAAATTAGCTGCATGATTATCCAGACCAATATCCACAGATTTGGTCCAGGCTACAGATTCTAGTTTGTTCTTCTCCGGCCTTACTTCCCAACCACCTCTGTTCAGTAGTAAAGTGCCATTCTCTCCAATAAAAGCGATGCCATGTGTCATGCTGTACAGCCCCACCCCGGAAGACATATTGTGTTCCCAACTCATCTGAAAATCTCCAAAATCAAACAATGCTGTTTGTATATCGGGGGTTTCTCGGGCATCATTCGGGAAACAATATTTGCCTCCTGTTGCCATCACAGACTTAGGGATGCCTGCTTTCATACCCAATAAAACCATATCAATCAAATGAACACCCCAGTCTGTCATCAACCCTCCGGCATAGTCCCAAAACCAACGAAACTCATAGTGAAATCTGTTCTTATTGAATGGACGTTTCTTTGCCGGTCCCAGCCACATATCATAGTTCACCCCTGCAGGCACAGGAGAATTAGGTACTACAGGCAATGGAGTTGTTCCACCACGGTACATCCAGGTTTTGGTGGAAAACACTTTACCCAATTTACCAGAATGCACATAGGCGATGGCATCCTGAAAATGTTGCTGACTACGTTGCCATTGAGCCACTTGTACCACCCTGTCATAACGATCTACTGCCTTATTCATCAGTTGAGCTTCGAATATGGAATTGGCTACTGGTTTTTCGCAGAACACATCTTTACCTGCGGCACAGGCATCTATCATCTGCAAACAATGCCAGTGATCCGGCGTGCCTACCACCACAATATCTACATTCCTATCCGATAATAATTTTCTATAATCATCGTAAAGTTTTGGTTTCATGTTCAACTTTTCCAGCTCTGCATTTCTATGTTGCAAAACCTGCTCATCAATATCGCATAAAGCCACACATTGCACTTCGGGCACTTTTATCAAAGCCTGCAAATTGCTCCAACCCTGCCCTTTGCAACCGATAACACCTAACCCAATTTTGTCGTTCGCTGAAACAGATTTTTTAATGGCGGCTAATAAATCAGAAGTCATTAATGTACCAGCACTGATGAGTGCAGCATTTCTTAGAAATTCTCTACGTTTGTTCATGAATCGTTATTTATTAAAGGTTTAAATTTAAGTAATGATTGCTAAACATCTGGTCAATAAATTTCACTTGCAAAAAATTTTTATTTATTCGTAGAATCCAAAAGGATGTTTTCTACCTTCTTTTTATTCCTTTTGAATGAAATATTTAATATAGTTTTGAGAAATTTTCAATTCAATAACAATCCCATTTAACATTAGTATCAGATTGCAGATTATGAAAAAATTATTTATCGGCTTTGTTGTTTTTGCCTTTTTACAAACAACAACATACGCACAGTGGAAAAATTTGTTCAACGGAAAAGATCTTACCGGATGGAAACAACTGAACGGTAAGGCAAAGTACGAAGTAAAGGATGGTGCCATTGTAGGCACTACTGTATTTGGAGAGCCAAACTCTTTTTTGGCCACCGATGTTGATTATGGTGATTTTGTGCTGGAGCTGGAATACAGAGTGGACAGCACTATGAACTCTGGCATACAATTTCGCAGCCTCAGCAAACCAGATTATATGAACGGAAGAGTTCATGGCTATCAATTTGAAATAGACCCTTCACCACGAGCCTGGACGGGTGGCATTTATGATGAAGCCAGAAGAGACTGGTTGTATCAACTTAACCTTAACCCAGCTGGACAAAAAGCTTTTAAACAAGGTCAATGGAATCTGGCCAGAATTGAATGTATCGGCAATTCCATTAGAACCTGGGTGAATGGAATTCCGGCGGCTCATTTGATTGATGATGTTACGGCAAAAGGATTTATAGCCTTGCAGGTTCATTCTATTGGCAACAAAAAAGACGAGGGAAGACAGATAAGCTGGCGCAATATTCGTATCAAGACCACCAAGCTGAAACCCGCACCATTACAGGGCGTTTTTGTAATCAATACGATCCCCAATAATTTATCCCAAGCTGAAAAAAAGAATGGAGTAAGCCTGTTGTTTGATGGTAAAACCACCAAGGGGTGGCGAGGTGCTTACAAAAAAACTTTCCCCGAAAAAGGATGGGTAATCAACAATGGCATACTGGAGGTGCAACCTTCGGATGGCGGGGAATCAACCAATGGTGGTGATATTGTAACGGATAAACAATATAGTTCCTTTGTGTTGCAGTTTGAATATAAACTAACCGAAGCAGCCAATAGTGGAGTAAAATACTTTGTAACCGAAAGTGAAAACAACGCAGGGTCTGCTATTGGGTTAGAATATCAGATATTGGACAATGAAAAACATCCAGATGCTAAAATGGGCAGAGATGGCAACAGAACGCTGGCTTCTTTATATGATTTAATCACTTCTGACAAAAATCCCAGAGCACGTAAAAAAATTGGAGAATGGAACAGAGGGATTGTTAAAGTATTCCCTGACAATCGTGTAGAACATTGGTTAAACGGATGGAAAGTAGTTTCCTACACAAGGGGATCGAAAGAGTTTAAGGATCTTGTTTCCATGAGCAAATATGCCAAATGGCCCAATTTTGGAATGGCTCCCAAAGGCCATATCCTGTTGCAGGATCACGGAAATTCGGTATTCTTCAGAAGTGTGAAGATTCAGGAGTTGAAATAAGAAGAAAATTATATGTACACCGCTTAAGATTAAGCAAAAAAGTGAAGCACTTATTTTTAAATGCTTCACTTTTTTTTAATGGAGTACCCTCAACAATAAGGTCGATTCAATCATGCACAATTTCCACTGGGGTTCATTATTTTGTGTTAACATTGATGGCCTTAGTATAGGTTTTTGATCCATTCTTATCTACCTGTGCAATCCGAATCAGCAGTTTGTCAATGGTACTACTATCAATATTCCCTACCTGTTTCTTACATCCAATTCCAATCAAAACTAAAATTGCAGCAACTATGCATACCTGCATCCATTTTCTAGGTCTAAATTTCAAGAAAATCAAACCTGCAAAAGCCAATATCGAGAAACCCAACAAGGTGGATTGACTAAGATCTGTAGAAAAGCTATAATCCATGGAATGATTACTATTTATTGTTTCAGCTTTTGATTCTACCTTGCCTATTGGGGTAAAAGTAATCCCATCTGTGGAGGCTTCTATTTCATAATAATCACAATTTTTTTCTTGTAATGCTGTCCAGTTTATTTGCAAAAGGTTATTAGATACCTGGGCAGAAATCGCCCCAAACTGTACTGGCAAACTTACGATGGAACAACCATCAGCTGGGTTGGTACTATTGGCTGCTGTTCCTGAAAAGTAGGCATTGCTGCCAATGTTATCTCCGCTTATTATTCCACCCGGAAATTGAAAGGTGTTGCCACTAGCCACATTATTAACAACATAACCAGCCGGACTTCCATAAGAAATAATATAATACTTTGCATCGTTTCCATTGGCCAAACTAAAAAAGTTACAAGTTATAACCATACCTGTGCTAGCTTCCATAATTATTCCCCGGTCGTATGCTGTACCTGATGTCCAACCAGCTGCCAATGTAGGAGCAAAATAATTTTCAACAAAGGACACATTTTTAGCATCGGTCCAGATGGTGCCTCTACCAATTCCATGTCCTGAGACCATTTCACCAGAGGTTACTGTAAAACTATTATTAATGGCATAAAAACCATCAACCCCTGCATTGATACCTAAGCCATACCTGGGCACATTTCCATGTGAAAAAAGAGCACCATCCATTGGTGTACCTACATAGGTTTTCCCATTAAATAAATTATCAGACAGAACAATATTGGTGTACAAATCTGTCCCCTTATAGTAAGTAAGCATTCCACAATCACCATTGGCGGTAATGGAATTTTTGCTCCAAAACAATGGTGTTTATCGTATTAGACGAACCACTGCCAATTATTACAGCAGCTGATTCTTGCCCTCCTCCAGCCTGATCCTGTGTCACGTCGGTGCCGATGATAGTGAACCCTGCTACCCTTACTTTTGTATAGGGACCATTGTCTGCCTGAATCATAATAGGTGCTATATAACCACCAATGGTAGAAAGTTTAATAGTGGTTACTGCTTTGCCGCCAGTTGAGTGCAAATCAATTGGCTTTTCAATTATTACCTTTTCATCATAAGTCCCCGGATAAACAATTACGGCTTCACCTGATGCTGCTGCCGCCACAGCGGCATTAATAGTTGGATGGCAGGGCGTGTTGCCTCCACAACCACCACCTCCACCATCTACGTATTCCTGTGCTTTTGAAAAAAGAAAGGATAAACAAAGAAGAAAGAAGATTGAAATTTTTTTCATGGTTTAATTTTTTGGATGATAATAAAATAAAGTTCTGAATATTGCGATAAATATAATGATAATAATTAATTTATAACTTGATTTAAAACAACTATTATGCCGCGATAACGTTATTATTAAAGAGTTATAACTTCAATCATAAACTTTTATTTAAAAAACCAAAAATAACCTTGAATAATTCTTTAGCCTTGTTGAATAACTAAAAAAACTATGGAAAGATGCTACATAAAAAAAGAAGCAACACTTTATGATAGCTAATTTTCAAATAAAGGAAATACTATTTGTACTTCTTCAATCCATTACTTCATCCTGCTCCACACTTCATAAATCGGATCGCCTTTGGAGCTCTTGCCAGAATGAATCCAATGTCCATTTTCAATTTTTCCATCAAAGGACAAGGACATACCCACTCTTGAACTATCTCTGGAAAAGAATTCTATATTCTCGGTATATTTCCCATTCATAAATAAATAAGAACCACCACCTGATCCAGAAAATTCTCCTGTTTCGATATTGATTGCCGCCCATTGAAAACGAGTAGCCGTCAGTAGTTTCAATGTTCGCCTGGCTCGTAGTGGAATGTCCACCATTTTATCATCCTGTTTTCTTTGCGTAATGCGCCAGTTGCCTGCCAGGTTCTCCTTACCGGCATCTACTCTTTTCCAGTTAAGGGTAAAACCATTAGTAGTAGTAACTAATTCATCATTTGCAAAAGAATACCCATGAACATGAGTGCTACCTACGTCACTCTTATCCGCACTGTTGAACTCAATCTTAGTTTTGATTTGTCCACTATCTGCCATATATGGACCTCCTGAAGTGCGGATAAATTGTTTTTTTTCTTTATTATAAATAGTCAGCATGCAATAGCCATCGGCAAACAAAAGAGACAACTCATTTCCTTGCATGTTAGCAACCCAGGCACCGTCTAATTTACTATCGGTTCCAAAATATTTGTTTCGCATGGAAAGCAAGGCGAATGATAAAAATAAGGCACCCATCATTAAAAAGTTTTTCTTTGTCATGTGTTCAATATTTTTATGGTTTATCAGAAAATAAAGTCGTTGTAGCTATTTGTATCAATCCAATATTTTATTAATTTCTAGCAATTCCGATTGATCAAAATGGGTATTGTTCAGACAACTGATTGAATCCAATAATTGCGAAGCACTGCTGGCTCCTACTAATACACTGGTAATGCGTTCATCTTTCAATAGCCAGGCTAGAGCCATTTGAGCCAGACTTTGACCTCTTTGTACAGCTATTGAATTTAATTGCTGTATCTGCTCCACTCGTTCTATAGTAATTGCTTCCTTCTTTAAGAATCCATGTGCTTTGGAAGCCCTCGAATGCTTAGGAATTCCCTTTAGATATTTATTGGTAAGCAGCCCCTGTGCCAGTGGAGAAAATGGAATACATCCCACTCCGTCTTTTTCTAATACATCCAGCAGACCATCTTCCACCCATCTTTCATACATGGAATATTTAGGCTGATGTATCACACAGGGTGTTCCCATTTTTTTAAGAATTTGAAATGCTTTTTTTGCCTCAGGAACCTTATAATTCGAGACACCTATATACAAGGCTTTCCCTTGACGAACGATCAAATCCAATGCAGCCATTGTTTCCTCCAGCGGTGTGTCAGGATCTGGACGGTGGTGGTAAAAAATATCTACATAATCCAGTTTCATTCTTTGGAGACTCTGATCCAGACTGCTTACTAAGTATTTTTTAGACCCCCAGTCTCCATAAGGTCCGTCCCACATCAAATATCCGGCCTTAGTAGAAATAATGAGTTCATCCCGATGCCGTTTGAAATCGGAGTGTAGTATTTTACCAAAATTCACTTCAGCACTACCAGGCGGAGGGCCATAGTTATTGGCCAGATCAAAGTGTGTAATCCCGTTATCAAAGGCGGTGTGGAGTGTTTTTTGATACACTTTAGGATCGTCCACATCACCGAAATTATGCCACAAACCCAAAGAGATGGCAGGCAACTGAAGACCAGACTTTCCACATCGACGGTATTGCATTTTACTATATCTGCTTTTTGAAAAGCGCTTTATCATTATACTATTTTTTATTTGTTGTGATTATTAAACCCTGCTAATTTAATTGGCTTTTGGCAATCTCCCATCTTTATCTTCACTACATTACTATTTAAGAAGATCCAGTACTTTGTACATTTTTCTAATTAAAGAATATTCACTTCCGTTGTAATTGTTGATCAACAATGAAAATACATATTCCTTTCCATCTCTAGATTTTTGATAGCCCGTGTATCCTTTTACCCGATTGATTGTTCCACTTTTCATTTTCATATCATTGTATGAAGGCATCCCATCATAAAATTCAGGAAACCAATTTTGTTTTCGGGCATAGTTCAATACAGCCACCTCCGCATGTGGAGTGATCCGGTTTTGTGGAGAAAGACCTGAGCCATCAAACAAATGCAACTCGTCCACATCCACACCTTTGTCCTTCCAATGCTCCTGAACCATTTCCACGCCAATGTCAGTCTCAGCCTTTCTCTTTTTTTCCAATGCGATTGTTCTGATCAAAGCTTCCCCATAAAGATTGATACTCTTTCTTAAAAACCAATAGACAATTTTTGACAAGGGTGGTGACGTATGCGTATATATCCATTCTACATTAGGATTGGTTATTTGACTAATTTCAATGGTCCCCGATTTCACCTTTGCAATATTTTTTATTTCATTGATGATTGATTTTGCAAACTGCCTGTTGGGATCATAGATGGAGCCGGAAATAGCAAAATTATTTTTGCCTACAGGTATAGTACCTTTCAATACATGATAGGATTCGCCTTTTGATGGATAATAAATAGCAGACAGATCCCCAGTTTCTTTGCCAGCAGCAGTTGCTTCAGACAATATTTTATAATCATAGAGAAAAGGTTTTGTACCTACAACCGAAACCGGGTCACCAATATTTGCTCCCGAGTTCACAATCAAATCAAACTGATTTTCTCTCCAGTTCAAAGCCTGCGAACCTGCTCCATAATACTGACCAACATCTTCCCAGGTCCATCGGGAAGGAAGCCCATCATCTGTACCCCAACCTGTAGTGCTAATGATGATAGATTCAAACTGCTTAACCCCTGATACAGCAATGGCCAGTTTCAATTTTTTCAGAATGCTATCTTCCTTCGTTTCATCCCAACGCCAACTTCCTAGCGTGGGATCGCCAGAAGCCTGAATATATAAGCTCTTACCTTTTGAAGTAGTGGCTATTCCAAACTTTGTACTATAAGAATAATCTTTCCCTAATATATCGAAGGCAGTTGCAGCCGTTATCACTTTTTCGGTAGATGCTGGTGCAAATCCTGTAAAGGCATTTTGATTAAAAACGGTTGCGCCGGATGAGGCATCGATCACAAAAAATCCAGCAGTTGCAAATTTCATCTGACTGTCGATATTAAAAGAATCCATAGCGGCTTCAAGTTTTTGACTCATTTGAGCATGCAGGCTCAACACAAAAAACAACAGCATGGATATCAGTATTTCTCGTTTCATCTCAGGGTTTTTAGATTGGGAAAATAATCAATTATTGATTAGTCATGGATATTAAATCTGAAACCATAAATCCTAACAAGGCCAAATAATAAATCAAATCGCTTTTCTGTCCTTTTTGCTTTTGACTCCCGCCAATTCTTCAAACAATCCATCTCAGCCCTATTATCCCCAGATTGTCATATTGATTATCAACAACTTAACCTCGCACTAAGACAAATTGACATCATTTTTAACCTGATTTAAAAAATAGTCTACCTACCTTTGCGCCCTATTTTGCATGTAAGTGAAATAAAGTAGATAAAAAGGCGCCTACAATAAATCTTTGATTTTGGCGTTTATTGTTTAACTAAAAAATCTCGCATGAAGAAATGTTTAGTTCTGTTTTTTATTTTGAGTTTTTGCTATTTCAATAGTTATGCTCAAACTTCTTCGCAAAAGGCTTCTTACTATCATAGTAAGTTCAATGGCCGCAAAACTGCCACCGGTGATATTTACCGGGACTATCTTTTAACCGCTGCATCTAATATTTACAAATTAGGCACACGTTTATTGGTTACCAACAAGAAAACCGGAAAAAGCGTGAAAGTTGTTGTAAATGATCGCATGGCACCCGGAATAAAAGGAAGAGTGGATTTAAGTAAATCAGCCTTCCAAAAAATTGCACACACCAGTCATGGAGTGGTTCCGGTAGAGATAGAAATTCTAGAAGGTAAAGAAGGCAAAGGGGCTTCTTTATAGTTATTAAACTTCAAAAAAATTATAAGACCCGCAGATTGCGGGTTTTATTTTGTCCACTATTCGCTAGATATCACCTTCACATTCGCTTCAAAAAAAATTCTCAGCCTAAAATTCTCAGCTTTCAATCTTGAGGAATAAAAATTGATGATTAAAAAATAGGGGTAACCAGTCTAATGCTTTCTCAAAAAAAATTTGCTATACATTTATTTCCCTTCTATATTTGTTGCGATGAAATTGAATAATAATCTTTTTTGGTGGTGGCATTTAAACTCTTCTGGGGTATTGTAGTGCCGTGCATCTTTAAAGGATAAATGATATACAAGAACCCCGGAAATCCGGGGTTTTTTAATTTTAATAATTGAGCTGATAAAATAATATTACATGCAAAAAATAAGAATAACCACCCATGTGTCATCTATGCTTGCAGATGTGTATACGCCAGTGAGTATTTTCCTGCGCCTGAGAGACAGGTTTAGAGATACTATTCTATTGGAAAGTACAGATAATCATGTAACCCAAAACAGTTGGTCTTTTATTGGCATCAATGCAATTGCCGGGATAGAAATGAATGCCGATGAAAAGATAGAATTAAAGTATCCAGGACAGATTGCAGAAACAATAGAACAAATAAATGGACAACAAATTGTAGAAATTCTGGACAATTTCATGAAACAATTTGAAGTAGTCCCTTCCAAATACAAAGAGGCATTATATGCCCAGGGGCTGTATGGATACACGTCCTACGATGCGATTCGATTTTTTGAAACTATTCCGAGTACGAAATTCAAGAAAGAAGAAGGTGCCATTCCATTGCTAAGATATCGTCTGTATCAATATATAATAGCGATCAATCATTTTAAAGATGAACTATATATCTGTGACAATGAAATAGAAGGAATCAAAAGCGAAAGAGAATTATTGTTATCGTTGATTCGAGGCAAAGATGTCCCTGTTTATCCATTTAATAAATCGGGGGAAGAAAGTTCTAACATGACAGATGAGCATTATCGGGAAATGGTCAGACAAGGAATTGCACATTGCTATCGTGGTGATGTGTTTCAGATAGTCCTTAGCCGTCGATTTCAACAGTCATTCACAGGCGATGAATTTAATGTCTATAGAAGCCTAAGAAATATTAATCCCTCTCCTTATTTGTTCTATTTTGATTATGGAGATTATAAAATCTTAGGATCATCTCCCGAATCCCAATTAATTATTCAGGATAATAAGGCAATTGTTCACCCCATTGCCGGAACCGTAAAACGCACTGGCAACGACAAGTTGGACGCAGCAGAAACCATCAAACTGGAAAATGATCCAAAAGAAAATGCAGAACATGTGATGTTGGTGGATTTAGCCCGCAACGATCTAAGCCGTGGATGTAGTGATGTGAAAGTGGCTCACTTTAGAGAAACCCACTACTACTCTCATGTAATACACTTGGTAAGTGAAGTGGTAGGCAATGTACATTCTGATACATACTCCTTTGAACTTTTGGCCAAAACTTTTCCAGCAGGAACACTTAGTGGTGCGCCAAAAATAAAAGCCATGCAATTAATAAACGGGCTGGAACCCACACCACGAGGGTATTATGGAGGTGCTGTTGGTTTTATGGGATTCAACGGAAACTGCAATCAGGCTATTATGATTCGCACTTTCATGAGTAAGAACAATACCCTATTTTATCAGGCCGGTGCAGGTGTGGTAGCGGCCAGCCTACCAGAAAACGAATTGCAGGAAGTAAATAACAAACTAGGAGCACTTAAAAAAGCGATCGAGGTGGCTAGTGAAGTCAATTGATCGTTATTAAAAGTAAATCAAATACGAACCATCAAACCTGAAAAACAGGCTAAATAAAATACTCTATAAAAAAATGAAAATATTAGTTTTCGACAATTACGATTCTTTTACTTATAACCTGGTGCATCTGGTGGAAAAAATATTACATCAAAAAGTGGAAGTATTTCGCAACGATCAAATAGCACTGGAAAAGGTAAAGGATTATGATAAAATCATCTTATCGCCTGGGCCAGGTATTCCGGAAGAAGCCGGTTTGCTTTTGCCACTAATAAAAGAATACGCCTCCTCCAAATCCATACTGGGCGTGTGTTTGGGGCAGCAGGCCATTGGCGAGGCTTTTGGTGGGAAACTCGTAAACCTATCCAAGGTGTATCATGGTATCGCTACTGATTGCACAATTATAGAACCAGATCGGTTTTTATTTGAAGGCCTACCAGCACATATTGAAGTGGGACGTTATCATTCCTGGGTGGTAGATAAAAAAGATTTTCCGGAAGAACTTGAAATAACTGCTGTGGATGACAATGATATGATTATGGCATTGCGTCATAGAACTTATGATGTACGAGGTGTTCAGTTTCATCCGGAAAGTGTGCTGACACCAATGGGTGAAATGATCATGAAAAACTGGTTGAAAGGTTGATCCCTATTTTAAAAAATTGAAAATGAAAAATTGACATGAAAAAAATACTAACCCTCTTATTTGAATATAAAACCCTGGATCGGGTTACTGCCCGGGAAGTGTTGGTAAATATTGGCAAAGGGGTTTATAACGAACATGAAATTACAGCCTTCATGACGGTTTACCTGATGCGAAGCATTACACTGCAGGAACTACAAGGTTTTCAGGATGCTCTTTTAGAGCTTTGTGTTCGAATGGATTTTGGCGGTTTGAATACGCTCGATATAGTGGGAACAGGAGGCGATGGGAAAAACACCTTTAACATATCCACCCTATCCTGCTTTATTGTAGCTGGCACCGGTCACAAAGTAAGCAAACATGGCAACTATGGTGCATCAGCCATTAGTGGTTCATCCAATGTGATTGAGTCGATGGGTTATCGTTTCAAAAATGATCAGGTTGCACTGCAACGTGAATTGGAAGAAGCCAATATTTGCTTTCTACACGCTCCTTTATTTCATCCGGCATTAAAAAATGTAGGACCCATCCGTAAAAATCTGGGCATGCGCACTTTTTTTAATATGCTTGGACCTTTGGTAAATCCTGCCTTCCCTACCTTTAGCATTATTGGTGTGTACAACCTTGAAATGGCTCGCTTGTATAATTATCTACTTCAACAACAATCCAGAAACTTTGCCATTGTGCATGGTCTGGATGGATACGACGAAATATCGCTGACTGGTGATAGCAAACTCATCACCAAAGATGGTGAAAAGGTTTTGTCTGCCGTACAACTAGCTGGGGTGCAAGTAAAACCAGAGGACATCGAAGGAGGCCATTCGGTGCAGGAAGCATCCACCATTTTCAAGACAATAATCGAGGGCAATGGTACTTCGGAACAAAATGCGGTTGTACTTGCCAATGCAGCAGTAGCTTTGAGAGTGACAGATACTTATCAATCTTATGAAGAAGCATTTGCGGCTGCAAAAGAAAGTTTAGTTTCAGGCAATGCAAACGCTTGCTTACAAAAATTAATTTCTCTACAATAGAAAAATTTAATCATAGGGTTCTGTCATACCAATTATAACAAGAATCATTTAGCCAGTCATAAATTTACAATGAACATTTTAGATAAAATTGTAGCTCATAAGAAAATAGAAGTTGCTACCCGTAAACAATATACGAGCATAAAAGATCTGGAAGCCAGACCAGCCTTCTCCATTCCTGCAATATCATTGTCTGCATCTTTGCTAAAGAAAGACAGCACGGGCATCATAGCTGAATTCAAAAGAAAATCTCCTTCCAAAGGTTTTATTAAAGAGCAAGCCGATGTGAAAGAAATCACCACAGCATATACCCAACATGGAGCTGCCTGTTTGTCTGTACTTACTGATGAAAACTTTTTTGGAGGCAGCGACGCAGATCTAATACAGGCAAGGGCAAATGATATCCCCATTCTACGTAAAGATTTTATCATAGATGAATATCAGATCCTGGAAGCAAAGGCAATAGGAGCCGATGTGATATTATTGATTGCGGCCTGTTTGTCGCCAAAAGAAGTGGAGGATCTTGCAAAGTTTGCCAATGCACTTGGACTGCAAACTATCCTGGAGCTACATGCTGAAGAAGAGTTGGAGCATATTTGCGAAGCCACCAATATTGTGGGCATCAACAATCGCGATTTGAAAACCTTTTCGGTGGATATTGAAAGAAGTTTACGCATGGCAGCAGCGTTACCGTCTGATAAAATTAAGATTGCTGAAAGTGGAATTGACAAAATTGAAGACATCGTGCTTTTTCGCCACAATGGATTTAAAGGCTTTCTGATAGGCGAACATTTTATGAAACAAGCAGACACCCCTGCTGCCTTTGCCGAATTTGTAAATGCTTTGAAAACCTCCTAATGAGCTCAATCAAAATAAAAGTTTGTGGGATGACTTCATTGGCACAAGTACAGCAATTGGCGGTGCTGGGTGCTGATTATGCCGGTTTTATTTTTTATGAAAAATCGCCAAGATATGTGGCTGATAAGATTTTATCCTCCGATCTAAAATCTTTTAAAGCTATGCAAAAGGTTGGCGTTTTTGTAAACGAATCTGCAGAAAAAATATTACAGACAGTAGATACTTACGGGTTGAACCTTGTTCAATTGCATGGAGATGAAAGTCCAGAGTATTGCAACAGCCTACGTTCCTACATCCCTATTATAAAGGCTTTTAGGGTAAAAGGCGACGAATCATTGACAGCACTCACTAAACCCTATGAAAACCTGGTTGACTATTTTCTTTTTGACACCAAGGCAAAGGAATATGGTGGAACAGGTAAAAAATTTGATTGGTCGGCTTTAGGTAACACAACTTTTAATACGCCTTATTTTCTTAGTGGCGGCATTGGCATGGATGATACAGACGCTGTTCAGACATTTTTGAAAAAGCAATCAGTATTTGCGTTAGATGTAAACAGCAGGTTTGAAACCGCACCAGGCATAAAAGACTTGAACCTGGTAGAACTATTTATACAGGCAATAAAATAAATGCCCTTTTGAGGCATTTATTTCAAAAAATTTGCTACTCTTAAAAAGGCAAATCGTCAATAGGTTCGTTCGTGCTACTATTTGCTGCTGGCAACGGATTTGCCTGGGCAGGAGCAGAAGATTGAGCAGATGGAACACTTCCGGTGTTGCTTCCATAACCTGACTGAGTGGTTGTTTGACTGCCTTCGTTTTTTGTCCCTAACATTTGCAATTCACGTACCCGCATGGTAAGTGTAGCTCCAAAGGTTCCATCGTTTCTTGTAAAACTTCTAACCTCCGGCGTGCCTTCTACATACACCTGCTTTCCCTTTAGGAGATATTGGGACACATTGGTTCTGTCTGTCCACCAGGCACAGTCCACCCAAGTAGTTCGTTCCTGACTATTGCCATGACTGTCTTTGAATTTTTCTGTATGCGCAATCGTAAAATTAATGACTCCTTTGCCGTTTACATTGTTCACGACGCAGTCCTTTCCAAGGTTTCCAATTACATGCATTTTGATCATAGTACTCGTTTTAAATTATTACTTATTAAAGCCAAATTAAACATTATTATGTAATTTAATCTACTCTAGTTTAAATAAATTGAACAGCACATCTTTCTCTTTTCGGTACAGGAGTGTTTTTTTTTAAAATTCCTTTGCCTGAAAAGCTTCTAATTCTTTTGCCACAGCAGTTACAAATGTAGCACCCAGACTTCCGTCAATAATCCTGTGGTCATAACTCATGCTGATATACATCATTTGACGAATGGCAATACTATCTCCCTGAGGCGTTTCAATAACCATTGGCCGTTTTTTTATAGCTCCTACTGCCAGAATAGCCGACTGGGGCTGATTGATAATTGGTGTACCCATCAGGCTACCAAAGGTGCCCACATTGGTTACTGTAAAAGTTCCTCCCTGTGTATCATCGGCTTTCAGTTTGCCATTGCGGGCGGCATCTGCCAAATGATTGATCTGCTTTGCCAGACCAACAAGATTTAACTGATCCGCATTTTTAATCACCGGGACAATGAGATTGCCATTGGGCAAGGCTGTGGCCATACCTATATTGATATCTTTTTTAATAATAATCTTATCCCCGTCCACCATACTATTGATGAGTGGAAATTTCTTAATGCACTTCACAATGGCCTCCATAAACAATGGCATAAAAGTGATTTTGGCACCTTCTCTCTTTTCAAAATCTTTCTTCACCATGTCGCGCCATTGTACCAGATTGGTTACATCTGCTTCGCTAATACTGGTAACATGCGGGCTGGTTTGCACACTTCGCACCATGTGATCGGCAATCAGTTTGCGCATCCGATCCATTTCAATTATTTCGACATTGCCACTACTATAGGTGATGTTTCCGGAAGTTACCGCCGGAGGAGCCACTGGTTGAGGTTTTGCTTCTACTGTTTTTTGAGCAACGGTTATTTCACCTTTTGCTTTTTGATCAATATATCTTAACAAATCATTTTTGGTCACTCTTCCCTCATTTCCGGTACCGGCTATTTGTTCCAGTTCGCTCAATGCGATGCCTTCGCCAGCCGCTATATTTAACACCAATGGAGAATAAAACTTAGCACCTGTCAATCCTTGTTTCGACACGGGTGGAGTCTTTAATTCGCTTGACAACACCTCGGCCACCACTTCTTTGGCAATCATTGTTTGTGGCTGATTTGCCACCGGCGTGTCTTTGGATACAGAAATCTGAGGCCCATCCTCTCCAGGCGTCTTAATTCTTGCTATCACGGTATCTACTGGCACCACATCGTTTTCCTGAAACAACAATTCCGTAATTACTCCTTCGGTTGTGCTTGGCACTTCACTATCCACTTTGTCTGTCGCTATTTCCAAAACAGTTTCATCCATTTTCACGGTATCCCCCACATTTTTCACCCATTTCAAAATAGTAGCTTCCATTATACTTTCGCCTAGCTTAGGCATGATCAGTTCTACAATTGCCATAATTCAATTTTAATAATTGGTGTAAATAGAATTCAAATCCTCTATAAACCTCAACAAAAGTAATGATTTGAGAATTAAGGGTTTTTAAGGCTACAAAAGATTTTCAGGATTTTTTTTCATCAGGCATTTACAAGATCATCAGGCAGAAGAAGTTGGATACTCCGGAACCCGCCCATATACAAAACATCATCTATTGAAATCATTCTTAGTGCATTAGCAAGCTTTGGTTTTACTCTCGAAAGAAGATCAGGATTTGTCTTCGATTATAAATTTGCGCAAAAGATTGAGTGCCTGTAGAGCCGTTGTTTCTATATTGCGCCTTCTGTCATACCCCAGGCTTAGTTTCTTAGCAACGATTTTATTGGCATTTCCGGCAGCGACCCACACTGTCCCAACTGGTTTTTCTGCAGTTCCCCCACCTGGCCCCATGATACCAGAAGTAGCAATGGCATAGTCTGTATGAAGTTTACTAAGTGTTCCTTGGACCATTTCAATAACTGTCTCTTCACTCACCGCACCGTGAGAGTTTAGTGTCTCATTCACCACTCCGAGCACCTGATGCTTCACCTCATTGCTATATGAGACTATAGATCCCAGGAAGAAATCGGAAGACCCGGCAATGCTGGTTATCAGATGGGCAATATATCCTCCAGTGCAGCTTTCTGCGGTAGACATTGTTCTGTTCTTTTCTTTCAAAAGCCCGCCCACAATCACTTCCATCGGATCATCATTCCGACTAATAGTGATATCAGAAAGCAATTGATACATTTCTTCATCCAGTCGGCTCATTTCTTTTCCTAGTTCATGAGCATTCAAACCGGTACCTGTCAGTCTGAGTTTTACCATACCATAACCTGGTAGGTATGCCAGTTTTACATGAGTGGGTAAATTGCTTTCGAAAGCAGAAAGCCTTGCCGCCACTAATGATTCGCCCATACCAAAAGTAGAAAGCACTTTATGTACTACTGCATAACCACCCAAGGTGTCGATAATCTTAGGCAACGCCACATCTGTTATTATTTTTTTCATTTCGAAAGGCACACCCGGAAGAGAAATGAAAACAATTTTTTCTCCATCGGGGTTGAAGGCTTCGAACCACATTCCCGATGCAGATCCAAATTCGTTGTGCAGAATGGTGCAGGATTCTGGAAGATCAGCTTGCTTTATATTTTGTTCTGTAAGCATCACTTTGCGCTTATACACATTTACATACAAATGATGCAGATGTGCCAAAACAGATTCATTTCGAACTAGTGTAGTACCAAAATAATCACATAAGAGAGGTTTAGTGATATCATCCGCAGTGGGTCCAAGTCCTCCTGTAACAATGATTAGTCTTGATTGCTTTCTTTCCTCTTCTAGTGCATTCCAAATATCCTCGTACACGTCGCCTACTGCCACCCGACGTTTTACCCAAATACCAATCTTGTTTAGTTCCTGTCCTATAAAAGCACTGTTGGTATCAATAGTCTGACCAATCAGCAGCTCATCGCCGATGGTAATGATAGATGCATTGATAGATGGCATGTTGTTTGAGGATTACAGATTACAGATTACAGATTACAAATTGCAAATTGCAGATAGAGAGTTGAATATTGAATATTATGGGTTGAATATTGCAGATTTCTTCTATGTCTAATTACACCACACTCCCTTCCAAATCATAGTCATACGCCTTCTCGATTTTTACATGGTAAAATTCGCCAATCTTAAGCTTCTCATCGCTACTGATGATCACTTCATTGTCCACTTCCACACTGTCAAATTCGGTGCGACCCAGGTATCGACCAGCTTCCTTTTTATCAATAATAGTTTTGAAAACTTTGCCTACTTTGTCCTGATTCAGTTCCAGAGAAATCTCCTGCTGGAACTCCATTACTTCTTGAGCACGGCGTTCTTTTTCTTCCTGTGGTATATCATCTACTAAATCATAAGCACTTGTATTTTCTTCATGTGAATAGGTGAACACACCTACCCTGTCAAAACGATGTTTATCTAAGAATCTTTTCAACTCTTCAATATCTTCCAGTGTTTCTCCTGGGAAGCCAACTATCAATGTGGTGCGCAAACAAATACCCGGAACTTTTTCTCTGATCGCCGCGATCAGGTCGTTCATTTCGGCTTGTGTTATCTGCCGTTTCATGGCTTGTAGCATATTGTCTGATGCATGTTGCAAAGGCAAATCCAAATAGTTGCAGATATTCTCTCTTTCACGCATTGCATCCAAAATTTCCAATGGAAACTTAGAGGGATAGGCATAGTGCAATCTGATCCATTCCAGTCCTTTTATATCAGCTAAACGATTCAACAATTCGGGCAACATTCGTTTTTTATAAATATCCAATCCATAGTAGGTAAGCTCCTGGGCTATCAGCATAATTTCCTTAACACCCATCCTTACCAATTTCTCTGTTTCTATTACAAGATCTTCAATTGATTTGCTCACATGCTTGCCACGCATCAGGGGTATAGCACAAAATGAACAGGTTCGATTGCAACCTTCGGAGATTTTTAGATATGCATAATGTTTGGGTGTGGCTAGTAACCGTTCGCCCACCAGTTCTGTTTTATAGTCCGCTTCAAACTGCTTCAAAATGGCTGGCAACTCCATCGTTCCAAAAAAAGCATCCACTTCCGGAATTTCCTCTTCCAGATTATTTTTGTATCGCTCGCTAAGGCATCCGGTCACATACACCTTATCCAGCTTTCCCTTCTTCTTTAATTCTACTTGCTCTAAGATGGTGTTGATACTTTCTTCCTTTGCCAGATTGATAAAACCACAGGTGTTCACCACCACAATATTATGATCCCTTTTTTTGTTTTCATGAACCACATTTATTTCATTTGCACGTAGTTGTCCGCTCAATACTTCACTATCCACCATGTTTTTACTACATCCCAGTGTGATGATATTAACTTTATCTTTTTTAAGTGTTTTAGCTTTCAATGATATTTTTTTTACTTAACAGAATCCGCAAAGGTAAATAATACTGTCTCGGTAACCAATAATTGACTTAAGGCATTAGGAGTGGCTAAAAATTATGATTGGCGGGTGTAGTAAGTCCGAATAAGTAGTGGATGTTTTGTATCTTTCGATCTAATCTGTTTCCGAAACATGACTGAGATCGTTCAATTAAAAAAATTTTATGGAAGCCATCAAATTCTCGAAATTTCCAACCTGCAATTATCAAAAGGCGTTTACTGGATAAAAGGAGCAAACGGGAGTGGAAAATCCACGCTGCTCAAGGTTTTGGCTGGACTGCTCCCTTTTGCCGGAGAAATCCTGATCGATCAAATATCTATCAAAAAACAACCCGTTGCTTATAGATCTGCCATTAATTATGCGCCGGCAGAACCCGTTTATCCATCCTTTTTAAGTGGACAAGAATTGGTGAATTTTTATTCTAAAATAAAGAAAGGAACTACACAGCAATTGGAAGAACTCAAATCTGTTTTGGGCATTGATGATTATCTAAAAAACCCTGTTGGCAGTTACTCCAGTGGAATGATCAAAAAACTTTCTTTGTTGCTGGCACTTACAGGCAAAAGCAATTGGATCTTTTTGGACGAACCATTCACTACGTTGGATGTATCCTCGCAAAAAGCATTAAGCCGATTCATTCAGTCCAATTCCGACACAGGATTTTTGCTTACCTCACATCATGATATACTGCCCGAGGATATCCGTCTGAAAGGAGTTTATCATCTTAAAAACAAAAAGCTGGAAGCTGAAAAATATTAATACCATATTATTTCGTTCGATCGTTTCACCTTTCTATCAACAAATACAGGGTGCCTTGTATTTTTTGTTCTTTCTTTTGTTTGGTATCAGTCCCAGTTTCAAACAGGCATTGGACACGCATTATTACATTATTCTTAGCATATTAACCAACAATATTTCTCTTTTTATCTATGCCCTGCTTTGCATGTTGTACCTCCTGAAATGCACTTTGTTTTATGGAAATCATATTAGGAAAAATGAGTACCAGTTTCTTCAGTTGCTAAATGGAATGGAGACTGGAAGAAGGTTGGCGGTCTTTCTGCCAATGACCATAACATTATTGGCTCCTCTGATTTTATATACGGGTTGCGTGGTGGGCGTGGCTATCAAAAACCATCTATTCTTTAACATGGTCATCCCGGTGGCTTTAATGTTTCTATTGATCTTAATCTGTGTGTTGATCATTCGTTTCCTGAACAAAAATGCTGATTCATTTGCCCTAATGCCAACACTCAGGCTTTCAAAACAACCAGTAGCTATTTGGTGGTTTCTATTAAAATTCAGTTTTCGGGAACAGTTCTGGACTTTGATCATTCTAAAAATTCTTAGTTTTTGTTGCCTTTATTTTTTTGTAATTACAGATTCATCCATTTTTGAAAACCGAATTTTGTGGCTTTTAATCACTTTATGTCTAGTCGCACACAGTGTGCTTATTTATAAGAATTTTTATTTTTTGGAAAACAAGCTAAGTTTTTACAGAAGTCTTCCGATTCATCCCATCAAAATACTTATCTCTATTTTTTTTTATTATGTGTTGCTTTTGATACCAGAATACTGGGCACTTAGGGGAGTGGCTTTATTGCACCACAATTCCTATGAATACTTCTGTATCCTGCTGGCAGCGCCTGCTATTCTTACGCTTATTCACTGTTTATTATACGGGGACGATCTGAATATGGAAGGGTTTCTTGGGCTGGTTTTTCTGTTGTGGATAGTCTTTTTCTTTTTTGGATTCACCCATACAAAATGGCTTGTACCCGTAGTGGCCATTGCCGGATGTTTGATTGTATTTCTTTTATCTTTCAAAGGGTTTGAAAAAAATGCTTCCATCGAAAAATTAGAATAACATCCACTCATTCCGTCTTCTAATCAGAATTGGAGTTCCATAATATTACTGTTTTGTTTTACCCTAAATTCCGGAATTGAGTCATCCCCTCTAACACCCAAAAAGCAAAAGCAATTACTTACCTTCTATTACGACATCCTACCAAAAAATCATTTTGGCTCTACGCTTTTGATCTGGCCAGCTTGCTATGAAAACGACTATAGGCAAAATAAATAATCAGACCAATAGCCAACCACACCAGAAATCGCAACCAGTTGGTATGACTTTCCTGCGCCATCAGATAAAAACAACTCACCATACCCAGCACCGGTAGCAAGGAAAATTTTTTGAGAAAGGCCAAAATTGAAATTACCAACATAGCCATCCAAAAGATCACCATAGGAAAGCCTTCTAAAGAAATAAGACTACTAAAATGGTCGGGAGCCTGAAACAAAATGATTACAATACTGACTATAAATAACAGCGGGATGATATACTTCCCATTGACATAAGGCACTTTGAATTTTGAATCTGGCTTATTGGGTTGCTGATCCAAAACAAGAATACCACCGCAAACCAATACAAAAGCAAACAGCGTTCCGATGCTGGTTAAGGCCAACACGGTTTCTAGGTTTAGGAATAAAGCAGGAACAGCCACCACCAACCCTGTGACGATAGTAGAAAAGGAAGGCGTTTTGTATTTGGGGTGAACCCTGGAAAAAGCTTTGGGCAAAAGTCCGTCCCTGCTCATGCTCATCCAGATTCGTGGTTGTCCCATTTGAAAAACCAACAAAACACTAGCCGTTGCAATAATGGCACTAACCGCCACCACGATGGAAATAACCTTAAGTCCGCGTGCTTCAAAAACCATTGACAGCGGGTCTCCCACATTTAGCTGGCTATATGGAACCATGCCAGTGAGTACCAACGCCACCAGTATGTAGATAACTGTGCAAATGATCAAAGAATAAATCATACCCTTGGGCAAATCTTGCTGAGGGTTCTTACATTCTTCGGCTGTAGTGGAAATGGCATCAAACCCAATATAGGCAAAGAACACCGCCGAAACCCCTTTCAATATGCCGCTAATTCCGGTAGGTGTAAACGGCGACCAGTTGTCCTGATTAATATAAAATGAGCCAACAACAATCACCAAAAAGATCACACCTAGTTTCAACAACACCATCAGATTGGCAGAGTTACGCGATTCTTTTACACCTACATAAACGATATAAGTGATAAGGATGACAATGAGCAAGGCTGGCAAATCCATAATAATCCTAAGCCCTCCAAGTTGAGGTGCGGTTGTCCATGCGGCGAACCTTTCAGCAATATTGCTATCAAGTGCGGACAAAGCAGTGCCGCTACTTATGAGTCCGTTGGCTTCCTCAAAACCATGTCTGGCAGTCAGGTAATCCATAGTAAGCCAATCGGGAATATGCATTCCGGCAGCATGAAGCAAACCGGTAAAATAATCGCTCCAGGAAATGGCCACGGCAATATTTCCAATGGCATACTCCATCAGCAAATCCCATCCGATGATCCAAGCAAATATTTCTCCAAAAGCCACATAGGAATACGTGTAAGCACTTCCTGAAACGGGGACCGTAGAAGCAAATTGTGCATAGCACAAAGCCGCAAAGCCACAGGCAATTGCAGTAAAAATATAAAGAAATATCACGCCAGGACCACCATCGGAGGCGGCTTTACCAATACTGCTAAAAATGCCTGCACCAATCACTGCAGCAATACCTAAAGCGGTAAGGTCTCTAACGCCCAATACTTTATTCAATCCGACTCCATGCCCATCACCATAACCGGATTCGGCATCTTTTAGAATAGAGTCAATGGTCTTTTTTCGCAGTAATGACATTGAATTTTGATTTAGGTTTTATGATTGTAGGATAAATATATAACTCTTAAAATAATTTGACCCAATCAATGATATATAAATCAAGCAAAATAAAAGAGAAACTTCAATTTGCGACCCACCTAACTCTCCATCCAAAAAACCCTACGCCTTTAATACTCTCTTTTCACCAGCAATTCTGAAATAGCAATAATCGGTTGTTTTCGTTTTGACACTATGGCGATATCGTCAATATGCTGTAGTGCCTCGTTCTGGAATTTATTTTTTAATTCCAATGCCCATTTACGAACGCCGCAATCTTCAAACAATTGTAACACTTTATTGACCTTATCATCATCCCTCCCATCTAATAGCGCTTTCAGCTCCTGCCTTTGTGCTACGGAAGCGGTCTCTAAAGCATGAATTACCAGAAAGGTTTTTTTATTAGCCAGAATATCTCCGCCTACCTGTTTGCCAAACTTGGCAGGATCACCAAAAGCATCTAGGTAATCATCCTGCATTTGAAAAGCCAATCCTATTTTCTTTCCGGCTTCATAAAGCAACTGTAGATTCCCCATACTTCCATCACCCAGCACACCACCCATCTTCAGGCTGGCCGCCAATAGTACTGATGTTTTAAGGGTAATCATGTGCAAATATTCATCGTAGGACACTTCATCCCGATTTTCGAAATCCATATCCAGTTGTTGCCCTTCGCACACTTCGGTGGCTGTGCGGTTGAACAAGTCAAGAATTCTTGGCAGGTAATCAGGTTTTAGTTTATTGATATAATCATAAGCCTTCACCAGCATCACATCGCCTGCCAGTATTGCCGTGCTTTCACAATATTTATTATGAACAGTGGGCTGACCCCGACGTAGTGGTGCTTTATCCATAATATCATCATGTATCAAAGTGAAATTATGAAACAACTCTATAGCGGAAGCCAGTTCCCAGGCATCCGGATTGATATCACCAAAAAGTTCATTGGCCATAAGGCACATCACCGGGCGAAATCGTTTTCCACCTAGGGATAAAAAATAATTATTAGGCTCGTACAGGGTAACCGGAGACTCGGGAAAATGAGTACGATTGAAATAGGACGAAAATGCTGTTGATAACTCCTCAAATGATTGCATTTTTCAAAAATAGAGAAAACGAAAATAATGCACCTTAGAATTCTCTACTAAAAACAGGAATCAGGCTTTGATTGGCCAAATAAATTATTTGGGGGTTTTTCAATTTGAAACACAAATGAAAAATCTATAAAATGTATTACTTGTGTTCACTATGCAATTAAATCAATCAAGCTGAAAGGCATTTTTATACACCCAAATCCTTTCAATAAGTCCTGGAAATACTAAAAGGAGGCCAACAATTTTCCCTGCTCATAAATCTCCAGCGACTTGGAAGCAGAAGCTTCTACCCTTCCAATTACCCTAGCATCTACTCCAAAAGATTTAGAGAGTTGGATCATGGCTTCAGCAGCAGATTCGTTGGTATAAATTTCCAGTCGGGTACCCATATTGAACACCTGATACATTTCCTTGTCATCGGCACCACTTGCTTCTCTAATTATATTAAAAATGACAGGAGGCGTAAACAAATTGTCTTTCACAATTTTCACATTCTCCGGAATATATTTTAAACATTTGGTTTGTCCGCCTCCGCTGCAATGAATCAGCCCATGCACATCATCAAAATGATTCTCCAGAATGGCTGTAATTACGGGTGCAAAAGTACGGGTAGGGCTCAGTAGCAATTTGCCGATATTAGTTTCCTGCCCATCCACTTCAATAGAATCAGTCATTCTGTGTTTACCAATATACACTACTTCCTCGCTAAGCGTAGGCTCATAGGTTTCAGGGAAATTTTCAGCATAATATTTATTCAGCACATCATGGCGGGCACTGGTAAGTCCATTGCTACCCAGTCCGCTATTATAAGCAGTTTCGTAATGTGATTGCCCAAAGGAAGCTAACCCAACGATTACATTTCCAGCCTGGATCTTATCATTGGTAATGAGTTTCTTTTTAGGCCAGCGAGCCACCATCGTTCCATTCACAGCGATGGTTCGAACCACATCTCCCACATCTGCGGTTTCGCCACCCATAAATGTAATATGTACTCCAAAATCTTTCATGGTATCAAAAAACAACTGGCTCCCATTGATCACTTCGCTTAATACTTCGGCTGGGATTAGTGTTTTGTTTCTATCGATGGTGGAAGAAAAAGCCAATTGATCCGTGATGCCCACACAAAGCAAATCATCTAAGTTCATCACAATGGCATCCTGAGCAATACCACGCCAAACACTTGCATCTCCTGTTTCTTTCCAATACAAATAAGCCAATATACTTTTTGTGCCTGCCCCATCTGCATGCATCACATTCACCTGTTCTGGATCTGCCAACAAAATATCGGGATAAATTTTGCAAAATGATCTTTCATATAATCCTTTATCCAGATTTTTTACTGCTTCATGCACTTCTTCTTTCTGGGCAGATACGCCTCTTTTAGAGTATAACGACATTATTTGTAATGATTTAAAAGCTTCAAAAGGTTCTAGTGCCCATTTATGTTTCACAAATCAAATCCACATCATTTATTAAACTATTACTGTTCACAAACACCTTCCTGATAAGCCGCCGCGAAGATAAAACAATCAGGGGATAGAAAGTGGAGGAAGAAAAGCCCGGCATAAACCAAGTCGATTCAAAGCTTAAATTAGGACAGGCAACTGGTAATAGGAAATAATCAATCTGCAATTTTCAATATTCAATCTGCAATTTTCAATATCCAATTGGCAATCTATGGTATCCAATTGGCAATCTGTCTCCTCATTTCCCTGCCTAATCCTATTTTTGCACTTTATGCAAATTCATTACGATATCAATAAACTTCCGTTATTCAAAAATGCGGTAATCACCATTGGCACTTTTGACGGGGTGCACGAGGGACATCAAAAAATCATTCAGCAACTTACCCAAACAGCCACCGAGGCAAATGGAGAATCGGTTATTATCACTTTTCATCCACATCCGCGCAAGGTGGTTTCCTCATCCATACTGGGTATCAGGTTGATAAACACACTAGAAGAAAGAATTGAACTACTGGGTCAGTCAGGCATAGATCATCTTGTGATTACACCATTTACCGAGGTCTTTGCCCATCAGGAACCTGAGGATTATCTGAAAAGTTTTCTGATTGATAAATTTCATCCTCATACCATCATTATTGGCTATGATCATCAATTTGGTAAAAATCGAAGAGGAGATTATAGAATGATGGAATCTTTTTGCGAAGCTTTTGATTACCAGTTAAAAGAAATACCCAAGCATATTCTGGACGATGTAGCCATTAGTTCCACCAGAGTCAGAGAGGCCATTTTGCAGGGCAATACCACCATCGTGAACCACCTGTTGGGGCGCATGTTCTTTTTCGAAGGGGAAGTGGTGCATGGCGACAAACTGGGAAGAGAACTAGGCTACCCTACAGCCAATCTGAAAGCAAAAGATGAGGAAAAAATACTACCAGGCGATGGTATATATGCGGTGTATGCCTCCATCAAAAGCAATGACAACAATTATGGACCTATGCTGAAAGGCATGATGAGCGTTGGTTTCAGGCCTACTGTGGACGGTAGCAAAAGGGTGATTGAAGTAAACATTTTTGATTTCGATGAACTGATATACGGCAAAACACTGAGGGTTTTTGTGAAACAATATCTTCGCTCTGAAGAAAAATTTGACGGCCTTCCGGCTCTTATAAAAAAAATTGATGAAGACAAAGTTGAAAGTTTAAAAGTACTATAGAATAAATCCCATTCTAATGTATCGTTTTTTCGATAAATTATTCAACCTTTAGGGCTTACACCTAATTAGACTATTTTTGAAACATGGAAGTAAATGAAGTATTGGTAGATAAACTGGCACATTTGTCAAAGCTTAGTTTTACCGAACAGGAAAAAAAGGACATTTCAAAGGATCTGCAAAAAATGATCGGTTTTGTGGAAAAACTAAACGAATTGGATTTGAAGGATATTGAGCCACTCATGCACATGAGTGATGAAATAAATGTGCTTAGAGAAGATGTAGTAACAGGTTCCATCAGCAGGGAAGAAGCGCTAAGGAATGCTCCTGCTACCGAAGGACAATTTTTTCTAGTACCCAAAGTGATCAAAAAATAAACTTGACTATTATTCACCCATCCACTTTTATTTAAGCCTTGCAAAGCATAATACATATTGAGCAATTGCGTAAAAGCTATTTTATGGGCCAGCAGGAACTACCTGTGCTCAAAGGCATAACCCTAAACATTCAAAAAAATGAATACGTGGCTTTAATGGGGCCATCGGGTAGTGGGAAAAGTACGCTGATGAATATCTTAGGCTGTCTGGACAGCCCTACTGCCGGCACTTATATCCTGAATGGCCAGGATGTGAGTAAGATGACAGACAACCAACTGGCCGAAGTTCGAAATCAGGAAATTGGTTTTGTATTTCAGCAATTCAATCTCCTTCCCCGACTGACAGCCTTAGAAAACGTAGCCCTTCCGTTGATTTATGCAGGAATGCCTAAAAATATTCGAAACCAAAAAGCCATGGAAACTTTGGCCAAAGTGAACCTGACAGACAGAAGTCATCACAAACCCAATGAACTCAGTGGAGGCCAATGTCAAAGAGTCGCCATTGCCAGAGCCTTGGTCAATGATCCTTCGATCATTCTGGCTGATGAACCAACCGGAAACTTAGATACCAAAACTTCCTATGAAATCATGGACATTTTTGGCAAAATTCATACTGGAGGCAATACAGTTATTTTGGTTACGCACGAAGAAGATATTGCAAAACATGCACATCGAATTGTGAGACTAAGAGACGGAATCATTGAAACAGATGAAAGAATGGCTTCTCCGATTGCCAATCATTCTCTTACTTAAGCCTACGGTTCCTTTCCAATTTTTGTTGAGCCAAAAAACCCTTTACTCAAACTATGTCATTCAAAATTTATACAAAAACTGGAGACAAAGGAACCACTTCACTCATAGGTGGCACAAAAGTGTCCAAAGCCGATTTGCGCATAGAATCGTATGGCAATATTGATGAGCTAAATGCTCATATTGGAATGTGCAAAGATTTGCTGGAGGATTCCAAAAGTATTTTCACCTTACATGAAATTCAGGACAGACTATTTACCATTGGTGCAGAACTGGCAGTGGATCCACAAAAAAACACCAAAATGAAATTGCCCGATCTGCATGAAGAAGATATCGTTTTTCTAGAGAAGGAGATTGACAGGATGGATGAAATGCTGGAGCCCATGAAGAGTTTTATTCTTCCCGGAGGTTCTATTTCTATTTCACAATTGCATATTGCCAGGTGCGTTTGCCGACGTGCGGAAAGGATCTGCATCCATCTGGCAGAAACATCGCCCGTAGATGCATTGCTGATAAAATATCTGAACCGCCTGAGCGACTATCTGTTCGTATTGGCTAGATATGTCGGACGGCTAACCAATATTCCGGATATCCCCTGGAAAGCCAGAATAAATCCATAGCTCCAAAATCTCTATCCTTTCACATAAACCAAAAAATCGCCTGGCATCATTTCAAAACTTTTCTGTGTGGTGAAATTGTTTGCTGCACCAGAAAATATATTGTTGAAAGCACCACTAAGTTGGGCATCGGATATGTCAAACTGAACTTTTTTCTTCGACAGATTCAATACCACCAGCACTTCGTCTTTTCCATTCTTTCTTAAATAAGCCAATATTTTATCGTCAGCTGAGGTGGCGAGTTTGTAGGTCTTTACCGCCGAATCTCCTGCTCGCAAAGCCGGACTGGAGGCGTGCAAACCCAACAGTACTTTATAGAAATGGTGCAGCTCATTATTTCCAGTCCAAGGAATGAGGTCTTTATCGAAAAACTTGAGTCTTTTGCTAGTCATTGGCAGTTCCTGACCACTATAAATGAGTGGCACTCCATTCCAGGTGCAACTAAAAACGGCCAGTGCTTTGGCAATATCTCCATACTTCTCATACTCCGTTCCGTTCCAGCTATTTTCATCATGATTGCTGGTGAACCAGGCTCTCATACTATTGTCTCCAATCTGACTGTATTGCTGTAGTAAAAGGAACAGATCCTGCAAGGGCAAATTATTTTTATAGTAATCTTCTGTTTTGTGCATCCATTTCCAGGAATAACTGGCATCAAAAACCTGACCATACTCCGGATTCTCCAGCTCGTCAAACTCACCCAACCAGAACAGAGGTTTTACTGCATCCACCTGAGGTCTGGCTTCTTGCCAAAAGTTCACTTCCACCCAGGAGGCCAGATCACATCTGAATCCATCTATATCACATTCGGTCACCCAATATTTCATGGCATCTATCATTGCCTTTCGTAAAGCCGGATTTTGGTAATTCAATTCTATGATATCATCCATGCCGCTGGCCGCATGAAAAGTGCCGGTGGCAGAATCATGTAAATAATAATCAGGGTTTGATTTTGTCCAAACGTGATCCCATCCGGTATGATTGGCCACCCAGTCTATGATCACCTTAAAACCTAATTGATGTGCAGTATCTACCAAAGATTTAAAATCATCCAATGAGCCAAATTCAGGATTGATCGAGGTATAATCACTACAGGCGTAATAACTCCCCATTGATCCCTTCATCTTTTCTTTTGCAATGGGAGTAATAGGCATAAACCAAAGCACTTGGACACCCATATCTTTTAGGCGTGAAAGCTCATTTTTAAAAGCATTAAATGTGCCATCACTAGTATACTGTCGTAAGTTGACTTCGTAAATGTTAGTGGTAAGCTTCCAATCCATCGTGTTGGTCTCTACAGTCATTTTAGTTTTCTTTTTATCCAATTTAATAGTTCCTTCTTTAGGCATCAATATGCATGACGGAGCCAGACATATCAGCCCGATCCATAAAAACATTCTATTCATTCCAATATTTTTAGTTATTACTTTTCCTACCACCTGGCAGAAAAATGGGGACTTAGTAAGAAACTCAACTTATTGCTTATTAAGATATTCTAAGTATATTTTTTAATTGTCTTTAGAATACCATTCAATAAAATATTTGCTTGAAGATAGGGATAAATGAAATATCAACTCCAATGAATAGAAAAGAAAAACGCACCAGACTTATGATTAAATTGAAGCGCATTTGGCTACTGACTGGTAATCAAAAAAAACCTTCATCATAGTGCCTTATTAAAGCGAGAAACTGGCTGCTACCTAAGAAATTATAGACTATTCGAAATCCCGAAATTCCTTTATGACTTTATAGCTACAGTTATCCATATAAAAATATTTAGTTTTGCGGCCATGAAACAATTTGATGTGCCTGTTTTTTACAGGAGTAAGTTAATATCGGCGATAAAGAAAGTGCGTAAAGAAAACGATAAACTTAAAAAAGATTTCACGCCTACCCTATTGGATTTCGGCTCTGTTCAAATTTTTCTGGCCAGACATTTTGGATTTTGTTATGGCGTGGAGAATGCCATCGAAATTGCTTTCAAAACAATTGAAGAGAACCCCGGAAAACGTATCTACCTACTGAGCGAAATGATTCATAACCCTCAAGTAAATGCCGACCTGAAAAAACATGGCATACAATTTCTACAAGATACAAGAGGGAAAGAGCTGGTACCCATCAGCACAATTACTCAGGAGGATATAGTATTGATACCAGCCTTCGGAACTACTATTGCCATGGAAAAACAACTCAAGGATATTGGCATTGAAACTGAAAAGTTCAATACCACCTGTCCTTTTGTGGAAAAGGTATGGAACCGTAGTGCCGCTATAGCCAAAAACAATTATACTATTATCATTCATGGCAAACCAACTCATGAAGAAACCAGAGCTACTTTTTCCCATGCTACAGCCAATGCGCCATCTATAGTGGTGAAAGATATGGAACAAACCAAAAGGCTTGGCCTTTATATCGAAGGAAAATTAGATCCAAAGAATTTTAATTCAGAATTCAAAAATCAATACAGCGAGAATTTTGACATAGCCAAGCATCTTGAAAGAATTGGAGTGGTAAATCAAACCACCATGCTAGCAAGCGACACGCAAGCCATTGCAGACTATCTAAAACAAGTCATGATCCTTAAATATCAACTAACCAAAGAAAATATTGGGGAAAGATTTGCCGATACTCGTGATACGCTTTGCTATGCCACCAACGACAACCAAACTTCCGTTACTGGTATGTTGGACGCACCGGCAGATTTGGCCATCGTGGTAGGGGGGTATAATTCTTCCAACACTTCTCATTTGGTGGAACTGTGTGAAGAAAGATTATCCACTTATTATATTAACAATGCGGAGAAAATTATGAGTCCGAAAGAAATTTCCCATTATAACTTTCATACTAAAGAGGAATTGATAACCCAGAACTTTTTACCCACCACTTTGCCAGTAAAAATCTTAATCACCAGTGGAGCTTCCTGCCCGGATGCCCTTGTGGAAGAAGTGATTGAAAAAATTATTAGCTACTATCCCGGCTCCATATTAATGAGTGATATGATCAACCAGTTTCAATAAAAGGTGAATCAGGAAAGGATCGGTGGCCACACGTTTCGGCTCAATGTCAGCGTCCCATAAATTTATCCAGATTCTTCCTGGCCCTTTTTTGAACAGCGCGTTTCATAAAATGGGTCCAGCCAAATAATTTCCCTTTCCATCCAAATGCCTGAGCCAGCCAAGAACTCAGCCTGAAAGCATCGCTATGTTCTGAAATCTTTCCATCATTAATTCTCATAAACGCTTTTATGCGGTTCTCTATTTTTTTGCCAGTAGGTTCAAAGGTGTAAGTGGCAAACCAGTTGCAGGTAAGATACTCATTGTCCAATTCTGTAATATTTTCATAGCCAAGCGAAAAGTCTTTGGCGTTTTTGCATAGCATTTCCCACACTTTTTTCACTTCCTCTCCTTCCAAAAAACCAAACACCGGATCGCTGAAAACGATATCATCCGAATAACAGGCATTCATGCCATTAAAGTCTCTTCTGCTGAAAGATTCGTAAAACTTTTCTACTATTTGCTTATTAGTCATTTATACTATTTTAAGGACAATCGTTTGCACTCTTCAATATCATTTATTCTCTAAAAAAATCCCTACCTTGGCTTCAATCAATCTAAAAGTCATATGTATAAAGCGATTATTTTTTCTTTTTCCCTGCTGATGAGTTTGCAATTGTTGGCTCAAAAAATCAACATTATTCCACAGCCCACTACAGTAGAGGAAAAGTCAGGATCTTTTACTATTAATAAGTCCACACCAATTGTAGCCAAAACCAAAGATGAAATAAAATCGGCAAATTTCCTGAATGAATATTTTAAATCTAACTACGGATTTATACTTCCCATAAAAAAATATGCATCCAACTCCATTCAAATACACTCAGCCAATGGCACAAAAGATGGATACACATTAAATGTGAGTAAAGGTGGTGCCGTGATTAGAGGGAATACCGGTGCCGGAACTTTTTATGGTATTCAGTCTTTGATTCAATTATTACCTGTTGAAAAAAATACATCGCTCACTATTCCTGCTGTATTGATCAAAGATGCGCCAACAGTTCAATATCGCGGATTGATGCTGGATGTGGGTCGCCATTATTTTCCTTTGGATTTCATAAAAAAATATATCGACTACATAGCCTTACACAAAATGAACACTTTCCACTGGCATTTGACAGAAGATCAGGGATGGAGAATTGAAATAAAAAAGTATCCAAAACTAACCGAAGTTGGGGCTTATCGAAATGGAACGATCATTGGCCGATTTCCGGGTAAAGGAAATGACAACAAACGTTATGGCGGTTTCTATACTCAGGAGGAGGTAAAACAAATTGTGAAATATGCCGCCGACCGATTCATTACAGTCATTCCTGAAATTGAAATGCCCGGTCATGGAAGTGCAGCCATAGCAGCCTATCCATACCTTAGTTGTTTTCCTGAAACACCCACCTACGATTATTTTGCGAAAGAAAACAAAACAGATTACTGGGCTGGCTCAAAAACAGGCAAACATGTGATGCAAAGCTGGGGCGTGTATGATGATATATTTTGCGCCGGGAAAGAATCAACCTTTGAATTTTTACAAAATGTGATTGACGAAGTATTGCCATTGTTTCCATCTAAAATATTTCATATTGGTGGTGATGAAGCCCCAAAAAACAATTGGAAGTCTTGTCCTAATTGTCAAAAAAGAATCAATAACCTCGGAATTAAAGGAGATAAAGAACACTCGGCAGAGCACTATCTACAAAGCTATTTTGTTCAACGCATTGAAAAGTACCTAAACAGTAAGGGTAAAATTTTGATTGGCTGGGACGAAATTCTGGAAGGTGGACTGGCTCCAAATGCATGGGTGATGAGTTGGCGTGGAGAGGCAGGAGGTATTACTGCGGCAAAACAACTTCATAATGTCATCATGACTCCGACCACTTATGCATATATAGATTACCAACAGGCCAAGTATGAAGATTCGGTTACCATTAGCAACAATGGAGGTTTTCTGCCAATTGAAAAAGTGTACACTTGGAAAATTTATCCGGATGCACTAACTGCAGAACAGAAAAAATTTGTACAGGGTGGTCAGGCAAACCTTTGGACGGAATATGTAACCAATCCAAGTAAAGTGGAGTATATGATTTTCCCACGTGTGGCTGCTATCAGTGAAGTGTTATGGGCTCCACAGGACAAAAAAAACTGGGATAGTTTTTCAAAGAGACTTGTAATACAAAAACAACGGTATAATTTGTGGGGCACCAATTATTATGGTAAAAAATAATTGCCCTTCCATTTTCAAAAACTAATTTATCCTCAAACAATAAATCAAAAACTAAAATCAATCAGTCATAAATCAACCCAACAATGAGTAAGAAAAATATCCTAAGCGGGCAGGATAGTCTTGAAAAAATAGCTGTCCATATTTATCCAGATGCTAAACAAGGTTCTTTGGCTATTGCCAAAACCATTGCAGATTTAATTCATCAAAAACAAGCAGCCAACCAACAATGTGTTTTGGGATTGGCCACGGGATCAAGCCCCAAAACAGTTTATGCAGAATTGGTGCGAATGCATAGAGAGGAAGGCTTAAGCTTTAGCAATGTTGTTACGTTCAATCTGGATGAGTATTATCCTATAACAAAAGATGCTGTACAAAGCTATAATCGTTTTATGCAGACACATTTGTTTAGCCAGGTTGATATTAACCAGGCAAATATTCATATCCCAAATGGAGAAATTGCCAAAGAAGACATAAAAACGGCCTGTGCCGATTATGAAAAACAGATTGAGGATGCTGGCGGCATTGATTTGCAGATTTTAGGCATTGGGAATAATGGTCATATCGGTTTTAACGAACCTGGTTCTGGTATCTACACCAAAACCAGATTGGTAAACCTAACCAATAGTACAAGACTGGCTAATGCGTATGAATTTGCCACGATGTCCGAAGTGCCCAGAATGGCAATCACCATGGGGATCAGCACTATTCTAAAATCCAGACAAATCCTGCTGATGGCCTGGGGACCAGCCAAATCGAATGCAGTGAAAAAAGCAGTTGAAGAAGATGATACCGATGCCGTACCTGCTTCATTCTTGCAAAATCACGACAATGTAACATACATTGTGGAAGAAGCGGCCGCTTCCGGACTTACTCGTTTCAAATCTCCGTGGTTAACCGGCGATTGCGAATGGACACCTAAACTGGTTAAAAAGGCGGTGGTCAATATGGCATTAGCCTTGGGTAAAACGATTCTAAGTTTAACCAACGAGGATTATAATGAAAGTGGGCTTAGCGATTTATTGGTAGAAAAAGGAGATGCTTATGAAATCAATCTTCAGGTTTATTACATGCTTCGCGATTCCATTACCGGATGGCCCGGAGGAAAACCAAATGTTTCAATTCCAAATCATCCGGAAAGATCTCAACCTTATCCTAAAAAAGTAATTCTATTTTCTCCGCACCCCGATGATGATATCATCAGTATGGGAGGTACTTTCCAAAGATTGGTAGATCAAGGGCATGAAGTGCATTTGGCTTACCAAACATCGGGAAACATTGCCGTAACTGATGAATTTGTCACCAGATTCCTAGATTTTGCGGTTGGCTTCAATGACATTGCCAACATTCAATCTCCCATTCCTCAGGAAATATTAGGACAGGCAAAAGACTATATTGCTTCAAAAAAACCCGGACAAATTGATACACCTACCATTCGTGAAATAAAAGGCTTGATAAGACGAGGAGAGGCAAGAGCTACTTGTTATTATGTAGGGGTGAAACCAGAGCATATCCATTTCCAGAATCTTCCGTTCTACGAAACAGGAACCATAGAAAAAAATCCATTGGGCGAAGAGGATATTCAGATTACCATGAAATTGCTTCGCGAGGTGAAACCGCAACAGGTATATTGTGCAGGTGATTTTGCTGATCCGCATGGCACCCACTTGGTATGTTTCCATGCTGTTCTTTATGCGTTGCAAAGAATAAAGGCAGAAGGCGACGAATGGGTAAATGACTGCTGGATGTGGTTGTACAAAGGTGCATGGCAGGAATGGGATATCGATGCCATTGAAATGGCTGTACCTATGAGCCCTCCACAGGTAATGAAAAAACGCTTTGGCATTTTTATTCACCAATCACAGAAAGATTCTGTTCCCTTCCAGGGAAGTGATGACCGAGAGTTCTGGCAGCGTGCTGAAGAAAGAAATGCAGGCACAGCAAAGCTTTACGCCGATTTGGGACTCACTCATTATGCGGCAATGGAAGCTTTTGTACGGTGGCATTATTCATAATTGTTAGTCATTAATTTTTAATGATTAATGAATAGATATAGAACATTTATAAAAAAGCAGTGGTTGTAAGTCCACTGCTTTTTTTGTTTATGAGCCTTTAGATCTTCCATTGATTATATCCGTTGTCATTTGTTTGCATCAAACAATATTGGCCACCACCTGGTCCACCACCTCCACCAGCTATAGTTACCATACCCGATGAGGCTGAGCCTTTGGCATCCTTCTCAACAAAAAGAGGTTGCCCGCTAGGAGCAACCTCTCTTAAAAAAACCTCCTTAATATTATTGAGGTAAAAGCACCTGATCCAAAGATTGAATGACGCCATTGATACAACTTTGATCACTAGTTCCATTGACATAAGGATCAATAACTATATTCGAAGCAGTGGCATTTGCGGCTCCCTTTACAGTAGCGGAAGTAACTCCGGTGGCTCCAAAAACTGCCTTCAACCCTATTCCCGGATGTGCCGCAATTGCTCCATTTAAGAGCGTGGGGAAGTTGGCTTGGGTGGTTGGCATATTTACCGTATAGGCCCTTACGCCCATAATATGATACACCACAATACCTTTCACTAAAGTGGGTGTAAGTACCCCTGCAACTGCAGGATTATTAAATACATCCGGAGTGGAAGCTATAGCTGCAGCTTGCGCTTTGGCCATATTGAATATCGTGGTTTTGTGAGGTTCGGTTTCGGCCAGAGCTGTTGCCATGATCAGGGCATCTGCATCTGAAATTCCGGGATTGGCAGCTTTAACTGCCGGAACCAAAGCCTGCATGATATACCCCTGCTTTACCAAAGGCAACGCACCCGGTGTAATCTGTGCTGTTAAGAGTGCCTGGAATGCAGCGTTGGTGGGTGCATACACGGTAAGATTCGCTGCAGGGTTGCTTAAAGCGGACTGTAAGGTTTTGGCGGCATCTCCTTCATCAGCTTTGAGCACGGCGGCTCTAAAATAACTATAGTCGGGGTCTGTGGCTATCCGTTGCCAAAGCACCTGATCTGGTGGCAAGAGTGCAATGGCCGGTTTTTGAATCACGCCATTGGAGGCTGCTATATCCGCCCCCACAATGGGAATATAATTTACAAATGAAGCCGATCCTTCCTTATCCAAAAAAATCGGCATCCTCAAACCGGGAGGCAATGCAACGGATGGTGGTGCCAATAGCAAGGCCGATTGCATATACATATTGGGGAAACTGCTGGTAAAATTGGCTGTCTTAAGTGTTCTGCCCCCAATGATATGATACTTTAAAAGTGTATCTAATTTACCTGCTGAAAAGAAATTGAGTGATGCAGCATTGGCCGGCAGTCCCAATAAAGTAAAGGAAGTGAGCACCGCCGTGTTATCCGGAGCAAAAAAGGTGAGTTCACCATCTGGATTGCCAAGGATATCAGACAACTTACCGGTAGGACTGGCGAAAGTACTAGCCTTTTCGACAGCCGTTTTCAATATAGAAAACTCGGCTGCATCCAATTTTTTCATAATTGTTTCTGTAGGTGATCCTTTCGGATGATCGATTGGAATAGCTTCTGGTAATTCTTTATTGCAGGCCTGCAGGAGCAAAATGCCTGATAATGCTACTGTAAGATTTACCTTATTCAAAAATTTATGTAGGGTTATCATTTTAAAATATTTAAGGGTAAGCGTTGTATAGTTTACAGTATATTATAAGTTAGAGCTATGTAATACAATCCACCAATGCTGGGATTACCAATAGCATTAATATAATACTGATTCAACAAATTGTTGGCTCCCAATTTTATTTGTGATTTTACTTTTGGCATTTTGTACAGCAATCCTAAATCCACCACATTTGTAGGATTTATTTTTCCGATTCCAAAATCACCTTCAAAAGATACTTCATCCTGCCAACGCCAGTTGATGTTAAAGCCAAAATGATCTTTTGGACCAAATCCTGAATTGCTCAAACCCAACATGGTTCTGTATTTGGGCGCATTGAATGATGATCTAAAATTGGTAGGTACGTCTTTTATTTCATCTGATGATAGATTACCGTTCACCGTAAAGTTGGATGGCAGTTGCCAATCCATACTAAGTCCCCATCCAAATGTTTTCACTTTCACATCGGAATTCACTACTACAGATATTCCACGATACTTGGATGGATCATTAGGATCAGTAAACTGCAACACATCTCTTCTGCCCAGAAAATTAGTGTATTCGCCCGCATACACATAAGCATCTACCAGGAACTTTCTTTGGATGATCACTTTATATCCCAATTCATAACTGGCAACGCTTTCTGGTTTTACTTCTTTATAAGTAATCGGAATTTTGTTAGCAGGATTGGCAAGGAAATCCTGTGCGGAAATACCTGGGTTGTTCACCAGATCATAGGCGTCCCATATTTTCTTATTGCTTCCTATTAAGATACCATTACCTACAACCAAATCTATCCATTGTTGCTGGGTGCTTGGAAAACGATAGGCTGTTTGGTAGGACATACGAATACTGTGGTTATCGGCAGGCTTAATTAATGCCGAAACTCTTGGGGTAAATTTACCCTTGAAAAATTCGTTCTTATCATATCGTCCGGAAATAGATAATTTAAGCACATTATTGAAAAGAGATTTTGCTAACATTCCATATGCGCCCAATTCATTTATTTTTATGGGGCCATCCACTTCGTGAAAAAGTGTCTTTTCGCTATTGAGTACAAATTGTCTCCAATTTCCACCCACCAAAAACTCAACTGCATTATTAAACAGTGAGGTGAAATTGTACTGTCCTTCGGCTACATATAAATCAGATTTGTCAAGGAACAAACCCCCGTTCTGATAAATAGGTGTCAGACGTACTTTGTCCCAAAGTGTTTTGAACTCCTGAGTACCTACTTGAGGTCTGCCCACATCTGCCACTGTTCTGGCACTATTGTGTGCATCTATATCGTTTTGACCTGCCATTTTTGAATTGAGGTAGGCAAACGCATATTGCTGATACCAATCGGTACTAGGTTTCCAACGTTCATTAAACTGGCGGGTAGTGGCTGTCAGATTATGCGATTCGCCTGCATCTTCCTGTGTGGTATATCCTCTCAAAAACCAATTGTCTGATTTAAACTCTAGTTTATATTGAGCGATAAGCAAATCTTTCAATGAGTATCTGTCGCTACCTGTATAAATAGTGTTTCCAGTACCAATTTGCCCCATTAATATAGCTTCTATCTTGGGTGTTATTTTATAATGCAAAGCAGCAGAAGCTTTCATATTGATGGTATTGGGATCGGCCAGTTCCTTTTCGGTATAGCCGGATCTGGAAACTGGAATACTGGATGGAAGCGATTTAATATAGGATGCCCAATATGGAACTTTCAGAGCAATAGCGTCCAGCACTCTAGTTCTTAGATCAATGGTGGTTTCATCTCCATACACATTGATCCCATCATAGTTGGGATCTGTCTCTCTGGTACCCGTTACAATGTCTCCATTGGTGCCCACACGCTTGTAATTTCTGTAATCACGAGCTAGCCAGTCCTGGGCTTTGATGTATTCAGCGGTAATTTTGTAGGCAAATTTGTCTGATACTTTCTGAGCCCATCTCAAACCCAGATTATAATAGGGCGATGGATCCCGCCAATTATTGTTCAGGTTCATCACCCCAAACTTGGTTTGCACCGAAAGGCCGGTAGCTGTAAATGGATTTTTACTTGAAATCAATAAGGTACCGTTCATACCACCAGAACCATACAAAGCCGATGAGGCCCCGGGAAGCATTTCCATACTTTCCACATCCAGTTCAGACAAGCCTACCACGCTACCCACGGAAAAATTAAGGGCTGGTGCTTGGTTGTCTATTCCATCTACAAATTGGTTGAAACGGGTGTTTCCACTACCACCAAATCCTCTGGTGGTGGGTGAGGTGAATGTGAGTGATGAATTTACTACATCGACCCCTTTGATTTTTGCAATGATATCATAGTATCCAGCCGATGGTGAATTTCTGATAGCCGCAGTACTTACCCTTTCTACTGTTACTGGTGAGTTCAGGCTGCGTTCTGCAGTACGGGAGGCAGAAACCACCACTTCCTGTCCCAATTCTTCCCTTCGATCCAGTTCAATAGTAATATCCGATCCGGTTATATCGACTACTGATACCGATTGTGATCCATAGCCAACAGAAGACACCAGAATGCTAGCCGATGAAGGAATATTACTGAGTACAAATTCCCCTTTGCTGTTGGTGGTGGTACCGGTTATACCTCCGGCAACTGTCACCGAAGCAAACTCAATGGGCGCTTTAGTGGTTTTGTCCACTACCTTACCCTTAACAGTCACTGTTTGGGCATATAGGACATTAACAAGCAGGGTGAAACACCCAAGTAAAAGCAATCGCATTATTTTTCTCATAAAAATAATTTTTAGGTTTTGTTCGATCAAGATAACATTTGTTAGTTATTAAAAAAAATTAAATGATAAAAATTGATACTACTTAATTTATATCAAGCCGACATAGATAAACCATTCTTGTTTAATTTCGCAACATGTCAACATTTAACTTTCCAAATCAAACAAATTTTTACAAGGGAAAAGTAAGAGATGTCTATAGTATTGGTGACAAGCTACTTGTGATGATTGCTTCTGACCGCATCTCGGCATTCGATGTCATACTACCCAAGACCATTCCCTACAAGGGGCAGGTTCTAAATCAGATAGCAGCTTATATGCTTGGAGAAACAAAAGACATTTGCAGGAACTGGCTTTTAGAAACCCCAACTGTGAATAGCTCACTAGGGCTTAGGTGTGAACCTTTCAAAATAGAAATGGTAGTACGCGGACATTTGACGGGTCATGCGTGGAGAACCTACAGTTCTGGCAACAGAATTCTCTGCGGCGTGGCCTTACCTGAAGGGATGAAAGAAAATGATGCCTTTCCAACACCAATTATCACCCCCAGTACCAAAGCAAGTGAAGGCCATGACGAAGATATTAGCAAGGAAGAAATTATTGCACAGGGACTGGCATCAAAAGAAAACTGGGCGCAATTAGAAAAATTGGCTTTATCCCTTTTTCATCGTGGACAAGAACTGGCCAAAAAACAGGGTCTTATTTTGGTGGATACAAAATACGAATTTGGTACGTTGGACAATGAAATAGTGCTGATGGATGAGATTCACACTCCAGATAGCTCCAGATATTTTTATGCCGATGGATTTGAGGAGCGTCAAGGTAAGGGCGAAAAACAAAAACAACTCAGTAAAGAGTTTGTAAGAGAATGGCTGATTGAAAATGACTTTATGGGAAAAGAAGGCCAACAGGTACCGGAAATGAGCGAAGACTGGATCAATACTATTTCCAAACGTTATATTGAATTGTTTGAAAAAGTGACCGGTAGCCATTTCATACCGTCAGTAGTGAATCATGAAGAACAGTACAATACGATCAGTATGGCAATAAAACAACATTCCTAATTCGGGAATAATATTTTTCCAAAAAAAGATTAGTAAAAAGCAAAAATAAGCAAAACGGTTAAAACCATTGCTATACAAGGCTTTATAAAAATAGTAGTCTTAGTTCGGAAGTCGGTGTCTGATAGGTTTTGGGCTTAAAATGACAAGGTTAGGTTACTAATTCGTTACCGATTGATAAAGGTAACTATATAGCTTAACCGATTATATTTCAGTCTTTTGCACCTCTTTTTACATTCCCTTGTAACTCAATGTAATTTAATTTTAAACGTTAAACATTTGAGTTATGGAACAGACAAAAAAATCGACGTTCAAACTGCTTTTCTACCTAAAAAAGAACGAATTGAAAAAGAACGGTAATGCTCCGATTATGGCACGTATTACCATTGACGGAACCCCTAAAACTTTCGGAACAAAGTTAGAAATTGACCCCAATAATTGGGATTTAAAACACGGAAGAGTTCAGGGCAAGAGTGCGCAGGCATTAAGTATCAATAAAAAACTGGATAATATACGTGGGCGTATCGACAAGATTTATGAAGATATGTTGAAGCACGAGGGCTTTGCAACCGCCCAAAAAGTAAAGCTATCGTTTTTGGGTGTTGGCGTAATGGATGATGCAATACTTAAAGTCTTCAACGACCAAAATGAGGATTTTAAAAAATTGGTCGAAAAGGAAGAACGCTCACAAAGCACCTACAACAAGTATATCACAGTTTACAATCATCTTACCACGTTTATAAAGGAACGCTATCATCGTGACGATATGGCTTTTCGGGAATTGACTTCCGATTTTATCCGGGAGTTTGATTTTTACCTCCGGTATGATTTGCAGTCCTCCCACAATACAGTTTGGGTGTACACGATGCCTGTATTAGCCCTTGTGGAACTGGCTATTAAAAAAGGCTTGATACGTGATAATCCTTTTCAGGATTACGAAATCAATATGGAAGAAACCGACCGGGGCTATATCCTTAAAGAAGATGTTGAAAAGCTGATGATGTGCGTACCATCGCACCAACGGTATGAACTTGTAAAAGACCTGTTTATTTTCAGTTGCTTTACAGGACTTGCTTATGCGGATATTAAGAAACTGACAAGGAACAACATTCAATCATTCTTTGACGGTCATCAGTGGATTATCAGCAGGAGAAAGAAATCAGATATTGCTTCAAATGTTCGGTTAATGGAAATCCCTAAACGTATCATTGAGAAATATCAGGGTACGACAAGGAATGAATTTATCTTTCCGGTTCCGACCAATGCAACCTGCAATACTCACATAGGCAAACTGGTTGAAAAGGCAGAAATCATTACGGAGCAAAAAGTAACTTTTCACACGGCAAGGCATACTTTCGGAACAATGTTTTTGACCGAGGGCGTACCGCTTGAAAGTCTTAGCAAAATGATGGGGCATAAAAATATTTCCACCACACAGATTTACGCTAAAATCACAAGCCAAAAAATCAGTAAGGATATGGATTTAGTTACCCCTAAATTCAAGGCAATGGAAGAAGCGTTTATGATGGCAATCTAATCAGCTTTTATCTAATCTCAATGAGCAGAACTTAACGGTTCTGCTTTTTTTATGCCTATCTTTTTGTGTAGGTAAAGCACATTTATTTTCCTCTACGCAATCCAACGCTGTAAAAGAGCTTATTACCTACTTCAGAAATAGAAAATTGAAAAACGAAACCCTTATCTAACGCTCCCTGCTATTCCATTTTTCAAATCCCTATTACAGGCTATCATAGCCTGGTCATTAATGCCATAAAAATTTAGAACAGAAAATTTCCACAATCAACCGGTAAAAAGGCAGCTAAGTTATAGCGGGCAGCCACCTCACACGCCCAACCAAAAGACTACGGCATAATGGCAAGGCAAAATGCTGGCTTCGCCGAATTGCTGTGTGTTGCCTTGCCACCCTCCGGGACTTATTCCGTTTCCTTTCGGTTTTACGCTGTTGCCCGCTTGGATTATCTGCTTTCTTTTTTCCGGTTTTTCTTTTGGAAAAATTTATGCGAAGCGAAGCGGAGCAAACCACAACGGGAAGCGGGAAACGAGAAAAGCGAGTGAGTAAATAACATTTTTTCAAACATCAAAATTTTAGCATTATGGCACACAACATCAATTTCAACGAGCAAACAGGACGTCATTCATTCTTTAGCGTTCAACAAAAAGCGTGGCACGGTTTGGGGCAAATCGTAGAGCAATACCCAACAAGCGAGGAAGCAATAGTACACGCAGGTTTAGATTACGAGGTTATCAAATCCCCACTGTTTACACAGGGCAGAACAATGAGCATAGGCGAAAACGGAGAACTGATTGAAGCCAATGACATCTTAGTACCTAACAGTTTCGCCACCCTCCGCACCGACACCAATACACCGTTGGGTGTAGTAGGCAAAGACTACCATATTGTACAAAACCGTGAGGCGTTCAATTTCTTTGATGCTATTGTAGGCGGAGGCGAGGGAATATTGTACGAAACCGCAGGAGCATTGGGTAACGGGGAGCGTATTTTTATTACTGCCAAGCTGCCCGACTATATCCGTGTAGGTAACGGCGACGATGTTACAGAAAAGTACATCTTCTTAACCACAAGCCACGACGGTAGTGGAAGTATTACCGCAGCGTTTACACCTATCCGTATCGTATGTCAAAACACCCTGAACGCATCATTGCGGAGTATGACCAATGTAGTGCGTATCAAACACACGTCAGGAGCAAAACAACGCCTCGAAAATGCTCACAAGGTTATGGGGCTTGCCAACACACTAAGCACGCAGTTAGAGAACATCTTTAACGATTGGGCTAAAGTAAGGGTAACAGACCGAGAAGTAAGAAAGCTAATCCAGTTGGCACTTTGCCCGAACAAAGAAACGCTTAACCTGCTCAAAAAAGGTGCGGAAGATGAAGTTTCCACCGTGTTTAAAAACACCGTAGATGATGCCTTTGAATACGCTATGATAAGCGACACCCAACAAATGGCAACTACCAAAGGCACATTATTCGGGGCTTACAATGCTGTTACAGGTTACTTTCAGAATGTACGCAGTTACAGGGATGGCGAAGCCAAACTACAATCTATTGTAATGGGCGGTACAGCACAGCTAAAGACACAAAAAGCCTTTGAACTGTGTACAGACTTTGCCTATTCAGGAGCAGAGATTTTCAACTTCAATTAATCATCAAAGGCGACTGCCTGCAAAGGTGGTCGCCTACTAAAAACAAAAGATATGAAAGCATTAGATAAAATGGACAACCTCGATAAAGCGGGCTTGTTGTGCAAATTGTTTCCCGCAGAACTGGAGAACCTGCAAAACGCTATAAAAACGCAATGCGACTACTTCCTGCAAAATGAAACCGCCTTTCGTGAGGGTTGGTATCAAAAGGGATTTTTTACCGCTGAATTTTGGTACAGGCTTGTGCAGAATGCACAAAAAGGCATAGACAAGAATGAACCACTTTGGAAACGCCCGAACTGGTTTACAGACCATTTTTTTGACGGACACAATTCAATTTTCGCTATCCACTGCCTGATTGAATATACAGAGGATGCACAATGCGACCCGCAATTAAAACAGGCGATACACCTGCTTTTCGGGAACGACAAATTTTTACAGATAACCTTAAACGATAAATAATTATGGCTAATTGGTGCAACAACTGGGTTGTTTTTGAGGGAACAGCCGAAGCAATAGAGCAGATAACACAGCTATTCAAATCAATGGCTGAACAGGAACAGAAAGACAACTGCGGGCATTTACCCCATTTCGTACAGGACACGCACGGAGATTATTTCTACAATATCAGTCAGGACAATGAAAGTGCGGGTGTATTCCAGTATGAAACAAAATGGTCGCCAAATACGGATGCCGTTAAGCAGATAGCCGAACATTTCAAAGTGAATTTCACACAGGACTATGAGGAATTAGGATGCTTAGTATATGGTCAGGCAATATTTGAAGAAGGAATACTAACGGATACCTGTTTAGATAGCCAGGACTTTGACAGCTATGAATTAGACGAGGAAACGGACACCTACCATTTTGAGGGAACAGAGTACGACAGCGAATGGGAAATACTCGACACTTTGTTAGAGCGTAAAAGCGAAAATCAATTAAACACCATTAAAATTTAGAACGATGAAACTATCAGATAAAGCGACAGCACATATTTTGGTTAAAGCCAACAGCGAATGGGATAATTGCGAGTTTGCAATTATCCACCTATCCGAAGAATGGAAAACAGAACAGGCAAAACGGCTTGCATTAGTTAAGCCGTTAGAGGGCAATCACTATTTCTGCTCAATGAATTACTATGATACAGCAGTAGATTTTTATAGGACAGGCGAAAACGACAACCCGAATATTGAAGAATTGCTAAACGGTAATGAATGGATATTTGTGGAGCTTGACGAGCAAGAGCAGGAAACGTTTACCGTACCTGAAAACCGACTGGACTGTTACAGGCTTGTATTAAGGGCAAACGGTACAGGCTACTATACAGCATACGGGAAGCATACGAGCGAAGAATTTTGGACGGAAGAATTTTTATTAACCCAATTAATTGCTTAATCAGAAAAATCAAATTTCAAATTATGACACGTTCAAATCTTCACATCAAATTGAGTAACGGTAAATCCCTTGTATGCGTTGCCGACAGCAGCAGCGCACCCGAACAGGGCTATATCGTTGAAAGGCTTTTTTTGCCCTTGTTATCCCTTGATAACAGCGAGCAAGAACTCTTAATGCTTAAAGAGTATTGCACGATGGATGAAAGGCGGATAAACGCATATTACCGCTATTTAATAGACCTTACCACTAAAGAAGTTAAGTTTTTTGAAGAGCATTACAGTTATACCAATGACACTTTCAGGAAAGGAAAGGATATAACGGAAAGATACTACGAGTATTTAAAAACGATTAACTAATACAAGCCGCCTGACCCGAAAAGTCGGGCGGCAAAAAGACAGATCCTCCCGATGGTCGGGCAGTCTTTTTGCTTTAAATTGGTGCAATCCCCTTTAGCAAAATGCACCCTTACAAATCCTTTTCATTTTACCAAACAGGTTGCAGCGTTATTGCGTGGGATATTCGTTATCCCATAATTAGATTAGAGTGATTACTTTCTTTCGTGAGTTCAGCGGAAAAGAAAGTAACAAAGAAACCTGCTATTGCGGAAACTGTTTGTAATATTCTTTTGCTACTTCAGCTACACCTGCACTGAAATAACGCCCTCCGTCGTTTAGTACCGTGATGGCTTTTTTGAGTTCTTCGGGGTCTGCGCCTTTCAGGATATACCCTTTTGCCCCGCTATTAAGCATTTTAACCACATCCTGCACATCATCGTTAATACTAAAAGCCAAGATTTTGGTTTGCGGATATTTTTCAAGCAATGCTTTAGCAGTTTCAAAACCATTCATTACAGGCATATTTATATCAACAACCATTATATCGGGAATAACTTCAATTTGCTCCATTTTTTTCAGTGCTAATTTGCCGTTTTCCGCTTCAAATACGATTTCAAAATTATCGTCGTCCCGTATAAAATCGCAGATACCTTTCCTAAGTAAGTCGTGGTCGTCTATCATTCCTATCTTAATTATTTTTTCTTTACCCATTTTCTTCTTTTGATAAAATTGAAAAATCCGTATTTAGACTTAGATAAATCAGATGTTCTGTCAACGTGAGGTAAGCCATTATTAACCGTAATGTCCCTGACCTTAAAATGATTAAGCCATTCTTTAAAGTGTGCTATTTCGTGAGGCTTGAAACGAACAATTTCCCCGTTTTTAAGAGATACGATAAAAACATCAATGCAGAGAGTGAATGCAGATAGATGGGATGCAGGATAGTCAAATTCGGGGTAAAAAATATGCTCATTCTCCATAGCCTTAATGTTTTAGGTTGTGGATGCCTGGCACAAAAAAAGAGCGCAGGCAACTACACTTACCGCACATTGAGGCACTGGTATGCCCGACAACGAATAAGCGAGCGCCCACGCCTTTTGACGTGAGCGTTCTTACTTATCTGTCCCGTTGTCTAAAAATTACCAGTTTTCAATGTGGGACTTAAAGCAAAAACACTTTAAGTATTTTCTATATTTTCGACAACAAAGATACTAAACTCGTGCCTTTTTGACTGCATATAGTACAAAAAAGATTACAGTCAAACTGTTTTTTGTGAAATATAATTCTGTTCAAGTATTGTCAGAATATCGCTTTCCTTATAAATAATCTTACCGCCTATCTGTATATACGGCAGGATATTGTCATCACGGTATTGCTGTAAAGTTCGTTTGCTGATATGGAGCAGCTTACACACATCTTCGCCCGACAGGTATATTTCCCCGTTCATTACAGGACGGTAATTTTTCAATATACTTTCGATACGGGTTCTTAGCAGCGTTATCATTTCCTGATGGGCAATGATTTCGTCATTCTCGAATAAATCCATTTTCAACGGTATTGTACGGCTGTCCGGCTTCGAGCAAAGCCTGTACATCCGAGCGTTTATAATAATTCTTACGGTTCAGTCGGGAATAGGGCAATAGTCCTTTGTCCTTATACGTCTGCAAAGTCCGCTTGGTAATGTTCATCATCAGACACACTTCCTGGTTATCGAGCCATTTTTCTTCTTTGAAAATTGGCGTGTATTTTTTCGTAGCATTTTCGGTCAGTTCCAAAAGTGCTTTCAGCTCATTTTTCATTCCCTCCAGTACGGACTTTTGTATTGTGATTACTTCCATAGTTTGCTCAATTTTGCTGTGGAAGTCGAATTTATAAAGGCTTATTGCAGCGTTGGAGAATGTTGCAGGATTTGGCTTTGAAAGGCAGCGTTTGGCGTTAGTAGTAAGATTTGGTACAAAAAAAGCCCCGAATTTCGGGGCTATGATTTGCTGCTATTTTATTTTGCCAACTTCAGTATTCTATATGCACCTCTTGCCACAATCACGAATACAATTGCCCCAATAATCAAATCCGGATAACTCGAATTGAGCCAATTGACCAATAATCCCGCAATGATAACACCCGAATTGATTATAACATCGTTGGAAGTGAAAATCATCGAAGCCTGCATATGGGCTTCTTTGCTTTTGTTCTTTTGTAATAGATAAAGACAAAGTACGTTTGCAATCAACGCCAAAACAGAAACAACAATCATTGTTTTGAAATCAGGCATCGCTTCTATTCCGATAAAACGTCTGATAACTTCAACAAAACCGATAACGGCTAACAGAATTTGAAAGTAACCTGCAAATTTGGCGATATTGTTTTTTCTTGCAATCGTACCCCCAACAGCAAACAATGCCAAAGCGTAAACAATACTGTCTGCAAGCATATCCAAGCTGTCTGCTATCAATCCCATTGAATTGGAAAAAATACCGAACAACATTTCCAATCCAAAGAAAACGAAATTGATAATCAGTACAGTCCAAAGTAGTTTCCGTTGGTCATTGCTTGTATCTGTTTCAAGAACTGCATTGCTTTCTTCAGTTGAAATCAATGACGTATTCAGGTTTAATGTTTCCAAAGCCGAAAAAATCGGCTCTGGTTTTCCACTATGGTAAACATTTAGTTTTCTACTGGGAATATCAAATTCCAATGACTTTACCATATCGAAATCCTGCAATTTCATACGGATTAATTGCTCCTCACTTGGGCAATCCATTTTAGTTATATTGAATAAGGTTTTATTCATCTTCTTAAAGTCTAAATTTTATTCCGCCATTAATGACAAATCCGTCCAATGGTGCATAAATGTCTTTAAATATAGGATTACTAATTGTACCTGTATAAATGTTGCCAAAACGTGTCTGCCTTGTATCAAGGAAATTTTCAAAATTGACATATAACGAAAACCTTTCCCAAATCTTTTCAGCCATAAATCCACAAGTCCAATAGTCTTTTCCTGTTGTTCCATCGTTCAGCTTTTGCGGGCTGAAATAGTAGGCTTCTAAACCAACTTTCCATTTGTCTTCGATTTCATACATTAAAACCGAGTTAATACGGTGTTTTGGGGTTAACGGGCTTTCGGTAGTTGTTGCATTTTGGTGTAACTGTGCATCTGTATAAGTGTACCCTAAAAATAATTTCACATCATCGTAACCGATTTTGATATTGGTTTCTGTTCCTTTTGTATGGATGTAACCAGTAGAGTTTACAAATTGATAGAGATTAGCTGATGGATTTTCAAGTAATAGAGGATTATTCAAATAGGTATAAAAGAATAATTGATTGATACTGAATGACCAACCATCGCCAATATTAGTGCGGTAATTTATATCTGCATTTCCACCATAACTTTTTTCCAGTTTATTGGTTTTATTGTTAATTGGCATTACGTTTTGATATTGTAAGCGTTCGCTTTCTTCGGTAAAGATAGTGGGTGTTTTATATCCAAATCCGCCGCCAATCCTTGATGTTAATCCGTTTGCAATATGGAATAGCGCCGATACTCTTGGCAAGAATACAGCCCCATAATCTATAACATAATCCGTTCTTAAACCTGCTTCCAATTGAAGCCAATCCGTAGCTTTAAAATTATTTTGGACGAAAGCCCCAAATGTGGTTTGGCTATAATCTCTTAACGGAAATACTGTAATCTGCTTTTCTTTAAAATTGTCCGTCCAAATATTAACGCCTGTTACCCATTCTGACTTTTCTTTGCTGTAAGTATAATTAGCTTCCGTAAAAGTGGCTGTTTGCGTTCCCTCAAACTCGTAAGTGGGAATAGCCGTATTGCGGTTAAAATAACTTACACTGTTTTTGATTTGAAAAGAACTGTTTTCATTAATTAAATGGTCAAAAACAAATTGTGTGGAATAGCGTTGTGTTTTGTTTTCTTCAAAATATTGATGCGTATTATCCCCTTTGCCCTTGATGTAAAGTATATCGCCGCCCAAACGGTTCTCTATGGTTGTATTGATGCCAAAATTCAGTTTCGTTTTATCATTGAAGTAAACAAATAATTTAGGGTTCAATACGAAGCGTTCAAACTTTGGAATGGCGGAAAAACCAATTTTTGCAGGGTCATAAGCTCCGTTTCTGTTGTGCGAAGCGAAAATAGTTGTTCCAATTTTATTGAATTTTTGCCCATAAAAACCATTAATGTCTAAACCTCTCCCTGATGTTCCGTTGATATGAAAGCGTAAATCTCTTTCATCAGTTGGCGTTTTGGAAATCAAGTTGACTAATCCTGCTATTGCTCCACCTCCGTAAAGTGTAGAAGTTGAGCCTTTGATAACTTCAACCTGCTTTAAATCAAGTGGCGGAATTTGTAATAAGCCCAAACCACTTGAAGCTCCCGAATAAATCGGAAAACCGTCTTTAAGGATTTGTGTATATCGTCCGTCAAGTCCCTGAATACGGATACTCGCATTGGCACTTGTGGGCGACGTAGTTTGTACGTGAATACCTGTACTTTCTGCCAAAAGCATACGAATATCTCCCGGTTTCATATTCCCTTTTTCTCCCAACTCCTCACTTCCAATAAACTCAATACGTGTAGGAATATTTTGTATGCTTCTTGTACTTCGGGTAGATGTAATTACAACACCCTCTAATTCCTCTGAATTTTCTTTGAGCAGAATTTCAATAACATTGGTATCCTTTAGTGGAAATTCTATTTTTTCAATAAACTCTTCAAAGCCTACGTAGCTAAAATGTATCTCCTGTATTCCATCAGGAATATTCGATAATATAATCTGTCCTTTTTCGTTCGAGGTTCCTCCAATTGAGGTGCCTTTTATAGATGTTGTTACACCAATCAAGGGTTCTTTTGTTTCACTGTTTTTTACAACAATGTTTAATGTATTTTGTGCATATACACAAAGGTTGAGTGCCATAAAAAATGACACAATGAGTATTTTTTTCATTGTAAAAATGATACTTAATGTATATAAATAAGCTATGACGATGCAAAGACATCGCTTTTTAATTAATTTGTGCTGAAAGCATTATACATTAAGCAAGTTGCGGGGGACGCCAAATGGAAAATGGAAAATCAGAAACAGGTGGGGTCAGCATATTTCCTAACTTCCGTTGCGGTTCTTTTACTGAATGGACAATAGAGAAATGAAAAGTAGTTAAAACAAATCCTGTACAGGTGTTGCAACTAAAAAAAGGCGAGCAACATCCCTTATTACAATCTTGGTCATCCTGTCCGTTTTGTCCTTGTTCGGTAGTATGCTTCTGCATACATTTATCCTCAATAAAAGTCGGTACTGCTGATAAAAGCAATACATAGGCGGCTAATATTAAAGATATAAACTTCACCATACAAAGTTAAATAAAAATTAATTGCGTTAGCTCACAAATCTTGTGGAGGTAGTTAAAGCGAATAGTTTTTTTATCGAGATTGTTCGGTTTTTACTTCAGGCTGCTGTTTTTCCTTTTTCTCACGGGAATAAACCCACAGTGACAACAGACCGAAAATAATCAGTGCGTAAGCTATCCATTTACCAACCCTTTCAATCAATTTAATGAAAACCGAACTTTCATAAGATGAGAAACCCTCTGCTCCCATAGGGCTGCGCCTGTAAAACTTCCTGCGGTTAATCCAGTAACGAAGTCCCAAGCCTGCAACCAAAAATATGATACCTATAACCAATGATGCGACCATAACAAAAACACTTTATTTCCACTGTTTGAATTTACGAAAAATATTTGTTTCAGCCTGTAAACGATGTGAATTAAATGCGAAAGAGGCTTACCCCAAAAGGCAAGCCTCTTTCATTGTTTATGGAAATAAAACCTTACTCAACACTGAAATAGATTACAAGGATAAGAAATTATTTCTTTTGAAATACACTGCCCGGCTGAAAATTAAAAACGGCTTACCAATCAGATAAGCCGTTTTTTTTTGAATTGAAATACTGCTCTTAATCGCTGCTGTTAAACTGAAAAGTTATCTGCTTTTCATTCCCGAAGCTGTCCGAAATCCAAACGTCAAAAGACTGTGAAACGGCAGACGTTGAAGTGTAGTACAGCCTGAACTGCTCCGTTGGTAATTGGTACAGGTCATTGGGCTGATACGGCGGTTCGTTGTAGTATTGCAATGTTCCCTGCCCGTCAAATTGAAAGTAACGGAGGAAATACTGCGTATTGCTGTAATTGCCTGTACGCTGTATGGTAATGCGTATTTCTACGGTCTGCCCGTTTGCAACATCTTTAGGCACTGGCATTACATTGACCTCGAAAGGAAAATTGTTCTGTATTTCGAGGTCATCATCTTTGCTGCAAGATACCAACGTAACCGAAGCTGTGAGGATTGTCAGGAATACATATAGTGGCAGTAGCCCCGTTCTGAATTTATTGAATATTGCTATCATCGTTTTTACGTTTTAAAAGTTAAACCTTAATCCCACACCTGCTGACGGTCGGAACTGTTGTAAATCCGTACCCCAAAGGATTTTTGTACGCCCTTGCAGGACTAATACAAAACGGTCGGACAGGTACGTTTCAAAAGTGAGGCGACCGCCTGCACCGTAGATAAAATTATCTTCGCTCAATATCTTCGCACCGTCGTACAACATTGTTTCGCCCCGGTTGATGGTTTCGTAACCGACCACACCTGTTACGGCGAAATTCAGCGTGATGTTCTTACGGGCATCGCCCAACAAAAAGAAGCTGTAACCGCCCTCTGCGGAATAGGTTTCCTGCGGTATGCGGAGGTCTTTATACCCGTGGTACTGGTGGGTATATTCCAACGCCCAAAGCTGATAGTTACCATTCTTACCGTTTACCGTCATTGCTGCGCTGATGTAGTAATCATTGCCAATCTTATCATCGGACAATACACCTGCACTTATTTCCAATCCTTTCTGCTTCGGCAGCATTCTTTGCGCCTGTGCAGCCGTGATGCCTATCAGGACAAACAGCACGGTATAGATATACTTTTTCATATTCTTGCTTTAAAGGGTTATTAAAATTTCAGGTGCATATCGTCAATCAAACGGGCTTTGATTAAATCGGAATTTTCGACGTGCAATGTTTGATGCCTGCCACCGTTTTTCTCGAAAATCTCAATCAGCAGTACCTTATCATCGGCAATGGTAAACTGGTCTAACAGGAACACATTTTGTTCGGTCGATTTTCCGGAAATACCGTCCAATGGCTTGTAAGTTCTCAAAGGAGTTAAAGGGCGTTCCTGGACTACGGTGCGTTTAGCTACCTTTTTATCCACTACTTTGAAATTGATGAAATCAATCTCGAAAGGAACATTGGCACGGTTTCTCAATTCAGTATGGAAATAGTATTTGCCGTTATGTATGTAAATCCCTTTTAGGATAAACTGAATGCCGAAACTCTTAGCACCGATATGCTTTACAATGCGTTTGTCTTTCTTGTAAATGGTTTCCAAAAGCAAGCCTGCCAGTGACGGCGAATTGTTGCCCAGTTCTTCAAAAAGCACATCGTTACCTTTGGCTTTATCCACCGCTTTTTGCATCGTGAGCAGGTCATAGCTCATTGCCTCCGGGTAGGAACTGTAATACACGTTGAAACTATAAAAACGTCCGTCATTCGTAATAACGGAAAAATTCGTTTCCGGCTCAAAGTCCCTTACAGATGCTTTTACACGCAACACGTTTTCCGCATCTTCGGCTTTCCCTGCAATAAGGTATTCGCTGCCCAAATCCACGTAACGAATGGCAGTCGG
>DAORWU010000020.1:0-76613 GCA_035434405.1 Niabella sp. | reverse complement strand
TGGAATAATTGGATCCGGAGCAATAGAATCAGCCCACAGAACGGTAGTGCAAAAGTGGATGAATCAATCAAGGCAAAGATGGAGTTGCAAAGGAGCTCAGCATATGCTCAGTTTCAGGGTAGTTAGGAAAAATAATGATTGGAATAAAATTATTGAGCGGACAAAAGGAAAAATGAAAAACGCTGTTTAGGTGTGACAATTTGTAATGCACCTAAAACTTAGCATGTCTTTCTAAAAATAAAATTAATTGCTTTCTATTAATATTCTGGGTACTTCCGTTTTTGTAACAAGCTTCTTTTTAGATTTTTTATTTCTCCTTCCCCACCAGATCAAAAAACCGGTGATGGGCAATGAAGTAGCAACAACGCCTGCCAAAAAAGTAGATAATTTACCGAGCCATCCCCACCATTGTCCCATGTGTAATTGCCAAATCGTATTTTCGGTTTTTTCGTGTTGCAGGTACTCCTTTTCCACTTCTATTTTTTCTCCGCTATATCTGTCGTAAATCGTGAAATCCAGATTGGCCATGCTTTTTAGATTAGCATCCCCTGATCTAAAAATAAACACCCCTTGTTTCTGCTGATCAAAATTCCAAATGCTAATCATTTGCTTATTCGGATATTCCTTTTCCAAAACCTGATAGGCAAAAGGAACCATATCTTTTGAAACCCGACTACTGTCCTTTTTCGGCAATACCTCCTCCAAATGAGCAAGAGTGCCTCCAGACGCTTTGATGGTATAGTTCATGAGCGGATGGAAAAATATAATTAGTCCGGTAGTTCCCAATACCAGACAGATCAGCAAAGAATAAAAACCATATACATTATGCAAGTCGTAGTTAAATCGTTTGAAACGTGCTTTCCATTTTATAGTGAAACTGGCCTTCCTGGTGGTTTTATTCCATCGTTTTGGCCACCATAATACTAGGCCGGTTATACAACTTAATACAAAGACAATGGTGGAAATAGCTACAATCCATCCGCCTGCTTTTCCAGCCAATAATTCGGCGTGAAGATGCGCCGTTACATAAAAGAAATGAATAGAATTGTCCTTTTTGATTATTTCGCCGGAATAAGGATTCATGTACACCATCGAAAGTTTTCTTTGTTTTGGATTGAAAGTGCGAAGGCGAATGCTTCTTGTAGGGTCTTTAAAAAGAACAAATTCTGAAATAACCAAAGTCGAATCGAAAGCTGCTACATTTTTCATGATTTCTTGATGAGAAATACGCTTGGCATTTTCTAGTTCTGTTACATGTTTTGCATCACCGGCAGTGAAATCCATTATCTCCTCATTATACACTATGATGGTGCCAGTGAGGCAGACAAAAACTACAATTATACCTGAAACAATACTAGGCCATAAGTGCAGCCAGGCAATGGCGCGGTCTAGCTTACTTCCGGTTTTCTTTTTTGCAGGAACCTCGTTGTTTTTAATTGTTGCCATTTTGTATAGTAAGTTTAGCTGTTTTATTATTTGGGATATTACAATTTGGTTGGTGCCGTTTTAGGATAAAGTTGTTGGTATTGTTTTAGTACCGCCTCAGCCTCTTCCTTCTTATTATTTTTTTTGAAATATTTTACAATGAAATCAAGCATAGGTTCCGAAGGATTAAAGGAGTGAGTTGTCTTTCGGGAAAATGCCTTATAGTGCTCCATCAGGAGATTTTTGTTGGATGATATTTTTTTGAAGTCGCACCAGAATCCGTCAAAAATAAACTTGAGGCCATCGAAACTGGCGGGAAATGGAATGGTTCCATGATCTTCATTTTCGTAAAACCTGTATTGAATGGTCAATGATTTATTGTTCATCGAATCCTTCAAAAAGTTAAACCTTTTGATGCTTTCAAAATGTTCATCAAATCCTCCTTTATCCTCATTGTTGGCCTGAGAAAGATATACTCTTGTTTTTTTAAAATGGGCTTTTGGTAAGCGTTGGCTTGTCTGTTTCAAAATTAGTTGATTGTCCCACCAAAGACTAGGATCATGGATGAGGTAGGCATCAAAAAGATCAGGATGATTCAATAAAACCCAGCTACTAAATAAGCCTCCAAAAGAATGGCCAGCAAAAACCTTAAACCCGTTGGTACGGTAGCTGCTTTCAATAGATGGTATTAGATCTGTGGTTATAAATTGTAAGAAATGATCGGCACCGCCACTGTTCGTAAACAATAGTTTTGTTGAGTCATCGGGCGACGGTTTGGATGCTTTTGAAGGGGTGAGATCCCTTGTTCTGTCAGTATTGTCAATGCCTACCACAATCATTTCGGGAATATGGGCGTACACTCCTTTGCTTAAAAATCGGACGATTGATACATAATAATCGAAAGCCATTTCTCCATCCGATAAATATAAAACTGGATAGCTGGCAGGAGAATATTTTTTGTTGTAATAGCTATTGGGTAATGCAATGCGATAGGTTCTGTCTTCTTTTAAAACAGTAGAGTACAATGGGTGCTTGGATCCGATACACAAAGAATCTTGTGCTATGCCGTGCACCTGCGCCATCAGAAACAAGAAGGAAAATACAAGTCTAATCATAGGGAATTTAAAATCAAAAGTTGGGCTGCCAAAGCAACCCAACCGGATTCTTTGTTTAAGGGTAAAATTAAAATCTGTAGGTAAGGTTCAAAGAGAAGGTTCTGGTAGAACCTGCATTCAACCATGCATTGTAAGTGAAATATTCTTTATTCGCAATATTGTCAATTTTTGTGGTCAATCTGAATTTGGGTGCATCAAAGAATACACTTGCTCCAAATACTGAATATCCATCCAAAGTAATTGTATTCATGTTGTTGGTGAAGGCACTACTCTGTCCATTACCGCCAGCACCCAAACCTAATCCTTTTAAAGAACCAGAGGTAATGCCATAGTTAATCCAAAGGTTGGCCGCATGATGAGGGGTACCTTCTACTCTGTTTCCGCCAAGATCAGTAAGTACTTTATTGACAACGGTTTTAAAATCGCTATATCGATTATCATTATAGCCATATCCCATGGCAATATTCAAACCTGGTATGGGGTTGGCTAATATGTCCACATCCACACCACGGCTGGTTTGTGTATTATCCTGTACAGAGTAGGTAGTGCCCGGCACTGTTCTTACTTTGTTTTTCACTTTGATATTGTAGTAGCTGATGGTGCCTGTAAGTTTGTGATGGAATGCATCAAATTTCAAACCTCCTTCCAATTGATTGGCGTATTCGGGATTCAGCAGATTTCCTAAAGAATCCAAAGCCGATGTGTTGTTGTATCCATTGTTATAGTTGGCAAAGACAGACAAGTTGTTGGGAAGGATTTGATAAGAGATTCCCAATTTGGGAGATAAGGAAGTTTGATTAACTTCTGCGTTTTCTACCACAAAATTATTCACTCGAAGGCTGGCCATGATCAACAATCTGTCTGTAACGTTTAGCACTTCGGAGATATAGGCACCATAGCTGTTTTGAATATTTCTACTAGCACTAAAGTTAGCCCTTACTGAGAGGCTGTCCACCTTGGCTTTTCTAAGCATTTTTTGAGCTTCGGTGGCGGTTTCTGGTATTTTGTCGTAGAGAACAGAACCTCTGGAAGAAGCTACCTGCGTTCTGAAATAATCTAACCCCACAAGAAGTCTGTTGCGCATATTACCAATTTTAAAATCACCGATAAAGTTTTGTTGAGCCTGCTGGGTGTACAATTGGCTATATGGCATATACAGTACACTTCTGGTTATGATGGCTGTATCGCTGTTCGTTTTTTTGTCAGCCGATAAAGAAATATAGTATGTTTCATTATTGCTTCTGGCAACGGAATAGTTGGTTTGTGAAACCCATTTGTCAGACAGTTGGTAGTCTGCTCTGGCTGTAACAGACCATGTTTGCTGGGTGCTGTTAAAATCTGGATTTACATAAGCGTTTTTTGGATTCAGGTGCAGATCTTTCACATTGCCTGCATATTCACTACTAGCTGCGGTTCCACCAGGAGGAGGGGTGAAACCAAATAGGATAATGGGACGTATGCTTTTGTAATAATACCCATCAAAATGTAAGTTCAGTCGGTCGTTTGGTTTAATCAGTAAGGAAGGAGCAAAACCAATATTCTTTTGTGAAATCTGTTGAAATGTATTTCTGCTATCATACATCCCATTCAATCTTAATAAAGCTGTTTTATCATCATTCAAAGGTGTATTATAATCTACTGTAGTTCTTGCCATTTCATAGCTGCCAGTAGTAAATGAAACTTCACCTCTTTTTACCTCTAAAGGTTGTTTGGTAATCATGTTGTACACACCACCATAAGAGGCGCCCTGATTGCCCCCAAACAGAGTGGCTGATGGCCCTTTTATGGCTTCAATTCTTTCTACATTGAACAAATCGGTTAGTGACACATAGCCTGTTGATACGCCATTGCGATACATAATTGAACCATTTGTAAAACCACGAGACATGAATTGCAAGGTAGATCCTCCGCTTCCACCAGCAATTGACAGATTACTTACGCCAGGAATATTCAGTAAGGCTTGTTCAGTGGTTGTTACCAATTGGTTTTTTAATAATTCTGCCGGAACCACTGCATAGTTCTGCGGGTTTTCGGTATACGTCATTGGCATTCTGGCCACCTGTGTACTGTTCTTGTTGATATGACGATACGATGAGGATACAATCACGCGGTCCAGCATGCTGGCCTTTTCCTGTAAAAGAATTTCACCAACGGACACCTGGCTTCCATATAATTCCACGGAAACAGATTGAGCCGAAACTCCCAAAGATTTGACAGATACGCTATATTTTCCATAAGGGATATTTCTGAATTCAAAATACCCGTTGTCATCCGTGATCGTTTGTCTTGCTAAAGGAGAAAGCACTAGGATTACATTTTCCTGCGGAAGATTATCTGCACTCAGTACCCGACCTCCAATGACACCAGCTTTTTGATTGGTTTGGGCTTCTGCATTTGATGCGAACAAGGTTAAAAACAGTAAGCTACAAAAGAAAAAAATTGAAAAGTTGATTGATTTTAGTGTATACATTGTATTTGTTTTGGAATAAAAATTGACCATCTTGCTGTGGGATTGCGAAGGTATATTCAGCTGAATCCCTTCTGTTTACGAGAAGAGGAAATAAGTTTACGAGATACGGAAATTTTTGGGTTTTGAAGTGGCCGTACTTTTGAATCTTGAAAAATATCAAAGAAAACCTTTGCGAGTATTTTTGAAACTACAATTGGAGGCTGATCATTTAATTCACCCACTTCAAAAAAACCGCTTCCTTTAAATCCTTAAGTTTGTATTATGCTTTTCGATAGAAAAAAATTATCAAACGCCCAGTTACTACATGTATATCGCAATCTGGCATATCCTCGTTTGATTGAGGAGAAAATGCTGGTATTGTTGAGGCAGGGAAAAATAAGTAAATGGTTTAGTGGCATTGGTCAGGAAGCCATTTCGGTAGGTGCCACACTGGCTCTGCAACACGATGAGTGGATATTGCCACTGCATCGAAATCTGGGCGTGTTCACTACACGAAACATGCCCCTTCACCAATTGTTCAACCAATGGCAGGGATTTCAAAACGGGTACAGTAACGGGCGGGAACGGAGTTTTCATTTTGGGAGCAGGGCGCATCATATATGTGGAATGATTTCTCATCTTGGCCCGCAATTGGCCGTGGGCGATGGACTTGCACTGGCCAACTTACTTTCTCAAAAAGAAAAAGTATCTCTTGCCTTTTCCGGCGAAGGAGGCACCAGCGAGGGCGATTTTCATGAAGCCCTTAATCTGGCAGCGGTTTGGGATCTGCCCATTATTTTTTTAGTTGAAAATAATGGCTATGCACTTAGTACACCCACCAGGGAACAATTCCGATGTGAAAATATTGCCGATAAAGCCAGAGGTTATGGAATAGAAGGTGTAACCATTGATGGCAATAATGTGCTCACCGTTTTTGATACCATAAAAGGAGTCAGAGAGTATTGTATCAAGAATCAAAAACCGTATCTGATAGAATGTGTCACATTCAGAATGCGGGGACATGAAGAAGCGAGTGGTGTGAAGTATGTACCTCAGGAGTATTTTGACTTTTGGCAAAAGAAAGACCCTCTGGTCAATTTTGAACAATTTTTGCTCACAACGCATATTGCATCAAGGGATGACCTCAACAATATCAAAGAAAAACTTAAGGAAAAAATTGAGGAAGAGCTAGCGCTGGCAAACAGCCTGGCATTGCCCATAAATCTGAATATAGAAAAAGAAACCAGCGAGGTGTATGCAGCTCCTGAGCAGGAAAAGGATTTAATAGTCAGGGGTGATTTTAGCCAGACAGAGAAGCGATTTATTGATGCCATCAAAGAAGGATTGCGCCAATCGCTCATGCAGCATGAAAACCTGATTTTAATGGGTCAGGATATTGCAGAATATGGGGGCGCTTTTAAGGCTACTGAAGGATTGGTGGATGAATTTGGAAAACATCGGATTAGGAACACGCCCATCTGTGAGAGTGCCCTGGTAGGGGCTGCATTGGGATTGTCTTTGGAAGGATATAAAACCATAGTGGAAATGCAGTTTGCCGACTTTTCTACTATGGCATTCAATCAAATTGTAAACAATCTGGCGAAGATCCATTATCGCTGGGGGCAAAATGCCGATGTGGTAATACGAATGCCAACCGGTGGCGGCGTGGGTGCTGGCCCTTTTCATAGCCAGAGCAATGAGAGTTGGTTTGCGCATACACCTGGTTTAAAAATCGTATATCCATCTAACCCTGCAGATGCAAAGGGGTTGCTCATCGCAGCTATTAATGATCCCAATCCGGTGATGTTTTTCGAACATAAAGTATTATACAGAAGCTTAACTAGTCTGGTTGCTGATGACTATTTTGAAATCCCCATTGGTAAAGCCAATATAGCTTTGTCTGGAGAAGATGTGTCTATCATCACTTATGGGATGGGGGTTATCTGGGCAACAGATTATGCCGCGGCACATCCAGAGGTTTCGGTAGAGGTCCTGGATTTGAGAACCTTATTGCCCTTGGATTTTGAAGCTATCCGAAATACTGTGCAAAGAACGGGCAGGGTTTTGGTATTGCACGAAGACACCCATTTTGCTGGTATTGGTGCCGAAGTAGCAGCATGGATTAGCGAGCATTGTTTTAATTTGTTAGACGCGCCCGTAGTCCGCTGTGCATCGCTGGACACGCCCGTTCCGTTTAACAAAGAACTGGAGGCGAACTTTATGGCTAATGCAAGACTAGAAGAAAAAATGCAGTTATTATTAAACTTTTAAAAAGGCAATTCATTCAATGTCCTTCGAAATATTACTTAAAAGCATCACTCAGCATATCGCGCTTTCTGAATCTGAACAGGAAGGATTGAAAGCACATTTCAAAATAAAAAAAATAAAGAAGAAGCATTTTTATTTACAGGAAGGAGACGTGCAGCAGTTTGTAACCTTTGTATCAGGAGGGTGTATGCGTAGCTATTCCATAGATGAGAATGGGGTGGAGCACATTTTGCAATTTGCACCAACTGGCTGGTGGATTGCTGATATGCATAGTATTTTGAATCAAACACCGGCCACACTAAACATTGATGCGGTTGAAGACAGTGAACTCCTATTAATCAGGCGTACAGATTTGGAAAAACTATATGACTCCATTCCTCAGCTCAATCGTTTCTTTAGGATATTAACTGAGCGTTCGCTTGCTTCATTTCAACATCGACTGATAGACGGGTTAAGTCTGACTGCTTTGGCGAGGTATAACAATTTTTGTGAACGATATCCCACCCTTATTCAGGCATTACCCCAAAAGTATGTGGCTTCTTATATAGGAATTACACCAGAATTTTTAAGCAAGATGCTAAGTCAGCCGATGAAAAAAAGGTAACGAAAACGGGCTCGACATTTTTCTCAGTTAATCTATGTTAAGTATATAGTTTAACCTGATTTATTGCCTTTGCCTCCATGCCAAAGTAGCTTTGCATAAAAGGAGAAACAATAATGAAAAAGTTAATTGATGGCATTGTAAAACGTCCTGAAATGCCAGGCATGGTGGGTGATGGATTTAGAGTGTATAATTATATACCACGGGCAGGGGTTTCTCAACATCGTATGAGTCCCTTTTTAATGCTCGATTTTGCAGCAGCTTACAATTTTTCGCCTACCGATAAACCACGTGGGGTAGATGTACATCCACACAAAGGATTTGAAACAGTAACCATTGCATATAAAGGTAGTGTGGCGCACCATGATAGTGCTGGAAATAGCGGTGTCATACACCCAGGTGATGTGCAATGGATGACTGCTGGTTCTGGAATTTTGCATAAGGAATATCATGAAGAAAATTATGCCGCCAAAGGTGGGCTTTTTCAAATGGTGCAACTGTGGGTAAACCTGCCAAAAAAAGATAAATCTGTACACCCGCATTATCAGGCATTAACCACCGATAGTATTCCAAAACTGTTATTAGAAAACAATAAAGGGGAGGTTAATGTAATCGCAGGAAACTATAACGGAACAATGGGGAGAGCGGATACTTATACAGAACTGAATCTTTTTGATATTAAGTTACATGAAGGCGGCGAAATAAAGTTCAGCACACCTGCCAGTCACAATACGGCTTTGTTGGTTGTAGAAGGGAATATAAATCTTGACGGAAAGCATATAGATGAGCATAGTTTTATTTTGTTTAAGAATGAAGGCGAGGAGATAAGTTTTGGTGCCGAAAAAAACAGTGTGTTGTTGTTGATGAGTGGTGTGCCAATCGAAGAGCCAATAGCCAGTTATGGCCCGTTTGTAATGAATACTCAGCAGGAAATATTTGAAGCAGTAAAAGAATTTCAGAGTGGAAAATATGGTGTGCTGAATTAGTTAGATTAAGAAGGGTTTTTCAAGGGCAACCTCATCATAGGGGTTGCCCTTTTTAGGGTATAGCATACCCTATATTAGTGATATACATTGAAGTGTACAAGTTGTATTTTGCAAACTCAAAACTTAAATATTGAAATGATCTTCTGTCTTGAACCTTGAAAAAGGATAAGTGTATTTAGTTTTCCATTCAAAAAATTAATAATAAAAATCTGTACTAATGAAATCGATTTTTACTCTTACAATTCTTTTATTTACCAGCCATTGTTTCGCTCAATGCAATTATTATTATTTACAAAACAATAAGACTGTAACTATTGGAATGTTTGATAGAAAAGGCAAGGAAAGTGGCCAAACGGTATATAAGGTTTCTAATGTGAAAAAAGCCGGAAGCACCTCCTCAGGGGATGTTCAGTCGGAAGTGTTTGATAAAAAAGGGAAATCAATTGCGAAAGGAACCGGAACCATGCAGTGCAAATCTGGTATTCTAATGATGGACATGAAGATGCTGATGAATCCCCAACAAGCACAACAATTCAAAGATGCCGATGTGAAAGGAAAGGGTGCTTACTTGGAATATCCAACCTCAGTAAAAGTGGGGGAAACGTTGGAAGATGCCAGTTTTGATATGGATATAAATATGGAGTCTGGCATTGCTGCCAATTTGAGTATTGATATTACCAATAGAAAAGTGGAAGCAAAAGAATCGATAACCACTCCGGCTGGCACTTGGCAGGCTTTTAAAATTACTTATCATAGTAAAACCGTCCTGGCTATGGGTATTTCCATCCCTATAAATATGGAAATGACGGAATGGTTTGTGCCCGATTTTGGGGTGGTAAAAACCGAGAGCAAATGGGGAAAAACAGAACTGCTATCTATTGATTAGCTATTCTATTTTCTAACAAAAAGTTTCAGCAGGCAATGTCCTGCTTTTTTTATCTGTTGCCATAAAGTGCTATACCTGCTCTGACACCAGTATGCTTTTCATTTTCGAGAGTAATATGGCCATTAACTAATACATAATGAAATCCTTTGGAGTAGGCATGCGGTTTTTGGTAGGTGGCCATATCCTTTACAGCCGCTTCATCAAAAAGAACAATATCAGCCGCCATACCCTCTTTCAATAGTCCGCGATCTTTGAGGTGAAATTTCTGTGCGGGCAAGGAACTCATTCGCCGAATGGCTTCTTCCAAAGAAATTGTTTTTTCGTCTCTTACATATTTGCCTAATACCCTGGCATTGGTTCCATACCCACGTGGATGCGGTACCCCCTGATTGAAAATCCTGATGGAAGCATCACTGGCAAACATATTGAAAGGGTATTTCATAATATGCTTTACATCCTGATCTCCCATGCCATGAAAAACGGCTCCAGCTCCGCCTTTCAGCATGATATCAATAATGGTTTCAGCTTCTTGCCGGGCCTTGTGTTTTCTTCCCATCATCAAATTTATGGCTTCTATACTTTTCCCATTAAAGCTGGTATCTGGTGCAAAATTGGCTACCACCGCATAGCTGAAGTGTTTGAGTTTGCGCTTCTTCAACCTTTTCAGCATACTAAGAATCACCTGGTTTTTTATTTCTTTATTTTGAAGCCTTGCTTTGATACTGTCTTGCCCATCCGCCAATACTTCATCTGGCAAAAGAGTGCTGATGGAGGTGCTGCTGGCGGTATAGGGATATTGATCTATTGTCACATCCAGTCCTTCCTTTCTGGCATTTTCTATCATAGCCAGGGTTTCCTTACTCCGCCCCCAGTTTTGCTGACCACTCACCTTAAAGTGAGAAATCTCAACCGGCAGGTTAGCCTCTCTGCCAATAGTGAGTGCTTCATGAATGGCTTCGGTGACACGATCTCCTTCATCACGCATGTGTGTGGCATATACTCCATTGTGTCGGGATGCTACTTTAGCCAAAGCAATTATTTCTGCTGTTTTGGTGTAGGTGCCGGGGATATAAATTAGTCCAGTGGAAAGTCCAAGAGATCCGTCCAGCATTGCTTGCTCTACAAGTTGCTCCATCTTTATTAGTTCATCTGGAGAAGCGTCTCTGTTTGCTCTGCCCATTACTGCTTTTCTTATGTCGTTGTGCCCGATCAGAGAGGCTACATTCACGGAAAGCCGAAATGTATCTATCCAGTGCAAATACTTTCCAATGTACACATTGGATGCACCACAGTTACCAGCAATCACCGTAGTTACGCCATCATAAATAAAATTATCTGCTGTTGGATTTTCCTTTTCGTCACCTTCAATGTGGGTGTGAACATCAATAAACCCCGGTGCTACTATCAAGCCTTGTGCCTGTATGATCTTCCCGGCCATCAGGGTTAGATTTTTCCCGATACCGGCTATCTTTCCATTGCTAATGGCGATATCGCCGTAATACCAACTATTGCCTGTGCCGTCAATGATCTTCCCATTCTTAATAAGGATATCACAACTGCTTTGTGCATAGGAAAGAATAGATATTGTCATTAACCCAAAAAATAAATAGATACATCGCATGATGCAATTTAATTATTATCTGTTGTTGTTTTGGAATGATCAATTTTCTCTTCTATAAATATCATATCGATCTCCAATTTCAGTGGCACCTTCCAGCCACAGAACAGATGGATGTAAACCCAATCGAAACCGCTCATAAGAGTCCTTAATGTACTTGAAGAAAGTATAGTCGTTTGCTGTGGATGTAAAAAAATAAGAAGGAAGATAGAGATTGATGAATCTGGTGATCACACTATCATCAGTAGCCTGTGTAATTCTTCTTACGTTGGACTTACTAAAACGATGGCGTACAAAAGTCTCTTTTTCCTGAGATACCAAACGGTTTTGAAAAGAAAGTATTTGTTTGTTTCTTCGGAATCTAAAGGAATTGACCACTTCGTTCAGATCAAACCCAACACTACCATCGCTATTGACAGAAGGCTTCAATCCTGGTCTTTCATAATCAAAAATTTTAGCATAGTCGGTACGGTTTTGAATGGAGTCTAGTTTATAGTTTTTGTTACGAGTTTTTACACCTGATAATATTGAGACAAATGTTTGCAAAGAAATATTAAATGCGAATGGTGTTTTAATCATTTTTACAGGGAACTTTCTGGTGGGTTTATTCAGATAGCTAAACCAAATAGAATCGTTTTCACTCACTGAAATCATATAGTCTCCATTCTGATTGGTAATGGTGCCACTGCCATTAGTAGCTAAGACAGAAACGTATTGTACAGGAGAAATGCCTGTACTATCATAAACGGTTCCTCTGATAGTAATTTGGCTGAATGCCTTCTGGCAACAAATGACTACTACGATAAATAATATTAATGAAACTCTTTTCAAATTTGGGTTTGGTGTCCAAAGCAAATAAAGAATTTGCAAACAGTATGATAAAGTTCAACGAATAGTAGAGAATAAATATGGCTGCCCAGATTTTACTAGGTCAGTTCTACAGTTCCCGCACCACTTCTTCTATCACTCTGGGAAAATGCTCATGCTCCAACAAATGAATTTTTTTGGCCAGACTGTCCGCATTGTCAGTGGGCATTACGGAACAGCGGGTTTGAAAAATAGTGGCACCATGATCATATTGCTCATCTACAAAATGAATAGTTATGCCACTTTCTTTTTCCTGATTATGGATAACGGCTTCATGCACAAATTGTCCATACATGCCCTTACCTCCATATTTTGGCAATAAGGCAGGATGAATATTGATGATCCTGTTTGGGAAGGCTTCTATCAGGGGATTGGGAATTTTTAGTAGAAAACCGGCAAGTACGACCAGGTCAATGCCATTATCTTTTAATACTTGGGCATAGCCATCAGTTTTATATTGCTCTTTAACAATCAATAGGCTATCTATTCCTTCTTTTTGGGCAATGTGTAGAACACCTGCTTCCGGTTTATTGCAAAGTATCAGGGTAACCTTCGCCAGGTGATTATTTTTGAAATGATCTATTATTTTTTGAGCATTGCTTCCAGCACCACTTGCAAAAATGGCCAGTTTCTTTGTCATATTATGGTTTAGCTAATAATGGATAAATAGAAATATATAAATAACATCTTGTGAGTGCCAAAAAGTCGTTTGCCCATTTTGGCTAAATATTTTTTGAAAAAAGGATATTGTCCAAAAAGCAAGCTAACTGAAATAACAGCAATAGGCCAAATGAGGGTGACTAATAAAAAATAGACAAAAACCGACAAAGCTTTATTTGAAATGGCCAATAATGACAACAGCCATTTGCCTGCATAACCCGAAAGGCTTCCTCCCACAGCAAAAGTGCACAGAATGAAAACTAGTCTCACAGGGCCAACTCCCCATTTTTCTCTTAAACGTGTAAACATAAAATATAAAAATAGGATACTTGCCTGTAATTGAAAGGACTATTTTTTGGTACCCGAATAGGAGAACAAAGTCAAAAACACATAGATATTCACAACATTTGAAGTCAAATTCAAATGACGTTTTAATGACAAACAATTTTCAATTTTCAATTTTTTCAATTTTGAATCGCCTGAAACTTAGTCTGGCAAAGGATTTAAAAAAATTATGAATTGTTGATGTTTTGTTAAGGCATCACCTTATTTTTGCACTCAATCAGAGGTTTTTATCCACATTTTAGATTTTATGCGTTTTATGAATAATCATAAGTATTTTTTTCACAAACTAACCCTGCTTACAATAACCCTACTACTGACGATTACATCTGTTTGGGCACAGGAGTCGGCTGATCTTGAGGATGGTAAGAAATTATTCATGACCAATTGTGCCAGTTGCCACAATGGTGACATGAAAACAGATATGACGGGTCCGGCCTTAGGTGGTGTTCAAGCTCAATGGCCCGATCAGAAAAAATTGCATGAATGGGTAAGTAACAACCTTGCACTAGCGGCTTCGGGTTATTCTTACGCAGTGGAGGTAGCTAAATTGAGACCATCGGTAATGCCGCCTTTTCCCACCCTTACCGATAAGCAGATTACCGATATTCTGGCTTATGTAGATGCTAAATTCAGCGGTAAATTAGATGCAGCGAAACCCGCACCGGGTGGTGAAGGTGCATCAGCTACAAGTGCTGAACCAGGAGGGAAAAGCAATAGCCTGATGTATGGGATCATTTCCCTGATTTTGGCCTTAGGCGCTTTGGTACTTTTATATGTAAATGCTACACTGAAAAAGACAGCATTGGAAGCTGAAAATGTAAAATCAGCACCAGCTTTACCATTTTATCGCAATAAAACTTATATCGCCATCGCTTCTATTTTGTTGTTTATCATTGGCGGATATTATACCACTACGGCGATGATTAATCTGAACCGACAGGAGAACTATCAGCCTAAACAACCTATATTTTATTCGCACAAAGTACATGCTGGCGTCAATCAAATCAGTTGTTTATACTGTCATGGTAATGCATGGGAAAGCAAAACTGCCGCCATTCCTTCGGTGAATGTGTGTATGAACTGTCATAAGACCATTCAGAAATACAACGGTCCGGAACTTAAAGATGCAAATGGCAATGTAGTAAATGGTACCGCTGAGATTCAAAAACTGTATGAATATGCAGGTTTTGATCCAACCAAAGCGGATGCCTGGGATCCTACAAAGGCCAAACCAATAGAATGGGTTAAGATTCACAACCTGCCTGACCACGTTTACTTCAATCACAGTCAGCATATCAGAGTGGGGAATGTTCAGTGTCAAACCTGTCATGGAGAAATTACAGAAATGCATGAAGTGCATCAGGCTTCACCGCTTAGCATGGGCTGGTGTGTAAATTGTCACAGAGAAACGAAAGTGAATTTCAATACTTCTTCTTCTTCAGGAAATCAGTTTTACAGTATTTATGAGAAGTTTCATAACGACATAAAATCTGGTAAGATGGATAGTGTCACCGTGAAGGATATTGGAGGTTTGGAGTGTCAAAAATGTCACTACTAATAGATTAATTTAATAGCTTAAAATAGTGCAAGTGCGCATTAATAATTTAGCACATTTATAATAATATGAGTAAGAAGTACTGGCAAGGTTTTGGGGAAGTAAATGACCCTGAGAATTTTCAGAAGAAAATAAACGACGAGTTTCAAGAAGAATTACCTTTTGAAGATTTTGACAGCAAAGGCTTATTGGATGCAAAAGCCCCACGCAGGGACTTTCTTAAATATTTGGGTTTTAGCACTGCTGCTGCTACTTTAGCTGCCAGTTGTAAAACACAGATTCGTGAAGCAATGCCCTATGGGGATAAGCCTGAGAATATAATTCCCGGAGAATCAAAATATTACGCAACTACTTTTATACAGGGTGGTGAAGCTATTCCCGTATTAGCTAAAACCAGAGATGGCCGCCCGATCAAAATTGAAGGAAACACAAAAGCGAGTTTTTCCAACGGGGGTACATCGGCAGCAGTGCAGGCATCTGTATTGGATCTGTATGACACCCATCGACTTCGGTTTCCAAGAAAAAAATCTGGCGAAAATTTCGAAGAAGCTACTTTCGAAACACTTGACAAAGCCATTGCAAAAGAACTGGAAGCTGCTTCCGAAATCGTCCTACTTACTTCAACTATCAACTCGCCCTCTACTTTAGATATTATTTCCAAATTTCCAAAAGTTCGTCACGTACAATACGAAGCTGTAAGCTACAGTGGAATGTTGCAGGCTAACGAGATTTCAGGATTTGGTAGAACTTTACCAACCTATAAATTAGATAATGCAGATGTGATTGTGAGTCTTGGCGCAGATTTTTTAGGTGCCTGGATCAATTCTACTGAGCTGGCGGTAGGTTATGCCAAAGGACGTAAGATAGATGAGAAGAATCCTAAAATGAACAAACATTATCAGTTTGAAGGATACCTTAGTCTAACTGGAACCAATGCAGATGAACGTTTTTCTCATCGTCCTTCACAAACCGGCGCAATAGCTCTGGCATTGTTGGCCGCTGTAGGAGGAAGTGTTTCTGCTCCTGCATTTGATGCAAAACTAGGTGCAGCAATTAATAAAGTAGCTACAGATTTAAAAGCTGCAGGTGCTCGTGGCGTGGTACTTTGCGGAAGTAATGATGTTAACGTTCAGACAATTGTTAATGCAATCAATGGTGCCATCGGTGCCTATGGTTCTACGATAGATTTTTCAAATCCTTCCTATACTTCAAAAGCAATAGATAAGGATTTTGCAGACCTTCTTTCTCAGATGGAAGCTGGTCAGGTGAGTGCCATGCTCATTTATGGAGCCAATCCGGCATACGATTATTTTGATGGAGTGCGATTTGCAAATGCCCTTAAAAAGGTAAAAACATCTGTTTCGTTTAATGAAAGAATGGATGAAACTACAAGACTTTGCAAGTATTTATTACCATCCAATCATTATTTAGAAAGCTGGGGCGATGCAGAACCCAAGGGTGGAACCTATTGTTTTGTTCAGCCTACCATCAATCCACTTTTTAAAACCAGACAATATCAGGATTCATTATTAAAATGGAGTGGTAACACTACCGAGTATCACGAATATCATAAAACGTTTTGGGAATCTAGACTGGGTGGCGAAATGCCTTATCTTCAGGCTCTTCAAAATGGATTAGTAGAAAATGCGGCTACCGGAACCGGTGGTGCTTTTTCTGGTGCGGCTGTTGCTTCAGCTGCTTCCGCAATTGCTGCAATACCAGCTGGTGGAAAAGATGAGTTAGTGGTGTATCAGAATGTGGGAGTGGGAACAGGTGTGGGAGGAACAAATCCATGGCTTCAGGAATTACCAGATCCGGTAACCAGGGCCACCTGGGGCAACTATGCTCTAATTTCTTTGGCAAAGGCCAACGAGTTGGGCATTGTGATGGATGTAGATTATGAATATTATCCCGACAAACCGGTGATTAAAATTCAAAGTGGTAAGAATAGCATCGAGCTTCCAATATTAGTAATACCTGGTATGAACGCTAATACAATTGCGGTACCAATGGGGTATGGAAGAGATGAAAAACTAGGACGTACTGCCGGAGGAATTGGCGTAAATGCATTTCCATTTTCGGGTATTAGTAATGGAACTGTAAGTTTTGTAGCATCAAATGTTACAGTTACAGGTACGAGTAAAAAAGAAAAAATTGCACAAGTACAAATTCACAATTCATATGAAGGCCGGCTGGAAGTATTAAGAGAAACTACTTTAGCTTCTTTTAAAAAGTATCCAACTCAGGTATCTGCCATAAGGGATAAGATGGTAGATGATTATGCAAAGAGCACGGCCGATTTTAGAAAAGAAGCCACCATGTATGGTGTGCATAGTCGCCCGGGTATCAAGTGGGGAATGAACGTGGACATGAATGCCTGTTTTGGTTGTGGTGCTTGTGTGGTAGCTTGTCATATAGAAAACAATGTGCCTATTGTTGGTAAGAGCGAGGTACTTCGTTTCCATGATATGCACTGGTTGAGAATAGACCGTTATTTTATTAGTGATGAAAAAAATCCTGATGAACTGAAAGGTGTTGTATATCAACCAATGATGTGTCAGCATTGCGATAATGCGCCATGCGAAAACGTTTGCCCGGTAGCTGCTACCAACCACAGTGAAGAAGGCATCAACCAAATGGCTTATAACCGTTGTATTGGTACCAGATATTGTGCCAACAACTGTCCTTTTAAAGTACGTCGTTTCAACTGGTCTGATTATACCGGTGCAGATAGCTTCCCGAATAATCAGGATCAGCAGATCGTGGGCAAATTGGATCCTGTGATTTTCCAAATGAACGATCCTTTGACTCGTATGGTGTTGAATCCGGATGTTACTGTACGCTCCAGAGGTGTGATGGAAAAATGTTCTTTCTGTATTCAGCGTTTGCAACATGCTAAACTGGATGCTAAAAAAGAAAACAGAGCACTGAAAGATGGGGAAGCAAAAACAGCTTGTATGCAGGCTTGTTCTACCAATGCCATCGTTTTTGGGAATACAGCAGACGAAACTAGTTTGGTGAGCAAAGGAAGAGAAGAAAATCCTCAAAGATTATTTTACTCCTTGGAGCAACTTCACGTATTGCCAAATGTGAGTTACCTGGCAAAAGTGAGAAATACAGATGATATTCCTGAATTGGCTCCTAAAGTTGAACAAGCGATACATTCTCAGGAGAAGCAACATGGTGGTGGTAGCCATGAGGAAAAATCTGCAGCAGCAGGCGAACATCACTAATCCATTTGGATAGGTATGTTCCTGGAAGAAGAAGATTAACCAGTAATTATTGGTTCAATAAATAGGTGGAAATTTAATCGGAAATTGTACATTGGAATTTTGAATTTTATTAATATATGTCATTACTCAGATACGAATCGCAGGCCAGAGCGCCATTGGTAGAGGGAAATAAAACCTACCATGATGTAACGGAAGACATTTGCCGCCCGGTGGAGGATAGTCCCAGTAAACTTTGGTGGATTGGATTCATCATCTCACTTGGATTGTTAGGCTTTGGTGTCGTTTCCATTTACATGGACGTAACGTATGGTACCGGCCAGTGGAATCTAAACAAGACCATTGGTTGGGGCTGGGATATCACCAACTTCGTGTGGTGGGTGGGTATCGGTCATGCGGGTACTTTGATTTCAGCGATCCTTTTACTGTTTAGACAAGGGTGGCGTACCGGGGTGAATCGTGCTGCAGAAGCGATGACGATTTTTGCGGTAATGTGTGCAGGTCAGTTTCCAATTTGGCACATGGGTCGTGTGTGGAATGCCTTCTTTGTAGCGCCCTATCCAAATACCCGCGGACCTCTTTGGGTGAATTTTAACTCACCACTGCTTTGGGATGTATTTGCGATTTCTACCTATTTCACCGTTTCCCTTCTATTTTGGTATTGTGGATTGTTGCCTGATTTGGCCACACTCCGCGATAGAGCCAAGTTAAAATGGAGAAAGTTCTTTTATGGATTAGCTTCTTTTGGTTGGACGGGGAGTACTAAGCACTGGCAACGCCACGAGGCATTATCATTGGTATTGGCGGGGTTGTCCACTCCTCTGGTACTTTCTGTACACACGATTGTATCTTTTGACTTTGCGACTTCGGTAATTCCGGGATGGCACACCACCATTTTCCCTCCTTACTTTGTGGCGGGTGCGGTATTTAGTGGATTTGCTATGGTACAAACGCTATTATTGGTAACAAGAAAAGTGTTGAAGCTTGAAGAGTATATTACACTAGAACATATTGAAGTAATGAATAAGGTTATTGTACTTACAGGATCCATTGTAGGTATCGCCTATCTTACTGAATTGTTTATTGCCTGGTATAGTGCTGTGGATTATGAGTGGTTTGCATTTAAAGAAAACCGGGTAAATCTTAACAGCCCTTACGGATGGAGTTATTATTTGATGATGGGATGTAACGTTTTGTCTCCACAAATATTCTGGTTCCGTAAGATGAGACGTAACTTATTAGTTACCTTCTTCATGAGTATTCTGGTAAATATTGGTATGTGGTTTGAGCGTTTTGTAATTATCGTAACCTCTATTTATCGCGACTACCTACCAAGTTCATGGAGTACATATTATACGCCAACTATTTGGGAAATTGGATTTTATTTAGGTACGTTTGGTTTGTTCTTTACCTGTTACTTTTTGTTCTCAAAATTCTTCCCGGTAATTGCTGTAGCAGAGATCAAACATATTTTGAAACGTAGTGGCGACAGCTATAAAGAGCACATGGGAAAAGAAGAAATGGAGAGCTATGATGCATTTGAGCACGAGCAATCTCATAGCCATCATTAATTAAGATTGATAAAAAGCGAAAGCAAAATATAATGAACGTTAAAAAATTTGTAGTAGGTAATTTTTACGAAGAGAAGGTTTTGTTTCCGGCGGTAACAAAAGTTCGCCGTGCAGGTTACAAGATTCATGATGTCTATACTCCTTTTCCTATTCACGGTTTGGATAAGACTATGGGATTAAAAGACACAGATCTTCACATTGCAGGGTTTATTTACGGCATTCTCGGAACCTGTACTGCTCTTGGTTTTATTACATGGGCACTGACCGTAGACTGGGCTATAGACTTTGGTGGGAAACCGTTCTTCGCACTTCCAGCATGGATTCCTATCATGTTTGAGCTTACAGTGTTATTTTCTGCAGTAGGGATGGTACTTACATTTTGCTGGTTATGTCAGTTGGCTCCTTTTGTAAAAAAAGATCATTTCAATCTTCGTAGTACGGATGATACTTTTACCATGGCGATAGAATGTACAGATAAAACCAATGAGGAGGATGCTGTTGCCTTCTTGAAAAGTGTAGGTGCCGAAGGAGTAGAAGTTCAAATGCGTGAAGCCGATTGGTGGATTGGTCGTTATGACATAGAGACTGTACGCTTTGGTAAAAAAGTGCCACAGATATAAAATGGACCTTGGTGGTTTTACCCCTACAGGAATTTGCTGCCGATGTGTATCGATTTATAAAATATAGAATGAGTATCAAGAATCAAACGACAATATGAATAAATATTTTTACATAGCAGTTGTAGTGCTTAGTGCAATTGCAGCGGGTTGTGGATCTGATAAAAATCCAGGATATGCCTATATGCCAGACATGTTTTATAGTCGGGCTTATGAAACCTACGCAGGCTTGAAGGAACTTAAAGATGCAGGGATTAATTACGACAGAATGCCTGTTGCCGGTACAGTTGCTCAGGATGAGGATCTGGCCTTTCATTTCAATTTGAAAAACGACTCAGCTGGGTATGCTCAGTCTGCATTTTTGAAAAATCCATTAGATAGTGCTGGTGCTAAGGTAGATTTGAAGGAAGCCGAAAGACTTTATTTGGTGAATTGTGGAATTTGTCATGGAGATAAATTAGATGGAAATGGTCCTTTATTTAAAGGCGGGGATGGTCCTTACACCGCAGCACCGAAAAATTTCATGGCAGATGATATGAAAGCAATGACAGCTGGAACTATGTATTTCTCTATTACTTATGGTAAAGGTCAGATGGGTAGCTATGCATCTCAAATTAGTCCTAAACAACGTTGGGAAATTGTTCATTTCATCAAAGGAAAACAAGGGCCCACAGTTGCTGCTACTGCTACTAAAGTCAGTGCCACAGCAAAAACTGAAGCTAAATAATATTTGAACTTAATTTATAAAGAGAACAGGAATGTCAACAGTTGAAAAATTCATACCTTCAAAAAGATATAACACAATTGCATTTGCGTTGATGGCAATCGGTCTGGTAGCTGTTATAGCTTTGTATATTTCCACACACGGAGCTGCTGCTTCTGAGGAGGCCGCACATAGAAATCATGCTCGGTTTTGGGCCAGCCTGTTACAAAACAGTGTGTATTTTCTGTTAACTGTAAATGCCGCTATGTTTTTTATGTGTGCTACTACTCTGGCCTGGGGTGGTTGGCAAATTGGGTTTACCCGTGTAACTGAAGCAGTAGCTGCTGCTGTTCCGGTGATTGGTGTGATAGCTGCAGTGATCTTATTAGCGATTGTCTTTGGAGACAACCACGTCATTTATCACTGGACAGATACTGAACATGTAAAACATGATTTCATTCTCAATCATAAAAAAGGATTTTTAAGTAAAGGATTTTTTACAACCGTTACAATACTTACTGTAGTGTTGTGGAGTTTTCTGGGTTGGAAAATGCGTCAACGCTCTCTAAATACGGATACAAATTCTCCTGATTCTGTAGAAGATCGCAAAAAATTTATCTGGAATAATACTGTAATGGCTGCCTTGTATATCGTGGTGTTTGCGCTTACCATTATGTCCACATTACCTTGGCTTTGGTTGATGAGTATAAATGCACACTGGTATAGTACCATGTATAGTTGGTACACATTCGCCAGTACATTTGTTGCGGGGCTTGCCTTTATTTCTTTGTTCGTTGTTTATTTGAAGAATAAGGGCCATTTGGCCAGTGTCTCCAAAGAACACTTGCATGATTTAGGAAAGTTTATGTTTGCCTTCTCCATATTCTGGACTTATTTGTGGTTCTCTCAGTTTATGTTGATCTGGTATAGTAACCAACCTGAAGAAACTATTTATTTTATTGAAAGAATAGGTAACTCTGCAGTGAAGAGTCCGTACGCTACTATGTTTTGGATGATGCTTGTGATCAACTTTGTTGGACCTATCTTAATATTAATGAGTAGAGATTCGAAAAGAAATTATACAATTATGACATTAGTCTCTGTATTGATAATTTTTGGTCATTGGTTAAATTTTTACCAAATGGTATTCCCGGCAATCTCACCGGATAAGGTTCCAGTTATGTTTTATGATTTTGGTGTTGCCTTGTTTTTCATTGGGTTGATCATTTTCATGGTAGGGCGTACACTAAGTAAACATCCTCTGGTAGCCAAGAACCATCCGTTCTCAAAAGAAAGTGTAATTCATTTTACCTAAAATTGAAATAATTAGGGCAGAAATAACTGACCTATTCCGAAAATACAGTGCAGTAGAAAGGTTGAAGGATCAAGCACTAAAAAGACAAGATTTAGAAAATATAATAACAGAACAATTCATCGTATGCATACTTTTTTATTAATAGTGATATTATTATTAGGATTCATTATCACTTTCCAAATTGCGAAAGCTACTGAGTTTGTATCTATCATACAAGGAGAGGAGCGAACCAGAAAGCAGTCTAATAAAATAAATGCGTACCTGCTGTTGGCCTTTCTGATCATCGGCCTGTTTGGTGTCTATTGGGCACAACACACGCTGGGCGATAAGATCCTGAAATTTGGATCTGCCGCGTCCAACCATGGTCTGAAGATAGATCAAATGATGAAGTACACTTTGATCATTACAGGTATCGTATTTGTAATTACACAGGTGTTGTTGTTTTGGTTTTCATTCAAGTACAGGGAAAAAGAAGGGCGTACGGCTTACTACTTTCCACACAGTAATAAGCTAGAGTTGATATGGACTTCTGTACCAGTTATTACACTTTCCATAATGATTGCATTTGGTTTGGTTTACTGGTATCAGATTACAGGGCCAGCACCAGAGAATGCTACTGAGGTGGAAATCACGGGTAGCCAGTTCAAATGGGAATATCGATATGCCGGTAAAGATAAAGTGCTTGGTAAAAAGCATTACACGGCCATTGATGAGGCAAAAGGAAATTCTCTTGGCTTGATTTGGGATGATGCTGCTACTCATGACGATATTGTAGTTTCAAACCCAATGCACTTGGTTGTAAATAAGCCTGTACATTTAGTAATAAATTCAAAAGATGTTATTCATAGCGTTGGTTTACCACATTTCCGTTTAAAAATGGACGCCGTTCCTGGAAAGCCAACTACGCTTTGGTTTACTCCTATTAAGACTACAAAAGACATGATCAAAGAAACCGGCAATGATAATTTCGCTTACGAAATTGCCTGCGATCAAATGTGTGGATCGGGTCATACTTCTATGCGTGGTGAAATAATAGTAGAAACACAGGAAGAGTATGATCAGTGGTTGAGATCGCAGAAGGCTCCTTATTCAGATGTGGTAACTGCCAAAATATTGGAGAGAGGAAAAGCCAAACAAGATAGTATTGCCAAAGCCGAAGCGGCCTCACCAAAAGCTGATACTGCCACAAAAAAATAGATCTAAATTAGTGTACCTTTAAGACAATATTAAAGAGGAAATTATATTATGAGCGATATCTTACATACACATACAGAGACTGCATCTCACGACCACCATGCTGGTGACCATGTTCATGCACACCACAAAGAAACATTCCTTACTAAATACATTTTCAGTCAGGATCACAAAATGATTTCAAAGCAATTCCTAATAACGGGAATCATTTGGGCTATTATTGGTGGTTTATTTTCTGTGTTGTTTAGATTACAGTTGGGATTCCCGAATGAAAGTTTTCCTATTTTAGAAACAGTTTTTGGCAAATGGGCTCAGGGTGGAAAGATCAGCCCCGATTTTTATTATGCCCTAATTACCATGCATGGTACTATCCTAATTTTCTTTGTATTGACTGCCGGACTTAGTGGAACCTATTCCAACCTCCTCATTCCATTGCAGGTTGGTGCCAGAGATATGGCTTCGCCTTTGATGAATATGTTGTCCTATTGGTTTTTCTTTTTGGCTAGCATCGTTATGTTTGTTTCCTTATTTATCCAAACCGGACCTGCTTCGGGAGGATGGACGGTTTATCCGCCTTTGAGTGCGTTGGGTGATGCTTCCATTGGATCGAAAGCTGGGATGGACTACTGGATCATATCCATGGCTCTGTTTGTGGTATCGTCTTTGTTGGGTAACCTGAATTATATCGCTACAATTCTGAACATGCGTACAAAAGGCATGTCCATGACTCGTTTGCCTTTAACAATATGGGCCTTTTTGTTTACTGCTATTTTAGGAGCTTTAGCCTTCCCTGTTTTACTGTCAGGTTTAATCTTGTTATTGTTTGACCGTCATGCAGGTACTAGTTTCTATTTGAGTGATATTTATCTGGCTGGACAGGCTTTGCCAAATGAAGGGGGAGATGCTATTTTGTTCCAGCATTTGTTCTGGTTCCTGGGACACCCAGAGGTATATATTATTATTTTACCTACCATGGGTATTGTATCCGAAATTTTGGCAGTCAATTCGCGAAAACCAATTTTTGGGTATAGTGCAATGATTCTATCTCTATTTGCAATCTGTGTGCTGGCCTTCATTGTATGGGCGCATCACATGTTTGTTTCTGGTATGAATCCATTCCTTGGATCTGTCTTTGTACTATTAACTTTATTGATTGCGGTTCCTTCTGCTATCAAAGTATTTAACTGGCTTACTACCATTTGGCGTGGAAATATCAGATTCACCCCTGCCATGCTTTTCGCCATTGGTTTTGTAAGTATGTTTATTTCCGGAGGTTTGACTGGTATTTGGTTAGGTAATGCCACTATTGATATTCACTTGCATGATACAATGTTCAATATTGCCCACTTTCACTTAGTAATGGGTGTGGCTGCATTTTTTGGAATGTTCGCTGGTATCTATCACTGGTTCCCTAAAATGTATGGACGTTATATGAATAATACTTTAGCGTATGTACACTTTTGGATTACAATGATTGGAGCCTACCTTATTTTTTGGCCAATGCACTATCAGGGTTTTGCGGGTATGCCTAGAAGATATTTGGATAAAAGTGTATGGGTGAGTTTTAGTCAGTTTCACGCATTGGATGCAATGATTAGTATTGTTACTATTATTGTATTTGTTACTCAGTTATTGTTTGTATTTAACTATTTCTATTCTATGTACAAAGGAAGAAGAGTGAGATCTTTGAATCCATGGGGTGCCACCACACTGGAATGGACTACACCTATTAATCCTGGTCATGGAAATTGGGAAGGAGAAATTCCTGAAGTACATCGTTGGGCTTACGACTATAGTAAAGATGGAAGAGATTTCATTCCTCAAACCGAAAAGGTGGGAGATAATGAAGTAACCCACGCCCATTAGTATCATAGATTTGGTTATAAGGAGAATAATTTTTTGAGAAGTAAAAATTTGAAACAGGAAGGTGGGGGAGTAAAGGATTTTATTCAGTTGATGAAACCCTCCCTAAGTATTTTGGTGGTTTTTAGCAGCGTAATTAGTTACCTGCTAGTACCCGATGTGCTGATTGATTGGTGGCGTATAGTTCTGCTCTTTTTAGGTGGGTTATTTGTAACAGGTAGCGCAAATACCATTAATATGGTAGTGGAGCGAGATACTGATGCCATGATGAAACGTACCGCAAAACGTCCAATTGCAAGTGGGCGGATTTCGCCCGAGCAAGGATGGGGCTATGCAGTACTTACCGGTGCATTAGGTGTTTTTATACTTGGGTATTATTTCAACTGGACTACAGCTTCTTTAGCAGCGGTTAGTTTGTTTTTATACGCATTTATTTATACCCCGCTTAAAAGAATAAACTCTATTGCGGTATTAGTAGGAGCCATTCCGGGTGCTTTGCCTTGTTTGATAGGCTGGGTCGCTGGTTTTTTACCCGGACAGCAGATAGATTGGCTGGGAGGATTGGTTTTGTTTGGGGTCCAGTTTTTATGGCAATTCCCTCATTTTTGGGCTATTGCCTGGGTGGCACACAAAGATTATTCGACAGCAGGTTTCAAGTTATTGCCAAGCGACCAAGGACCTACAAAGTTCACGGCACTGCAAACAATAATTTATTCCTTCTTACTTATACCAATTACAATAGCTCCTTTTTTTACAGGAATGTGTAGTTGGAGCACAGTGAAAGGTATAATTGGGGTAGTTCTTATAATAGTAGCTAATATTTTTATGCTCATGCGATGTGTGCAATTGTACCGGCTGATGGATGTAAATAGTGCCAGAAAAGTGATGTTTGGAAGTTATATGTATTTGGCAGTGGTATTACTAGCTCTGCTTTTAGCAAAGTCTTAATTGTCCACGAGCTATTTGAATGTATGATAATTTATTTTTAACTAAGGTTGTTGAAACCAGGCGTTTCAAATCAATCGAAATAAGAAAAAACGTTTATAGTGGATATTGTGAGTGAAGAACAACATAGCAGATTACATCCCCATAAGTTTACTTTATGGGTGACAATGGCGAGTATGATCATGATGTTTGCTGGTCTTACCAGTGCATTCATTGTAAAAAGTGGACTTACAGGTTGGAGAACTGTAGATTTACCAAAAGTATTTTGGGTTTCTACAGTGGCTATTTTGGTTAGCAGTGTTACAATTCAAGTAGCAGTCAAAGCATTCAAGAATAGAAACATGCAGCAATATCGAAAATTGATAGCCGTTACTTTGGTGTTGGGTGTATCATTTTTGGTTTGTCAGATTATAGGGTTTAGTGAGCTTTGGGATGCTAACATAAGATTTAAAGGGTCATCGGGTGCGGGTCAGTTCTTTTATGCGATTGCTGGGTTACATGCATTGCATGTGGTAGGAGGGATCGTAGCTTTAGCAATCATGCTCACCAGGTCCCTAACGGGCCGCACAAAAACCTACAGTAGCACCTCCATAGAAGTGATGGGTATGTACTGGCATTTTGTAGATTTCTTATGGTTGTATTTATTAATTTTCTTTTTAATTGTTGGATAAAAATTTATTTTAGGAATGGCACAAAACGTAGTATCAGCACATAATACCAAATGGTGGAACGGAGGTAAAAGCCCGTTTAATTTGGAGTATGGCAAATTAATGATGTGGTTTTTTTTATTGAGCGATGCCTTCACTTTTGGCGCGTTCCTTATATCCTACGGAACCGATCGCTTTTCAAGTAATTCATGGCCTGATCCGAACCATGTCTTTAATGCTTTTCCAGGAGCAGGTAGTGCCAATCTGCCTCTTGCTTTTGTGAGTTTAATGACATTTATTCTTATCATTAGTTCTGTAACAATGGTGTTGGCTGTACATGCAGGACATAACAGGGACAAAGCTGGCGTAGAAAAATGGTTGATCTGGACTATCATTGGAGGACTTGCTTTTTTAAGCTGTCAGGCTTGGGAGTGGAATCATTTACATCATGAAGGTGCCTGGTGGGGAAGCAATCCTTTTCCAAATGCTAACGGCACTCAGGCTACTACCAATTTTACTAATTTCTTTTTTACAATCACAGGTTTCCATGGTTTTCACGTATTTAGTGGTGTAATCATTAATATTGTGATGTTATTGATGGCTCGTGCAAATGTATTTGCCAAAAAAGGACACTACCTCATGATTGAAAAAGCTGGTTTGTACTGGCACTTTGTAGATTTGGTTTGGGTGTTTGTATTCCTTTGTTTTTATCTTGTTTAATTATTAAATCAGAACTATTTCAATATGTCAAATCCACATAACAATCATTACGATTATACCAAAGATGTTCCAGCTTCGGCTGCCTATCCGGAAGTGAGTTTTAATCCGCCGCATGATAGTAGCAATTTTTATAGCAAGGTAAAAAAGACAACAATCATTTTGTCTGTACTTACAATCATTGAATTATTCTTAGGTCTGTACATATATTACTTGCATGAAGGCGTGCCTAGCTATTCCTGGGTATTGTTTTTGAAAGGGGTGATATGTATTTTAACACTGGCAAAAGCCTATTACATTGTAGCAGTATTTATGCACCTGGGCGATGAAATAAAGAACTTTATCATGGTCATTGTAGTACCTCTTTTGTTATTTATTTGGTTTATTATTGCCTTTTTACAAGAAGGAAACGCATTCAAAGAGGCTCGCAATAAGTATGATAAGTATCAGTTGGAAATGACGACAGATGCTAAGAAATACCCTGCACCGACCGCAGAACATGAACCTGCAAAAGGGGAGATGCATAGCGAACATTAATTGACTCATTCAACTTTTAATATAAAGACGATCAGTTTTCAAAACGATCGTCTTTTTTTATGGAGCTGATCTAGGTTTTTTGGGTATGCCTACATTATTTGGGCAACCTAACTTGGCTTTAAGAATATTAAGATGTAACTTGTTAGCCCCTTACTTTAAAAACTAATGATATGGCATACGAAAAAGCAAAATCAATTAGTGAAATTACTGTTGCTGGTAAACAATATTCTTTTTGTTCCCTAAAAAAATTACCAGAAGGTTCTGTGGCACACCTACCTTTCAGCATCCGTATATTGCTTGAGAATGTGCTCCGTAATTTTGATGGTTTTAGCATTACAGAGGAACATATCGACACCTTGTTTCGATGGACACCCAAAACAACAGATAAAGACATCCCCTTTAAGCCAGCTCGAATATTGATGCAGGATTTTACCGGAGTGCCGGCAGTAGTGGATATGGCATCCCTAAGAGCTGAGTTTGTCAGGCAGGGAAAGGATGGGCAAAAAATCAATCCGGCCATTCCGGTAGATTTAGTAATAGACCATTCGGTACAGGTAGATTATTTTGGAACGGATTATGCTTATGATAAAAATGTAGCATTAGAGTTTGAGCGTAATAAGGAAAGATACGAATTGCTGAAATGGGCACAAAATGGATTGAGTAATTTTACCGTAGTGCCACCCGGAATGGGAATCTGTCATCAGGTAAATTTAGAATACCTGGCAAAAGGAATAATAGAAAGAGATGGTTGGCTTTTCCCCGATACCCTAGTAGGTACCGATTCGCATACCCCAATGGTAAATGGAATTGGCGTAATTGCCTGGGGTGTAGGTGGTATAGAGGCCGAAGCAGCTATGTTGGGACAGCCGATATTTTTTACCCTTCCAGAAGTAGTGGGTTTGAAATTAACAGGAAAAATTCCTGATCAGTGTACGGCAACGGATATGGTACTAAACATTACCCGCCTTTTGAGAGATACCGGTGTTGTCGGAAAATTTGTGGAAGTATTTGGTGATGGCTTAGATAATTTAACAGTTACAGACCGAGCAACTATTTCCAACATGTCACCTGAATTTGGATGTACGGTTACCTATTTCCCTATTGATCACCGCACGCTGGAATATATGCGTTCCACTAATCGTTCCGAAGAACAGATTCAAATAGTAGAATCTTATTGCAGAGAGAATTTGCTTTGGAGAACTGGAAAAGAAGAAATAACTTATTCCACACAGGTTGAGCTGGACTTATCATCTCTGGAGCCTACTGTTTCTGGTCCCAAACGTCCGCAGGACAAAATATTTGTAAAAGATCTGAGCAGGAAATTTACCGAAATACTAAAAGGAGAATTTAGCAGAGAATATCAACCAAAAGATATTAGAACCGATTCTGCCTGGCTGAAAGAAGGTGGATCAGGAACTGAGTTCACATTTGGCAAAGTGCCCATAAGTGGTGAGCTACATTCCGAAATTATAGCAGACAATCAGCATCATTCTGTAAGAATAAAACAGGCCAATAAAGAGTTTGTATTAAGTGATGGCAGTATCGTTATTGCCGCCATTACCAGTTGCACCAATACTTCTAATCCTGCTGTGATGGTAGGTGCAGGACTGTTGGCAAGAAATGCCATCGAAAAGGGATTGAGAACAAAATCTTGGGTAAAAACTTCACTGGCTCCTGGTTCCAAAGTGGTTACAAAATATCTGGAACGATCAGGATTGAACAACGATCTGGAAGCACTTCGTTTTCATACTGTAGGGTATGGTTGCACTTCCTGTATTGGTAACTCGGGACCTCTTCCTCCTGCCATTGCCTCGGCAGTAGATAAAGGCGAATTAGTGGTAGCTTCGGTTCTTTCTGGCAATAGAAATTTTGAAGCCAGAGTACATCCACAAGTAAAAATGAATTTCCTGATGTCTCCCATGCTGGTAGTAGCCTATGCGCTGGCAGGTCGTGTGGATTTGGATTTGATGAACGATCCAATAGACTTTGACCCCAATGGGCAACCCGTGTACCTAAAAGATATATGGCCACGCAGAGATGAAATTCAAAAAACCATCAACAACTGTTTGAAACAGGAAGATTTTGAAGATGTGTACGAGGTGATCTTTGATGGTTCTGAGGATTGGCAGCAATTGGCAGTAAATCTGGATCAAAAATATGAATGGGATATCAATTCTACCTACATCAAGGAAGCTCCCTTTTTTGAGCATCTGAAAGCTATCCCCGATCCTGTGACAGATATTCACAATGCTCGGGTTTTGCTGTTTTTGGGAGATTCAGTAACAACAGATCACATATCTCCTGCCGGATCTTTCAAAGAAGATTCTGCCGCTGGAACCTACCTCATGAACAATGGTATTTCCAAAGCCGACTTCAACTCCTATGGATCGAGAAGAGGAAATCATGAAGTGATGATGCGCGGAACATTTGCCAACGTAAGAATCAAAAATAAGATTGCTGACAAAGAAGGAGGGTTCAGTCGCTATTTTCCAACCAATGAAGTAAAGACAGTTTTTGATACTTCAATGGCATATAAAAAAGACAATACCTCATTAATAGTCATTGCTGGTAAGGAGTATGGTTCAGGCTCATCAAGAGACTGGGCCGCCAAAGGCACTTTTTTATTGGGTGTAAAAGCGGTCATTGCCGAAAGTTATGAACGCATTCATCGTAGCAATCTGGTGGGAATGGGTGTGGTTCCGTTGGTTTTTACAGAAGGTCAAAATGCGGAAAGTCTTGGGTTGGACGGATCAGAAACCTTTACTATTACAGGGTTGGAAACTGATTTAAGACCTCATAAACTAGTAGATATAAAAGCGGTTAATCCTTCGGGAAAGGAAACTGAATTTATTGCTGAAGCAAGATTGGATTCTGCAATAGAAATTGAATACTACAAAAATCAGGGAATACTACAGTATGTGTTAAGGCAATATTTAAAGAATGAATAGTAGAATTATCTATTAAATAAATAAACCAATAATATAAATAAATAAACCACAGGTGTGGCAATTAAAAGCGAATCAAATCGATCCAGAAATCCACCATGACCCGGCATAATGGACCCACTATCTTTCACTCCGGCTGATCGCTTAATTTTTGATTCTACCAAATCTCCAATGGTTCCAAACACAGCCACCAATAAAGAAATGCCCAACAGCAGATGCCAGTGGAAATAGAATTTTAATAGCAACGTAATGGCCAATACACAAAGCACCATACCTCCAATGGTGCCCTCCAGCGTTTTCTTTGGAGAAATCTTACTAAAGGGGGTTTTCCCGACAGCCGAACCCACCAGGTAAGCCATTGTATCATTTATCCAGATGGCCAGAATGATAATGATAGGAAAATAAAACCCATTATCCTGCCCCCACAATTCAGTTGCATCCTTTATCAAAGGATAGTCTGACATGCGCAGATGAATGAACAAAGAAAGGCTTAATGATATGTACAATAAACCCAAACCCTGTGCCAGTAAGACTTTCAGGTTGATAGTTTTTTGACGAAAAACACCTACTATAATTAGTACCATTCCAACAATAAGAAATGGAAGTGAAAAACTACCAGCCAGGTTAAATCCTGCCAGAGAAAGATCTTTTGCAAACAGAAGAACCAGGTGATACCCCAAGGCCATAAACCCAAGTTGGAGAACTGGCTCAGGCTGGTGGTGATACATTTTAGCAATGAGCCTGTTATACTCTTGCCAGCAACCAAAATGAATAATCGAAATAAGAATAAAAAAACTCCATTCGTTATACAAAAAACCTGCGGCCATGACAGTCACAAAAATTAGTGCTGTAAAAGCACGCGTCCAAAATACTGGCCAGTTAAATGCCATCGTCAGGAGTTAAATTTTGTGTTGATGCTTTACGATATTGAACAAATAACAAAATCAAAAGTGGAATTGCCAGCAGCCCCCAATAAGTACCCTCTTTGTCATTCAGAATGTCCTGCATCGACTTTCCATTGCTTCTTTGAACATACATCGCTATAACAGCTGCAGCATTATTTAAAAAGTGGGCCAAAATACTTAACCATAAACGGCCACTGTACTGAAACAATAAGCCCAGCAAAATTCCTAACGCCACCCGTGACAAAAATCCATAAACCGAAAAATGAACGGCACTAAAAATAATGCTCACCACAATCACACTAACCCAAAGTTTGCCGGTGTTCTTGTATAAATAATTTTGCAAGCCACCTCTAAAAAACACTTCTTCACAGACAGCAGGTAAAAGGGCCAATACTACAATAGAAATAATGAGCTCGGGAATTGAACTCAGGTTTACCAACCCCACCGCAGCTTCGGCATAGGTGTTTTCCATTTGATCAAACTTTATTCTCCAGTTCACAGGGAAAGGAAGTTTGTACGTAAAATAGCCCAGCGATCCACTAACCGCTATGCCCGCTGCAATAATCAGAATAGCGAATATCAATTGTTTGCTATTGATTTCACCGCTCAGTCCAGTAATACGTAACGGGCTAAAACTTAATCTGGATGCCACAAAAAGAGTTGGTAGCAAAAATCCAAAAATGGCAGAAATGGACTGAAGCACCTGCATCTCTCTTAAGAAAGCCACATTGCCCACTATCTGTTGCAAATTTTCAGTAACAAAAAGCATATCCTTCCCACTCATCAACGCAATAATCGGAATGCCTACCACACCTCCCAATATATTACCACCTATACCAAGAGCAATCAGCATAAAAAACGCTGCTGTATAATTAAAATTTTTCTCGCTCAGTTTTACCATGATGTTTTATAAAATTGATTTCCTTCGCTTCAAAAATAAGATTAAAACTAGTTCTCCATCCACAAATAAAATTTGAACAGTAGGGATCACAATTTTTATGTTTCCAACAAAAAACATTTGGCATCTTCCTTGCGTCGCACTCTTCTACAGATGAATATGGGGCATCCTATATATGCTTCGCCAAAAAAACCACTAGTCCTTTTTTGAAAGAACACATCAAAACCAAAATGGTCATTCCCTAGAGTGACAGCTATATCTATGGTTCGTTATTCAAATATTATTTCCATGCAGGTCGCTGTGGCAGCCAGGGCATTGTAGGTATCTTGGCTGGCATTCGATAATAGTTGTTTTGTAGAGAATCGTTCCAGCCATTCGGATTGTTTTTAAAACTTTTACTACTGTAAAACACACTCCCCTGGATACCGGGTGTCTGTCTGGTTAGTTTTATCTGATCCGGCAATTGAGATCGAAGTCTCCAATTTGCATTATTGTTTTCGGTTGCTCTGTAGATGCCATGACCAATGTACACATGTCGGCCAAAACTATGAGCAGCCCACCAGCTGACCATTTTTTCAAAAGGGATCAGCGGGTCGTAAATTTCCCTGTACAGCTGGGGTGTTACATAATCGATCCAACCTTTGCGCATCCACAATAGAATATCAGCATACAAGTCATCAAAATTTGTAATGCCGGCTTTGGTATCACTTCCCTGGGTATCGTCTTTCAGATTGCGCCACACACTGAAAGGGCTAATGCCAAATTTGACGTAGGGTTTGATTTCTTTAATGGCAATATTAATATTTCTGATCATGGAGTCCACATTGCTTCTGCGCCAGTCCGCTTTGTTGAGTGTGCTGCCTGATCGTTGGTAGGCATAGTCGTCAGGAAAAGTTTTGCCTGCAATGGGATAAGGATAGAAATAGTCGTCCATGTGTATGGCATCGATATCATATCTTCTTACAATATCTTTAATTACATCTATCACAAATTGTTGCACCTGCTTATTGGCCGGGTTGAAATAGCGGGTAGTGCCATAAGTCAGAAACCAGTCAGGATGTTTCCTGATCATATTTTCGGCGGCAATGGAGGATTTGCCTACAGTGAACTCAGCCCGATAAGGGTTTAACCAGGCATGAAATTCCATACCTCTTTTATGCGCTTCCTGAATCATGAAGGCCATCGGATCATAGAAAGGACTGGGTGCCTGTCCCTGTGTGCCGGTCAGCCATTGACTCCAGGGTTCGTAGGGCGATGGGTAAAATGCATCTCCACTAGGCCGCACTTGAACGATAACTGCATTTAGGCCGTTGGTTTGGTGCAAATCTAATTGCCGAATAAAATCTGCTTTTTGAATGTCAGAACCGACTTTTTGTGGAGGCCAGTCTATATTCATCACCGTGGCAATCCAGACACCACGAAATTCATTTTTTGTCTGGGCAGACAAAAAACTATTGATCAATAAGATTGAAAATAAAAATTGGATGTGCTTCATTTTTTGCATAGGGACAAAAATAGCCATCTTGTTTAATCCCAACAGGGAATAAAAAGTTTTTTTCCAGACAAATGAATGTTTTCTGTGGGTTAAGATTGAAAAAAGAAGGATTACTGTATTTCGACAATTTTATCCAGCAAATTGCTAAGGGTCTTAGCCTCTTCTGTGGTGATAGAACTTAGAAAAGACACGATTTTTTCATCTGTGTCTTTCAACTTCTCCAGAAGTGCTAAACCCTTATTAGTAATGCGAACTTCTACCAGTCGATTATCTTTCGCACTAATTTTTTTTGTCACTAATTTTTTAATAATCAGACGATCCACAATTCTGCTGGTATCGCTCATCTTATCTATCATGCGTTCTCTAATGTCAAGTGTAGAAAGAGGCGTAGGGCTGCTTCCTCGTAGAATCCGAAGAATATTATATTGCTGCATGGAAAGCCCCTCTTGTTTGAAATGAGTTTTTAAAAAAGATTCCAAACGCCGACTGCTATTCATCAGATTTAAAGCGAATTTGTTGTGGGGGGTAGCAAATTTGTTTTGATGTATTTCTTGTTCGATAGACACGGTCTTAAAATTTAGGTTATAAAATAAAGTTTTAAAGTGCTTACATCATAAAGCATGATTTTCGGGCGATTCCATTTAATCATAAAAAAGGATAAAACGGTACTTTAAATATAGGAATATAATTGATGAAATTGACCCGTTAGTTTTTATTTTTGATGTGAGCAAAATGAATTTTCATTTTGAGCTATTTTTTTTATGAAGTATAGAAATATTGGGACCACTGCCTTGCAGTCGTCCGAAATTGGTTTTGGTTGTATGTCTTTATTAAAAGCATCCACATCCGAAGCTGAAACATTGGTGAATAAAGCCATTGAAAAAGGAATCAATTATTTTGATACTGCCGATTTATATGATCGGGGTTTAAACGAGCAACTAATCGGAAACTTACTGAAACCGGTAAGAAATAAAATAATTCTGGCTACCAAAGTGGGAAATGAGTGGCGGGCAGATGGGAGTGGCTGGGATTGGAACCCCCGAAAATCCTATATTATTAAGGCGGTTGACGAAAGTTTAAAGAGATTGCAAACAGATTATATTGACCTTTACCAATTACATGGAGGTACAATGGAAGATGCCATTGATGAAACCATTGACGCTTTTGAAGGCTTGGTACAGATGGGTAAAATCCGGTATTATGGCCTTTCCAGTATCAGGCCTAATGTAATCAAACGTTTTGTGGAGCTGTCAAACCTTAAATCCGTGATGATGCAATATAGTTTGTTAGACAGAAGACCGGAGGAAGAAATACTGACTTTATTAAAAGAAAAATCTGTATCTGTCATGGCAAGAGGGGTGCTGGCTCAGGGCTTATTGGTGAACAAACCTGCAAAAGATTATTTAAGTTTTAGTGCTGCCGAAATAAGAAAAACTCAGGAGCTTTTGCAAGGGTGTGTTTCGGACAAAATAACAAATACTGGTTTGGCCATTCAGTATGTTTTGTCAAATGCTGCTGTAGCTACTGTTGTAATAGGTTTTCGCACGGTCGGTCAATTAAAAGATGTATTAGAAGCAGTAAATCAGGAGGTTCCGCAGAATATTTTGGAAAAACTGTCAAAGGTATTGCTGGTTAAAAAATATATAGATCATCGGTAAATAAAAAAGTTTTCAAATAAGTTTTGCTAAGTGATAAAAACCCTTATTTTTGCGCTCCGAAAGGGAAATCAAATTCCTCCTTAGCTCAGTTGGTTAGAGCATCTGACTGTTAATCAGAGGGTCGCCCGTTCAAGTCGGGCAGGGGGAGCAGGAAAATAAAGAGTTACAGAAATGTAGCTCTTTTTTTGTTGTGCCATTTGCCCATAAATAATAAATATCTACCTTTCCATCTCTGCCATTTTTATTTTATGGGTTTTAGCATCGGTCCAGGCAAAAATGAATTTGTTTCCCAGTTTTGCCATTTGAGGAAATCCTGCTGAACGAGATTCGGAAGATGATGCTACCAGAACTGGTTTCTCCTTAGAGCCATCTTTGTTTACCTGCATCGCCTTTATTGCATTGCCTTCCATCCAGGTAATCATTGCCGATTTTTTATCCATCATTTTTATGGCTACTCTTCCCAAAGGATTATCCTCATTAACCTTTATGGCGTTGCTCATTGTAGCTCCTCCATCATTGGAGAAAATAATTTTCACTTCCGGTTCCTTGTTCTTTGTAGTAAACCAGGCAATGGCCAGATGATTTTCTTTTGCATCAATCTGTGGCCCGTTAACCGGACAGCCTTCTATTTTCCAGCCATCATCAAAAATAGCTTTGGGTGTTGTCCACTTCCCGTTTTCCCATCTTACTATATAAATATCTCTAATTTCATTTGCCGAACGGTCGCGGTAAACTACTACCGGCCCATTATCAGTAATTGCTACACTGGTTTGGCAACAATCACAAACACGGTGATCCAATGGCCATTCGTCCAACATGGTTCCATCCTTTTTTATTATAGCAGCTCGCAAAGTCATCTCGCCCTGATGCATGGCATGTCCGGCATGTGAATGATCTGTTACGGTGTTTCTTCCATCTAGCCAGGATACAAAATAATTTTCTTTATATGGTTTAATAGAAACAAACCCATGCTCGGCAAGCTTTCCGTCTTTGTTCAAAATTTGTGGAGCAGACCAGATTTTCCCATTGTCCGAGGAAAGAACATATTTTACGTCGTAAGTGAATTTTCCTGAATCGCTTTTTTCTAGATAGTGAGCAATCAAATTGTTTTTACCATCGGAACAAATAGAAGGGAAGTCGGCCCAGTTTACAAACCAGTTTTCTCCGGATGCAATTTTATTAGCACCAGACCATTTTTTGTTTTCATATCTGGAGTGATTTAAGGTTGCAGACTTTCCATTTTTTTCAATCCATGAAAAATGCAATGAGCCTTTTTTGTCAGTAAATAAAAAAGGCACCAAACTGGAATCACCGGCAGGTGTTTCTATCACCTTCACGATATTTTCCTTGTGGCTACTACATGAAATAAGAAAGATGGTTGAAAAAAGAAGTACTATCAATTTAAACATGGGCATAATTATTTTTTCGATCTCATCAAAAAAGAGAAACAGATTGCGGGTCTAAATTTACTATAATCATACCTAACTGATTGCATCAAAAAAGAGAAAATTGCTAATACTGCCAATAGTTGATTCATCAGAAAAAGGTAATATCAACGCCTTCGAAAGGACAATTTTACCTATAAATCTTTTTTAAAAAAAACCTTGTTGTTTATATCAAAAGCGTATCTCATTTAAGTTTATCCTTTGGCTTGTTTTTGGATAATTTATTTCTGAAATCCTGAAAGAAAGAATATGAAATCCAAACTACAAAACCACTTAAAAAATAAGTGTAATTTTACAATGGATTTTAATTATTCATTTTAAAATTTTGATGTATGAATCTCCTAACCCAAATTGAACATTGGGGTGATCGGCATCATCCCGCCTGGATAGACATTATCCGCATTGCACTAGGCATTTTTCTAATTTATAAAGGCATTGATTTTTTACGACACATGAGCGATCTGGTTGGGTTTATGTCAGCAAGTAGCAGCAGTTTTAGTGAGTTCTCCTATGTGCTGGCCGGCCATTATGCTGTAGGTGCGCATATACTTGGTGGAATACTTCTGGCTGCCGGACTCTTCACCAGGGCAGCCTGTTTAATGCAGTTGCCTGTGTTGCTGGGTGCTATTTTTTTTGTTGGATCTAATCCCGAAATGTTGAGTCCTTATTCAGAAGTGTTTTTAACCATTCTGGTTTTTCTGCTGCTTGTTTATTTTTTGATAGTAGGGAATGGTCCCTGGGCAGTGAAACTACCCGATGAAAGAAATCAATAGGGAAGAAAAAGAAGTGCTGTTATTGCTGAAGATTATTATTCGTATTAATAACCTTTGGGGAGGAGGTGTGTGTGGCAATAAATATTCGGATTTGTATTAATACTTATATGAAACCAGTATATCTGATTTCTGTACAAGGGGATATTAATGATTCTACTTTTCGTCAATAGCATCATCCTATTTCAAAAGAAAGTCTTGTTCTATTTTTATTTTCTTTACTTTGAGATAAAGCGAACTTTTGGTTTTGGCAAACAGCAATATTTTACCAACGAAAGAATGGATTGACCGCATAGTGATGGGTGATGAGCAAGCATTTAATGAATTGTTTGCGGCCTATCGAAATAAAATTTATGGATACTTAATCAAAACAATAAAGTCCAAAGAAATTGCCGAGGAGGCTACTCTGGATGTTTTTTTAAAAATCTGGAACGTGCGTGAGGCACTAACTGAAATAAATAATTTTGACTCCTTCCTTTTTCGTGTGGCATACAATAAGGCAATTGACTATATCAGGCAAATGGCTTCTGATAAAAAGCTACAACAATACACGCAGGAACAAATGAAAGAACTGGCCGCACAGGAAAACACCGATTCAAAACTACTGAAATCGGACACGGAACAAGCAATTCAAAAAATGGTAAACCGCCTGCCACAACAAAGGCAGGAGGCATTTAGACTTAGTCGTGAAGAATTGTTGAGCTATGATGAAATTGCGGAAAGAATGAATATTTCCCGCAACACCGTTCGAAATCATATTACCGCCGCACTTAGTTTCCTTAAAGACAATCTTGAAAAAGGCAGTGAAATAACAGCAATTCTAATGCTCACAACAACAAGATTCTAAAAAACAGAATTTTTTTTTATCCTGATTAGTACTCTGTTGTTTTCTCTCCGTCTTTATAAGTATGGAGCGATTGCAAATCCTTTTTCAGTTATACATTAATAATAACATTTCTAAGGAAGAGTTTGAAGAAATGTGTTCGCTGTTGTCGAAGCAGAAAGACTTGTCGGCTATTTCCAAGCAGTTGCAAAGTATTTGGACAGACGAAGTCGGGTATAGTTTAGACGACAGTTATTGGGAGGAAGCCATAGACAAACTAAAAGCCAGAAACAACAAACCCGTAATCAAAAAATCCTTTTACTGGTGGAGGTATGCAGCCATTATTGTGCTGGTGTTGGGCACAGGACTGTTTTATATGCTAACGCAAAAAAAGCAACAGACATCAAAAGTAGTAGCAAAAAACATAGACATAAAAGCACCAGATAAAAACCGTGCTACTATTACACTGGCTGATGGAAGAGTTGTTTATTTGGATGACATTATTAGTGGCAACATAGCCACTCAAAATGGCGCAGGGGTGTATAAAGAAGCATACGGGGATTTAATGTACAAGCCCGAAAACAACAGTAGTCAATCAATGTCTATTGCCTACAATACATTGTCCAATCCCAAAGGTAGTACTGTCATCAATTTGCAATTGTCGGATGGTACCAAAGTATGGCTCAACGCTGCATCTTCCCTAAAATACCCTGTCAATTTCACCACCAATGAACGCAAGGTGGAGCTAACAGGCGAAGGATATTTTGAAGTGGCAAAGGATAAAAACAAAAAGTTTTTAGTAATTGCTGGCAATACCGAAACCGTAGTATTAGGCACCCATTTTAATATAAGTGCATACGAAAATGAAACCCAAATAAAAACAACATTGATTGAAGGATCTGTGAAAATAAATAGTTTAGGCAGATCAGTACAAATAAGACCAGGTCAGCAGGCAATAACCAGCGATAAAACAATGATGATAAATAGAGGAGTAAATATCAGCGAAGTGTTAGCCTGGAAGAATGGTTTGTTTCAGTTTAATAATACCGATATAAAAACGGTAATGAATGCAATAAGTTTATGGTATGATGTGGAAGTACAGTATCCAAAAGGAATTCCGAAAGATAAGTACTGGGGAAGTATTAGACGCGACCAAAATTTGTCCGATGTATTAAAAGTATTGAAGGAAAGCGGAGCCCGATTTACCATCGAAGGAAAATCAGTAGTAGTATATCCACAGTAAAAAAATAAATAACAAAACAAAAATAACATTTGTAAAACCATAAAAAATCCCGCCAACGTTGCAGGAAGGCGGGGGAAATTTTTGGCCGACAAAATGGAAAGAATCTGTTCTGGGAATAAAAACGAGCAGAGGCTTAAATCTTTTTTATCAAACCAAATAAAGTGTGAAATTATGCTTTTTTATCAAAATCGTAAATGGTTTAATCGGCCGTTTACAATTCAATTATTGCGGGTTATGAAATTAACTTTTGTTCTTCTTACTTTGACTTTTTTGCAGGTGGCAGCAAAGGGCTTTTCACAAACAGTAACCTATTCAGCAAAAAATGTAACATTGGAAAATGTTTTTAATGTTATTCAAATACAAACGGGCTATACTGTTTTTTGTAAGTCCGAATTGTTAGAGGCTGCGGATAAGGTTTCTATCATTCTTAAAAACGCCACCATCAATGAGGCTATGCAAAAGGCTTTGAATAATCAAACCCTTACGTTTTCGGTTATTGGCAAAACTATAGTGGTTAAAGAAAAAGAGGCTACCTCAATTGTTGCACAGGTTGTACAGGAAGTAAAGAGGCCAATGAATTTAACCGTTAAAGGCAGGATGGTTAATGAAAACAATGAGCCAGTAGTGGGTGTTACTGTTTGGGTGAAAGGCACGAAAAGTGCAACCGCTTCCAATAACGAGGGAGAGTTTACATTGCAAAATGTAGAAGAAAATGCCACCATCGTTTTTACCAGTGTAAATATTGAAACTAGAGAAGTGAAAGTAAATGGTAGAACTGATTTAGGCACCATCACTGTAAAAACAAAAATAGCCGTAGATGAAGAAATTACGGTGGCTGTAAATACAGGTTATCAAACATTGCCAAAAGAAAGAGCAACCGGTGCTTATGATGTTATCAATAAAGATAAAATTGAAAAAAGAATTTTTACAAGTGTAAAAGATGTTTTAGAAGGGCAGGTAGCTGGTTTAAGCTCATTTAAGGGAAGCACATTAGTTCGCGGCTTATCTACATTTTCCAGCGAAATTGGTACAGAACCATTATTGGTAATAGATGGCATGCCTACAGAGCGTAGTATTGATAACATCAATGTAAATGATATAGAATCTATTACGGTTTTAAAAGATGCAGCGGCATCATCTATTTATGGTGTAAGAGCGGCAAATGGAGTGATTGTAATTACAACCAAGGGTGGTAAATTTACTACCGAAAATAAAACTACTGTTCAGTTTACTTCGGATTACAAGTGGGTAGAAAATCCTGTTTTAAAGGACCTTCATTACAGCACTACGAAAGATTATATGGATTATGAATTGGCAAACTTTGAAAGAGATTATAAACGCCTTAATTATCCTACCGAAAAGGATTATTTAGTAGCAAGATTGAAGGGTATTGGCGAAGCCGGCACTACAAGTAATGGTATCAATTACATAACACCGGTGCAAAATGCAAGGATGGATCTTTTGACCGGGAAAATCAGTCAGAATGAATATGACGGATTGATGTCGAAATGGGCAAATACTGATTATCGTCAGGAATACATGGATCTTTTTTGGCAAACTCCTTTACGCCAAAGTTATAATTTGTCAATTAACAGCTCCAGTAAAAACCAAAGCACTTATGCCTCATTGAACTATACTGATAATGGGCAACAAAATAAATTTAGTAAAAATCAATTTATCAAAGGTTATATAAAATCAACCCAAATGTTGAATAAGTGGTTTTCCTTTGATATAGGCGCCGATATTCAATATAATTACAGAAAGAATAATAATAGCGTTTATGAGAATATTACCAGCTTAGAACCTTATACCGATATCTTAGATAATAATGGCAATAAGGTGTATAGAGATTTTGTAGAAATAGCCGGTATGCAGGGTCCTCTACATGTAAATACCAAAGTGTTGGATGCTATTAAAGGATTGCCTCAGTTTGAGTCCTATCGGTTTAATATATTAGATGAACTTAATGACAACCTTATCACCCAAAATTATTACAGCGTACGCAGTTTTGCCAAATTTAATTTCAATATTAGCAAAAACCTGAAATTTTCTACCGGTGCCGAGTATGAGTTTGCAAAAAATAAGGAAGAAGAATTTCGTTCAAAAAACTCATATTACTATAGATTCTTGCGCAATCGTTTTGCAACAAATAGCAGTACAAATGCCGTAATCCCGGAAGGTGGCAGGTTTTATGAACTTGAAACAGCCAGAAACAGTTGGGTATGGCGTAATCAATTAGACTTTAACAAAAATATTAATCAGGATCATCAGATTAATGCTACCGGAGGTGTGGAGTTAAGGCAAATAGGAACAGGATTACCTACCAGTGCCGTGTATTATGGTTATGATCCGGTAGCACTTACTTATACATTATTGAACAACTACGATATTTATACCACCGGTTATAAAGCTTCTTATATTTACAATAATAACACAGGACTTCCGGGTGCAGTACTGGATGGTAATGCCATCAAAATTGCCGATTCGGATATGAAGCCAACACTTGGTGCTACTACCAATCGTTATGTAGGTATGTATGGAGTGGGCGGATATACTTATAAAAATAAATATGGCGTTTCGGGAAGCGTTCGTGTAGATCAAACCAATCTTTTTGGCACTGATCCTAAGTATCGCTATCGTCCTTTATGGTCGGCAGGCGTAAAATGGAATATGGCAAAAGAAAATTTTATTAAACCCATTAAATGGATTGATATGCTGGATCTACGTTTTTCGTATGGATTAACCGGAAATGTGGATCAAACCACCACCCCGTTTTTAGTGGCTAGTTTAAGTAATCAGTCCACATACACTGCCGAGTCTATTCAATACACAAGTATTACATCGGCACCTAATCCATTACTGCGTTGGGAAAAAACAACTTCTTATAATGCCGGTGTTGATTATAGTTTTTTCCGCGGATTATTAAATGGTAAGATGGATGTTTATTATAAACAAAGTGATGATTTATTAGGTTCAAAAGAAGTGCATTTTACATCGGGTTTTACTACACAACGTATAAACTCAGGAGCTATGACCAATAAGGGGTTTGAAATTACTATTTCATCTCCCTGGTATAGAAGACATGATTTGATGCTGGCATCTACCTTGATGTTCTCCTATAATAAAAATACAGTAACAAAAACTTATTTTAATCCTACGCAGGCTTCACACTTAGCCATTAGCGCCTATTTGATGGATGGAAAACCTTATGATGCTTTGTACGCTTATCGTTATGGTGGACTTACAAGTGGCGGTACCGATTTTCAAAATGGTGTGCCAATTATTCTTAGGGCAGATGGTACTGCTACCAATCATTTTCAGGAAGATGGCACATTGCTGTTAGACGGGTCCACCACTATGAATGTGCAAGATGTTATTTTTATGGGTACCAAAACACCTTTGATAAATGCATCTTTTACTCAAAATATTCAATACAAGGGTTTTGAACTTTCAGCATTGTTCTTGTATTATGGCGGTCATAAAATGTACTTGCCAAGCTTTAGGTTTAATACTGCCGATGGAACTGAGGATTGGATAGCCAAATCATGGAGACCAGACAATACCAATACAGATGTTCCAAAATCTTTAATCTATTATGATCCAAAAGTGAGTGTGGTAAATGTAGGATCATTGGCTAACATGTATGCTCGTTCTACTGAAAATGTAGCTAAAGGCGATTTTGTAAGACTTAGAAATATTGCTTTGTCATATTCTCTGCCTAAAATCTTTGCTCGCAAAGTAAGAATGGAGCGTCTTAAACTAACCGGGCAAATTAACAATCCTTGGATATGGAGCGCTGCCGGGAAACAATATGATTCTGAAGTACAGGGTTCACAAAGTAATTTGGGTAGTCTGGCTAATTGGGCATTGCCTACGCCAACCACTTATTTATTAAGATTAGATATTATTTTCTAAAAAATTAATTAAGAAATTATGCAAACGAAAATATTAAGGGGATTTTTTTTAATACTGGTGATTGCGTTATCATCATGTAATAAATGGTTGGATATTCAGCCCAAAGGGAAAATATTGTTAACAACAGCCAAAGAATATGGAATGTTGTTTGACAATATCACTTCTTATGATAATACGGATATCAATTATTTAGATGATGAAAGCTGGAGAAATGCATCCAATATTACCAGCGTATGGAATGCCTGGAATCTTACGGCGGCCAATATGTTGTATCTTCAAAATGATCAGTATGACAGAAGTTTAAATGCCAATGGTAATTCAGGAACAGCAGGTACTACTTTTTATCAGACTATGTACCAGCGGATAGCACGTACTGCCAATACCATCATTTATGAAAAGGATAAAATGACCGGTTCCGAAGCTGAAATCAATTCGGTAGTAGCTGAGGCTAAAATGTTAAGAGCTTTTTCTTATTTCTTACTGATTAATTATTATGCCAAACCTTATGATAAAGCTACGGCTGCTACAGATGGTGGCGTACCTTTAAAATTAGATCCTTTTATTGAATCAATTCCTGACCCGGCAAAGTCAACAGTAGCCGAAGTATATGCCCAAATTGAAAAGGATATTAATGAAGCAATTCCTGATTTGAATAATGTGGCGGCTTCCCCTTACCGATTTAACAAAGCGGCGGCTTATGCCTTTAAAGCAAAAGTACATTTGTTTAAAAAAGAATTTGATGAATGTATTGAAGCGGCTTTGAAATCAAATGCTGCCAGCAATAAATTGTACAATTTGGTTTCTTTGGTAAATACGGCAACCGGCAAACCTACAACGCCACTTTATGCCAATGGCGATGAAAATCTGTTTTTCGCCACAGCAGGTGTCGGAGGTATAATAGGTCAGGAATTAATAGACATTCTCAAAGCCGGTTTAAAATCTTATGGTCAGGCCGCTACTGTAACCGATGCCCGACTTGATTTGTATAAAAAACCTACATCATCAACTAAGGATTATATGTTTATGATAATCTGGACACCGATTGCCAAAGAGTTTGCACCCAACACAGTTGGGTTTACAACGCCCGAAGTAATGTTGATGTTGGCAGAATGTTATGCGCGTAAAGGTCAGAATGATAAAGTAAAAGAAATATTGAAACCCTATTTTGAAAGTCGTTATAGAAATTATGTACACGCTAGTTTAACCCTCCCCACTGATGTAGTGGGCACCGTTAAATTTGTAATTGACGAGCGCAGAAAAGAACTTACAAGAGGTAATAATCGTTTTCTGGATTTAAAACGATTGAATACTGAAGCTGATTATCAAAAAGTACCTACAAGGCTTTTTCCGGCAGATCCCGTGGCATCTAATACCGTACCGCAACAAATTTATACTTTGCCGGTGAAATCGCCATTATACATTCTGCCCTTCTCAAGTAAAGTGTTGGAAAATGACAAGCGGTTGACTTCTAATACATGGTAATAATTGTAGCACTTAAATAAAAATGTACAAAATGTCGGTACTAAAAACAAACACTTTTAAAAACATATTGACTACTGTTCTGTTTGCAGGCATTGCCTTGTTTTCTAATGGTCAGCTTTATAAAGATACAACACAGTTAAAAGCTTTGCCACGTGTTACAGGTTGGGCAGATAATGAGAACTATATTGTAAAGCGATATGATGCTGCACAAAAAAGAGATTTCAGTTTTTTGGTAAATATTCATACCGGAGCGGAAAAAGCATATACCGTTGAAAAAAAAGTAAAATCGATTAGTGTAAATATTGCTGATGATGATGTTTTTGTAAATACGGATGGTGCAAAGAAAAGGTTGACAAATACAAAAGCTGTTGAAAAACTACCGGTATTATCACCGGATAAAAACTGGGTTGCCTTTTTACGCAATAATGATTTGTATGCTGTTGAAATAGCAACCGGTAAAGAAGCAAGATTTACCAATGATGGCTCAGAAACTATTTTGAACGGATATGCTTCCTGGGTATATTACGAAGAAATATTGGGACGTGCTAGCGCATATTGTGCTTTTTGGTGGTCACCAGATAGTAAACACATTGCCTTCTATCGTTTTGATGATAGTGGAGTTCCTGTTTTCCCATTGTATAGTTCGGAAGGTCAGCATGGTGTTACAGAAAAATCAAGATACCCAAAGGCCGGTGATCCTAATCCTGAAGTAAAGTTGGGATTGGCTTCAATTGCAGATAGCAAGGTAGTTTGGGCAGATTTTAATCAAAAAGATGACCAGTACTTCGGAACACCTTTCTGGCGACCCGATGGTTCAGGCATTTTGGTACAATGGATGCCAAGAGAACAAAATAATTTGAAGCTGTTTGATATCGATTTTACTACCGGAAAGAAAAAAGAAATATACAACGAAGAGCAAGCTACCTGGATCAACTGGATTAATCGTTTTCAATGGGTAAAAGGAGGTTTTCTCATGGTACGCGATTTTGATGGTTGGGAGCAAATTTATTTTCATGCAGCCGATGGAAAATTAAATCAAAAACTTACCACCGGAAAAAACTGGCGCACCGAAATTGAAAGAGTGGATGAAAAAGAACAAACTGTTTTTTATACTTCAAAGGCCGAACTTTCCACTCGTGCCGACTTATACAGTGTGGCTATGAATGGTAAAAATAAAAAGAGATTAACCTTTGGCGATTATTCACATACCAATACTTTATTATCGCCCGATACAAAATATTTAATCACTACTTATTCCAATGTGCAATCACCATCAAAAATGGCATTAGTAAATGTAAAAAATGGTAAAGTGAAAGATATCGCCGATTCTAAAGGTTCTGCATTTAGTAGAGATAAAATGGAGAAAGTAGAAATTGTTTGGCTGAAAACCGATGACGGCTTGGATTTGCCCGGAAAAATTACCTGGCCGATGGGTATGAATCCTTCAAAGAAATACCCCGTTGTTATTAATATTTATGGAGGTCCCAATTATCAGGCGGTAAATGATAGTTGGTCGCCCTCCTTGCCGGATGAGGAAGAGGGGCAGTTTATCCGAATGAGTTTTGCGCATCGTGGTTCAGGTGATTTGGGTAAAAACCGGCTGAATTACCTACACCGTAATTTGGGTAAATGGGAAATGCACGATTATACTGAATGGATAAAATGGTTAAGAAAAAATCCGAATGTGGATGCCGATAAAATAATGATAACCGGCGGAAGTTATGGTGGTTATTTAACTGCCTTGGCATTGACCTATGGCGCTGAATATTTTAAGTATGGCATCTCCAATTATCCGGTTACAGATTGGAGTTTGTACGATTCGCACTATACGGAACGATACATGGATCAACCCAAAGATAATCCCGAAGGATATAAGTTTGGCTCGGTAATGACACATGCAGCCAACTATCAAAAATACGAATCCTCTATGCTGTTATTGCAACATGGCACAATGGATGATAACGTGCATATTCAAAATACCTATCAGTTGGCAGATGCGCTTCAAAAATTGAACAAGCCTTTTGAGATGATGGTGTATCCCGGACAAAGGCATGGATGGTTGGGGCCTAAATCAAAATTTACACTGAATATCAAAAACAGATTTCAGGAAAAGTATTTGTTTAACAACAGTAACTAAAAATAAAATCAGAATAAAATGAAGTCAATATTATTAATCAGTTTCCTATTATTGAGCGGTTATTTGTTTGCCCAAAACACAGTAACCATCAAAGGTAATATTCAAAACTTAGATGGTCATCAAATGATTATCAACTATATCAAAGATGGCAAAAGAGCTAATGAAAAATTCACGCCCGAAAACGGAAAATTTGAAATCAGTTTAAGTATGCCTGATGTGCAGGAAATAGCCGTATTGCCATACAAATTCGGTAAGGCTAATATTCGCGATAGCATAAAAAAGTTCAATTATTCCATGCCATCGCTAATGGTGTTTGTTTCGCCCGGCGACAATATTGCTATTAATGGCGATGCTTTAAGAATTTGGGCAGCAGAAGTATCTGGCGGTAAATACAGCGCCGATCAAAACCAGTATCGTAAAATGTACGACCCACTTGTTGCTAAAGAAAAAGAAATTAAATTGGCACAATACGAATTATTAAAAAAAGATGATGTTGATGGGGTTGCAAAGAAGAAGGATGAAATGACCAAACTGGTAGCAGAAAGCAATGAGTTAATAAAAAAGTTTTATACCGAAAACACTAACAATGGATATGCCATGTTCAAGTTTTTGCAGAATGTAAAAAGGATGCCTATAAAGGATGCCGAAGCCTTGTTTGATTCATACACATCTTCACTTCAGCAATCTTCCATTGGCCAAAAAATAAACAGTAATATACAGAAGAATAAGAACGCAGGTGTAGGCGCTGAAATGATAGATTTTGTGGCCACCACATTGGATAATAAAAAATTAGACACAAAAACCTTGCGTGGTAAATATGTGTTGCTTGACTTTTGGGGTAGCTGGTGTGGCCCTTGTCGCAAAAGCAATCCCCATTTAAAAGAATTGTATGCAAAGTACAAAAGCAAAGGATTTGAAATTTTGGGAATAGCCCATGAAATGGGGGTTGTACTTGAAGCCAATAAAAAATCTTTACAAAAAGCAGTAGATAAAGATGGACTGCCCTGGACACAGATATTGAATAATGAAATGGAAGAAACATTTGATATTGTGAAAGCTTATAATGTTGGCGGCTTTCCTACTAAAATACTGATTGATAAAAAAGGTACTATCATCTGGCGCAGTACCGGCAACAAAGAAGATGGTTTAGATGAAATGCTTGAGAAGGTGATGGGTAAATAATCAATTTGTTTCTTAGTAAATGATTAATAGGAGAAGCGGAAAATTTTCCACTCTCCTTTGTTGTTTTTAAAAAGGATAAATATTTATTTTTACTGTTCTATAGAATTATGGGTGTTGGTTAGCTATTATTGAATAAAAAGGAAGTTGTAGCCTTGGATAATACAGGTATTCAATCTTTATAGATAAATCAAAAAAACGAAAATCATTCTACCTTTAATCAATCAGTGAGCAATGATCTTCCTTTATTTTTTTATGATTGCATTTGGCGCATTGCCTTTGACAATATTATTAGTAAAGTTAAAACGGTATAAGGATGTGCTTAAGAAAGGGCAGCCAATAACAGCGCAAGTTACGCAAGTGAGCACCAGAGGGGTGTACCGGGGTCCTACAATTTCAAGTGTTGCATTTGCCTATATACCTGCAGGAGCTACGGTTTATTACACCGGTTATTTGCAGTCGAAACCCGGCAAGTACAGATCGGGTGATACTATTGGTATTTATTACCTGCCGGACAAACCACGCCGCTATGCGGTGCCTGGAAACAAAGGGCATTGGCCTATGTTGGTGCTTTTTGTGCAGCTGTTTTTGTTTGTTATTTATGCCTGTTATCAACTGAATAAAATGGTGGGCGATCAAGAAATTTATTTTAATCCATAAAAGCCAATTATGAAAAACACAAAAGCCAGGTTTGTTTTGCTTGTATTTGCTGTAGCAATACAGTTGGTTGTTCACGGGCAAATACAGGAATTGAGTGCCTCAAAAACAGTATGGATAACCATTGGTCAACTAAAATGGTTGGCTAATACAAAAGCCAGTTTAAAGTATGCCAGCAACGGAAAGGATACTGTTTATTTAATGCAACTGCAGGATGACACCAAACTAAAGGACAGCAGAGACCGGGTAGTAACAAAATCATTTGGCATTAGTTTTAAAGAAGCCGGTCAAACGCTCAATCAATTATACAATATGCTTCAAGCTTTTTTTGAAGATGCCAATAAGAGAAACAAAAACTATGAAAGATCTTTTCGCCTGGGCAATGACCTGGTATTGGTAAGGCATTATATGTTTATACCCACACATACAATAATATTTGTTTCAAAAGATAGCCATATCATTTTTTCTGAACGAGAAATAAGAAAACTGTTTGGTAGATAAGGATAATTCTCACTCCTCCTGAATTATAAAGCTATAGAGGCTTGTTTAATAGATCTGGACTCGTTGAGTTGTTTTATGAAAGAAGATATGTGCCTAATAGATTTCATTTCCCGAAATAGGAAAGCGTCCAACGATTGGCAAATTTATCCGTAATATTTATATAGTATGCTCCCCAAAAATTCATTTTTAATGGGATAGATTGTTTGCTATTGGGGAATAGTTTTTTGTAGTATCTCTGAAGTTGATATTTGTTTTTACAAGTCAAAATGAAAGATGTATTTTTTTCAATGCTGTTTTCATCTACTTCCATCATATCGGTTCCCATCAATATAAAGTGGGGGTGAGATAGGGTTGCGTGAAGGATGAGGGATTGCATCTTTTGGGGAAAGTTATCACCCATTGGAGTGTCTCCCAAGGTTTGGAAAAATATTTTGCCGCCAAAGCAATGCTGATAAAAAAGCATAGCCTCTCTGCAATTGCCATTAAAGCTAAGGTAAGTGTGTAACATCTCAGAAAACGTATCTGTTATTTTTCTTTTTCCAATAGTAGTAGGATAGAATACTCGGAACAATCCAACACAATAGAGTAAGCATCATCTGATCAAATTGACCAGTCACGGCTACTCTTGAAATGATGACACCGCTCAAATTGAAAAACAAACCAGCATAGGCCCATTCTTTTATAGTTTTTAACCCGGGAATTAAAATAGTAATGGGGCCAATTATTCTTGCCCAACTAATGAGTTGAACAAAATAAAAAGGGTAGTCCAATTCTTTTCCAAATACTGCCATTGTTTGGTTATTGGGTTCAATGCCTCCCACAGGAATAATAATCATTAAGCCCCAAAACAAGATGGTGAGCACCCATTAAAATATGTTTATGACTGAAGGTTTCATGCCAAAAGCTTTATCGAATTTTATTACAGTCGAAAATTTTTTTCATCCTTATTTTTCGCACAACTCCTTTAATTTTTCAACAGCCTTTGGCCAGCCTTCTTCAAACATGCCTGCCCATTTTTCGATGGTTTCTATTGTTACTTTCAAGGTGGTTACGCCGTTCTGTTCTGAAAATTGATAAGCTTCTTTTGCGCCCGTCCATTCCTTAGCCATTTCTGATAAGGTGTCCAGTGAGCCATTAGCATTTATGATGGCAATATGCCGGGCTAATAAATAATCATGCGGTTGGCACAGTTCTATTAAAGCCAGGGTGCCGCCATCCTGTTCGCCCATAAATTTAATTTCGGTACCCTGCTTCCATTCGCCCTCGTACCTGGAGCCTGGCCATGCCACTGCTGTCCATAATTTATACGTGTCGTGCTGCAACATCGTTTCCCACACCTTTTGTTTGCCTGCATTGATGACAATGCTAAAATGCAATTCCTTACGGCGTTCTACATACTGTTTAAAACTATTGAGTATGGACTGCCAGCCGGCTTGTTGCAGCTCCACTGCGTTTTGGGTTTCGGCATCAAAGCAGGTGGTAACTTTGGTACCGTTTTCAACTGGTTCAAATGTGGTAGTTGCTTTTCTTCCATCACCCATGGTGTAGGCAATTATTTTATGCGTATCCACTTCATCATACACTCCTTCAAAATCAAAACCAAAACTGCCGTCTTTGGCTTCCATTCTGGATTTTAGTTTACCACCAACACGTAAATCATTTTCGGCACTGGGACAATGCCAGTCTGACGAAGCCTGGTTCCATTTGGTGATGGCAATGGGATTATTATATGCGTCCCAAACCCTTTCTATGCCTGCGTTTACAATGGCTTCAATCGTGATTTTTGTAAAATTCATTTTTTATATTTTGGGAGTTCTTAATATTTTTTCCATCTTTTTTCCTTTGGCCAGTTCGTCCACTAGCTTATCTAAATAACGAGCTTTTTGTACCAAAGGGTCTTCAATATCTTCAACCCGGTATCCACATATAATACCAGTAATGAGATTTGCATGAGGATGTATTTTAGCCCTTGCAAAAAAGGTTTCAAAATTTACTTTTTGATCCATCAGTTCCTGCAATTTTTTATCATCAAAACCGGTAAGCCAACTTATAACGGTATGTAGTTCTTCTTTTGTGCGCCCCTTGCTTACCACTTTGGTTACATAATGCGGATATACCGAGGCAAAACTCATGCCCGCAATACGATGGTTGAAATTGTTTTTACTGTCCATAAATTTTACTTTAGGCGTTCTAATTTCCCTTTTCGTTTAATAATGTTTTTATAATCCCATTGAATAGCAGTTGATTTTTGTAACCAGCGTTGCAAATCGTTTAGATTGATTTCTTTTTCATCAGTATAAAAAATAGAAGCGTCTTTAAACTTTTCTCCTCTTACATGCAAATCCTCTTCTTCAAAATCGGCACCGCTCCAAAACATCAATCGTATGCCCGGTTTTTGTTTGCTGTAACCGACTATAGGATTGCCTTGTAAAAACCAAACAGGGTGGGCATGCCATACCTTACTCTCAGCATCAGGTAAGGCTTTGGCAATAGCATTGGCCAGCTTTTCGCAAATCAATCGGGCGTCCTCATTTTGTGATTGATGATAAAGGATGATATCGGTATGTATGGCATTCATGTTCCAATTGTTTTTAAAAAGATAGCGTTTTATTTTTGATAGGCATCCTTTATTTTTTGCAGATCAATTTTTTTCATGGTAAGCACCACATTCAGTACGGCATTAATTTTATCTGAATCAGCTTCTTTAAAAATAGTATCCATAGCGGCAGAAACAATTTGCCAACTTAGGCCATATTTATCTTTCAGCCAGCCACAGGGTTGCTCTTCACCACCGGCTGTCAATTTTTCCCAGTAATAGTCAATTTCATCCTGTGTATCGCAATACACCATAAAGGATACGGATTCGTTCAACTTAAAAATAGGTCCGGCACTAATGGCCATAAAAGTATTGCCCGATAATTCGAAGGAAACAATATCAAAACTGCCGGTGGGTGTGTGTGGTGATGGCAATGTTTTGGTATAGTTAATTTTTGAATCGGGGAAAACGGATACATAAAAATTAGCAGCCTCTATGGCTTGTGTATCATACCAAAGATGCGGAACGATTTGTTTAATTGTAGCCATGATTGTGATTTTTAAAGAATGAAATTTATTCAAATAAAGTACACCTTATTGGTGTTTTTAAATACTACTACTAGGATAATTTTTATCCGCTTTTACTTCTTCTATTTGCTTTGTATGTCTGGCAATATGTGCGGTACTTAATAAGGCATACTGATAAGCATCCAACGTGCCAAAAGGGCCAAAAATTACATGGTTTCGCATGTCCTGTTCGGAGTATTGCAGTATGTACTTCTTCAATTCATTTCGTTGGGTAACAAAATGTAGCATCGCTTCTTCACTATTTTTATACAGCCCTATTGGTAAATATTGTTCAATGGCTTTTACTTTATTGCTGCGATCCTCCACTTTTTTTACAAAATCGGAATCGGTGATTTTTATCTCCATCCTCTGCTCGGCATTTGATGGCTGTTGCATAATACTTCTAAACTTTTTTGCGAGTAATTTTTCAACCAAAACAAGGTGTTGAATACATTCATTGATGGACCAATGTTCAACGCTTTGTTTGAAATTGAATTGTTCATCACTCAACCCTTTTAAACTGTTTGTAAGGTTACTTGTCGTCTCCAAAAAGTAACTCATTAAGTTATGTAATGCTTCCATTTTTTAATCAAATTTTTTGCTGAAATCAAATGGTTTGGGTTTATTGTTGGGGAAACTTACTCATGTCCATAAAAAATACTTCCCATTGATGGCCATCCAAGTCTTCAAAACTGCGTTGTTGCATAAAGCCATAGTCCTTTGCCTCTACAGATTCTTTACCTCCGGCAGCCAACACTTTTTCCATAGTATCGTTTACTTCCTGCGCACTATCCAAAGACACCGCATTGATAACAGACGTAGTAGCTGCGGCATTGCCAATTTCTTTTTTAATGAACTGGCCAAATTTTTCATGCGTTAAAAGCATTACATATATTTCTTCACTGAGTACCATGCAGCCAGCTGTTTCGTCGGTAAACTGTGGGTTGTTGGTAAAGCCAATGGCGGTATAAAAAGCCATTGAATTTTGTAAATCGGCAACAGGTAGATTGATAAAAATTTTCTTTGACATTGTATTGAATATTTATTTAATGAAATTATTTTTGTTTAGTCTTGTCCTCATTTTCCTTTTTTCTAAAGGCGATTATTTTTTTGATAAATGCCACTGGCAGGGTCTTATCGTTTGGAAACTGAATGACGGCTTTGCTTGTTTTATACTCTTCCAACTCTGTTGCAAAATGTAGCCTGAAGGATTCACTGTAGGGGTGAGAAAGCGAAATGTGTTTGGCAAAAGCACTGTAGTAAATAAGATAGCCATGGTGTTTGAAACAGGGAATCTGATAACTGATACATTCTTCCACTCTCGGTACTGCTGTATGAATAATATTGCGAATGCTTTGCAAACGGTTCAATACCTCACCTGAAAATTGCTGGTGGTATTGATCAATAGTTTTAAAATCTGTTTTAGCCATTTATAAGAATTTTTTGGCGATAAAAATAAGAAGCGGCCAATGCCATTAAAATTACAACAGGCAGCAGAATAAAGCCAATATTTTTGTCAACCACCGAATGGCTAATGATAGCAAAAATCAAATTGAAACTTAGCCCTGCATAGGCCCACTCTTTTACTTTGGCAGGAACTGAAGGAATAATGATTGCAGCAACGCCCAATATTTTGCAAATGATAAGGGCGTAAGCAAAGTAATCTGGATAACCCAGGGGTTGGGTACCGGCTGTTACAAACTCCGGTCTAAAAAGTAAAGTGCCTAGGGGCATCAAACCTTCCCAAAGCGTGATGATAGCAAGGGCAATCCAAAAAATGATTTTGTTTTTTTTCATGAGTAATTTTTTTATTGATGATGTACATTTTGTTTTAACAGTACAAAGATGAGCTGCTTTTGAAAATTAACTACTGTGTAGTGGCGACGGTTTAAGGGGGCGATTGCGACAGCGTAGTTCAGCATGCCATATTGTTATTTACCACTAAGGGTGCTATGTCTTTGCATGACCAATGCGCACTTTGTTTCCTTAGCGGTATGATTTTCAACCGCAAAGTACCGCAGAGGAATCAAAGCAAAGAAAGTGAATGATCTATACGGTTTATTACCTACTATGTTTTGTTTTCTATTTTGTATTTTCACTATCCAAATTTATTGTAATGAAGCTCATTTCAGTGTATGTCCCCGAAAACGCAGTGATAGAGGCCATCACACCTGCGTACCGTACATTTACTACCGCCAATATGTTCTTACAATCTATTGGAGAAAAGCCTTTGTTTAAAGTAGAATATGTGGCTTTAAAAAAATCAATCAAAGCAAACGATGGTGAATATTCCATTAAGATAGACCGACTGTTGCAAGAGGTTTCAAAAACTGATTTGATTGTACTCCCTGCCTTGTATGGGGATGTGGAAAAAGCAATTGCTGCCAATAAAAAAGCCATTCCCTGGGTTCAGGAAATGTATAACAAAGGAACTGAAGTGGCCAGCCTTTGTATCGGGGCGTTTTTGCTGGCAGAATCGGGTTTAGTCAATGGAAAAAAATGTTCTACTCATTGGGCTTATTATGATTTGTTTCGAAGCAGGTATCCTTTGGTAGAAATTGCAGATGGAGCTGTCATTACAGATGAGGGCAGGGTTTACTCCAGTGGCGGGGCTAATTCGCTTTGGAATCTTTTATTGTACCTGTTGGAAAAATATACCAACAGAAACATTGCTATTTTGGTGGCCAAGTATTTTGCCATAGATATTGATAGAAACAGCCAGACAGCATTTACCATTTTTACAGGACAGAAGGCGCACCACGATAAAGAAATTTTGCAGGCACAACTTTTTATTGAAAACAATTTTGGCGAAAAAATTTCGGTGGATGATTTGGCAGATAAAACCGCCATTGGCAGAAGGAGTTTTGAACGGCGTTTTAAAATAGCTACCAATAATACGCCTATCGAATACATTCAAAGGGTGCGCATCGAAGCTGCCAAAAGAAATTTTGAAGCCTGCAGAAAAAATGTAAATGAAACCATGTACGAAGTGGGCTATACCGACTCAAAAGCATTTCGTGATCTGTTTAAAAAAGTAACCGGACTTACCCCCATTGAGTACAGGAACAAATATGCAAGAATGGAAATTGGGATGGTGGAAGGATAGTCGGTTACCAAGTAAGACCAACGTATAGAATTAAAAACACAATCATGGTAAACATAAACTGGAGAAGATTTTCATTAAGGATTTCTATAAATACAACTACCGAAAAGCTATACTGGTGTTGGGCTACAAGGGAAGGAATGGAGTACTGGTTCTTGAGAAACTGTGCCTATAAAAAGCCAGAGGGTATTATCAGAGCAAAGGATGAACAGGTTTGTAAAGGAGATAGTTATGTATGGCACTGGCATGGATGGCCAGATGATGTAAAAGAGGAAGGCGCACTATTTGATAGCAATGGGCGGGATTATTTCAAGTTTAGTTTTGGCAAGGCAGGCATTTGCTCTGTAAGATTTTTTGAAGAACATAATCATCAAATGATAGAACTAATTCAGGAAGAAATTCCCGAAGATGAAAAAGGAAAAATCACTTTTCATGTAGGTTGCAAAACCGGATGGACATTTTATCTGGCTAATTTAAAATCATTGCTGGAAGGCGGGATTGATTTGAGAAATAAAGATGAGCTGTTGAAAGATGTAATTAACTCCTAAACGTTTAGGAAGTTAAAGTCCATAGGCAAATGAAAGACTATAAAATAGATATCATCACCCAAATTGAACTTCACAATGTGGATGGTATTCGCCAATGTTTTGAAAAAGGGGTGCATCCAAATGATCTGTTCAATGGACTGCCGTTAATGGATGAGCTGATCAGCGAATACCTGCGCAGCCCTCGCTTTAAGGATTGTGTGAAAGTGTTTGTAGATTATGGACTTCATTTTGAAGATAGTGCTTTATTGGCAGTGCTGCTAAATGATGCAGCACAATTGGAAAGCTTATTGATCAATGATGCCAACCTTGTTAATAATAAATACTTTTTACGTTGCGCTTATACGCCTTTACTGAATGTAAGTATGCTACATATTTGTGCCGAATTTAATCACCTGGAATCTGCCGAAGTATTAATAAAATTTGGTGCAGATGTAAATGCAATGGCCGGGTGTGATGAGTTTGGATTTGGCGGACAAACGCCCATTTTTCATACTGTAAACCAAAACAACAACCAGTCTGCTGACCTGTTACAATTACTATTGCAAAACGGTGCAAATACCAATCTTACAGTAAAGGGCATTGTTTGGGGCAAAACCTATCCCTGGGAAACTTTTATTCCTGCTGTAAATCCTATCAACTATGCGATGATGGGATTGCTACCGCAGATGTATAGAAATGCAAATGACATTGTCACAACCATTTCAGTATTGATGAAACACCAGTATGGAATGGATTATAGTTTACCAAATATTCCTAATAGGTATCTTAGTCAGAAATAGTCATTCGTTTTTCTACTCCTCGCTCCTGGTGCTTTCTGCTGATATATGTCTGGAAAAAAAGATGGCATTCATCATGAGTTTGGTGCCACCTAGCCAAAACCCGCGCAGACTAATGTTGTCCCCAATATTTATTACTCTTCCGGCTCCCAGAGCATTCACCACTACTGATGCACTGTTTTTAATAGCACTTAAGTTTTCCTTACTAATATATCCCGTTTGCAATGGGCTGCTACCATAATAAAACGGACTGGCATAGGGACTCTTAGGAAGTTCCATAAAAATTCGATTGGGTTTAAACATACTCACAACAGGAGTGTGATAACCATACGCCAATGGATGAGTGAGGTCTGCCTCGGCACCAAAAATAGAACCATGCACCTGTTGTGCCCCTACAATTTGTTCTCTTTGTGTATAAGGCAACCTCATGCTACTGTCGGTCGGCGATTTTATTTTTTTTAATTTCACCGTACTCAATCCATTTTCTATTCCCCAGCCAATGGCATCTTCCAGTAAAATCAATTCACCGCCGTTCTGTACCCAGGTTTTTAGTTTTTCTTTGTTCAGTTCACTGTAGTTGCCGGAAGGCATAATGATGCAATTGTACTTCGATAAATCAACCCGGTTAAAGATAGAAATTTCAAGATGTGTAGAAGGAATATTCATGCGCTGATCCAGCAAATGCCAAACCTCTCCTGCATCCAAAGGATTGACCCCATCGCCTGCAAACATGGCTATTTGTGGCTTTGAAAGCGTGATGAATTTGTTGCTTCCCAAATCGCTACCGCTCATGGAGCCTCCACTTTGTACGCCGTAAATCTGAATTCCATTTTTAATGCTGACCTCTTTCATTAGGTCAAAAACTTTTTCCGATGACATGGATTGCATGGCTACCGGAATGAGTATTGTTCCATAGTCAAATTTTTTAGAACCGCCTGTTATGTTTATTTCAAACCTATTGGTAGCAAGCTTTGTAATGAGCCCAGCATTTTGCAGTTGGTACAATGCTCTGGGCGCATAATATTCGTCCCAGCTAAACAAATAGGCATAATTGCTTTTCCCTCCCACCACTGTTCCCGTGGGCATGGGTGCTTCGCTGACTCTTTTACCGCCAGCCACGGCAATGACTTCTTTATAAGGAATACCAAAAGCCAATGGCATGGTCCAACTGGAGATATCGTAAAACAAACTGTCTTCAAAATTGAGTTGCCTATCAAATATGGATCTTATTAAGACTTGTTGGGGTTGGTTTAATGAAACATTGAATGATTTCCCTTTTTCAAAACGGGCATCGTAAGGCCCAGCATATTCATTCACTACAATTTGATGGCGCAGCAATAGCTCTATAAAAAGATTGGTTTTTGCTTGGTCGTATTTATCACCAAATACATAGCCCTTGTTACTACCATTTGCCGATGCCCTGTAAAAACTTCTTTGAAAATCCAGAAACTCATTTTTCAATGCGCTGGCTCCCTGTAGTGTAGAAATGGCTGTTGCAAATTGATTGCGGATGGTGAACGGAAAACTAAGCAATCCATTGGTGGTTTCCTGTGCATGTCCACGGCTGCTGGCCTGTTCAAACAAAATGCCTACTGCGCCATTGATGTCGGGAAATGTAGATCCTTTGCCGTAATAAAAATCATCATAATTTTCACGGGTGAAATACATAGAACCAATGCTGTCCAAATTGTGTGCATGAAATGTGGCAAGTTTTGCAGTCAGTTCTTTATTCTTTTGTGGCGTTAGCGGATTGACTCTGGAAGGCACTCCCGGTTGAAAAAAATAACTGGCATTGCTTCCCTGCTCATGGTGGTCGGTCAATATATTAGGCTTCCATTCATGATAAATCTTTATTCGGTTTTTGCTTACTGGATGCACTGCTGGCAACCAGTCGCGGTTCAGGTCAAACCAATAATGGTTAAACCGGCCTCCCGGCCACACTTCGTTAAACTCCCTGCTGTAAGGGTCTGTAACCAGATTTTTGCTTTTGTGTTGGTTAGCCCAGGTAGAAAATCGCTGAAGTCCATCAGGGTTAAAAGCCGGATCAAATAACACCACCACATTATCCAAAATATTATCAATAGTCTTTCCTTCTGCTGCGGCAAGATAGTAGGCCGTTAGGAGGGAAGCATTGCTGCCACTGGGTTCGTTGCCATGAATGGAATGGCCAATGTAAACCACCACTGGCATATTTTCTATATTCTCTGTTGCTGACTTGTCAGGGTCGGAGAGCATCAAATGTTGCTTCCTGATGTTTTCAATATTGGCTATGTTTTTGGGCGATGAAATGATTAGGAGCGTTTGTGGTCTTTGCTCATAGCTAAAACCCATGGTTTGCAATTTCACTCTTTGTGGTGCAGCAGCAGCAATAGCCTGCATATAATTCACCAATCGGTCGTGTGTTACATGCCACTCCCCCACTTCATGATAAATAATATCCTTAGGTTTTGGAATGGCTTTATTGTAGCTAACATTATCGGGAAGATAATAGGATAGTTCCTGACCCTTTGAAAAAAGGAAGCCGAAGGATAAAAAAAGCAGGAAGAAGATATGGCGCATATACAATACTTTTTTGAGTTCTAAGATAACCATTCATTTAAGAAAAATGGAGAAAACAGTTTAGGAAGAAACTTATTCGAAATCTTTATTGCCCGACAAAAGTTGTAACCTCTTTGTGAATCAAGGCCTCCTCCTCCTTCGGCGGACAAGCCCAAACTTACCCCCCTCTGCAATGGAGAGGAGGCTTAGAACACTTATCCAATAAGGATTTCAAAGAATTTAATTTATTCCTACCAAACAATAATGATATTATTTCATTTTGTTCTACTTCAACCACACCATTAATTCATACTCATTTATATTTTATAACTCAAAAATTCATAACGCCTAACTCATCATTCACCATTAAAAATTCATCATTCAAAATTCCTTCCCCACCTTCACCACCGACGACCCATAAACCTTTATTGTAGATTTAGTAAAATCCTTTTCATCGGCTTTGTACATATTGTCCACATATTTCTGCGGATTACGATCAATGTAGGGGAACCAGGTGCTGTGAATTTGAATCATCATTCTGTGTCCTTTTTTAAAAGTGTGCAGCACATCTTGTAAAGGAACATTTATGTCGGTTATTTGTCCGGGTACAAAGGGTTCAGGATGCTCAAAGCTGTTTCTAAATCTTCCTCTAAAAGCCTCGCTTCGTACCAATTGCTGATAACCGGCCATCACAATATTTTTTGGATTGTGTTCATAATCGGGGTGATTAGGTGGATACACGTCAATTAGTTTTACAATAAAATCGGCATCGGTGCCGGTCATGGATACTTTTAGTTTGGCCAATATTTCTCCGCCCAATGTGATGTCTTCGGTTAGTGGCTCAGTCTCAAACGTAAGCACATCAGGCCTTCTGGACGCTTCCCGCTGGTCATCGCTCATAAAACTTCTGGGTGTAAAAGCAACGCCTTCTATTTGCGAGGTATAAGGAACAGGCTTTGTCGGGTCGCTGATGTATTCAAAGGCAGCCTTATCGTCCGTGGCTTTGTTGATGGATAATTTTCCATGTTCTCCAAAATAAAGTTGATAAGAAGGTATTTCGGGTGATGGCCAAGTGGTAAAAGTTTTCCATTGTTTTATTCCGGTATCAAACATTAAGGCTTCGGGCAAATTATTCTGTCCTTCCTCTTTTAGGTAGTAAGCAAAGAAAGGTCGTTCAATATTTTTTTGAAAAAACTGAGCAATGCTATCCCCAAAATAAATATGGTTATGGATACTCTTGGTTTCGTTAGATGCCCAATCCCCATGCCCCCAGGGTCCCATCACGATCGTATTTTTTGTACCCGGATTATTGCGTTCAATGGTTTTATAAATATGCAAAGGGCCATAAAGGTCTTCCGAATCAAACCATCCACCAACGGTAAGTACAGCGGGTTTTATTTGGGTAAGATGTGGAAGAATACTTCTCTTTTGCCAGAAGCTGTCGTAGTTTGGATGGTTGATAATCTGCTGCCAGAAAAAATTGTCGTAGTGATACTTTTGAGTAAGATTTTTTAAGGCACCCTGCCTCAAGTAAAAATCATAAGCATCCCGTGACGGGTTGGCATAAAAACGCATCATTTCATCCATAAACCAATCATTTCTGGTGGTGTCTTTTTTTTGAATACCAAATACGGCAAAGGCTCCGGTGTAACTTTGAAGAAAGGCACCCATGTGATGAAAATCATCGAAAAAGAAATCGGAAACTGGCGCCTGCGGCGAGGCGGCTTTTAAAGCCGGATGGGCATTGGGCAGGGCTGCCGCCGAATAAAAGCCCGGATAACTGATGCCATAAATACCTGCTTTGCCATTGTTGCCTTTTAGGTTTTTCACCAGCCAGTCAATGCTATCCCAGGTGTCGGAACTCTCGTCAATATCTTTTTTGTTTTTAGGATTATTGCCTGGAATGTTGGGGGTCATATTATCAAAAACCCCTTCGCTCATGTATCTGCCTCTTACATCCTGGAAAACGAATATGTAACCATCTCTTACAAGGTGATTGGAAGGATGGTTATAGGTTTTATAATCGCTATAATTTGAAACATTATAGCAGGTGCGGTTTATCAAAATGGGATATTTTTTACTCTTATCTTTTGGTGTGTAAACCAATGTAAACAATTTTATGCCATCCCGCATAGGAATAAAATATTCCTGTTTGTCGTATTGTTGTCGCATGTACACAGAGTCTTGATTGAGCTCCTGAGCGTGTGTAAAATGGAATACGCATAAAGATAGAAGCACTATGTAGAGTTTCTTCATGGCAAATAATTTTAAATCGTTTAAGCATCTAAACTAAAGAAAATTAATAAGCTGTTACACTAATTCTTAATGATTTTCCGAAGCCGTCTTGTAAAAACCCATGCAAAAAGCAGGAAGACGATTATGGCCGCTAGTAAAATAAATTTTAAGGAAGCAAATAGAAATGTAAAGAAGGATATCAGGGAATGAACGTGTCCACTAAAAGAAACCAGCATCAAACTGTTTTCAAAAACATCAAGTAAAGCTGCAACAATAGCTAGCCGGGAAAAATGAATCCCTGCTTTTTTGAGTGATGGAAAGTGGATTGCGAAATATCGGGAAAGGGAATAAAATAAACCACCATACAAACAGATAAATAAAAAATCCAGCAGAACGTTTTGATAAAAAACATCGCTAAATCCACTCTTCCAGTCCGATACCACTGCGTTTGTTTTATTTAATGTGTTTGCCAATTCCATGGAAACAATTCCCAAAGGAGCATGGCTTGTGTTTAATGGCTTGCCCTGAAACCTAAGCAGCACGGCCATAGTAATGGTACCGAATAGAAATAGAAGGATTGTTTTTTTCATTTGCATATAAAAAAAAATGGGTTTGAAAAGGGAGGTTAGGGAATAGAAACCTGTTTGAGATAGTTTCAAAAAAAGCAATAATAAATTACGTTCTATTCGGTAATCGGATGACTTGTCATTCGGTGAAAATCGGTAGTCATCTCTTAAAGCTTGTCTTCACAAAAAAAGCAGCCACATTGCTGTAACTGCTTTTCTATTGTGGTCCCACCTGGGCTCGAACCAGGGACCCCCTGATTATGAGTCAGGTGCTCTAACCGGCTGAGCTATAGGACCCTTACCACATTGTGGTAAAAATATTTTAATAAATCTAAGAACGATTCTCGATTGAGGGAGGCAAATGTATAGAAAAAATCCTAACCAGCAAGAAGAAAATTTTAGTATGCACAATAGGTATTAGGTTTTTCTGGCAATGAGTTTGAAAAAGAAAAAACGCCTATCTCAAATTTTGTGGATTATCCAGCCACACCCAATGCCTTATATAGAGCATCCTGAATATTTCCACGAATATTATAGGATCCCAAGCGAGGATTGCTTCGGGTAGGATATACTCTGTTTGAAAGAAAAATATATACAATATTGTATTTGGGATCCACCCACACACATGTGCCTGTAAACCCCGTGTGGCCATAGGTTTGGGACGATGCCATCCTGCTGGGATAGGGTTCTGCTCTTTCTGCATTGTCTTTTTCGGGTTTATCAAATCCATATCCTCGCCTACTGATGGAACTATGGTAGCCTGTAAAATCCTGAATGGTTTCCCATTTCAAAAACCGATGTCCGTTTAGTTCTCCTCCGTTCAGCAACATTTGATACATCTTGCCCAAATCATAAGCATCGGAAAACAAACCGGCGTGGCCAGCCACACCACCGCCCAAAGCCGCCCCTTCATCATGTACTGTTCCTTGTATCAACTGATTTCTAAAATGAGATTCTCTTTCAGAGGGTACAATATCATCTTTCTTAAACCTTTCAAGCGGACGATAACCAGTTGTTTGCATGTGCATGGGGGTATAAAAACTATCTCTCACATATTGCTCCAAAGGCTTTCCTGTAACCGATTCCACAATTTTTCCCAGAAACCAAAAATCATTGTCGCTATAAATATATTTTCCCCCTTGTGGGATGACAGGGCTATCCATTATTCTTTTCCAGATGGTGTCCTTCCAGTCGTTTCTAAGGTAAAGATCGCCAGCCACTTGTGTAGAAAAACTAGGTTCAGATTGAGTGCGATAGAGAGCAGGCATAACTTGCCCACTACTGTCAATGGTTTCTTTGTAAAATGCAATGAACGGTACCATTCCTGCCTGATGCAGAATGATGTTTTCCAATGTCAATTTTCCCTTGTTGGTTTTTTTGGTAAAGCGGAGGTAGTCGTTAAGCTTTTTTTTTAGATCAATTTTTCCATCTTCCACCAATTTCATCACTGCAAGAGTAACGGCCGAAATTTTGGTCACCGAGGCCAAATCAAAAATACTGTTAAGCTGCATCGGTCGTGTACTGTCATATTCATAATTGCCAAAAGCTTTATGGTAAACGATCTGTCCATCTTTGGCGGCTAGTATAACACAACCAGGATATGCTTTTATCTTTATTCCGTTCAGTGCTAAAGAATCTACCTGAGCAAAACGAGCATCATCAATTGGTTCCATCCTGGAAATGGAGGGGTAAAAAACTTTCCCATCTCCCGCCTTAAAATCACAGACGCTTACAGGCAAGGTGCCTTCTGCTATAAAATCGCCACGAAGCCAGTTGGCAGCACTATTCTGAAACACTTCATCATCTTCATAACAAATAGCCAGCGATTTTGCCACACAAAAATTTGCCGCAGCTAATGGATTTCCAAAAACCAAAGTAATAGCGTTTGTTTTATTTAGGGAGTACCAGTTTTGTATAGCGGACTGGGAAATACCATAATTATTTTTTCCTTTTCTTAAAGCAATATCGTGGAAGCCAATAATCACATTATCAAATCCTCCGTTTTCTATTGCTTTCACTACCTGGCCACCCACACCCTCAGCCCCATTATAGTTTATATAAAAAACTTCTGCATTAAAATCTTTTTTGAGCCGGTCGGCAATGGTTATTTTATTGCTGTTGGCAAATGCCACATAAGCAATCTTTCTTTCTTTTTTTAATGGCCAGGAAAAGAACTCATTTCTAAAAGTGTTTGGATTTGCAAGCTTTAATACCGTTAAAGCATTCTTTGCTACATCGGCTCTTAAGTCATTTGTTTTTTCATTAAGTTCCTTAGTAAGGCCATTAAGGTCAATTGGCTGCCAGTTGCCCAATCCCAGATTGTACTTAGCCATCAACACCTTCTTTGTTTTACCTTCAATATCGGTCCAGCTAAGCCGGCCTTTTTTAATGGCTTCCCTTACAGCTTTAATAGTACCTGGCACACTTTCTGGCAAACAAAGCATATCATTTCCAGCTATCAAGGCTTCTACTGATATAGTGCCTCCGGGAAAGTACTTGGCCACCCCTTTCATTTCAAGGGCATCAGTAAAAGTAAGTCCTTTAAAACCCAGCTCATTTCGTAATAAACCAGTTACTGCGTTTTTGGAAATGGAAGTAGCGCGGTTTTTCCCGTTGTCAATGGCAGGAACCGACAAATGCCCTACCATCACGCTTTGCACCCCTGCTGCAATTAACTCCCTAAAAGGATAAAGCTCCATATCGTTCAGTTGGGAACGGGTTTTATTGATTACAGGCAAATCCAAATGCGAATCTACCGCCACATCGCCATGACCCGGAAAATGTTTAGCACATGCCATTATGCCTGCATCCTGCATTCCTTTCATAAAGGCTACACCTGCTTTGGCTACCCTGTATTTATCCTCACCAAAAGACCGAAAACCAATAACCGGATTGTTAGGATTGTTATTGATGTCCACCACAGGGGCGTAGTCCACATGCACGCCTAATCGCTTGTGCTGTTCACCAATTTGCTTACCTGTTTTGTACACCAAGCCCATATCCTTCATAGCCCCCAGCGTCATAGCATACGGATATTTTATTACACTGTCCAGCCTCATGCCCAAGCCAAATTCTCCATCAATGGTAATAAGAATGGGGGTTTTAGCCATGTTTTGGTAATGATTTGTAAGCTGTGCCTGCCTTACCGGCCCACCCTGAAAAAAGCAGATTGAACCCACATTATACTTCTTCACACTTTCTACCACATTGGCTTCAATGCCTTTGTTGGAATACGCCCTGATAATAATGAGCTGTGCAATTCGTTGATCCTGGTTTAATTTTTTATAGGTGTCATCCACCCATTTTTGGGCAGCCGTTTTTTGTTGTGCCATACTCAGCATGGCTATGAAAAAAAAAGCAGATAAAAAGATTAGGCGCTTCGTCATTCGTGAAAATATTTTAAGGTATGTCTACAAATGTAGGCCAAACAAAATAAACCAATAAACGGTCTGCTTTGCTTCTCTTTTTTGCTAACCAGCTTTTGCACTCATGGCATCTCTGTTGCGTCGCACTCTTGTACAATAGTGCATTGGGCAGCTTTTTTTGAATAGATAAAAATGATAAACCCCCAAAAATATTTGGGGGCCTGTGAAATAGCAAAGAATATTTTTTGTTTTATTGCCAGTCAATCACGGTAAATGTAATTTCTGTAGTGCCACATCTTTCATACAGTACCCCTATTTTATTTTCACTCATCTTTACCAAATCAGAGTATGCTGTACTGGAGCCTTCGTAATCAACCAGCACATTTTTTACCCAACTATTTCCTTCGTCCAGACTGATGCGAAGGGTGAGGTTGGTTCTGGAGGAACTGCTGTTGTTGTTGCTGAAAGCCAATAAGGCTTTGCTGTTTTGAAAACCAATGTTTAAAAGACTGCCCTGGCAAACCGGATCGGGCAGGTTGGCATCATATTTTTCCGAAGCCCAGTTCACGCCACCATTATTACTGATGGCTACAATTCTGGAACGTGGATTGCCGCCCTGATTTCTGATATTCATCATTAAGCGATTGTTGGAAAGTTCTGCTGCTATTGCTTCGTTGCTGCCTTTGATGCTGATATTGTCGCTCAAATGAAAACTGGCGCCATGGTCATCAGTATAAAATCCATGAGCCTGATAATCGGCTGCACCGGACTGCGGAGCCCCTTCATTGTGGTTTGCCGCCACATATATTCGGCCTTTGTAAGTTCCTTGTGCAAACTGCATGGCATGACCAGGCGTGTTGGCATAAGTTCGCCAAGCTGGTAGTTTTGTCTGCGAGGTGATGTCAACCGCTATCGACCAGGTTTCGCCATTGTCGGTAGAGGTTTTGTACCAAACCCTTCTTTCTCCGTTGCCATTTCTTACATCGCCTTCGGGCATATTACCGGTATTGTAAAAAACAAAAATTCTGCCATTGGGATAAGCAGGGTCAGTCATATCCACTACTGGCGCTGAGTTGCTGGCCTGCACGTCTCCATTGTCCGCAATCACTTTTATGGCCGACCATGTTTTACCATCATCGGTACTTTTTTTCATTACAATATCCACGTTTCCAAAATCTGCTGTGGTATTTACTCTGCCATCTGCAAAAGCAAGTAGGTTGCCATTGGGCGCTTTGATGATGGAAGGTATTCTGAAATTCATATAACCCTCGGAGCCCGAAATGAAAACGGGTATTCTGCTTTGTGCCGGTGCAGGAAACTGACTGAGTCGGGCTCCATTTTTTAGCGTGCCTATAACTGCATTAGCCGAATCTGGTGCATTTTCTGTGCTGCCATTTTCAAAATTCCACCAATGGATCAGGCCATCAAAGTTCCCGTTGATTTTGATATTGGTGGCATCGGCATATACTTCGGTTTTTGACAAAGCCTTTCTCCAAAATTTCACATCATCCAGAAAGCCTCTGAATGGGGCTGTACCGTTTTCGTCATTTACGCCCAGTAGTATTGGGTTTCTGGCTGTGATGGCTGCATAACGTCCTCCTGAATGATCTGATTCGCCTTCCGGTTTACCGTCAATATAAAAAAAAGATTTTTTCGTGGTAGCATCAAACACAGCTACTATATGATGCCATTTGCCATCATATACATTTGTAATTCCGTATTTTGATCCCAATCCTTCGCCATCAGTGCTGGTAACATTTAGCCCCATTTGTCCGGTGGTGCTTGAAATAATTTCATACCCTGCACTGGTGCCATTTCGGGCTTTGAGGATTCTTTCATTTCCACCTGGTTGGTAATTTGTTTTCATTTTCATGGAAATGGAAAAGGACTGACCAGCAGGGATATCAAACGGAGTGCCGCCCGGAAATGACATATAGGCTGGGCCGTCCGAAACATCCAAGTAATGACTGGTTTGAGTAATGACAATAGGTTGTGACGTATCTATCTGAAAGGCTGGCTGGGTAATACGAACTGTTTTTTCAATAATTCCGGAGTTGATTTTTATAGTTACCTCTCTGGAAATGTTGCCGGAATTGTTGCTGCCTGTTAAAATAATCATTCCATTGCCTGTTCCACTTAACGAATTTGCTGTTATCCAATTTGGTAGTCCTGTAACAGTCCATGACTGATTAGATGAAATAATAAGGGTGTCTTTGAAATTGTCGTTGGTTTTTACAGCAATTTCTGTTTTTGAAACGGTAAGAAAATTTTCTACCTTGATTTCCTTGTCTTTTTTGTCGCATGAAAAAAGGAAAAGCGCAAAGACCATAAAAAAGGTGTTGCGCATCGTGGTTGAAATTTGGTTCATTTTTTCAGATGGGGGTTTAAAATAACAAAAAAGCACCGTTTATTAAGACACAAAGTTAATAGCATTATGTAATACATAATAAATAATTTGTATTCTTTCACGGTACGTTTGGCTTACCTACTATAACTTACTTATGTTCTGAGTTTTACCAAATTGGACGGCATCGGATTGGAAATATCCAGAGAATATTGATGATAAGAAACCAGGGTTTGCTAGTAGTTATTGAAAGAACGCTTGGAGCAGGTCTCAATGTTTTTCTATTCTCCATATTTTTTAGTTTTACCTTTGGCCGTTCATCGAAGAGGTACTTCGGATAAAAAAATTTTTTATATTTTGCCTGATAAAATTGTTTTATTACCTGATAATATTGCCAACCAGATCGCAGCGGGGGAGGTTATACAGCGACCAGCCAGTGCAGTGAAGGAGTTGTTGGAGAATGCTGTAGATGCAGGTGCCACAGAAGTAAAACTGATAGTGCAGGATGCGGGCAAAGCCCTGCTCCAGGTGATTGACAACGGTGTGGGCATGAGTGAAACGGATGCCCGGATGAGTTTTGAGCGACATGCCACATCCAAAATAAGGAATATAGAGGATCTCTTTCATATCAAAACAATGGGCTTTAGAGGTGAAGCACTGGCTTCAATAGCTGCCGTAGCTCAGGTGGAATTGAAAACAAAAAGAGAAAATGATTCGGCGGGTACGTTTCTTGAAATAGAGAATAGTGCAGTGAAAAAACAAGAACCCGTGGCTGTGCCAAATGGCACCAGCATTGCAATGAAAAATTTGTTTTTTAACGTGCCGGCACGTCGCAATTTTTTAAAAAGCAATGCTGCTGAGATGCGTCATATTGTGGATGAGTTTACCAGGGTAGCCATGTCCTTTCCTGAAATATTATTTACGCTTACAGCCAATGGACAGCAGGTTTTTCATCTGGAAAAAGGAAGCCTAAAGCAACGTATTGTCCAGCTTCTCGGAAATTCCTACAGTACCAAAATGGTTGCGGTGAAGGAAGAAACCGACTATATGAATATCTACGGCTTTGCCGGAAAGCCCGATACTGCAAAAAAAACCCGGGGCGATCAGTATTTTTTTGTGAACAACCGGTTTATTCGTAGTCCTTATTTGAACCACGCGGTGATGAATGCCTACCAGGATATGATTCCATCGGATAGTTTCCCCATGTATGTATTGTTTATAGACATAGATCCGGAGCAGGTGGATGTGAACGTGCACCCCACCAAGCAGGAAATAAAGTTTGAAGATGAAAAGATTGTCTATGCATTTGTGCAGGCGGCGGTAAAGCATGGGCTGGCACATTTCAGCATTACGCCCACTCTTGACTTCGAGTTGGATGCCTCCATTCAAAATCTGCCATCCGTCTCACAACCATTTACCAGTCTAAACCGAGAAGAAGCGGTATCCTCCTCATTATATAAAGGATTTACACAAAAGCATCAGGCTCATTTTATTGAAAGGCCATCGTCTTCTGAACTCAAAAGCTGGAAGGAATTTTATGCACCCGTTCACACCGAATCATCGGGATTTGAGCACCAAACTCCATTGACACCTCTAATGACTATGCAAAAAAGCAAGGCTGGTTTTGAGGTGACAGAGGACACAGAACTAGCACAAGTACTCAATACCTATATTTTGTTTCCAACCGATTCCAGTTTTTTATTAGTGAATCAACAGGCTGCACATGAAAGGGTTTTGTATGAACAAATGATGGCTGCGGTGGATGGGAAACCGATTCCTACCCAGGGAAGTATGTTTCCAAGTGCGATTGAGCTATCTCCGGCAGATGCAGTTTTGCTTACAGAGTTGATCCCGAATCTAAGCGTATTGGGTTTTTTGATTGAACCATTTGGTCAAAATACTTTTTTAATACAGGGTACTCCCGCCGATCTGGAAACCGGCAACGAAAAACAAATAATTGATTTCACTATTGAGCAGTATAAGCATTTCAATGTAGAAATAAAAATTTCCAATCGGGAAAAGCTGATCAGATCTCTGGCCAGACAAAGAGCTATCAAAACCAACGTCAGACTTACGGAACGGGAAATGCGACAGCTGCTTACTGATCTGTTTCAGTGTGTACCTTATAATATAGCACCGGATGGTAATCCTACCTATTTGGAGTTTAAACAGGAACAAATAGATCGCATGTTTGGAAAGTGATTTGTATATTAGCATAGAAAATTCAAAATATAGCTACTGAATAGGTTGGTGGATTGGTAAAATCTCTATATTAGCAGCGATAATTATATGGGAGTAATACAATACGAAATAAAGCAACACGATAAGTTTAGTTATATCGAAGAAGGCGAAGGAGAACCTTTGGTGCTATTGCATGGTTTGTTTGGCGCACTAAGTAATTTTTCATCGTTGATTGATCATTTCAAACAATTCAATAAAGTGGTGGTACCTATGTTGCCATTGCTGGAAATGGATATCCTTCATACAAGTGTAAGTGGGTTGGCAAAATATGTGCATAAGTTTATTGAACTTAGGGGGTATAAGGGCATACATCTTTTGGGAAATTCGCTAGGTGGACATGTGGGATTAGTGTATTTGCTGAAGAATGATGATAGTCCGGTGAAAACGATTATACTTACTGGAAGTTCTGGTTTGTTCGAAAGTGCCATGGGGGATAGTTATCCAAAACGTGGAGATCGGGAATATATCAGAAATAAGACAGCCTATACTTTTTACGATCCAGCAATGGCAACAGAAGAATTGGTGGATGAGGTATTCTCTATCACAAATAACAGGTTGAAAGTTATAAAAATTCTTGCTTTAGCTAAGAGTGCTATTCGCAATAATCTGGAAAAGGAATTAGGAAAAATCACCATCCCCACCTTATTGATTTGGGGAAACAACGACAACGTAACACCACCTTTTGTAGCAGAAGAGTTTCATAAACTGATGCCAAATAGTGAGCTGCATTTTATTGATAAGTGTGGCCATGCCCCCATGATGGAAGTACCTGAAGAGTTCAATGAAATTTTGCTTAATTTTTTAAAAAGTCATTCCACTATTGCAACAGAAGCCTGAAGATTTAAGTCTGTCAATAAACAAGGCGTATGTTAGTTAAAGACCTTTCTTTTGAAAACTTACCCCAGATTAAACTATCTGACAAGGTGGGGTATGTACTGGAACTGTTGTACCAATTTCAGATTCAGGCGTTACCACTTACTGATGATGGGAAATTCGCTGGTATTATTAGTGAAGAAGAATTATTAAGTGCAGATGACCATTTACCGGTAAGTGATGTTCAAAAAAATTCATCTCGGGTAGCAGTTTCGGAAAACGATCATTTTTTAAAGGCTGTAATGATAGCGGCATCTTCTCAATTGCCTTTTGTGCCAGTTACCGATGTGGAAAATAAATTATTGGCCGTGGTTACCACCGACAGGTTGCTCAGTGCTATGTCATCTTTTATGCAATTGGATGAGCCTGGAGCAATAATAGTTTTGGAACAAGACGCTATTCAATATTCCTTTTCAGAAATCTGTAGACTGGTAGAGTCCAATGATGCTCAAATCACCCAACTAAATACAAGAAGCGATATAGAGACACAGAAGGTGAGCATCACCATAAAAATAAATAGGCAGGAAGTGTCTGACCTCGTGGCTACTTTTCAGCGACATGATTTCAATGTTAAATACTATTTCGGAGAAGAGTTGTATGCCAATGAGCTTAAAAATAATTATGACAATCTGATTCATTATCTCAATATTTAAATGAGACAAGCAAAACAGGTATATCAAGTAATTGGGGAGTAAGAAGCATGTATCAATTTAAAAAATACCTTTTGGGCTTGCTTGTTTTTATAGCGATGCAAATGAGCTCTACCGCACAGGTGGATACTACGATTTTGATCCCCAATACTGAACCAACCAAAACACCATCTCCCGCCGGAACCAATAATTTTAACCCCGATAGTATCCGGATTCCAATCAATGAAAAGGTTTTGCATATTCGTCGAATTTACTTTGTTGGAAATAAACTAACCCGCAAATCAATATTAGTAAGAGAATTACCCTTTAAAGAAGGCGATACCATTGAAGTAGAAAAAATGGCAGAAGTTTTCGAAAAGGCGAAAACTCAGGTCATGAATACATCCCTTTTTCATAGCAGCGAAGTGGCTATCAGTGATATAGAAGGTACTGATCTTGATATAAAAATAAAGGTAAAAGAACGGTGGTATATTTATCCCATTCCCTATGTGAAGCTAGTGGATCGAAATCTAAATCAATGGTTGGATAATGGTGTTGGTGTCTCCAGACTGGATTATGGCATCAAACTAAATTATGACAATATGACTAGACGAAATGATAAATTACGTTTCACGCTGGTGACGGGTTACACAAAACAATTGTCGCTCAGTTATAACCGGCCGTATATTGACAAGGCCATGAAATGGGGTGCCAATGTAAATTTGGCTTTGGGAAAAAACCATGAAATAAATTACGAAACCAGAGACGATAAACAGGTTTTTTATAAAGATCCTGATAAGTACATGCGCAATTTTTTTAAAAGCAGTCTGGAGTTTTCCTATCGTCCAAAATTTTATACCAAACATTTTTTTGGGGTCACCTACAATAGCATTTCCATTGGTGATACCATCCTAAAGCTTAACCCCGGCTACCTTCCTCTTGGTGCTAAAGAGGCCAGATTCCCGGGAATTTATTATCGGTTGGCCTATCAAAACTTAGATTATAATGCTTACCCAACTAGTGGCACGGCAGCCGAGTTATATTTTTACAAGCAGGGGTTCAATAAAAGTATGAATGTTTGGTACTTGGGTCTAAAGGGTCAAAAGTACTGGCACCTAGGTCCCAAAAGTTTTTACAATGTTTCCGCTTTAAGTATGCTGAAACTGCCTTTCAAACAATCTTTTTACACCTCCCCATTATTAGGGTTTGGCGATATGACGATGAGAGGGTATGAAAAATATGTGATTGACGGAGTGGCAGGCGGAATGGTCAATGCAACTCTTTTTAGGCAACTGACCAATTTTAGTTTTAAGATTGGTTTTTTGAGTTGGCTCACGGATCGGCTCATTCCTCTAAAAATTTACGGAAAGGTATATGGCAATGCCGGATATGTGAGGAATCCTCAATCCGGGCCCTTTAATAGATTTGATAACCGTTTGCTGATGGGAGGTGGTGTGGGTTTTGATGTGTGGACTGTAAACGACTTTACCTTTAAGTTTGAGTTCTCCTTAAACCATTTAGGTCAAAACGGTATATATTTACAAAAGAAGACATTATTCTAAGCAGCATGAAAGTAGCCGTATATAGCAGAGGGATTGATCCGGTAACATACGGAGATGTAAAACGCTTTTTCGATGAGCTGGCAAATTATAAATTGAATTATGTCATCTATAAACCTTTGCTTGAAAGTCTTACAGAACATATTGCTTTGGACAGCAACACCCCCGTTTTTACTACTGCGGACGAATTGAATGCCGATGTAGAGTTTATTATTGGTCTGGGAGGAGATGGCACCCTGCTGGATACAATCACCCTAATAAAAGACAAACCCATTGCAGTGATGGGCATCAACTTTGGGAGACTGGGTTTTCTGTCCAGTATTGGTCGGGACAATTTATCGTTGGCCATTAAAGCACTTGCATTGCGCACCTATATCAGCGAAAAGCGATCCCTTATACATGTGGATGCAGATATTCCCATTTTTGGGGATGTTCCTTTTGGCCTCAATGAGTTTGCCATTCACAAACGAGATATCGCCTCGATGATAAAAATTCATACCTATATCAACGGAGAATTTCTGAATACCTATTGGGCTGATGGTTTAATTGTATCTACCCCTACGGGCTCCACAGGATATTCGCTGAGTTGTGGAGGTCCTATTGTTTTTCCCGATGCCGAAATCTTCGCCATTACACCGGTAGCACCTCACCACCTCAATGTGCGTTCATTAGTCGTCAATGATAATAGTATCATTTCTTTTGAAATAGAAAGTCGATCCGATGAAGTGATTTGTGCGTTGGATTCCAGAAGAGAAGTGGTTTCTAAAAACATCTCAATAGCTGTGAGAAAAGAGAAATTCAAGATCGACCTACTAAGGCTTAGCGAGAATAATTTCCTGCATACCATTCAAACAAAGCTAATATGGGGTTTGGACAGACGAAACCCCAATACTCAATAGTCACAGTAACCCTATTCAAAAATCTTGGGCGATGCTGGATGTATATTAAAACTTTTACGGTGGTGAATGCACAGTCCATGAAGTGCAATGGCATTGCGATGCGCTAAAGTGCCATATCCTTTATTGCTATTCCAATTATATTGTGGAAAGGTTTCATGAAGCCGGCACATGAATTCATCCCGGTGGGTTTTGGCCAAAATGCTGGCTGCGGCAATATTGGCATATTTGCCATCTCCTTTTATGATACACTGATGAGGCAAGCCCTTGTAAGGGATAAAATAATTGCCATCTACGGAGACAAATTCTGGTTTGATACTAAGTCCATCCAATGCCTGATGCATGGCTTTTTGAGAGGCTTTTAATATATTGATGGCATCTATCTCGGCCACACCCACAGCAGCCACCTGCCAGGCAATGGCATTTTGTTCAATAAATAATCTTAGCGTATGCCTTACTTTGGCGGACAGTTGCTTACTGTCATTGAGCAAAGGATGATGAAAATCCGCTGGAAGTATCACAGCGGCGGCAAACACGGGTCCTGCATAGCATCCTCTTCCGGCTTCGTCACATCCTGCATCGGCTACTCCATGCTTAAATGAATGTAATAATTTTATTGTATGCATCATGCTACAAGCGTTCTTTGTTGGTAAGTAATTTGAAGCAGGAAGGTTCCACCAAGATATGCACTTTCTTTACCGAATCTACCGGTTCTCCATCGATATGAATAGGGGCACTATCACTATTGTGAATCGTCATTTCATTTGCCTGAAAATAAATGACGCCTTTGTTTTCATCTATATTTTCCCTAATCTGCAGTTCGTTCAAGCCACTCACCTGAAGCATAGTATTGTATAAAAATTTAATTTTAGATTGATGGGTTACAATTACAATATCCACCAGGCCATCATTCAGAAGTGCTTTTGGTGCAATGGTGAAATTATTTCCAAACTGGTTGCTATTAGCGATACTTATAAAAAACGCTTCGATTACATATTGTTGATCTCGAACTATTATTTCGAAGGGGTAGGGCTTTGCAGTTAAAAAATTCTTGAATACTTTTCTAACATAAGTAGCCAATCCACGCTGACCAGCTTTGGAAAAATCATGTGCTATCTTTGCATCAAACCCAATACCGCAAAGCATGCAGGCAAATTGCTTGTTTACTCGGAAACCATCAGTCCATTGTGCTATATTATTAAAAACTACTTTTAGAGCTTTCCTTGTTGTTCTGGGGATTCCTGCTCCAAAAGCTAGTCCATTTCCTGAGCCAGCTGGAATTACACCAAACTGAATGGGCAGCTCTTTCAGGCTGTCTACCACCTGGCTCACCGTTCCATCTCCGCCCACCACCACTACATCTGTAAAGTTTTGTTCCTGAATAATACTTTTCAAAAAACCATAATCGCCACTGGCCACTGATGGATAAAATTCAAAGCCAATACCCTCTTTTAAAGTTTCTGCGGCAATGGTGTTTTGTATGCTGTCTTTGGAACTGGTTCCTGAAATTGGATTGATGATATAAATAATTTTTCGCAGCATGGTGCAAATGTATTTTTTATGCCGAATATTTTATCAAATTTAAAATGGAAGGGTAAGTAAAGAAATCTAAACCTTTAGGCTAATTCTTTTTTTGAGGTGCTATGCGAAGTAACCAGCCACCCTGTATAG
>DAORWU010000019.1:0-79876 GCA_035434405.1 Niabella sp. | reverse complement strand
CTTTCCCTGCAATAAGGTATTCGCTGCCCAAATCCACGTAACGAATGGCAGTCGGGAAAATCAGGTGCGAGGTTTTATCGTAGGTAACTTCCATACGGTACGGCTCTATCTTGCCCAATGCAAGTGGTGTTCTGATGCTGTCCTGTGCATTAGATTGTGCAGCAAAGCCGAGTATAAGGGCAATAGCCCAAAAGGTTTTTAAATGATTTTTCATTGTTTTATTTATTTGAGTTCAACATTATTTTTTAGATACAAGAAAGACCTGATAGCCTGCTTTGAGTGCAACCTTTGGCGTTCTTACTTTCTTAGCGAAATAGCCCGAAATACCTTGCACTGCACTTTTACTTAGGTCAGAAGTAATTTGCTGTCCAGGAGTAGAACTCATACTGAAGCTCGAACCTGTGGCATTGCCCATATTGGCTACAATGTCCGTAACCGCATTTCTTTCAGGCGAATACGGAACATATAAACCTTGCTGTCCGTCCAAATCATAAATAGTAATATCTACCGGGATGATATTGCCCTCCAGTTCTACCGAAGTAACTTTTAATTGTAACCTGCCATTCTGAAATTTGGCATTAGCCGTTACAATTGTTCCTTTGGGGATGGTACGTTGCGGGGTTTTGGCAGGCTCTAACAGGCGTAAACGCACACCCGTTTCGCCAACTACCGTTTGGGCTTCGTGTACACAGGCTTTGATACTGTTTTTAGGCTGTACCACCTCTTCAGTAGAACCTGCGGTATAGAACCCCCTGTTTTTTGTTTGGCTCCAATCGGCTGCAAAGGCACTGTCCGACGGTTCACGGTACAAGGCTGATACAATGTTCTTTCTTGTTGGTGTGAACGATACAAATTGCTCTTTTTGGTTAGCACCCGCAGCAGCAGGAGTTGCACCGATGGCAGGAGCAGCGTTTCCGGTATTGGCATTTTGGGGAAGATACTTTGCTGCCATTTCATAGGATTTCTCCATTAATTTGAGTTGGTCGTCAACGGTGGCCACAGGTGGCACATCTTTTTCCGACAACTTTGCTTTCAGTTCGTCCACTTGCTTACGGAGTTCCATTGTTTCAGCATTGTCATTATTATAAAATGAACCCAGTGTGCTTTGTGCATTACGGTAGCTGTTCAATGCAGAATTTCCGTTTCGTCCCGAATTTCTGCCACCACCGCCAAAGCCGTTGCTTTCTTCATCTTCTTCAGGTAAGTTTTCTTCATTGTCAGCAGATGCACTGTCTTCAGTATTCCAATAATCAGAAAGCGTGGTTAGCGCATTCCGCTTTTCCTGCTCTTTGCGTTCGAGCATTTCCTGCTCATACGCCTTGCTTTTATCATCGGGCATCCCTGCTCCGGTAGCCTGCGGTACAGCATCGTTCAACCCGATATTTTCAACCGCTTTTTTATCTTTCGACGGTTTAAATATGAGGTACATACAGCCGAGAAATACCACGCCCATCAAAAGGAATATGATTGGCTTTTTGAGCTTATCCTTATTGCTCTTTTTATTATCCGGCAGATTTGATGCTCCGTTTTGGTCTTCTCCCTCAACGAGAAAGCTGACCCTTTTTTCATTTTCTTTCATAAATCTGATTTTTTAAAATTGTTGATACACTATCCTGCAACCTTGCAGGATTTTTACTTTTAAGGACAGGGTTCTCGATATGCTCTATGACCATACCGTTACCGGACTTTGAGGTATCGTACATCACTTTGCCAATGACCGCTACGGTAAGCAGCAGATAACCCACAAAGAAGTACAGCGTATATCGGTGCTGTTTGCGCAAGGGCAACGCCCGCCAACGTTCGTCCAACTTGTCAAAGTATCTGTCCATATTTGCTCTTAATTTTTTCATAGCCTTACTATTTCTGTGTTACAGCTTGAAACGCTTAGGACTTTTACCCGCCTGTTGCTTCGGCGCATCGTTAACCAGTGCGACCGCTTCCGTTAATTTGGGTGCGGACATTACGGACAGGTTTGCCAGTTCCGTTTTTTTGAGTAATTGCCCAAAGCCGTCTTTCTTGGCTATTTCCATTCGGCTAAGAGAGAATTTTCCATTCAGGTATTTTACCCACATATTGCATTCTACACAGGGCTTGTCATCGCCCGACCATTGTAGGTAGCCTGTCAGCAGTAAGTCCTGCTTAGGCAAACTGTCTGCACCTTTTTGGCAGCTTTCGAGGTATTCGCTGATGCTGTCTTTCAGCTTTCCGGCATACGCTCCCTGCGTATGGAAATACCCGTTATATCCTTTGTCGGTAAGGATTTTTGCGAACGTGCTTAAATCTGATAATGCTTCCATAAGATTGTTTTTTTAGCGTTCGATGACCTCTATATCCTTATTTTCCACGACTGCAAATTTTTCAATATTGAAGCCCTGCGGATTATTGTCGGAACGAACGGAGTTGACGAGATAGCAGGAAGTAATCAGGTTACGCCTGGTTACGTTGCTTGACCGGATAATGAACTGTTTGGCATAAGTACGCACTGCATAAGGGTAGTTGTCGAAATTGCACAAGACACTATCCACCTCGATGCGTTGCTGCACGTTCCCCGAAATGATACGGCTGTAATAGCCCTTTTCCGACAAGTCTTTGTAGTAATCAAAAGCACTTTTATCGGCAAGGTTGAATGCCCTGCTCATATTGCTTTCAATAGCGTTCTTGTCGGGCGCAAGCGTAAAGAACAGTTCGTGAAATCTCCTTACGTGTTCCCTTGCCTCAACCGGGCGGTTGATGCTCGCATCCTGCGATAAGGCAAGCATCAGGGATTTGCCGTTATCCAGTACATAGATTTTTTGGCGTTGTTCTTCTGCAAAGCGGTAGGAACGCCATACGGTGTAACCTACCACGCTAATGCAGAGAACCGCAAACACAATGGCATATAATCTTATCTGCCTAAAGCTGTTTTCGATATTTCTTAGCGTTTTAAATTCCATTTTTTAGAATGATTAATGATTATTTATTCATCAGTTTACCGCCGATGTTTCCAACTGTTGAACCTGCGCCTGCTCCGGCGATGTTTCCGGCTTTCATTGCTGTGGAGTTTACATTGCGGGTAAAGTTTCCTGCGCCTCCGGCTTGGATTACCCAACCTGTTACTGTCGGGATAGTGAAGTACCCGATGATGCCGATAATCATAAAGATGATGTACACGGTATTGCTTGTATCAGGTATATAGGTAGGGTCGGCAAGCATTGCTATATCCCGTTCTAAAATGAGGGATTGTATTCTTGCCAACATTGAGCTGAACAAATCCGAAACGGGAAGCCATAGGTAAACGCTGACGTACCTCGTGAGCCATTGCGAGAGCGTGGACTGAAAGCCGTCCCACACGGAAATAGCAAAGGCTATTGGTCCGAGTATGGAGAGGACTATCAGGAAAAACGTTCGTATGGTATCAATGACCAAAGCCGCCGCCTGAAAGAGAATTTCCAATAGATTACGAAACCAATCCTTTATGGCTTTTTCAATCTTATAGGCTTGCCTGTCCATATACATACCCGCCATTGTTCCAATGTCAGAGGGCGACCAACCCAGTTCGTCCAGTTTTTTATCAAACTCTTCGTCTGATACCATATAGGCGGTTTCGGGGTTCCTGACCATTGCCTCATATTCCAACTGGTCTTTCTGCTGTTGCAGTTTGTTCAGGTCAAGCACCTGGTCTTCCAGTATTTGGTGGGTTCCTACTACCACCGGGCTAAGTACCGCATTGATGGTTCCCAGTACGATGGTCGGGAAGAACATAATACAAAGCCCTAAAGCGAACGGGCGCAGCAAAGGGAACATATCAATAGGTTCGGCACGGCTTAAAGCCTGCCAAACCTTTAATGCCACATAGAACAATGCTCCCAATCCCGCCAAACCCTTAGCTACTGCCGCCATATCGCCTGCAAGCGGCATCATATCGTCATAAAGCGAACGCAGGAGTTCGTGAAGATTATCCCATTCCATTTTTACCAGTATTTTTGGTTAGCAGTTCCGTAGAGTTGAAGCACTCTTTGGGCATCGTTTTTCTTTTTCGCTCTTAGGTAGCTTACAGAAATGTTCTTATTGGTGTAGTAGCGTACAAGGCTGTGGTAATCCTTTACCTCTTTGTACACTCTGTCGATAATATCCATACGCTCTTTGTCATTCAGCGAAAGGCTTGATGAGGTTATAATCTGCTTCAATTCTTTCAGCAGTTCGGTACTTTCATTGAGCAGTGCCGAATAGCCATTACCGATAGCGACCAATTCCTGCGGTGTGAAATTTGGGTCGTTCATCATTTTACCAAAATTTTGCACGTACATTTCGGACACATCGCCCACCAACAATACCGTTTGTTGCACCTTACGGGCATCTTTCACAAGATTGTTGATAGCTTTCAGCTTGTCATAATATTCCTTACCCTGGTCGTACACTTTCTTCACTTCGTTGAAGTTCTTTATCACATTGCTCACGGTCGAAGAAGTCTGTATGATTTCGTTCGCAGAGTTGATAATTCCTGAAGCCAGGTTTGCAGGGTCAGTAACTACAAACTGGGCTTTTGCTGACGGTGCTACGGCGAGCATTAATGCCGTACACACCAGATACAATACTTTTTTCATTGTTTCTGAATTTTAAAATGTTAATGACTATTGATTTACTTTGTCCCGCCTTTGCATTGCGATATGCTTAATGGCGAGTTCTACATTACCGTCCAGTTCGGAAGCAAGCTGCATTACTTCCATTTTTTCGGTTTCTTCGGTTGTGTAAGCGAGGTATTCCTCCAAACTAACTTCAGTGGCATAGACTGCCGAGTGCGTACCACCTAAGCCAATCCAAACCTCTTTGTACAGTCGGCTTGCATCGTTGTTCATATTGATGGAAAGTACCTGCCCTTTCTCTTTGTCCGTAAGTCCGAGCATCGCCTGTATATCATCGAACTTGTTCATATACTTGCGTTGGTCAAGCAGGATTTTACAGTCGGAATTGTTGATGATACTTTCTTTCACAATAGGCGATTGGATAATATCATCGACCTCTTGCGTTACGACAATTGCTTCTCCGAAGAATTTGCGGACAGTTTTAAACAGGTACTTGATGTATTCCGCCATTCCCTCTTTGGCAATCGCTTTCCAAGCCTCTTCAATCAGGATGAGCTTGCGAATACCTTTCAATCGGCGCATTTTGTTGATAAACACCTCCATAATGATGATGGTCACAATGGGAAAGAGGATTTTGTGGTCTTTAATCGCATCAATCTCAAACACGATAAAGCGTTTAGAAAGCAGGTCTAACTGTTTGTCGGAGTTCAACAGGTAATCGTATTCCCCTCCTTTGTAATAAGGTTCGAGTACGTTCAGGAAGTTGGCAATGTCAAAGTCTTTTTCCCTTACCTGCTTTTCCTCCAGTACCTTGCGGTAGTCGCCTTTTACATACTCATAGAAACCGTTGAATGAGGAGTACACATCTTCCGTTTTGATACGTTCGATATAACCGCTTACCGCATTGGACAGGGCAACTTCTTCAGAACGGGTTGGCGGCTCATCATCACGTTTCCATAAGGTCAGTATCAGGGTTTTGATACTTTCCCGCTTCTCAATGTCGAATACGCCATCATCGGTATAGAAAGGGTTAAAGGCAATCGGGTTATCTTCGGTATATGTGAAGTAAACACCGTCTTCGCCTTTGGTCTTTCCTTTGATGAGTTCGCATAAGCCCTGATAAGAGTTACCCGTATCTACCAACAGTACGTGTGCGCCCTGTTCGTAATACTGGCGTACCATATGGTTAGTGAAGAACGATTTACCCGAACCCGACGGACCAAGTATAAACTTGTTTCGGTTCGTGATGATACCCCGTTTCATAGGCAGGTCGGAAATATCCAAATGGATAGGTTTTCCTGTAAGCCTGTCAGCCATCTTGATACCGAACGGCGAGGGCGAATTGTGGTAGTTGGTTTCTTCCGTGAAGAAGCACAAGGCAGGCTCAATAAAAGTGTAAAAACTTTCTTCACTGGGAAAGTCGCCCGCATTGCCCGGCATTCCTGCCCAGTAGAATGTTGCTACGTCCGTAGTGTTGTGGCGTGGCTTACACTCCATCAATGCCAATGCACTACCGCAATCATTCTTTAACTGCTTCAGTTCCGCAGGGTCTTCCGACCACGCCATAATGTTGTAGTGCGCACGGATGGAGGACAATCCGAAGCTGTGGGCTTCGTTCAGGTACTTTTCTATCCACTCTTTATTGATTTGGTTGGCACGACTGTACCTTGCCAGTGAGTGCATATTCCTTGCAGACTTCTCAAACTTTTGCAGGTTGTCTTCGCTGTTATCCAAAAAAATGTACTGGTTGTATATGTGGTTGCAGCTTAATAGCAAGCCCACAGGTGCGGCGAATGACAGACGGCAGTCGCTACGGTCGGTAGATAGCTTTTCAAAACGGGTATCTGCCGATACCGTTCCGGGCAGGTCATCCGTATCTGAAAGGGTATGCAGGCTTAACCTTTTGTTGCCAATGCGCACCTCTTCGTTTCCGAGTGCGATGTCCTGCATTGGTGTTCCTGCTCCCCTCGATAACGTGAGGTACTGTTCCAGTAATCCCTGTGTATCTTCCGTTCCGATAATGTCCTCTTCGGTCAAACGCCGCAGGCTGACAAAACCGCTATCGTTCACGATACGTTCAAACTGGGCGACCGCCTCCATAAAGCGGTGTATCGTTTCCTTGTTCCTGATTTCCTTTGGTATCAGTGTACCTTTGCAAAGCGAACTAAAGTTGCTTTGCATCCGCATTCTTTCCTTAGTAGTCTTTGTCAGAAACAGGTAGCAATAATGGTTCAGGAACGGTCGCTCGTTGAAATGACGTTGATAAGACTTCGATAAAAAACTCTGGTCTTCGATTGCCAAATCAGGTGCATAGCTTTCCTTAATGTACCAATCCTGTTTGTGAATGACCGTAAAATCAGGGAGGGTTTTAATCGCCTTGTGCCAGGCGGAGTGAATGGCTTCGTATTCCGCAGAAGCTACCGTGAACAGTTCCGGCAAACGCACTTCAAAACAAGCGGTAATGTCCGCATCTTTGGATAAGATGCAGTTGTTCTCTACTGCCAACAAGGGAAATTTGTTTTCCAGTGTGGTGGTCTTTGCTACATTTCTCATACGGCATTCTGTTTAGGTGTGAATTTTAAATAGCGGTTTACAGGCTTGCGGCAGATGATGTAGCGGGGATGCCTTTTATTGGCTGCAATTTTCATCAGTCCGTGTTCGCCGTACTTCCTGTTCAGCGAAAAGGTCTGCCATACAATGAGCGAAGCACCGCCTGCTCCGAGGAACAGGCAGATGTAAGAGTTTACGCCTGCCATATACAGTATCATCACGAGGATAAGCGTACCGAGCAGCCCACCTGCGAAAATGAACAGGTATTGCGCTTTTAGCCCTTTAAATTCCACCGTCCTGCCGATGCCTTTGTTGATATTGTAATTCATAAGGCAACGGATTAAAGGAAGAATGAACGCAGGATAGTAGCGGCAACAATCAAGAAGATACACGCACCAAACCACGAAGCTGCGGTCTTACTCGTGTCGGGGTCGCCGGAACTGAATTTGTTGTACACCTTAACGCCCCCGATTAACCCGACTACCGCACCGATGGCGTAGATTAATTGCGTTGCGGGGTCGAAATAACTTGTTACCATTTGGGTAGCCTCGTTGATACCTGCCGAGCCGTTTCCCTGTGCGAACGCACCAATTCCTGACAGCATTGCCACGGCTGCCAGCAAAACTTTTTTTCTCTGTTTTTCCATAATTGAAACACATTAATTTGTTACTGTTTATCCCGCACCTTGCGAGCTTTCGGGACAAATGTCTTATGGAAAAAGAGGCGTTATAAGAAAGTGGCAGTCAGAGGAAGTGTTTGGCTGTGAGTGGCTTTATAGAAAGTCTAAAACCATATTTATTAAACTATTTTGTTTAAATTTGACATATTTAGACAAGTCTTAAAAAAGCAAAATGGCATTTGGAAAACACATAAAAAGACTAAGAGAAAGTAAAGGCTTATTCTTACGGGAAGTTGGGGCTGCATTGGAACTGGATAGTGCTTTTATTAGTAAGGTCGAAAATGAAGAAAGACCATTGCCAAGAAAACATATTGAAAAGCTTGCAGACTTTTTGAATACCCCAGTTGATGGGCTATTGATTTTATGGTTTTCAGATAAAATAATTGAATTGCTACAAAATGAGCCTGTAGCCGAACAAGTTTTAAAAATATCGAGGAAAAGATTAAAAAAAGAGTAGAATAAAAACTAATCAAATACTATAACCAGTCATTATGAAGATAAAAAAAATTGAAGTTGAAAATTTTCGATTATTGAAGACTTTCTCAATAGACCTTGAAAATGAACTTTCTCTTGTTATCGGGAAAAATAATACAGGAAAGACTTCTATTTTGTCAGTTCTTGATAAATTTATAAATGAGAAAAGTAAATTTTCTTATGATGATTTCAATATTGATTTTAAAAACGAATTAGAAGGTTTAATCAAGTCGGCTGATATTCCCGACGAATTCCTACCCAAAGGCATTAAACTGAAAATTTATATTGAATATAACGATACTGATGATTTATCTAATGTTAGCAGAGTATTGATGGATTTAGACCCTGACAATAATAATATTGTTTTAGGTTTTGAGTACACTGTAATCTATGATGATTTTTTTAAAATTAAGGCTGACTATGCAGTCTTCGAAGCCAGTGAAAAGGCTAAAAATGTAAAGAAGAAAGAATATAAGCCAAGGGAACTAAAAGATTTTTTAAAGCAAAACTTAGAAGCTTATTTTAAAATTCATAAATTCTCTTTTGAGTACGATACAGCTACAAACAAGATTACTGAAACTAAGCCAATTGACCTTATTAGTGAAAATATTAATTTAAAAGACATCATCAGCTTCAAGTACATAAGTGCAAGAAGAGATGTGACAAATAAGGAAAAGGAAAACACACTCTCAAAACAAACCTCAAGTCTTTATAAAAAGAAAGAAGATAGCAGCGATAAGACCCAGGCTACAGAAGATTTCAAAGACCAGCTTTCAGAAACCGACAGTACATTAAGCGACATCTACAAAGACTTATTTAAAGATGTAATAAAAAAAGTACAGGATTTTGGAGGTGTTAAGTTGAATGATACTGATATAGCAATTATTTCAACCCTGCAACACCGAGAATTACTTGAAGGAAATACTACAGTAGTATACACTCACGATGACCATAAATTACCGGAGCATTATAACGGTTTAGGTTATATGAACCTAATAAGTATGATTTTTGAAATTGAGATTTTGGTACAGGATTTCAAAAAAGATAAAGACAAAAAGCCAGCGGATATAAATTTACTTATTATAGAAGAACCGGAAGCACATACACATCCCCAAATGCAGTATGTCTTTATAAAGAACATAAAAAAATTACTTGGAGAAGGTATCAAAAGAGATGATGGTATAAACAGACCATTACAATACATTATTACTACACATTCATCGCACATTGTTGCCGATAGTGATTTTGATGATATAAAATACTTGAAAGCAATAACAAAGAATGATGTTACTGCAAAAAATCTGAAAGATTTAAGAGCCCAATATGATGCCGACCCAAAACAATATCAATTCTTAAAACAATATCTAACAATTAGCAGAGCTGAAATCTTTTTTGCTGATAAGGCAATTCTTATTGAAGGAGATACCGAAAGAATTTTGATACCGACATTTATGAGAAAAGTTGATTTGGAAGAAGCTGCACGTTTAAAAGCAGCAGGAAACGATGATACATTCTTACCACTTCTATCACAAAATATATCAACTATCGAAGTTGGGGCATATTCACAAATCTTTGAGAAGTTTATTGATTTTTTAGGTATTAGGTCATTAATATTAACAGATATTGATGCTATAAAGGTAACAGGTCAAAATGCAAAAGGGCAAGATGAATGGGGAGCCTGTCCTGTAAATGAAGGGACTAAAACAAGCAATTCTGCGATTAATCATTTTTTGTCGGCTGTAACTTGGAATAATTTAAAAGCTTTACCAGTTGGCGATAGAACAATTGTTATTGGGAGTTCCACAATTTGTATATGTTACCAACAGGAAGAAAATACTTACCACGCACGGAGTTTTGAAGATGCTTTTATACACTTGAATAGAGCATTCGTAAAAGAAAATAAAGATACGTTCCAGGGGATAAAAAATGCTTCTGATTTTGATGATGATGCGAAAAGTCCTTATGATTTAGCAGATAAGTGTGTTAAGAAGAAAACCCATTTCGCTTTAGATATATTATATCATAGTGATGAAAAATTTAGTAATTGGAATATTCCGGCTTACATTAAAAATGGTTTGTTATGGCTGAAGGAAGATTAAATTTAGAACCGGAAGTAGTGGAGATTTTTCAGTCAATTGATGATGGCAGAAATTTTCTATTAAGCGGAGGTGCAGGAAGTGGAAAAACCTATTCTTTAGTAAATGTAATTCGACAGGCAATAGCTGAAAATCCAACGGCTAAGGTTGCTTGTATGACCTATACTAATGCAGCGGTTAAAGAAATTGAAGAAAGAGTAAACCATAAAAATCTTAATGTATCTACGATACACGATTTCTTATGGGATAGCATCAAACATTTTCAAAAAGAGCTTAAACAAGCACTTATTTCCTTAGCGAACAATGAGGAAGTAACCAGAATTTCTATTGAAGAAGTCAATCCTGTTCCGGATAATTATTATGCCGTTTTGCCTGATGGTGTACAGTACAAAGAGTTTGTTAGAATACGTGAAGGAATTATATCTCACGATGAATTACTTATAGTTGCCAACTATCTCTTTGAAAAATATCCCAAGCTTAGCAGCATCGTGAAAGATAAATATAAATTCATATTCATTGATGAATATCAGGATACAAGTAAAGTTGTGGTAGAAACATTTCTTACACATTTTAAGAAAAGCGAAAGAAAGAATATCATAGGTTTTTTTGGAGATGCTATGCAATCAATTTATGAAGATGGCATTGGTAATTTAGACGATTATAAAGGAGCTGATATAGAAAAAGTAAACGAAATTCCAAAAAAACAAAATAGAAGAAATCCCAAACTTGTTATTGATTTGGCGAACAAACTTCGTACCGATGGTATAACTCAAGAACCATCTGCCGACCCGAAAGCTCCTAATATGGCTAATGGTACCATAAAGCAAGGAACTGTTTTGTTTTTGCATTCCACTGATGGAGATGTCAATAAAGTTGAAGAATTTTTAGCAGCGAATTATGCTTGGGATTTTAATAATTCAAAGGAAACGAAGGAACTTAATCTCACTCACAATTTAATAGCAGGCAAAGCAGGTTTTAGAACCTTGATGGATATTTATGATAAAGACCACATATTAAGTTTTAGAGATAGAATTAAGAAGTATATTAAAGATAACAATGTTGCTACTGACTTTTCAGAAAATACATTTGGAGAAGTAATTGAAGCATTACAGCAAGGAAAAAGTGGCAGAGAGTTAAACGCAGTTCGTCCTACAAACACAATGCAGGTTTTTATTGATGGTAATGCGGAATTGTATAATTATGCTAAATCAATAAAATATACTGAATTTTCCAAAATATATGTTGACAAAGACCAATTACTTGATGATAAAAAGCAAGACGAAAATGATGAAAACAAGAAAGGTTCAAAAAGAGATAATCTTGTAAAACACTTATTTAAAATTCAGAATAATATTTCTCTGTATCAAAATAAAAAGTACAATGAGTTTTTAAGAGCCACAGATTATTATTTTAAAATAACAAGTATCGCAAGTAAAAAAGCCTTAAAAGAAAATATTGAAAGCCTTGTGAATGTTGGAGATAATACAATTGAACAAGTCATTAATGATGCTAACGAAAAGAGAATTTGTTTGATTGATGATAAGCTAATTGCTTTTAAAGAGAACAAAGAGTATTTGTATAATCGAGTAAAGGATGTTAAGTTTAGTGAATTTCAAAAACTATATGAATACCTTGAAGGACAAACACCATTTTCAACACAGCACAAAACCAAAGGAACAGAATTTGATAATGTTTTAGTTATTCTTGACAACGGAGGTTGGAACAATTATAATTTCGGTAATCTCTTTTTAGAAACAGGTTCAGCAACTGTATTAGACAGAACACAAAAGATATTTTATGTCTGTTGCACAAGGGCTAAAGAAAATTTAGCAGTCTTCTTTCACAATCCTGATGCAGATGTAATAGCGAAAGCCAAAATTTGGTTTGGAGAAGAAAATGTAATTGATATTGGTTAAACTTATTCATAAGAACATTGGGGAGCTAAACAAACTCCCCAATGTCAAAATCACCCAAATCACTTTTCCGCAAGGTGGAAGAACCGTCGTCGCTTTCAGATGAAAGTGTGCTATCCAAAAGCTCGGCAATTTTTCGGGAAGCACCCTCAATGGAATTTTCCAGTAAGCTGAATAATTCGGTTCCCTGTAATTTCTGAACTATGGCTACCGCTGTTTCCTTTTGAGCCTGTTCCAAATTTTCTTTTTGAAGCAATACCCCTACGGAGCTTAGTTCGTCGTAGGTAACCCCTTTAGCAAAACCGTTATCGCCACCGAATATTCCGTACCTGTTCCATTCTTCTTCCTCTTCTTCCAAATCAGGCATATTGCTGAAAACTTCGTCAAGTTCTTCCTGCGGAATTTGAATGCTGACGTTTTCGTTTTCGTCGTATTCGATGTCTAAATTATCAGGGTTTATCTCCGGTTCCGCTATTTGGCTTTCATTGGCAGTGTTTGGCACTGAAAGGCTTCTTACTGGCTTGGGCTGTCCCATAATATCGGGCAGGTGCGGGTTAACTTTTTCCTTTTTGGGCTTTTGCTTCGACCTTTTATGAATGACAATCTTATCCTGCAAAAGCAGTACAATGACTATCAGCAAGCAAATCACAATTACTATTTCCATAATCAGATATTTTAAAAAATGGGTTTAAACTTTTCGTTGAAATCATCGGTAATGGCTTTTTCAAACATCTCAAAATGATGCTCCAGTATGTTATCGAGATAAGCATACAGGGGTATGGCATCTTTACCAATAACCTGTACAATACGGGATAGCCGTTCGTGGTATTCCTGCCGTATATATATGCTTTTATCGCCCCGCTTTGTCATCGAATGGGTTTTCAAAAAGTGTTCGCCGTAGCTTCCGTCAAGGCTTTTTTTGATGCGGTTCCTTTCCCGTTGTACAGGCTTACTTTGTGGTAACTCAACCTGCTTTACCACATCTTGTTCCGCTTCCTTTTCCTGCTCTTCGGCAGGTAGCTGTAAACCGTCCTTTTTAACGCCGTCTACCATCAGGTTCATCATCATTTCCTCGTTAATGTCCGGCGTTACTTTTCTTTTATTGTCTTTCTCCATAGCACTACAATTGAATGATGTTTAAAAATTCGCTGATGAACAGGTCTAACTGGCAGGCTTTCATCAAACGCTCATCGGGTGGCATTACCGTAGAACGGAAAACCGTTTTGCTGTCCGCTTCGCTTTCCTTGCGAAAACGGGTGCTGTTCTTGATTTGGCTTTGCATCAGGCTTAATCCCAATTGCCCGATTAGCTGATTGTACACGTCATATAAGGGTGTGCTTTCCCTGCCGTCCACCTGGTTCCAGAAAAGATTAATGGTTTCTATAGATGTCTCGCCTTTTTTCATAATCACGTCCTGTAAAAGCTGTGTGAAGATGAGCGTACTTTCCATTACCACACGGTCTGCCGTGATGGGCGTGAAAATGTGGTGCATACCTGCCAATGCTTTCAGGATGCCGGGCGTGTTTACAGTTCCGGGCAGGTCGAAGAACAGCACATCAAGCGGAACGGGAGAAGTGTTTACAAATTCGTGCGCCGCATCGAGTACGCTATCCGCTTTGTGCTGCATAATGGGATAGGCTTTTTTGTTGATGGTGGTAAACTGCTTATAAGCCAGTTTTTTCAAAGCCTCATTTTCCATTACCATTGCCAAATCACGGGTTTTCATTTTCATCAGGCTGTGCTGCGGAAAATCCGCATCAAATACGGCTACGTTGTAGCCCAACCGATAGTGCATCGTGCTTGCAACAAGCGTGGTAAATGTGCTTTTGCCAACACCGCCTTTTTGAGAAGAAAAGGCAACGAACAGAGGTTTCTTTTTTGTGTCCATATTTTTAAAATTTAAAGTTTACATCTTGCTGTTTTCAGTCTTGCAGGCTTGCACCCGTGCAGTCCTGATTTCGTGCTGTCTTTCTTGCAGGATAGCTATCAGGCTTGCCTGCGGGAATTGCTGATTGCCTGCTTCCTTGCTGTATAGCAGCCCTACTTTCATTCAGGCATCTTATCAGGGGAGATTGCGTTCTTGCATTCGTTCCGTTCGTCATTCCATCCGTCACGCTTTCCGTCATTCCTGCGCTCTTGCTTTCTTGCATTCCTGCAATCTTGCAGGCAGGATAACCTGCCATCTTGAATGTGTGCCGTCTGCTTGTCCTGAAGCACGGGCTGTCTGCCTGCCTGCCAACATTCAGGGGCAAAGAACTCATCAAATTCATTCAGTTGTATAGCGGTGGCAGTGTTTGGCGTTCAGAGGCAGCATTTGGCACTGTGGCACAGTGCAACGCTATCGTAAACAGGGCTTTACTTTGTATTGTGATTTTTATTAACGGATTTATGCAAAAGTCTTTTGACATATCAGGAGGTAACGGGAACGGCATCGAGCCGTTTTTCCCTGTTACATTCAATCCGTCCCGCAGGGCGGATTTTTGTGTTCACCGGAACACGGCAAGTTGTGTTTTGAGCATCTCGGAATGATTTCCGATGCTCAAAACAACTTGCCCTTTGCAGGGGGCAGAAAACACCTTCCGAAGTCAGGGTTTTGTATGGATTTTAAAATGGATTAGTGATGAACGATAACAACAAAAAGCAATTGAAAAAGACCGGACGCCGCCCCAAAGAAGACCCGGCGACCATCCGCTATACGATTTCTTTTAACGAGCAGGAACACGTCCGCTTTCTTGCCCTTTTTGATAAATCAGGTATGCAGGTAAAAGCACATTTTATAACGTCCTGCATCTTTGACAAGACCATAAAGACCATTCAGATTGACAAGGGAACGGTTGATTTTTATATGCGGCTGACCTCTTTTCATAGCCAGTTCCGTTCCATAGGTGTAAACTATAACCAAATTGTAAAGCTGTTGTACAAGAATTTCACCGAGAAAAAAGCCGCAGCGTTCCTGTACAAACTGGAAAAACAGACGGCTGAAATGGCAATGCTGTGTCAGAAAATCATCCAAATAAGTGAGGAATTTGAAGCCAAACACCTGAAAAAATAGCGGTAGAAATGATAGCAAAAATTGGAAGAAGCGCAAATTTATACGGTGCATTGGCGTACAATCAGCTTAAAGTGGAGAATGAAAACGGGCAGATTTTGTTTGCCAACAAGATGATTGAAACCGCAAGCGGTCATTATTCCGTTGCACAATTAGCACAATCTTTTGCGCCTTACCTGATAGCCAACCGAAATACCGAGAAACATACGCTGCATATTTCGCTCAATCCCGACCCGAATGATAAAGTAAGCGATGATAAGTTTAGGGAAATGGCAGAACAGTATATGCGGGAAATGGGTTACGGAGAACAGCCTTTTGTGGTATTCAAACATACCGATATTGACCGCAGCCATATACACATTGTATCGGTTTGCGTGGACGAGCAGGGCAAAAAGATTTCGGATAAATTCGAGAAAATGCGGTCTATGAATGTATGCCGTGAACTGGAAAGAAAACACGGGCTGATACCCGCAACGGATAAGGAGCGCAATCAAACTGATAAGGTTTTCCGTCCGGTAAAATACAAAGCCGGAGATGTGAAAAGTCAAATTGCTTCGGTCGTTCGCCACCTCCCGAACTACTACCAATACCAAACATTGGGCGAATACAATGCCCTGCTTTCCCTGTTCAATATTACCACCGAGAAAATCGAGGGCGAATTGCAGGGGCAGCTACGGCAGGGTTTATTGTATATTCCTTTAAACGAGCAAGGCGAAAGAGCCGGGCATCCGTTCAAGGCTTCGCTGTTCGGGAAGAGCGCAGGGCTTCCGGCTTTGGAACTGCATTTTGCGAAATGCAAAACTGCTTTGAAAGACAACCCGACCAAACAGACCCTAAAATCTGCCGTTACCATTGCTCTGAAAACCACAAGCGATGAACAGGCATTTAAAAAGCAGTTAGCGGAACAGGGCATTAACATAGTCGTGCGCCGGAATGATACAGGGCGTATTTATGGTATCACATTTATTGACCACAATTCCAAAGCAGTTTGGAACGGTTCACGTTTAGCAACTGAACTTTCTGCCAACACCTTTAATGATTATTGGAACAGTAACATCAAACCGGATATTAGAGAACCTGCCGTTTTACAACCCAAACTATCCACATCAAATGATGCGGATCTTCCTGCGGAAGAACCACACCATTTGTTCGACTTCTTAACTACCGACAAACACGAAGACGGTTTGATTGAAGCACTGGGCGGCTTACTGCCCGAAGCCCAGGGCGAAGATTATGAGGAACAGGATTTTGCCAATAAGATGAAAAAGAAGCGCAAACGTCAAAGAGGTCAGAAGTAATATTTAGTCAAACACTGCCACACAACGCCACTGGCTGCCACATTCTTATAGCCACTACATAGAGCCTTTAAATTCACGCCCGAACATTAAAACTTAAATAATGCAGGGAGAAGACGATTTAAGAGGGCTTGCCAAGATAATGGCTTTTATGCGGGCAGTCAGTATTCTTTTGGTGCTGATGCACCTTTATTGGTTCTGTTATGGTTTCTTTTTAGAACGTGGTTGGACGTTGGAAGTAATCAACAAGATATTAGGCAATTTCGACCGGACGGCGGGTTTGTTTTCACATACTCTTTACACCAAAGCATTCGCTTTGGTTTTACTGGCTTTGAGTTGCTTAGGAACAAAGGGCGTAAAGAACGAGAAGATAACCTGGACTAAAATTTACGTGGCTTTGGGCTTTGGCTTTGGACTGTTCTTCCTGAATACACCATTGCTAAAGCTATCTCCGGTAACAGGTACATTCCTGTATATCCTTACTATCTCGTTAGGCTATATCGCCTTGCTGATGGCGGGCGTATGGATGACCCGATTGCTCCGTACCAACCTGATGGACGATGTTTTCAATAACGAGAACGAGAGCTTTCAACAGGAAACCAAGCTGATGGAAAACGAATACTCTGTCAATCTGCCCACCAAATTTTACTACAAAGGCAAGTGGAACAGCGGTTGGATAAACATTGTCAATCCTTTCAGGGCATCAATCGTATTGGGTACTCCGGGTTCCGGTAAATCTTATGCCATCGTAAATAACTATATCAAGCAGCAGATAGAGAAAGGCTTTAGTATGTACATCTACGATTTCAAGTTTGACGACCTTTCCACCATTGCCTACAATCATTTACTAAAGCACCGGGATAAATACAAGGTACAGCCAAAATTTTACGTGATAAATTTCGACGACCCACGCAAGAGCCACCGTTGTAATCCACTCAATCCCGACTTTATGACTGACATATCTGATGCTTACGAAGCGGCATATACCATAATGCTAAACCTCAACAGGTCGTGGATACAGAAGCAAGGGGATTTTTTCGTGGAAAGCCCAATTATTCTTTTGGCTGCCATTATTTGGTATCTGAAAATCTATGAGAATGGCAAGTATTGTACATTCCCACACGCCATTGAATTGCTGAATAAAAAGTATTCGGACGTGTTTACGATTTTAACCTCATACCCCGATTTGGAAAATTATTTGTCGCCCTTTATGGATGCGTGGCAAGGTGGCGCACAAGACCAGTTACAAGGTCAGATAGCGTCGGCAAAAATTCCATTGTCAAGAATGATAAGCCCGCAATTGTACTGGGTAATGACAGGCGATGATTTTACGCTTGACATCAATAATCCGAAAGAGCCGAAAATTTTATGTGTAGGCAATAACCCCGACCGTCAAAATATCTATTCGGCAGCTTTGGGTTTATACAATTCGAGGATTGTAAAGCTGATTAATAAAAAAGGACAGTTAAAGAGTTCCGTTATCATAGATGAGTTGCCCACAATCTATTTCAGGGGACTGGATAACCTCATTGCAACGGCGAGAAGTAACAAGGTAGCAGTATGTTTGGGCTTTCAGGATTTCTCGCAATTAACGAGGGATTACGGCGACAAAGAAAGTAAGGTAATACAGAATACCGTCGGTAATATATTCAGTGGTCAGGTGGTTGGCGAAACGGCAAAAAGCCTATCGGAACGCTTCGGTAAAGTATTGCAGAAACGCCAAAGTATGACCATCAACCGCAACGATAAATCTACCTCTATTTCCACACAATTAGACAGTCTTATTCCAGCTTCTAAAATTTCAACGCTTACGCAGGGTATGTTTGTCGGTTCTGTATCGGATAACTTTGACGAACGTATTGAGCAAAAAATATTTCACGCTGAAATCGTAGTAGATAATGAAAAGGTAGCAGCCGAAACCAAAACCTATCAGCAAATACCGCAAATTTTATCTTTTGTAGATGAACAGGGAGAGGATAAGATGAAACAGGAAATTGAAAGCAATTACAAACAGATAAAATCAGACATCCTGAATATTGTTGTTAGTGAAATGGAGCGCATCAAGAATGACCCGAACTTGCAGCATTTGGTACAGCAAGAATAATTTTTTCAAATTTCTTGTCTATTAAAAATAAACATCGTAATATTGCGATATATAATTACGTACGAATGGGTGTTACAAAGACTGAAATATTTACGGAACAGCAAAACAACTTAGCAACCTCTTTAAAGGCATTGGCTCATCCTGCCCGTATAGCTATCCTGCAATACATCATCAAACAGAATGCTTGCATTTGTAATGACTTAGTTGAGGAATTAGGATTGGCACAGGCTACGATTTCACAACATTTAAAAGAACTGAAAAGCATTGGCATCATCAAAGGAAGTATCGAGGGAACCAGTGTATGCTACTGTATTGAAGAAAATGTTTGGGAAAAGCTAAAAAATGAACTCAATATGTTCTTTGTAGATAATGTAGGGGTTGATAAATGTTGTTAAGCATTTTTTTAAACACATATATCGTAATAAAGCAATATAACAATTAAATAAAAAACAATGAAACTATCAAACATCAAGGAAATCTTACCAACATTAGATAATGTTGAATTTCAATTAGAGAACGGAACATTTGTACCAGAACATTTTCACGTTACAGAGGTAGGCGTTATTACAAAACACTTCATTGATTGCGGCGGAGCCATCAGAAATGAAAAAGTTGTCAATTTCCAATTGTGGAATGCTAATGATTTTGAACATAGGCTAAAACCAACCAAACTATTAAACATCATTAAACTATCTGAAGAAAAATTAGGTATTGAAGATGCCGAGATAGAAGTAGAATATCAAAGCGAAACGATTGGTAAGTATGATTTAGATTTTAACGGAAATCATTTTGTTCTAAAGAACAAACAAACCGCTTGCCTGGCAAGTGATGCCTGCGGCATTCCTGCGGAAAAACAAAAAGTAAACTTGGCAGAATTAAAAGATAATGCTTGCTGTACTCCTAATTCGGGATGTTGTTAAACTAAACTATCATATAAAAATCAATAAAAATGAAAATTGCATTATTCAGTGACATTCACGCCAATCTACCTGCCTTAGAAGCATTTTTTGGAGATGTAGAAAAAAGAAACCCCGACAGTATTTATTGCTTAGGCGATTTGGTAGGCTATAACATTTGGGCAAACGAAGTAGTAAATGAAATCCGTAAAAGGAAAATACCAACCATTGCAGGAAATTATGATTTTGGCATTGGGCGTATGAGTAACGATTGCGGATGTGCGTACAAAACCGAACCCGAAAAGGACAACGGCAGCATATCTATTTCATTTACCAACTCTATTATGAAAGACGAAGAAAGAGCCTATTTGCGTACACTTCCGGCACACATCAAAGTAGAATTTCAGTTGAACGAGGACAAACTCAATTTATTATTAGTACACGGAAGTCCAAGAAAAATAAACGAATACTTATTTGAGGATAGGGAAGAAAAAAGTATGCTTAGGATAATGGAACAAGCTGATGCAGACATTATGTGTTTCGGGCATACACACAAGCCATACCACCGTATTTTAAATTCTGGCATTGACGGACAAAATCATTTCAGACACGCCATAAATATAGGTTCGGTAGGTAAACCGAAAGACAGCGATGTAAGAGGTGGTTATGTAATGCTTACAATCAATGAAGATAGTTCAGTATTGGATAAAGACAGTATCAGTGTAGAATTTATACGCTTTGATTATGATATTGAAAGGGCAGCAAAAGCAGTAGAGGAAAGCATTTTACCAAATGAATATGCAGAAAATTTAAGGAGAGGTTACTAATCTAAAAACTTATAAAAATGGAATTTCCAAACGATTTAAAGTATTCAAAAGAACATACGTGGATAAGCGTACAGGACAACACAGGTACAATAGGCATCACAGCATTTGCACAAAGTGAATTGGGCGAAATTGTATATGCAGACTTACCGAATGTTGGATATAATTTTCAGCAGGATGAAGTATTCGGCTCTGTTGAAGCGGTTAAAACGGTTAGCGATTTATTTATGCCTGTATCGGGTAAAATCATTGAAACGAACGACCTACTATTGAAAGCACCTACACTTATCAATGACAAGCCTTATAAAGATGGTTGGCTGATAAAAATTGAAATCAAAGACATTACAGAATTAGAAAATTTATTGACATCAAACCAATATAAAGAACTTACAAATTAGCCAAGCTATGCAACCAAAACTAAAATTTCTTGACCGTTACCTTACCTTATGGATATTCCTTGCAATGGCAGTAGGTATAGGATTGGGACATTTCTTTCCGGGTATCTCAAAAATTACAGATAACCTATCCGTAGGCACTACAAATATTCCGTTGGCAATAGGTCTGATACTGATGATGTACCCGCCATTGGCAAAAGTGGATTATTCATTATTGCCGCAAGCGTTTAAGGATAAAAAAGTAATTGGCATATCCTTATTGCTCAATTGGGTTATCGGTACAGTATTGATGTTCGGATTAGCTGTTTTGTTTTTACGCAATGAACCCGATTATATGACAGGCTTGATACTGATAGGTTTGGCAAGATGTATCGCAATGGTAATTGTATGGAGCGATTTAGCTAAGGCAAACAGAGAATATACAGCTATGTTAGTTGCATTAAACAGTATCTTTCAGATAATAAGTTACAGTTTTTTAGTTTGGCTATTCATCAACGTATTACCTGCAAAATTAGGATTAGCCAATTTCAATGTAAGCGTATCAATGAAAGATGTTACAGAAAGCGTATTGATATACTTAGGTATTCCTTTCTTAGCAGGTTTTCTAAGCCGTTACTTCCTTATCAAATCAAAAGGCATAGAATGGTATAACCGAAAATTTGTACCCAAAATATCGCCCATTACATTATATGCTTTATTGTTTACAATCGTATTAATGTTCAGTCTGAAAGGCGATAAAATATTAGAACTACCAATGGATGTGGTAAAAGTAGCCATACCGTTAATCATCTATTTCGTGTTAATGTTTTTCGTCAGCTTCTTTATCAATAAATCCCTAAAAGTTCCTTACGACAAAAACGCCTCAATCGCATTTACAGCCACAGGAAACAACTTTGAATTGGCAATAGCAGTAGCGATAGCAGTTTTTGGTATTCATTCCCCACAGGCATTTGTGGGCGTAATCGGCCCACTTGTGGAAGTGCCTGTATTGATACTATTAGTACGTGCAAGTCTTTGGTTAAAGAAGAAATATTACAGTTAAAAACAGGAAACAGAAGTTATGAAACGGCAATAGGATTTCAACCAATATGCTAAAAAAAACAGGGTTCAATAATTAAAATAATATCACGACTATGATACGACTAATAAAGACTATACCCGTATTTCCTGTTCGAAATATTGATAAAGCAGTTATGTTTTACAAAGCCCAATTTGGTTTTGATTGCCGACATAAGGAAACAACTTTTGCAATATTAATTAGGGATGGTATAGAATTGCATTTATGGGCTTCTTGTAATAATAACTGGAAATGGAAAAATATTTTTTTATTTCTCAAACCGATTAGTAGCGGAACAGAAAGTTTTTTGGCAGGTACACACAGTTGTAGAATTGAAGTATAAAGCATTGACGAACTGTATAAAGAGCTAAAGGAAAAAAAGGTACTACATAATGAAGAAACCGAAATAGAAGTCACCTACTACGGGACAAGAGAATTTTCAACATTAGACTTACACGGAAGTTTGCTAACCTTTTACGAAAATATAGAGTAGAAACAAACAGTCAGATAGAGTTGTTTTTCATTTTTTATATTTAAGTAATTGCTTAAATAAGCAAATTTACTATATTTGCACTATGGATAATACTTCGTGCATAAGACAAAAGGCAGACATTAAACAAATTAATCGCTGTAAAGAACGAGTTTCAGAACTCCACGGTTCGTTTGACTATTTGTCTAACGGACTTGAATTGGCGGGAAACAATGTAAGGTTGAAAATTCTGTTTCTTCTTTATGAAGAAAAACGACTTTGTGTTTGTGATTTAAGCGATATTCTTGGTATGACAATTTCAGCAATTTCTCAGCACTTGCGAAAACTCAAAGACCGAAAGCTTATTGAAACCGAAAGAGAGGCACAAACCATTTTTTATTCATTGACCAAAGAGTATGAAAAAATGCTGGAACCATTTTTTAAAGTACTCGATGATAACAAAATTTTAGAAACAATATGAAAACGGACAACAAACTAATCGGGACTGGACTTTTGACAGCAATTGCAGCTTCATTGTGTTGTATTACACCAGTGTTGGCTCTAATAGCAGGAACAAGCGGACTTGCTTCAACTTTTTCTTGGCTCGAACCTTTCCGACCATATTTTATCGGTTTAACAATTTTAGTGCTTGGTTTTGCTTGGTATCAAAAGTTGAAACCACAAAAGAAAATTGACTGTAAATGTGAAACAACTGAAAAACCAAATTTTATGCAAACAAAATCATTTTTAGGAATTATTACCATTATGACGGCTTTACTTTTATCATTTCCAATTTATGCCCACATCTTTTTTCCAAAGACTGAAAGTAAAGCAATTATTACCCAAACTTCAAAACTTCGAAAAGTTGAGTTTACAATTAAAGGAATGACTTGTTCAGGTTGTGAACACCACGTTAAAGCAGAGATTAGCAAACTAAAAGGAATTGTCGAAGTTGTGGTTTCCTATGAGAAAGGCAATGCTATTGTTAAGTTTGACAACAAACAAACAAGTATAACAGAAATAGAAAAAGCTATCAATTCGACAGGATACAAATCACTAAAAAGTAAAATTATATCATAATGGAAATTAAATTACAATCAGTAATAACTTGCCCAAACTGCGGATACAAAAAAGAGGAAACAATGCCGACAGATGCTTGCCAATATTTTTATGAATGTGGAAATTGTAAGACAAGATTAAAACCATTACAGGGCGATTGTTGTGTGTATTGCAGTTACGGAAGCGTTCCTTGTCCGCCAATTCAACAGGATAAAAAATGTTGCTAAAATATATTGACTTTAGCACATTACTAACAGTATTTCTACGCAATGCCATTCTTTTGAGTTGGTAAAACAATTACAGAAAAAACATCCCAATTTGCTTATTGAAACGATTGTATTTGTAAGTTTTACCAACATATAGATTTCAAATTATAATCGAATGGATAAATTTTACAATGAAACATTATATAGATTGGAAACAACAATTCACGAATTGGAGATTGAAACAGACTGTCCTATCCAAAGAATAGAAGCTGTTATAGTCCTTATTGTTAATTCTTTGTCTGAATTAAAGAAGTACGTCTTAAAAAGAGGCTTTAAAAATATTGATGAAGAAATCCGATTTTTTAAATATCAGAAGCCTGTTATTGTTTCAAAACTCATTTATCATAATGCCATTTATAAAATTGAAACAAAAAAGCCCTACGGAGCAAAGCCCGTAAGGAAATATTTAAACGATGAATTGAGAAAACTGAAAAGGTATTTTGATAATAATCTTGAATTCTATAAATATTACCGAACCAATAATTCTTTTATTGACGAGAAACTCTTTGTACGGGGCAAATGCGATATTAAACTAAGTTTAGACACGTTTTATTTTGAAGCAGACCATCGCTTTTCCACATCACACGATTATAAAGTTGCAAAAATAATAGCCAATGACCTGATACAAGTTTATCTTGAAGACCAAATAAATAATATCAATCAAAAAAGGGTATCTCATAATTCTTCTCTGAATTGGACGGGAAGCAAAACGGCATTGACGGAACTTATTTACGCATTATATGCACAAGGTATTTTTGATAATGGAAATGCGGACATTAAAGTCATTGCTAAAACCTTTGAAATTGCATTTAATATCAGCTTAGGCGATTTCTATCATACCTATTTGGAACTGAAAAGCCGAAAAATGAACAGAACTAAATTCCTTGACAGCCTGCGTGATGCACTAATTTGTAAAATGGATGAAAAGGAAGAAAGAGAATAATCTTTCTTACAATACACCACGAGGTAAGTGAATACCTTTTGTGCGTATAATATTTTCCGAACTGTTTGGCTTTTGCTTTTCGGTTTTTTCCGCAGGTTCTCCTTTAGTTTCCGGCGTAATGGATAACTGTATCTTTCGCTCAACGGCAGCCAGTTCCGTTTTCAATTCGCTCAATCTGCTTTCTTTAGACCACGTACCGTTTACCACTTCCTGAAGAATGGGCAGGTCTTTTTGTATCTCCGCAATTTTCTTTTGCTCCTGCTCGATATAGCCGGGCAATTTCTCCAGTGCGTTAAGGAAGTTCATAGCCGCCAGCTTTTCATCTTTAGCGATTAGACCGTTGTTGTAGGTATATTTGATATTGCCCTCTCCCTGTATTAAAAAGCGGTTTACCCGAATATCCACACCCTCTTTTTCGGACATTTCAGTTTTGACCAACAGCGTAAAACCGTACAGGCTTCCTATTTCTTCGTACTGACCTCCGGTGCGGGCTTTGTCCGCAAGCTGGTTGAGCTTTGCACCTATTTGTTTTATATCCGCATTGGGCGGTACACCGTCCAACTGCACAGGATTTGCAATTGTACCGTCCGAATGTTTTTGTATGCGTTGCTGCAAGTTTTCCCAATCGAGGCTCATTCGGTTGAAACGGGATTGCGTACTATCCAACAATTCCGTATAATCTTGCAGCTTATATTTGGCACTGAATTTAGAACGGTTGAACGCCTGCTTTTCGCTTTCCAATCCGGCAATCTGTTTTTCTAACTTGGCTTTATCCAACAGGTCTGTATTTCCTGACAGGATAGCCACGTATTCCGAAAAATTCATTCCCGATTTTTCGTCCATACTGCCCTCATCAATCGTTCTTTTGGTCAGATTGTTGGTCTTTAACTGGTCTATGAAAAGTTGCTTATTATACAGCAGATTGAACTTATAACTATCCAAAGATTTTTCAACGGCATAGATAATCACAGCCACTTTATTATCGGCAAAGAATTTGGCAATCTCATTGCCTTTTCTTATTGCACGACCGTCCCTTTGGGCAAGGTCGCTCGGTCGCCACGGTGTATCTAAATGATGAACGGCAACGGCTCTTTTCTGTGCGTTCACGCCAGTTCCGAGCATACTCGTAGAACCGAACAGCACACGGATTTTACCCTCGTTCATCCCATTAATAAGGTCTTTACGTTGCTTATCATTTTTTGCTTCCTGAATAAACCTTACTTCGTGGGCAGGTATGCCGTGGTCTTCCACGAGTTTGCGTTTGATTTCGGAGTACACGTTCCATTCGCCCGGCTTGTAGGTTCCCAAATCCGAGAAAACGAACTGCGTTCCTTTCTGTGCGTTGAACTGGTTGTAATACTTGGCAATATTTGCCGCACAATGCGAAGCCTTGTTGTCCGGGTGGTCGTCGTAGATACCGCTTACCATACGCATATCGAGCGACATCTTACGGGCGTAGTCCGTAGCAATGAGCATCTTTGCTTTTTCTTCCCTTTGCGATAATGGTTCTCTTCCGAGCAAAGTAGCATCGCCCGTTTTGGCAAAAGCCATCAGGCTTTGGATAAAGGCTTCTTGGTCGGGCGTTGGCGGTATATTGTATAATACCTCGTTCTTGTTGGGTCGGTCAATACCAATATCCTTTGCCGTTCTGTAATCCGTGATTTCAGAATAGAACTGCGCAAGTTCCGGCACTTTGATAAAGTAGCGGAAACGCTCTTTTGCGACAATATTGTTAGCTACCGAAAATTCATAATCGGTCGTTTTCCTTGCATAGATAGCTGCCCACGCATCAAAAGAATGAATGCCCTGTTTTTCCAATGCACGGGGACGCAGATATTTGAACAGTAGGTACAGCTCCGTTAATGAATTGCTGATGGTCGTACCCGAAAGAAAGGTTGCGCCCATATCCGCATTGGTACGCTCCTGAATGGTGCGGATTGCAAAAAGCAGGTTCAGTGCCTTTTGGCTGCCGTCCACGTTACCCAATCCGGCAACCCGTGTATGACGGGTGTTGAACATCAGGTTTTTGAATTGGTGGCTTTCGTCCACAAACAAATGGTCTATGCCCATCATCTTAAAGTCCACAATATCATCTTTGCGGTTTTCAATATCGTGTTGCAGCGTTTTCAGCTTTACTTCAAGATTTTCTTTTCGTTTGATTACCCCGGCGAGCATTCCCCTTGTCACTTCCTTGCCTTGCGATTTCAGGGCATCGAGGTTGCGCTCTACGCTGTCTAATTCTATTTCGAGGATTTCCTTTTGTATTTCGGGCGATTGAGGTATCATTCCGAACTGGTCGTGCGTGAGTATCACACAATCCCAATCGTTGTTTTTAATATCCCCGAAAATGCGCAGGCGTTTTTTAGGCGTAAAATCATCAATACCTGGATAAAGGATTTTTGCGTGTGGATAGGCTTTTCGGTAGTCTTCAGCAATAGCAGGTATATTGGCTTTCAGTCCGATTATCATCGGTTTATGGGCTAATCCCAAACGCTTCATTTCCTGCGCTGCGGTACACATTATCAGCGTTTTTCCTGCGCCTACTTCGTGGTCGCAGATAGCACCGTTGTTCAGTTTTATCATCCAAACCGTGTCCTTTTGGCTTGAATACAGGTCTTCAATGCCTGCACCCTTGCGGTCTAATCCCGGAAATTCCTGATGGCTTCCGTCATAGTTCGGGCGAACGAAACAGTTAAAGGTGTCGTTGTACTGGTCGGTCAGCCTGTTTTTAAACTCATCGTTCTGTGCGTGTAGCCAGTCGGTAAAAGCGGTACGGATTTCATCAATCTTGGTGTTCGCCATTTGTATGGCTTCCATATCCCGTACTTTGACCTCTTGGTCGCCAACCATCACTTTTTTGGTTATATCAGGCGTAGTATTGACAAGGGCGTGTTTGAGCAGGGCAATACCGTCAAATGTTCGGCTTTCCGCTTTGACAGCATATTTTTCCCAAATGTGCATATTGCCCCGATGACATTTCACAGAAAAGTCGTCGGAGCTTTCGGAATAATGAACCAATACATCCGCATCGAACAGGTGCGAAGCGAAACGGGCATAAATTCCGGTAGGTATCCACCGTTCGCCGAGATTAAAATCCAACTCCTCAAATTCAATCCGTTTTGGTCGGGCTTCCTCTAAAGCGGTAAGGCTTTCTTTGGCTTCGGTATCATCAGGATTGTTTTCAAGATAGGCTCTTACTTCATCGGCTTTCTCAACTACGTTGCCTGCAATCCACCGTTCGGCTATTTCGTATTCCTGTTGTAGCGGATTGTAGAACAACCGCCCGTGTAAGGCTTCTTTCAGGGTATCGGCAGGCAGGCTGCTGATTTCGGACATAAAGTCCAAATCCACGTTGCCGTATTTATTCAGCGAGGCGGCTAATGCCTCTTCGGGATTATCGGTTGCTAACGTGGTCGTAGAGAAACTAACAGGACGGCTGAATATATCCGCTTTATGGATTATGCCGCCAATGATACGCTCCAGATAAGGAATTTCTTTACCTGCGCTGTCTGTCTTTATCAGCTTGGCATTGTCGGCAGCATTGAGATTACCGTATTTTTTGACAAAGCCATCGTACAGGAGGTTCAGGGTTTCCCGTTCTGCCTTGTGTTCGGTCTGCTTTTCAGCTTCTTTTTGGTACAGGTTGATATAACTGTCCCTTACAGCTATGTAGGCTTCGGCTCTTGCTTTCTGTGCCGATGGTAATTGCAATGGATGAAAGATTGCTTTTGCATCTTCCTTTTCTACTTCTTGCAGATAACCTACCCAACCGTTATCCACCACAAGACAATCGTTACGATGGAATGATTGCAGTTCGCCACTATACGGGGCAGGTTCAGGAATAGCATTAATATTGATAGCGGTAATGGCTGTCTTATCAGACTGGCCATTTCCGTTTATTTGTGAAAACAGGTCGCTGATAGCTTCCTGTTTTTTGCCGTTAACCTGGTCGGTTCCGTTAATATCACCATTGGATTTTAGCGGTGTATAGGGCTGCTGCCTTGCACTGCTGAACAGGTCGGGCTGACGACCTATTGTACCTCTTCTTTTTTTAGTGCTTTGCCTTTTGGCTTGGGTAGTTCTTTTAGGTGGAGCAAGAACCATTACAGGTTCTCCCGCACTTTCAAACAAGTCAAAAATGCTTAGTTGCTTTAATTCCTGCGGGCTTTCCTGACGGACTACCGGAGTAGGTACAGGTTGCGGCTTTTGCTGAATGATTACAGGGTCTATGACCGGAGGTGTAACTTTTGGTTCAATAGGAATTTGTATAACAGGCTCGTCGTTCTGTTCGCCTTTGTATAAACTCAAATTCAGATGCTTTCCAAAATCTTCGGAAAGCATTTGCTTCAAATCTTTGGCAATGCCCTCAACACCGTCTTTATGCGTATAGATTAAGGCAGGTTGCCCGTATGGGTCGGTATCTAATTTTTGGTCGGTATGGATAATTCTTGTACTGTCCTGAAAGAGCGCATTGCCAGGCGTATTGTATTCAGATGGCTTGCTTTGGCAAAACAGATCTTCCCTGTCGGTCAGATTTTCTTTTGCCGTATTTTTTTGCAGGATAATCAGGTCGCTGCCGACTTCCGTACCTGCATATTCGGTAAACAGGTTGTTAGGCAATCTTACAACCGAAACCAAATTATTATCCTGCATCAACGCCCTGCGTATGGGTTCGTTCTTAGGGCTGTTCAGAATGCCCTGTGAAGTGATGTAAGCCAACAAACCGCCCTCACGGAGCATATCAGCACCTTTCAGAAAAAAGTAATTGTGTATGCTTCGGGCAGCTTGTTCCTTTGCGCTGTTTCTACTGCGTGAATAAGAAAGGTCAAATACGGAAGTATCGCCAAAAGGGATATTACTGGCGATTACATCATAGGTGTTTTGTTCCCTTTCGGGGATTTCCTCAAAGCCGTTTATACGGATATTGATTTCGGGGTAAAGCTGCTTTAAAATCTTGCCTGTAAGCAAGTCCTTTTCATAAGCGGTAACACTGGCTTTCTGATTTTCCGAAAAGGATTGGATGAATGAACCGATACCTGCGGAGGGTTCGAGGAATTTATCAATGTGCAGACCATTATCCCGCAAGGCAGATGAAATGGCATCTATAACTTTTGGTGGGGTATAAAAAGCCGTCAGTACGGAACTTTTCATACTATCCACATACTTGCGGTATTGCTTATCGTCTTCGGAATTTTCTTTGAGTAGTTGGTGGAGTTCCTGCGTGAGTGGAAAAAGGTCGTGTTCTGTTTTTCTCCAATGATTGATGTCTATTTCGTTTTCTACGGGGTTCAGAACGAATTTAAGACCGCCAAATCCGCTGTATCGCATCATTAGCAGTCTTTCGCCTACGGTGGCTTGCCGTTTCTCCTTTTCCAGTTTAAAAACAATTCGCAGGGCATCAATATTCTGTTGGAGATGGAACCGCTTACTGAAGCCCATTTTCCTCAATCCATATTGAGATGGTTCCGGTCAGTTCGGTATAGAGTACATCAAACTCATTTCCGTTGGCGAAATCATCGGTTAATTCATATCCTGCGAAAACAGGCTCACAAACGGGGAACATTTTAAGGGCGAACGGTCGCAGCTCCTCGTCTGCCATTATGGCATCAAACTCATTGCATACCACTTTGAAAACCGTGTTGAACTTGGAGAAGTGCAAGCCCTCAAAAAGTATGTAGTTGGCTATTTCGTCGCATTGCTCAATGGCGTTTCCCGAACGGAAAGCACCCTCATAAGCATTGGCAGCCCACGAAGACCGTTGGTCAATAAATTTTTGGTCGTGCGCCTTTTCAGGAAAGCTGCTGTTTAATAATTCTTGCAGTCGTAATCTGAAATACGACAGGTCTTTTTGCTGTACATCCATACTTATTTTGTTTAGAATTTTACTTAAATCCTAAAATTATAGCAGTACATAAGCCCCTTTGCAGAAGTGGCAGGGTTTGGCTTTGAAAGGCGGGATTTGGCGTAGAATGGTATGATGCCAAAGATTAATTTGTACCTTTGTTAAGGTCGTAAAAAGGTATATATGAGTACACTCTTTATTAAAAATATGGTTTGCAACCGCTGTATTATGGTGGTGCAAAATGAATTGGATAAGTTAGGTCTGAACGTAAAAAAAATCAAACTTGGAGAGGTAGTATTGGATAAAGAGATTACATCCGAAGAAAAAAATAATGTAGATAAGGTTTTAATTCCATTAGGCTTTGAACTTATTGACGATAAAAAAAGCCGCATAATTGAAAAGATAAAAAATATAATTATTGACCTTGTGCATCATCAGGACAACCACGCCAAAACCAATCTTTCGGATGTGCTAAGTAGTCAACTGCACCACGATTATAATTATTTATCTAATCTCTTTTCGGAGGTAGAGGGTACTACCATTGAAAAATACTTTATTGCCCAAAAAGTAGAAAAGGTAAAAGAGCTATTGGTATATGATGAGCTTTCTTTGAGTGAAATTGCCTTTCGTTTAAACTATTCGAGTGTGTCCTACCTAAGCAACCAGTTCAAAAAAGTTACAGGGCTGACACCGAGCTATTTCAAACAGATAAAAGAAGATAAAAGGAAGCCATTGGATAGTTTGTAAATCTTACACATAAATTCCAAAATTTCACAATAGCACCCACCCATATAATAGCCAATTTTGTACTGTTAATTAAATCAGGCAAATATGGCAACGAATAATAAAGAAACTATTTATCTTCCCTTAGAAGATGTAGAAAGCGAACATTGTGCGTTAATCGTTGAAAAAGGATTGGCACAGGTCAAAGGCATCGAAACCCACAAAGTAGAGCTAAACAACCGCAGGGCAGCTATCACGGTAGATAACAGCGCAGCGATAGGCGCAGCGGTAAAAGCAATCAAAGATTTAGGTTACAACGTTTCTACTGTAAAACATACATTCCCTGTATTGGGAATGACCTGCGCATCCTGTGCAGGCAGTGTAGAAAGTATTGTAAAGCATCAGGAGGGCGTTATAGAAGCATCCGTAAACTTTGCTACGGGAAATCTTACCGTGGAATACCTACTCAATATGACCGATGCCACCAAACTGCAAAAGGCGATACAGTCCATAGGTTACGATTTACTGGTAGAAGAAGAAAATAAGCAGCAGGAAACATTAGAAGCTATCCACGCTGAAAAGTTCCAAAAGCTAAAGACTAAAACCGTATGGGCTATTGCGCTGTCATTGCCTGTTGTATTGATAGCAATGTTCTTTATGGATATGCCCTATGCAACCCCTATAATGTGGCTGTTCTCTACTCCTGTTGTATTGTGGTTAGGCAGGGATTTTTTCATCAATGCCTGGAAGCAGACAAAACATCGTTCAGCCAATATGGATACACTGGTAGCATTGAGTACAGGTATCGCTTATCTATTCAGCGTATTCAATATGTTGTTTGCAGATTTTTGGCATCAGAGAGGACTACACGCCCACGTATATTTTGAAGCAGCAGCCGTAATTGTCGCATTTATCCTGTTAGGGAAACTATTGGAAGAAAAAGCCAAAGGCAATACCTCTTCAGCCATTAAAAAACTGATGGGCTTACAACCCAAGACCGTTATTGTTATACAAGCGAATGGAACCGAAAAACAAACCGCTATTGAAGAGGTAAACGCAGGCGATGTTATTCTTGTAAAGCCGGGCGAAAAGATTGCGGTGGACGGTATGGTTACTTCGGGCAGTTCCTACGTTGATGAAAGTATGTTGAGTGGCGAGCCTGTACCTGTACAGAAAAAAGAAAACGAAAAAGTATTTGCGGGAACGATTAACCAAAAAGGAAGTTTCCAATTCAAAGCGGTTAAAGTCGGAAGGGAAACAATGCTTGCCCATATCATCAAAATGGTTCAGGATGCGCAAGGCAGTAAAGCACCAGTACAAAAGTTGGTAGATAAGATTGCAGGAATTTTTGTTCCCGTTGTGATAGGGATTGCTATTCTCACATTTATCCTATGGTTTATTTTAGGCGGCAACAATGGCATAGTTCAGGGATTGTTAGCGGCTGTTACGGTATTGGTTATTGCCTGCCCTTGTGCTTTGGGATTGGCTACGCCTACCGCTATAATGGTTGGCGTTGGCAAAGGTGCTGAAAACGGTATTCTGATAAAGGATGCCGAAAGTTTGGAATTAGCCAAAAAAGTTGATGCCATTATTTTAGATAAAACAGGAACGATAACAGAGGGTAGACCAGAGGTAACAGGTATCGAATGGCTAAACAATGATGATGCAACGAAAGATATTTTATTAAGCATCGAAAAGCAATCCGAACACCCATTGGCAGAAGCGGTAGTGAAACATTTAGACGGTGTACAAACCACTACTTTATCACTGTTCGATAGTATTACAGGAAAAGGTGCAAAAGCCAATCACAACAACGAAACCTATTTTGTAGGCAATAAAAAGCTATTGGCAGAAAACAACATTACCATTGCGGAGCAACTGCAAAAGCAAGCGGATGAATGGGGAAAACAATCCAAAACAGTTATTTGGTTTGCCGACAGCAAACAGGCGCTTTCCGTTATCGTCATTTCTGATAAAATCAAAGAAACATCGGTCGAAGCCATCCGGCAAATGCAGGATATGGGCATAGAATTGTATATGCTTACGGGCGATAATGAAGCCACTGCAAAAGCCATTGCAAAGCAAACTGGCATCGGGCATTACAAGGCAGAGGTATTGCCACAGCACAAAGCCGATTTTGTAAAGGAACTTCAAAGCAAAGGCAAAGTAGTGGCAATGGTTGGCGACGGTATTAATGACAGCACAGCTTTGGCAACAGCCGATGTAAGTATTGCAATGGGTAAAGGTTCCGACATTGCAATGGATGTTGCCAAGATGACCATTATTTCATCAGACCTTACCAAAATACCACAGGCAATAAAACTTTCAAAACAGACCGTAGCCACTATTAAGCAAAATCTGTTTTGGGCATTCATCTATAATTTAATCGGCATTCCTATTGCGGCAGGTATCTTATTCCCAATAAATGGCTTCCTGCTGAACCCGATGATTGCAGGTGCAGCAATGGCATTGAGCAGCGTGAGCGTGGTAACTAACAGCCTGCGGTTGAAGTGGAAAAAGTAAAACATTAAATATCACAAATCAAATAAGAAATTCCACAACAATACAGAACGGTATAGTGCTGAAATTTGTGGTATCAAACAACAATCAAAATTTAAGACAATGGAAAATAAAGAATTTCAATTTAAGACGAACATCAATTGTGGCGGTTGTATAGCATCTGTAAAGCCGCATTTGGACAATGCAGAGGGCATCTGCCATTGGGAAGTTGACACCGCCAATAAAGACAAGGTACTTACAATAAAATCAGAGGGTATTACCGAAGACCAGGTAATTGAAACAGTACAAAAAGCAGGCTTTAAAATCGAACCTTTAAACGCTTAATATATTGAATTTATAATGCCCTTTTTAGCAACCTGACCTGATAAAAAGGGCATTATATCTTTAAAAATGGAAAAAAAATGCGGCTTTATTAAACATTTGGTATCAAACACCAAAAAAAGAGGGAAAGCCATCAAAAAAAGATAATCTTATTTGTAACTTTGTAGTGTTGAAAAATTTGGGTAAACATATCAGCTTTGTTCTCTTACTGTGTTTGGGATTTTTCCTTATGCCGAGCATAAGCTATGCCTGCGCCAAAAAAACAACTAAGACGGAACAAAAATCCTGCTCAAAAGAAAAATCTGAAAAATCGCAGCACAAAAACAGTTGCAAGGACAAGTCCTGTAAAAAATGTAAGGATGGTCACGACTGCGGAGGCAATTGCAAACACAGTTCTTGCAGATGCGGTGCTTCAACAACTTCTTTAAGTGTACCTGTTGTAATCGAATTGAAAGCAAAAAATCTGTTTGCAGAAGCAAAAAAGCAAAAATTCGGTTTCAAACAAGCCTATTATTCTTCAGGCTTTTTCTCCATTTGGCTACCGCCTAAAATAAGCTAAATCTGTTGCTTGACAGCCACAGGTATGTCTTGTCGAAAACCCAATCCAGTTTTCGCACCCCTTTTGTATATCTTATTAAATTAAAATTTTCAAAATGAAATCATTATCAAAAATAGTGATGGTAATCGGCGTATTACTATCATCAATAAACAGTTTCGCACAAATCAAAAATGCGAAAACAGAAACCGTAAAAATTTACGGCAATTGCGGTATGTGTAAAGCCACTATCGAAAAAGCAGGCAATGTGAACAAGGTAGCCAGTGTGGAATGGAATAAAGACACTAAAATGGCTACGCTCACTTATGACAGCGATAAGACCAATCAGGATGAAATATTGAAACGTATCGCTTTGGCAGGTTACGACAGCGAAAAGTTTTTAGCACCGGATGATGTGTATGCAAAGCTGCCGGGATGTTGCCAGTACGACAGAGAATTAAAGCCAGTCGCAAAATCTAATGATGCGGGTATGGATATGAAAAGCGGACACACCAACCATAACCACAACGAAATGGCAACAACAAAAACTGCCGATGACCAAAATGCACCACAACTGAAAGTCGTATTCGACAACTATTTTTCAGTTAAAGATGCTTTGGTAAAAACTGATGCAGGTACATCATCCGCAAAAGCTGCCGAATTGGTAAAAGCTATCAAAGCCGTAGAAATGGCAAAACTTTCTACCGGGGAGCATACCGTTTGGATGAAAGTAATGAAAGACCTGACAGCAAATGCAGAAAAGATTGCTGCTTCTAAAGATGTTGCCCAACAAAGGCAAACATTCGCTTTACTTTCTAAGAATATGTACGAACTGGCTAAGGTATCAAAACAGGAAACACCTGTTTACTATCAGCATTGCCCAATGTACAATAACGGGAAAGGCGCAAATTGGTTAAGCAAAGAAGAAGCGGTTAAAAATCCTTATTACGGTTCTCAAATGCTAACCTGTGGTAGCGTACAGGAAACAATTAATAATAAATAAATTCTTCTGTTATGGAAAATATAGAAAACAAGCACGATATGCACCACCACACGGCAAATGAGGCGCATAATGCCAAACATTCTTTAGCAATGTACAAACGGTTCACTGTAATGGCTGTGGCGATGTTCGCAGCGATGTATTTCCTTATGTATGCTATGATTGACAGATTGGATAATCTTATCCCGAACATCAATAATTTGTATATGACCCTGCTGATGGTTTCGGCAATGTTGGTCATTGAATTATGGATAATGAAAGGAATGTATCAAAACAAAAAAATCAACTGGGCAATCATTGCATTTTCCCTCGCAATTGGCATCTTCTCTTGGTTTGGCATCAGGGAGCAAATAAATGTGGGCGACAAACAATTTGTAAAAGGAATGATACCGCACCACGCAGCAGCAGTGCTGATGTCGGAAAAAGCAAAATTAACCGACCCCGAACTGATAGAGTTGCAAAAAAACATACTTGAAACACAGGCAAAGGAAATCGAATTTATGAAGCGAAAGCTGAAAGAATTTGAAAACAAGTAAACCACAAAAATTTCTTTAACAACATTAAATAGCATTAAAATGAAAAATATATTTTTCTCCATCATCGCACTGGCTACGGTTGTAGCAATAACCGTTTCCTGCAATCAGTCTTCCAGTAAAAACAGCGACAAAACAGCCAATGATAGTACAGTGGTGTCTGACGCTCAAAATGTGCCATCATCAACACAAAATGATACGGCAACTTCTACTGCTCCAGTTGATACATTAGCTAAAGCTGCAGAAAAATCAGATGTAAAAAAGCAGGCGCAAAACTTCTCTATTGCACCCATAATTACCGATTATCTGTCATTAAAAAACGCCCTTGCTTCAGACAATGACAAAGCTGCTGCCAATGCAGGCAAACAGTTGTTCATTACCTTGAAAAATGTAGATATGAAAACCATACCTGCAAACAAACATAAGGAGTATATGGATATTGCAGAAAATGCAAAAGAAAACGCAGAGCATATTGGCGACAATGCCGGAAAGATAGACCACCAAAGAGAGCATTTAGCATCATTAAGCAAAGATGTTTCCGACCTTATAGCATTGTTCGGAACTACCCAAAAATTGTATCAAGATTATTGCCCGATGTACAATGATGGCAAAGGTGCTATTTGGATTAGTGAAGCAAAGACAATCAAAAATCCTTACTATGGTAGTAAGATGCTTACCTGCGGTTCTGTAAAAAAAGAATTTTAGAATGAAGAAAGTATTAAAGATAATTTTAGCAACAGTGCTGTTTATTTTTATTGCAATCCAATTTTATCAGCCTGCCCTTAATGTAGATAAAGGGCAGGTTTACACAACCGATTTTACACAAGTCTATAAAATGCCTATTGAAATAAAAGCGATGTTTCAAACGTCTTGCTACGATTGTCATAGCAACAATACCAATTATGTTTGGTACGACTATGTACAGCCTGCAAGAACATTGGTAGGAACCCATATCAAAAATGCAAAAGAAGATTTGAATTTCAATGAATGGGGTACATACTCAAATAGAAAGCAGGAAAGATTACTAAACTCAATTAAAAAACAAATAGAAACGAAGCAAATGCCTCTGTCCTCATATACACTGATGCACAAAAATGCAAAATTGAATAATGAGCAAATCAAAACATTAATCAATTGGCTAAAAGAACAGGAATGAGTTTCAAAAAAAAATATCAAAATGAATATACCCATAAATAGTAAAATAAGGTTGCTGCAAGCAGTATTTATACTGTTATGTTCGCAATCCCTATTTGCACAGAAAGTAGTGCATTACGACTTGTATGTAAAAGATACGCTTGTCAACTATGCAGGAAAAACAAAAAGAGCCATTGCCGTAAATGGGCAAATACCTATGCCCACGCTCACATTTACAGAGGGCGACACTGCCGAGATTGTAGTGCATAACCAGTTAAAAGAAAGTACATCACTGCATTGGCACGGCGTATTTTTGCCCAACAAAGAGGACGGTGTGCCCTGGCTTACACAAAAGCCTATTGAAGCCGGAGCAACATACACCTATCGTTTTCCAATTATCCAACACGGAACGCACTGGTATCATTCCCATTCAGGTTTGCAGGAACAGATTGGAATGTATGGCAGTTTTGTAATGAAAAAGCGGGATGACGACAAAACCTTTAGAAAGGGCATTGATGATTTGCCTACCGTACCCATTATTTTAAGCGAATGGACAAATTATAACCCCAACAACATTAACCGAATGTTGCACAACGCCAATGATTGGGCAGCTATCAAAAAAGGTGCAACACAATCTTATGCAGAAGCTATTAGAGAAGGGCATTTCAAAACCAAATTAACCAACGAATGGAAACGTATGTTGGCAATGGACGTAAGCGATGTGTATTATGACAAAATATTAATTAACGGAAATCATACTACCGATTTAAAAACCGTTGACGGCAAAATACTAAAAGCAGGTGATAAAGTAAGGTTAAGAGTTTCAAATGGTGGCGCATCCTCTTACTTTTGGTTACGGTATGCCGGAGGTAAAATTACCGTAGTAGCCAATGATGGTAACGATGTAGAACCTGTTGAAGTAGATAGGTTAATTATAGGAGTTTCTGAAACATACGATGTCGTTGTAACAATCCCCGAAGAAGGTGTTTCTTATGAATTTTTAGCCACTACTGAAGACCGAACACAATCAGCCAGTTATTTTTTAGGTAATGGTATCAAACAATTAATTTCCCCACTGCCCAAATTAAAATATTTTGAAGGGATGAAGATGATGAACGATATGATGAAGATGAATGGTGATTTGGACGATATGGGAATGAAAATGAGCCTGAACCAAATGGATATGAACGTGGTAATGTATCCCGAAATTACAGGAGAAGCCAATCAAAAGCAAGACCATAGCCAACACAATATGAATATGGATAACGACCCCAATCGTTACAATGCAAATGCTTTAGGAGAAATTAAAACCCTAAACTATGCAATGTTGCAATCGCCCTACAATACTTCACTTCCCAAAGATGCACCCGTAAAAGAACTAAAATTTACACTTACCGGAAATATGAACCGCTATGTGTGGAGTATGGATAACAAAATTCTTTCAGAAGTTGATAAAATTCCTGTAAAGAAAGGAGAAATTTTACGCATCACCATTTACAATAACTCAATGATGCGACACCCAATGCACCTGCACGGTTTCGACTTTAGAGTAATTAATAGAAAAGGCGAAAAATCACCACTGAAAAATGTGTTAGATATAATGCCAATGGAAACAGATACCATTGAATTTTTGGCAAACGAAGAAGGAGATTGGTTTTTCCATTGCCATATCCTATATCATATGATGTCGGGGATGAACAGGGTTTTTGCTGTGGATGACTATAAAAATCCAAACTTACCCAACAAGAAACAAGCATACAATAAATTACAGAGAGAGAGCAATATGCCACATTTTATGGCACAGAACGATTTTGCAACCAATGGTAATGATGGCGAGGCAATGTTTCAAAATGCAAGATGGAGTTTAGGCACAGAATGGCGTTTAGGTTACAATGATATGCACGGTTACGAAGTAGAAACACATTTAGGAAGATACATCGGAAAAATGCAGTGGTTTATGCCATTTATAGGCTTTGACTGGCGTTACCGTAAAATGGGAATAGATGAACACGAAACCAATTTATTCGGGCAGAAAAACGAAAAAGATACACGTAGAGCCTTTAGTTTAGGTTTTATGTACACCTTGCCAATGTTAGTCAATTTTCAGGCAGAAGTATATCACGATGGTATCGTTCGCCTGTCTTTAATGCGAGAAGATATACCAATTTCAAAAAGATTAAGAGCTGGTTTTATGGTCAATACCGATATGGAATATATGGCAGACTTGAAGTATATCATCAATAAGAATATAGGTATTCGTACACACTATGATAGTGATATGGGCTTGGGTATAGGGCTGTCACTAAATTATTAAGGATTATGCACCATTCCCCTCCGAAATATCGGAGGGGATTTTTTTACTTGTTTAAAATCTGCAAAACTCTACCAAGTTCAATATCCATTCTTGAAAAGGCAAACCAATTTTTGCCCAGGTCTTTGAGCGATGCCCCGATATGGTAGAGTTCTGAATGGTCAATAATCAAAAAACGGTCGTGGGCATCAGAAAACACTTCAATGTCTATCGGAGGATATTGGCTATTGTAGCGTTGTAAATCTAATCGTAGCTGATTACTGATGCTTTTGGTAAGGATTGTAGCGGTTACAGTAGTCTTACGCTTACCCAACAAAGTAAGCACCGTATCATCCACATAATTATCAAGCAAGATAATTGAGCTTTTGGCACTTCGGATAATATCGGAAACAAAGGCGTAGGCATCAAATACCTGCCCATTGTAGAAAATACCTTTCTCGCTGTACAGCTTGTCGCTTTCCAAAGCCTTAAAAATCTCTTCAAATTTTTGGTCGGCTTCCAGTTGCTTTAATTCGATATTATCCAAACGATGGAACAAAGAAGCGTTGCTAATGAGCATTTTTCGCATTTCAACAAAAGCATTCATTATTTCCACACTCATTTTAACGGCTATATCAGAACGGAGTATGGCAGATGCCATTGCAACGCCCTGTTCGGTAAAAACATAGGGCAAATAACGTCTGCCGCCGTAGTTTAAACTTGAGGTTCCAATTTGGAACCTCAAGTTTTCAATTTCCTCTTCGGTCAGTTGAAAACAGAATGATACTGGAAAACGCTCAATATTTCTTTTTACGGCTTTGTTCAGGTTCTTTGTTTCTACCTGATATAAGGCAGCGAGGTCGCTATCCAACATTACCTGTTTGCCCCGGATAGTATAAATCAGGTTTCTGATTTCTTTGGGTATGATTGACAGTTTATTTTCCATTGCGTTTACTGCTTTTGTTTTTCTCAAACTCAAAAGAACTTTCCGCATTCTCTTTCAGCACGATATAAGCATCGAATTTCTTTCCGGCTTTGCTTGTCATTCCTTTGATAAGAGAGGTTTTGCCTTTATTGACAAGGCTTGTTATGTTTTCGATACTGATTTGTACACCGCAGACGGTGCGGAACTGTACCCAGTTACAAGCCTCATCAGGGCATTTCACAATTTTGTCACGGATAATGAGTTGCTGACTTTTACATTTCGGGCAGGTCAGTTTCGGCTGATTGGTGCTTGCAATAGAGGTTTGCAGCAGTTCATCGGTAATGGATTTCGCATAGGTTTCCATTTCCTTTTGGAATGTTCCGGCATCCGCTTCGTTGTTCTCGATTTTCTGCAATGCCAGTTCCCATTCGGCGGTCATTGCCACATCCGCAATTTTCCGGTCTTTAACAAGCCCGTACACCTGTAATCCTTTTTCAGTAGGGATTAAAGAACGTTTATCCCGTTGGATATAATTGCGGGTAAACAGGGTTTCGATAATGGCGGCTCTTGTTGCAGGAGTACCGATACCGATATTTTTGAGGGCTTTTCGTTCTTCCTCGTTCTCGATTTCTTTCCCTGCGGTTTCCATAGCCGACAAAAGCCCGGCTTCGCTGTAAAGCACTGGCGGTTTGGTCTGCTTTTCCAAAACGGCGGCTTCCTTTATGGCAAGTTCGTCGCCTTTATGCAGTTCAGGTAATTCCTGCACTGGTTCTTCGCCATCGTCTGTAAAACTCCCTTTGATGGAACGCCAACCTGCTTCCTGAATTTTACAGCCTTTTGCCATAAAGTCGTAATGCAATACCTGTAATGATACATCGGTTATTTCTTTGACACAGGCTTGTGATATGGCTTCGAGCAATCGAAGCGCAATCATATTGTAAATCTTGTTTTCGTCTGCATTAAGTACCGACGGCACTTTGTCCGTAATCAACAAACCGTGATGGTCCGTTACACGGAGGTCATTCACGATACGTTTGTTGAACCGTCCCCATTTGATTTTGGTTAGAGCTTGCTTGCAATCTTCCCGGTTCTGCAAAGCCCGCACAAGGTTTGGAATTTCTGCCCACATATCTTCAGGGATGTATTTGCTTCCGGTACGTGGGTAAGTGATAAACTTCTTTTCGTACAGGCTTTGTGCGATATTGAGCGTTGCTTCAGCAGATAATTTCAGCCTTTTATTGGCTTCCTTTTGTAAGCCTGTCAGGTCGAAAAGCAAGGGCGGTTGTTCTGTAACGCTTTTGGTTGCTGCTGATGTAACTGTTGCCTTTGTACCACGCTGAATAGCTTTAAGGGTATCATCGGCAAGCTGCTTTTCTTCCCATTTGGTTACGGAAATGCTTTTGAAATCAACCTGCGCTTTATTGTGCGATAATTGTATCTGCCAGTATTTCTTTACCGTGAAATTCTTATTGTCGAGGTAGCGTTTACATATCAAAGCCAGTGTGGGCGTTTGTACTCTTCCGAGCGAATAGATACCATTGCCTGCGGCTATGCTCAATGCCTGTGTAGCATTGATGCCCACAAGCCAATCGGCTCGGCTTCTGCCTTGTGCCGCCTGATGCAATCCGTCAAATGCTGCCCCGTCTTTTAGATTATCAAAGCCTTGTTTTATGGCTTTTTCGGTAAGCGAACTTATCCAAAGGCGTTCAAAGGGTTTGTTGCATTTAAGGTATTCGTAGATATAGCGAAATATCAATTCGCCCTCACGTCCTGCATCGGTAGCAACAATAATGCTGTTGCTACGGCTAAAAAGCTGTTCGATAACTTTCAGTTGCTTTAATGCGCCAGTATCGGCAGTGTACTCTTTGTCTTTTTTGACCTTGCGGACGGTCAATAAAAAAGGGTTGGGCAATATCGGCAGGGATGCTTTATCAAATCCCGAAATGCCGTAGTCTTCGGGCATTCCCAGTCCTATTAAATGACCGAATGCCCACGTAACAAAATAGCCGTTACCTGTCAGGTAGCCGTCCTTTTTATCGGATGCTCCCAACAAGCCGGCTATTTCCCTTGCTACGCTTGGTTTTTCTGCAATAATTGTTTTCATACTGTATTACATTTTTCTGCCTTTGGATTTTGCAGGCTTATTGTCCTGTTGTTCCTGCTGCTTTTCATTTTTCGGTCTTTGCTGCCCGGACTTTAAAGGCTCTTGGACGTTCTTGGTTGCTTCGTTGGTTTTGCCCTCTGAATTGACAGCAGTCTGTGTTTTATGGGCTTCGGTGGGTTTTACCCTTTCCTTATAGTGGTTAGGAAACTCAAAATTGGTCTTTCCTGTATCCTTATTGAAAGTGATATAGCCCTGATAAGGTTGCCCTTTTTTATCTTTTAATCCATCAATGTAGATAGTTTGACCTGCTTTGAAATCCTTATGTTGCTCATCGGTTAGTTCTTTACCACGGAATGTTTTCGGGGCTTCCTGTGGTTGGCTTTGTTGGGTGTTCTGTTGGTTCGTTTGCGCTTGCTGATTGTTATTGCTTCTGTCAAACAGGAACTCAACGTATCTTTTGTCAGCATTGAATTGTACCGTTGCCGAAAACTCCGTTCCCTTAGTGGAAGTCATACCCTCTAAATAGAGTGGTTTTCCCTCCATCAGCGTTTGCTTTTGTTCGTCATTCAGCTTTACGCCCTTAATTTCATCGGGAATTTTGATAAACTCCGTGCGCAATGCAATCACATCATTGGTCAGCCTGTCAATGCTGATAATGGACGGCATCAGTTCGCCCGTTTTGGAATTTACCAAATTGACGACACGCCCCATATTGCCCGTTTCGAGCAGGTTTTTCTTGTCTTCGTCCGTAAACTTGTGACCGAAAAACTCAAAATGCAGGTTAGGTTCTCTTTTGATACCGTGTATTGCCACGATAACATTGCCGTCTTCCGCTTGCTGCAAAGACAGGCGGGCATCCGTGCGGAGGATAGAACCACCGAGGTTAATTCCTATCGGTAAAAGTTCATTGGTTTTGTAACCACGTAACAAAGGGTCGAGCAGATTTCTTTTTTCAAGATACTCTTTGCTTAATCCGAGGTTTTTCATTGTGTCCCAATCAACCTGCTCCGGCTTGTAGCGGTATTCGCTTGCTTCCGTTGTTGTTTGTGCTGTTGCCATATTATTTTGATTTTCTTGTTTTTTATCCGGCTGGGGTTCTGCTTTCACTTCGTGTTCTTTCAGTACTTTTTCGCCCTGTGGAGTGGGCTTATTTAAGTGCTTTTGCAATTCCTGTGCTTTTTCAGCAGCAACAGGGGCAGGCACTTTGAAGAAAGTAAAGTTTGTAGGGTTCTTTAACTGGCTCAAAAAATTGGAAAAGAAGTTGGAAAAGAAATCGCCCCCCTTATCCACACGCATAAACTGGTTTTGGTTCTTTTTGGTGGGGTCAACGGTTTCCATTTTTCCGTTTTCGTCGATACTTTTTACCGCCTGGATTTTCATTTTCTCTTTATCCAGTACGAGTAATATGTCCGAAAACTGTTCGGGCATTTCCTGTTTATTTGTTGTTTCTTCGCTCATAGTCTGAAAATTTTAAAATTTCACGCTCGAATGTAAAGGAAGCCTTCACTGATTTGCTCTATGTGGCACTCAAAGGCAGTGTTTGTCACTTATTGGCATCCAGTTTGGGCAAGGGCGGGTTAAAACTTTCCCTGATGAACTGATGCACATCGGACAGTTTGTAATACAGTTTTCCGCTAATGGTATAATATGGGAGCTTGCCTATGGAGCGATACCGTTGCAGGGAACGGTTACTTATTTTCAGCATTTGCAATAAGTCCTGATTATCCAGTAATTCTTCGCCGTCTATGCTGTTGCGCTTCTTTTGTAAATCGTCTATGTGGTTGCCGAGAATGTCAAGCCTGTCCATTATGCGTTCCATCCACGCCACAAATTCCATTTTGTCGATATTCATACGGGTACGCTTTTAATTATTACCTGATTTCAGTTTTCTGCCTTTCTCGATATAGCTTTTGCCTTTCGCCATAAGCTGCTCCACATATTCATCGGTGGTCTGCACGGCGTTAGCGTTAAGCATTTCCTTAATCGCACCAATCGTATAGTAATACTGCCCGTACATTTTTGAAAAGGCTATCTGCCCGTTGGTACGCATACGCCACAATGTTTTTTCGCTGATGTGGAGATACTGGCAGACTTCGTGATTGTTGAGCCACAAACTATCGTAGCTTGTATCTTCCAGTTTGAGGATATATTCGCTAATGGCTTTCAACCGTTCATTGAGGTGCTTCCACACTTCTTCGTCAACTGTTATAATATTCATTGCACTGCTGTTTAATGTTCACAGGACAAAATTCAGAAGTGTGGCAGTGTTTGTCTGCCAATGCTTACCCATTGGTTTGGCACTTTTTTGAAAATTTTTACAATGAGAAAAACCCTTGTTTAATAAGGGTTTTAGCGGGGTTGGGATATTTTACGGTAGCCTTTTGCCAACATTTGCCAATTGGCATATATGGGCAAACAAAAAGCAGTACACAAAATGTACTGCTTTAAAACACCTATGCTGATACAGCTAAAGGTCTTTATCCATATATTCTTCGAGGGAAATTTTGAGTTGGTCTAAAAACGCTGTCCGGGAGCCTGCCCTTGTTTTCATTCGGTGGAAAGAATGATGTATATCGTTTAAGGGAGTTCGGAATAAGATTTGAAAAATCAATGCTAATTTTCTGATACCTATTTTACCGTATGCAATAGATTTGGAAGCATACAGGGCGTAAATCAATTCAATAAGCGCATTTTGTGAATTAGTCCACGAAATGTCTTTGTGTGTATCTCCGTTCATTAAAATGGTATCGGGATTTTTTTCGGGGTTAATTTTAGTAAGCATATAGGTGTAAAGTAATTCATTCGCTATAATGTGGGCTATTTTGTTATCAAAGTATGTGGAGAAACTTAGGTCGATTTCAAACACGCCACTCTTTAACCCATCGTGGTAATTGATTTGTCCGAGCCTGAAATAAATATGGTCACGGTCTGTTCTGTCAGCACGGTAGTATCTGTAAAAATCCTCATTGCAAATGCTTTCTTTATATTCTGATTTGAGGGCTTTTAATTGGTTCTCATAATAGCTTTGATGTATTTTGCCATTGCTGACAGGGCAGGTAGTTTCTATACGGAATACTTTGTTATAGTAAATGAGCTTCCCTAATATTTGCGGTTTAATATTCTTGAAAAAGTCAATCTCACGGTGTTCGTCTTTAAACCCATCTTGTAAGACGTTGGTCTTTATGGTACACAACATCTCCTTTAGGAATAAAGTCATTTGGTAAGCCTCATCCGCAGTTTGCATCATTTGAGAAGATAACTTGTCTTCTTGATGTCTAATTTCTGATAATATTTTACTCAACACGATTTCCATAGCATAGTCTTTTAGAGGGCATCACTACTTGTTTCGGAGTTGCGACTGTTGTTGTTATGCCAAAATTTGGAATTAATATTGAAACCAATCTCACAGTTTCCCCCATATTGGGAAAGATTTTTTTAAGGAAGTATATAAATTGAAAAGGTAAAAACAAAAAAAAAGGGATAAGTACAATAAGACTATACCCTTTATTTATTAAATTTGCTTCAATGATTTACAAGGTAATCAGATGAAAACGAGTGCAGTAAGCACCATTACTAAATCGTTACCGATAGCACTTCCGGTTCTTGTAAACTACTCTTTATTAGCCACTTTGGGCTATATTAATCTTTTTTAATAAAAAAAACCCCCAAAAAAGATTTCGGGGGTTTTTTTTATCATACTTAAAAACCAACTACGTATTATTGAATTCCCAGGAACTCCTGTTCATATCCCATTAGCCAGTTGCTTGGCTCAATACCCCATCGGGTGTTTACACTCACTTTCAACCAATAGAAAATGGTGCTGGGCACGCTGGCACTAGACAGAACTAACTGCGACTGACCAGCATTCTGAGGTGTGGCAGTAAGGTTACATGGCAAAACCGGATCGGCAAGCCAGGAATATGGACCTGATAAGGTAAGTGGATAATTAGCTTTACCAGGAGCCAGATTTTTAAATCCGGAACCAAATCCATCATTACATGGCCAATATCCAATCAGGCTACTATATTTGGCATGTTTGGTCAAATCCTTTAGGCACAGATTATCATTCACTTCCTGATCTGTCATTGAGGTATTGAAAATTTGAACATCGGAAACATTATAGGTCATGGCACCAAAACCCTTGTCACCACCCCAACCCAAAGAGAAAGGACTTGTGGATGAGATTGTTCCTGAAGCAGATCCCAAATTTCTGGTGCTGGTAACATCTTCAACACGTTTGCCATCGGTGAACCTTTTTACCCATCTGCTACCGGCACTATCATAAAGCACTACTGTTAGTGTATGCCAGTTTCCATCAAATACATTTGGCGATGCAGGTTGTAAGCGTCTTTCTCCTACAGTACTAGTTCTAATCGAATAGCACCATGCACCACTGCTATTGGTGAATATGGTCCAGCCTTGTTGTGTGAATCCGGTAGTTTTTCCCATAAAATGCGGCCAGTTAAAAGGATTGGTTCCTTTTATTTTGAGCTGCATTGTTTGACTGCCGGTGCCAATATCATAAAGTCCACCATCATTCAATACTCTGGCATTTACAGCATTCCCATCTCTTCCTGTTAGCAAGGCAGAACTATAGTCTGCTTTTATAAATTCGGTCTTTTTGAATTTTTCGTTGTAGTATAAACTCGGCACAAAGGTTTCAGCCTCACTGCCTCCACCATAAGTATTATTTACACCACCATGTGTACCAGTGATGATGACCAACCAGTCTTCTTCTTTATTATATCCGGGTCTGGCTTTGAGGGCAGTCATAATTTCATTGATGTAGCTATCAATTTTTACTACTGCTGCTTTATATCCGGCATCAGCCGCAGAGAAGGCACCAGCCTTTCCAGCAATGCTTGCACCATTAAAATGCACCACCAACAGATCATCATTTTTTGATTTCAATGCAGCGACTACAGAATCTTTTGTAGATGCATCATTATTGGTTTTTACCTTGAAAGACACTTCTGGTGTCATCAGGTTCAGCATATCGGGCCAATCGGAAACAAACCTACTTTGCAAATCTGGTTTAGCGGAGCGAATGATAAAATAGAACAAACTAGGAAAATTGGATCCTGTCTGTCCTTCGCCTGCCTGGTTCAAAGATTCGAAAGTGCTGTCTTTCACCTTATGTTTGGCATATGTAACACCAGACAAAAGTGTTTTCCAACTGGCGGCATCGGTTGTTACTGCATCATCCACTGCATTTGTCAAAGTAAACTTGCTCTTGGGAAGCATGGAAACCAGAGTGGGTGGATTGAGTGCCATAAACTCTTTTCCCGGGAGACCATCAATACCGATCAAGAGCACTTTTCGCTTACCTACTACGGCTTCGGTAGAATCTTCTTCGAAATAAGGTGGCGGATCGGCATACTTTCTACAAGAACCAACCAACAATGCCAGCCCTGCTCCTACCAAAAATGTTAAAAGAATATGTTTCATTCGTAACTTTTTTTATTTATTTATCTACTGCATCGTACGCCTAAGAACTCTTTCTACTTTGAAAAGATAATTTTCCTGCGCAATGCATTTTTTCTATTTTTTGAACTCCTATTTGAAAACCGTAAATTCTCCAATGGCCCAGAAATCGGTTCCGTCTGCCACATCGGTTTTAGCAGTTGTTCTGATTCTGATATATCGGGTGCTAATAGGTGATGCAAAATTGAAAGTTTGATACCCATTTACGGCAGCCAATGTAAAAGGAGAACCTTCTACCGGTGTCCAGGTGCTATTATTATTGCTAATATCCACATATACTCTGAGTCCGCGTCTGGCCATTCCCTGACGATGTGAAAACTTAAATCCGGTCAGATCTTTCAATGGCATTTTGGTAAGAGCACCCAGATCAATGGTGATCTGATGGGGTGGTCTGCCAGTTCCTCCACTCCACTGACTGTGCCAGAATGTATTCAGGTTATTGTCTATGATAGCCGAGGCCAGACCATTGGGTGGTCCCTCTCCTGTTTTTTCTTCGGAACTAAAACTTACGATGGACCAGGCAGTATTGGAATAAGGATCAATGACCGTATTACCTCCGGTGCGGGTGAGTGGATTATACTTCCAGATTTCCTGCAACATCACCGGATAGCCTTTGGCTGCTATTTTTGCGAGCGAAGTAGAACTGATAGAAATTCCCCATTGGCGGAAAAATAACTGCCAATCTTTTTGGGTATAATCAGAAACCGTTTCATACAAAAAATCGTGCTTGGCCAATGTGGTAGATGATTCTCTCAATGCACGACGACTGTTTTTGTACAACGCAGTCATAATACCCCAACCATCTCCCTGTCCGGGATAACCCCAGTTGGCAGGAATTTTATCAAACATTTGCAGGAAAGGATAAAGTCTTGCAAATGGATTGTTGCCCAATAAAGGATCGTTCGAATTGTCAAAGTTTTTGGAACCATCGGAAGAGGCTGCAAACTGAAGAGCTGCATTTACGGTTTCGGCCATGGCCGGATGCTTGGCTGGCCAGGTACCTTTGCCCTGATCACTCATTCTTTTAGACAGTTTGAAGCTAAAGAGGTTGTTACTGGTTTCGCCCAAGGTGGACCAGCTCCAATATTTGCCCTGTTGGAAGTTGTGCCCAATCTCGTGATACAAACCCCAAACGGCGGAGTTTCGCAATGCTTCTACATTTGTTACGGTGGTTTGCCAATATATATCGTTAATGGCCATGATCGGGAAACCGCTGTGACCATAACCTGCAGAAATATTTACATCCAGCACTACCCGATAAGGCAACTGTGGTGAACGATCTACTGGATCGGAAGGATTCTCTTCCAGTCCTGTCCAACCATAAAAATCTTCTTTGATGCCTTCATCCCATTCGGTCATCAGGGTAACCGGATCATTCACTGGATATTTGATAGCATAATCTCTGCGAATGGTAAAGATCATGTACTTACTTCTTAGCTCAAAATAAGGCACACAGGATTTGGCCAGCTTTTGTTTCCACTCCTCCGGATCGGTAACCCCTAACACAAAATCCGGCGATTCCACTACATTTTTAAATGTAAGCTGTACAGGTATATTTCTTGGGCTGCTCGGTAAAATGTAAATATGACCACCATACAGGTTTCTCATATAGTTTTTACCAGGCACCAGTTTGGTTCTTGAAAATATGATTGGATCACGTTGTGCATTTTCTATATGTCCCACATAGTCTGTCCATGCTCCAATCTGTAAAGACAAATCGTACACACCATCTGGCACGGTTAACTCTACCAACTCACCAGGTGCTGCATAAAACCCAGTACTGAACATGGGTTGAGGCAACACACTAATGCGTAAGTCCTGCGCTTTCACATAAAACAAATCTAGGTTGATTGTTTTGGTAATGCGCGGTTCTTCCACACAAATGAGGCCCGGGAAAATGGATGCCTGCAGGTATTTGGACTTGTCCACACTGGCCATACTGGTATCCACTTTCACTACTATAGAATCTACCCCATTGTCAGATTTAGTAGGATCTTTCAGATAGCCAAAATCACTTTTCTTTCCGCAGGAGGCAAAAAGTGTTACCATTGCTACCAGACCCAGAGCCGCCTTACCAAAGATATTCTTTTGAGAAAAGCTCACCGTATCTGGTGTGTTAGCAAATGACACAATAGTTTTTCCTTTATTGATAAGAAAATTTCTTGTCATGCTATATTTAATTTTATCTATTTTAAAAAATAATGTTATTCAACCACATCTATATATTTCGGAATCCATGACTGGCCTTCCAATCCCCAGGTTTGCGGAATGGCATAACCCATCCACAGATATATCTGTGTAGCCACATCCACACTTTGAGGTACTGTTTTATAAGCCACTTCATCCACCGGCGGACAAACATTAAAGGATGCTTCGCTAAATGCTATAATACTAGGGTTATTCAAAAACAAATGATTTGCAGAAGAAGTATAATCTCTAAAAAATGGTTTACCTACATTGTCGTATTCAATAGTAGTACTAGGCCAAAAACCCAACAAACTGGGATCCGTCAAATCGGCATCGGTACGACAAAAATTATTGGAAATTTCCAAATCAGTTAGTGCCCGATTATAAATACGCACATCAGTTACGTTTAGCTGAATATCGCCACCATTGGAACCATCTCTCCAACCGATACTGAATGGTGAAGTAGTATTTAGATTTCGGGTAGCCAAATCAACAGAATTATTCTTTATTCCATCAGTAAAAACTGTAGAAATTCTGGAACTCGCTCCATTTTGTCTGATTACAGCAGTAAGGGTATGCCATAGGTTATCGGACACTTTTGTTCCTCTAGCCTGCTTGTTGTTGGTTGCACCAGAACCTCCGCCACCGTTACTGTTAATCTGCCAATCAGCTCCTTCCAGAAAAAATAACCAACCAGCATCCCCGGCTCCCTGATTAAAAGAATTTCTTTTCCCCAAAAAGGAAGGATATCCATAACTTCCAGCAGGAATTTTTACTTTACATTGAACCGAAAAATCTCCACTACTTCCAAAATTATATTTGGTGGCATCCTTTACCTGAGCAGAACGTCGACTAGTTCCCGTGACATTTCCAATTCGGTAAGAATTGGTGGTTCCATAATAGGGGAAAACTGAGGGCTTTTCCTCATTGTTATAGGCAAATCGGGGATTGGCCATAATGATAAAATTATTATGACGACCATCGTCAAAAGCAGACCAGGGCTTGGTTGTAGGCACATAAGCCGTGTTATTGCCTTTGGCAGAAGTAATCAGCAGCATCCAGTCTTCGTTGGGTGCGTTGGCTCTGGCATTTAATGCGTTTGCAATGGCTCCCACATAAGTATCAATGGTCAATACGGCTGTTTTATAAGCCTCGGAACTAGCCAGATAGCCTCCTTCCTGTCCGGCAGTTTCTACACCTGAAAACTGCGCCACCAAAAAATCTGGATTGCCTGTATTCAGTTCGGCCAAAATTGCATCTTTTACAGCAGCATCATTGGCTACTAATTTTTTTTCAGAAGCTGCGGCAGCTATGGTACCCGTGAGTGCAGAGGAAGAACCAATGGCCACAGTACGCAAAGCGGCAGAAGCTGTTTTCAATCTGGAGAAAATGGTTGGATACTGAGTGAAATTATTGGTAGATACTTCACTGATCACTCCATGCTTTTCTGGAGCTACACCGGTAAGCAAAGTAGCCCAGCCCTGCTGGTCAGTTACATCGATGGTATTGCTCACCGAGTTCAATGCATCCCAGGAAAAAATAGAATTTCCTGAAAGATCATTCATATTGGGTGGGGCAATTTTCTTGATTTCAGTTCCATACCCTCCATCCACAATCAGCATCAAGACCTTGCGGGCTTTTGCCTTTGGATTGGCTTCGTTATCCGGGCTCTCTAGTTTATTGTCCAGCGTTTTATTACAGGCCGGCAATACAACTGCTACTGTAGAGACTACTGCCAGGAAATAAAAAATCTGTTTCACCCTTCTTAAACAATGTATCATTGTAATCATTTTTTTAATGCATTAAATTAATTGTTACTTAAAACAATTTTTACAATATTGCCTACTTCCTTATTATCGAAGCGGTCGAAGTTACCTACCAGCATCAGGGCTCTGCCACCTGGTGTGCTATATTCTGCATGATCACCTATTCTGCCTCTGAACAGGCCGGTATTGTTATATCCAGTGGCCAGTGTGCCATCCTGATTTAAAATGGCAAATCCTGTTCGTACCACATTATCATACTTAATAAAACTTCCGCTGATGATAAAACGCCCGTCATTCAACTGGGCACAATAGGTAACCACCCCATCCGTAGCTTTGATGGGTGAAGCTGTGTCCAAAGAACCATCTTCATTCAAAACAGCTACTCCATTTACAGGAACGCCATTATAATGTTTAAAGTTTCCTATCACTACTAAGCGTTCGGTATTTTCATTGTAAGTGATCTTATACACAGGACCATCGGTGGTACCACTAAAGGCACTACTGATGAGGCCAGTAGCCGGATCAATACATACTAAACGCTGTGCAGATTGACCGTGAAAAGACGTGAAAGCGCCTCCCAAAACCAACTGCCCATAGTACAACTGTATAGCCGTGGTGATAAATCCATTGGCCCCGGCAAAACTCTTTTTGGTACTTATATCGTAGTTAAAAGCAGAATCGAAAACACCGGCATTGTTCATTTTGGATAAACCGAATGTTTGAATGGCATCCAACTGAGAACTTTCTACGGTACTGTTTGGATAATAAATAGAACTAAAGCGTCTGTAATTGCCCACGGTCATATAGCTCCCATTCACATCCATGAAAGAAAACAAAGCCCCTCCGTCTACGCCACCATTGATGGCAGATCCTATGCGGGTATTATCTTCTGGATGATTTTCGGGATCGGCATTGGCTACTTCATAATTCAAAAAATCAAAAGTTCGGTCAGACTTGAATCGTACAATGCTGTTTACATTTTCAATAGTATCGTATTTGGAAAATCCGCCTGTAACTAGGTAAGAACCGTCGCTCAAGATCTTCACATCGGCCACAACTCCATTCAACCCTCTTTTGCCCATGATAAACTGATTGCCTGCCGATAATGTTTTTCCAGTGGCATCAATTACCTGAATACCTGAGGTAATATTGTTAGCAGTACCTGTATTTCCGTAATTATTGAATTCCCCATAGATAACATAATTACCATCGCTTCTGGGAGTGATGCCATAGATACTGGCAAATGACGCATTGTTATTACTAAGTGCTTTATTGGCTCCTATATTGGCCAGAAAATCACTGGCAATCTGTGTGTTTCCTCGCACGGTAATTGAAGGCCCGTAGTACAACTGCCCATTATCAAAAACCAGAGAGGCACTACCAGAACTGGCATTGGCCGGCACTCTTACAGAAATAAATTTGTCGGTTACTTCCAGAATATTTGCCTGCACCTGATTGATGTAGAACTTGTAGGTTCCCTGTGCTTTGTCTTTCAATCCAGCGATACCATATTTTACAATGGTACCTTCGGACACCATAGCTGGTTGAGGAGCATCTGCAGTGAAACTGATATCGGCTTCGGTGCCTTCCTGATAAATATCAGTAGTTCCGAAATCGCTCTTGGTGCAGGAGGCTGTCAGCAGCAGCAAACCACATGCCCACAGTAGCGGTAATCTATTATATTGTTTAAGTTGAAATATCATATCTGAAACAATTGAAAATTTAGTTATTGTAAATTAAGTCATCCATGAACTCGAAGCGATTGAACCCAAAAAAATGAAAACCATATCTAATGGCATGCACATAGCCATTGGTTGGTTTTATGTTTACCGATGCAATGGTAGCACTGTACCAGGTGGTATAGTCTCTGGGCGTAGCACTATTAACCAAGGAAATAGTCAATTGTCGGTAACCGGCATACTTCACTCCATTGGCATCGTTATAGATCACTCCTACATTCATCGGAGTGCCATCGTAGGATGTGTACATCTGCCCAGCAAAAGCCGAAAGGTTTTCAATATCCAACTGAGGGTAATCTTTCAACCCTTTGGATCCTTTGAAAATATATCTGTTCAGGTATTTTCTCCAGATAGTTGGTTTAATATCCTGGATTTTTGTGATTTGATTTTTACCTGCCATTGGTAAACGTTCATTTACAAATTGTAATAAACTTCTGATGCTGGAATCGGCTGGAGCAAACAACGTAATATCTTCAGCGTTTACGGCCTGTTCCATCCCTGCATATTTTACTACCTGTACCAGTGTGGTAAAAAGTTCGGGACGAGATTCGAGGTATTGCAATACAGTGCCATTATACTGACCACTGCTCAGGCCACCATCTGTATAATAGTCTTTTTTACTGCATCCGCTTATCAGTGCCAGCACAGCAGTAAGTACAAAAAATATTTTAAAAGCCTTCATCGTAAATAATTTCATTTAATTAAATATGGTTATAACCAATAATTATTTAGGGTAATGCCCGGATTGTTCAGCTTACTATTGGGGTCTATTGGCCAAGTCCATGCACCAGCATTGAACTGTCCCACGGTACAATGATATCCATACTTGTAAGACGGGTTAATAATTCGTTTAGTTCTTACCACATCGTACCAATACTGTGCTTCACCCATAAACTCGCGGCAACGCTCAAAGAAGATATCATCTTTTAGGTCCTGACCTGAGGTTGTAATATCTGGTGCGCCAGCTCTGGTTCTCACCAAATTCAATTTGGTACGCGCCTTGGTATCATTGCCCAATTCGGCCAGTGCTTCTGCATGAAGCAGGTAGGCATCGGGCAGTCTGAACACGGTTTGATTATCATCGGGGTTCACATCCTCGGCCTGGTCATTGGCAAATACGTTGGCAAATTTCAACATCATAAACTTGTCTCCACCGCTATACAAATGATCTTTAATATACCATGCCGATTTTCTGTCATCTGCCAAATCTCTTGGAAATATTTCTTCCATAAAATCGGTACGGTAAGACATATAGCTATTAAGGATTCTAAAGTTCTTGTAGGGAGCGTACAACACATTATCGGAAAATGCTGACCATCCGAAAGACTCACCATAGTTTACGTTCTGAGGAATTTCAAACAAACCTTCTCTGGTTCTTCCTTTGAATATTTCTTTGGTTCTGCTTAATGGCAACAACTCATAAGCACCATTATTCTGATCCATCTCTTCACCCAATTTATCTACATTTTGATAATAGGTATCTTTATTAGCTGCATCAAAACAAGCCAGCCACATGTTCACGTGCATCATCAGCACAATCGCCGACCCTTTCATGGCACGAACCGCCACATGCGAAGGATTGTTATAAGTCCAGGGAAGATTTTCTTTGGCCGTTTCCATATCTGCCAAAATACTTTTCAGCACATCTACTTTATTTTCTCTAACCAAAGAACCAGTAAAGTAAGGCTCGGTATAATAAGGAACATCACCCCACTGACGCACCATAAAGAAGTAGCAAAGATTGCGTACGAAAACGGCTTCTCCGATATATCTTTTTTTATCAGAATCAGACAGTGAGGGATCGGAAACACCCGGAATTACATCTGCCGCAATATTGGCAGAAGCGATCACTTTAAAAAATCTGTCCCACTGTGTAAATCTTAAAATATGAAACAGGGTTTTGAAATCAGGAGATCCATTACCTACCAATGATTTAATATCATTATTACTCAATATATTAAAATAGGTACGGTTAGACGATGCTCCCGGGTTTTTCTGAATGGGTGCGCCGCGCAAATCTCCAGACCAGGCGAAATAAGGAAACTCATCGTTGCCGGGAGAGGCGGTCATATTGGAACGAAACACGGCAGAACGAAACAGTGAGTACAAGCCGTTTACATAGCCCTCTACATCATTCTTGTTGCGCCAGAAATTGTTGCCTGATAAGCTGCTGGGTGGATCCACACTCAAAAACTTCTTACACCCCATTGGCAGTATCATCGAAATCAATAAGACAATATATATTATACGTTTCATGAGTAATGATTTAAAATTGAATATTTACACCAAAAGAATACTGACGGGCATTGGGATAGCCATTGGACATATCACGACCCAAACCTGAAACCTGCTCTGGATTAACACCAGAGTATTTTGTAAGAATCAGCAGGTTGTACCCACTCAAGCTCAAACGGCAGGAACTCATACCATATCTTTTGATTATATCTTTAGGAATATTGTACAATAAAGTTACATCACCCAATTTCCAGTAGGACCCGTTTTCCATAAACAATGTCTGGTTGGAACGGAAACTGCCCAAAGATCCGGCACGGCGAAAATCAAATGGATTTGGATATTCCGCACCTGTAGATCCCTGACTTAAATCTGAAATAGAATTGGGTTTCCAGTAATTGTATTTAGAAATATCCAACATGGCATTGGAAGATAATGGACTGGTGTAGGCCTGAAAGTTTTGTGCACTGGCCAGGTTGATTACATCACGCCCAATAAAATACTGCAAGTTTACGTTTAGTGTAAAGTCTTTTACAATCAGGTTGGAACTGATACCCCCGTAGTACCTTGGTTCTGGATTTCCTAGTGGTACAAGGTCATTTTCATCAATGATATAATCACCATTCACATCGGTCCAGATTGGATCACCAGCTTTGAAATATAAGCCTTGCCCTTTACCAAATTGTTTTCTCAGACCCGTTGCAGGATTCACTGGAATGTCTGCATCAGTAGCATATACTCCTTCTGTTCTATACACCAGGTTAGAAAACTGATTGCGACCTAAACGCATTACTACAGGTACAGATTGGTTGGCATCTGAAAAATCTGTTTTCACATACTCTCTAATTCCATCAGGCAGTTTGGCCAGAATGGTTCTGTTGATAGAACCATTGGCACTCAAGGTCCATCTCAATCCTGGTTTGTCAACAGGACGACCTGTTAAGGTAAGCAAATGGTTTCTTTTTGCCAGACTGGCATCTACTGTTTTCAATCTGGTAAAACCATTGGTATTGTTCAGATCCACCGCCAATGTAAGATTATCGATGGTGGTGTACATGAAGATATACTCAGCCGTGATCCGATTGTTTAAGAAACCGAGTTCTGTAGAAAAGGAAGAAGTAGTATTCTCCTCTGGTAAGAAGTCCACGTTTGGAATGGTTTCGAAATCTATCAGGTAAGTGGGGTCATTATTAAATTTCTGACCAATGATATATTTACCAAATACATCAAAAATACTTCCGTTAGGTTTGATGGTTTGTCCCCAGCTTCCTTTGAAAGAAGCATTGGTAAGCGTAGGTGACCAATTCTTTGCAAATCCTTCGTTGTGCAGGTTCCATCTCAAACCAATTGACGGGCTTTTTTGTGCGCCCTGACTTGGACCATTGAGTGAAGTTCTGTCCACACGATAACTAAAGTCAAACATGTATCTTCTATCAAAGTTATATCCACCAAAAGCTCCATAGCCATGAATTCTTTCATCCTTCAGGTTGTTGAGCGTACCTCCTTTGGTGAGGTTGGCATTATATCCAAAACCACCCTGAATCTGGTCGTTTGGTGTTTGTACTATTTGAACGGCTTCTGCTTTTGTACTGAAAGCGTTTATCTCATTAAACCCATAAAGGTTGAAGGTGTGCTTACCCATCACCGTGCTATAACCCAATTGGGTTCTGTTGTTCAGGTTATTGTCTTTATCGTTATACAAATAACCAAAAGAAGAACCACCCCTCAGAAAAGCCGGCGTAAAGAAGTCTTTTACACCTGAAGCAAACGAATAACTAAAGAGGTTGGATACCCTAAAGCCTGTAAAGAACTCGTAGCTGATATCCAAACTGGATAGTAAGCTTTTGGATGTGTTCTCACTCTTGATATACCCATTGGCTATAGCCGCAGCTTGATCAGAATATTTGGATGGCCTGGGTAGCAAGGAGCTAAGATTGGACAAACCAGCTAGCCCACCAATAGTGGCACCGGTACTGCTACCTGTTTGGGTGCTACCAAACTGTCCATTTAAGGCCATGGTAATTTTGAACTGATCTATCGGGTTATAAGTGGCGTTCATGGACATACCATATCTCTTGAACCCTGTGTTTTTTACGATATTATTATCATCATAATAGTTCACATTGGTTTTATAGTTGAACCGACGAGTACCACCATATACCTGAATATTGTGCTGATGGCTGAGTGTAGGTTCTACCACAAAACCCTGCCAGTTGGTAGAATTATTGTAGTAGGCATTCAAGCTATCGGAAAGAAAAGAATAGTTATTGACTAATGCATTGGAGGCATCCACCGATGCCGTATCATAATTGAGGATGGCATCTATTCTGGCTCTGCGTTCTGCTGCACCACCAATGGTAGGTCGCATTCTAGGCGGATTTTTAAAGAACAGGTTGCTTGAATACTGAACAATTGGCAATTGCGACTGACCACGTTTGGTGGTAACGATAATTACCCCATAAGCTGCTCTGGAACCATACAAAGAGGTGGCTGCTGCATCTCTCAATACTTCCATCTGATCAATATCTTCTGGTGGAATCAGCGACAAGGGGTTGATACCTGCACCGCCCGATTCGAAACCGTATTCGTATTTAGTATTCACATCCACTGGCACCCCATCTATGATGTACAAAGGTGAAGTGGGAGAAAGAAAACCATCGCTGCTAATGTTGATGGAAGAACTACCGTTCAGGGTTACAGTAGGACCAGAACCCGGACCGCCCATATTGTTCTGCACGTTCAAACCGGCCACTTTACCCTGAAGCAGGGACATCACGTTATTCACCGGTACGTTTTGCAAGGCATCCCCTTTTACTACCGTACTGGAACCTGTTTGAGTTTCTTTGGCCCTGGAACGGAAACCCTGCACCACCACATCCTGTTCGGCTTTTCCTTTGCTTTCCTGCATTATGATGTCGAGGGTAGTGTCTCCACTACGAATGACTCTGGTAATGGGCTCGTACTGAAGATGGGTAATATAAAGGGTTGTACCCACTGGAACTGTTACAGTAAAAACACCTTTTGAATTGGTGATGGCTAAATTCGCTTTAGTGGTTTTGTTGCTGACTGAAGCTCCCGCCACTTCTTCACCAGTCTGGTTTTTTACCACACCGGTTACCGTTAAACTAGTTTGTGCGATGGCACCCAAACCAATCATCAGGAACAGGATTACTCCTATCAAATATTTTGACATACCCATAGCATGTTGTTTAGTTATTTGCATATTTCGGCTCATTATTCAATATTAATCGTTCGTAAACCTTGGGTTATCTGTTACAAATTGGAACAATACTTCCCAGTTGCCAGTTTCATAAATAGCGAAAGGGAAAGTGATGGTTGCGGTTTCGATGATACCAGCAAATCCAACTCTCTGGTAAGCGAAAATGACTCTGGCAAAATTTCCATCCGAAGTGGTATAGGCTGTTCTTGTTTTAACCAGCGGAATAGGATACACCACATCATAAGTAACCCCTGTACTGGTGATTACCGGATTGAATCCATGTACCAGATTATTCCAATCGGTTTTTGCAAAAAGCTTAGGATCCATCAATTGCCCATTTTTGTCCAGAAATCTGAAAGTGATTTTACCATCGGCACCATCGCGTTTTTTCATGGAAACCATCAAATCACCACCCGACAAATAACGGTTGGTACTATCCCCTTTTACGCTAAATAAACCTGCTGTAAACACCCCGGGCGAAAGCTCCTGGCCACTATTCACTTCCCGGTTATTAGGTTCGGTGGGTCTTTCCCGATAAGGCATCAATCTTAATCCACGGAAAAAACGACGACCACCAGTATTGTTAATTTCTACATCGAACAAATAGCCTGAATCGGGAATGGCTCTAATGAAGCTGGAGCGCGCTGTGTTCCAGACAGTGATGTCGCCAGAATATCTGCCAATATCCAGAATAGGGCGGTTTTGCACTTCTTGTTTGGCGCGAATTTCTTCTATACTGGTTTCAGTACCTGTATAGGATTGTTTCCATACAGTTACTGGAAGTATAGATTCAAACTCTGGTGCAGGCTCCCCATTTCTTTTGCGGATATTTTTGATAAAAAATTCGGTTGGATAGGTAGTGGTTCCCTTGTAGAAAGGAGTATAGAAATTGTTTCGACCCAGAATAGGTTCAAACAATGACTGAGCATACTGCGAATCGCCGCCAATATTTTCTCTTTCATCGGGGAAATATTTGCCACAACCTATTCCGGTTAGGAGCAAAAGTCCCAGTACATACAAAATATATTTATTGCGCATTTTCATGTGAATTTTATTTATTTTTTTTGGCCACATGGATCAGCCAAATTTTTGATTTTCTGTTGGCAAACAATTTATACTTGGGCTATTTCAAAACACTAGTTTGAAATATTATTGCGATTAATTTTTGTTTACTGCTCTGATGAAAGTGCTTCCAAATCCAAAATCGTGTCCGGCATCCAAAAGATTGATGACTGCATTGCTGGCCTGAATATCAATGGTAGCCGTTTTGGTTATCACCCAATAGCGGGTAAAAATGGAGTTGTTTCGATCACTGAAATTAATGAGTGTAGGTCCACCTCCTACGTATCCACTGGCATTGGTGAACACCAACTTCACATTCATCACATAATCGTACTTCACAGTGAATACATCTCTACCATCTGATAAAGTATTCATCAAATCGGTGCTGATAATTTTGTCGCGCACAATGTATTTGCATAAAGTACTATCAAGCAAAGCCGGATCGATGGTGCCTAAATTTACAGGAGCCATTTTAGGCACTGAGTCCTGTCTGGCCTGATTGATATTCTTTAGTGCCAATTGAAAACTGCTGTTGTTAGGAGCAAAAAGCGTAATGTCTTTTTGTCTTAAGGTATCAGCCAATCCGGGTACCCGGTCAATGGCTTTTATCAAAGAGTCAAATACACCTGGTTTGGATTGCAGATAAGCGTAGGCATCTCCTTCAAAATTTACCTGAGGTGCCATAGCATTGCGGTAGGTATTATCCACCTTGTTGCAACCAGCCATCACCAGTATATTTATCAAACACAATACAAGGATTGTATTTTTTTTCATGTATATAGATTTAATCATACTACTTAATCTATTAATTTTTTAATAATCTCGTTTGTTATATCAGCTTTGGAAAACCTTTATTAGTTGCCCGACCAATAAGTGTTTTGAACAATCAAAGGATTACGATTCAACACTTCCTGTGCAATTGGCCAATAGATGCCATCCTGATCCAAAAGCGTATTGAAGGAAGGATCGTTTCTCAGAATTCTGTTTTGTCTAATTTGATCGTACCAGTGCCAGCCCTCTCCTACCAACTCGCGTCTTCTTTCGGCAAATATTTCTTTGATAATCATATCCCGATTGGTGGAAGTACCCAGGGTATTATCCAATCCTCTTGAGGCACGAACACTGTTTAATAAAGTAGTTGCATCGGTATATTTTCCAAGCACAGCCATAGCTTCTGCACGCAATAATCTTATCTCTTCTAGTCGGGTAAACACCAGGGAAGAAGTGAACTGGGCAAACATTCCTGTATTGGCGCCGTCATCTACAATTCTGATTTTCTTGAAAATTGGAATTTCAGCATTATAATTTTCAAAATAGGTTTCCAGTAAGGTTCCCTCTTCCGTAGCAGTTGGATCAATTCCAAATCTCTGATCTTTACCATTGGTATTGGCAAACATATCTGCTATTACATTCTTAGGAATATAAATATCAGGCAATAGTTTGGACATGGCAAACTTGGTAGTATTGGCAAGTGATAATTGCTCAAAATGCCCGTTGGTAGTAGCTTCTCCATCCTGCTTTCTAAAAGAAAGAGAAAAAATAGGATAATACACTGCACCATCCTGACCTCTGTTAAACAACCCCCAGTTTTGAGGTGAAATCATATCACTAACAGAAACTGTACTTAACCTGCTTTTGGAAAAATTGTTCAAAATAAACTCAGTATAAATGGCTGTGTTTACATAATCTTCTTTCCAGGCTGTAATATGCGCCAGCAATGAGTAGGCGGCAATTCTGCTGAAAGGTCGACCTGCCCAATCTGTTTGCGAGTAATCGTAATAGTTGTTGGGAAATTTAAAATCTTCTCCAGCCACAGAATACAAATAAGGTAAATCTGGAGCTACTGCAATCAATTCTTTTTCTGCAAAAGACAATACTGCATTTTTATCCGCACGAGGAACTTTTTCAAAATCCTTACCCTCGCCGGAAGTGGTAATCAAAGGCACATCGCCCCACACACGCACCATGTAGAAGTAGGCAAATGCCCTCATCGCTCTGGCCTGTGCCATATCCAAACTGTGATATGCCTTTGTATAACGCTGATCTACCAAACAACCGGCAGACTTTTCGATGAATACATTACAGGTATTGATGACTGCATAAAAGCGACGCCAGTCAGTTACATTATCCAACAGGTTATACGAAGCACTCAGGTTACCATTAATAATGGCTTTTAAATCAGGTCGGGATACGGACGCAAAATCACCGTTTCTCAACTCACCCAATAGCCAGTGTCCGTTGTTATCGGCCAGGGCTGCTCTAAACAAACCATAGATCGATATCAGACCACTGCGGGCATCGTCATAAGAATCCCAGTTGGCAGCTTCGGTACCTACACGGGTGGACTCAGTGTCTAGTTGTTTGTTGCAGGAGGCAATGCCTGTAAACAACATGATCAGCACAACTAGACTTTTTATTTTTTGCAAATTATTATTGAGAAAAAACATTGTATATATTTTTTTCTATTCATTAAAAATTAAGCTTAAACCCAAGGATCACCGATTTTGGCAAAGGCAATCCGTCTCCGTAATAACGGCCGTTATAGTTCACCAATTCAGGATCATCTCCTTTGAACTTAGTGAAAGTGGCTAAGTTGGTACCCGTTACATATACCGTACTTTTCTTGAAAGCTTTGGCCTTGATGATTTTGGAGAAATCATAAGACAGCGAAACGGATCTTAGTTTTAGAAAAGACACATCATCCAGAAACAAATCCTGATCGGCACGATATGGAACTGTGCTGCTCCAAGGATTGTACACCGGATAAGTAAACAAATCCTGTTTCTTTTCCCAGAAAGTAATTTCTTTTACCGAGTAGATGCTCTGCACCGCATCAGAATTGATAAAGTCCAAACGATTGGCGGCATAATTATTTATGGCACTATGACCCATAGCAAAGTACAATTGGAAATCAAGTGTGATGGCTTTCCAGGTGAGTGCATTTCCAAAACCACCTGTGAACTTAGGCATATAATTTCCTTTCAAAACCTTGTCATGATCGTTGATGGTATTGTCTCCATTTACATCTACCCATTTAGCATCCCCCACATTTACAGGCACCCCTTTGATATCCAGACCAGAAGGAATTTCTGATGCGGAATTATAAATACCATTGTTTTGCAAAACCCAGAACCTGTCCACCGACTCACCTACTTTCAGTTTATTATCACCGATAATCACTTCAGATAGTCCGTCTGGTAAGGCTTTCAGGGTATTCTTATTGTAGTTGAAGTTTAAATTCACATCCCAGTTTAGTTCTTTTGACGGGCTATTTACAATGGCCGCATTGATCGCCACATCCACCCCTTTGTTGTTTACATGCATACCCGATTTATAGGCACTGCTGAAACCCCACTCAGCGGCTATTGGAATGGGGAATAATCCATTCTTGTCATCTCTGTTATATACATCCAATGCAATGCCGATTCTTTCTTTGGCCAAACCTATGCGAGTGCCAATTTGCAATCTGTCCACATAAGACCAGGGAACATCGTATCCCACCCATCCCGAAGTATAAGGCCTAGAGATACCGGGAATACCAGCGTAGGAACCCAGGGTAGGCTCATTGCCCCAACCTAGATCCACTCTGTATTGCGGACCAGATTGATAACGGTCATCCGAAAAAGTTTTTCCCAAACGAGACCAGGCCGCATTGATGGTAAAGCTTGAAAGCGAACCATCTTTCATCAAATGGTTTTTCACATTCCAGTCTATTCCTCCACCAAAACCAGTAAACCATTTGTGGGTAACCGGCATGGTGGATGAGCCATCTCTTCTTACTAATGCGTTCACTACTAAAATATCGCCCATCTCATATTGCAGGTTTCCACCCAATGATAGCAAGGCTGTTTTCATTTTGCTGGGGAAATAGTGAACATTAATACCATTGGTTTCTAAATAATTTCCGCTCCCTGCGTTTCCGTCAACCACTACCGATTTGATAAAATCGTTTGGTGTATTATATGCATAGGCGTAGTTATACCTGAACATATCGCTGTTGAAGCCCTGAAATACTCCGGCAGTCAGTTTATTTTTGTCACTCAGTTTGATATCGTAATTCAAGGCATGATTGGTAATCAGGCGTTGATTATATCCAAAATAGGCGGAGGTAAAATTGTTGGTTTCCAGCAAAGTACTTGGCCAGAAAGCATCTCTGATACCTTCGTTATAATCAAAGCCCACACGACCGGCATAGTGCAAGGCACCCAAATCAGCATTCACTGCCAGATACCCTTCCAGTGCATTGTTCATGTTCTTGTCGATAGTAATAGTCTTATCGAACTGCGATAAATATTTTGAATACAGGCGTTTATTAGGTGTAAGCGGGTTGGTGAGATCCGGAATATAACGCTGTTCTGCCAGGCGATCTTTGATGCTTCGGTTTCTGTCTCTGGCCATTCTGTTGTACGAAATCATACTGGAAACCATCAGCCATTTTAGAGGAGCCACATTCAGCATGAAGTTGGCACCATATTTTGTTAAGGCAGTATGATCGGCACTATTGGCATTCTTAGCCACATTTCCAAAAAAGCGATAGTTGGCTCTTTCGGTACCAGCGCTCAATCCAAAGTCAGCATTGTACAAGGCAGTGGTTTTGTAATAATCATCGGTCCAGTTGGCAGCACCATAATAGTCATTATTGGTAGAGTCTCTTAAATACTGTGGATAAGCCAATCTGTCGGCTAGAGTACCATATTGATTGTAGAACCTTTGTCTGAACTCGTTTTCGTAGCTGGCATTAGTGGCTGTCACTTTATGAGCAGGCACTACACCATAATATGAATTGACAGAAAGGTCGAAGTTAGAACCTTCTTTAGTTGTAATCCAAACGGCACCATTTGCAGCGATCGGACCCAGCGAAGCCAAGGTTACTGGGTTTTTTAAAACTTCAATGGATTCAATATTGTCAATATTAATTATAGACAAAAGGTTGGTGGCAGGGCCAATGCGGTTGAAATCATACTTCTGCACATCGTAGGCAAAAGGATTGTCTTGCAACAAAGGCACTCCGTTCAAATAGACTGCCGCCTGTTGGTCGTACAAATACTTTTTATTCAGCAATGGTGCGGACAGGCCATGCACAAAAATACTTTGTTGAGTACCTGGCTCACCAGAAGGTTCCTGTACATACAAACCTGCTGCATTACCTTTCAGCATTTGCTGAAGAGACAAATAAGGATGCTTGTCAATGTTGTTAAAAGGAACATAAGCATTGATATCCTTTTTAAACTTCGATCCCATTTTTATCGGATGGATACCAATTGTTGGTTTGATTGCAATAGTATCATTATCCGACTCTCCGGCGGTAATGCTGTTTTCCTGTGCATTGGCGAACAGACAGGTTCCCAGCAATGCCACCCAGAAAAAACAGGTTCGAACTAAAGCAAAGTTTTTAACTACTCCCATTTAGCTATAAAATTTTAGTTTATCTACAATAATAAATTTGTTAATTCTTGCAATCCTTTGAGAATTTAACAATTCGTCACGGCAATAAGCAAATCTATACAAATCGACTTATCTTTATCAATCCAAATTATCAACAAACAATCAATGAAATCTTGTATTGACAAAGTAAAGATAGGGTTTGAATTCAAAAAAAAATCGTGCATACGTTTGCGCAATTTATTTTAATGTCAGACATAATTCTCAATTCTCCTTGAAAACAAATCATTCAATTGTTAATTTTCCTTTTTCAAAATCCGCAAACCTTTGGGATAGTAGTTGTTGATTCTGTTGGGCAACACGTTCATCCAACCCAGAGGAAACGTTTGTGAGGCGGCAATCTGCCAACCCGGCTTAACAGATGTAGAGACAAAGTTTTCGCGTTGGAGATAGGCTATAGCGTTTTCATAGTCAAGGCTTGATTTTTCAACATCTTCGGACAAATGCGTACTCATAGCAAGGGCATGATCGGGTACTAATTTTTGATGCATAGGCACACCCAGCAAAGTACCAGAATAAATCACACGCAGATGCTGTACCAAAACATCAAAGTCATTGTACAATGATTCTGGCCAGGCATATATACTCTCATTCACCTGGATCAATTCCATTCCTTTTGCATCCACCCATTTGGAAACTATTGGCAACAATTGTTTGGTAGCTGGCTTCATGATTGTTTTGGTTTTTTGTCTGAAATCCTCTCCTGCATTATTTTTAAATGCTGCAAGAAAAAATCCTTCGCCCTTTGCTAAATGTGGCCAAAACCGATAACCATAATTATTGTTACTGGTACTCACCTCTGTAATCATCCAGTCTGGTTTGGTCTGCAACCGGCAATTCGACAATGAAAATTCCTGACTCAACCAATCCAAAATTTCTTCATCCTCTTCTGGCGAATAGGAACAGGTGGAATAAACAAGCACTCCATCCTCTTTCAATGCTGGCAATACATTGGCCAGAATCCTTTGCTGGCGTTGGCTACAGAGCATCACATTGTTTTGACTCCATTCTTCAATAGCTTCTTCATCACGTCTAAACAAGCCACTTCCACTACAGGGAGCATCCACCACAATCACATCAAAAAAGCCTTTCAGGTTTTCAAAGTTTTTGGGATCATTGTTGGATACAATCACGTTATCGCCTCCCCATTTTATCAGATTGTCCTTCAGAATATTTACTCTTTGCCGGATTACTTCGTTTGCCACCAGCAAACTATCTTTAGAAATCAGGGATTGAAGATGGGTGGACTTGCCTCCCGGAGCTGCACAAAGATCCAGTACTCTTAAGGGTTTCGACAAATCAACAGTTTGTTTCAAAGCCTGCTCCAAAAACATACTGCTCGCCTCCTGTACATAATAACAACCTGCATGAAACAATGGATCGAAAGTAAAAGATGGTCTGCTGCTCAGATAAAACCCGTTGTTTGTCCACGGAACAAGATCTGTCTGTAACGCCTGCCATTGCTGCATTTGTGTCAATGCTGAGATCTTGTTGGGGTTTAACCTAATGGATGTCATTTGTTGTTGGCCTTCATGCACCAATTGAAAAGCGGACTCGTCAAAGCCAGCTATATTTTTTAGTGATTGTATCAGTAAGGGTGGAACTTTCAAAATTTGCTATCAATAAAAAAATGAACAATAAAGCAAAGGTAACCGGTGAGGAAGAAAATATTGGACAAGTGATAGGAGAGAATTGATCAGAGGGATTTGAAAATTGAATATAGAAAGTTTGGCAATTCTTTCTTTAGTTTGCAGCAGTCAAAAAAATGTATAGCACCTTACGAACTATACGAACAGACAGGATTTCAATTTTGAACTTCAAGCAACACAATGAGAGTATATAAAAAAATAGATGCCATTAAAGCCAACATCGCAAATCTAGAGTCAACGGGAAAGCGTATAGGATTTGTCCCCACTATGGGCGCCCTGCATTCCGGGCATCTGAAATTGGTGGAATCATCTGTGGCCAATAATCATGTAACTGTTGTCAGCATCTTTGTAAACCCCACTCAATTCAACAATCCGGAGGATTTGAAAAGGTATCCGCGTACTATTGAAAAAGATATACAATTATTACAAAATGCAGGTTGCGATATACTTTTCCTGCCAGAAGTGGAAGAGATGTATCCATTGGGAGAATCTTTAAACCACTTTGACCTTTCCGGTCTGGAAAACATGTATGAAGGCCGTTTTCGTCCGGGTCATTTTCAGGGTGTTTGTCAGATAGTGGACAAACTGTTTCAGGTGGTGCGTCCGGACCAGGTATATTTTGGGCAAAAGGATTACCAGCAATGTATGGTCATAGAAAGATTGATAGCCCTCACACCTGCTTTCCATTCAATCCAAATGAATCTGGCACCCACCATCCGTGAAGAAAATGGGCTGGCCATGAGCAGTAGAAACATGAGATTAAGTGAAGCAGAATTGCAGCAGGCTCCTTCATTATTCCAGGTGCTTCAATTTATAAAAGAGCAGATAAAGCCTGGGGCGGTACAAGAGGTATTGCAGCAGGCTACTGAAATGCTGATGCAGAAAGGGTTTCGACCAGAATATATCGCCATCGCCAATGCAAAAACGCTGACTGAAGTAGCCCATTGGGATGGACACAAGACTATCGTGGTATTGGTGGCGGCCTTTTTGGGTGAAGTGAGATTGATCGACAACCTGATCATCTATTCTGAACAAGCCGGAGCATCGGCAGAGGGTATGAGTTAATATTAGGAATCCTGCTTCAATTAAAATAAATTCGCATCAAAATTTTCTACAATGAATATAGTAAAGCTGAAAAGAGTAAGTGGCGATTATGGTTTCGATACGATCAATGAAAATGGGACAGTGGTAAAAACGGATACCAATCCGCAAATGGGTGGACAGGAATATGGAGCCCGTCCTATGCAACTCTTGTTGAATGCGCTGGCCGCCTGCTCCAGCATAGATGTAATCAGCATCCTGAAAAAACAAAGGCAGGAAATTTCTGATTATGAAGTAACCGTAAAAGGTGAGCGCGAACCCAATACAGAACCTTCGCTTTGGAAAAACATTGAAATGGTTTTTGAAATAACAGGCAATGTAGAACTGGATAAGGCAAAACGAGCGGTAGAAATTTCAATAAGCAAATATTGCTCCGTAGCAATCACCTTAGTCAAAGCCGGTGCTGAGATTAAGACGGAAGTAATCGTGAAGAGTTAATTGATAATTGATAATTAAATATAAACTAGGATAATTATTGATATCCTATTTCAAATCCCAAATCCCAAATATAAAATTGAAAAGAACTTTACATCCTTCTACAATAGCCATACGTACCCAAACCGAACGCACTTCCCAAAAAGAACATTCTACTCCGTTATTTCTAACTAGTAGTTTTGTGTTTGATTCGGCGGAAGATATGCGAGCAGCCTTTGCAGACGAAACGCATGACAATATTTATAGCCGCTACAGCAATCCCACCGTGGATGAGTTTGCCCATAAGATGGCATTACTAGAAAAATGTGAAGCCGGTTTTGCGGTGGCTAGTGGTATGGCTGCAGTCTTCAGTTCCTTTATGGCACTACTAAAAAACGGCGATCATTTGCTCTGCTGCCGGTCTATGTTTGGAGGCACAAATACCGTTGTAACTAAGTTTTTGACAAGGTTTGGCATAGAATACTCCATGGTGGATATTGATGATATCGACAACTGGGATTCGGCTATCCAACCCAATACAAAAATGCTTTATGTAGAAACGCCCACCAATCCCCAGTTAGAATTGATAGACCTGGAAAAGGCTGGCCTGTTGTGTAAAAAACACAATATTATTTTCAACGTGGATAATTGTTTTGCCACTCCATTTTTACAAACACCCGCCGATTTTGGTGCAGATCTGGTAATCCATTCAGCCACCAAATGGCTCGATGGCCAGGGGCGTGTATTAGGAGGGGTAGTTACCGGTAAAAAAGATTTGATTCACCAGATATATTTGTTTTGCAGAAATTCAGGGCCTGCCCTTTCGCCTTTCAATGCCTGGGTGCTTACCAAGAGCCTTGAAACACTGGATCTGCGGATTCAAAAGCATTCGGAAAATGCCTTACAGGTGGCCAAAGCACTGGAAAAAAACTCAAATATCGAATGGGTGAAATATCCGTTCCTGCCTTCCCATCCTCAGTACGACATTGCTAAAAAACAAATGAGTGCCGGTGGCGGAATAGTTTGTTTTGAAATAAAAGGCGGCATAAAAGCAGGACGAAAATTTATGGATGCATTAGAAATCTTATCGCTGACTCCCAATCTTGGTGATGCACGGAGTATTGCCTCCCATCCTGCCAGCACCACGCATTCCAAACTTAGCGATGAGGAACGCCTCAAAGTGGGCATCACGCCTGGTCTGATAAGAATATCTGTAGGATTGGAGCATGTGGAAGATATTATTTACGATATAGAACAAGCTTTGTCAAAATCTTAATTGGATTTATACTTAAATGCAAATGAGGCTTAAAGTTGATTTAAGCCTCATTTGCATTTTTAATATCTCACAAAACCCGAATATACAATCAGGCTGCTTTACCATCCACTAGCTAATACATCAGCCAGATGCATTGTTTTAATCTTGTATCCTTTGCCATCTATATATCCCTGAAGATGCATGAGGCAAGAAAGGTCTGTGCTGATCAAATAATCAGCTCCTGTAGCCATTGCGTTCTCCACTTTCTGCTCACCCATACCCACCGATATTCCAGGGAACTTCACAGCAAATGTGCCACCAAACCCACAGCAGGTTTCCACATCATTCAATTCTGTAATGGTAAGGCCTTTCACATTTTCCAACAATTTTCTTGGACCTGATTTTATCTTACATTCTCGCAGAGCAGCACAACTATCATGATAGGTAGCATGTGCACTAAAGCTGGCACCACAATCTTCCACTTTCAATACATTCAGCAAAAACTCTGAAAACTCATAGGTCTTGGCTGCAAGATTTTTTACTTCATTGTGTAAAGAAGAATTTTCAAATAGCTTTTGATAGTAGTTCCTTACAAACCCTACACAGCTAGCACTTGGAGCCACAATGTACTCGGCCTTCTTAAAGTCCTGAATAAACTTTGTACAAACTGCTTTAGACTCCTCCCAAAATCCGGCGTTAAAAGCTGGTTGTCCACAGCAGGTTTGATCTGTATTGTAACTGATATTGCACCCAAACTTTTCCAATACTTTCACCATGTTAAATCCGGTTTGCGGATATAACTGATCTACAAAGCAGGGGATAAATATTTGAACATTATACATTGTTGATTACCGGTTTTGATTTAATTTCTGCTATGAAGCTATACCTTTTCTTTAATAGTTTCAAGCGGTCTTAATCAATCATTTTATACGCAGTGATGGCGGCTTCTTCGCCTTTATGGCCATGCTTGCCACCGATTCTTTCTAGTGCCTGTTCGTTGGTATTTACGGTTAGCACTCCAAAGATTGTAGGAACAGGCAGGGTCATATTTAGATGTAGTATTCCGTCTGCCACCATCCGGCACACATAGTCAAAATGTGGTGTATCCCCCTGAATGACACATCCGAGTGCAATATAGGCATGAGGTTCATCCATCATTTTGGAGGCTTTCCTCCAATGTCGGTTGATAGCAAATGGAATCTCCACACAGCCAGGAACTGTCAGTACCTCCACTCTTGCCTGATGCTCCCGAAGAATATTCATACAGCCATTTTCAAGTTCATCCACTATTGCTGCATTCCATTCTGTTTTTACCAAAACAATAAAGGCATCTCTTTTAAAGATGCCTATATTATCATTTATCAGGGTATTATTACCTGTTGATGCCATAATTAATTTGCATTATATACCCCCAATTGAGCTAAATATTTATCTGCCTCAAACCCCAGTTGGGTGTTGGGATATTTATCTTTTAATTCCTTATATAAGTTGATTGCCTCATCTTTATTATTCAACACATGTTGAGCCAGATAAGCACCTCTGAACAGAGCTTCGGAAGAGTTTTCTTTACTTTCTGTAAAATGTGCTGCTGCTTTTTTATAGAAACCTAGTGCTTTATCTCCTTTACCAAGATCACCATAAGCATCACCCAAAAGCATGTATGCTCTTTGCTGAACTGGTTTAGAATCGGTGCTGAACTTTTCAAGATACTCAACAGCCTGTTGATTCAGGTTTAGTTTAATGTAGCAAACACCTGTATAAAAATTAGCCAGGTTTCCAGTAGGTGTTCCACTATACGTCTTTGCAATTTTTTCAAAACCTGGATTTACACCATCCCCGTTCAAAGCAAGGGCAACTGAGTCGATTGCGAAATACTTTTCCGCCATGAAACTTTTATCAACAGCTTCTGCTTCTTTGGGTTTGGTCACAAACTGCTTGTAAGCAAAGTATCCACCAATCAAAACCACCAAAGCACCTAGCACAATGGTGACTTGTTTTCCACTTTTACTCCAAAAATGTCTAACGTTTTCCAACGTTTGGTTCACCTCTAGTTGCACAGGCTCTTCTACGTGCGTATTCTTTGTTGCCATCTTATCTAAATAGAAAATTTTTTAATTATTAATCAACAATAAATGGATAGTTCTGATCCACATATACATCTTTCAACACCTCATCATCGCTAGGGAATGGGCTTTCTTCGGCAAATTTCACCGAAGCAACCACCGCTGCCTCACATCTAGCATCAATTTCTTTTAACTGCTCTTCAGTAGCATAACTATTTGAAAGGATATCTGTTTTTAATGCCACAATGGGATCCTTAGCTTTGTACTCATCCACTTCTTCCTTGGTACGGTATTTTTGAGGATCGCTGATGGAGTGCCCTTTATAACGATAGGTTTTGATTTCTAATAGTGATGGCCCTTCATGATTGCGAGCTCTTTTTACCGCTTCAGTAATGGCATCATGCACAGATTCAGGATTCATTCCATCCACTTCTCTGGATGGCATATCAAAACCAGCACCCAATTTATAAATATCAGTTACGTTCGAAGTACGTTCTACCGAAGTACCCATGGCGTAATTATTATTTTCACAGATGTAAATCACCGGAAGTTTCCAAAGCATGGCCAGATTAAAACTTTCGTGCAGGATACCTTGTCTGGCAGCTCCATCCCCAAAGAAACAAAGCACTACATTGTCTGTACCCTTATAGTTTTCTGCAAAAGCCAAACCGGTACCTGTACCAATTTGCGCGCCCACAATTCCATGTCCACCAAAGAAATGCTCCTTCTTACCAAAGAAGTGCATACTTCCGCCTTTTCCTTTGGCACATCCGGTAGCCTTTCCATACAACTCAGCCATACAGCTATCTACCGACATACCCTTGGCAATGGCCAACCCGTGATCACGATAGGCAGTAATAAAATTATCTTCTGGCTTGGTAGCGGTCATACAGCCGGCGGCAATAGCTTCCTGACCCACATAAGCATGGAAAAAGCCACGAATCTTCCCTTCCATCTTATACTTTTCTTCTGCCATTAATTCAAATTGCCGAATCAATTGCATCAATTCGTACCAATATAAATAAGTTTCTTTAGAAAATTTAGTTGCCACTTTTGCTATTTTTTACCCGAAGACCCCCTTCAGGGTCAGCAAAAGTAAGGGAAAAATTGATTGAACGCTAATGCAAAAAGTCAGTGAGTAGAATACTATTTTATGGTTTCAACAAAAAACACATGGCATCTCTATTGCGTCGCACACTTCAATTGCAGAACATTTGGCATCCCACCTATTTTGGCTGTATAAAAAGTCGTAGTCTTTGGATAGAAAAATTTTCGGGAACGATACTTTTTAAAAAGAGCTAACCCTACTGAAATACTTGCAATTCTTTAAACAAATTGATACCCATTTAAAGCCTCTTTGGAGTTAGGAAATCTGAAGAAGGATATAGATGGAGGAGTTATTAACTACATCACGGCAACCCATCAGCATAGAGCAGAAAAAATACATCAAACTCATACAAAAAAAGAAGCCTCTGACCATTAACAATTTCAAAGGCTTCCAAACAAAATAGGTTACGGGCTATTCACCTTCGCCGACAGGCTCGGTACTTGTTCCCAAGAATCCCCTACCCTGAGCAAAATAAACATTGATAGGCTTCTCATTTCGAAGCACATCAATAACATTTGCAAACATAGAACTGGGCAAATGCATGTAAATAGTGGAACCGCTCATAGAGTCATTTTCAAAGATCATTTCCGGATCATTAAATCTTAAATAAGCCACTACCGTGTTGCCATTATATAAGGCAATTTGTGCACGATTGGTAATATACCCTTCGGGGCTCCCATAAAAAAGTACATGGTAACTTGTAACTGCTGGCATTTTTGTAGATTTTATTTTTTATGCTTACTCTGATAAAGGATTTTCAGCAATCTCCTTACTAATACTAATTGATAGTAGATTACTATTCGGTATTTTTCAAACACAGGTAAATGAATGTCTTACTAATTGAAGGCTTGCACTTCAAAATCACCCTCTCTTACCGGGCCAGTACCGTATGCTACACGATTCCCATTTCTATCATGAATGGTAAAACTTACCACATCTGCTACCTTCTCCTGATTTGGTGCAGTTTTGTTATTGGCAATCATTAGCCAATACCTACAACCCTTGGTATCTGGTTGGGCACTGTCTTTGCATTGACCGCTAATAAATACTGTGGGATTGTGTTTGCCATGTGAATTGATTAGCTCAATGGTGGTAGAATCAAAATTCCCTACCGAGCCATCACTCAATCTGCTTTCAATATGAATGGAGCCAACCGGATAATCGTTTATCGCAGGGTCAAAACTTACAGCCAACTTTACTGTAAAAGTTCCAGGATTTGCGATATCCTGTCGGGTAGAGATGAACACAATGCCACCGCCTTTTACTTTACTCTTGCTGGACACATGAAGTGCAGGAATACTTGTTGCCATGATTGATGTTTTTTTGTTAGATAAAATTTGTTATTAAGAGAATCGAAAATGAAAAGCGGTTTAGATGTATTAGAGTGCTTTTAATATTCATTCCAAAGATAACAATCGTAACAAGCGGTTACAATCGCTAAAACAAGGTAGGCAGAAGCAGGTGGTATTTATGATTGAGATAAACGGTTTTCCGCATAGTCGCTTAGATATTGAAAATCATCTCCAAGTTCTCCGGCTTTGCAAATAGTGGCTTTTTTTATCAAAGGATTTTTACCATTAATAATCAGGTCGTCTAGTACATATTTTATGAGTTGCTCTCCAAAATAGCGACTGGCATCTCGAGGCAATTCGTTAGGCAAATTACCTACCGCCATAACATCTATTGATCCGGCAAGATAAGGTGCTGTTTTCTCAAAGGTTTTCCGATCCACACCATACACCGGATTCTGAATAGTCTGGCTGCCGATATTGATCGGGATCGAACCGTCTTTATCGTCTGACACATCAGCAATCGTTTCAATGATAAAATCATCTCCACAGATATCTTCTTTTGAAAACAAAGAGGGGATTCCAGCCTCCCAATACACGCCATTGAGCAAAATATCCGTCTGTGCTGCATAAGGCAAAAACCTGCACAAATAGTTGCCGGGGTTTTTGTGAAAATCATCTCTTGAATAGAGCCCTGTAATTTTATTTACATATAAGTGAGCACCTTTTAGTTGTGTATAAACCGGGTAACTAAATCTTCGCACCAAATAGTCTTCCGGATCCACTTCATGCACCCCCATCAGGTTCATAATCTCAATCAGACCATGTGCCACCCTGCCGCTTCCGGTAATGGCCACTTTGATATTAGGCAGTTTGAGACCAAAATAGGCATGGATCAGCTCTTTAAAATTTTTTAGTTTATATACTCTGTCCAAATGGTATAATCCTGTTCTGTTTCCATAAGCCATCATACCGTTATGAGCACCCACAATGCCAGCAAAAAAACCAAAACCTATGATGCGCTGACCATCTTCATGCTCCAGACATTCATAATCAATCAGGGTTATTTTCTTATCTAAAATTGTTTTCAACAAATTTTGGTTATGGGGTTGTTTTTTCTTGGTATGTGAAAAGAAAAGATAAGTTTTGCCAGAAATCAAACTATCAGCAGGCACTTCCTTTATACCTAGTAAAATATCGCAATCATTCAGGTCCTCCTTCAGTTCAATGCCGGCCCGTTCATATTCACTATCCTTAAAACATCTGTTCATGGAGGGCTGAACCACAATGGTTACATCAGGTCTTTGAGACATGATCCATTTAGCCTGTTCTGGAGTGAGAGCTACCCTGTTATCCTCCGGAATTTTCTCTTCCTTAATCAAACCGATTTTAATCATATACCTTCGCAATATTAATGTTCTTAAATAAAGATACTGTATAAGATGACATTTTTGATTTCGATTTGGAAGTTCGTGATCAGGCTGATTGTACCTAAAAAAAGTTGCTGTAAATAATTTTAAAATTTAATTGCGGTTGGATTGATAATTTCAAAACAAATTTCCGTAATATTGCACCCGCTTTGAAAGTAGCAAAGCCCAGATGGCGGAATTGGTAGACGCGCTAGACTCAAAATCTGGTTTCGGCAACGGAGTGCAGGTTCGATTCCTGTTCTGGGCACAACACCCCCTTTTTTAGGGGGTTTTTTTATGGGCTGGAATCACCTGATTTTCGATATCTGTGCGTCAATTCAAAAAACTGAAATGCTGATTCTTTCATTCATTGATAACCAATAAACCTGAATCAGGGATACAAATAAAACAGTGGTGTACCTAAATGGGCAATAGCCTATTTTTACAAGACCTAAGTTGGAAAGAATTTAAATTTAAAAATATGGCATTTATAAACCCTTACATACACTTCAATGGTAATGCAGAAGAAGCATTTACATTTTACAAATCAGTATTTGGTGGAGAGTTTGCAATGGTAAGTCGCTTTAAAGATCTAAGCTTTGAAGGCAGTCCAAATTTGGAAGATGAGGCCGAAAAAATCATGCATATTGCTTTACCTATTGGTAAGCATAATTTATTAATGGGAAGTGACACACCAAAACAATTAGGTACGCATAATGAAAATGAAACCCGTAGTAAGATATCATTAAGTGCGGAAAGCAAAGAAGAAGCAGACCTTTTATTTAACGGACTTTCTGATGGTGGACAAATCGAAATGCCTCTTTCCGACAGCCCTTGGGGATCTTATTTTGGAATGTTCAGAGATAAATTTGGGATTGAATGGATGGTAGATTTTGATCCGAAATACAAAGGGCAGATTTAGGTTTTCCTTTTGGAAAATTCATTTTACACCCCGGCAAATCATTCACTCCTTATATTGTGAAAAGTCCAATTTTGAAACCAATATCATCGTTTCAATTTTGTTCTACTCCAACCGCAGTTTCAGAGAATGAAAAAAGAAAGTACAATTAATAAACATTTATTACTTTGAGCATGTTTATAGGCACTCCACCTGATGTATCATAACATTTAGCTGTAAAGCAACAATTCATCCTGAAATAAAAATTTTGATCATTAGTTCTGCTTTGCTTTAAAAGACCAGGAAATAGTAAACCGGGCAATCAGTTCGCCTTCTGTGTTGTAGCCAGTAGAAATCACTTCTAAAGCTTGTGCCTCCTTTGTTTCAATGGCTTTTGTAACGGCATCCTTAATAGCCAATCCTTCATTGCAGGTAAACAAAGTGATATCTGTTGCTTTCTTAAAATATTCTGCCTGAAGTTTCACAACCAACATAGACACACCGGGTCTTTGACCATAAACATTGGCCATGGCTAGTGCACCAGTACTCAACTCCGCAGCCATTGCCAGACAAGCAAAATAAGTAGAGCGAAAAGGGTTTTTAGTAAACCATTTAAAGGGTACAGAAACACTGCATTTTTCTTCCGAAATATACCTGATTCGAACTCCACTAAAATAGGCAGACGGAAGATTTCTAAGCATAAACAGATTGAACTTCCTGGATCTGGCTAATGTAATAAATGAATTGTTGTTATGACTCATTGGCAAACCTTCTATTTGATAAAGTTAGGCTATTCAATGATAGTGCATAAAATTCCTAACCTGAATCAAGGAATGTAGCGTTTCCAGGTTTGCAGGATTGTTGAAGGTTATTGGCAACTCTTTCTACCTATTAGCGACAAGAAAGATTATCAGCCTTGCGAAACAATTCTACTTCATCCCCATCAGTGGGCGCAAAACTTGAAAGTATGGTCATCTAAAGGTTCCAGGAGAAAGGAATAATTATCCGGGCATTAAGATTTCTACCCATATTGAAAACTCCTTGTCGTCCAGTAGCCTCATTGACCGAAGCATATTTCAATCGGCTTAAATGACTTTGGTAGGCCACATTGCCAATATTATTCATAGCTACATAAAGACTCAATATTTTTCTGCCTGCTATTTCCACATCCGTTCCCATACTCAAATTTAAAAGTACATACCCCTTGGTAGCAGTTTCGGTATCAAATCCGGAAAAATATTTATGCTGTGTGGCTACGGTATTTACTTCCAACTTACCAAACGCGCCATTGAACATTTTCAAAAATCTTGGAATGTCTGCTCTCAATTCTGTAAGCAAACTGGCAGGAGCAATAAGTGGTAGATTTCGGGATCCATCCACAGGTTGAGAAAACCGCCCTCTAATAAAGCTAAACGTATTTTCAAAATGAAGCCAATCCAGCGGATGAGGGTGAATGTCTAGCATTGCCTCAATACCCATCATTGTAGCATTTTGCTGATTGAATCGGAAAGTGGCGATACCATCCGTCAAAGAATCTGCTCCGCTGTTGGATAGTAATTTATTATAAAATATGAAGTTGTTTATTTTATTGATAAATGGAGAAAAAGTAACGCTAACATGATCTGTATTGATTTGAAGTCCAATATCAAAAGCGGTGGAAAGTTCGCTTATCAAATTGCGATCACCTAGCTCATACCTATTGGTACCTTCATGCTCGCCATTGGCAGCAAGTTCTGAAATATTTGGGGCTCTGAAACCTCTACTCAGATTGGCTTTTATCAAAATCAACTCATTTAGAGTATGCGACAATCCCATGCTTGCAGAGAAATTAGAAAATCTCTTTTTAAACCTTTCAAACTTAATTTCCTCCTCGTCCATTCTCAGATTGCTACTAATATTTCTTGAGTCAAACCGCAGTCCACCGCTAATGGTAGTTTGAGCAAACGTTTTTGAAACAACACTATAAAGTCCAAAATCAAATAGCTGATAATCTGGAATCAGGGCTTCATCGGCCTTATTACTATTCTGCTGCTGCATTCCATTTATTCCTACGCTAGTTTTCCAATTCTTAAATTCAGGCAGATGGTAAACAGCATTGTAGTTAAGGGTTTGTAAATCAAAATAGGCGTCTGGCATTTTAGGGTCATCCACAGATCCAAACTCTTTTCTTTTGTTTTGCTGAAATCCAAGTAGCAAACCCAGTCTACCTGCATCCTTTAGGTAAAATGAATTATCTAGTGCAAACTTTGTATGTTGAATGGATTGGTTAGGAATAAGTGGTTTTCGGGTGTGCCAAATTTCCTTAGAATTATCATATCCATCCAATACAAAATTCCCATCTTCGCCTCTCTCTCCTTCCACAATTCCTGGGTTCTGGTTAAACTGAGAAAAAATAAAATGAGAAAAACCCCAGCTTTTATTCAGCCCAAGATATCCCCCAAAGTTTTTTTCCTTATATCTACTGTTCAAAACCTGTCCATCAAACTTATTCTTATAGTCTTCCGCAGACTTATTGGAACCATATACATTCCAACTAAAACCGTGCAAGTTCCCTGCAACATTAGCATACTGACCCCATAAACCATTGTTGGCATTGAAACTACCAGAAATATTTGTCTGTATGGTATTTATGGCTATTGGAACATTAGTCATGATATTAATAACCCCTCCTATGGCATCACTCCCATACATCAAAGAGGAGGGTCCCCTCAACAACTCAATCTTTTGGGCACTGTATTCATCCACCTCCAACCCATGTTCATCTCCCCATTGTTGCCCTTCCTGCCGAATACCATCATTAATGGTAACTACACGGTTGTATCCTAACCCTCTTATGACCGGCTTTGCAATAGCTGGTCCGGTGGATACAATAGAGACACCAGGTGCTTTGGCCACCACGTCCAACAAGGAAGTACCTGAAGATTGTTGAATATCATTCTTAGAAAATTATTCCTGTCCGGTAAAAAATATACTCGCATAATAGTGCCTCAATAGCACTGC
>DAORWU010000018.1:0-81092 GCA_035434405.1 Niabella sp. | reverse complement strand
TGATGTCAAAGACCAAAGATCATAAAAACTTGAAAGCAATTCACAACCATACGAGTTGGTTAAATCGGTTAAATCTGGATGTCAAAGACCAAAGATCATAAAAACTTGAAAGCAATTCACAACTGAATGGTTAATGGATAATTATTAATTGTGATGTCAAAGACCAAAGATCATAAAAACTTGAAAGCAATTCACAACTAACAGACAATTCTGGCCCGTTTGATTGTAGATGTCAAAGACCAAAGATCATAAAAACTTGAAAGCAATTCACAACTACAGCTCTCTCCCTCCACACTCACCACTTGATGTCAAAGACCAAAGATCATAAAAACTTGAAAGCAATTCACAACAGGACGTTAACACAAGAGCCGTTACCTTGTGATGTCAAAGACCAAAGATCATAAAAACTTGAAAGCAATTCACAACCTGTTCACTGCTTGTACCACCAGCTCCCTAGATGTCAAAGACCAAAGATCATAAAAACTTGAAAGCAATTCACAACCCATCCGCACCATTAAAATGCAGCAGCGACGATGTCAAAGACCAAAGATCATAAAAACTTGAAAGCAATTCACAACACCAGTAGTATGGCCTTGTAGTTGGTATGGATGTCAAAGACCAAAGATCATAAAAACTTGAAAGCAATTCACAACTCGCTAATTACAATTACTTTACCTTCATAGATGTCAAAGACCAAAGATCATAAAAACTTGAAAGCAATTCACAACGCTGCGGCTGAACAATCATTCAGGCGGCAAGATGTCAAAGACCAAAGATCATAAAAACTTGAAAGCAATTCACAACGAAAAACAACTCTTCTCGAAAGAATCGCTAGATGTCAAAGACCAAAGATCATAAAAACTTGAAAGCAATTCACAACAGATCGTTTCTGAATTTAACAAAGAATACTGATGTCAAAGACCAAAGATCATAAAAACTTGAAAGCAATTCACAACTTGCGAGTTACTTATGATAAGTCAGTTGATGATGTCAAAGACCAAAGATCATAAAAACTTGAAAGCAATTCACAACTTAATAGTATTCCGTTAATTCAGGAGCACGATGTCAAAGACCAAAGATCATAAAAACTTGAAAGCAATTCACAACGATAAAACCATTTATAAGCCGGTATTCACGATGTCAAAGACCAAAGATCATAAAAACTTGAAAGCAATTCACAACGACGGAAGGATTCGAATAATGAAACCACGGGATGTCAAAGACCAAAGATCATAAAAACTTGAAAGCAATTCACAACAGCTTTACAAAGAGGCTCATTCCGGTTAAAGATGTCAAAGACCAAAGATCATAAAAACTTGAAAGCAATTCACAACTAGTTATATCTATTAACATTATTGCTCTCAGATGTCAAAGACCAAAGATCATAAAAACTTGAAAGCAATTCACAACTGATATGCTCCTGTAAAGTTATATGGCTGCGATGTCAAAGACCAAAGATCATAAAAACTTGAAAGCAATTCACAACATACAAAGACAGGGTAAGAATTTTGCCCCTGATGTCAAAGACCAAAGATCATAAAAACTTGAAAGCAATTCACAACACGGACGAATAGCGAATAATTGCCGTTAATGATGTCAAAGACCAAAGATCATAAAAACTTGAAAGCAATTCACAACAAAAAATCAATCAATTAAAAAAAATGGCAGATGTCAAAGACCAAAGATCATAAAAACTTGAAAGCAATTCACAACGGCTATTGGAAGGCTTCCAGTTCATCTTCGATGTCAAAGACCAAAGATCATAAAAACTTGAAAGCAATTCACAACGGGGGTGAACCCCGACCTGTTGCAACAGGGATGTCAAAGACCAAAGATCATAAAAACTTGAAAGCAATTCACAACACCTTGCTATTGCAGGCGAAGATGTTCTGAGATGTCAAAGACCAAAGATCATAAAAACTTGAAAGCAATTCACAACCGTAGGATTATACACTCAAGTTGGAATAGTGATGTCAAAGACCAAAGATCATAAAAACTTGAAAGCAATTCACAACCTGCTCTTAGAAGTGGTGGGGCGGACAATAGATGTCAAAGACCAAAGATCATAAAAACTTGAAAGCAATTCACAACACCGGCCTTTCCATTAAATAAATAAATATGATGTCAAAGACCAAAGATCATAAAAACTTGAAAGCAATTCACAACTAGCATCCATCCTGTGCATAACTGGACTTAGATGTCAAAGACCAAAGATCATAAAAACTTGAAAGCAATTCACAACACAAAACCACCCCCACCGAAAAACTGGATGGATGTCAAAGACCAAAGATCATAAAAACTTGAAAGCAATTCACAACATGCGCCCGGAGCTTGCACCACCGCAATCAGATGTCAAAGACCAAAGATCATAAAAACTTGAAAGCAATTCACAATAAAAACAGTGCAACACCTGGCATCAGTGATATTATCGGATTTCATAGAAAGACAGGTCAGTTCATTGCCTTTGAGATTATAGTCGGTAAGGATAACTTGAGCAATGAACAAGAGATATTTCTTAAGCACATGAACCGTGCCGGCGGTATCGGGATAGAAGTCCGCAAAATTGAAGACCTTGAAATGGTTCACTATGGTTCCCTTTTGAAAAGTAATTTAAAAAAGAGGAAAAAATAATTGAAATAAAGTAACATATATGTTACCTTTGGCTTGTTGAACAAAATATTAGTTCTTTAAAATGAAAACAAATGAGCTTATCCGGTTACTAAAAAAGAATGGTTGCTTCTTAGTTAGGCAAGCGGTTGGTAGCCATGAGGTCTGGCGAAGTCCAATCACAAACAATGAGTTTGTAGTTCCCAATCACCCGGCAAAAGAAATTGGTACCGGACTTGCAAAAAAGATCTTAAAACAGGCGGGAATTAAATAATCCCTGCCTTTAAAAAACAAAAGGTATGTTCAGGTTTTCTGATCATAATAGAGCAAAGGAATTTCATTATCACATGATTGAATATTCAAAGCATACTTTCGTTTTGGGTGATGATAGTAAATTCTGGATAGTTACCAACAGGCAGGCCAGCTGCTAGGCTAAACAAGGTTATAAACTGGCTGATTAAAAAATATTTTATGAAAAAGATTGTATTTATTGTAGAGAAAACAAAAACTGGTTATTCAGCTTATGCTAAGGATGACAAGTACCCTTTTGGTACGACCGGTACCACTATGAAGGAATTAAAAGACAACATGATCGATGCGGCCAATACCTGGTTTGAACACCAAGGGTTAGCTTTAGTATATCCCGGTGATATAGCAGTAAAGATAGATTTACCTCAATTCTTCGAATATTATAAAGCTATTGATGTGACTGGTTTAAGTGAGCAATTGGGCATGAATCGTAGTTTATTAGCGCAATACAAATCGGGAACTAAGCAACCATCCGAGAAACAAACTGAAAAGATATTATCAGGTATTAAAGCATTAGGCAGGGAGCTATCCTCCCTTGAATTCGCTTAATGGTTCATTTATGAACAATTTTGTTTGACACCCCCGCCTCGGCGGGGTTTTTTGTTTTATGTTGTCAAAGACCAAAGATCCTAAAAACTTGAAAGCAATTCACAACTTTCGTGTTCACTTGTTGAAAAAACCCTATGATGTCAAAGACCAAAGATCCTAAAAACTTGAAAGCAATTCATCCCCACTAAATGGTGGGGATCAAAGACCAAAGATCATAAAAACTTGAAAGCAATTTCAGATATTCAACATGCAAAATATTTTTACTGGGTAGGTAAATTTACATGTAGTAGTGAATAAAAAAAAATGCCGCCTGTCATAGAACAATGCGGCATTTTGAGTTCAGAAGTTGAACTTAGAATTGATGAACAATTTCATTGGAATTCTTTGAAATCGGATTTCCCAGTATATCCAAATTAATAAGCGACACCACGGCAAATATTTCATCTGTGTCATCGAAAATTGAATCATCCTCATCCAGCCTGCTTTTGTTGATAGTTCTTTTGAATTTGATTCTCTTTAAAGCAGGTTGATTTCCGGTTATTGTTTGAGAAGGAAAAACGTATTGCGTGTCATCAAATACAGGGTCGTTACCCATGAGTTTACAGGTAACCCTATACCTCAATCCATTTCTCATATTGTTTATTTCAAATGGGGTGAATCGAATTGAATTGTTTACTTCCACATCCGCATTGGGCAAATTTAAGTGGATGGTTAAGTTGGGATTTGTCATAGTTGCCATAATATAAAATTTTAAAAGTTTTTACCTACTCTGTTTCAGGTTTTCGGTATCTCCTGGTTTTTCAAATTATGCATGATTTGTAGTACAGTTCAAAGGTGGGGCTAAATGGAACCCTGTTTCAATGTGCTTTCCAACATTTTCATCTCCATGAAAAACGGAAAAAATATCGTTAAAAAACGGAATGCATTTGAAATGAAATGCAATTATCTTTAATAGGGAAAAACATTATTAATTCTAATCCAAGAAATTATGAAAAAACATTTAGCTTTTATGACAATGACACTAGTGGTACTTATGTTTGTAGGCTTAGGCTGCAACCCGTCAAAGGAAAAACTTGGGTCAACCGGTTCTGTCAAAAAATGTATAAATAGAACTTGCCTAAGCATTTCTGAAGCAAGACTAACGGGAACCCTAAATTATAATACTATCAGAACGCTATCAAATTCTTACGCAATCGATCCATGGAAAAGCAAGATCTATAGTTCAACTAATGATGTTAAAAATGATGCACTATCGGTGGTATTTGATTTGGAAAAACTCAAAGCACTTATTTATTTTATGGAAATGCAAAATTGTACTAATAAGTGTTCTAAAGATTATGAACTGGGAATAAGGTACTATTATATCAAATATCCTTCCAACCTTGAAAATGAACCGGAAGGTTCGGATTTGTCAGGGTTGGATGCCAATAATAGTAATAAACACTCACTGGCGATGGTGCCGGTATATAGAAAAATAGGAGCCACTACATGGTTGGATTATAACCCCTGGGCAAGTGATGGTGATAATTGTTTTGCACAAATCAAAGAATGTGAGCCAAATCATAAGAATCCGGTAATAATAGCTGTTCCCGATGCGGGCGAAAATCATGGTGGAATAGGGCCACCTCCAGAACCAGGCACTTTCCCTACCCAAGCTCAATAAGATAATAAATGCCTGTTCAAATTTTTATACTGAACCTATTTGAATTGTGCGCCTGCATTACAGGCTTTTTATACTACATAAAGCTAAAAGATTCTTATTGGAAATATTTTCCATTTTATCTATTTTCCATTTTCCTGACAGAAGTATTGGCCGAATGGATACTGCTGGTTCAGGAAAACTTGAAAGTAAATATTGCGATATATAAATACTGGGCAATACCTGTACAGTTCCTTTTCTTTTTCTGGCTTTTCTCCCGGCAGCATAGAAATACGAAACCTAAAGTATTGCCTTTTATTTTTTCAAGTCTTTACTTGATTGCGGTGATGATTGAAAATTTCTGGCCAATAAACCTAAAGCCTATTTTTGACTCCATGTCCTATTCATTTGGATGTGTTTTGTTATTAATACTCATTATCATTTTTTTAAAACAATTTATTAGTTCTGACGAAATTCTGGAATTCAAAACTAATATGATGTTCTGGGTGGTAATTGGGTTGTTATTGTTTTACATCGGAACTTTGCCTTTCTGGGGATTAAGAAGCTCGCTATACTATCATTACCGTAGTATCTTTAACGTATACAACCAGGTTCAGTTTGCTCTAAATTATTGTATGTATTTGATGTTTATTTTTGCATTTATATGGGGAAAGCCGAAATAACTATCTTCATTACATCAGTTATGCTGATAATCTTATTACTCGTTTTAGGTATCATTGTATTCATTATACAATACCGACAACGCAGATTATTGTTTAATGCCGAAAAGGAATCACTTCAAAAGCAACACCTATTAGAAATCACCACTGTCAGAGTACAGAGTCAGTTGGAAACAATGCTATTTATTGGCCAAGAAATACATGATAGTGTAGCCCAGAAACTGGCTTTTTGTTCTATCATTTTACAGCATAAGGATAAAAATAAATTGCCGAATGATAGAGAAGCAGAATTGGAAACTGCCACTAAAGTTATTCATGCATCTATTGAAGAATTAAGGAGTTTGTCGAAAGAACTAACCGAGAGTTCAATTCAAAAATATTCGCTTAGGGAACTTATGGAAAGTGAATGTGAATTGGTAAATAAGGTAACACCCATCAAAGTAGCTTTCACCCATTCTGGAAGCATAGAAAACATTAGTTTTGGCATTAAATTGAACCTGATTAGAATTGTTCAGGAGTTTCTTAACAACAGTATTAAACATGCCAGGTGTTCCAATATTTATGTCTCTGTATTGCAAAAAGAGAATGAGCTTATTGTAGATTTGGGTGATAACGGAATTGGTTTTGAAGCCGATCAAATTAAACTAAGTGGCATTGGACTTGATAATATGCGTAGAAGAGTGCGATCCATCAATGGGGAGTATTCGTTTGCTAGTAGAATAAATGAAGGAACACAGCTCTCTATTAACATTCAAATGCAATAATCATGCATAGAAAAATCACAGTGGTCGTTGTGGATGATCATAGACTGATTGCAACAGCCATTGCTAATATCATTGATCAGTTTGACGGATTCTCTGTTTTATATGTTGCCGAAGATGGTAAAGAATTAGTGGATCGACTCCAAGTTCCAAAAAACATTCCCGACATTGTACTTTTGGATATATCCATGCCAGTAATGGATGGATTTGAAACTGCAGCATGGTTAACCCAATATCATAGTAGTATAAAGATTGTGGCACTTACTATGCATGATGATGACTTGTCATTATTGAAAATGGTTGAAAACGGAGCTTGCAGTTACCTTCAAAAAAACATTCATCCTAACGAGCTATACAAAGTGCTTGAAGCAGTAGTGCATCAGGGGCAGTATTATCCAGCATGGGCCACCAGCAAGCTTATAAACAGAATTTTTAAGAATGCGAAGAAAGAAAATGATTTACATCTAAGTACAAGAGAAAAAGAATTTTTGAGCTATGTGTGTACTGATATGACTTATAAAGAGATTGCAGAAAAAATGTTTTGCAGCCCTCGTACTGTTGAAAGTTACCGCGATGCTTTGTTTGAAAAATTAGAGGTTAAATCCAGAGTAGCACTTGCCCTTTATTCAGTTAAATCAGGAATATTCAAGTTGTGAATTTTTCAGGCAGGTAGCAAACCTGATCCTTCAAGAATAATAAAAACTTGAAAGCAATTCATCCCCACTAAATGGTGGGGATCAAAGACCAAAGATCATAAAAACTGGAAAGCAATTCACAACTAATTTGTTTTCGATGTTCATTTTGAAATAGGTTGTATATTTGTAAAACAAGGGTGGCACACGATGCCGTCCGCCCCCCATAAGGCAGTGCTTTATGGGGTTTTTATTTAACAGTAATAACTTCCATGTCCTTAGTTATTAATAGTAGCCTTTCGCAGATGTCAAACTCCTTACGCCCTTTTATTTTGGCAATCACTTTATCCAAGTCAATTTTGTTATTAATTTTTATAATGATATATTTCGACTGCTCCAGCCCTTTTTCCATCATGTCGTTAATCTTAATAATCCGGAATGTTTTTTGTTGCGATTCCATTTCCCACACAATCTCGTCAAACCTAAAATCAGGCTGTTTAAACTTGCCATTGTATAGCTTGTGAAAGTATGTGTATCGGTTGTCAAAGACCAAAGATTATAAAAACTTGAAAGCAATTCACAACTAATTTGTTTTCGATGTTCATTTTGAAATAAGTTATATATTTGTAAAACAAGAGTGGCACATGATGCCGTTCGCCCCCCCTAACAGGCATGGCTTATTGGGGGCTTTTTTATTTTACTTCCACCACCAGCATGTCTTTTGTGATTAGCAAAATCCTTTCACACAGATCGAACTCTTTTCGGCCTTTGATTTTTTCAATACCCGGTCTATGTCTATTTTGCTATTCACTTTCAAGATGATATTTTTCGATTGCTCCAGACCATTCTCCAGCATCTTATTTATTTTGCTTATCTGAAATTTTTTTTCATGTGATTCCATTTCCCAGCTAATGCTATCAAACTGAAAATCAGGCTGCTTGAATTTGCCGTTGTACAACCTATGGAAATAGGGATAGCGCCAGTCTTTTGATGGGTTGGGAAACTCCGGCAACATAAAAATATCTTTATTGAAATGATTGGCCAGCGCATCGGCAACCCCTTCTTTTAAGGATATCAAAGACCAAAGATCATAAAAACTTGAAAGCATTTCTCCAATGCTTAAGTTGTCATCTTCCAGAAATTAGAATAATTGATTGCGATGCTCTGTCAACCCAAACTCTTTGATGGAGGGGCTATAAAAAAGCCACCTACTCAAGTGCAGGTGGCTACTCTATTAAACCCAAAAAAAAGTCATGCTTTTATGGTGTCCATTACCAGATATTTTATGGTATCTGATTTTCCATCGGGTGAGGTTGTAATTTTCTGTTCAATGCCTATCGGCAAGGGTGCACTAATAGATGGTGTATTGATGGTTTTTGTTTCTGTCACACTATTCTGTCCAATTTGAGCAAGGGTAGGTGCAATTACCAAAGAAACAATGGACATTAGTTTGATCAGGATATTCATAGAAGGTCCAGATGTGTCTTTCAATGGATCCCCTACGGTGTCGCCTGTTACAGAAGCTTTATGCGGTTCTGATTTTTTATAGAAGGTTTCACCATTAATTTCTACCCCTTTTTCAAAGGACTTTTTTGCATTGTCCCAGGCACCTCCCGAATTATTTTGAAACATTCCCAACAGTACACCGGTTACGGTAGCACCAGCCAAAAAGCCTCCTAATGCTTCAGCCCCAAGCCCTGGCATAAAACCAATAATTAATGGGGAGATGATAGCAATAGCTCCGGGCAACACCATTTTTTTTATGGAAGCTTCGGTAGAAATTTCTACACATTTATCGTATTCGGGTTTGCCTGTGCCTTCCATAATACCGGGAATGGTACGGAACTGTCTTCTCACTTCCTCCACCATAGCCATAGCCGCTTCTCCCACTGCACGAATGGCGAGCGATGAAAAAATAAATGGTATCATAGCGCCAACAAAAAGAGATGCAAGCACATTGGCTTTGTAAATATCAATACCATTGATGCCAGCTACGCCTACAAAAGCGGCAAACAATGCCAGTGCAGTAAGTGCGGCTGAGGCAATCGCAAATCCTTTGCCAGTGGCCGCTGTTGTATTTCCTACAGCATCCAGCACATCTGTTTTTTCACGAACTTCTTTGGGCAGCTCGCTCATTTCTGCAATGCCTCCAGCATTGTCGGCAATAGGGCCAAAAGCATCTATAGCCAATTGCATAGCGGTGGTTGCCATCATAGCCGCCGCAGCAATGGCCACGCCATATAAGCCAGCACATTCAAAGGATCCCCATATACCACCAGCTAGTATTAATATTGGTAAGAAGGTAGATTCCATGCCAACGGCCAATCCGCCAATAACATTGGTGGCATGACCTGTGGAAGATTTTTTGATAATTAGATTTACTGGCCTTCTACCCATAGCAGTGTAATACTCGGTTACAATACTCATCAGCGCACCTACTAAAAGTCCCACGCCAATAGCACCTAACACACCATATTTTGAAAAGGAGAATCCCCTCAACATCATCTGATCAGGCATTAACCAAAGTACAAGACCTACGGATGCCAGAGAAGTCAATATCATTGATCCCCAGTTGCCCATATTCAAAGCTTTTTGAACAGTGGCAGTACTAATACTGGCGGTTTCACTAATTTTTACAAAAAGGGTTCCCACAATGGAAAGTAATATACCGATTCCGGCAATGAGCATTGGCAATACAATTGGAGAAAACCCGCCAAGCGTGTCCGTACCGGTAATTTGAATTTGCTGACCCAAAACGATAGTGGCCAAAACTGTAGCTACATAAGATCCGAACAGGTCAGCACCCATACCGGCTACATCACCCACATTATCACCTACGTTATCGGCAATGGTTGCTGGATTTCGAGGGTCATCTTCCGGAATACCTGCTTCCACTTTTCCTACCAGATCCGCACCTACATCTGCTGCTTTGGTATAGATACCACCGCCCACTCGGGCAAACAAGGCAATGGATTCTGCACCCAAAGAAAAACCTGTGAGCACTTCTATTGTGCGAATCATTTCTGCAGAATTGAGGGTGGCATCCTCGGCAAAATAATTTTTGAATAATATATATAAACCACCCAATCCCAAAACAGCCAGTCCTGCTACACCAACCCCCATTACAGCTCCTCCTCCAAAAGATACATTCAACGCTTTTTGTAAACTTGTTCTAGCTGCCTGAGCTGTTCGTACATTAGCCATGGTGGCTGAACGCATTCCAATATATCCGGCAACTGCACTTAGCACAGCTCCTATCACAAAGGCAATGGCGATTAGCCAGTGAGAGTGTGGGTTGGTATTGGATAAGACTGCCAACAAAATGGCCACGATGACTACGAAGTAGGAAAGTATTTTCCACTCAGCTTTTAAGAATGCCATTGCTCCGACACTGATATAATTGCTGATTTCTACCATTCTTGGAGTGCCGGTATCCTGTTTGGACACCCACTTAAACTTTACGTATGTATAAAGCAAGCCTATTAAGGCCATTGCCGGAACGAGGTAGATTAGGTACTTCATAATTTTTTATAAATTCTGGCTCAATGTAAAGGCTGCGAACACAAAATATGGTAGCACTTTAAATTGTTATGGTTTATTTCGTTAGTGCCGAAAACTGCTTTCGGTTTACAATGATACGTAAGCAAATTGAAAAAAAACAATTTATATTTCGGTAAATTTTATTCCTTGTTTTTCAAGAAGATACAGTACTGGTTCATAAATTTCTTTTACCACAGGAACCCTTAATCCTACTAAAGAAATCTGTCCATTTAGAATGAGCTCACAGGCAATAAAAAGAGGCAATCCTACTGTTTTTGCCATGGCAGTAGCCAGACTGTCATCACCATTTACTATCAAATGGCTTTTTATGAATTTAGACTGCATGCCTTTTTGATATTCTATTTCGTGTAACATTACAATCATATCTTTATCCTCTGGCAAAAGTGCTAATCTGGTTTCTAAAAGATATTGAATTATTTCGGCACCACTGTTTTTATCTCTCGGAACGGGCTCATTGCTAGTAAGTCCTAAAAAATTAAATAGAGTGGATACAATGTTTTGATGATTGGGAATAACCATTTTCTTCAGGAAAGCATCGAAATGCTCTGTTTTGGTGTAGAAGTTCAGGCATGCATTTAACCATGCTGAAAGTGGCTGCCCTTGAAATTTTTGATGAATAGAATTTGGGTTACTATCAGTAAGGCCAGCCATAATGATCGCATTCCACCCAATGCAAAATGCAGGATACCTTAAGGTGGTTCGAATAAAGTTGCTGGTATCTTCCAACCCATACAAAGGCATATAGGAAAGTGAATCCCTGTTGGGATAGCAGGACAGACGGCCTATTCCCGGAACTTCTACGGTTGGGCAGTCCTTAAAAATTTCGGTATAGTCAATGTGAATATGTTCGTGATTGGACTTATATTCCGCTCCACTCTTACCAGCATACACCACATTGGTGGGATTCCAGCTTATTTTATAGTGCCAAGGATTGTTGTCGGACTCGAGCGCTACCAATCCGCCACAATGCGATTTAAAACTATGGATGATGCCTCCATCTTCTTTTATTTTATTTATAAGGTGCATGGCACTCATGTGATCGATTCCGGGGTCTAATCCCATTTCATATAAAAACAATAATCCTTTTTGCTGAATAGTATTGGCATATTGTTTAATGGTTTCATCGAGGTAGGAAGCTGTCAGCAAATTTTTTTTAAACCTGATGCAATCCAACGCAACCAGAGAATGTAAGGCTGGTGGCAACATGGATATCACTATATCTGATAAGGCTATCCATTTGTGCCGCTCAGTTTCATGGTGGATGTCAAAAGATATGGCCTGGGAGTTGGGGTGTCGTTGGGTTTTTGAAATAGCCAGTTCCAGATTAGCATCTATCACAATCAGTTTTCTGTTGTTTTCAATGGAGTGTTCCAGTATTTTTCTTATAAGAATGGTAGCCGATTTACCGGCTCCAAATAGGAGTATTGTTTTTTGAATGGTAGGCACGGCTGTCATTATGGATAGAATATTAATATTACAATTTAGCCAAAAATTCTTTTAGGAAATTAAAATATGGCTTATCGCTCAGGGTTTATGACAGTAAAAATTTTTTCAATAAATGGTGTTTTGAAAATAACATCAATCATAGAACCAAAGGTCATTTTTTTCATCAGGTTTTTTGGAAGATGGGACTTTGTGTCTGCTTATTTCTTTTAGATGGTATGAATAGTTTTTTTTGATTAATATTTTATTCCCAATTTAATTGGATTTCATTCATAAAAAAAAGCTATCACCAGGATAACTTTTGTCAGAGATAGTTTGAAAAACTTATTTCTTTTTCTTAGTAACAGGAACCTTCGGTTCCTTAAATGCGTAGGCCAATTTCACTGCAGTATAAGCATTGATGATTCCTCCATACACAGAAAGGTCAGATAACAATACATCTTTGCCGCCGCCTGGGTTATGCACTTTTGAGGTGGGTTTGCTTACTGATTTCTCTATAATATCTTTTACCTGAATGGCTGTAAGTTTAGGGAAATAACTCATGATGAGCGCTGACAATCCAGAAACTACCGGGGCTGCCATACTTGTTCCCTGCAAATCACCGTAAGTGTCACCTCCCGGAATTGTTGAATATATCTTTACGCCTGGTGCAAAAACATCTACTTCTCTTTTACCATAGTTTGAAAAACTGGCGGTTAGTCCACCTTCCTTTTCATCGCCACTGGCACCAACAGTTATCCAGTTTTTTGCTTTCTTCCCATCCAGCAAATTAGGTGTGGGGAAATTAAAGGCAGTATCAATATTGGCATTGTCGTTTCCTGCGGCATGAATCAATAATACATTTTTGTTCTCAGCATATTTCACAGCTTCATCCACCCATTTTTTTTCCGGAGAGAATCCTTTGCCAAAACTCATATTGATGACCCTGGCACCATTGTCCACTGCATATTTGATACCCAGGGCTACATCCTTGTCATGCTCATCACCATCTGGCACAGCACGAATGCTCATGATTTTTACATTTTCGGCTACACCATCCATCCCCTTATCATTATTTCTTGCTGCACCTACAATGCCTGCTACGTGGGTGCCATGCATCGCAGATTCAAAATCTACTAGTACATTATTATTGCCATAGTACTGATCATCGAAGTTGTGGTAATTGTCCTTTACGATATCTGATCTGTAATTTTTTGGAGGTTCATCGCCCATCGAAGTTTTGTCCAAATCTTTTTGAATATCCTCCAATATCATCTTATTATTGATATCGTTATTGCTATTGCCCTTGCAAGTGTACAATAATATTTGTTTGGTTTGCACCGCAGCCGCGGCAATAGGGGTGTAGCTAATGAGGTCTTTACAACTATAGGTTTCCTTTTTAAGGGCCTTACGGATAATGGCGTCTCCTTCCTTAAAAAGATCGCTGATCATTTTTAAAGTTTCAGTTTCCTTAGGGTCACCCAAGTTTTTGGCAATATCTTGCTTAGCCCTTATCCACATGTTATAATTGGCTTTTTCGTTCGCTGGAATTTCTGTGGCTTTTTTATCTGCAAATTTGTCTTTGAAACTCCAATACACACGTGCCCCTTCAAAACTATCCTTACCCACATTTTCTTTTCCATCGGAACTACCCAGAAAATTCCAACCATGAACGTCGTCTATATATCCGTTTTTGTCATCATCAATACCATTTCCAGGAATTTCTTTTTTGTTCACCCATAGCACCGATTTAAGATCCTCGTGTGTGGTGTCAATACCGGAGTCAATAATGCCTACAATCACCGGCGTACTTTTTATACCTTTATTCTTCAGGAAATCATAAGCCTCATTCAGACTGATGCCATAGTAGCCATCTTTCTTTAAGTCCTTTAGATACCATCCGTTTGGAACATTGTCCTGAGCGAAAACTGGATAACTTAGTCCAATAGCCAGGGGAAACCAACCCATAACTTTAGCAATCTTACTCATGCAAAAAATAAATTTTATCTAAAAACAAAATTAAGAAGCAAGCTGATTAATTATTGTTAATTTTTAACAACTTAATTTGAATCAACCAAAATGAATGAACTGAACAATCTCTTCCTCATTGATTTCGTTCATGCATTTAAAATGGCCTTTGGGACATTGAGGTAGTCCGTATTTAGAACAGGGACGACAGTTCAGGGCAACGCCAGCTGTCAGAGCGCGATCAATTTTATAAGGCTGGACACCCAATAGTTCAGGTACTGTGCTGCCCCAAATGGAAGCAATAGGCAGGTTGAATGCTTCGGCAATATGTGTAAGTCCAGTATCGAATCCGATGATGGCACTTGCTTTGGATACTAAAAATACGGATTCATCTAATGAGGTGATTCCGCAAGCGTTATACACTTTTTCACCTAAGGCATTGGCCACTGTTTCCCCATTGGGTTTCACATCGTTGCCACCCAATAATACGATTGGCCGGTTGAGTTTTTTACAAATAGAAATAATTTTTTCATTGGGCATGCGCTTGGTAAAATGTGCTGCTCCAATGATGAAAGCAATATAATTGGCCTGATGGGTTGTGGGCAACAGGTCTCCAAGCTGATGGTCATTTTTTATAAAATAATCAATCGGTTTGTTGTCGTTTTGGATCCCCAACGGCGCTACTGCTTTCAGGTATCTGTCCACCAAATGGACAGGAGGCACCAACTGTTTTCTTAGTGTAAGGCTTAGCCATTTGCGAATGGTTTGCTTGTCGTAGGTAAAGGATCGGAGACCTGTTCTTAATTTTATTATGGCCGTTCTTAAATTGCTGTGGAGGTCAATAATACAATCATATTTTTCCTTTTTTATTTCGGCAATCGTTTCATTAAGGTTTTCTTTCAGGAGTAATAGTTTGTCTAAATAAGGATTGCCTTCATAGATATATTTAAACTGCGGTTTTGTGATAAAATGTATTTCGGTCTCAGGCAATTGCTGTTTCAAACAGCGAACCACCGGCGTAGTGTAAATAATATCTCCCATCGAACTAAAGCGAATGACCAATATTTTTTTTGGAACAAACAAAGTTTTTGATATTTAAATGGATTGACTTTTTCAGTTTTTTTTCCGGACAATAAATGTACAACCATTTCCCAATGAAGAAGGTGTAACACAAATTTTGCTCTTTGCAAATGTACAGGCCAAGGGATAAATTGGTTTTTATTTTTTTAGATATTGACCGTAAACGATTTCTTCCTGGTTTAATTGTTTCGAACTGTTATCATTTTCCAATATCAATTCTCCTTTCCTCCATTACCTTTGCGCCCATGCATTATGTTTCAGCCGAGGGATTGGGAAAAAGTTATGGCATTCAGCCTTTGTTTTCTGATATTTCATTTCACATAGAGGAAGGAGATAAGATAGCTATTGTTGCCCGCAATGGTACAGGAAAGTCCACATTGTTAAAAATATTAGCCGGAAAAGAAACCACGGACAGTGGTAAGCTCTGGATTCACAAGGATGTGGATGTGGTTTTGTTCGATCAGGAACCGCAATTGATAGAAGGGAAAACGATTTCTGACAATATTTTCTTTCATCACAATCCGGTGATGGTAGCCATCAAAGCCTATGAGTCTGCAATAGAAACCGGAGATGCAGCTCAGATATCTGAGGCATTGATAGTAATGGATGAATTGGGTGCATGGGACTATGAAGCTAAAGTGAAACAGATTTTTGGCAAACTGAATATTCATAACCTGAATCAGAATGTAAGCACCCTGAGTGGAGGACAAAGAAAGCGTGTGGCACTGGCCAAAACACTGGTGGATATAGGGTTTGAACACAAGCATGTATTGTTGGTGATGGATGAGCCCACCAACCATTTAGATGTGGAGATGGTGGAATGGCTGGAGCATTTTCTAAATAAGGAAAACGTAACCTTGATTTTAGTAACACACGACCGCTATTTTTTGGATGCTGTAACGGATGAGATTTGGGAGCTGGAAGGGAGTGAGCTGTATATTCACAAAGGAGATTATGAAAATTTTTTGGATAAGAAAGCACAGCGTATTGAACAAACGGCTGCCAGCATAGATAAAGCCAAAAACCTGTACCGGCGTGAGCTGGATTGGATGCGCAAACAACCAAAAGCACGCACAACCAAATCAAAGAGCAGGGAAGATAATTTTTATGAGGTAGAAAAACGAGCCAAACAAAAAATGGTGGACGATCAGTTGCAATTGCAAATGAAGATGAACCGCCTGGGTGGAAAGGTGGTTGAACTAAAGAAATTGTATAAAGCTTATGGAGAAAAACAAATCTTAAAAGGGTTTGATTATACTTTCAAAAAAGGAGAACGTGTTGGCATAGTGGGAAAGAACGGATCCGGTAAATCTACATTTATTAATATGCTGCAAGGCATAGAACCTGTAGATAGTGGAAAAGTGAATATTGGCGATACCGTAGTTTTTGGAAATTATTCACAGCAGGGTCTGGAGGTGAAAGAAGATGTGAGGGTGATAGAATTTGTAAAAAATATTGCTGAAAATTTTCCACTGGCAGATGGCAGCACTTTGAGTGCATCGCAGTTTTTGCAATTGTTTTTGTTTGAACCGGATAAACAATATACGTATATCAGCAAACTGAGTGGGGGCGAGAAACGAAGGCTTCACTTGCTGTCCATACTTTTCCGAAATCCTAATTTTCTGATTTTGGATGAACCGACCAATGACCTGGATCTGCCTACCCTGAGTGTGTTGGAGAATTTTTTAAGCGAATTTCCGGGCGCACTGCTGATCGTGTCACACGACCGATATTTTATGGATCGCCTGGTGGATCATTTATTCGTGTTTGAAGGCGATGGAGTGATCGGAGATTTTCCGGGAAACTATACCCAGTATCGTTTACAGTTGAAAGAGGCCACGAATGTAGTTGAAAGCAAAAAGTTAGGTGATATGCCAGCAGAATCTCTACCTAAGAAATCAAACCGGGTGTCTTTTAAGGATAAACGAGCGTTTGAACTACTGGAAAAAGAAATTGCCGGTCTGACCAAGGAAAGGGAGGAGATTACCGAGAAAATGGGTGCTGGAAGCTTGCCTTTTGAAGAACTGGAAATACTGTCGAAAAGAATTGGCGAGGTGAACGATCTGTTGGACGAAAAAGAAATGCGCTGGCTGGAACTAAGCGAAATGATGGAGCCATAGAATGTACAAGCCAGGTAAGGATGAATAGTTTTTTTGTTTTGCCAAGGACAGTAAATTTTTATTTGGCTAAGAAAAAATAAGGTGTCCTGTATTCCAAAGCCGAAGAGTGCGATCCGCCACGGCGGACAAGCTGCAAAAAAGATGCCTTATGTTTTTTTATGGCATCATAAAAAATATTATCCTCTTGCGAGTTCGCTTCTCTGAAAATTGAAAGTATTGGTTTAAAGGTCCAATGTACTTTTCTCTTTGGGAGATAGGAGATATGTCTTTCTATTGAGTGGTGTTTGCATTTTCATTTATCTGTGACAGTTTGTGTTCTCGTCTTAACAAGATTGTATGTAAAACAAGGGTAAGCAGGATGATGCCAAAGCCCAGATAAAAGCCCATATTGAGTGCCTGATTTTCTTTGTAAATGATGAATGCCATCAGTATGCCATACACAGGTTCCAGTCCGTATGAAAGGTTTACAGTGAATGCTGACAACTTTTTAAGGGCATACATCGAAAACTGAAAAGCGATGACTGAACATAACCAGGACAAAACCAATAGCCATAAAAAATCGCTCAGGGAGGGGATCAAACTTGCTACAGGAAAGGCTTTTAGGTAAAAGGGCATGGCCAGGGAGAGGGTGATAAATCCGCCCGTGAGTTGCCAGTTGAGTACCGTTTGAGTATTGATATATTTTAGTTTCACTTTTAGAAGGATGGGAAACAATGCGCCCAGAAAAGCGGCAACGATGCCTAGAATGATGCCTGTTTTGTAACGGGTGTCAAAATGAAAAATCAGCCAGATGCCCAGCACATTCATCAGTCCGAATAATAGCTCAATCTTGTTGATGCGTACTCGGTTTACTAATGGTTCCAGGAAGGAGGAGAAAAAACTGATTGCCGAAAAACATACCAATGCAATGGACACATTGCCGTACTTAATGGAGCCATAAAAAAACACCCAATGCAGCGCACTTAAAAAACCCACTCCCGTCAGCTGCAAAATATCCTTGAGTGCAATCTTCTGCATTTTATTTGTGAGCAGATAAATTACCCAAAGTGTAGCAGCCGTAATGAGGAGTCGGTACCACACAATCAATCCTTCGTTTAGAGTGATTAATCGGCCTAACACACCAGTGAATCCGGCTAAAAATACTGCCAGATGTAGTTGTAAAAAAGATTTTCGCATTAATCGTGCAAGCTAAGTAAATTAGTGATGTGCTGAGAATAAAACCTTATGTTTGAGGCCGGTTTTGGATATTGCTTTTTGAATTGATTGCTATAAAAATATTCTATATGCCTTCTTTAAAGTTAAAGGTAAGCTCAGAAATAGGGAGCTTAAAAAGTTTGTTAGTGCATAGTCCTGACAGTGGTTTGGGAAAGGTTGTGCCTTCCAAAGCTCAGGATTGGCTTTTTGAAGATATTGTTCATCTGAACACCATTCGACGAAAAGAGTATGACTACTACATCAAGTTGCTACTTTATTTTTTAGATCCTCAAAAGATAAAAGGACGACTTGCAGAAATTGATGACAAAGAAAATGATTTTGGTTTTTTCAAACCTTCGGATAATCAGTTTCACCATTCTGACAAAGTGATTGAAATAGAATGCCTGTTGACTGATATCCTGAGCGATACTAACATAAAAGCACGATTGATTGCCTCTGTTTGCGCCATTGAAAACTGTAGTTATGAGATTCAGGAATTGCTGATGACCTTTTCTCCGGTAGAACTTACCAATGTATTTATTACAGGTACCCTGAAGGATAAAGAAATGCTTTTTCCACCTGTGCCTAATTTTATTTTTACACGGGATATTGGCATTGTCATCAATGATTTTATCCTGCTGAACAAGCCGGCCAAACAAGCCAGGATGCGGGAAGCCTTGTTGATGAAGTACATTTTCTACAACCACCCGGTGTTTAAGCAATATCAAAAAAAAATAATTGAGCTTCCCGAAACTTTGCCCTATTTTTTGTTGCCATCCGACTCAGAAGAAAAGCGAGTTACGCTTGAAGGTGGAGATGTGATGGTAGTGAGTCCAAATCATGTATTAATTGGCGTGAGTGAACGCACATCCCTGGAAGCAGCACACCTGACGATAGAGATTTTGTTTGAAAAAAATGTAGTGGAAAAAGTATCAGTAGTAAAAATTCCGAAGAAACGAGACTACATGCATATTGACACCATCTTTACTCAGGTAAAGAAAAATACTTGGGTGCTGTTAGGCATTTTCTCCAAAAAGCATATTAAAAAAGAGGATGTGAACGAAATTCAAAAAGCATTGGAAACTCGAAAACGGGACGAGGTCATTAGTGTCATTCAGTTTCATAAAAACAATGTGTCTAATCCGGTTTATTTTGATAATTTGGAAGACCTTTTGATGGATGTCAGTAAAAACGATTTAGGTTGCGAAGGGAACGTGAAGTTCATTTATTCCGGTAACAATGAATTTCCATTTGATGTGCGGGAACAATGGACGGATAGCTGCAATCTGCTTGCTATCAAGGATGGCGTGGTGATGGGGTACGACAGAAACGATAAGACCCTACTTGCATTTTCAAAGGCAGGATTCGACATAGTGGAAGTGAAAGATCTTTTGAAGCAATTGGAATCGGGTGAAAAAAAGGTGGAGGAGATCAACAATACTTTTATCATGATGCCTTCGGCAGAACTGTCGCGAGCCAGAGGTGGTTTTCATTGTATGAGCATGCCTTTACAACGAGAAGAAATATAGCAAAATAACGATATCAAAAGTCTATAAACAATCAATCGTCCTTCATTATGATTACATCTCACATACTCATGATTCGTCCTGTGGCCTTTGCCTTCAACCCTCAAACGGCGGTCAATAATGCTTTTCAGCACAAGACTATTCCAGATCATGTTCAGGAAGAAGCCCTGAACGAATTTGATAATTTTGTGCAACTACTTCGCAACAATAATATTAAGGTAGAAGTGATTCAGGATACAGGAACACCACATACCCCGGATTCTATTTTTCCCAACAATTGGGTTTCATTTCATAAAGATGGTACTATTGTATTGTATCCTATGTTTGCCAACAACAGAAGATTGGAACGCGATAAACAGGTGATTGAAAAACTGAGTGATCAGTACTTTATCCGCACCACGATCAACCTGACCGACTACGAGCATCAACAACTATATTTGGAAGGAACCGGAAGCCTGATTTTGGACAGGGACAATTACCTGACTTATGCCTGTCTGTCTCCAAGAACTAGCCCTACCGTCATCTACGATTTTTGTGATGCCATGGGATACCGACCGGTTTTGTTTAATGCAGTGGATGAGCATGGGAAAGATATTTATCATACCAATGTGATGATGTGCCTGGCTGAGGATTATGTAGTGATTTGTATGGATGCTATTAAGGAGGACTTTCAAAAACGAATGATGTTGGAAAAATTTGAGGAAACTGGAAAATCGGTTGTTTACATTAGTCTGGACCAAATGCATCATTTTGCTGGCAATATGCTACAAGTAAAAAACAATCAGGGAGCGCCTTTCCTGGTGATGTCCACAGAGGCATTTAATAGCCTGTCAGAAGATCAGGTGCAAATGCTTCAGTCCTTCAATCCAATCATTCATGCACCCCTAAAAACCATCGAAAAAAATGGCGGAGGCAGTGCCAGGTGCATGATGGCAGAAATATTTTTACCAGCTAAAAGGGAAGAAGAATTATGAAGATTGTTCTTATAATTACGCTTCTATTTACCTCTTGTATCGGTCATTCTCAAATGAGTTATCTGGATAGTATGCAAAAGTATCTATCAGAATATGTGACCAACCATGAGGTAGTGACAGCAGCTGATAAGCAAAAGATGCAATTCTTTCCCATCAATGAAAATTTTAGGGTAATGGCAAAATTTGAGCCTATACTTGATGCTTCTTGGATGAGCATTCCTACCTCCAGTGGCAAAACAAAACAATATAGGAAATTTGGGAAACTTAGTTTTTTGATTGATGGAAGCCCTCAGGTTCTCTATGTTTATCAGTTGCAGAGCCTTTTGCAAAATCCAAAATACCAGGATGCACTTTTTCTACCATTCATGGATGCGACTACTGGCGACCAGACCTACGAAACTGGAAGATATATCGATTTGGTTCAATCAGAAATAAGTAACAAAAAGCTGGTCATAGATTTCAACAAAGCCTATAATCCTTACTGTGCCTATGTTTCAGGTCTGTATAGTTGTCCAGTACCCCCTCAGGAGAATTGGTTGAAAGTAGCCATCACAGCAGGGGAGAAGCGGTTTCGAAAAGAGGACTAACTAAGAGTCCTTTTCAACCCTTCTTCAAAACTCATAGGCTCATAGCCTAACTCTTTTCTTGCCTTATCTATACACAGACCACTTTTCAATGGGCGTTCGGCAACCTCATGGAGTTCCTTTGTTGAAACAGCCGTTAAATGATGGTCTTTAATATCCAGATAGTCGGCGGTTGCCATTGCCATTTCGTAAGGAGTTAAAATGTTTTTACCACAAAGATTGAAAATCCCTTTTGCCTTTTTTTCAATGATACTTTCAATTCCCCTTGCCAAATCGCTGGCATGAGTGGGCATGCGCTCCTGATCATTCACAATGCTAAAAGATTCTTGGTTCCTAAGTTTTTTTTCTATCAGTGTGATGAAGCTGTCTCTGCCATAAAAAGGTTTGCCATACACAAATACAGTACGCACAATCGCCCATCCATGCTCATACTCCATCACAGCTTCCTCTGACTGTACCTTGGTTTTTCCATAATAACTAATCGGATCCGCCACCGCTTCTTCTGTATGCATGCCAGTCTGACCATTAAAAATAAAATCGGAAGACAGAAACACAAAAAATGATTTGTATTCCTCCGCATTTAGCAACAACTGTACTGTGCCGAAAACATTGGTATCAAAAGCTTCCGCCTGTTTCAATTCGCATTCGTCCGGTTTGCTCATGGCTCCGCAATGCACGACCACTTCGGGTTGCACAAATTCAAACGCATCTTGCAGGGAATACGGGTCAGTAAAATCCACCTGAATAAAACGATAGTTTTTGTTGGCGTTGAAACCAGACAGATCGCCCGTGCGGGAAGAAGCAAAAACCTCGTGTCCATGCATCAACAATTCATTCACCACATAACTGCCAACAAACCCATTAGCACCCGTAACAAATATTTTCATCCGTAAAGAATTTATTTTTATTTAGTAAAAGCCTGCCTCCATCCCCAAAAATATTTTTTGGCCACACCGTACCAAATTTTTATCCGCAATGATAGCCTATATTTTATGAATCAACCTAAACAATCTTTACTTTTCATTTGGATGCAGAACAGGAATTATGGTGTTAGCAATAAACACATGGTATCAATATTGCCACGCTCGGTTCATCGTCCCAATGATATGGCATCCTACCTACTTTACGTAGTAATTTGTCCATCACTTTTGTAGAAAAAACAATATCAATAACAAAAAAGTAACCCGATTTTTAATATTGATTGGGATGAGTCCTCAGTTTTTAAAGAATTGGAATAGCACCAGGCGTTCTGGTCGAAACTCTTTTGCAAAACAAATTACGCGGCTACCTACGAATTTCTCCTGCACTGCATGGCCATTTTGGCCATTTGCAAATCGAGAAAAAATTATACCGACCTATTTATTATTCCCATTACTTCCCTTCATTTGTTACATTTGGATTTTTCAAATCAAGGGGAAAACAAATCAGAAAATTCAGCAAAAAGAAGATGGCTTTTTTGTTGAAACAATTAATATGAATACACGCTGGGTGAATATCAAAAAATTGTTTAAAGCAAGATCCATACAGGTTGTGCTGGCACTTGTTTTGTTCATTATTGTAGGGTTGTTTTTGACACAATGCACCAGTACCGATCAAAACAAGGAGCTTGTGAAAAGTGAATTTGTGGGCGATACTTCCTGTCAGAGTTGTCATGCAAAGGAACATGCAGCGTGGAAAGGTTCTGATCATGCAAAAGCCATGGCTGTAGCCAATGACTCCACGGTACTAGGTGATTTTGATAATCAAACCTATACTGCTGATGGTGTTACCAGCCGTTTTTTTAAGAAAGAGGGGAAATACTTTATCAATACCCAGGGTGCAGATGGCAGGTATCACGACTTTGAAATAAAATACACTTTTGGTCATTACCCACTACAACAATATCTGATCGCTTTCGAGAAAGGTAAAATGCAGGTGACCCGCCAAAGCTGGGACAGTAAAAACAAAAAATGGTTTCATCAATACCCCGGTCAAAAAATTCCTGCCGGTGACTGGTTGCACTGGACCGGCAATGCCCAAAACTGGAATACTATGTGTGGCGAATGCCATACCACCAACTATAAGAAAAATTATGATATAGAAACCGATAGCTACCAAACCACATTCAGTCAGCTGTCGGTAAGTTGCGAAAGCTGCCATGGGCCTGCATCCGGGCATGTGAACTTTGTCAAAAGTTCGGACTACAAAAACGGAGATAGACAGGCGGGTTCCTATCTGATGATGACTAAAAACAGTACCCAACAAGCCGAGATGATTACCTGTTTTCCCTGCCATGCCCGCAAGGGAACCATCAGTGTCAATCTGCTACACTCCAATGACATTCTGGACAATTATATTCCTGAAATTCCTTCCACTGAGTTTTATTATGCCGATGGGCAAATGAATGATGAAGACTTTACGTATGCTTCTTTTTTGCAAAGTAAAATGTACCGACATGGTGTCAAATGCAGCAACTGTCACAACCCCCACTCCGGAAAACTTTTGATAGCCGGAAATGGAGTTTGTAATCAATGCCATTCAAATAAAAAGTATGATATGCCTGCGCATACTTTTCATGCTGTGGGCACAGAAGGTGCGCAATGCAAAAACTGCCACATGCCTTCCAAATACTATATGGGCAACGATTTGCGGCATGATCATATTTTCAGAGTGCCCCGTCCGGATCTTTCGGCCAAATATGGAACACCCAATGCCTGCAACAATTGCCACAAGAACAAGTCAGCACAATGGGCGAGCGATGCCATTGTCAAATGGTATGGGAACAAGAGAGCCTATCATTTTGCCGAAGACCTGATACCTGGTAGCAAATTGGATCAGGCTGCCCAGTCACATCTGATCCGGCTATTAAAGGATACCGCTACACCTTCTATCATTCAGGCTACTGCCATACAGTATATTTCTTCCATACCAGATGATGTGAGTTTGCAAAACTTATTGAAGCAATTAGACAACAAGGATGCACAAGTGCGCTATAGGGCAGTCTCTGGGTTGGTAAGTTTTTCTTCTTCTGGATGGCTGGCCGCTGTTACCCCAATGCTGAAAGACCCGGTGAGGGCGGTAAGAATTGCGGTAGCCAATCTGCTGATCAGTATAAATAGTCCACAGTTGGTAAACGGGCTGGGAGAATCCTATACCAAAGCTGCTAGTGAACTAAATGACTATACCCTGTATCAGTCCGATTTTGCATCAGGCAGTATCATGGTAGCAGACTATTATTATAAATTGGCAAATTATGAATCGGCCGAAAAGTTTTACTTGCGGGGATTGCAAAAAGACAATCAAATAAATTATGCCCGATTGAATTTAGCCACTGTGTATAATCTGGAAGGCAAGAACGATAAAGCCTTGCAGATATTGCAGGATGCTTTAAAAGTGGATGATAAGAATGATCGAATTTATTTCAATCTGGCTTTGTTGTACAACGAAATGAATGATCCCAAAAATGTGGAATCCAATCTCAAAAAAGCCATTGCACTAAAGTCAGTCAATCCAAGAGTATATTATAACTATGCCATTCTCCTGCAACAGAGAAAAGAATACAGCTCCGCCGAGCAACAGTATTTAAAAGCATGGCAGCTTGCGCCCAACGATATGGAGATTAATTATGCTATCTGCATATTATATCTTCAGGAGAACAAGGCTGACAAAGCAATACCCTATGCCCAGACATTAAAACGTCTGTATCCTGGCAATCAGCAGGTGGGCGTGTTGTTGCAACAGATGGGGATGTAAAGATTATTGTTGAAATATGTTTGCTAACCATATTATTATTTAATATACACTTGCCCTAGCTGGTTACTTTTTTTTAATAATTTCCAACACTGCCTCTACCGGAAAATGATCAGATGGATATTTCCCATGGTAGGTATCTGTGAGAATGCCCCATTTAGATGCCTTCCATTGTCTGGTTATAAAAATGTGATCAATGACATTGTTACCTGCAACCGATTTTCCAAAATTGTTAAAGGATGTATTGTTTTCGTATGGATGTGTCACTTCATTGTAGCTATCCCGAATGCTAGTAGAAGTTGCTAATATCTTATAAGGCTCAGAGTCTCTGTCTGCATTGAAATCACCCACCAGTATCACTGGCATGTTCTTTGCAATTTCCTTTATTTTAGCCAACATCAGTTTTGAACTTTCTCTACGGGCAATCTTGCCCTGATGATCATAATGAACACTAAAAAAATAAAATTGTTTCTTGGATTTTTTATCTTTTAGAAACACCCAACTACAGATGCGATTGCAGCAGGTGGCATCCCATCCAAGTCCTGGTTTTTCCGGAGTTTCAGACAGCCAGAAATCGCCGGAGTCAAGTAATTGAAATTTATCTTTCTTGAAATACACTGCAGAATGTTCTCCTTTCTCTTTGCCATCATCACGACCCTTTCCGTACCGGTTATATTCGGGAAGTATGTCGGTTATATCGTTCAACTGGTGGGCAAATCCTTCCTGTGTGCCAAATACATCCCAATCATGATACCGAATCAAACTGGTTAATGCGGCTTTTCTTTCTTCCCACAGATTACCTTCATCGGACTTGTTATAAAGCCTGACATTATAAGTGGCCACTTTAAAATTTTGAGCCTGTAGGTTCAGGAAAAGAATAGGCAGTAAAATCAACAAGTACAATTTTTTACAATTCATTTTTTGCATACTATTTTTTGGCAATATACCTATTTTTTACCTGAGACTTTCTTTGTCTGTGCTACACACGGGGTAGACAAATTCAATTTTTATTGAAAAATATGGGGCTGTTTTAAAATCGGGAAGGAGGATTGAAAAGAAATCTGGATAGGTTTCTACCCATCATTTACCAAAATATTTTGATGCATGATCGATATTACTTTTTCAGAGAAAAGGGAACCGTTGAATTCTTTCGGAAACAACGCCTAAAATTTGCTGATGACCATTGATAAAGCATGCCCGGATTTCGTGGTGACAAAAGCTGAAGCGGGCCATTTAGGTTGATATTTTACCAGGCGGATAGGAATAAATTTATCATTCAGGCCTACTTGAAGCATGTTCCTGCTGCTCATAAATCAGGAATAACCATCTGAGGATTGACGGACAATACCAGTTGGCTATACAATGACAGGAAAGACTTTCCATTGATCTTTAATGCAGATTATACGAAAATGACAGCCTACTCGACAGTACTTCAGGCATTAAAAGGGCTTGTTTAAAATTAAAATTGTAAACGGTTACATTTTTATATATTTGCGTTTCAAAAGCGATCAAATGATGGATAACATCAACTTTTTCGCTCCTTACTTGCATTCTATATGAAGTAATAACGAGATGTCCGATTTAAATAATTAATAAAATTAAATACAATGAGTGTATTGTTAGGTGAAACAGAATACTTCAAAGGTATTCCTCAAATTAAGTTTGAAGGGCTTGAAACAGATAACCCGCTGGCTTTTCGATGGTACGATGAAAACAGAGTGATCGCTGGAAAAACCCTGAAAGAACATCTTCGGTTTGCCTGTGCTTACTGGCATTCTTTCTGCAACGATGGCAATGATCCTTTTGGTCCGGGAACACACTCTTTTGCCTGGAATGATAAAGCAGATCCTGTGGCCCGTGCCAAAGACAAGATGGATGCAGCGTTTGAGTTTTTCACAAAAATGAACCTGCCGTTTTATTGTTTTCATGATGTGGACATAGTGGACTATGGAACTGATGTGAACGAAAATGATAAAAGACTGCAATCCCTGGTGGCTTATGCCAAAGAAAAGCAAAAAGCAAGCGGCGTAAAATTGCTCTGGGGTACTGCCAATGTTTTTTCTAACCCACGCTACATGAATGGTGCATCCACCAATCCTGATTTTCATGTGCTCTCTCATGCCGCAGCGCAAGTAAAAGCAGCCATTGATGCCACCATTGAATTAGATGGATCTGGTTATGTGTTCTGGGGTGGTAGAGAAGGTTACATGAGTTTGCTAAATACCGATATGAAGCGCGAAAAAGAGCATCTCGCCCGCTTCTTACATACTGCAAAAGACTATGCCCGCAAGAACGGTTTCAAAGGTACTTTCTTCATCGAACCCAAACCCATGGAACCAACCAAGCATCAATATGATTTCGATAGCGAAACGGTGATTGGCTTTTTACGTCAGTGGAATTTGATGGATGATTTCAAAATCAATATCGAAGTAAACCACGCAACCCTGGCTGGGCATACGTTTCAGCACGAACTACAGGTAGCCGCCGATACCAATATGTTGGGTTCTATGGATGCCAATCGGGGAGACTATCAAAACGGATGGGATACCGATCAGTTCCCTAATAATCTGAACGAACTTACAGAAGCTATGCTCATTTTTCTGGAAGCAGGTGGTTTGCAGGGGGGAGGCATCAACTTCGATGCAAAAATTCGTCGCAGTTCCACCGATCCACTCGATTTGTTTTATGCCCACATCGGCGGTATGGATTGTTTCGCAAGAGCCTTGATCACAGCCGATGCCATCCTTCAAAAATCTGAGTACAAACAATTACGCAAAGAGCGTTATGCTTCTTTCGATTCTGGCCGTGGTAAAGCATTTGAAGAAGGCAAACTTTCACTGGAAGAGCTGCGTGCTTTTGCCATCGAAAATGGCGAACCCAAATCCATCAGCGGCAAACAAGAGTATTTGGAAAATATCATTAACAGGTATATTTAATATTTTTAGGTTACCAGATTCAGCATATTAATGCAACGTTTTTTTTTACAGTTTATCCCAAATTTAGGACTCAGTTCATTGTCCCGACTATAGGGTATCAGTATGTTCTTCTAAAGATTTTGGAGATTTTTATAATTCGATTTAAACCATGTTACTATTAGGCATAGATGTAGGCACTTCTTCCATTAAGGTATCTGTGGTGGATGCTGCCACACAACAAACCATCGCATCAGCCCAGTTTCCGGAGGCAGAGAGAGAAATCATTTCTCCAAAGCCAGGTTGGGCCGAGCAGTCCCCAGAACGTTGGTGGATGGATGTAAAAGCCGCTATCGCACTGGTGCATCAAACCGGAAAATACAATAGCCGGGACATTGGTGCCATTGGCATTTCTTACCAAATGCATGGTCTGGTGATGTTGGACAAAGTGGACCATGTTTTACGAAACAGTATTATCTGGTGCGACAGTCGTGCAGTACCCTTTGGTCAACATGCTTTTGAAAGTCTGGGCGAGCATCATTGCCTGCAAACCCTTTTAAATTCTCCCGGAAATTTTACAGCATCCAAATTAGCCTGGGTTAAAGAAAACGAACCCGAACTTTTTGCACAAATTGATAAGATCATGCTGCCTGGAGATTATATAGCTTATAAGCTCACAGGCAAAGTGACCACCTCATCGTCTGCATTGTCCGAGGCCGTATTATGGAATTTTAAAACCAATTCCATTGCTACAACACTCATGGATTTCTATGGTTTTGACCAAAGCATCATTCCAGATGTACAAGAGGTTTTTTCGAATCACGGTATTATATCCAAACAAGTGGCAGAAGAACTTTCCTTCCAGGAAGGAATTGGTGTAACGTATAAAGCAGGAGATCAGCCTAATAATGCTCTCTCTCTAAACGTGATGCAGCCTGGTGACGTAGCAGCTACAGCCGGAACTTCGGGGGTGATCTATGGAGTGAGTGATCAGCCTACTTTTGATCCGCAAAGTAGAGTAAATAGTTTTGCTCATGTCAATCATAGCCCGGAGGCCACCAGGGTAGGGGTGTTACTTTGTATCAACGGAACCGGAATTTTAAACCGATGGATAAAAAACCTGACGGGTAATACTTCCTATGCTGATATGAACGAAATGGCATCCAATGTGGAGCCAGGAAGCGAGGGCTTGTTTGTATTGCCTTTTGGAAATGGGGCAGAGCGCATTCTAAATAATAAAATTGCAGGTGCTCATGTAGAAAATATTGACCTTAACAAACATTCCACCGCACATATTGTAAGAGCCTCTCAGGAAGGAATTGCTTTTGCTTTTCGATATGGCTTGGACATCATGCGTAGCAATGGTATGCACCCGGCTATCATTCGTGCTGGTAGGGCTAACATGTTTTTGAGCCCTGTATTTACTGAAGCATTTGTGAATGTTACCAATATTCCCGTTGAGCTTTATGATTGCGATGGAAGTGTAGGTGCTGCATTGGGTGCAGGTATTGGCTCTGGATATTTTCAAAATATGAATGAGGCTTTTTCCAACGTGAAACCGCTTATTACCATTCAACCTAAACAGGCTGAAAGGTATAACGTGTTGTATGAAGACTGGAAAAATATACTGACTGATAAAATAAACAGAATTGAATAATATTTCATTTTTTTAGGTTGGATTTCACAAGAGGCTCAATTTATTGGGCCTTTATTTTTAAAACAGCGGTATTCAGGTCTTTCGAACTGGCTTTGATTTCAAGGCCTCCTTTTCCGCTGGCCTTAATGATTAGTAAAACCAATCCATTAAATGCTTTTCTGGAAGGGGAAGTAAAGGATTCCTTATCGGCTAGATGTCCAGTGTCAGTGGCAACAATTTCTCCTAGTCCCAAAACCTTAAAATCAATGCGGTTCATCGCTTCAGGAACCAGGTTGCCTACAGTCTCTTAACTCTATTAAAATTAACGAATGTAGAAAAGGATAAAGTTAAATAGGATGTTTTGAGAATTATTGTTAAGGTATATTGAATGGCAGAGCGTTTTTGAATGTTCAATATTTTAATCTTTGCGTAACTCACGTGTTTAAATATTATTTTTTAATTATTATTTAAACCGATTACATTTTTAATTATTTTTACAAATCTCAATTTCATTGTATGCCAAAAGAAAAAGATGTTACCATTTATGATTTAGCCAGAGAACTGAATATTTCAGTTGCTACCGTAAGCAGGGCTTTAAAGGATGACCCTGTCGTCAGTAAAAAAACAAGAAAGAAAGTATATGATCTGGCAGATAAAATGGGGTATCGAACCAATCTTTTTGCACGCAATCTTCGTACACAGGAAACCAGAACCATTGGGTTTTTGATTCATGAGCTTAATAGTAATTTCAGTACCTCAGTTCTTTCGGGAATCGAAAAAATAACTACTGAAGCAGGCTATGATTTGATTATTGCTCACTCTTCAGAATCCTATGAGAAAGAAGTGTCCAATGCTCGAAATCTTTTTAATAAACGAGTGGACGGACTAATTGCCTCCCTTTCATTTGATACAAAGAATTACGATCACTTTAAGCTGTTTTCCGACAAGGGAGTGCCAGTGGTTTTTTTCGACCGGGTAGAAAGGAATAATGGCAATACGGTCGTAGTGATTGATAACTATAAATGTGGGTTTCAAGCTACCAAACATTTAATTGATCAGGGATGTAAACGAATTGCACATCTCACATCCAATCTTTCCAGGAATGTGTATCGGGATCGGTATAGAGGATGTAAGGATGCTCTAGAAGAGAATGGATTGACCTTCGATGAAAAAATGCTGATTGTAGATAACCTTAGCGAAAAAGCAGGCATTGATGCAGCTAGAAAAATCTCTAAAATGAAGCCAATGCCAGATGGTGTGTTTATCACAAACGATTTTGTGGCTGCTACTTTTATAAAAGAACTAAAAAGCCTGAATGTTTCAGTGCCGGAAGATATTGCTGTGGTGGGTTTCAACAACGATGCTATTTCTCATCTAATAGAGCCTTCCTTGACGACTATTGATTATCCTGGTTCTGAAATGGGGGAAGTGGCGGCCCGAACGCTGATTAATCACTTAACAGGGGTAAGTAAACTTGGTCAAATAAGCACGATTATCATCAATTCCGATCTGATTGTTAGAGAGTCCTCAATAAAATCCAAAGTGTCCTCAGGACAATAATTACAGCCTGATGTATCGTTTAAAAAAAATCTTTCTTAGTGGATAATTTTTTAATGATGTTTTCATTGTATTATTTGAGATATACTTCTTTACAATAAAAGTTCGATAAAATACATCAAATTAATCTTTCAACTTTCACAAGTAATAACTATGCCGGAAGAAAGTACACAACATATCAACTTTGATAAACTGAATACCAAGGCAGTTTCTCAACCATTAGTGAAACATATCTACACAGCAGTTCCATCGGCACAAGTATTCAATGATAAGATATGTATCTATCCATCGCACGACAATGATGCTGGAGATGCTTTTGATGATTTAGGTAGCCATTTTGCAATGGAGGATTATCATATCATTTCGATGGATCACCCGGTCGCCCAAGCAGTGGATTATGGAGTGGCATTGAGTGAGCAAGAAGTGGTCTGGGTCGAAAAGCAAATGTGCACACCTGATGCCCATGATAAAAATAGAAAGTATTATTTGTTTTTTCCCGCAAAAGATTTTTCAGGTATTTTTCGAATTGGTGTAACCAATAATGATACGCCCGTTGGTCCTTTTGCCTACAAGGGAAGAATCTTAAATCCTGTAGTTAGATAGACTACAGATTATTCCACAGTATCATTTAGAAATGGATGGCACCTTTTTTATCATGATAGCAGCCTGAGCCGCGGTGTCACGCCTTTCAGGAGCATCAAAAGAGTGAAGAAAGAACATGATGATGATGGACTGATTAAAACAATTGATCCATATAATGAACTAAATGTATTGCCATAATCCGTGTAAAATAAAATTCTAAAACCTTTGCTATGAATAAAAAAATATTGCTTCTAGTTTTTGTTTTTTCCAGTCACTTTCTTCAGGCGCAGGTGGACAAAAGTCAATTGCCTTTCTGGAACCCTGCACTAAGTTTTGAGCATAGAGTCAATGATTTAGTAAGCCGATTAACCTTGGAAGAAAAAGTGGCTCAAATGTTGAATCATGCACCAGCTATTCCACGATTGGCGATACCTGGTTATGACTGGTGGAACGAAGTGCTTCATGGCGTGGCAAGAACTCCTAATAAAACTACTGTATATCCACAGGCTATTGGGATGGCTGCTACCTGGGATACGAACTCCCTTTACACCATGGCCGATCAGAGTGCCCTAGAAGGAAGAGCGATACATAACATAGCCATACAAGATGGAAAAAGTGCCGATCGTTATTTAGGATTGACCTACTGGACTCCGAACATAAATATTTTTCGGGATCCCAGATGGGGTCGGGGACAGGAAACCTACGGAGAAGATCCTTATCTCACGGCCATGCTAGGTAAGGCTTTTGTACGAGGACTGCAAGGAGAGGATCCGAAATACTTGAAAGCAGCGGCCTGTGCCAAACACTATGCGGTACATAGTGGACCCGAACCGGCCAGACATTCCTTTGATGTGGATGTAAGTAATTATGACTTATGGGATACCTATTTGCCTGCTTTTCGTGAATTGATCGTTAATGCAAAAGTAGCAGGAGTGATGTGCGCCTATAATGCCTTTAGAAAAGATCCCTGTTGTGGTAATAATGAACTGATGGTGGATATACTACGCAGGCAATGGGATTTTAAAGGTTATGTAACCTCCGATTGCTGGGGCATAGACGATTTTGTAAAATATCATAAAACTCATGCTACCGCTGAGTTAGCGGCAGTGGATGCACTCATTAACGGCACCGATGTGGAATGTGGTAATAGTGTTTATGTCACCCTAACTAATGCAGTAAAATCTGGAAAGATGGCCGAATCTCAGATTGATGTTTCCCTGAAGCGACTGTTTATGATTCGGATGCGATTAGGAATGTTTGATCCTACTACAATGGTGAAGTTTGCACAAACTCCAGCGTCGATCATTGAAAGTGAACCGCATCAGGCACATGCTTTAAAAATGGCTCAGCAATCCATCGTGTTGTTGAAAAATCAAAACAATACATTGCCATTAAGTAAGAAGATTAAAAAAATTGCCGTCATTGGACCCAATGCCAATAATAGTATTGCCGTGCTGGGCAACTATAATGGCATTCCTTCCAAAATAATAACGGCACTAGATGGTATCAAAGCAAAGCTTGGAAACGAAGTGCAGGTGGTATATGAACAAGCCATCAATTTTACTAACGATACGTTATTGCAGTTGTCGAATGCTAAGGAACAGTTTTCTTATGATGGCAAACCTGGATTCAGAGCCGCATATTTTAAAACAAAAGACCTTACCGGATCTCCTTTGGTGGTGCAGGAATCTGAGTTGAACAATTTTTGGCAGGAGGGTGAATTGGTGCATGGTAGCCTGCCTGGTAATGATTTTTCAGCTACCTATATTACAAATTATCAACCTGTGAAAAGTGGTGAAATCACTTTTGAACTGGAAGCAGATGATGGATATAGGTTTTTCATCAATGATCAATTAATCTTGGATGACTGGGATAAAAATAGATGGGGCGCAGGTACCCATAAGATGTATGTGTCTAAGGACTCAGTGTATAAACTGAAAGTAGAATACTGGCAAGGCGGCTGGAAGGGTAATGTGCGCTTAAGCATTGGCAACTTTGAAAAAACAAATTTTGAATCATTGGCCAATCGGGTTAAAGAGGCAGATGCAATTGTATTTGTAGGTGGAATTTCTCCGCAGTTGGAAGGAGAGGAGATGCCCGTGAATTATCCGGGTTTTAATGGGGGAGATAGAACTTCGATACTCTTGCCAACTGTTCAAACATCCTTAATGAAGGCATTGAAGAAAACAGGCAAGCCCCTTGTTTTTGTCATGATGACCGGAAGTGCTATTGCCACTCCATGGGAGTCTAATCAGGTGGATGCAATTGTCAATGCCTGGTATGGTGGCCAGTCGGCAGGCACTGCCATCGCAGATGTTTTATTTGGCGATTATAACCCTGCAGGAAGATTGCCTGTAACATTTTATAAAAGCGATGAAGACCTGCCACCTTTTGAAGATTATGATATGAATAACCGTACCTACCGATATTTCAAAGGATCTGTTTTATATCCTTTCGGTTATGGGTTAAGTTATACATCTTTTCACTATGTTAATCTAAAACTGCCGTCCAGTATAAAAAGTAAATCAAGCATTCCTGTTTCTGTCAGCGTTACCAACACCGGGAAACGAGATGGGGAAGAAGTGGTTGAGTTGTATATTTCGTATAAAGGTCAATCATTGAAAGCGCCACAAATTGCTTTGAAAGGCTTTAAGCGAATACCATTAAAAGCAGGCGAAAGCAAGACCATTCAATTTGTTCTAACAAAAAATGATCTGATGCTACCAGATGCCAGAGGTAAATTGTTTTTCCCGAAAGGAAAGTTGCAAATAACTGTCGGAGGAGGACAACCGAATGTGAAATTGGCAGGTACTAGCAATGTTTTACAGCAAACTATTTTATTAAAGTAAAATGATCCTCTATCTTCTTTATTTTTTCGTCAGCAACATCTGAACTTTAAAGCCGATACAAAATTTCCCTACAGACCAGTCAATGAAAAGGACTTTGTCGGGATGGTTTGTTATCTAAGCGAAACATTTAATTATATTTTCGGTATCACAATAAAGAATGATCATTTTATATTATCCTGGAAAAAACAAAAAAATGTAGAACCCCCATTTTGGATCGAAAAGCCATCGAGCTTATAACTCAAATATCCTTACAGGTAATAGCCGAGGGCTACCAGAATAGTTATAATTATGCTATGGACTGTATTAATTTCATCAATCTGGGTGGAACCCAATCTGGTGATATTCTATCCACGAAAATAGTCGGAGGTTTTACCGGTTCATTGATCGGGTTGTATGTTACCAGCAACAATCAGTTAGTGTCAAGATAATAATAGATTTTATAGACGATTGCTTTTCAGCATTATTGATTTGATTCAAAATCATAGGGGCCTTACTGATTCACAATAAAAAATAACTATCTTTCGTCGTAAAATTATTGAACATGCGATTGTTGCCATTCTGCTTTTCTACATTAGCGGCTATTCTGTTGATCTTTGTCTTAAACCGCCCCATTGGAACTAAAGTGCCTATGCCATTGGGAAGTTTTTTAAGCCCACAAACGGGTTTCTGGCAAAATGCGGAATCTGCGGATTTTGATTTTAATGAAACCTTGACATGGCCAGCACTAAAAGGTGAAGCAAATGTGTATTTCGATGAAAGGCTGGTGCCACACGTGTTTGCAGAGAATGACGAAGACCTATATTTTGTGCAAGGATATCTGCACGCAAAATTTCGATTGTTTCAAATGGATATTTCCACAAAGGTTGCCGAAGGCAGAGCTAGTGAAATTGCAGGCCCGGTGGCCATTGATTTTGACAAGGAACAACGTCGGTTGGGTATGAGATATGCTGCAGAAAACACCATGCAGGTTTTGGAAAAAGACCCGGAAGCAATGAAACGATACTCGGCTTATACCAATGGAATCAATGCTTATATCCAAACGCTCACTGCCAGCAATTTGCCATTGGAATATAAATTGCTAAACATAAAACCTGAACAATGGACAAACCTAAGATCCATGTTGTTGCTAAAGATGATGGCAAAGATGTTGGCTTCGGGAACCGAAAGTGATCTGGTGAATACCAATCTTCGATCTGTTTTAACGCAGCAACAGTTCAATATGTTGTATCCTCAGGTTCCCGATTCATTGGTACCTATCGTTCCTAAAGGTTCCATATTTCCCAAACAGATGCATAAGTATAATATTCCTAAAGATGCAGATTCGGTATATTTTCAAAACAAGAGTTTGATTGCAGCCAACGAAAAATATCCGGTGGATAAGGATAATGGTAGTAATAACTGGGTGGTGGCAGGAAGCAAAACTGCCAGCGGTGCACCTATTCTTTGCAACGACCCGCATCTGGAATTATCTCTTCCATCTATCTGGTACGAAATGCAACTCTCCACTCCCAGTACAAGTACTTATGGTGTTTCGCTGCCAGGTACGCCATTTGTCATCATCGGATTCAATGATAGTATTGCCTGGGGTGTAACTAACTCACAAAGAGATGTGAAAGATTACTATTCCATAAAATTCAAGGATGACCAACGCAAGGAGTACTGGTTCGATAATGCCTGGCGACCGGCACAACATCGAATAGAAACCATCAAAGTAAAAGGTGGCGAAACGGTGTATGATACGGTGGCCTATACTTTGTTTGGTCCAGTAATGTATGATAATGCCTATGCCGATCAGGTAGCTCATCAGGCGGCGTTGGCGGTTAGCTGGACAGCCCACCATACCGGAGATGATGGAGCCACTTTCTTCAAATTGAATCATGCCCTCAATTATGAGCAGTATCTCAATGCCATCAAAACATTTGAGTGCCCCGGACAAAACTTTGTGTTTGCCTCCAAAACTGGTGATATTGCCCTTTGGCAACAAGGGAAATTTCCGGATCGATGGCAGGGACAGGGTTTGTTTGTTATGCTAGGACAGGACAGCAGTTATCTATGGCCCGGTTATATTCCTCAATTAGAAAACCCTCATGCACTCAATCCGGACAGAGGATTTTTGGAAAGTGCCAATCAACGCCCAGTAGATGGCAGCTATCCTTATTTTATTCCAGGTTCCTATATCACACCCAGAGGCAGAGCAATAGAGCATTTCTTAGGAAATATGAATGGCATCGATGTGCAGCAGATGATGGACTTACAGAACAATTATTACAATATCACAGCACATGATCTGGTGCCAATCCTTCTGGCTCATACCAACGAAGATGCCCTTTCTGCTGATGCAAAGAAATTTGTAAAGATGATTCGGGATTGGGATTATTATGGTAGTCCTAACTCAACCGGACAGACAGTTTATCAATGTTGGTTGGATAGCTTACAAAACAATATCTGGATGGATGAGTTGGTGAAGGCTGGTCCCAATGTGGAATTACCTGAAGAAGAAACGCTAATGGAATTATTGAAAATCGATTCTACTGCATTGGGTTTTGTGGATAATAAGAATACGCCATCTATCGAAGACTTGAGTGTACAGATTACTGCCTCCATCAATCAGGCATCTGTGTCATTGGCAGCTTTTGATAAGGAGGGAAAACTTGAATGGGCGAAGTTTAAAGATCCAACTATTTATCACCTGTTAAAGGATAAACTGTTACCTTTTGCCAGACAACATTTAAACGTGGGAGGGGCTAGTGGCATCATCAATGCCATCAAAAAAAGTCATGGACCCAGTTGGCGAATGGTGGTGCAATTGTCTGCCAATACTAAAGCTTATGGGGTTTTTCCAGGTGGGCAAAGTGGAAATCCGGGTAGCAGGTTTTATGATAATATGGTGGACACATGGGCAGCTGGTAAATACAATACATTATGGATGATGAAAGCCGATGAGCAAAAAGACTCCCGTGTGAAATGGAAAATGAGTTTTTCAAAAAGCTAAGGTCAATCAGTCCAATTATTTTTAATCAACAAAAAATGAAAACATGAAATTTATTATATCCATACTTTCCATATCACTGCTTTCCTTTGTCGCCGGATTGTATTTACCTTGGTGGGCAATAGCCATCATTGCTTTTTTAGTTTCTGTACTTATCGGCCAAAAACCGGGACGTTCCTTTCTGGCGGGTTTCATAGGTATCTTTCTCTTGTGGGGAGTATTGGCTTATACTATCAATTCCGCTAATAATGGAATATTAGCAGGAAGAATTGGGGGCGTGCTTGGCATTGGAGAACAACCATTTTTGCTAATACTCATCACCGGTATGGTAGGTGGATTGGTGGCAGGTTTGGCAAGTTTGGCGGGTAGTTATCTCAGAAAAAATTGAATAGACTTCAATTATATGAAAAACAAAAATGCAGGCTGATTGGGTCTGCATTTTTGTTTTAATCCTCTATGTCAAAAAAAAATTATTGATTGTCAAAGGCATCCTTCCAGGCCATGGCACCACCTTCTACATTTACGGTGTTTTTAAAACCTATGGAGTCTAAATACTGACAGGCAGCTGCACTTCTTTTTCCACTACGACAATGGATGATGATTTCCTCTTCTTCCTTACCTTCCAGAGGTCTTAAATCCATTTGCTGAATATTGCCCAAAGGGATCAAGGTCCCTCCAATATTGTATTCCTCATATTCGGCGGGTTCACGACAGTCGATCAGATTGATAGCTTCGCCATTATCCAGTCTTTCTTTAAGTTGTTGAACTGTTATTGAATTCATGATTGTAATTTTTGTTTTAATGTTTTACAGTGCTGTCCGGCACATCCATCTGCTGGTGGGTTGTACTGTCCTTTACGGGCGGAGCAGTACTGATCCAAATATCCATCACCTGGCCGGCTCTGATACTAATGAGGTTTCCTTCATCATCAAACCTAACTGGACTCTGTCGGTACACAAAAGCACTGGCCGTATCTTTTACATCAGGCGTAGGGATGATTGAAGCCAGAATTATATTCTTGCTTTCCAGTAATGCTCTGGCTTCGGCTACAGTAAGGCCGATAAGCGAAGGAATAGCGAAAGCACGGTTGCTCAGCTCTGAGCCAATGACTAGATCTATCCGGCTACCCATTTTTACTTTTGCTCCCGGTTGTATGGTCACGCCGTTGTACAATTGTTCTAATATCGAATTTCGTGCAAAATCCGGACGGTAGGCAGTGTCTCCCAGTTTTAGACCGGCATTTTCCAATGTCATCAAGGCATTTCTAAAACTATAACCGACAATGTTGGGTACTTCTACCAAAGGCGGAACGGCTCTGTTGTAGGTTAGATATACTGTTCGACTTGATTTTACTACTTCCAGTTCATCGGGAACCTGTCTGATAATTTGCATGGGTTGCAGTGTATCAAAATACACACTATCCTGAACCACTACTTCAAACCCCGCAGCGTTTAATATTTTTTCTGCCTCAGGCAATGTTTTGCCCAAAATAGCAGGTACCGTTTTTGCATCGTTATGATTGGTAAACCATTCCAATGAACTTATAGTTCCCACAAATAGTCCAATGGCCAATAATAAACCCACAAAAACATTTATCCACAATGGTTTGCTTGTAATAAACTTAAACATTCAACGCAGTATTATTTGGTAAATATAATGCTTAGACAAAACATTCTTCTACCAGCAATGTATAAAAATCTTTTAAGTTGCCTCCTGCAGCCGCCACTTGTTGAGGCACGATGCTGGCTGCACTTTGTCCTGGAATGGTATTTACTTCCAGCATGAAAGGCTCAGCTTTGGATTCATTGTAGATAAAATCAATTCGAATCACACCCCTGCAATTGAACAGCGCATATATTTTTTTTGCGGCGGCTCTTATTTTTTCAGCAATGTTTTCATCTACTTGGGCAGGAGTAATTTCTGTTGATTTGCCCTCATACTTAGCTTCAAAATCAAAAAAGGCTTTACTGGCATCTGCTATCACTTCGGTCATGGGCAAGGTGATGATTTTTCCCTGACTCTTATACACTCCAATCGTGAATTCCCTGCCGGAAATCATTTCCTCCACCAACGCCTGATCATCTTCCTTAAAGGCCTTATCAATGGCTGGCTGTAACTCTTCTTCCTTAATCACTTTGCTCATACCAATGCTGGACCCGCCGTTATTTGGTTTTACAAAAAGAGGTAAAGAAAGCTTTTCCAAAACCTGGGCTGCATTCAACGGCGAATGTTTGAACATAAGTACAGAGTTGGCTACATGTATGCCTCCTTTTCCAGCCACACCGGTTGTGTAGCTTTTATTGAAGGTAATGGCAGAAGTAGATGCATTACATCCGGTATAGGGCAGGTTGAGCATATCGAAATAGCCCTGCAACTTTCCATCTTCACCCGGTGTACCATGAATGGCAATCAAAACAGCATCAAAAGTAATAGTTTCCCCTTCAGATTGAATGGTGAAATTGTTTTTGTCCACAGGTGTTCTGCTTCCATCTTCAGCTTTATAAAACCATCCATCTTTAGTGAGGTCTATTTTGTAAACAGCATATCTATTTTTGTCCAAATTGTTATTTATGGTAGTGGCACTTTTATAGGCCACAACAGCTTCTCCCGAATATCCTCCTGTTACTAATGCAATATTTTTTTTCATTTGTAAATATTATTTGAATGTAGGTACATGGAATTTTGTATGAAGACAATGTTTAAAAAGAAAGTTCTTAAGAGAAAAATTTCTTATACATTATTTCAGTTACAAAATGTTATTGAGTTGTTTTATGGTTTTACAAAAAACAGGCCACAAGGGTGCTAAAAACTCTTTGTGGCCCGACTATTTAAAAATCCAATTGGTTGAAAAATGGTAAAAACAAATTTGAGATTGAATTAATTTTATGCTATTATTAGCAGATATTTTAAAGGTGCATTTTTTCCTTTTTGGCTAAAAGCGCTTCAACCGTTTCTTCATACAATTCATCCGGAATACAGCAGTCCACAGGACAAACTGAAGCACATTGAGGCTCTTCATGAAAACCCTGACACTCTGTACATTTATCAGGAACAATATAATAGGTATCTACTGAAACAGGTTCGTTCTTTAAATGTGCATCTATCACATTGCCGTTCATTAGGGTGAAATTCCCATTTACCGAAGTGCCATCCGATACGGTCCATTCTACACCTCCTTCATAAATTGCGTTATTAGGACATTCTGGTTCGCAGGCACCGCAGTTAATACACTCATCTGTTATTTTTATTGCCATAGCTTATTGTTTAGGATATGAAACTATATTTGTTATAATCTGGGCAAAATTACTGATTGAAAATGAATTTATCACAACGCATTAATATTATGACAAAACTGGGGCAATATATGCTTCAGGATAACGAAGAATGGCAGATAGCTAAAGAAAAAGCGCAGTTAAAAAACCAATGGTTTCAACCTGTATTTATTGATTTAAGTATCCGGAATATAGCCCAAAAATTTTTGCAAAAGGATATCTTACAAAATTGGTGCGAGCTTTATCCTGATTTGAATGATGAACGCTCAGAATCTAAAACGATAGGTATCGTCATGGCTGGGAATATACCTCTGGTTGGTTTTCAGGATTTTCTTTGTGTATTTATTGCGGGTCACAAAAGTCTTATCAAGGTCTCTTCTAAGGATGACGTGTTGATAAAGCACTTGGCTGAAAAGGTATTGGAGTGGAGTCCGGAATTGGAAGGCTTTTTTAGTTTTTCCGAAATGCTAAAAAATTGTGATGCCTATATTGCTACAGGGGGCAATAGCAGTGCAGGATATTTTGATTATTATTTTGGAAAATATCCAAATATCATCCGACGAAATAGAACATCTGTAGCTATTTTAACAGGAGAGGAGAGTGATGAAGAATTAAGTTTACTAGCCGATGATATTTATCTGTTCTTTGGAATGGGGTGTAGAAATATTACTAAAATATACGTACCTCAGCATTTTGATTTTGTCAGATTGATTGATGTACTAAAAAAATATGATTTTCTGGCAGATCATCATAAATTCAAAAACAATTATGATTATAACCTGGCAATTCATATTTTGAACAATAAAAAGTATATGAGCAATGCTTCACTTTTAATTGTAGAGGATGCTAATATATTTTCACCAGTGAGTCAATTGAATTATGAGTATTATTCTCACGTGAATGAGGTGGCAGCAAGCCTAAAAGAAAATGATGATGTGCAATGTATAGTGGGCAAAGGTTTTGTGCCATTTGGCAAAGCTCAACAGCCAGAAATTACTGACTATGCAGATGGTGTAGATGTGATGCAATGGTTAATCGCATTGGGAAAATAATCTTCTGATTTAAAAATTGTAAAACCATCCTGAAAGAATTTAGAGCAATATTTGTTAAGAAATAGTCGTTTTATTACCAGAAAGGAATAGGTCCCTTAACCCGCCCTTAACGAAGTACGAAAGCTTTAGTAAAACTTTGTTAAACCCTTTTAGGGCTTTATGAATTTAGTCTGCCAATTTGTTACTTTGTTAGAGAAAGGAATAATTATTGAGTCATTCAAATTAAAACCGAATAAGATTATGAAATTTAAACAATTACTGCTGGTAGTTTTGGTAAGTGTGCTATCAGCTTTCGGCGCCATTTACATATATGGTAAGTTTTTCAAGACATCCGATGTATCTTTTGGAACACCTATCAACGGAAAATTGCCAGCGAACTATGCGAGTTTCACCGATGAAAAAGGAAATGTAATATCACCCACAGATTTTACCAAGGCATCTGTTTCTGCCATACCTGCAGTGGTGCATATAAAGACAAGAATTCCTGCACAAAAAATTTCAAATAATATTCCGAACAGCAGAGGAAACGGGAACGATCCATTTAATGATTTCTTTGGTGATATTTTCGGAAATATGGGACCACAGATAAAGCCTGAGCAAAAAGCATCGGGAAGTGGGGTCATTGTGAGTCAGGATGGATATATTGTTACCAACAACCACGTAGTAAGTGATGGGGAAGGAAATCCTGTAACAGAAATTAAAGTGTCACTCAACGAAGGAAAGAAAGTGTATAATGCTAAATTGGTTGGCCGCGATCCAAGTACCGATCTGGCAGTATTAAAGATAGAAGCGAACAATCTTCCTTATTTGGTTTATGGTAATGTGAATGATGTTCAGATAGGGCAGTGGGTATTAGCGGTAGGGTATCCGTTTACCCTAGAAGCCACCGTTACTGCTGGTATTGTGAGTGCCAAGGGTCGAAGTATTGGAATCAACAGTTCGCAAAGCACTTCACCGGTAGAATCATTTATACAAACCGATGCAGCGGTGAACCCTGGCAATAGTGGAGGCGCTTTAATCAATACTAATGGCGAATTGATTGGAATTAATTCTGCAATTCTGGCACCAACTGGCACCTATGCAGGTTATTCATTTGCAATTCCGGTGAGCATTGTAAAAAAGATTGTAAATGATATTGTGAAGTTTGGTACCGTAAAAAGAGGATTTATAGGAGTAGTTTATAATGCCCAGCCGGGTGCCAATGAAAGCTTCCTTAAAAGATTAGGACTTCAGGCAGATGCAGGGGTTTATGTGACTCAGGCGGATGGTGGGGCAGCCAAAGCAGGGATTAAAAAAGGAGATGTCATTACCAAGGTGAATGACATTGATATTTCTACAGGGATTCAACTTTCCGGTCAGATAGCAAGTTCTCAACCGGGCGATAAAATAAAATTAACCTATCTTAGAGGAGGAAAAGAATTTCATTCAGATGTTATTTTGACAGATACGCCTAGTAAGCTTACGGCTTCCAATAGTACAGATATTCTTCAGGATAAACTAGGAGTAGATTTAAAAAATGCAGATCCAAAACTGTTATCAAAATACAGGGTAGCGGGAGGTGTTGAGGTGACAAACATACGTGCGGATGGTCCTTTGAAAAGAACAAGAATGGAAAAAGGATTTGTCATTACCTCTGTCAACGGACAAGACGTAAAGAATACAGATGAACTACTGAAAGTAATAGGAAGTATGCGCAGTAGCGTAGTACAGTTAGAAGGTATTTATCCCGGGTATAGTGGACTTTATTCCTATCAGATTAATTTGGATGGTGATGATACGGGAGCATTTTAAAAGCCGCTGAACCATTTTTAGACCGCTTGATTTATCAGGCGGTTTTTTGTGTCGGTTCAAATATTGGTATTTTAGAAACCTGGAGATGGAAATGTCGTGTGAAAAATTTTGAAGGGTTTAAAAAATAATTCAAAAATCCTTTTGCATTAAAGTCAGGAATCCCTACTTTTGCCGTCCACAAATCGGCCCCGTAGCTCAATTGAATAGAGCATTTGACTACGGATCAAAAGGTTTCAGGTTTGAATCCTGACGGGGTCACATTAATAATGAAGCAGTTACAACAATGTAGCTGCTTTTTTATTTTTTCATTTGCCCACAATTTATGAAACATCTAATTTTTAGGCAGGAAGAAAGGGCACCTATAGTATTGTTTGTGAACAGCTGAGCGTTGAATCCTGTGTCGGCAAAAGCCGAATCTGCCAATTGAGCGATGGTAAAAAAATCCTTGTGTGGTGGGCTTTTGTCTAGTTAGGGGTCGAAGTGTCGGATTGACGGTCGTCCTTCCATAGGTTATAGCGTTTCGGGGCTTTGTGTAAAAGCGGAATTAGAAACATACATGTTCAGTACAGCACAAATGTTTATTAAAATTCCGAATGTTCAAATTTAGCACTGAATCCGTATTTTGCCAAACTCACTTTAGCGGTTCAGGCTTTTTACGCATATAGATATGGTTCCTTGTCAATGGTGATTTGTCTAACATTTTCCAATGCTTGTTTCATATATTTTCTCCAAAATGTCTTGGTAAATATCCAATTTATAGGATAAAGCAAAACATTATTTGAATATAGTGTGTAGGTGTATTCAATTAGGATATTGTCTTTTTCTATTTCGGTAGTCTGCCACTCCCCAACAAATTTGTAAAAACCTAACATCCATACTTGAAATTGGTTAATTTCGATTTTCCAATATTTGTCTTCAATACGTTCAACTACGTTGTCAATCGAACCGAAACCTCCTTTATGGGTTAATGATTTTTCAACAAATACTTTTTTACTTGAACCTATCTTTCCCCAATTTTCGTCTTCCGTGCAATGGGTTACTCTTGGCATCATTCCATATCCTGTATGAACTTTCGTTACATCACATAGCATCGGTGATTTGAATGCTCTTTCCAATGAACAATTAAACGTGGTTGTTATTTTTATTTTCGTTTCCATTATTTCTGTTTTTTCGGTTTGATGAATTATCGATTATTAGCATGACCACTAACGGTTCGAGGCTTGGCGATGGCGGGCATCACGAAGCACAAAACAGTCGACAAGCACAAATGTAAAATAGAAGCACAACACTTCCATTAATCACTGACTACCCGTTTAGCGGTTCGTTGTTTTCTGAAGTGGATGTTCACGATCATCAATTCAGATGTCTATTCTTTTACCAACCTTAACATAGCGGTATGCGTCCCCAAATTCCTTTTTAAATTGTTGAATTACTTCATCACTGCTGTCGTGTCCGCCAACACCAATCAGTTTAATTCCTAAATCTTTCAGGAGCTTAATATTTGCATCTACATCTTCTTGTGTCATTTGGTCAAATGGTCCATTTCCTGAACCGATTTTTTGTGCATCAATTAATCCACCTACGAGTTTTAGTCTTCCTTCGGGAATAGGAAAATGTAGTCCGCCAACAATAGCGTAAATAGGCTCAGAAAACAAGTCTTTGGTTCGCTTAATAATTTTCGGAATGGTTTGATGACTGCAACCCACCACAAGCAATATGCCTTTGCCTTTGATATGGATTGCTAAAGCCTGTTCATCTATTTTTCCAATAATGAGTTCTGCCGGTATAGTGCCAATGGTGGCAATACCAGAGTCAAGCATTTGGGGTATTTGTGTCGTTATAGGGTGTTGACCGGGATAAGTCATATCAATAGGTGTGTAAATTGTTTTCCTACCAAGTTCGGACTGCACATTGCCCAATGAAAACGTGTTGGCATCCATCCATTTTTTACCTCCTACATGGTCAAAGTGATTATGAGAAATTACTATCATATCAATTTCGACTAAGGTAATACCAAGCTTCGCCATGTTCTGTTGTAATGGCGATGGTTCTATCTGCTCAGGATTGTATCCAAGGTCAAACAGTATAGTATGCTTATCAGTTTTTATCAGATAGCTAACACCGGCTTCTGTTTTAAAACTGTCCGAAACAGCGTGCCAGTCAATAAGAGGAGTAATGGAAACGCTTTCAACAGTCCCCCAGTTCAAAATTTTTGCAGGGATATAGTTTTCAAATTCCACATTGGCTTTTGCAATTCCTTTTTGAAGGTTGTAGTTTTTGAAAAATAGAAGTCCGCTAATGCCGATTAGCAGAAGGAAAATAGTAATTATCAGTTTTTTCATATTGCTTTTCATGTCTGCTCGTTAATGTTACGTTGTCGTCCTAAAATTGGCTAACGGTTTTGGGGCTTTGCGAAGGCTGGGAAATAGAAGCACAAAAGTTCAATCGAAGATCCGCCGCGGCAGATGAACTTTGCAAAAATGTCCAATCGAAGCCGTTCAGCACCGCTTTTGGCGATACCTTGTTAGTGTCTGGTGGTTCTTTACGGTGGTGATCATTTGCCATTGTCCTTGTTTGCTTTGTCAAACGAATAGGTAAATTGCGTTGCTTGTAGTTCGTTATTAAAAGAAGTGGTTCTATAAAAATTTACGGCTTGTGTGTCGTCAGTTTCTGCATCTACGTATGCGTCTTCAAAACCATTTTCTTTGCAATAATTAGTCAAGTAAGCAATAAGTTTTTTCCCAATACCTTTTCGTTGGTAGTCCGCTATAACTCCAATATCATAGATGTAGGCTATTGGTTTTGTAGAAAAATAACGGTGAAGAATATAAACGGTTAGTCCACCAAGCACTTTGTTGTCATACTTAGCCACCAAAGTAAAAAAGTCAGGCTTACTCAAAAGACTTTGCAAATGCTTTTCGTCAGGCATTTTGAAATTATCCATTTCAAAGACTTCTTCAAAAATTCTTATGAGTTCAGAAAAGTCGTCAATGTCTTGCGGTGAAAGTTTTTTTATTTCAATATTCATAAGGTTTTCTTGTTGAGTTTGTCTTTACCATTCTGGCTAATGTTTCTTTCTATGCACATCATCAGGGAGTTGCAAAATTAACGTCAGCCGGCTTTAGGTCAAATTTATGGATGTTTTTCCTTATCCTTTCTTCGAGTTTTTATTTTCTTTTTTGGTCAAGGAAAAGATATTCGGTGGGTGGTTTGTAAGCCATTTTTTGAGTAATCATTGTCTATTATATTTACGCCCAATTTTCTGGCCGTGGCACTTAGGGCAGTGGCCCTGCCTTTTATGTAGGCAATTCTTCTAAAAAAAGTCTGAGAGGTGGGTGTCTTTTCAATTTCCAATTGCAATTGGCTGCTTGGTGAAGTGCAATTCTTAAGCGACTGCTAGCTTTGGGTGTGTGATTGGATAGTGTTTTACTTCCGCTGATTTAATAAGAAAAAGGTTGCCTCAGTCAATTTGAGACAACCTCTGCTAATAATTGCTTGCTTTATGAAAATGGCTGATTTGTTTGCAGCTTAAGATTTCAAACGTTTAGTTAGACCTTTAAAAATTGTACGCAATTGTCAAATAATATGCTCTGGGCTGAATGGTAGTGGCACCCCAAACGTCATTTGGATTTGCCTTCACTTGTTCAGCTGTAAAACCACCGGCGTTTAAGTTATTAGGAAAGCCGCCAGGAGGATACCAGCCCATCACACCAGCACTGTTAAACAGGTTGTTGACATTAAGGTTAGTGCTTATCCTTTTGGTAAACTGGTAACCCAATCCCAGATCAAACTGACTGAAGCTTGGCAGGTAAAACGCCTTTAGACTATTGGCGGGCCTTTTACCCATGTATTTCCAAGACAAGAAAGCATCAAACTTGTTCAATTTATATGCAGGTGTAACAGTTGCCATCACATGTGGCGTTAATTCTAAAGGCTGATTTTTTGCTTCCACTATTTTATCGTCCTGACGCCCCAGGTTGCCCAGGTTCCAAGCCCTGGCAATAGGTGCCTTGGCATCTTGAAAAGTCCCAACAGCCCTTATGCTTAGATGGCTATTAATCTCATAATATCCTTCCAGTTCAATACCAATTGTCCGGTTGTTACTGTACACATTTGCCGGATAGTAATACGCTTGATTAGTATCTTGCGCCAAAGCGTAAGATTGAATATGGTTAACTTCCGTATAAAAAGGAGTAATAAAACCAGTAAGATGGTTAGTATGAAATTTTAATCCTACCTCCATCTGCATCACCTGGATTGGCTCTAAATCCTGATTAATAGCATCACTTGGTGAAGTTGGTATCATTACATCACCTAAATCAAGAGATTTTTGCCCTCTGGAAAAGCGGCCATATATCGCCTGTCTTTCTGAAAATTTATAGTTCAATGCACCGGAAAAAGAATAGTCATGGAATTTATAATTAAAATACCAGGGAGCACTTTTTACGTTTACTGTATTGTCATATACGGTTGCCGGATTTTTGTCATATCCTCCTGCAGCAGCAGCAGCAGCGTCCGGTTGGGCGCCAACTCCATTTCCTTTGAATTGGGAATTGTTTGAGCGAAATCCGTAATCCAGTGTCAGCTTGCTAGTAATAGGAGTCGTTTGCCCAAAGAATATATCATATCGGTTATTGAAAAGATTGTACCAGGTGAAGGTGCTGCCTGTTGATGCAAACCCTTGTGCATTGGTAAATTGAAAGGTATTGCCGCCAAAATCAGTAGCCGTTATTGCCAATGGATGCGTCCTGTTTTCAACCGTCGTAAATTCAACTCCTCCATATCCTCTCACCACATCAAAATCTGAGTGACCAAAATAAGCACCTAAAGTAAACGAGGACTTACCCACTTTTTTATTGATGACCAGTTGATCTACGACTTCCTTCGCTTTGTTGTCCAGCGCTTGTCCTAATTGAAATAATACTGGTGCAGATTGAATATATGAGTTTGGTAAGTTATTATTAACCACGTTAAAGTTAAACCCCCAAAATTCGCCGTTCGGCCCCATTTTGGGTGTCTGCATTGTTGTTAAGACCTGTTTCCCTGTTGTAAGATCATTGAAATTATAAGTTCCGAAATTACCCAAAGCTCCTATCGTATAATAAAATATCAAGTCATCGGCTGATTGAATCCCAAGCGGCATCACAATGTTCCACTGGGAACGTTTACTGGAATACTTGATATTATTGTTGAATGACCAACCTTTACCCAAACTTTGTTGCCATTCTAAACCGATGGCTCCTTCTTGCGAGTGGATCAGATCTTTGGGATCAAAATGACGGGTCTTATCTCCGGGAAAGTATTGGAAATCAAATTTCTGATTTCCAGGCCCGGCAAAGGTATTGGTATTCTTAAAGCCAGGGGCAATTTTAGGATGATCAAAATTTTGAATAGGCAGCAAATCAAAATAACCATTGCGATCATCCAAATACTTGCCATAAATTTTCAGACTTCCGTTTTTTAGTTTCTTTACGATGTTTCCCTTTAACTGTCCTCCTTTGTTTAACGGATAACCAGCATAGCGGGCACCATTGCTTTTTCTGTAGAAACCTCCTATGTTGTACGTCCAATCTCCATTTTTACTCATAGGACCCCCTATATTGAAATCGGCTCTATGATATGAATTGCCGTCTCCTTCTAAACCATATTTAAGACGAACTTCTCCCTGAAATTTACTTCCACCTGTTTTTGAGATATAATTAAACAATCCTCCTGGCGCATCAGATCCGGTAATTGTAGCGGACCCTCCACGCACTGCTTCTACGCGGCCAATCGTTGCATCCACACGCAGGAAGTAATCTGGTCCGTAATTATTACCAGAGACGTTCGTTACCGGCAGCCCATCTTCCTGCATAGATATAAATTTTAACCCGGCAGCCGGTGTATTGGAAAGTGGTGTTCCCCGCACAGCAACAATGTTGCGTACTTCCCCAAAGGAAGAATTGACATAAACGCCAGGAACGTTTTTCAATAAATCAGCGGCACTGACAGGCGCCTGTACTTTAAGCTGTTCTGCGTTGATGGTAGTACTGGCGATGGAAGCATCCATGCGCTTACGCTTATCGAAAACACCTGTTACAATTACCTGATTCAGTTCGGAAGCAGACTGGTTTAAGGTAATGGTGAGTTCGCTTTTACCATCTACATTTACTTCCTGTGTTTTGAATCCAACGCTGGTTACTATTAATTTTGAATTTGCAGACGGAACACTTATGGTAAAGTTTCCTTCTGAATCTGTGATGGCATGACTGTTCGTTCCTTTCACTTGAATAGTTGCCCCTGAAACAGGATTTCCTTTGTCATCAGAAATTTTACCGTGAATACTCTGTTGGGCAATAGAAGCGAAAGAAAGACACAATAAACAGGATAGTATAAGCAGTTTAAGTGCTTGTGTAGCTTTTTTTTTCATACAGAAACTTATTATTATTGTTAGAATTGTTTTATATTTATTTAGTATTTTTTACGAAATGCATTATGTAGCGAATATAATATTCCTGAATGAATAAACTGTATTCAACTGTGTTCATTTGGTAAAAAGTACAGAATAGAGATTGAAAATCGTTTTATAATAACAAGTGAAAATCAATGTTACTATCAAAAAAGGAATTAAATAAAATAATTCAACTAATCCCATCGGAAGATGATTACATGTGCGGTGTGGCAATCAATTGTATCGTTTTCGGCTATCACAATAAACAATTAAAAGTACTTTGTATTAAGCAGGAAGAACTGACTAAATGGTATTTGCCAAGTGGTCACGTAAAAAAAGATGAAGGAATACATCAGGCGGCTTCCCGGATATTAGTAGAACGAACCGGAGTAAATAATGTGTTTCTGAAGCAGTTTCAAACTTTTGGTGACGATGATCGCATACCTATTGATATTGAATTGACCGAAGAACTGAACAAACTTCCTGCTCCAATTCCGGAAAAGATAGGTTGGATGGTTAACAAGCGCTTTGTTACCATTTGTTACTATGCGTTGGTAGAGTTTAGTAAAGTTATTCCACGCATTGATTTTTTTAGTTCGGTGTGGACATGGGCAGATGTACAAAATTTGCCGCAAATGATTTCAGGCAATCAGCAAATGGTTGTGGAAGCACTTAGAACTATGCGCCGGGAACTGCAATACGAACCAATTGGAATGAATCTATTACCACAAAAATTTACCATTGCTGAAATCCAGGCACTGTATGAAACTATTTTGAATAAAAAATTAGACAATCGAAACTTTGTTAAAAAACTGGTTTCGCTGGAAATCCTGCGAAAAACTGATGAAAAGAGGAGTATTGGTGGTCACCGGTCACCCACTTTATATAAGTTCAACAAACAGGCATATACTAAAGCACTAAAACAAGAATTTGATATGATTTTCTAATTAGACTTAAAATTGTTTAAAACCAATGCACAGTGCAACTTTATATAATCAAATCACAACGAGTAATATTTACTCACTTGTTCGTTTCGAAGAACACTCAGCTACTCCGAAATACTTGCAGATCATCAACTGTATCAAGAAAGCCGTACAAGACGGAACACTTCAAAAAGATTATCTGCTGCCATCTATAAACGATTTTAGTTATGAGCTCAATTTAAGTAGAAGCACGGTGCAAAGGATTTACGAGCAGCTGAAAAAAGCAGGTGTGATTGATTCTTTTCCAGGCAAAGGTTATTTTATCAGCCCCAACGAGTTAGAAATACCGAAAGTGTTTTTGCTCTTTGATAACTTAAGTGGGCACAATAAAATTATTTATGATGCTTTTGTAGCGACTCTTGGTGAACATGCTGTCATTGAGCTCAAGATTTACAATAACGATTTCGGACTTTTTAAAAAACTGTTGCAAAACCGAAGGGAAGATTACCACTATTATGTAATCGTTCCACACCTTCTTAACGGAGACCAGCGAGCAGCAGAAATTATCAACGAATTACCAGCAGGGAAGCTGATTTTGTTAGACAAGTTAATTGCTGATGTGAAAGGTGTATACGGAGCAGTTTATGAAAATTATGAGAGAGACATTTACACCGCACTCAAGGAAGCAATCCCCCACCTGTCAAAGTACTGTACACTGAAAATTATCTTACCGTCTTATAAGTACTTCCCTAAAGAAATCCTGAATGGCTTTCAGTTCTTTTGTCAAGAATATGGCTTCGATTTTCGAATCGTTCACAATTTGGAGAAAGAAGAAATTCGTTCTAGGGAGCTTTACATCAACCTAAACGAAGATGATCTTATGGTACTGCTTTCGAAAATTAAAAAAGATTCTCTTCAGATAGGAAGGGATGTAGGCATCATCTCGTACAATGAAACACCTTGGAAAGAATTTATTTTTGATGGCATCACCACTATGTCCACTGATTTCAGGAAGATGGGTGAAGTGGCAGCGAATATGATTCTCCAAAAAGAAAAGGCACATTTGGAAGTTCCCTTTAGTTTGACTTTACGAAGGTCGATTTAAGAAACACATTGTTGAACTGAAAGGCAACGTATCATATTATTTAATGAGAACAGTGTCCTAATATGTACTATTTTTTCGAGTTTGATGGGTTGATCGAGTATTGGGTACAGATGTAGATCACCGGAATTATTATCAAGAAGACCGTTTAAATTCAGCCCTCTTCCAAGGCGTTTATTTCGTTCAAAAGCCAGTTTAGCTTCTTTAGGAGGAGATACAGTCAGAGGCTTATGGTGAATCACTTTTATATCTCGGCTTAACTTCAAATACAAGGCATCCGGTCTTTTGGGATTTGAATCAATATTTGCTGGTCGCTGGGCTTGTCCGGGTGTACCCAAAAAGCCGAAAAACTCCATTTCTCCGTGGTCAGAAAAATTGAGGATGGCAGCACAAATCATACCGCCCGGCATGATAAGATCAACAGCTATTGGGCTAACACTGAAATCAATTTTATAATGGCAGATAAAGGAAAGACTTGAAAAAGCATCCGCCTGGATGGACATTGTTTGGTTATGTCTGAACATAACGGTAACTGGACTTCCGTCTTTTAATCCATACCTTTTCTCTATGATTGACGGGGGCGTTGCTTTTACCGTTAAACTGAAATAAAATACACATAAAAACAGTGAGAAAAAGATTTTGCTTTTTTCATCTGTATATTTTTATTTTTTTTTCAGATGGAATTTACCATAAAAAATTTCATCACGGATGGTATGAATTTGCTCGAAAATTTTTATAGACAATTCATGTTTTGAATTTATTTTAATGCATACTTTGTACATAAAATCCAATTTGTTGACGTACTCCGCTACACATACTTATAAGCCGCGAACCTATTTTTAATTGTACTTGCATTATTTAACCATATTAAATCTTAATACTGTTTTTCCCCTCTTTCAAGGCATAACTCTTTCCCTTCCAAACAAATTTTCCTGTTGTTTTTAATGGAAGATCTATTTCAGCATTTAAGTGTCCATTGCTTTCATGATACATTACACGAATCTTTCCGCTTGGGTGTGGCATCTCTCCGCCAATGGATTTAATAGTTCCGAGGTGGGGTTCAATGCTCACTTTCGTAAAGCCGGGTGTATCACTATCAATGCCAAGAATCGTTCTGAAAAATTCAATATTAGGACTCGCACCCCATGCATGGCAATCAGACCTTGTTGTATTTAAGTCAGAAGTTTCTGCCCAAGTTGTCAATCCCAAGGCCATATTCTCACGCCATTTGCCTAGCCAGTTTAAATAATCATTGCCTAATCCTGCTTTAACCAAAGCGAGATGCAGGTAGTATTTGAAGTAAATGGAAGTCGGAGCTAATGTTGTATCCGATAGCAACTGTTTGCCAATTCTGGCTGCTTCGTTACCTGAAACTAGCCCGGTTAAAATGGCCAGAGAATTTGCGTGTTGTGAAAACAAATCTTTTTCTGATCTATCAGCAAAAAGGTTTTTGGTACTATCCCAATATTTTTTTCGAATGGTTTTTTTTAGTTGTTCTTCATTTTGTTTGTACAAAGCTGCAAATTCTCTTATCCCTATTCTTTGTTCCAGGTCGGCAGCTACCTGATAAGCCCACAACAGTTGAAGATCTATTAAGGCAGAGTTTCCGTCTTTACCAGGGGAACGGGTGCCTACAGGCCAATTTTTTACATCCACCCAATCGGTGAAATTCCAACCGGGAAGATTTCTAAGAGAACCATCTTGTTGTTGAAAGCCTTTGAAATAATTTAATATTTGCCGTGCACCCATCAGCTTATTCTTAATAAAGCTACTATCGTTCCCATACATCATGTAATCGTGCAGCATACCGATATACCATAAGGAGAATGGTGTGATATACTGAGGATTTGATGTGGGGTAACGGCTTAATGTGAGTCCTTCCGGTTGCCGGGAATAATCTATTTGGTTTATAGCATTGCGCAAAAGGCGGTCGTCGCCACTATTATAGAGAGAAACCAATCCCTGGATTCGCGTATCGCCAATGTATTGCAACTGCTCATAATAAGGACAATCCATATAAGTTTCTGAAGCACACAACCGGGCTGTACGCCACCCGATATCCAACATCTTTTTCATTTCGACATTGTCTGTTTCCAACTTAGCATTTAATACAAAGGGGTATCCGGTAAACGTACCATAAATATCTTCTAACACCAATGGTGTTTCTTTTGTCGTAATGTTCATTTGTACATACCTATAGGTTCTCCAGGATAGCGTCGTAAACGTTTGGTTCTCGCTTCCGTCAGATGTTATGCTGTCTTTTCTGCCTACCAGCTTTTTGCCTTCTATTTGATTGCGGTTACCCTTTGCCGGGTATTTTGTGTATAAAGCTTCCTCATACCTGAGGGTAATTGTACTGTTTCTACCACCACTAAAGATAACAGTGGGATACGCATTGGTAAGAACTTCCTGGTCCAACAAAAGCGTAGCATCTGTATTGGGGGGAATTGTTATGGCTGTTTTTGTGGCAGGAAAAGAAGCGGGAACGGTAATGCCTTCGGATCTTCGTAACTGTGTCAGGCGTTGCTGTTTTAATTCCATTTGTGGTAACGGTGAAGGAACCAGAAGCCAACCTGTAGGTTCACCAGAACCAACTTGGTTTTTAGGATATCCAAACGAAAATGCTGTTGCCTGTTTCCAATTGCTATCCACGTAAGTAAGCTTTTCCCATCCACGAATGTGCCGCTGCATTTCAACCTGCTCACCCGGACCGGCTACATAGTAGGCTGGAATGATAATCTTAATAGGCGAGTAGCTACTATCCTGTATACACTTCCAGGTATTTTTGGTATTAAGCACTTGTGCTTCATCCGTTCCTCCCTGTAAAATAAAACCGGTCCGTAATGAAATATTGGCTTCCATTCGCTGCTCTCCTTCATTCCATACCTGGGCTGCCACAATGTTGTGTCCTATGCGAAGAAATGGCGCAAGGTCTAGAGTTTCATAATTCCAATGCTGGATATCTCCTCGTGCAGGTCCAACTGATACCAATTTTTCATTGACAAATAATTTATACCGATTATCTGCTGAAACATGTACCGGGTATATTTTTGGAATTGAAGTCAATTCAAAACTCTTTCGAAAGTAATACACACCGTACCCTGTAGGATTGGTTTGCGGAACGGTTATCCACCTGGCTTTCCACTGCTTTAGCAAGAAGGTAGAATCAATTACCTGAGCTTTGGTAGTAAACAGCAGTGACAAACATGTAATCACGATTGCCACTTTAGGAATACAAAGGCGAAGAGTAGCAGATGTTATTTTCATGCTTATTTTAATTTATCGGATTGAACCAAAATTATAAATTTTCCTTCTTTGTCATGTCATTAGTTAATGACGATTCCGTCAATAGAACGCTATTTCGGTACAATATCAACAATAACCCTTTTATATCTTGTCAGGCTCGGAGTTCCTTTGTCAGTGACCATTAAGATAAAGTGAGTAGATTGAGGGCTTTCAACAGCAGGAGCCCTGACATCTTTTAATTCCGAGGTATTGACTACGTAATAGGGTATGTTCTTTTTATAGGTACCAACTTCCGTATACTGAAACCATTGGAAACTTAACCCATCACCATCCGGATCATAGGAAGCACTTCCGTCGAGATTAATAGTTTCGCCAGATTTTACAGTAAGGTGCTCCGGCGTATTTAACTTTACAACTGGAGGATGGTTTGCTGATTTATAATCATTGTTACACCAAACCATCCTCGCCGCAAAATCGTTTTGAAAATGCTCCCGCCACCTCCATAGTGTAACCTGATTTCCTGAGTATCTACCCGTATCTTTTATTACAGCTCGTCCCCATTTAGCCTGCACCCACGGTGTAAATTCGTCTTTGGCATTCGTCCATATTGGCCTGGTCTCTTCTTCCATCGGCACAAACGATTTTATTTTCGGGTCAAACGGTGGTGTAAACAATTCATAACGGCCTCCCCAGCTTCCCCAGTCCGGATGTTCCGGCTCATTAAGTCCATTGGGTATCAGCATCAGAAAAGAAGGTGTATCGCCTTCCATTCCGTAGGCTACGTCAGGATATTCTGCCCCCAATGGCCCATGCCCTTGTTGAATGTTTTTCAATAGCCATTCATTGCTGATCACTTCGTTATTTGCTCCGGGTATCACTTTAAAAATGGCAGACCAGGTAGCATCTTCATATTTGCCGGGGCTTACGATATAAAACAAATCCGCAAAATTTTTCCTGATCCATGGCCCGGAGTCATCCTGGTCTGAAATCGCATAAACTCTAAGTTTGCCGATTAACCTTTTGATTTCTGTTTCACTCTTGGTTTCTCTTATTTTCCAAAGGGCTTGTGCAAGTGTGCTTGCACCGCCCCAAACAGATATCCATAAGGGGCGGCTGTCTGCCTTTTCCAGCCTTTTAATAATCCATTCTGAGCCTTCTGAATCCTTTCCTTTCCCTACTCCTTTCATTCCATAAACAGGAAGACCTTGTTTTACCATCCCAGATAATTTTTGCGCTGTTGGAAATCCTGGTTCATGCTTTAAGAGATTAGGTTGAACTTTCCCATAACTTAAGATAACTTTTTGAATAAGTCCAGGGCTGACATGCGATTTCTGATGAACAGATGTTGAAGCAATAAGTCCTTCGATGTCTATTTGGTTTGTGTACAACATTAACCGAACCATGGATTGAAAGTCGTCAGGCTCATTTCCAATATCTGTAATAACAATCAGGCGATGTTTACCAATCGTTTGTCCTGCTGAACGCATTGTTTTGCAAACTATGGTATTTAATGCAAATAGTATCAATACCGCTTTAACCCATATTTTCATTGTTTTTAAACGTTTGTCCTGACACGCCTTCCGATTTTATATTTGCAATCGTGTTAGTAGTTGTATAAATAGAATCGCCTGCTTTCCCACTGTATCGTGAGCGGAAAGAGACAGCCCCCTTAAAGTTACTTTTTTACTACCGTCAATTTTATAGTATCATACTTTTGAGAAGAAGGACCTACCATAATATCGAAATCCCCGGGCTCTACTACTTCCTTCATGTTTATATCGTAAAACTTTAGCTTGTCAGGTGTAATAGTAAAACTTACTTGCTTTGTTGCTCCCGGTGCTAAAGCAATTCTTCTAAAATCTTTTAATTCTTTGACGGGACGCGTTACTGAACTTACTTTATCACGTATATAAAGCTGCACGATTTCTTCACCGTTGCGATCACCTGTATTTTTTACATCAACTGTAACTGTTACATTTTCGTCGGGAGTGATGATTGGCTTCGCGATGCGAAGATTGTTGTACTGATAACTTGTATAGCTAAGGCCAAAGCCAAACGGGTACAGTGGCGTAATTGGTAAAAGTGGCGTAATGTTATCAGCGTTATAAGGCACTTGCCGGGCAGAGGGTTTTGCAAAATAGTACGCTGGTAAATGACCTACCGAACGCGCAATAGAAATAGGCAGTTTTCCTGATGGATTGTTTTCGCCAAACAACGTTTCTGCCACGGCATAACCGGTTTCCTGACCCAAATACCAGGATTGAACAATCGCAGGCACTGCTTTTTGCAAATGAGCAAATGATATAGGTGGGCCGCTGAACACAAAGGCAGCGGTAGGCTTTTTTAATGTCATCAGTGAGTCAATTAATTCATTCTGGTCACCCAATAGTTCCAAATTCGCCAAATCACCTGGTGAATACGCGGATGTTGCTTCGCGGGAGATATTGTCATTGCCTCCGATCATTAGCACAATTGCATCTGCACTTTTGGCTATGTTTACCGCTTCCTGAATTCGCTTGCTGTTTTCGTCGTGAGGCGCAAACTTTGCGGGTCCGAGACTAGCACGTAGCGTGTTTAAACGCACCCCTTCGGCGTAAACAAACTCTACATCTTTATACTTTTCTTTAAGCGCTGCCAATGGTGTGCTGGTTGTTCTTGGTATTTGTGAATAGCCACCTAAAATACATTTATCTGCATTGGGACCAATAATAGCAATACGTTTATATTTCTTCCTATCAAAAGGCAATATCCCTCCATCGTTTTTTAATAACACGATAGATTGATGTGCGGCTTTCAATGCTAACGCCCGATGAGCGTCAGAGCCTACTACATCGGTATGGTTTACATCAATATAAGGCCGTTCAAATAGCCCTAACCGAAACTTCATCTTCAATACATCCAACACAGCCTTATTTATATTGGCAAGAGAGGTATAACCTTTTTTGACTGCCTCAGGAAGATGGCTATACATCGCTTCATTCAGTGTTAATTCAATATCCACGCCTGCATTCAAAGCCATAGCGGCTCCTTGCGCACTATCTGCCGCAATGTGATGAAGCGTTGTAAGCTGGGTTACAGCCATTAAATCAGATATTACCAAACCTTTAAATCCCCACTCGCCCCTCAAAACATCTGTGAGCATCCATTTATTGGCGTGTGTTGGTATGCCGCTGATTTCATTGTAATTGGGCATTACACCCATGGCCTTTGCTTCGATAATTGCCGCTTTGAAAGAAGGGAAATTGACTTCCCGTAACCATCGTTCGGAGACGAATACAGGACCGCCGTTGACGCCGCCTTCCGACTGGCCATGTGCCCCAAAATGTTTCAGGTTTGAGGCTACATGATTGCTATCCGGAGTGGCTGAATTGCCCTGAAGAGCTTTTACTTTTGCCACCCCTAATCTTGATACGAGATAAGGGTCTTCACCCATAGTCTCTTCTGTTCGTCCCCATCTTGGATCAAGAGCTAAATCAAGTACAGGTGCCAGCACCCGATGTGTGCCCACACCTCTTGCTTCCAGCGCAATTGCTTCAAAAACCTCCCTTGTCAATTCTTCATTCCAAGACGATGCCATGCCCAAAGCAGAGGGAAACATTGTGCCATCTTTCATCATTAAGCCGTGTAGTGCCTCTTCCAGGAATAGAACGGGTATCCCCAGCCGAGTGCCAGTGATGAAATAATATTGTACCTCATTGGCCAGCACAGCAACCTGAGCTGCGTGAGGTGATTTCTGCGGGAAAGAAACGTAGCTACCCTGACTCATCGAAAGTATTTCCCCTAAACCATCCGGGAAAGCTTTCATTGCGCTGTCTCTATTAAACTTATTTTCTGTAAAAAGTTTTGCTTTACCCATCCATGGCGATTGGAGTTGAACAAGTTTCTCTTTCATGGTCATTTTTGAAAGCAAGTCTTGCGCCCGTTGTTCAATAGGCTTACGGTAATCTTCGTAAACATCCAATTTGCCGTTATGGTTGAAATCACGAAATCTGTGATTGCCTACTGAAATAAACCGCTCTGTATCCTGCTGGGCAGAAGCAGTTGATAGAATAGTAATACAAGCAATAACGTTGAATAATACTATTTTCATTGACATTTAATAAGAGTATTTTTTGATTAAATTTTATTTTGTCCAAACAAATTTTGCGGCTTTTACATTTTCAGAGTTGCCTCCGATAAACACTTTAAAAGCTCCGGGTTCCCAATCCCAAACAAGCTTGCTGTTATAGAATTTCAGGTCTTCCGGGGTAATGGTAAAAACAATGGTTTTCGCTTCACCGGATTGTAGAAAAACCTTTTTAAATTGCTTTAGTTCTTTTACTGGCCTTGCTACAGAGGCAACAGGGTCATTCAGATATAACTGAACTATTTCTTCACCTGAATACCTGCCAGTATTCGTAATCGTAATGGTAGCTTTCAATGTTTTGTGGCTACCGGCTAACAAGGTATCGCTCAACGCTACATTACTATAGCTGAAAGTGGTATAACTTAATCCATAACCAAAAGGGTAGAGGGGTGTGTTGTACTGGTCTTTGTAATTCGAAACAAATTCTTCCGGGCCTCCTTCTACGTATGGTCTGCCGGTATTTTTATGATTATAGTAAATAGGAATTTGACCAACCGAACGTGGGAAGGTCATCGTGAGTTTACCAGACGGATTGTAGTTGCCAAACAATACATCGGCAACAGCATTGCCGGCTTCCGTTCCGAGACGCCATGTTTCAACAACGGCGTCTGCAAACTGCAAATCGTTTTGTATTGTCAATGGACGACCGTTTGCTAATAATAGTACAACAGGTTTGCCGGTTGCGTGCAGGGCCTTTAGCAGTTCGCGTTGACAATTGGGAATGGAAATTTCTGTCCTGCTTGTTGCTTCACCGGATAAACTAGAAGGTTCACCAAGAACAGCAACAATTATATCCGATTTATTGGCCACTGCAATGGCTTCATTCACGAGCTGTTGCTGCCTTGCGGGATCGTACTTGAAACGATTTTTCCTTATGTACACTGAATCATCACTTACCTGCGTTCCTTGTGCATACATGACATTCGAATTTTGCTTTCGGATACCATCAAGTATTGTTACTACGCTTTTGGTATCACCCATAAAAGACCACATGCTAAACATCTCTTGCTTGTTGTCAGCAAAGGGTCCAATCAAGGCTATATTAGTGTTCTGTTGTAAAGGAAGTGTGTTGTTTGAGTTCTTTAACAGTACGATGGATTTTAATGCGGCTTGTTTTGCCACTTCTTTGTTGTGTTCTGTAAGGGTTACACGTGCGGCTTTGTCCGGGTCATAATTCCGGTAAGGATTGGTGAAAAGTCCTAGCTTGTACTTTGCTTCCAATACACTTCTGCAAGCGGCATCAATTTGTGCCACGGTAACTTTGCGTTCCTTTAGCGATTGCTTGAGAGATGCAATCATGCTCTCACTTCCCATATCCATGTCAACACCTGCGTTTAGTGCTAATACTGCGGCCTCCATGTAATCTTTTGCAACACCGTGATTGATTAACTCCTGTATCGCATTGAAATCAGTGACAACAAATCCCTTAAAACCCCATTCCTTTCTCAGCAAGTCTGTTAGGAGCCATTTGTTTGCTGTAGCAGGTACGCCTTCTATGTCGTTGAAAGAACTCATAATACTGCCAGCGCCTGCATCTATCACGGCTTTATAAGGGCTAAGGTAAAACTGATACATGGTGAGGCGGCTCATGTCGGTGGTATTGTAATCGCGTCCGGCTTCCGCTGCCCCATACATTCCAAAATGCTTCACACAAGCCATGAGGGAAGTTTCGTTTCTCAAGTCGTTGCCCTGATAGCCCTTCACCATGGCGCGAGCAATCAATCCACCCAAATAGGGATCTTCACCAGCTCCTTCCATCACTCTTCCCCATCGTGGGTCACGGGTTAAATCAACCATCGGTGAAAACGTCCAGTTGTACCCAACCGCTGATGCCTCAATAGCTGCCACTCTCGCCGTTTGTTCAATTAAGGTTGTATCCCACGAACAGGAAAGCCCTAAGGGTATGGGAAATATTGTTTTATAACCATGAATGATGTCCAAACCCGAAAGCAACGGTATTTTTAACCTTGTGCTGTCTGCAAGCACCAGCTTTGAATGAACACCAGACGGAGTTCCAATAACACCATAAACATTTCCTGCAGAGCCGTCTTTCAATTTTTCAAAAGCTTTCTTTGTAGCAAAGGGGCCTGTTTTCAAAAATGGTGTAATCAGATTTAACTGTCCCAACTTTTCATTCAGTGTCATCTTTTTCATCAGAGCGCCAATGAATGCATTCATTGGCTGTGGATCCTTACCCTGTTGTGCTTTTACTGGTATATGCGCACACAAAACCAGGATAATAAAAAGCGCTTTGTTGAGATGTTTTCTCATTATAAATATGCTAGTGTTAATCAATTAATTTGAAAGAAGATTGAAGTTGAATATTATCCGATGCAGCTCCAATCATGACCATGAATGTTCCAGGTTCGGCTTTCCATTCTAATTTTTGATTATAAAATGAAAGTTTATCCCTGTCGATTTTAAAATGAATCACTTTGCTTTCACCGGGATTCAAATAAACCTTTTCAAAGCCTTTCAATTCTTTTACAGGACGGACAAGCGAAGCAACCTTATCCCTGATATAGAGCTGTGCAACTTCCTCGCCAGCTACTTTACCGGTATTTGTGAGCGTGAAGTACACTTCAATATTTTTTCCTTTCGTCATCATAGAATCACTCAATTTCAACCCTTCATACTTGAAAGTAGTGTAACTCAATCCATAGCCAAATGCAAACTTTGGCGTTTTTGGAAGGTCGATGTAACCGGATCTAAAGTTTACAACTTTAGTGTTTTCAGGAGCGGGACGGCCTGTATTGAAATAATCATAATGAATAGGGATCTGACCTTCTGTTCTTGGAAAAGTCATGGGCAATTTTCCAGACGGATTATAATCGCCAAACAAAACATTCGCTATTGCATTTCCGGCCTCACTTCCCAACCACCATGTATAAAGAATTGCAGGAACATTATCTGCAGTCCAATCAAATATTATAGGTCTTCCGGCATTGATAATTACTATAATTGGCTTGCCTGTTGCATACAGAGCCTTAATCAAATCTTCCTGCACCCCGGGCAAATGAATATTTGAACGACTTTTTGCTTCTCCGCTCATAGATCTTTTCTCTCCCACGCTTACGATCACCACATCGGATTGTAACGCTGCATTAACAGCTTCTGCAAATCCTGATTTAGTTGTATCATGGGGATCAACACCAGCTGCATAAAGTAGCTTTGTGCCATTGCTCACTTTCTTTTCAATACCTTCATACAGGGTAACGACGTCGCTGTTGTCTAGCCACGGCACATTCCAGAAGCCAAGCATATCCTCTTTTGATTTTGCCAAAGGACCGATTACTGCAATTGTTTTCGTTGATTTTGATAAAGGCAGCAGATTATTCTGATTTTTTAAAAGCACAATACTTTTTTGTGCAACATCTCTCGCAATGATTCGGTGTTGTGGATTGTTGATAGCATCTTTTTCACGCTGTTCATTACAATAACGAAACGGGTCATCAAACAAACCCATTTCATATTTCTTAGTCAGGATTCTTTTCACTGCATCATCAATCATTGCTATCTGCACTTTACCTTCTTTAACTAATTGCGCAAGGTTAGCTGTATAGCTCCTGCTTTCCATATCCATATCATTTCCGGCAAGAATGGCTTTCTGTGCAGCATCAGATTTATCAACAGCATAACCGTGTTCCACCATTTCACCAATGCTGCCCCAATCACTTACAACAAATCCCTTAAATTTCCATTTGCCTTTGAGAATGTCTCTTTGCAAGTAGGTATTACCGGTTGCCGGAATTCCATTTAAATCATTAAAAGAATTCATCATTGTAGCTACGCCTGCATCTACTGCTGCTTTGAACGGTGGCAGATATATTTCCCACAACGTATGCTCGCTCATATCAACGGAATTGTAATCTCTACCACCAATGGCAGCACCATAGGCTGCAAAATGTTTGGCACAAGCCATTACTGCATCTAAACTGCCCAACCCATTTCCTTGGAAACCTTTTATTCTCGCCTTTGCAATGAGTGAACCGAGATAAGGGTCTTCGCCTGCACCTTCCATTACCCTTCCCCAACGAGGGTCACGTGAAATATCAACCATAGGCGCAAACGTCCAGTGAATGCCTGATGCAGATGTTTCAATAGCTGCAATTCTTGCCGATTGTTTAATTGCATTTAAATCCCATGAGGCAGCTTCTGCCAAAGGAATAGGAAAGGTTGTTTTATACCCATGAATTACATCAAGTGCAAAAAGCAACGGTATTTTTAATCTTGACTGCATGGCTACTTCTTGTAAGGCCCTGGTTTTATCAACACCTTTTACATTGAGTAATGAACCAACCCTGCCTTCTTTTATTTCCTGAATTATATTTCCTCCAGGTGATATAGGACCTGTACTCCAGTTACTCGCATATTGATTGAGTTGACCCACCTTTTCATCCAACGTCATCTTTTTCATGAGTGCATCAATGAATACATTCATTTGCTGCTCATTACCCTTTTGGGCTTTTAACTGAAAATGGATGCAAACAAGGCAAATAAAAAAAAGTGCCCGATGTAAATAGTTGTTCTTTTCATTTATAGCTTTTATCATTGTCCAATTGCCATTATTGAATTTCATGCCATTTTTTTTTAATTATTAATAGCTTTCACACTCACTACGCCTCCTAATCCCGCTTTACTTCCAGATTCAGCTTCAATCAACACAGATAAAAGGCGTTCACCTCTGCCGGAAGAAAAAGGTACAACCCAATCGGAGGTTGCTCCATCGCTTTTTGTTCCAATCAGTTTCCCGTCCATCCATACTTCAGCCTTGCCCGTGATCTTTTGAAATGTTAACTGACCGCCCTTTCGTTGTTGTTCATCGTAAGGCATGAAAGTAGTTCGGTATATAAGGTAACGTCCCCCTGCCATTTCCTGCAATTGACCATACTTCACCGGCATCCAACTGTTCATGTCATTGTCAGCTATCTTCTGGTTCGGATCTGGTCGAACCTGGAATATGACAGATGCTCTCCATTGATCCAGTACCAAAGCGGGCAATAAAACTGATACATAGGGTTTCGGTACAACACGATGGAAGGGGATTATCACCACTGCGCTTTTCAAACCAGTAGATCTTGCCACCAGTTTGATAGATTCATTGTCGCCTTCGTCACTTTGTATAATCACTTGTGCCAATCCATTGAATAAACTTCTTTTGTTCCCTTTTTCAGCTTCGTGTGAGTTTGGATTGCCGTTACCTAACCCGATGATCTTGCCACCACCACTTATTTCAAATTCTACCGGGATATTGGCTGTTGGCACCGCACGACCTTTACTATCCAAAGCCTGTATTGTAATGGGCATTGCATCACAACCATCATTTGCTAAAGTCTTACGATCAGCAATGAGCTGCAATGCAACAGGTGCTCCAGTAGTTTCCATTTTAAAACGGGAAACTTCTTTACCCTTTTTATATCCGATTGCCTCCAGCTTACCTGGTTGATATGAAATTTGAAAGGTGTTCATTTCATATTGATCCACCTTTTGACCGCCTATCATTTTTCCGTTGAGTAGAATTTTTACGGAATCAGCATTGCTCAACGCCATTACTTTTATGTTTTTACCAATGCTGTCCCTGGGCCAGGTCCAATGCGGCACCAGTTGCAGCACGTTTATATCCTCTCTCCATTGAGCCTGATGGATCCAATACGCTGTCTTTGGAAAACCGCACAGATCCATAATACCAAAGAAAGAACTCGCTGATGGCCAGGTAAAAGGCGTCGGTTCGCCTCTGTAATCAAATCCTGTCCAGACAAAACAACCAGCTAAAAATTGCCGCTCTGCCACCGCTTTCCAGCCCGCCCTATGCGTCGATCCCCAGATCGCATTTTCTTTGTCATAAGAACTCATAATATGCCTTGAACGATCCGTTACATATTCGCCTCTAACTTCAAAGGCTGATACGTCTTCCGAACTTGTCATTTTCATGGCCGGGTTTTCTTTATGGAAACGGTCATAGCTTTGCATTTGGTAATTAAAGCCGACAACGTCCACAGCTTTAGAAACATTCACTGGAGCAAACAAGCCTCCATTCATCGCTGCTGTAACAGGACGTGTGGTATCTAATGCTTTAACTACGGCACCCATTTTCCGCACCATCTCATATCCTTGTTCGGTACCCTGCATTGGTTCTTCATTGAAGACAGACCATAGAATGATGCTGGGATGATTGCGATCGCGGCGAACCATCCATTCCAACTGCCGAATGTATTCAGGAGAAACATTAAAGTTTCGATTCTCATCTATCACCAAAATACCTAAGCTATCACAAGCTTCCAGAAATTCTGCTGCAGGGGCATGGTGAGCGCATCGGTAAGCATTTACACCCATTTCTTTTAATTTGCGTAAGCGGAACTCCCATATGGCATCAGGAACAGCCACACCTACACCTGCATGATCCTGATGATTGCACACGCCTTTGATCTTTACATGTTTGCCATTCAGGTAAAACCCTGAATCTGCAGTAAAGGCTATGGTACGGAAACCGCACTTTGTAATGACTTCGTCAACAACAGCATCCTTTTGCAGGATGGTTGTTTTCGCATAGTACAGCTCTGGATTTTCCAATGTCCATAATACCGGTTTTTGAACTGGAAGTTGAATTGATGCGGTGCTTTGCTGCAGGGGCGATACAGATGCTTTTGTTTGCGCTTGTGCTACCTTATAACCCTTTTTATCATAAAGCGTAAATTCTATTGTGGCATCTGCAGTTGCAGTACCGGAATTCTCTAGGGTGATTTCGGCAGGAATAAGCCAGGAATTTTCAGCCATTTTTACCGGATTGGCAAAAACACCATCAGTAACTATATGAACCGGTGCGCACTTCACCAGCCAGGTATGCCTGTAAATGCCTGCACCTTCATACCACCAACCTTCATGTGCTTCTGCATCAACTTTAACGGCAACAATATTTACATCGTCACCGTATTTAGCTAATTGTGTGATGTCAATGTAAGAAGAAGTGTAACCGCTCCAGATGCGATGTACCACAGAGCCATTAAACCAGATAGTAGCATTGGTGGCAATACCATCAAATTGCAGTTCAATATATTTTCCCCTATCAACCGGACTTAATTTAAAACTCCTGCGATACCAGCCATATCCTCTCTTACGATAACCCTGTGCAACATTTTCTTTAGAATCAAAAGGCATTTCCACAGCCCAATCATGGGGCAGGTTCAGGCGAGGCCACTTATTATCATCATAGTTAGGTGCTGCTGCACCAGTGGCACTGCCAGCCTTTGAAGTTGCATAAGTTTGTCCCTGGCCACGAATGATGGGAAACGGAATGCCACCCTGGTGAAACAACCATCCTTTGTCAAGAGAAAGACGTTCCCTTTGTGTTGATTGAGCCAAAACATGGATTGATGATATGGAAATGATCAAACAAGACAGTATTTGAAATAAGATTTTTTTGCTCATCGATTTTACACTGATTAATACTGACTCGAAACTGGATTTTTATTTTTTCAGCGTTCAATTTGAAAGTTGAGCGCTAAAGGCCTCTTCTGCTGCATGGCAAGAATACCTACGGTAAATCATTTTAGAATTTAACTGTAGAAAAGGCTTAAAGGCTGCTTCTTATGCCAATCAGTTTACCATTTTTAAGGAATGAGAAAAAGGGTGCTGGTAATGCCAGCACTATTTTATTAGTTCATCGTTTTTATGACTTTTTAAGTTTTTCTGCTCTTTCACCCTTTCACCTTCAGCATCAAACATACCCATTAGGCTGCCAGTTATATGGTCATCATCTTTTTTGTCCATCTCAAGGTTCACATCATAACCCTGGGAAGTAAAATAAACAGTGGCTTTGTCTCCAATTAATTCTATCTTTTGGATCTTGGAAATCTCTTTACCGGTAGAGTCTTGTATAGATCCAGTCAAAGTAGAATCTTTCTTGTCAAGAATGACAAGCATTTTAGCGTCTCCATTGGGAAGGCCTATCAACAACACGTTCCATTTGCCTGCAAAATAATCTGCTCCGGTTTTTGACTGCGCGTTGACGTTGAGTGATAAAACAAAGAAGAGTACTGCAAAAAATAAACTTAATTTTTTCATGATGGAACTTTTTTTTGATTGTTAATATATGTTACTTAAAGCGATTAAATCGTTATTTACATTTCCTTGTCAAGCCTACCTGAATATAACGAATGCGACAGGCAAAAATCATTCGTTTTCCCATTCGTCAAACGGCAATTAAACTCGTTCTAAATTGAATGTAAACTTTCATTATGTACATTGTACGAAATGAAAATAAATATAAATCTTTATTTGGCAAAATTTATTTTGTAAAAAATACGAGATGGTCAACAAAATGCATTTTTAATAAATCCCAATAAGGAGAAGTATCACAGGTGGAATTAGGAAATACCAAATTACATTAGCGTTGCGTTAAGATGCTCTTTAGTTCTTTGAAAGTATTGTCAATATTGAGTTTGCGAGGATTTTTATTTGGAAACGATTTGAATTTTTGAAACTACGAATTTATTAATACATTGATTTTCAATACGTATGAATCAAGGCAAATATGTTTTCTCACAGATAATGGGGTTGATGTCCTACAAATCCTTCCAAACCATTGTAAACAGGTACTCCGGCGACTATAAGTTGCGGGGATTCACTTGTTGGAATCAATTTTTATGCATGGCTTTTGGACAACTCACCCACCGCGAAAGTATTAGTGATACTATGATGTGTTTATAAGCAAACGCATCAAAACCATACCATCTCGGTATTGGAGATGTAGTTTCTTTAAGTACCATTACAAGAGCCAATGAAAAGCGTTGTTATCGCATTTACGAAGACCTTGTAATGTTGCTCATTAAAGAAGCAAAGTCACTTTATGAAGATGGTGATGGACTAGAAGTTACCCTCATGGGCAATGTATTTGCCATGGATGCCACTACTATTGATTTGTGTTTATCCACTTTTTATTGGGTCACATTCAGAAGTACAAAAGCCGGTATCAAGTGGCATACACAACGGGGTTTGAAAACCGCTATTCCTGAATTTATTTTATTTTCCAATGCCGATGATCACGATGTAAATGCACTGGACTTTATTTCTTTTGAAGCCAATAATTTTTATGTAATGGATTGCGGATAGGTAGACTACAAGCGGCTTTACAAGGTTCGTCAATCGGATGCCTTTTGTATCACAAGCGCTAAAGACAACATGAACAGTCGTCGTGTAAAGTCCAATCTCTGCGATAAAATCCAGGATGTACTTTGCGATTAGTTTGTACTGTTGAATTATTATTGTGCTGCCAAAGATTATCCCGAAAGAATCAGAAGGATAAAGTTCTATGATCAAGAAAATAAAAAGACATTAGTTTTCCTTACCAATAACTTTTATCTTGAAGCAAAAGAGATCGCACAACTTTATAATCACAGGTGGGAAATCGAGTTATTCTTTAAATGGATAAATCAACATCTTAAAATCAATTTCTTTTGGGGTCAGTCTGAAAATGCAGTTAAAACACAAGTATTGATTGTTGTATCTGTGTATATGTTGGTAGCCAATATCATTGACCACAACATCCAAGAGCATATTCATCAGTTGAAGATATTTTTAAATAAGGTTGACGCTGGATACTGACTGATTGATCAGGATGAGCCTGTGGTGGGAATTGGTTCTCTGATAATATCGGTATCAGAATCGGGCAGAAAACTGGCAAAGAGTAAACCGAGACAATGCAGTTTTAGTATCCACTGACAATCTTTTATGTCCGTCTTTTTACCTTTTACATTTTTGGTTTGCCTGCCATTGACCAGTATTGTACAAATGCCCAATAGAATTATAAATGTTGAGTTTTGTACATCAGGCCAACTATTGCTAAACCGTTAGCGGTTCGGTCTTGTTGTCCAGTCATTATATGTCATTTCAAATTTTATTTCCTTTGTTCCGTGTGTTCCAACTTCCGTCCAACCTGCTTTTCTGTAAAACTGTTCTGCTCTTGTATTAAAAGCGGTTCCTAACCAAACTTTTTCTTTTGTCTGTGTAAAATACCAGTCCAACATAGTTTTGTGTAGTAGTTGTCCGATACCTTTTTTTTCAAATTTGGGGTCTAAGAACAAAGCCCAAATATTATTTTCTTTCAAGTCTGCAATTGCAAATCCTACAATTTGTTTGTCAATTTCACAAACCCAACCTTTTCCTCTTACTGTGATAAATTCTTCGCAATCTTGGTCTGTCACGAGGTTAGGGTTTGATAAGGTGTTTTCTGTCACAGAATTTCTTACTACTTGAATTTGTTTAATGTCGTCAATTTTAGCTTCTCTAATCATCATAATTTGGTTTTTTATGTCAGTCATTTGTTGTTTAATTTTTGCCAAACGTTATTAGCCGTTCGAGCTTTTTTTATCATAATGTTCGGTTGAAAATATGTCTTTGTCCCAGTTTCGAAATTCGTAATACTTACTTTTAGGTTCTCCTGTCCAACCATTAATGCCTTTTTTCTTTGGTAAATAGTAACCGTGAATATAAATAAGAGGTATAATGAAAAGGGATAAAAATATCATTGAAGTTGTTCTTCCGAAGTAGGCAGAGATGCAACAAACCAAAATAAGTGTCAATAGGTATTTCCCCACTCTACGAATTTTAGGCGTTCGTTCTTCAAAATGCCCCATTAGTATATTTCCCAAGGCATAAATGATACTTACAATTGAAATCTCAAACCAAAGTGTATTTGTATCAAACATTTTATTTTTTCTTTAAATTTTTTTTCATCACAACTATGTCTTTGCCTCCTAAAGCAAGTCGTTCTAATTGCTGCCAACCAAGTCGCTTGTATACATTTTCTGCTGTATGTGTGAATAAATAAATGTCTTTCAGTCCAAGGTCTTTTGAATGGTCTTGAATGCGGTTGCAAATTAAAGCACCTAATCCTTTTCCCCTGCTCTCAGGCTTAGTATAAGCTAAGGCTAACCAATTTTTGTAAATTTTTAGTCTTGGTTCTTTGTCAAGCAGTCCAACGTGATTGTAAAGTCCACCTGTTGCAATTGGTTTGTTGTCAAGAGTCATTAAAATTTGGAATTCGTAATTGTCTGCTGAAAGATTTTTGATTTTGTCAGTGGTGGTCTGAATTGGAATATTCCATTCGTGTAAATACCAGTCGGCAACAAGCTCAATATTTTTATTGTCGTCAGGAGTAATAAACTGATATTTTATTTCTGTCATAATTAAATTGTCGGCCGTTTTTGTGTCGTTATTGCCTTCTGACTAACGTCAAATTTATATATTGATTTTCAAAAACTTATAATTTTAAAGGTTAGCACGAGAAATTATTTTCGCCTCGTGAAAAATGGGGAATGACCGCTAACGATCAGTTGGTTGTTGACTATAGAGAATAATAGCCAAAAAAAATATCAATACGCAAAAAACTGAAACTTTCATAACAAAAGATTTTAGGTATATAAAAACGTTTTGCCGATCCTACCTGGTCTGCAAAATACTCCAACTTCTAAGAACAGCAACTCCATAATGTAACAGTGGCAAACGTAGAGCTTGCCCGCCGTGGTGGGTTCCGTTCAACATACTGCTTCATTGTTGGCACTGCGTACCCAACGAAGCCCTAGTTGTTAGGCAGCAGGGCTTATAATTTTTGTAGTTTATTATCAATATTAATTAATATACTATACACAGTTTCGAAAAAATCTAAAGCAATTTGTTCAGAGAATTCTTTTTGATAAAGTTGAGAAAATGTTGATGATAATGTAGTTATTTCCTTTCTTTCTCCTTGTGGCATTGGTGCTCCTTTTATTAATGATTCCTTTACGTCATTTATATTAAACATAAATCCAGTGAATTTTGGTGGTGCATCATTTATTATTTTTTTTATTTCTGCGTGTGAAAATGGATTTCTTATTTTCTTTCGGAGTTCCATTAGAGTATTTTTTTCCAATTCTGTTATAAGATTTTGTTTATAAGCTGCTTTCAGAGAATCATTCAAAGTTAGACTATCGTAAAGTTCAATTGCTTCTATAGTTTTTTGATTATACAGCACGTGATTTGAGTAATTTAAACCCAATGTATGTTTTTCAATTAGTGATAATTTTATTAATCTTTCTAACAGGTGATTGGTTCCAAAAATTGCTGTTTGAAATAAATTGAGTAATAAATTTTGCAAAATTTCATTCCTTAAACTTTCTAATGCTAAAAAATGATGTGGTTGATGTAAAAAATAATTTTTTAAAGAATCATAATTTTCATCAATAAGTTTTTGATAATTTGAAATGAAAGGGTTTTCCATTTGCGATATGTATTTTAGAATTCTGACTAACGTTTTTTATTATCGTTCAAAGTCAATCAATTACCAATCCTAGATCTTCATTAGTCAGTGCGAATTTATCAATTTGGTTTCTAATGCGTTTCACTAATCCAAGTTTTCTTTTTTCATCAAGAAAGAGGTAATCGGTTGGTGGTTTGTAAGGGATTTGTTTTACAACCATATTCCAAAGTATTACGGCAAGTTTACGTGCAGTTGCACTTACGGCTACGGTTCTTCCTTAGCGGTAGCAAACCCTGTTGAAGAAGTTGGAAAGGTGTGTGTCTTTTAAATTTCCTATTGCATTGGCTGCATTACGCAAAGCAATTTTTAATCGGTTGCTTCCCTTGGGTATCTTATTTCTTAATACTTTACCGCCAATTATTTTATTATTGGGTGCCAGCCTTAACCAACTGTGCAACCGAGGTTCGCCACGTATTAGAAAACGAGTGATTGGATGAATAAAGAAAATGAAAATAAAAAATAAACAAAGTACCTGAAAACAAGAGGAGTTGTAGGGTAGGGGATTTTATGCCATTACGGGTAATATTTTTAAAACTCCGGATGAAAATACTTGCAAAGAATCTACATTCCAGTCATCAAAACGTTCAGAAAACCACCTAAGAGAAATCGGACATAAGAACAATTACTGGCGTCGCTGCAACCGCCGTGGCGGACATAAAGCCCCGGTCGTTTTTGATCGGGGCTATCTTAGCATATTTTAAAGTTCGATTGTTGGGGGCTTTTTCCAATCTGCTTAATGTTGGCAGTATACCTTTTGTGCTTACAATGCTATAACTTTCTTACACTCAATTGAACTATTCAGTCTTTGTTATACTCTCCAAAAAATTATGAGGCAATGCTTAGCGCTTGGTCAAGGCTGCATAACAGTAAGAAAAATTGGTATGTTGATTATGTTATACAACTTTTGCACTAACCGTTTTGTGCTTTTTGTAATCATATACATGCGCACTGAAAAGCTGAGCAATGCTATACCTGCCAATAACGGACCTATGCCTATAAGGTTTATCAGAAAAGTAGAACCACTTTGCTGTGCGTTGCTATATAAAAGAACAATGCCAAAAATGCCGTAACCGAAAACCATGAGAACACGTGCCAGTATGATGTTCAGGTTTTCTGTTCCACCGATTTGAAGGATTTGAATAATAAAAATGAATTGCATGAACGCAAATAAAAGGGCAAAGAAGGCAAATGCCATTTTGAAATCTGCCGTAAGGTCAGAAGACTGCATATAGAAATAAAGAGCAATGCCGGCAATTACCATATCAGCTATACTTTCTATAATCAGCCAATTGCGTCTTAAATTATGCGCCTATTTGAATTGGCGAAAACTACCCCACTCAAGCCAGCCACAAAAGTAAGCAGCGCAAATACAAGTACTAAATTTCTTGACGCATCTTTATTTACTGTAAAAAGTACAACGCTCACGCCAATGAGAAAAAGCCCACGGAGGCTTAACATCCATTTGTTGTTTAATGCAGATTGTGTATTCATATATATGTATTTGTTGAAGCGATTAGTAATTTTAGCTATGGTTTCGTCAATAAGATTACTGCCAATGCGCTTATTTATGTTATTCCACGCAATATTACCAAAAAAAAGATCTTTGAAAATCAATCTCTTATTTTTTTCAATTTTGTATTGTAGTTAGAGCAATCGGGATTACGAATAATTTTTTAATATGACTATCTTTATTCGGTTGACGGCTTTTTAGTGTACACCTATTTCAGGACAGGGCACACCTAAGTTTTTTGCACCTCTGTTCAAGCGAAGTAGTTCAGACCCGCTTTGGTCAAAACCTTGTTAGCCTTAGCCCATTTAATTTCGTCTGTCATTTTTTCTTTTTCGGTTTGGGCTCTGGTAATTCTTTCACAGATGTTCTAACTAATTCACTTAACCATTCGCTGTTTTCAATTTTGTCTTCTATTAAAAAACTTGGTTTAGCTCCTTCGTATGGGGGTACTTCAACAACATTTCCTATAAACTTTCTTCCAGAATTGGTCGGTTTTATGAATAGTTTATTGTCGCATATTAGTCCGAAAATTTTTTCGTCAGAATAAATACCGTATTCACCAAACATCTTTTTTGCGTTTATTTCTCCTGCATTTTTGATTTGTTCTAATACAAAATCCACAAAGTTTCGGTCGGAAGCCATTGGTTAGTTTTTTAGTTGAAAGTGAGGATTATAAATCAAGCCAATTACGTTTCCAAACGGGTCTTTAACAGTTGCCGTCCATATTTCTTCACCAACATTGTAAGGTTTTTCATTTTCGGTGGCTCCTAATCCAATAAGCTGGTCAAATGTTGCTTGAATGTTTTCTACTCCCCAATAAGCAACTACACTTTCTACTTTTTTAATAGTCGTGTTGTCTTCTGGTTGAAGTCCGAGTTCGTAACCTTTAATGTTGAAACCAACATAATAGGGCTCGTTGAAATAAGGATTAGTTCCAAATGCTTTTGAATACCATTCAGTCGCTTTTTGAATGTCTGAAACCTTATAAATTGTTGTTCTAAGTCCTAACATAATATTTCTTGTTCTTTGTTTTACCTGTCGTTTTGTTGATGTGTGTTGTTTTTGGGTTACAGCTAACAAGTTGCAAATTGGCAAGGGGCGGACGTTTAGCTCAAATGATGAATAGAATTAGGATCGTTCCGCTTTGCACTTCTGTTCAAGCGAAGTCGCTAAGCCGATCTCTTGCCAATTTGTTTGTTATATGCCGGTTTTATTCGTTTTTATGTCCTTTTTTTGCGTTTTCACTTCTGGTCAATAATTGTAAATTTTCAAAAACAGTCAAACCACCATTATGCATTGATTTGATATGGTCAACTTGGAAGTCTAATTTGTTTTTACTTTTATATCCACTTTCTGCACTAAAATAAAATCCGTCTTTGTCTGTAAATTTTTTAAAAATTTCGTCACGCAACCATTTTTCATAAATTGGATCTTGTTCTCTCAGTTCGTGAAGTTTCAGTTTTTCGTAACTTCTCAACTCTTTTTCTTCTGTTGGTTTAATGCCTTTTCTCTGAAAAAGTTCAGGGTGATTTATTCTTGATTTTGCTAAATTAATTTCTCTTAAAAATCCTCGTTTGTCGAAGTTAAAAAACGTTTGCCATTCCAATTTATTGCTATCCCAAATTGTGTTGATAAGTTCGGTTTGAGATTTTTCGCCAAGGTCTTTTTCGATAATTTCCGAAGCAATTTTGTCAATGTCGTATTTTTCTCTGTCTTTTAGTTCGATGAAAACAGGAACTTCGTCTTGAATGGTGTAATACTGCAAAATATCTTTGATGTCTTGCAAATGATATGCTGGATATTTTAAAGTTCCTTTGAAAAATTCTTCCTCAATTTGTTCTGCAAAATCTTCTAATTCGTCTTCGTCTAAAACATCTCTTTCGGTTAAATTATTTTGCTCAAAGAAACTTGGTAAAGCGTTTACAAAATCGGTGTACGATTGTAAAATGTTGTCGTAAACCAAAACTTCACAATTTCTTTCTATCGGCTCTTCCTCATTGTGTTGCTCCAAAAATCTAAACTGGTAAATTCCTAAGGGAAAACGCTCGATAAAGTTTAGTTTTTCAAGTTCTTCACGTTTTTCTGGGTCAATAATTTTGTTGGTTAAAATTGCAAACTCTTCAACTTTATTTATGGCAACAAGTCGCAAAATTTGTTTCTTAGTTTCTCTATCAACATCTTTGAAGTTAATGTTATCTTCAATAAATAATTTTTCAGGATTAACCCATGAAACTCGGTTTTGCCAATCGTCTATGAAACTAACAATATAAGCCTCTTTTGTTCCGCCTGCTTTTAAACCACGCAAACCACGACCAATCATTTGTGTCATCAAAATTGACGAAATTGTGGGTCTGGCTAAAAATATAGACTGAACGTTAGGAACGTCAGTTCCTTCAGTCAGAATATTTACGTTTATTAAAACTTCAATTTCTTCATTTCTGAATTTTGCGATTTTATTTTTGTTGTCCTTGCTTGAAATTGTAACTCCTGTTACTGCATCTTTTATTGTAGAAATTACATAATCCGATTTTACGCCAACTTCATTAAATAAAGCATTTAATGCAATTGCATTATCTACATTCAATGCAAAAACAATAGTTTGTTTATATTTTTCTTTGTTAAGTAGATATTTGTTTACAATCGTTAAATTCCTTTCGTCATTTTCAGCAATCGTTTTTGCAATTCCAGTTCCAATGGTGTCAATATCAAAATAATTGAGTTGCTCTATTTGTTCATCTGATAAATCTTTAATAAAATTTAATCCTGTTGCAACTTCTTCAAAATGTGGTTCGGATAAAATTCCTAAACGGATAAAATTCCGTAAATCTATTTTATAAACGATATCGTCTGGAAAAACCATTTTAAGTAAACCTTGTTCACTTTCCACAGTTCTGAAAGGAGTTGCTGTTAAACCAAGCATTTGAAAATGAAAAACATTTTCGTGAATATTTTTAATTAATTTTCTGTATGTTTTTGCTGTTGCGTGATGTGCTTCGTCAATAACCAAAAATATTTCTTCAGTATTTCCTTTAATCCAATTGTTGTACAAATGATTGAAACCAGCATTCAGACTGTCTTTACTTGAAATAATTAAATCGTCCGTTGGTCTAATATTGATAGGTTTATCGTGAATGCCTGAAATAATACGATAGTTAAAAGATTTCTTGTTTTCAAAAATATCGTTGAACGCAAGTTTGTCAGAAAATGTAGTTTTTGCTTGTTCCAAAAGTTCGTGTCTGTGAGCAAGCCAAAGCACTTTTTTACCTTTGTCTAAATAGTTTTTGCTAATCCAATGTCCTGCCGTTAAAGTTTTTCCGCCACCTGTTGGCAAAACCAGTAAACCTGCAAAGGGATTTTTGTTGGTTTTAATTATTTTCTGATTTAAGCTATAGAAAGCCTTTTCTTGATGTTCATAAGGAATAATTCCGCTTTCTGCATTTGCAATATTTATTTTTCCTGCAAAGTCATATTTTACGTTTTTCTCTTTTTTATCCATTGTGTTTTTCGCTTCTGAAATTTCAGCCATTCTAAAAGTTATCGTTTCGCCTTTTACAAATTGTGTAATAGATTTCACACTTTCTTTACCGCACCATAGAGTTAAATTTTGTTTTTTAAATTGATAATCGAATTTGGCTAAAATTTTAAAATTCCTCCTTTTTTCCATTTCAAGTTTCGCCAAGAAAGTTTCATAATTTCTGTAAGTTAAATTGAGTTTGTTTTTCTCAATGTCAAAAATGATTTCTTTTACAATTTCTCGGATTTCTTTTAATTCCATAATTTAATTTCAGTCGGTTTTGTCTTGTGGATAGCGGTCGTCCTAAAATGGCGATTAACGGTTTGTGTATTGCCGAAGGCGGGGATTTTTAGCACCGAACTTCAATAGTAATACCAATGTTCAAATATATCAAAAACGTTCAATAGAATTACTTCAGCCCCTCTTTGGTAAATACCTTGTTAGTGGTTTGTTGTTTTACTTCGCCAGTCAATTTCGCTTTTTTTTGTTAATAAATTCTTTATCAAATCAAGGTCGGTTGAATTGTCTTTTTTAATTGTCAAAAAATATTTTGTCTGCCAAAGTTGGGTTTTTTCTGCTTGCTTATTTGTTGCTATGTCCCAAGGTGGATAAACTCTTATTCCACGTTTTCCATCTTTGTCGTTTCTTGTTATTATTCCTTTGTCTGCCAAAACAGATTTTGGGAAAATAAACTGTCCAAAGTTGTTGCCACTTTTTGATGTGATAATAATAAAATCTAAGTCGTCTACAATGCTGAATGGTTCGGTTATTCCGTCCTTGTTTCTTTTCCAGATTGTAACAAACTGTCCCGTTTTTGACGGTGTGATTTTAGAAACACGATATTGAATTGTCTTTCCATTAAGTTCAAATGAACAAGCTCCGTATTCTATACCTTCCAAATTCTGCTTCAAGTTTGACAAGTCAAAACCACATTTGTCATAAACTATTTCTTTCACAACTTTTAGGTCGCTGTGAAATGGGTTTAGAGTTGTCACCGTGTTTTCTGTTGTCATTTTCTATTGCTCTGATAGTACTTTTATTGCTTCCGATAGAGATGCTACAAAGTTAACTTGTCTGCCCTTGTTGCTTTCATAAATGAAGTCGTTTAAACTTTTACTATTATACTTTGAAAAATCTCCAACAATTGTCAAAGGCATTTGATATTGAGTGAACTTTTGAAGTATCTCTCCTGCAATTTTAGTTTTTAAGTCAAAAAAATCGGGAATAATATTCTTTTCGTGAATAATGATTTTGTCAAAACCTTGATAGTTTAGATTGCCCAATAAATCTAATCCGTCTTCGGTAGTTTTTAAAATTATTTCGTCCGTAACTATTTCGGCTATTTTTTTGTCGTTGATATTATGAGTTTCAATGTTCATTTAATTTGTCATTTTTTTGTTTTGCACGGTCGCTGTAAACTTCTGATTAACGTATTTATTTTTCATTAATTATCATTCTGTTATAAATCCAACATCAGCCGGTTTCAGATCCAATGTAGCAATGTTTTTTCTGATTCTTTCTACCAGTCGCAGTTTTCTTTTCTGATCAAGGAACAGGTAATCTGTTGGCGGCTTGTATGGGACCTTTTTTACTATCATGTTCCAGACGATTAGCCTTCTATTTTCATTAAGTCTACACCGCCAAAAAACTGATAGGAAGCCTGGTTTAAATCAATACCCTTCAAAGCATTTTTATTTATTCGTTTAAGTACTTTGTCATCGGTACGAAGTCTTTTTTTTACCGGGTCGGTGTCTATCTGCAATTTTAAAAAACTGTTTATTTGTTTATCACATTCTTCTATCTTTTTCTGAAAGAAAGATAACTGTCGTATTCTTGTTTCAATCCAAACAGGTAATCTTTGCGACTATTTCCTTTGAGTGCTTTTGCCATTTCGTCATACGATTTGTGTCAGTTGCCATGCCGGTGTTGGGCTAGTTTTTATGAGTCAAGATTGCCCTTGCAAATATCTGCGATGATGGCAAGGCCTGTAAGCCTGCATATATCATTGAACACTACGTCTAAGCGGAAGTTGAGTATTAAAACTCCGGATGGAAACACTACCCAATAACCATGCTTCCAATCACCAAAACGCTCAGAAAACCACCTAAAAGAAATCGGACATAAGAACAATTACCAGCGTCGCTGAATCCGCCGTGGCGGACAAAAAGCCCCAGTCGTTTAAGATCGGGGCTTTCTTAGTTTATTTTAAAGCTTGATTATTGGGGGCTTTATTCAATCTGCTTATTGTTTAGCGGTTCGGGCTTCTTGTCCTGCATTTATGTTTTGTCTAATTGTCAGCAAGTTTGTAATGAAGTTGAGTTAGTCCTTTGTCAAATGATTTTACAGAAACAAGCTCTAATTTTTGTTCAGGTCTGCCGTCCTTAAATAGTTTTATACCATTACCAACTAATATCGGTATAACAGAAATAATAAACTCATCAATAAGTTCGTCTCTTAGAAGTTCGTTTACTATTTCTGAGCCACCGTCACAAAATATATTTTTTCCGTTTTCGGATTTAAGTTTGTCAATAAGTGATTTAAGGTCGTCTGTATAAAACTTTACTGAACCGATATTGGGTCTTGGCGTCCGTGTGATAATATAAGCATCTTTGTCCGCGTGAGGAAAGTCAAAACCCATAGAAATAACTTTGTCGTAGGTTTTACGTCCAAGTATTACAGTGTCCACAGTTTTTACAAAGTCCGCATAACCGTAGTCTTGTCCTTCTTGTTCTACAATTGAAAGAAACCCAAGGTCGTCATTTGGTTTAGCAATGTAACCGTCCAAACTTGTTGCAATATATAATATTACTTTTCTGTTCGTTGTCATTTTTGTATGTTAATTGTATTTTCGGTTGTATCGTCATAGCCTGACCGCTAACGGACACGGCTTGGCGATGTGGCGGTAATTGAAAATCGTCCTTTAGCTTTGTATTTATTAATTCATTAAATATATTACTACTATTACTACCTTTTCTTTTTTTGCTTCTTTTTTTCTTTTACCATCCACAATTTTGTGTGGATAAAACTAACCATCGGCAGTGGCACATTTTGATTTTCGTCAAGGTTTAAAACCTATGGGCTGATATAATCCACTGCCGATTTTTCCCTTAGTGTCCAAATAGCAATTAGGGTTAATTACCCATTATTAAGGACTAGGACGATGAGGTAAAAATGGTTAGTCATTACTGATTCTAAAAGTATAAAAAATTATGGAAGAAATGTTTAAATTTTATGTGGGTATTGATGTAAGCAAACCTTATTTTGATGCCACTATTATGAAGGTAGTCAATCACAAAAAAGAAGAAGCTCAAACCGAACAATTTGCCAACTGCAAAGAAGGTTTATTGTTGTTTAAAAAATGGTACAAGGCAATTGGTGTAAAAACGCCCAACCAATTATTTGTGGTAATAGAAAACACCGGAGTATATCATTGGGCTATATGGCAATTTTGCAGTCATCAAAATATACCCCTTCACATAGGCAATGCAGCCCATATAAAATGGAGCCTGGGCATTACCCGTGGCAAGAACGATAAGATAGACAGCATACGCTTATGTAACTATGCTGTTAAGAACCACGATGAGCTACAAGCCACTGCTGCATTGAACCCTGTGTTTATGCAATTAAAAGATTTGATGACGGCAAGAACAAAATTGTTATGCCAATATACCTGTACAAAAAGCTATTTAAAAGAGCTTAGCCCCAGCAATGATAAAGCCATTCAGGCTATTATGGAACAAGCTCATAAAGCAGCATTAGCAGGTATTAAAAAATCTATAGAAAACATAGAAGCCGTCATTAATAAAATCATTGACGCAGATGCCACAATAAAAAAGAATTACGAATTAATAAAAGCGATACCAGGTATTGGGCATTTAATGGCAGTATATATTATATGCTGCACTAATAACTTTGCTGGTTGTATAATACCGACCATCCTGACCACCTGTTCCGATCATCGTGACCACCTGTTC
>DAORWU010000017.1:48147-103101 GCA_035434405.1 Niabella sp. | reverse complement strand
GAACAGGTGGTCACGATGATCGGAACAGGTGGTCAGGATGGTCGGTATTATACAATGTTGCGCTCAAAACGTTGCAGCAGTTCTGCAAATCCATTAACTTCACCCTTCGGTTGCACTCAGGGCAGACTAAGGCACGATTGAGATATTTATTATACCTCAGTTCTTCCGGCGATTTTTTTTTACTCATGATGTGTTTATTTTTTTTGTTTGTATTCGTGAGTGCTTCGCAGTTCGTTACCATAATAAATTGAATTTTAGTGAACGCTAAATTTACGGATAGTTGCGGAAGGCTACCGTAGGTTTAGTTCAACATGGGCTTAGCGATAGCGGGCAGGCAGTGGATAATTGAAGTGTTGAGCTTCTATTTTACATTCATGCTTGCCGACAGTTTTGTGCTTCGTAATGCCCGGCATCGCCAAGTCCCGAACCCTTGCGCGTCAGCATTTCAGACCATCTACCACGGCGTCGGTAGACAATAATTACACGACAATTTTGACTTTTAAGGCAAATCACTTGTTTCCTAAATAAGAAACATTTATCTTTGACTGAAATTAGCAATTGAATGGACGAATACAAATTTCGGGTTCAGTTTTTAGAGGAAGTAAAGGGCTTTTTAGACGGACTTGAAGAAAAAGCAAGAGATAAAATAGTTTATAACATTTGGAAAGCACGGAGTACGAACGACAAAGAACTTTTCAAAAAACTGCAAGAAGAAATTTGGGAATTTAGAACAAAATTCAACAAGTCCTATTACCGACTTTTTGCATTTTGGGATAAGACCGACAAAACCGACACCGTTGTAATTTCAACTCACGGACTGATTAAGAAAACGGATAAAATTCCAAAAAGCGAAATAGACCGAGCTGAAAAATTAAGAAAAAAATACTTTAACGACAAAAACAATAAGAAATGAAGACCTATAGTTTAGAAGATTTAACAGATAAATACATCGGACAAAAAGGAACAAAAAAGCGTGACGAATTTGAAAGCGAACTTCGCCTTGACCTTTTGGGACAAGCTATCAAACAGGCTCGACAAGAACGCAACTTGACGCAAGAAGAATTAGGCGAGCTTGTCGGTGTGAAAAAAGCACAGATTTCTAAGATAGAGAATAGTACGACTGACGCAAGATTTACGACAATCTTGAAAGTATTTGAAGCATTGGGAGCAAAAGTGAATTTTAATGTAGAACTAAATAGAAAGAAATTGGCGATTTGACAAATATGCCGAACGCACAACAGGGCGGTTTGGCTATATGGCGGCTTGACGACTATATGCCCAGCTTATTGTTCGCTGTTCGGCTTCAGCCCCAGCAGACGGATAACGCCAGGCAATAGAATAAAGAATAAACTTTGGGTTATATAATTAGCAACGGTTCCGGTCTGACGGAACACAGATTTCCGCCACATCGCCAAGCCTTACCGTTGTGCAAAATGCCATTGAAGCTATTTTATAATAGAAATTAACTTATGAAAGTATATCATTTTTTGTTGTGGCTTTCGGTTGGACTCATTTTTGGTTGTACGCAAAACAATTCCAATGTCCCTAATTATATTCAAATGAATATTAAAGAAGCTAATACAACTCCTACTGTGGATATTAAAGATTTTACATTAGTAAGTAACAATTTGACTGTAGATAGTCTTGAAGCTCTTGAAATTATGAAAGTAAAAAGGAACTTTCCTCTTGCAATGCAAAAACATGATAGCTTATTATTTGAGAGTATACTTTCTAAGGATTTTACTTTTAGAGCGCAAAATGAATTTTTTAATCGAGCAGACTATATTGCAAATCGCATACATGGAACTTGGACTATTGACACAGTAAAATTTAAAAATCTCGTTTTACAATTTTTTAATCAATCCGCTGTTTTGACCTACACTAATATTTTAAATGGAACTGACGACAATGGTAAACGAGATACAGAATATTATAATTGGGCAGACATTTATTTAAAAGAAAATGGCAAATGGAAAATCGCCGGAGTTCATGAAATAGAATCACGGATTGAATATTCCAAACCATAATCCCATGCGGCACATTCGCACTACATTGGTTTGTCAATAGTGGGGCTGGACATTGGGGCAATCAGCAGCGGTAATTCTGCTGTACTGCGGTTCGGGGCTTGACTAATAAAGCCCAGCTGTAGTTCATATTATTTATCTTTAGCAAAAAGCCAGACAGCAGTTCCGGCGGACGGATTTCAAATTTCCCGCTCATCGCCAATACGCGGTCCGTTATATGCTAGTTTAAACCCGATACGTAGACAGTAATTAAAATATGGAAAAGGAACTTTTTGAAAAAACATTCATCGACAATTTAAATAAGAATTTTCAAAGCCGTTCAAAATGTTTTGATTTTCAATTTTACGTATTTAGTGAATTAGGCGGAACTGTATTTGAAATCAACAAATGCCTAATTCTTGAATTTCATAGAGCTTCAATCACTTTGACAAATAATTTACTTGAAAGACTTTTGAAATTATCATTAATTTATGACGATGCTGGAATTGGGCCCAAACCTGTTGAAGACTGGGGAACTACTTTTGAAGAACCGAATAAAAAATATAGCTCAATTTCATTAGGAAACTCAATTGAAAAATGCAGGAAGCTTGACCTAATAACAGAGGATGAAAAAATATTTCTTTTTGAAACAATTCGAGAATTAATGAGAAATGGTTTTTCTCACGCGGACTCATCTAAAATTTTAAATGGAATACCAGACGAAACGACAATGTTTCAAGGCAGTTTCTCAAATCCGACAGATATAAAACCTGTGACAGTAAATCAAAAAGTAATTCCATTCATTCAAGCAATACATATTGAGAATTTTGCAAAAGAAAATTCGGCTAACTACTTCGACTACGTATTTGAACTAATAAAGAAAATTGACCAACGACTAATTGACAGAAATGAAAAAAACCGGCATATAACAGCACATTTGCAATAGGCTGGGTTTCGTTCTTCGCAGACAGTTTTGTGGTAGCCGAAAGTTCAGTTCTCCGAATGAACATTTGTGCTGAAAACCCGGCCATCGCAACCCCCCAAACCGTTAGCGTCTAAACGACTTTAAAAATTTCTTCTATTGTAGATTCCACCTTGCAGTCATCATACAGTCCGTCTAAGCGACCATAAAAATTTCTATTGTTTTGATAGCAGCATACGCTTACTATCCACGCTGCCGGGGCTTTACGACATCAATAATTTCTGTGACTGTAGATGTTTATTTTCACCAGTCCGTTTTCGTTTATCAAATTTTTTCGACAAAAAATAGCTGGCTGTTCTGGGCAAAACATTAGGAAACGTGCGGACAATTTTTCAGCAAAAAACTCAGTATTGCTATTTAAGTTTGTCCTTGAAAGCCAATCTGAATTTGTCCACTTTAGGTCTGATGACAATTTTACAATAGGGGTTCTTGTTTTCGTTGTTGCTAAAATAGCTTTGATGATACCCTTCGGCAGCATAAAAATTTCTGTAAGGTTTTATTTCTGTTACAATAGGATGGTCAAATGCTCCACTTGAATCCAAGGCTGTTTTATAAAAATCGGCCTTCTCCCGCTGTGCCTCATTGTGGTAATAAATGCCGCTTCGGTATTGGGTGCCCACATCATTGCCCTGTCGGTTGAGGGTGGTGGGGTCATGTGTTTTCCAAAACACTTCCAACAATTCATCAAAAGATATAACAGCAGGATCGAACACAATTTGAAGTGCCTCTGCATAACCCGTACTTCCTGAACAAACTTCCTCATATGTTGGGTTTTCTGTACGCCCATCCGTATATCCGCTCGTTACTTTTTCTACGCCTTTCACCTCCTGAAAAATGGCTTCAGTGCACCAAAAACAACCATTGGCAAAAGTGGCGGTATCTTTTTTATCGTGTATCATTATTTTGCTTTTATCCGGTCTGGTAAATTTTACTACATCTTTTTTTGGGTCTTCCTGAGCCGAACAGGAACCCAATGCAAACAGACAAATAAAAAGAGCTGGAATAATTTGCTTCATTATCTTTTTATTTTAAAACGAATTTCAAATATAAAAGGTTTTAATTCAAAAAAAATAAACATGAAAGAATGGGGCCTTTCAATAGTATATGAGAAATGAGTTGGGCTGCAAGAGGAAGATGCATCCTGCCTGCTATAGAAAAATATCTGCCTTGCCATTGGAAAACCATTGAGCCTAAGAAGTTATTTTTGCAAGATGTCTGTTAATATTGATAATTACAATGAGATTTCTGATTTTCTAAATTCTCACCAGGTTGCCTTGGTTGCCGTGTCTAAAATAAAGCCAGTCTCTGACATAAAAGCCTTGTATGATTTAGGGCAAAGGGATTTTGGCGAGAACTATGTGCAGGAGTTGGTGGAGAAAGAATTGGCATTGCCCGGGGACATCCGATGGCATTTTATTGGACACCTGCAAAGCAACAAGGTGAAGTATATTGCGCCGTATGTTTATCTAATTCAGGGAGTAGATAGTGAAAAACTATTGAAAGAAATAAATAAGCAGGCTTTGAAAAATAATCGGGTGATCAGGGTGTTGCTTCAGATGCATATTGCCACAGAGGAAACCAAATTTGGATTGGACGAAGCAGAATTGCAATCCTTAATTCCCAATTTGAACCAGTATAAAAATATTGCAGTGATGGGTTTGATGGGGATGGCAAGTTTTAGCGAGGATGCACAGCTGGTGAGATTGGAGTTTAGTAGATTGAAAAGTTCCTTTGAGCTCCTGAAAAGTATTTCGGCGGAAAACATTCATGCAGAGATTCTTTCTATGGGAATGAGCGGAGATTACCAAATGGCCATAGAGGAGGGCAGCAATATGGTACGCATAGGTAGCCTGCTTTTTGGTAGTAGGCTATAGAAATAATGAAAAAAAAGTATTTATATTCGATGCATATTTTCAGCGTATGAAACCACTTTTCCTTTTTGTGTTTTTTGTGGCTATTTTTTTGTCTTGTAAAAAAGACAAAACCAAACAGCATTCTAATCCACCCAATGGGGAGGATACAGGCACACTAAAGGATTACAATAAGGATATCATAATTGCCAACTGGAACATTGAGTGGTTCGGAGATGGCGCAATGTTTAAGGGCAATCTGACCGATCAGGAAAACAATGCAGGCAAAATATTAAAGTATCTGAACGCAGATTTGTATGGCCTTTGCGAAATAGTGGATACTGCCCGTTTTGGCCGCATGATCAGAACCAGTTTGGGAGATGAATTTCGGTACCACATTTCCTACTATACATCCGGAAGCCAGAAACTGGCGTATGTGTACAACCGGAATATTTTCCGAAAAGTATCTGTTCGTCCATATATGGGCGTAAGTTCACAGGCTTTTTACAATTTTGGTACCCGATATCCCTATTTGCTCACCGCAGAGCTGGCTGTGAATGGTACAAAGAAGACAATGAGTGTTGTGCTGATTCATGCTAAAGCCAATGCAGATATAGACAGTTACAATCGCAGGTTTAGCGGTTCCAAAGAGTTGAAAGATAGCTTGGATAAAGATTTTACCGGAAAAAATTTTCTTCTATTGGGAGACTTTAATGACAATTTTGATAAGAGCATCACCATGGGGAAACCCTCACCGTATCAGAATTTTTTAGTCGATTTTTCGAGATATCATGCCATCACCCAGCCCTTGAATGTAGCAGGTAATCAATCCACTCTGGGCTATGCCAATTCTGTAATTGATCAGCAGATCATAAGCAGTAGCATGACTAAATGGTATAAGAGTAATTCTTCAAAAATCAGAACCGATGTATCAAATGCGGTATCAAATTATACAACAGGAAATACCTCCGATCATTATCCTATTACCTCTGTATATCATTTTTCGCCTTAATATAGGCTTAGACCTGAAAAAATATCAACGTTAGCTTTCTGTGTTGAAATATAATTTATAGTACCTGCCTTTTTCATCTTCGCCATGTTCTATGCGGTTTCGATCGCCATGAATATAAATGTGAAAGTTTTTGTCCAGTTTAATGATGCTCTTAAAAATACGGTTCTGTTTTTTGACAGCAGCCGGAGAAATAGGAAAATTGTCTTCTAATATGAGCTTGCTTTCACCTTCGTATTGTTTCTTGTATTTTTCAAATCCATTTATTAGTTCCTTATGATGTAGCACTTCGGTGTTGAACGAATCCTGATCGAAATGCTGATTCTCCTTGAAAAACTGTAGGGTTCGGTTGAGTAGATCTGCTTGGTCGGCTTTGGTAACATTATATTCTTCTGGCAATTGTTTCACCACATAGGTTTTGTACAAAGCCATTTTGTTTTGAGTGTTGAAATACTGATCCTGCCTTTGTTGTATATGCAAAAATTCGTCCGTCCAGTAGCGTGCTTCGGCAGATTTGTTGGTGTTGTCCACCACCGAAACGATAAAACCACTTTCTTTTTCGGCATTAAAAATAATGCAGCCTTTGTCCAACTTATTAATATTGATTCCCTCTTCACTTTCCATTTCAAACTCATCTTCTTTTGGAAGTATTTTCAAAAAGGTTTCCTTCCTTTCAGATTTAAATAATCCTATGGCATCACAAGCTTCTCCGTGCAACTGGCAGTCTTTAAAATACACCACATAGAATTCCCCTCCCTTTATATTCGGATGAGTACTTTGATTATATAAATGTTGGGCAAGATGTTTAGATTGAGCCAGGGTTTGTTCCGGATGTTCAAAAATTGCAGATGCATAGGTCCATACCTCATTCAGGGAAAGGTTGCTGTCATGAAAGAACTGAAAATATTCTTCCGATTTGAAAGGCTTTAAAAAATAATGTGCCAACAAATTTTGCACTACCACATCAATAGCTAATTCCTTTTTGGACAAGGTTAGATATTCGTTTTCCGACTGGTTGCCCACTTTATGAACACAAATATGAGTGATAGATGAACCTTCGAAGTAATGCATGAAATCCTGTTTTAAAAAAGGGCTGCAAAGTATATAAAAATTTGAAAATGGGCGCCGGATAATTGGAATGTTGCGTTTGCTTTTTTTTGTGCCTATTCTTATTGATTCGCCACAGTCTATTTTCTTATTGCCAGCATTTAGATTACGGCTCTTATCTCTTTCAATGAAATTAGGTACCAGCTTTGAATTTGGTAAGCACTTGCTATTAATTTTGTCGGACTTCTCAATTCTTTGAAAGGTGGGCTAGTGTATGGTTTTGTACAATGTGAAAATTTGAGGTAAGTTCATGCCAACTTTAAAGGAATCCTTATCGTCATTTTGCTTTACATTTGTAAACCGATAATAAAAATCTCTAAATTTTAGATTATGAAAAAATTCGCAGTTTCTGTTCTTGTATTTTTAGCATTAGCCACTGGTGGTGCGTATGCTCAGTCTGGTGGTACTTCAGCTCCTAAAGAGCCAGCAATCGAATCCGCTATTCAAATGACAAAAGAGAAATATGAAATTGGCAAGATACCTCAGGGAGAGCCTTATGTATTTTATATGGAGTTTTTAAACAAAACCAAAAAACCTTTGGTGGTAAAAAATGTGATGGCTGGTTGTGGATGTACTGTGCCCGAAAAGCCAACAGAACCCATCATGCCTGGTAAGCTAGGGAAAATAAAAGTTTCTTATTCAGCGCCCAATGTGGGACCGGTAAATAAGGATGTAGAAATTTACCTGGCGGGATTTGTGGAACCAAAAATTATCTATTTTACCGGCGAAGTAATAGCGAAAAAATAACCAGAAAATATAAATTATTTTAGAAATGCTTCTCCAAAATTTTGGAGAGGCTTTTTTATATAGTAATATTGTCTAACATATATCTTTATACGATGCTTACAATTTCTACCCGAGGAGAACAAATGCCTGCCTCACCTATAAGGAAATTAGTTCCTTTTGCTGAAGCTGCCAGAAAGAAAGGCATTAAAGTGTATCACTTAAATATTGGACAGCCCGATATAGCCACTCCGCCTGCAATTATGGATGCGGTGAAGCATGTAGAAATGCCAGTGCTGGAGTATACGCACAGTGCAGGGAACGAAAGCTATAGAAAGAAGTTGGTGAATTATTATCAACAAATCGGAGTACAGGTTTCCTATGAACAGATCATGATTACAACTGGCGGGAGCGAAGCCATCATCTTTGCATTTCTATCCTGTCTGAATCCTAATGATGAAGTGATAATTCCTGAACCAATGTATGCCAACTATATTGGTTTTGCTTGCATGGCAGGAGTGAAGGTAGTTCCAATAAGATCGGTCATCGAAAACGGTTTTGCTTTACCGGATGTAAGTGAATTTGAAAAAATAATTGGACCACGAACCAAAGGTATTCTGATTTGTAATCCAAATAATCCAACCGGATATGTTTATAGCGAGGAGGAAGTATTGGCAATAGGTGACATTTGCAAAAAACACCATCTTTTTCTTTTTAGTGATGAAGCCTATCGTGAATTTGTATATAGTGATTCAAAGGTTTGTAGTGCACTCTCCATAAACGGTCTTGAGGAAAATGTGATACTATTAGATACCATCAGTAAACGATATAGTGCATGTGGCGCGCGAATTGGTGCCTTGGTTACCCGAAACAATAAGGTGTACAGTACCGCCCTGAAATTTGCACAGGCAAGGCTGAGTTCGCCTTCGCTCGAACAGGTATTGGGTGAGGCTGCCATTGACTTACCTGAGAACTTTTTTGATGTAACCAAAAAGGAATATATGGAAAGACGAGATTTATTAATCAGTCGGCTTAACAATATGCCCGGTGTTGTTTGCCCCAATCCGGGTGGTGCTTTTTATGCCATTGCCAAACTTCCAATTGATAATTGTGATACATTCTGTCAATGGTTGCTAGAAGACTTTTCCTACAACAATCAAACCTTGATGCTGGCACCCGCAACAGGCTTTTACACTCAATCTGGACTTGGAACAGATGAAGTTCGACTGGCTTATGTGATCAATAAGGAAGCGATAAACAACGCCATGGATTGTTTGGAAGAGGCATTGAAAATTTATCCGGGTCGAACCCTTTAGAAGTCAAATCTTAATCGAATGCCAGTGCCAGTATAATTTAGATTATGCTGGTTGTTGGTACTCATGGGCACCTTAATAAATGGTTCTATGGAGACTTCGTTTTTATTAAATATTTTTTGTTTGTAGCCCAATGAAAAATTGTAAAAACCAAGAAAAGGGGTGGCTTCGTTGGAAACTGGTAGCTGTGCCTGACTGGTTTCATAACTATTGCTAAGTTGAATAGATTTGTCTTCTTTGATTGTGCCTTTATTAGTCTGAACTGAAATTTTCACATTTCGACTATCCAAATAAGTATAATTTTTATTGTCGTCCAACACGATCAAACCCGAAACACCCGCAGTAGCATACCACTTTTTGGTAAGCATATAATTTAGCTCCATCGGAATGTCAATGCCTGATATCGAGCCATTTACCTGTTGCAATACCGATGTTTGCTGTGAATTAACAATATTATTAGTCGTGGCTCTGGCTTCCGTTTTCGATTCAGCAAAAGTCCCCGGGGCATCCAATGTTCCATTTGCATCCTGAAAGGATCTGGAGGCGGAAACTTTAGTATGTGCAATGCCCGATCGTATTTTTACTTTATCATTTACTGCAAATGAAACCGAAAGACCATAGCCCAAATTCAGGCCTTCATCACTCATCAGGGGAGAAATATACAAACCCGGTTGCCATCTATTGTTTTTCTCTTTGTGGCTGGCAGTTGTTTTTGCATAGGTTGTTTGTGTGATAGGGTTACCAGCATCAGGCTTTGAAATTATCTTTTCCTGCTGAGCGTTGGATGCTATTGTATTGTTTTGTGCAATAATGGCTTCCTCGCGTTTTTCTGGTTCTGGTTTTTGTATGCCTACTTTGTCAGAATGGACGAAATTGCTTTGGGTATCACCCAACTGCATATTATTTTTGTTGAGTTGTGGTAGTTGCTTTATATAAGATGGAGATATTACTTCATTACGTTTTTTGTGTGAATCGTTGGCTAAACTGATACCTCCTGTCTGATTTATAACATCGGTGAGCCGGGCAGTTTCATCATTCTTATTGAATTCATTTGACAAATCAAAATTCTTGTCAGGTATGGAGGAATTCTTGTTTTCCTTTTCCTGGGTAGCTACCGTTGCAGAATGATCCACTAAGGGTTTTTGTGGTTGATTAATAAACCAAAACAAACCACCCACAAGGATGGCAGCTGCAGCTGCCCATTTCCAAAAGGCTAATATACCCAGTTTTTTTACTGGACTATTTTGCGATTTGGCAAAATGCTCCCAAGCACCTTCCTCATACGGTTCTTCGTGGTTCCGTAAGGTGGTTTTGATGTGTTGTAAAAAATCGTCGTTTGACTCTTTCATGTCTTAAAAATTTTCGATATATAGGGCTTTTAGCCTGCTCTTAGCCCTGGACAAATAGGAGCGACTTACATTTTCAGGTATCGCCAGCATGGCGGATATTTCATGATGTGTAAAGCCCTCAATTTCGTATAAATTAAAAATTGCCTTCTGCGTTTGTGGCAATTCATTCAATAGTTTCAATATATCCTTGGCATCGGTACTGCCGGTGATGCCATTTTCTGGTTTGATATGATAGTCTGCTATTTCCTCTCTTCCAAAATCAATTTTTTTCTTCCGCAAATAATCTATCGAAGTGCGGGAGGTGATTTTTGCAATCCAGGCTTTAAAGGGGATGCCAATATCGCCTGACTTTTCTAATGCATTGAAAGTGCCAAGATTGCCAAATATCTTAATAAAACTATCATTCACTAATTCTTCAGCAGTATGAAAGTCGCTCACATATCGGATCACTACCCCTTTCACATAACCATAAAAGCCCTTATAAAGTGCTTCCCTGGCTTGCGCTGAATTGTTCAGGCATCCAATCAATGTGGTATATAGTGATTCTTCGTTTAAAGCCAAGTTCTTCGTTTTTCTATTAGTCAACCCAAAGTTGAAAATTTATAGCCGCTCTAAAAAATATCTGCGTCATTCAATAGAAAACAACTTAAGGATTGAGTATCTAAAAAAAATAGATCAGTCTGCATGGGCTATGATGTGTCAGACTGATCCGGATCTCCTTAAGGTATGGATTGTTTTCTAATGAGAAAATATTTCTAATCTTATTCGGGTGCCTGCTGCATCGCTTCCTCCGGTATAACCTCCGGTCCACACAGTATATACATTGCCACGATAAAGGTTAACCGCATCGGCAGTAGCTAATAAAGTGCTTTGACCATTTTTTCTTATTTCAAATACTACATTTCCTTCAGAGGGATAGCTAAAGAAAGCACCTGCGGATTTGTAAGTGATATTACTGGCGATTGGTGTGACATTGCCTTTCACATATAAATCGAGTGCTGGTGCATCAGGACTCATATTGGAAAATCGTAGCCTTACTGAATCTCCAATAGCTGCCCGTGTGCTGTCACGAACCACTACGGCATCCATCTTAGAGGCTGTGTCTGCAAGGAAGATGGTGTAATATTTGCCGGCAATAAAGTTTATGCTTTTTGTAAAATTCGGGTTGCTTATACCCGCATTTTTATTATAGACATTAAAATTTCTAGTGCCTGGATAAACGTTGAGATAATTGATGCGGTCGGTATAGTTGAAATAATTAACCCCGGCCCGGTTATTATCAAAAGCAAAGTCTAAAGCAGTGGCACCTGCAGAGGCATGAACCAGACCCACATAGGAGACACCCGTGTTGTTTCCCGGGTAGTCATTATCCCCTTTTTTACAGGAGTTGAGCAGCAATACAACGGCAATACCCCAAAGAATATTTCTTAAAATGCTGAATCTTAATATACTTGTTCTATTCATCATAAATTGTTTATTTAGTGTAATTGAGCGTGATCTTTTCTTTCCAATTGGATTCTATAATAAGAACGCAAACAAGGATAGGAACGCAACAGCCAGGAAAAATAAAAAAGTTCAACCTTTATTTATTGTTTGAACCCATTTGAGTTGGATACGATTAAACATTTGATTGCGTTGGGAGAATATGTGTTACAACTGGAAGTTAGATATTGTCCACCAGGTTCTCTTCCACAAATTTTTTGCAATAATCCTTTATCTGGTTTCGAACTAAACTAAACTGCCTAGAAATTTCAGTTTCTGAACCAGATGCCTTTGCCGGATCTGGAAAATTATAATGAAATAGTTTTGCATGGGTTGGGAAATAGGGACAACGCTCCTGTGCATTGTCGCAGACTGTAATCACAAAATCGAAATCGATCCTTTTATATTCTTCCACAAGATTGGAAGTATGAGTGGTGATATCTATACCATCTTGTTGCATAGTCGAAATTGCTTTGGGGTTTACGCCATGCGTTTCTATACCAGCACTAAAAATTTCAGCTTTCTCTTTTGCAAAATATCTGAGATAGCCTTCCGCTATCTGACTACGGCAACTATTTCCAGTACAAAGCACCAATATTTTTTTAGACATAAATGTTATTTAATTAAAGGATTAAGAACAGCACTCGGAACCACAACATGCTTCCTGTTTTTCAGCATAAACTGTAATGCTGAAAATGATATGCTTGTTTGAATTGTAAAGGGTTATTTCATCCTCATTCAGGTAGTTTTTTAGAATATCATTCGGAATGATGATGGCTTTTTCTTTTTGAATGGTGACATTTTTAAATCCGGCATGGCGAACAATCTGCAAATAATCTTCTTTCTGAATGGCACTGGCCACACAACCAGCGTACATCTCGGCGGCAGATTTTATTTTTTCTGGTAGGTCGCCCACTAGCACAATATCCGAAATGCTAAAGTGCCCACCTGGTTTTATTATCCTGTAAATTTCTTCAAATGCTTTTTGCTTATCAGGTACCAGATTCAGTACACAATTGCTAACCACCACATCCACTACAGAAGCAGTAATGGGTATTTTCTCAATGTCTCCAAATCGAAATTCTACATTATTATAACCCAACTTTTCAGCATTTGTCCTAGCTTTTTCAATCATTGCCAGGGTGAAGTCTACACCAATAACTTTCCCAGTTTCCCCGGTTTCATGACGTGCCACAAAACAATCATTGCCCGCTCCACTACCCAGGTCAACTACAGTGTCTCCGTTTTTGATTTTTGCAAACTCGGTGGGCAGGCCACAACCTAATTTTAGATCTGCTTCGGGCAAATAGCCTTCGATCTTGTCGTACTCATCACTCATCACATTATATACTTCGGTACTGCAACAGCCACTTCCACAACATGAACTGGCATTGGTTTCAATGTCTTGCAAAGCAATTTCACTATATTTCTGCTTTACCATTTCTTTGATTTGTTCGTGATTGTTCATTGTCTTTGATTTTTATTTTAACAACAATTATTTTTCTTTTTACCGAGACCGATGGTCAAATTATCGCAATAGGATTTCAAACTCTCTATTGCTTTTTCATCAATGCAATAGCAGATGGCAGTGCCTTCAATATTTCCCTTTATCAAACCTGCATTCTTCAGTTCTTTCAGATGTTGCGATACAGTAGGTTGTGCCAATGGTAGTTCGTTCACTATATCACCACAAATACAAGTATCCACCTTCAACAAAAATTCGATGATGGCTATTCTTGCCGGATGACCTAAGGCTTTCGCAATGGCAGCAATGGCTATTTGCTTTTTGGAGAAATGATCTGTTTTTGTAGCACCCATATTATTTATTTGTATATAGCAATATTACGATAAATATTGGAACTGAGAATATTTTTTTTCTATTGGCAATGGCGATGGTAATAGTTTGTGGGTTGGTAGTGTAAAGTCTGATTGATCTGGCCTAACCCTTTTGTTTATCCTTTAATAATTATTTCAAATCCAGTTTTTCACTGTTTATCTTAAATACCAGGCTCCCCTGCCCGCTCATACGGATTAATAAGTAGTCCATAAAAGGTTGAATAGATTGAATACTGATATGCGCCAGACTTCCACTACCGAAAATACCTTTCGCAAACTCCTGGTTCAGTTGTTTGCTCACATTTTGTCTGGCCAGATTTGCATATTCTGTCAGGTCATACCTGGCTTTTGATTCTATTTCGTCAGTAATTTTTTTGGAGAAAATCCAATCTGCCAGTTTCAGGGCAATATCTGTAGATTTAAGATCAAATGTTACTTGCTCAAAGCTGAATATTTTTGTTGAGTCGGTATATCTTGGCAATCCGTTTACAAAAAAGAATCCTCGATCTGTACCGCCGAATTTGATCTCCAGTCTCAGCCTTCCTTTTTCCAGACCTACTATTTTGCAGGATTCGAATATGAATTTCTTTTTGATAAAAGCTTTCCTGAACTCAAATTCTTTTCCTTTAATTTCTCTGGACAGCATATTACTTAAACTGTCGTAGCGCAAATGACCATCAATAAAAACATTAAAGCCCTTCATTCTTTTATAATCACTAATATTTGGCAGACTTAGGTTGGATGCAACAGGTTTTATGAAACTCACGATTGGCTTGGCGGTTAGTCCAATACTTAGATCCAGTCGATTATTGTTGGAGACAAATCTTGTAATTCGAACAGATTGCGGATTTATCTGTAGCCATCCCATACTGTTTAAATTGTATGGAGCACTAAGCTGTTGCCAGATCTTTTGAAATTGTGGTCTTAGATCCATGCTGCTATAGTTTTTTTCCATGTCCCTTTTCGAAATATCCAGTTCAGTTTTAAGCGATGTCATCACTGTGCTCGTAATATCCTGTCCCCAAAAACAAACGGTACATCGATCCAATGGCTGAGGCTCATTTCGAGTTATCTTCAGCATGATCTTATAGTTCTTTAGCAGAAAAAATTGAACGGTATAAGAGATATTTACTGTGCGTTCCCCTTCTTCAAACCCACATTTGCATTCCGGAGTCCATGGACTGAGTACCCTGTTGCCCACACAAACTCTTGTAGAGCCAATTATTCTATAATATCCTCTAAATGAAATGGTAAGTGTGGTTCCATTCAAATTAAATTTTAGAGGACTTCGCTGGAAACTGTATTTATATCTGGTATCGCAACCACTATACGACCAGTTTTTGGGATATCCCGGAGAAGTGAAAAGAGTATCCACTTGTTTATCAGCCATGGCATAAAAGGGAGACAGGTCAATTTGAAAGGGTAGGTTGATTTCGGACTCTGGAATAGAAGACAGATCTATTTTTTCTGACAGTGGCTGTGCTTTTGTCTGCATATTGAAAGCACAGAGAGGAAATATCAGGCAAATTATTCTTGTTGTTAGATTTTGAATTGTCATAGAAAGATAAAGCTAATAAAACCATTACAGTATGAGGACTGACATTTTTACAGACCACTTCATATCGGCATAATCATTGAATAGTACATTCTGTCTTGAAAAAGACAATCATTATTAAGGATAAATTATTTAAAAATATGGGAAAAATAATTGGTATAGATTTAGGAACTACAAACAGTTGCGTTTCTGTTATGGAAGGAAACGAACCAGTGGTAATAGCAAATGATGAAGGTCGCAGAACGACACCTTCTGTGGTAGCATTTTTAAAAAATGGCGAACGCAAAGTAGGGGATCCGGCAAAACGTCAGGCCATCACCAACCCTCAAAACACCATCATGTCAGTGAAGCGTTTTATGGGTCGTAAATATGACGAAGTAAAAGATGAGCTTACTCATATAAGCTACAAAGTTGTAAAGGGAGATAATGACACTATTCGTATAGATATAGATGGTCGCTTATATACCCCTCAGGAAATTTCGGCAATGACGCTGCAAAAAATGAAAAAAACTGCCGAAGATTATTTAGGTCAGGAGGTGCATGAAGCAGTAATTACTGTTCCTGCCTATTTCAACGATGCACAACGTCAGGCCACCAAAGAAGCGGGAGAAATAGCAGGCTTGAATGTACGCAGAATAGTTAATGAGCCAACCGCTGCTGCTTTGGCTTATGGTTTGGACAAAGGCGGAAAGGATCATAAAATCGCTGTTTTTGACCTGGGTGGTGGTACATTTGATATCTCCATACTTGAATTAGGGGACGGCGTATTTGAAGTAAAATCAACCAATGGGGATACACACCTGGGTGGTGATGATTTTGATAAAGTGGTTATGGATTGGCTGGCCAATGAGTTTAAGGCTGAGGAAGCCATCGACCTGCGTAAAGATCCAATGGCTTTACAGCGTTTGAAAGAAGCGTCTGAGAAAGCTAAAATTGAGCTTTCCAGTTCCACAGAAACAGAAATAAATTTGCCTTATATCACCGCGGTGGATGGTGTGCCAAAGCACTTGGTAAGAAAACTGACCCGTGCGAAATTTGAGCAATTGGCCGACTCGCTTTTCGAGCGTTGTTTGAAACCTTGTGAATCTGCACTTAAAGATGCAGGTATGTCTCCGTCAGAAATTGAAGAAGTGATTTTGGTCGGAGGTAGTACACGTATTCCAAAGGTTCAGGAAATTGTAGAAAAATTCTTTGGTAAAAAACCAAATCGTGGAGTGAATCCTGATGAAGTGGTTGCTGTAGGAGCAGGTATCCAAGGTGCTGTACTTACAGGAGAAGTAAAAGACGTGTTGTTGCTGGATGTGACTCCGCTTTCTCTAGGTATTGAAACAATGGGAAGTGTAATGACCACATTGATTCCAGCCAATACGACTATTCCAACAAAAAAATCCGAAGTGTTTTCCACAGCCAGCGATAATCAACCAGGGGTACAAATTCATGTGCTACAAGGTGAGCGTTCTATGGCAAAAGATAATAAGAGCCTAGGGATTTTTAATCTGGATGGTATTCCTCCAGCTCCTCGTGGTGTTCCTCAAATTGAAGTAACATTTGATATTGATGCCAATGGTATCATGCACGTTACAGCAAAAGATAAAGGAACCGGTAAAGAACAAAAAATCCATATCGAAGCAGGTAGCGGATTGAGTAAGGAGGAAGTGGAAAAAATGAAAGCTGAGGCTAAAGCCAACGAAGCTTCTGACAAAGTAGAAAGAGAAAAGATAGATAAATTGAATCAGGCAGATAGTTTGGTATTCCAAACAGAAAAGCAATTGAAAGAATACGGCGATAAGATTCCTGCTGATAAGAAAACAGTAATCGAAACGGCCGCCAACAAACTGAAGGAAGCACATAAGCTACAGGATATTGCGGCTATTGATGCAGCTATGGAAGAGTTGAACAATGCATGGACTGCTGCTAGTGAAGATATCTACAAGTCTGGTCAGGAAGGTGCTTCCGGCACACAAACACAACCTGAAGCAGAACAATCAGGAGCCAATGCTGGTACTGCCACAGAAGATGTAACGGATGTTCCTTACGAAGAAGTGAAATAAATCATTTTTTCAATAATTTCAAAAATGGGTTGAATCGAAAGATTCAGCCCATTTTTTATTTCAGGGTTAATTGCATTTAGTTCAATTGAACCTTAAACTACTGGAACATTACGATGTCTATCTTTTGAATAAATAATTGGAAAAATGAAAATATCGAAATTGCCATTCAGCTTTTATGCATTTCTATTTTTAAGCATTGTAATTCTGGCGTGTAGCAAATCTGGCAATTCTGATAATCCTGGCACAAATACTAATATCTATTTCGGGTTCAACACTAAGGGGTCTCTGAACACCAGTGATCAGGTGGTTCAGACCGATGCATTCTTAGATGAGATGTCTTCCGGTCTTAGAAAAAATTTAATCATTAGGGTTACAGGTGGAACTTTGTCCCAAACCACCTATCCCAATGATTGGACCAGCCAAATGATAGAGCAATGGGTTCAATTACAGCAAAAGCATAATTTTAAAATGATTTATGTAGTAAATGGGAATGATAGCCCCACCAGTCAATACGGCTTTATACAGAAATGGATAGACCATGGAGCCAAATTTGAATTTCTGGAAATGCTGAACGAAACCTATTTGCCTAAATATTTAAGTGGAGATACCCATAATCATCCGGAGGTAACAGAGGCTATTACACCTGAACAATATGTAGATGCAATACTGCCAAAATTTTGGAAGGAATTAGATAAATTTCATTTGCCCTACTATGTTTGCCTTGCTCGAAAAAATCCAATAAGTCCACCACAACAGGCATCTATAGAAAATTGGAATAAGGTAGTAATATCAGCCATAAAGGGTAAGTATCTTTTCAGAACTTTAAATGTCACGCTCCATTTGTACACTACAGCCGAAAATCAAAATTTTGATTACAACCAGATAAATGAAATCCGCGCCTTATTGCCAGCCGGGATTCATATAGCCATTACTGAAGCCGGCGTGATAGATGATAGTTTGAGTAGTGAAGCTCTTGGAAAATTAGCCGTTTCACATTATGAGAGAATCTTTCAACATTTACAACCAGGCGATTATTTATTGGATCAAATACTCTATAACTCTTATCCTAAGGATAATACAGCCAATTTAAGTTCTGTGTATGGAATCACCAATAAGGGCCAACAAATATTGAAATTCATTCAAAGCGGGTTCAGATATTGATAATACCAGATATCATCAAAATAAGAATTAGGCAAGCCATTTGACTTGTCTTTAGCTGGAAAAGGTTAATTTTAATTTGATGACATCTCTATTAAAAAAACTAAATTTTAAGAATCAGAATAAAATACTGGTGCTGCACTCGCCTTCGTCATTTGAATCGGAGTTAAGAGAAATGTCGGCCTTTACCAGCATAGTGCAAGATATACAGTCTATTTCCGAAATTGATTTTGCGCTAATATTTGTATTAAAACAGAACCAGATAAACACTAGCATAGATCAAATCAATCCCAAACTTAAAGGTGATGCCATCCTTTGGTATTGCTACCCCAAAGGATCTTCCAAAAAATATAAATGTGACTTTAACCGAGATACCGGATGGGAGCCGCTGGGCACAATTGATTTGGAATGCGTGAGGCAGGTGGCAATAGATGAAGATTGGAGTGCATTGCGCTTTAGAAAAATTGAATACATTAAGTCAATGGTCAGAGATACGACTATGGCTATTTCAGAAAGCGGCAAAAAAAGAGTGGATAAAAGCAATCGTCAATAGTAGCTACAATCAAAATTTCATTTGCCTGGTTATTGTTTTCTTCAATAAAATTAGCAATCTGTTACTAGTAGACAGACAATGTATTTTGTAGGAACTAGGAGCGAATTTGTTTTAATATTTTCCGATGCTTTTATTGCGTAATGGTTTCTATTAAGTTTCAATTTTTAACCGGTTAGTTACTAACATTTTTTTGCAAATGTTATCCACAATCGTTTGAAAATTATACTAATTAGCTTAAATATTACGTTGTGTAGATATATTAGGTCATCTAACTTATTTTTGCCAAATGAATATGATGCAAAGCGGAATATCTTCTCATAATGAAATGCTTTCTTTCGAAAAGTTTAAAGATGGTGTTTTACATGATTATTATGTTGCCTGCCTGAGCAGGGAAGTAAGTTTGCTTGCACGAAAAGAAGTGCTCACCGGTAAGGCTAAGTTTGGAATATTTGGAGATGGAAAGGAGGTGGCTCAGATAGCATTGGCTAAGTTTTATAAACCCGGCGATTGGCGTAGTGGTTACTACCGCGACCAGACTTTTATGTTTGCTATTGGCGTGACCAATGCGCAACAATATTTTGCTCAATTGTATGCCGACCCTAATCCCGAAAGGGAACCATTTAGCATGGGCAGGCAAATGAATAGCCATTATACCAGCAGCAATACCGATGAAAAAGGAGAGTGGCTGGATTTGGTGAACATCAATAATTCTGCCACTGATATGGCACCAACAGCAGCCCAAATGCCTCGTGCAATTGGTCTAGCTATGGCTTCAAAGCTTTTTAGAAATGTAGAGGAACTGAAACAGTTTTCACAGCTTTCTGATAATGGCAATGAAGTTTGTTTTGTAACCATAGGTGATGCTTCCACCAGCGAAGGACATTTTTGGGAAACCATCAACGCAGCAGGTGTGATGCAGATTCCAATGTGTGTGTGTGTGTGGGATGATGGGTATGGAATTTCTGTGCCACGTGAGTATCAAACTACCAAAGGATCTATATCCAAAGCCTTAAAAGGTTTTGAAAAAGAAGAAGGCACCAATGGGTTTTATATTGCCACCATCAAGGGTTGGGATTACATGGGTATGGTCGAAGTGTTTGATGAAGGTGTTCGACTGGCCAGAGAAACACATACGCCAGTTATCTTTCATGTGGAAGAGTTGACACAACCACAGGGGCACAGTACATCCGGAAGTCATGAACGTTATAAAAATCCCGAAAGGCTGCAATGGGAAAAGGACTGGGACTGTCTGAAACAAATGAGATCCTGGATTATTAAAAACGCACTGACAGAGGAGGGTACCCTTATTAAGATAGAGTCTGATGCAAGGCAGAACGTAAAAGAAGCGAAAGATAATGCCTGGATCGAATATTTGAATCCGATCAAGGAACAGGTCCAAAAGACTAAAGAGGTTATTGAACGGCTTGCCTTTGAAAATCCTGCACACCAACCAGCTCTCAGTAAGATCGCATCCAGTTTAGGATCCTTAAGAGAACCTTTACGCAAGAACAATATTCAAAGTCTCTGTAAAGCTCTCCTGCTCTGTGGTAAGCAGGCGACCAGTGAGGCTACGGATTATTACAAAGAATTGCAAAAAGAAAATGAAGGTTTATATAATTCATTCTTGTACGATGATGGGCCCAAAAGTGCTTTGAAAGTTTTGCCTGTGGCACCTGTTTATTCGCAGGAATCTAAGATGCTGAACGGCTACCAGATATTGAATCATTATTTTGATGAACTCTTTGCCAACAATCCCAAAGTATTTGCCTTTGGTGAAGACCTGGGCAAAATCGGAGACGTCAATCAGGGCTTTGCAGGTCTGCAAAGTAAGTATGGTAATCTAAGAATAGCAGATACAGGCATTAGAGAATTGTCCATCATGGGACAGGGAATCGGGATGGCTTTGCGCGGACTAAGGCCAATTGCAGAAATTCAATACCTCGATTATGTAATGTATGGATTACAGCCTCTCTCGGATGATGTTTCGTCCCTGTTGTACAGAACGGGAGGCAGACAGTATTGTCCTATCATTGTAAGAACTCGGGGGCATCGTCTGGAAGGAATCTGGCATAGCGGTTCTCCACTGGGGTTGTTGATCAATTCACTTCGTGGCATGTATGTTTGTGTACCAAGGAATATGGTGCAGGCGGCTGGTATGTATAATACTTTACTCAGGAGCAATGATCCGGGTATTGTCATTGAAAGTCTGAATGGCTATCGCTTAAAAGAAAAATTGCCTGAAAACCTATTAACCTTTACAGTGCCAATCGGCATTCCGGAAGTACTTCAGGAAGGTAAAGATATTACTATCGTAACTTATGGTTCAACCATACGCATCGTGCAGGAAGCATTAAGATTAGTGGAACCAATGGGCATCAGTTGTGAGTTGATAGATGTTCAAACCCTTTTGCCTTTTGATATTCATCATTCATTGGTAGATTCACTGAAAAAGACAAACAGAATTGTATTTATAGATGAGGATTTGCCAGGAGGTGCTTCTGCCTATATGTTTAATAAAGTAATAGAAGAACAGGGCGGATATCGCTATCTGGACGTGGCTCCAAGAACCATAACAGCCAAAGAGCATAGACCTGCTTATGGCAGTGATGGAGATTATTTTAGTAAGCCCAATGCGGAACAAATTGCCACCGTATTGATCGATATGGTGAAAGAGTAATTCCGGCTCAATCAAACATTTTTCTTGTGCAAATTATGGTTCTCTAGTTGGCTACCGTTTTCGTAGGTTATTTGCTGGGAGGATCAGTGTCGGTTTCCTTGCCCACACATAATAACACATAGATAGTGTCCGTACTTTGTTTGGAAAGGGTCCAGGATGGTAGCCCAAAATTGGTATGATACATACTAAATCCCCGATTCACCGAAAAGAATGTGAAAGGATCTTGCGATTGTACCATCTTTCCCAAATGTGTGTATTTCAAATTATTATCTATGCGATAATGTGGTAATCCCTTTGCCACCAGTATATAATCGCCGGTTTGCACATCAGAATAGTTTAGTATATATTGATGCATTTTATTTTGGCGTGCATACCATTGCCAGCCACCAGTACCCGTAGCCCAAACTCTTGCATTGCCGGGCATTTTTTCACCAATTTCAATAGCCGTCTTTCTATAAAAATCTGCATATTTCCAATCGGAGATAGCCAATAGCGTGCTTAACAAAAAGGATACTGTTAAAGAAAAGATTGTAACGGCTTTGGATGATTTTGCTACAGCTTCGGATGCCAACAATAGTATAAATGGAATAATAAGCAATAAATGTCTGGGGGCTATAAAAGGGGCAAACAGAATGGTAAACATCGAAATGCAGATAATGAGTATCAATGCCGACCCGTTATCCGTTTGTAAAAATGCAGATGTTTTGGATTGCTTTATACTCTTGCTTGCAAATTTTTTAAGGAAGTAAATGATGAACAAACCATTTAATACAAATAAAATTTCCAAGGTATGTGTGATATATTTTTCAAATCGAATGGGCAAGAAATATATGATTAGGACGGACATAAACAATATACCCGATAGTTTGAATACGTTTGTCTGCTTCAATCCTTTTTTAGAAAAATGTTCAAATAAGATCAAGCTAAATGCAACGAGGCAACCCATGCAGGAGAAATATGACCAAAGCATCTCTAGTCGGCTGAACTTTGGCTTGGCACTACGGCCTAAAAGGTGTATGCCTCCAAACTCCCAATAGTTCCAGCACGACCATAAAACGATAAATGAAACAGGGATGAGCAGATATTTCAGGTAATGATATTGCTTACGAAAAATCAGAATAATCGCCATTGCCATTAAAATCGGCAGGAAGATATATTTGGTAAATAAACCCAGGGTCAATAAAATCATGGAAAAAATCAGATACTTCCTATTTCCGGTTTTTTCTGCCACCAGCCAAAAATAGTATGTGCCTAGTAGGAAGGCCAGAACAGGAATATCTGTCATGATATTCTGATTCACCACCAAAGCAGGACAAAAGGCCAAAAATGTAGTGAGTAGCAGCGGCTTTTTTGAACCAACAATTTGCGATGTCTTATAAAACCAAAACAGTACCAGGAAAGTAAACACAGACAGGAGCAGATGCATTGGGATTTCACCAAACCCAAATAAAGATCCTACCGCTGCTATCAGATAAAAAAGAAAGGGTGGCTGATTGGCCTTATAAATAGGTTCGGGCTCGTTCTGATCCCACCTTACCAAACCAGACATTGGTTTTAGTTGCTCCTTGGCGATATGTGCAGCCGCTTCCAAATGAAATCCATCATCGCTATGAAACGGTTTGTTGATATTCAATGCAGTTAAGAAGAGCCAGATTAGGACTATAATCAGAAAGGGTCTTTGGGTCAAGTTTTGCAAGGAGGAGGATTTTTGGATAAGATAAATAGACAAATAGTTTACACAATCATTTAAGTTCTTTTTTTGGCGAAAGAAAATAAATGCAGATCATAAACTATTTTTTGAATCCTTACTTCAAACCCTGAATATTCCAGCATTTTTTTGATGACATCAAAAGAAAATACATGATGGTGTGCGCATCTCTGCTGAAAGTTATTATTGATCAGATCCTTAAAATCTTCAAAGTTTTTTGCCTCTGGGTTTCGGCTCATTTCATGCAGGGCAAGGATTTCAGCAAAATGTGTAGTGTCATTTTCTGAAACATTATTTTCAAAATCCTGAACCAGATGGTCAAAATTTGTATATGGACGGTTGATGTCAAAGGTTACTTCTTTGTTTGGTAAGACCAACGCTAATTCACCTCCTGGCTTCAATACTTCGTTCCAACGTTTCAACGCTTTTAAAGGATTGGCCAGATGTTCCAGACTATGGCAGGAAAGCAAAAAATCATATTTATTATTTTCGATTTGTGAAAGTTCACTGGCCTCAGACACATATTGAGTGCCCTTATTATAACCTTTCAGGTATTCAAAAGTTTTTCCTTCCGTGATGCTTCCTTCCCAAATCGTTTCATTACCAAAATTGACACAGTCTATTACATCCGCAAATAGGTAAACCGGAAAATAGGTTCTGGGTTTGAAAAAATGACTGGGGCCTCCAATCTCTAATCCTTTCTTGTTTTGTAGAGAACGGGCCAAATGGATCATGGCTCTTTTATCAGGGCTTTTCAACCAACTTATATCCGTTACTATTTTGTCGATTATTTTCATACATTGCAAATTAAAAGCTTTTATATATACAATGCAGCGTATTATTGGCGTAGTCATTACTTATCAACCTGAAGAATCAATTTTTGAGAATATCAAGTCCTATCTTTCATTAGTAGATAAACTGATTGTTTTCGACAATTCCGAGCCGGCAGCCACCATAAATATATCGAATGATAAAGTGATCGTGTATGCTGATGGTATCAACAAAGGCATTTCAGAAAGGTTGAATGATGCAGCTAAAATAGCCCGTACACTTGGAGCGGATTGGCTTTTAACCATGGATCAGGATTCTTCTTTTTCTGGAGACAATCTGGATGCTTACAAAAACGCCTTTGAACTATTTGCGGATAAGGACCGAACCGCTATGATTGGTGTTCGGTATGGAAATATGCCAGAAGTGCCTGGTGAAATGATTGCAGATACGGATCTGCTCATTACCTCAGGTTGTCTGGTAAATCTGAAAATAATGGATGAATTAGGTGGGTTTGACGAAGCACTTTTCATAGATGATGTGGATAGCGAGTATTGTCTAAAGGCCAATCTGAATGGATACAGAACAGTATTATTCAAGCATATTTTTTTAAATCATTCTCTGGGAACTGTAACCTTGCATCGTTCGCTGAAGTCTCTAAAAAAAACCTTCAGGGCACTTCATTCTCCCATTCGGATTTATTATATGGTTCGCAATTATTTCTACCTGGCTAAAAAATATAAAAAATCCATGCCGGCATCCTTTCCAATCAGGGAGCGATCATTGCTAAACAGACTAAAAAATAATTTGCTGTACAATAAGGAAAGATTAAAAGTTGTTCAAAACGTCATACTGGCTTGGTCCCATTTTAAAAAAGGTAAAATGGGTAGATTGTAGTTGTATTGTTTGTAAGTCTAACGTAAAATTTGAACGACTGAATTACGAAGAGGTATATTTGGATACTAATTGTATGGCTTGCTTGGCTTCATTTGTATCATGCACTCTCAAGATGGAAGCACCATTAAGCAGACCGATAGTGTTGAGCACGGTAGTTCCGTTTAATGCTTCTTCCGCATCAACCCCCAATGTTTTATACACCGTGGCTTTTCGGCTTAGACCCAATAAAATCGGGCATTGCAGTATTTGGAATTTGGATAAGTTCTTAAGCAAGCTGAAATTGTGTTCAATGGTTTTCCCAAAGCCAAAGCCAGGGTCAAGAATGATGTCTTTAATTCCTTTGCTGCGAAGCAACTCCATTCTTTTAATAAAATAATCCAGTATTTCCAGACTTACATTTTCATAATACACTTGCTGCTGCATGGTTTGCGGGGTGCCTTTCATGTGCATTAGAATATAGGGAACATTCAACCTGGCTACCGTATCCAATAGTTGTTCATCCATCATACCGGCACTAATATCATTGATGATGCAGGCTCCTGCTTCAACTGCTTTCCTAGCCACAAGGCTGTGATAAGTGTCGATAGAAATAAATGCTTCTGGAAAGTTTTTTTTGATCTGTTCGATGGCTGGAAGCACTCTGGACAGTTCTACCTCCGGATTGATTCTTTCACTTCCAGGTCGGGTGCTTTGACCTCCAATATCTAGGATAGTAGCTCCTTCCGTCAGCATTTTTTCGGCCATGATCAAAAGCTGTTCTTCATTTGTAAAGCGACTTCCAGTATAGAAAGAATCATTATTGATATTTAAAATACCCATCACAATAGGTTGATCAATTGTTAGAATTCTTCCTTTACAATTAAGTGTAAACATCAATTTTAGTTTATTATTTTTGTCCGAAGGACTAAGTTTGGTGGATTAAAGATAATAAAAAGGCATGGGGGATAGTGGCTGCATTTTTTAAGCCTTGTTTTTTATAGGGTGCCTGCTTGGGAATATTAAGTATTTGGACTAAACAATAAAAAATTAATAATGAAGATAGTTGTACAAGTTCTGAGAATCCTTGTTGGGTTGTTGTTCATTTTTTCGGGCCTGGTGAAGGCCAATGATCCGATAGGATTGAGCTATAAAATGCAGGAGTTTTTTTTGGTATGGGGTATGTCTGCTTTTGATAGTATCAGTCTGGTGTTATCTGTGGTCATGATTGCATTTGAAATTATTGCCGGTGCGGCCTTGATATTGGGGTGGAGAATTAAAGCCATCAGTTGGTTGTTATTATTACTAATTATCTTTTTTACTTTTCTTACTGGGTATGCTTATTTGTCGGGGAAGTTTAAGAACTGCGGATGTTTTGGCGATTGTATTCCTATCACTTCCAAACAATCTTTCCTTAAAGATATATTGTTGCTTTTGATGATATTGGTGTTGTTTTTCAAAACCAAGAATATCCAACCAATATTGACTAAAGGAGCATTGATGATGGCCATGCTGTTGGTAACAGTTTTCTGTTTTGCAGCGCAATGGTACACCTTAAAATATTTGCCGGTGGCAGATTGTCTTCCGTTCAAAGTTGGTAACAATATTCCTGATCAAATGAAAATGCCTTCCAATGCCATTCCTGACAGTACGGTGATCACTTTTGAATATGAGAAAGATGGTAAGAAAATAGAGTTTTCGGGAGATGATTTTCCTGAAAATTTTGATGATAGTACTTATAAATTTTTGAATAGATATGATAAGGTGATCAGACCCGGTGTGAACAACGAACCCCCAATCAAAACCTTTATCCTGAACAACCAGGCTGGAGAAGATGTGACACAGAAAATACTAGCAGATGAAGTAGTGGTATTGTTGTTTGCCGAAGATGCGTCTGTGCCTGCAAGCAAGTGGAGCAAAGGGTTTGAGCAAGTATATCAAAATGCTGTTACAAAAAATATCCCGATTTATGTAGTTAGTAGTGCAGCGGCAGGAATCAGCAAATCGATTCAGCATACTGGTTTCAAAAATGTGGAAATATTGAATGCAGACAATACCATGATCAGAATGGCTGCCCGAACCAATCCGACAATTTTGGTATTGAAAAAAGGAACGATCACTGGCAAAGAAAGCTATTTGCAATTCAACAAAATTCAATTTTAAATTTTTAGATCTTGTTTTATTTCATCACCCGAAAAATTGTTTACAGCATTCTGGTTTTACTGGGTGTGGTGATTTTGGTGTTTTTTCTGTTTCAGGGATTTGGCGATCCGGCCAGATTGGTGATGGGACAAACCGGTGATCTGAAAACGCAGGAAAATATTCGGAAAGAACTGTATTTAGATCAGCCCAAATGGAAACAATTTGTGTTATATCTGAACGATGTTTCTCCTGTCGGCATTCATTCCAAATCCGAAATAGAAAAGAAACAGCTAAAAGGTTTCTTTTTGGGTGATGAAAAAAAGCTGGCTATCAAATGGCCTTACCTACGCCGGTCCTATCAAAGTAAAAGAGAAGTGGGTAGCATCCTGATGCAGGCTTTACCTGGAACTATAATGCTAACTGTATTGGCGATGATGATTGCTGTTGTAATCGGGATTCCGCTGGGTGTGGTGGCAGCCGTAAAACAAAATACCTGGATGGACACCAGTGCGGTTTTTGGAAGCATAGTGGGTATTTCGGCTCCTTCTTTTTTCATGGGAATTATTATTGCCTATGCTTTTGGGTTTGTATTGTCCAAATATACCGGATTACAAATAAGTGGAAACTGGTACGATATTGATGAGGTAACCGGTCAGCGGGTGTTGAATCTAAAGAGTATCATTCTGCCAGCTATCACTCTTGGCATAAGGCCATTGGCCATTATCACACAGCTTACCCGTAGTGCCATGCTGGATGTACTCGATCAGGATTATATACGAACAGCCTATGCAAAAGGGCTAAGCAAAAGAGTGGTGATTTGGAAACATGCTCTAAAGAATGCTATGAACCCGGTGATTACGGCCATTACAGGCTGGTTTGCCGAACTGCTAGCAGGTGCTTTTTTTGTGGAGTATATTTTTGGCTGGCAAGGTATTGGAAAAGTTACAGTAGATGCTTTAGAAAAATTGGACTATCCTGTAGTGATGGGTTCGGTGCTGGTTTCTGCTACATTTTTTGTGGTGATGAATATCGTGGCCGATGTGCTGTATGGTGTATTTGATCCAAGAGTGCGGATGTGAGGATGGCTGCTATTTCACATTGAATGGATATTGAAAGTAGCACCACCATGGATTAGTGCGATATGCCGCGGCGAGCAAGCTCAATTTTTGTGGACACTAGGGCAGGGGTTTAGATTACAAAGAAAAATAAATTGGACGAAGCGTGTATCTGATATTGTCTTTATTTCAAGATAGGAGTATATATTTGCAGCTATGACAATCGAAAAATTACAGGATATGCGGTCCCGCGTTCTCGGGATAAGGAGGTTTCTTTGACGTCGAGAACCGTGAACAAAAATTGCAACAAGATAAACAGCTATCATTAAGTCCCGGTTTTTGGGACGATAACAAAAGAGCTACCGAAATTTTAAAGGAAATTAAAATTACTGAGTACTGGCTTGACTTGTATAAAGCTGCCGATACTGTGGTGGAGGACTTTGCTGTACTCTTTGATTTCTTTAAGGCAGGAGATGCCACCGAAGAAGAAACAAAGGAAGCTTTTGTCAAAGCCATTGAGATGCTGGACGATGCAGAATTTAAGAGCACTCTGAACGAACCGGAGGATGAACTTCCGGCAGTGTTGCAAATTAATTCTGGTGCAGGTGGCACCGAAAGTCAGGATTGGGCAGAGATGCTGGCGCGTATGTATAGAATGTATGGTGAAAAAAATGGTTGGAAGGTGACAGAACTAGACTGGCAATGGGGTGATGGTGCCGGAATTAAGACAGCGACACTTCAGTTCGAAGGAGCTTTTGCTTATGGATTTTTAAAGGCAGAAAGCGGCGTGCATCGTTTGGTGCGTATTTCTCCTTTTGACAGTAATGCCAGAAGGCATACTTCATTTGCTTCCATATTTGTTTATCCGCTGGTGGATGATTCTATTGAAATTGAAATAAAAGATAGTGAAGTGAAAATGGAAACTGCACGCAGTGGGGGTGCTGGCGGGCAAAATGTGAACAAGGTGGAAACAAAGGTGATGCTGACACATATTCCATCAGGCTTTGTGGTCATTTGCCAGACAGAGCGTACACAGTTGGGGAATAGAGAAAAAGCTATGCAAATGCTAAAAAGCCGTTTGTATGAAGAGGAGCTTCGTAGGAGGGAGGAATTAAAAAATGCATCGAATGCGAATAAGAAAAAAATTGAATGGGGAAGCCAGATTCGCAGCTATGTATTTCATCCATATAAAATGATCAAAGATCACCGTACCAATTTTGAGGTTGGCAATGTGCAGCCCGTGATGGATGGTGAATTGGATGGGTTTATTAAAGCCTATTTGATGAGTGAATAATAACATTAGTTTTTGTCGTCTGATCGATTGATAAAACCATTAATCAGGCCTTATTTCATTCTTATGGCCATTTCTGTTTTTAGCAAAATCAAAGCCTAGCTGCCACCAGTGTGTCATTTCTTTGCTGTCAAAAATCAGCGAGTTGGAAGTGAGTCCGGTGGGTGTGTAGTAAAAGTTTAGGAGTACCTTGTTTTTTATCGCCACCAGTTTGCCGATTCGAATATTTTGACGAGAGATTCTTTCTGTCATATACAAATGCAAATTGGTGAGCAGGGAAAAAACATTTTTGGAGGGCGGTTGCTGAATTTTGGAAACCTCCGTATCCAGTACAATTACATCCACTGTTTTTGCCCCCCTGCATATTGCTTCTTCCACGGGCACCATTAATCCAAAACCACCATCGGCATATTCAAAATCGCCTTTTTTTGCCAAGCTCATAAACGGAATATAATTGCAGGAAATCCAAATCCATTCACAGAATTCCAGGTAGTCGAAATTCTTAATGGATTTATATTCCACGGTATTCAGAGAAAGGTTTGAAACCGTTACAACCACTTGCTTCGAAGAATTTTTGAGGGTTTCAAATTCTTTTTTAGTGATGGAGTCTGTAATAAGTTTTTTAAGGCTAAGACTTTCGCCAAATGTTTTTCTGCCACTCAGCAATTGTTTCAGTACATTGAAGTGATTTATTTTGATTTGTTTTCCAAGTTTTTTGTCCTGTGTAACATTGAAAGGGCAGTTGCTAAAAATGGAATGTTGATTGACGGAAGTGAAAATTTTTTTTATTTTTTCAGTATTGTCTAGTGCTAGGTGGGAGATGAGTAAACTACCGGACGAAGATCCAACGAAAATATCGTATTGAGTTTTCATTTCCTCAATCAGATATTGAGCTACACCACCAGCAAAAGCTCCTTTGCTGCCTCCACCAGATATAACAAGCGCACGCATATTAAAATTTCTAATTTCAGTGATAGATCGTAAGCATGTCCGAAAATCATTAGTCTAAAATTATAGAAATTACAGAATTGCCAGATAAAAAAAGTGTCACAAATCTCTGCTTTTTTAGTTGGGCTCCCGAACTAAGGATCTATTTTGTAAAAAGAAGCAATAATTTTCTGTTTCATGGTTGTTGCTACATCTATATATCTAAATTTTTCATTTGTTCTCGTGATACACAAATGGCAGTTGTTCTCAAATACTGCTTCGTTGCCAACCACATTTGTTGGTCCAATAACTTACTACCTGGTTACAGTACCTTATTTTTTATTAATTGCGTTAGCTAAATTTCCATAAACATTTTCTTTATCTGGTGGTGAAACCTAACTTCTGTGTGATTCAATACCTCTTGTATGAAGTCGATTGATATTGGCTTAGTGCCAGATTGCTTTGTAGAAATTATCAAATGCTTCAATGCTAGATTCAATTTTTCTTCACCTATCAGTTCGCTTAGTTGCATCATTACCACAGCACCTTTTGAGTAGGAAATATGCGTTTGGCCACTGCCTACTTTATACAAAGGCAGATTTGTCGAAAATCCTTTTTCTTCATCATAAATCTGCTGATGCAATTTTATTCGTTCCATCATTTTCTCTTTCCCATACATTTGTTTATAGAGCATCATTTCTGTGTACATGGCCAAGGTTTCTGTAAGCATAGCGGCACCTTCTCTCTCATCCGGAGCCATTTGATTACCGCCCCACCATAAATGAGATAACTCATGACCGGCCAATTCATTTATCACATCCTGGTGTTTATCTGCCTTGATGTTGGCATGAAAAATCATATTCTCTGTCATGAAAATACTAGCAGGATATGCCGTGGCTGCAAACCCCTTTGTATAAGCAGACACTTCTGCAAAGGTTATCGACTTGTATGGATATGCGCCATAATTTTTTCTGCAAAAGTCCAAAGTTAGTTTGGCATTCTGAATAAGATGTGCCACATTTTCCCCATGCTTTGGATGATACAATATATTAATTTTTATGCTGTCATGCATGATGCTTTTGATGTCATACACCGCCGAGGATATAGCAAAGCGAAACGGAACAGGTTCGGAAGTTTTGAATTGAAAATAATTTCGATGATTACTACTCCATTGCTTCGTTAATTCTCCTATTCCAATTGCTGTTTGACCAGGTTCTGTATCTATCGTCATTTCAAGGCTAATAAAATCATTGGCTAAGGATCTTTTGTCCCCAATCTTCTTTATCTGGGTGGCAAGACCTAAACCCATTTGTTTTCGCTCCAAACTATCCGTCAGTTCATAATCTGGTTGATATCCTATTTTGGGATAATAACGACTGATGCGCATAAATGAACCATTTTCAATAATTGCATTAAATGACTGATGTCCATTTACCGGTTTCCAGGAATAGCTAATGACAAATTGAAGCTGTGCACTATCATTTGGCGCCAATGGCATTTTAAGAGTTATTTCACTGAAATGTTGATGCAGCGCAATTGTTTCCGAAGCTGAACGGAATTGTGCTTTTTCAATTTTTAATTCCCTATTAAAGTCTATTAGCACTTTTTGAATGAGGAGGTTAGTTCTGTTTTGAATGGAATAAGTGCCTTCAACGACATAACTATTGGTTGATGGAAATAAATGCACTTGCGTTTTAACATTGGTAATAACCGGCTGTGGTATGTTCTGATATTTTCTGTATTCCTTTTCATATCTGGCAGCAAATTCCAATGCCAGTTGTTTATTCTTTGGTTGATACCCGTCTGTGTATTGTAAAGCAAAGAAACAACCAGAGGCGATCAGTAAAATGCATACTACCATTTTTTGAATTTTGAATTTCCTGGTTTTGGGCAAACTGGAAAATATCCACATTGTTAGGATCACAGATAAACCAAATAATAGTCTTTGTGTAGAGGACAACAAATAATCTTCATAACCGCTAAAGTCACTGTATTCGCCTTTATACGCAGTAAGAAAGCGAAATAAAGGCGAAGAAATTATTTTGTTAGTCAAGGGGCTTGCAAATGCTAATGCAATGATTAATGCAGTGCCAAGTGACAAGTATTTATGTGGAATCAAACGGTTAAGCAGCAATACCAAACCAGCCAGTAGCATTAGCGGAAGACTGTTAAATACCCATATACCTGCATAGGGTTTCCACTCAAAATACGGATATTGATAGGCTACTTGAAATGCCAGCCCCAAAAGGATAGGTAATAGCGTAAAAAAAGCAATAAGCACAACACTACTAAGCCAATGCCCCGGGCATTTTGAATCTGAAAATGCGGTGGTATTTTCGAGCATAGAAAAACGTGAAATACTACTTCGCCAATACAAATCATTGACATAATAGACTACTAATAGAACACCAGGCAAATGAAAGTTTTCTAAAATAGTAGTGGCCATCAATCCGGAGCTGGCATATTTTTGAGGAATGCGAATGCCTTTTTCGATTTCGGCATACATTTCCATACCCAGATTAAAAAGGACCAGAAGAGCGGCCACTATTAAAGCGATACCTTTGAAAATATAGATGAGATCGGTTCTTAAGAATGACCAAATAGAATTTATTTTTTGTTTAAAGCCAAAAGTAACAGCCGCTGTTTGATAGTGCATTAGTGAGCCTGTTTCCAAAACATCATCCAATTTTTTCGATGATTTTTTCTTTGTGAAACATAATGAAGTAGTCTGCATCCCTAGTAAAAGAAATAAAAAAGAGGTCGCCAAAACTAGGAGCCTGTTAGCGAGCAAAACACCCGTGAAAGGTACTAAATGGATATTTCTATGAACAACCGAAAAGTCTTTGCTTATAAGAAAATAGGCCGAAAGACCAAACGGGTCAGCTATTGCAGAAATAAACTGGGTTTGTAATGATTGCGGCTTCGACTGAGCCATAAAGGGTGAACCGGAAAAAAGCAATGCAATCATATAAAACATATACAGCATTAAACCGCTTATCGTAACCAGCAACTTGTTTTTGCTGAACCAGGCTATAAGACTCAATACACTACAGACGAAGAATGTATTGACGCATCCAAATACCAACACAGGATACAGGTAATAGGAAAGGTGAAAACCATCTTGCATACTAGCACCATTTCTGGACGATTGACCTACCATAAATCCTAGTGCTAATAATAAGAATCCGGTGAGCGTGATAAGAAAAAAGGAAAGAAATCGACCTTTTGTAAAACTCCTTCTAGAAAGTGGGGTGGAGAATAATATCTGATCGAACCTGACATCCCATTCCTTGAAAAGCAATTGTGTGCCTGTAACCGTAGCGATAAAAACGACAGAAAGACTTAACATGCCCAACATAAACCCAATAGTGTAAGGTGAATTCAGATAAACACCTTCACCAACGCTCAAACCAAAATTTGCGCCAGCAAACCAACCAAAGCAAAGGAGCAACACACTCACCACATAGGTTTGTATTTGCTTCAGATATTTCTTAATATCAAACATAAATATGGTGATCATAGCAAATGTTTTTAATAGTTGTATAACTTAGGCAGATTTCGTTTGCAGGTGTTGAAAATATACATGTTCCAGTGTTGCAGGAATCGATTGGAAGCCTTCTGGTTGCTCATTGGCACAAACTGAAATATGAGTCACTCTTTCCACTAGTTGCTGACTTATTAGGTTAAAATGATTGCGATAGCTTTGCAGTTCTGATTTGACAATTGCTTTGGTCCATATTTTTCCTTCCAATGCAGCCACCATTTCAGCCGGTCTACCGCTGGCTTTTATACTGCCCTGTTGAATAATAGCCATGCCATTACAGAGATTGCGAACATCTTCCACCAGATGGGTGGAAAGCATTACAATAACATCATCACTTATTTCACTAAGCATCATGTTGAAACGATTTCGTTCCTCAGGATCCAGGCCGGCGGTAGGCTCATCTACAATTATAATTTTGGGATTACCCAATAATGCTTGTGCTACCCCAAAACGTTGTTTCATGCCACCAGAAAAAGTATGTACTTCCTTGTTCTTAGCCGACAATAGGTTTACTTTTTCCAGCAAACTATTGATTTGATTTTTACGAACTGATGGATCACCTACTCCTTTTAGAATCGCAAGATGATCCAGCAAATGATAGGCAGATACTTTGGCGTACACGCCAAATTCCTGGGGCAAAAAACCAAGCTGATTTCTAATAGATAAAGTGTCTTTCACAATATCCACATCATTAAAATGAATACTTCCACTGGTGGGTTTTTGCAGACCAGCAATGGTTTTCATCAGCGAAGATTTGCCTGCACCATTTGGTCCCAGCAATCCAAACATACCATTTGAAATACTCAGCGAAATATTGTTGATCGCTGTTACACCATTGCCATAGATTTTAGTAAGGTGTGTAATTTTCAAATTATTCATAATTGTTTTTTTTTTTTGAGATTGGGCAATAAGATGCCATTACCCTTTCAGAGTGTATTTTTTTTACCTTATTGATGAGCTGATTATTTTATTCTTCCGCTACATATTCAAGCACATCTCCTGGCTGGCAGTTTAATATTTTGCAAATTGCTTCCAGTGTATCAAAGCGGATGCCTTTTGCTTTTCCCGTTTTCAGTATCGAGAGATTGGCGGGTGTGATACCTAATTGTTCTGCCAATTCTTTCGATTGCATTTTCCGCTTTGCCAGCATCACATCTACGTTTACAATAATTGGCATAACTAAATAAATAAATCTTGTTCGTTTTGTAATAGAAGACCCTGTTTAAATATCGCAGCTACCAACCAGGCAAATACTCCCAGAATGCCATGTACAACTGCCAATAGCCATATCATACCTTCTGGTTCTACAAAAAAACTGCTGATGATAATGGCAGGAATGGGTGCTATCCAGTTAAACAGATAGAATCGTTTCAACTGCAAAAGATTTACAGGAGTAAATAATATCGATTTTGAAAAGACTTTAAACAAATTGGCAGTTAGCCAAAAGAACAAACTGTATAGTGAAATGGGAAGCAGAAATGAGAAAAGAATATAATTTGCATTGTAATCAACATTTAAAAAAGGTGTTTGCGTAAAGGGATAATTGATATGTAGAAATTTGCCTTCCCCATAAAGTGTGATGCACCATTTTGTAGCCAGACAAAAGATGCTATAAATGACCATCAGGAAATAGGCGATCGCCAGCAAACGGCTAATGAGTGAAATGATTTTTGCGATAAATTTGGTTTTGCCCATTGTAGTAAAAATTGAATTGTTTTCCAAATGTAGAAATAAATTATCGTAAAACAATAATTAATCAATAATATATATTATATGGAAAAACATATTACTTATGGTCGGCTCCCTGATTTTAGTGTTGCCTGATAGCTGATGATTGGTCTTTGGGAGTTTGTATATTATCATTATTGTCCAACAAAGGATGATTTTTCTTAGGCTTTTTCAATCCGCTTTTTGTTTAGCTTTCAATTTTTATTGTAGGTGTAGGTTCAACCCATTTATCAATATAAAAACCGTTTTCTGTCATTGGTGTGATATATGCGTTTAATGGTCTTCTGAAACTGTTTACTTCTTTAGGTTGTCCAAAATCTTTCCAAGTACATTTTATGTTTTCAATTTCAAAGTACTTTTAGGAGCTATTAAGATTGTACCCATAAAATGGATGCTCGATGCATATTACAAGAATTCCAGTATTTTCTAAAACTCTTTGAAATTCTTTGATCGTAGGAATCTAGTTTCAATTTAATGAAATGCTAATGCACAAAGCACGTTAGCGCAGGAATTATCTTTTATCATTGAAGAATTGTCAGACAGGCCGTGAGCAAAAAACTTTCCTTTTTTCTTAATTCTAATGATAGCTAGTTCAAACCCTGTAACAATCGCCATTCTGTCAATTAAAATCTCTGCATATTTTCCATGTCCACTAGCTGCAACAAGGACCATTTTCTCTTTCGTATCAGGCAACAATTGTAGTGTATTGAGTTTGTCGTAACACGCATTGTGCGGATTATGCTCAATGAGTTCATTATCCTTTTCAGTCAAAATTTCATACGCCGCATTGATTTTCTCTTGAATCATTTTGTATGTTCTTATTTTATCGGTTGGGCTTTTGACTAACCTTCCTCCATTTTCTAAATTATTGTGGTGGTGAACATTTGTGTTTATTTCAAATCTATCATTGTTTTCAGATTCTGCTCACCTGTGATTTTTCTTTTGCATCCGAGAACGAATGCTGTGGATTGGCTATTGAGAATATTTTTGAAAATCAATCGGAGGGCTTTGGTTGGGATCTTCTATATTATTACTGTGTGCTTTTTTGCTTTGGTTAATAAAACCAAATGTATTGTCGAAAAAAACCATAAGTCTTTCTAAATATAATGGACACTAAAATCATTGCCCAGTGTTGCTGAAAAATCGGAAATCGGTTAAATTAGGCTTTAAAGTCAGTGCCAAGGTAAAAAACTGGCTACTTTGGTTTTGCTTATAAAGTGGATTTTGCACCAGTATAAATGGTAAAGACAAGAGCAAATATCACATCGGTGAGTGGACGATTGAAATTGCTCACCGTAAAATTATTTTTTAAGGTGTTCCCAATTGCTCGCTTCGCAATTCAAATTTTTTCGTGCAATGAGACATATCTAATACATAGAAGGAATAGAAAAAAGTGTTGTATTACTCACAAAACCGTAATTAAGAAACAGAATCTTTATCCATCTTTGGTGGTCTATACCAATGCGTTCATCAGCCAGTCTGTTAAAAATATAGATGCACCATTCAATTCGCCATCTCTCGGCCAAATCGAAATTTTATGACTTTAAAACTGGGGTAAAAAATTTTATTTCTCCTGTGTCAATGCCTTAATAGTTGCTGATACCCGAGCGGTTTTCTGATACTAAAGAAACCCTTATCCAGTAAGGGTTTCAGGTGGTGCGGAGAGCTAGGGATTCGAACCCCAGGACCTGTTACAGTCAACAGTTTTCAAGACTGCCGCAATCGACCACTCTGCCAGCTCTCCGCCGCAAATATAGTAGCCACATTTCATACAGCAAAAACTTTTTAGAAAATAATTCATTTTTTTTGTTTCAGACTTGAAAGGTTGTTGACACATATTTTTTATTGTTAATGCTGATCGATTTTTTTTGAATCATAATGCCACATTCTATTTTTCCAGATGAATTAGTTCCTCTGCATTTGCTGGTCTTTGCTATCCGATTTGGCAGACAGGCAAATTTGCTACTTAGCGCATACACTCTTCACTGTGATATATTAAAAGATTGCCAGAATTTTTCCTAACCCGAATTGGCGATCTGATATCCCTAAAATAAAAAATTTATTAGCCTAATTTTATGATAAGAAGTTCCTTTAAAATACAAAATTCCTTCACCACTCAAAACCTAGTACGATGGAATACTTTACCTCCCTAAAACCTCACAAAACCAGAACCAGGAGCATATCTAGCAAAAAACTTGTTGAGAATGATTTTTTAGATGCAGCCCGTCTGCTTCAATGCGAAGTGGCCGCCATCAAATCGGTAGCAGAGGTCGAAAGCAGCGGTGATGGCTTTTTGGCCTCCGGGGAACCTAAGATTTTGTTTGAACGACATATTTTTTCAAAGCGAACCGAGGGCTTGTATGATAACACCAATCCTGGAATTTCCAATCGAAATCCGGGAGGTTACGGTACTGTATCCTCTCAGCACAAACGTCTGCTGGAAGCGGTTTCTCTCAATCGTGATGCTGGCCTGATGTCTGTTTCATGGGGCAAGTTTCAAATTATGGGGTTTAATTTTACCCTGGCTGGTTTCAACAACTTACAAGATTTTGTCATTGCTATGTACCAGGGAGAAAGAGAGCATCTCCTGGCTTTTGTAAACTATATTATCAATACCTCTTTGGACGATGAATTGCGCAACCGAAACTGGAAGGAGTTTGCACGCCAGTATAATGGGCCGGAATACAAGAAAAACAGGTATGATGAAAAATTGACAGCGGCCTTCAACAAGTTTATGGAATAAGAACACCGATTGAGTGAGAAATTATTCATCATTATATTACATTATTGGAAGAAGGAGAAGGCCAGTTTATGCTGGCTCTTTTCATGTATAGTCTCCATACGACTTAGGTAAGTATCCAGCAATTAATACTTTTGGCAAACCTTTCGTATCAGAAATTTGTTAGCATACATATTCTTTTTTACAGTAATATTGGTGTTTATTATATGCGTATACTTCTGTATTACATCAAACCCTACAAATGGCTGGTAGTTTTAGCATTATTTCTGGCAGCTGTCAATCAGGTTTTTTCTTTATTTGCCCCCATGATCAGTGGAAATCTGCTCGACTTGTTTGCCAACCATCCTCACCATTTTGATAAGGCTCAAACACAACCAAGAACGGCACAGCAATATTTATTTGGACAGGGAAAACAACACGGTCTCCTATTTTATCTGATGCTGCTGATTGGTACAGCAATGGTTAGCCGTATTGGAAAAGCCTTTCAGGATTATTTTGTCAATGTCATTATTCAAAAATTTGGAGCCACTATTTTTACCGATGGGCTGAAACATTCCATGCGCCTGCCTTTTCAGGAGTTTGAAGATCAGCGAAGCGGTGAAACGCTTTCGATTCTTACCAAAGTTCGTAGTGATACTGAAAAATTTATCAGCAGTTTTATCAATGTCTTTTTCGGGATCATAGTCAGTGTGGTTTTTGTGTCGGTATATGCTTTTCGACTGCATTGGAGCATCATGCCAGTGTATGCATTAGGGATATTAATGGTGGCCATTGTTACCAGTCTGCTCAGTAAACGGATAAAGTTTATTCAAAAACGAATTGTAAAAGAAACCACTGCTCTGGCCGGTAGCACCACAGAAAGTTTGAGAAATATTGAAATTGTAAAAAGTCTGGGTCTCACAAATCAGGAAGTAAAACGGCTCAACAGTAATACGTTTAAGATTCTGGGTCTGGAGCTAAAAAAAGTGAAGAGTATTCGTGCACTTAGTTTTATTCAGGGCACAATGGTCAATTTTTTGCAGCAAATAGTAACCTTTGCTTTATTATGGCTCATTTTTCAGGGATCCATCACGCCAGGTCAGTATTTGTCATTGGTGTTTTATGGCTTTTTTCTTTTTGGACCCATGCAGGAAATTGGAAATATTATTCTGTCATATCGCGAAGCGGAAGCATCCTTACAAAATTTTCACAACCTGATGCAAAAGAAAGTGGAGCCAAGACCCGAAGCGCCCAAACCTTTGGGTTTTATTGAATCTCTAGAATATAGGAAAGTGTCTTTTCAGCACCTGACAGCGCCCTTCAAAGCCCTGGACAATTTTTCATTTAAGGTTCAAAAAGGCGAAACCATTGCCTTTGTTGGCCCCAGTGGATCTGGTAAAAGTACGCTGGTAAAATTATTGGTAGGGTTATATCGCCCTATTAACGGCGAAATATATTATAATCATCATGCAGGTCATGAAATTGATTTTGATGAACTGCGTAGTCAGATTGGATATGTAACTCAGGATACCCAATTGTTTGCCGGTACCATAAAAGAAAACCTGCTTTTTGTGAACCCCACAGCTAGCGAGGATCAGTTACAATTGGCCTTGCGAAAATCAAGTTGTTCCGGTTTATTAGAGAGAGCAGAAAATGGCATCAACACCATCATTGGAGAAGGAGGATTGAAACTCAGCGGTGGTGAAAAGCAACGGATAGCCATTGCGCGTGCCTTGCTTCGGAATCCGCATTTACTGATTTTTGATGAAGCCACTTCCGCACTGGATTCTATTACGGAAGAAGAAATTACAGAGACCATTCGGGATGTATCTTCCAAAGGAAATCAAATTACGGTTTTGATCGCCCATCGGCTTTCCACCATTTTGCATGCAGATAGAATTTTTGTATTGGAGCGCGGCGAAATGGCTGAGGTAGGTAGTCATGAGGAATTGATTGCCATGAAAGGGTTGTATTATGCCATGTGGAGACAACAAATAGGCGAAAGAAGAAAAACCGAGTCCTTGTCGATGGGATAAAGTCTTTAGTCAATTATGCCTCTATTGGAGAGAGGTTCACAAACATTCACCCTGTCAATATCAAGTCATCTCAATTTCTATTAGTTTTACACCATGCAATCAACTCTAAAAAACAAATTATTTTTATCTATTCTTGGTGGTTTGTTGCTTTGGGCTGCATGGCCCACTTCTCCCTTTACACTTTTGATTTTTGTAGCCTGGATCCCTCTTTTACAGGTAACTGATCATACAAATAATTGGAAAAAGTACCTGGGCTTTTTGTTCTTACACATGTTGGTGTGGAACCTGCTTACTACCTGGTGGCTGGCCAATGCCAGTGTGGCAGGAGGTATTAGTGCTTTTGTGATTAATAGCGTGTTGATGAGCATCCCCTGGATGTTTTATTATTTTTCTAGGAAATATCTAAAAGGATTTATAGGTAAATTTTCAATCATTGCCTATTGGATGGCTTTTGAATTTTTGCATCAAAACTGGGATCTTAGCTGGCCCTGGCTCACGCTGGGAAATGGTTTTGCCACCCACCCCAACTGGGTGCAGTGGTACGAATTCACCGGAACATCAGGTGGTAGTTTATGGGTATTGTTGAGCAATTTGTTGGTGTTTCATATCCTGAAATTATATAGCGAGGAAGGTCGGTCTGTCAGATACCTGCGAAATGCAATAGTCTGGGTCTTATTGCTGATGCTCCCCATGCTATATTCTTTTACAATAAAATCTAACCTCACATTGAGGCATAACAAGTTTGATGTAGTAGTGGTGCAGCCCAATGTGGATCCCTGGAATGTGAAGTGGGAAGCAGGAAAAGAAGAAGCTCAGGTACAAAGTCTGGTAGCGTTATCTCAACAAAAAATAGATGATAAAACGGCCCTCGTGGTTTGGCCTGAAACGGCTGTTCCGGTAGCACTTGATGAAGCCTCTCCAAAGACAAATTTTTTCTTTAATCCGGTTTGGGAGTTATTAAAAAGAAATCCCAAAGTGAATTTGTTTAGCGGCATTGAAAGTTTTAGAATGTTCGATTCGAGGGTGAGCCGATATGCCATAAAATTGCGCAATGGAAGCGGTTTTTATGAAGGCTATAATAGTGCCGCTTTGTTTGATAGTAGTGAGGTGCAGATTTATCATAAATCCAGGCTGGTGCCCGGCGCAGAAGTGTTGCCCTGGTTTGTGAGTTTTATGGCACCCGCTTTTGAAAAGTTTGGAGGTACAGCAGGAGGCTATGCCAGAGATACAGCCCCTAAATTATTAATCACCACCAATCATAGTTTTGATATTGCTCCGGCTGTTTGTTACGAAAGTGTTTTTGGTGATTATTTATCAGCGTTTAACCGCAAGGGATCAAGTTTGATTTGTATTGTGACCAACGATGGCTGGTGGGGCAACACGCAGGGCTATCAGCAACACATGAACTATGCAAGACTACGTGCCATAGAAAGTAGGAAATGGGTGGCCCGAAGTGCCAATACAGGAATCAGTTGTTTTATTAATCCCTATGGAAAGGTAGTTCAGCAGCTACCCTGGGATACGCAGGGAGCCATCAAACAGACGATTGCAGCCTTTGTTACCGAGACATTTTTTTCGAAATATGGAGACCTTTTGTCAAGAATTTTTAGTGTATTTGCAATCATATTATTTATCATAGCAATAGTCAATAAAATAAGGGATCGAAGACTGGTAGTAAAACAGGGTAGATAAATACGAGGAGAATTATTGTTATTGCATAAACCAAATTTTTATGGTATCAAAATCTATCAGCTACAATAATAGAATTATTCGTTATAAACAGGGTGGTGAAGGCAATGCTGTCATACTTCTGCATGGCTTTGGCGAGGATAGCAGTATCTGGCAACACCAGGCTGCCTATTTGCAAAAAGACTTTATGGTCATTACACCCGATTTTCCCGGAAGTGGTGCTTCCGATCTTACCGATGAGGTAAGTATGGAAGCAATGGCAGAGGTAGTGAAAAGCATTGCAGAAAACGAAGAGCTGGATTCATTTGTGTTGATTGGACATAGCATGGGCGGATATGTGACTTTGGCTTTCGCAGAAAAATATCCAAAGCTACTATCTGGTTTTGGCCTGTTTCATTCCACGGCAATACCCGATTCAGAAGAAAAGAAGGTTTCAAGAAAAAAAGGAATGGACTTCATCCTCCAACATGGTACTACGGCTTTTTTGGACACCATTATTCCTAATCTTTTTTCCAAAGGTGTTCAGAAACATAAACCTGAACTGATAAAATCTTTTGCGAATAGTTTTCCTGAATTTTCTAAAACGGCTCTAATCTCTTACTATGAAGCAATGATCAACCGACCTGACCGCACTGAAGTTTTAAAGCAGGCTAAAGTGCCGGTACTTTTTGTTTTAGGCACCGAAGATATTGTCATCCCCATCGAAGAAGGCATGAAATTGACCACCCTTCCTGCCATCTCCAATATTCATATTCTGAAAGAAAGTGGACACATGGGTATGCTGGAAGAGTCGGAACTTAGTAAAAATGCTTTGGAAGATTTTTTGTATCAGGTATCTATTTTTAATGAATCTATTTTCTAAGCTATAAAAGAAATGAGTCAAAAAACTGTATTAATCACAGGAGCCAGTTCTGGAATTGGTAAAGCCTGTGCCGAAAGATTTGCTGAAAACAATTTCAACCTCATCATTACTGGTCGTCGTAAAGACAGATTGGAATTGCTTTCAGAAGAATTGCAATCAAAGTGTCACGTAAAAGTTTTGATATTGAATTTTGATGTGCGAGAAAGAAATCAGGTGGAAAGCTTAATGAATGCTTTACCAGAGGAGTGGCAAAAAATAGATATCCTGATCAACAATGCAGGGCTGGCTGCAGGACGAGATAATTTTGTAGATGCCCTCATAGAAGACTGGGAAACGATGGTGGATACAAATTTGAAAGGACTGGCCTATGTAACAAAAGCTGTTCTGCCCTATATGTTGAAAGCCGGCAATGGTCACATTATTAATATAGGTTCCACAGCTGGTAAAGAAGTGTATGCCCTTGGAAATATGTATTGTGCCACTAAACATGCTGTTACGGCCCTTAGTGAATCTATGAGAATAGATTTGTTGAAACACAATATTAAGGTGACGGCCATACATCCCGGAGCCACCGAAACAGAGTTTGCAAAAGTCCGTTTTAAAGGAGATGAAGATAAGGCGGCCAAAACCTACGATGGTATTTTGCCGCTGAGTGGCGACGATGTAGCCCAGGCTATTTTGTATTGTGCCCAATTGCCTCCTCATGTTTGTATCAATGATCTTGTGATCACCTGCACACAACAGGCCAATAGTTATTATACCTTTAGAACAGAATCATAGCCCAAAGTTTTTGTAAGGCAAAATGAGGTTAAGGCATATTCATTTTAGTTAGCTTTACAATATCTCTCAATCAAAAAGTATTTATTAACCAATATTAGAAATGGCATTAAAGTTTGGTGTAATTGGTAGTGGTAGCTGGGCTACAGCATTGGTAAAAATTCTATCCGATAATGGCAACCGTGTGAACTGGTGGATAAGAAATGTAACCAGCATCGAGTATATCAAAAAACGGGGACATAACCCACATTATCTTACTTCTGCCATTCTCAAAACCCGAAATCTAAAAATTGACAGCAATATAAAAAAAGTTATTGCTAATGCAGATGTTGTAGTGCTGGCGGTGCCTTCGGCCTACATCACTGAAACCTTGTCGGTGCTGGAACCGGCTGAACTTAAGGGCAAGAAAATACTTTCTGCCATCAAAGGGATACTTCCCCCAGAGAATATGTTACTCAACGAATATCTATTAAAGAACTTTGCCATTCCGCTCAATGATTATTTTGCAGTCTTAGGTCCCTGCCATGCAGAAGAAGTGGCTGCGGAGAAATTGTCCTATCTCACTTTTTCAGGGGTAGATGAAGCAGGAGCAAATGACATATCACGCTATTTTAACTCGCCCGCAATTAACACAGTGGTGAATACAGATATTTTAGGTGTTCAATATGCGGCGGTACTAAAAAATATTTATGCTCTGGGAGCGGGCATTGCACATGGTCTGGATTATGGTGATAATTTTCAAAGTGTTTACATTGCGAATAGTGCAGATGAAATGGCCGGGTTTTTACGAAAATTCGGTGCGGAACATATTGTTGTAGGCGAACATCAAACTACCGAAAATAAAAGATCCTCCAACTATGCTGCTTCGGTATATCTGGGCGACTTGTTGGTTACCTGCTATTCTTTGTATAGCCGAAACCGCACTTTTGGAAATATGATTGGAAAGGGCTACTCGGTGCAAGCCGCCAGATTGGAATTGAACATGGTTGCAGAAGGATATAATGCATCAAAATGTATCTACGATCTCAATCAAAAAATTCAGGCTGAAATGCCTATCGCTAAAGCCATCTATAGTGTCCTTTGGGAAAAACTTCCACCAGCAAAGGGTTTTCAGGTCATTGAAAAAGTCCTCGTTTAGGCATGGGTTTATAATAATACCTGTTTGTATCATATTTTTTAGCATCTTTATCCGGTGAAATAAGGTAGGATATCGCTGATATTTTTAACCATGGTTATTGCCTTGCCCCTTGAAACATAAAAGAACTAAAATGAAATTTTGGCTTATATTTCTGCTTGCTATTATTGGTTTTACAGGTTCTCATGCCCAGTTGCAAACAAGGTTTGAACATTCAGAAGGCAATGAAACAGCATCCTATACTGAAATCATAAAATGGTGGCAAAAACTGGATGCACAAAGTCCCGGTGTTTTCATGAAAGTAATGGGGCCAACCGATGCCGGTGAGCCATTGCACTTAATACTTGTGAGCAAGAATGGTATTCAATCCGCAAAACAAATCAACCACTCCAAACAAAGAGTGATTTTTATCAACAATGGTATTCATCCTGGAGAACCGGACGGCATTGATGCCACCATGCTGCTGGTAAGAGATATAGTGAATAATAAGATGGATCTTCCCGAAAATATTGTTTTAGGAATTATTCCGGTGTATAATATTGGCGGCTGTTTGAACCGAAGCACCAATTACCGGGTAGATCAGAATGGTCCCGAAGCATTTGGCTTCAGGGGAAATTCGCAAAACATGGATCTGAACCGGGATTTTATTAAGTGCGATTCGCGCGAGGCAAAATCATTTACCGAAATTTTTCATTTGCTCAACCCCGATGTTTTTATCGACAATCATGTGAGTAACGGAGCCGACTACCAGCATGTAATGACCTTGCTCACGTCTCAATACAAAAAGTATGATAATGCATTGGGAGAATATTTGCATGCTGTGTTAGAGCCGGCTTTGTATCGATCTATGGAAGCAAAACAATTTCCTATGATACCTTATGTGAACGTGTGGGGAAGCACTCCTGAGAAAGGCTGGACCGGATTTTGGGATAGTCCAAGATATGGCAGTGGGTATGCCGCATTGTTTAACTGTTTTGCGTTTGTGCCTGAATCGCACATGTTAAAACCTTACCCACAAAGGGTTAAAGCCACTTATGAATTGATGCGTACTTTCATAAAAGTAGTGAGTGAAAAAAGTACAGATATAAAAAAAATTAGAGACAAGGCAATTCAGGAAACCAAGCAAGCAGATAGTTTTCCCACAGACTGGAAATTGGATAGGAACCAGTTTACAAACTATCTCTACCGTGGGTTTGAGTCCGAAAAAGTAATCAGTGGTGTTTCTGGTTTACCAGTTTTGCATTATGATAGAAATAAACCCTATCAAAAAGAAATTCCCCACTACGATTATTACGTGCCTGTTTCACGAGTTCAGCGCCCTCGTGCCTATATTATTCCAAAAGGCTGGTGGAAAGTTACAGACTTACTTAAATTAAATAAAGTAAGCATGATGCCCATAAAAAAAGATACTTTGATAGAGGTAGAGTCCTACAAAATAGCAGGATATCAATCTACTTCCACTCAATACGAAGGACATCACCTCAACACCAGTGTGAATATTTCTTCTTCAAAAAAGAAGATTCAGTTTTTCAAAGGAGATTGGTATATCCCCATGAATCAGGCTGCAAACCGATTTATTATTGAAGTGCTGGAGCCACAGGCAAAAGACAGTTATTTTGCCTGGAATTTTTTTGATGCTATTCTTGGTCAGAAGGAAGGGTTTTCTGACTATGCCTTTGAGCCTATTGCCGCAGAATATATAAATAATAATCCCGGATTGAAAGCCAAACTGGAAGCCAAAAGACAGGCAGATACTGCATTTGCAAAAAGTGCCTGGGCTCAGTTAGATTTTGTATATAATCACGCACCATGGTTGGAATCGGCCTATATGCAATATCCAGTTTACCGGGTAATTGATTAATGTTTTGACATATAAGATTGCTATGAGCTATGTTGAAATTTATAAACTATCGGAAATGTATTGAAGAATGATCTTTTGTGGATTGATAAATATTGAGGAAAGTAAATAAATAAAAACTATATAAGTCCTCAGCCTCTCATTCGCTATACGCTGAATAGAACTGGGACGCCTTCTAAATAAAATGACAGGATCGCATAGAATCCTATAATAATACTTTGAATAAGAAAATGAAAAAAATTGTCATCTTTTTGAGTATCTGTCTGTTTGTTGCAACAGCCAATCAACTTCATGCCCAAAACAAAAACCGAAAACCCAATATCATCCTGATTCTGGCTGATGATATGGGAGTGGGTGATGTGGGGGTTTATGGTCAGCAGAAAATTAAAACACCGAACATGGATGCCCTGGCCAAAAACGGGATGAAGTTCACGCAGTTTTATACCGGAACATCGGTTTGCGCACCTTCCAGATCAGCGTTACTGACTGGACAACATACAGGCCATACGCCTATCCGTGGAAACAAATCGACGAAACCGGAAGGTCAATGGCCATTGCCTGCAAATGCCATTACTATCCCACAGGTATTGAAGAAAGCAGGTTATGTAACGGGTGATTTTGGTAAATGGGGACTGGGCTTTGTGGGCACCAGCGGGGACCCCAACAAAAAAGGGTTTGATGAGTTTTACGGATACAATTGTCAGTCTTTGGCTCATGATTATTTCCCCGATCATCTATGGGATAATGATAGGCGTGTTGATCTGCCTAATCGTCCAGACAATCAGGTTGTCTATTCAGGAGATCTGATTCAGCACCGAGCCATGCAGTTTATTTCAAAAAATAAAGCGCAGCCATTTTTCCTTTTTCTTTCTTATACACTGCCACATGCTGCATTGCAGCTTCCAGAAAGCGACAGCCTATTTCAATATTATAAGAAAGCATTTAATGAACAACCCAAAAACATTAATAAGAAATGGTCAGGAGTGGGCTATCAGCCTCAAGCCTATCCTCATGCAGCCTATGCAGCAATGGTTGGAACATTTGATAAGTATATTGGTGACATCAAGAACGAATTGGAGCGATTGGGTCTGGACAAGAATACCCTTATTGTTGTGGCAAGCGACAATGGCCCACATAAGGAAGGTGGTAATGATCCGGATTTTTTCAATAGTGGTGCGGGCTTGCGCGGTATCAAAAGAGATTTGTATGAAGGAGGAATAAGAACGCCCTTCATCGTTAACTGGCCTGGCGTTATTAAGGCTGGTACAGAGTCCGGATTTCAAGGGGCTTTCTGGGATTTGCTGCCCACTTTTGCCTCTTTGGCCGGTGTGCCATCTCCGAAAAATATAGATGGAATTTCTCTGGTACCTACATTGCTTGGAAAAGGAAAGCAAACCGAACATAATCATTTATATTGGGAGTTTCATGAAGAAGGTGGCAAGCAGGCTGTATTGTACAAAAATTGGAAAGCAATAAAATTAAAGGCAATGGTTGATCCAGGTGCACCGATAGAATTGTATGACCTTAATACAGATCCTGCTGAAACAAAAAACATTGCTTCGCTTCATCCTAAAATTGTAAAGAAGCTGGAAGCTTTCATGAAATCGGATCATACAGAAAATGCCGATTTCCCTTTTTGGAATAGCCAATTAAAAAGTTCCAAAAAATAGTATTCCCTTTTACCAACTTAAATGAAATGAGTTCAATTGAACTAAAAGAAAAAATATAATTATTTAAAAATGAATTTTAGAAGAGTCTATAATCTATTTCCTTTATTCCTATTTGCCTTTTCGATAAGTGCCATTGCGCAGCCATCTATGATTTGGTATAACCAGCCTGCCACCAACTGGGAATCGGAAAGACTGCCCATTGGAAATGGTCGCATGGGAGCAATGCTTATGAGCGATCTGCAATTTGATACCATTCAGTTTAATGAACAAAGCTTGTGGAGTGGAGATAATAACTGGGACGGTGAATATGAAACCGGGGATCATGGTTTTGGCTCTTACCGAAATTTTGGAGAGGTGCGGTTGGCCTTTCTTCATGCTGCTAATGCCCAACAATACAAAAGGACTCTTGATATTAATAATGCCATTTATTCTAGTTCTTTTACAGTAGGCCGCACATCCTACTTCCGGGAAGCCTTTGCCAGCCATCCCGATCAAGTGATGGTGTTTAGGTATAGTGCCAAGGGAAAAGGGGTGCTTACCGGATCAGTGGTTTTGCAATCGGCTCAAAATGCTATGACGAAAGCAGAAGGCAATGCTTTGTACTTTGATGGTGTCATGCCCAACCAATTGAAACATGCAGCTAAATTATTGGTGGTGCATGAGGGAGGAAAGGTAATGGCCAAAGAAAATTTTTTGGAGTTTGAAAATTGTTCAACCATCACTTTGTATCTGGATGCTAGAACCAATTACAAACCAGATTATGATGCTGGCTGGCGTGGCCAAGATCCGCTACCATTAATTAACAAAGAGCTGAAAGCTGCGGTGGGTAAGGGATACAGTACGCTTCGAGCGGCTCATATAAATGATTTTACAAAGTTTTCTCTTGCAGCAAAAATAGATATCGGCAAAACCCCTGATGCTATTCGCCAATTGCCTACCGACATTAGAATTAAGAAATATGCCACAGGAGGAAATGATCCTGATCTGGAAGAGACATTGTTTCAATATGGTCGCTATTTGCTCATCAGTAGTTCCAGACCAAATGGATTGCCAGCCAATCTGCAAGGACTTTGGAACAACAGCAACAAACCGGCCTGGGCCAGCGATTACCATAACAATATCAATATTCAAATGAATTACTGGTTATCAGAAACCACCAACCTGTCTGCCTGCCAGATTCCATTGATTGATTATATAGTGGCACAATCGGAACCTTGCAGAATAGCTACCCGCAAAGCTTTTGGTTCAAACACTCGTGGCTGGACAGCCAGAACCAGTCAGAGTATATTTGGTGGAAATGGTTGGGAGTGGAACATTCCAGCAAGTGCCTGGTATGCCCAGCATGTGTACGAACATTGGGCTTTCACCCAGGATAAAAACTATTTGTCTAAAACGGCCTATCCAATTTTAAAAGAAATCTGTCAGTTCTGGGAAGATCGCTTGAAAAAATTACCCGATGGATCCTTAGTGGTTCCTGATGGATGGTCGCCGGAACATGGCCCTCGAGAGGACGGTGTCATGCACGATCAGCAAATAGTTTGGGATTTATTTGCAAACTATTTGGATGCGGCTAAAGCTCTAAATATCGATAAAGAGTATCAACTAAAAGTGGCTGAAATGCAAAAGCAGTTAGCACCCAACAAGATTGGCAAATGGGGGCAATTGCAAGAATGGCAAACCGACAGAGATGATCCAAATGATCAACACCGACATACGAGCCATTTATTTGCGGTTTATCCAGGAAGACAAATTAGTATAACCCAAACGCCTGAATTAGCAAAAGCAGCTATCATTTCCCTTCGTAGCCGAAGTGGTAATTATGGAAAAAGTATCGACAAACCATTTACGGTAGCCTCTACGGTTGGCGATAGTCGCCGCTCATGGACCTGGCCCTGGCGCTGTGCTTTGTGGGCAAGATTGGGCGAAGGTGAAAAGGCAGGCATCATGATCCGTGGTTTAATCTCCTACAACCTTTTACCCAATATGTTCACTACCCATCCTCCTTTTCAAATAGATGGTAATCTGGGTATTGCTGGTGCTATTGCTGAAATGTTATTACAAAGTCATGCTGGAGAGATTAGCTTATTGCCAGCCATCCCCGAAAGCTGGAAGAAGGGTGGTTCCTTTCAAGGTCTTAAAGCCAGGGGAGGATTTACAGTAGATTGTAGCTGGAAAAATGGAAAGATTACAACTTATAAGATTTATTCTCAAAGGTCGAAGAAGGCGAAGGTTAGGATCAATGGGAAACAAATGGAAATCAATTCTATACAGTTTGTAAAATAAATTATTCAGGATTGTATTTGTTTAGGTGGGTGTTTATTACGAATCTTTGAGGTTGATTTTTTTAGAAATTGCTTTGTTAAGGGATAGGCGAATTTTCTTGTTTGCCTGTTTCTGAATTGTTTTGTTAGTAGAATAAAAATGATACGTATGAGGTCTTTATTTTTTGCAGGGATATTTTTGTTCCTGTCGCTAGTAGTAAAAGCTCAGTCAGATGTAAGAATAATTCCTCAGCCTGTGAGGCTAATTCAGCAGGAAGGTAGCTTTTTGATTAATGAAAAAGTGCAGGTGCAGGCATCACTGGCCAACAAGGAACTGGCATCTGTGGTGCAATTTTTTACCCATGCCATAAGGCAGGTGAGTGGAATTTCCCTACCGGTGAAGAGTGTGGCATCTGGTAAAGTGATTCTTTTCAGTATAACCAAAAATGAAGAGATAGGGGATGAGGGTTACAGTATTACGGTCACTCCTTCATCCATAGACATAAAGGCCAACAAACCGCATGGATTGTTTTATGCAGTACAATCAATATTGCAAACATTACCAGTGGTTCGTACAAATCAGGTTTTACAAGTGCCTTGTATGGAAGTAGTCGATTATCCCAGATTTAAGTGGAGAGGTATGATGCTAGACGTAAGCCGACATTTCTTTTCTCCTGAATTAGTAAAGGAATTTATTGACTTATTGGCAGCCTATAAGATGAACGTTTTTCATTGGCATTTGGTGGATGGTGCCGGCTGGCGTATTGAAATTAAGAAGTATCCCAAATTAACTTCCCTGGCAGCATGGCGCGTGGATGATTGGGGCAAGTCCTGGGACTGGTCACAAATTCAGTTTAATGCAGACAGGAGCAAAGCTACTTATGGAGGTTACTATACGCAGCAACAGATAAAAGAAATTGTAGCTTATGCCACAGCCAGACAAATAACGGTGGTTCCTGAAATAGAAATGCCTGGCCATTCTGAAGCTGCTATGGCGGCCTATCCGGAATTGTCCTGTCTTCCGCATAAACATTCTTTTAATGATACAGGTAATTTTTTTGGCAAAGACGTACATGCTAATTTTTGTGCGGGCAATGACAATGCTTTTATTTTTCTAGAAAATATTTTGAAAGAAGTGATGCCATTGTTTCCTTCAAAATATATTCATATTGGTGGCGATGAAGTGGACAAGACCAGTTGGAAACATTGTTCCCTTTGTCAGCAGAGAATGAAAAAGGAGGGATTGAAAAACGAGGAAGAGTTGCAGAGCTATTTCATTCATCGTATGGAAAAATTCCTTTTGGCCAACAACCGTAAACTGATTGGGTGGGATGAAATTTTGGAGGGAGGTCTGGCACCCAATGCTACAGTTATGAGCTGGCGCGGAGAATCAGGCGGTATCAAAGCGGCACAGATGAAACATGATGTGGTGATGAGTCCTGGTTATCCACTCTATTTCGATCACTACCAGGGCGATCCTGAAACAGAGCCACTGGCTTTTGGCGGTTTCAACACATTGAAAAAAGTATATCAGTACGAACCCATTCCTGCGGAACTAACTAAGGAAGAAGGAAAATATGTATTAGGAGCACAAGCCAATTTATGGACAGAACAGATAGGCAGTTTCGAGCATGTGGAATACATGATTCTACCCCGTATGCTTGCCTTGTCAGAAGTGGTTTGGAGTCCTAAAAACACCCGTAACTGGAAAAGTTTCAATCAGCGCTTGCGACCACATCTGGAAGGTTTTGAACAAAAGGGGCAGCGCTATTCAAAAGGCAATTTTAGGGTAGATATAATACCACATGCTAAAGATGGCAAACTATTGGTAGGCCTGGAATCAGAGTATGATGATGGTATTATTTATTACACAACCGATGGTACTGACCCATCTACTGGAAGTGCCAGATACGAAAAGCCATTTGAAATTGTAGGCTCGATGACTGTGAAAGCAGCATTAGCACTCAACAACAGTATAGTAAAAGCACCGCCTGCTCAACAGGCTTTCACACTTAATAGGGCTACCGGAAAATCTATTCAGTATGCCAAACCCAACAGCAGGTTCTATCCGGCCAATGGTCCGTCCACATTGATTGATGGAGTTAGAGGGACAAAAGTGCTGGGAAAACAATGGCATGCTTTCAATGGTAATGATTTGATTGCTACGGTGGACTTGGGACAAATGGCTACGAGCAGTACCATCACTTTAGGATGCCTGCAGGATTACGCTCAATGGGTGTTCTTTCCTCAATGGGTAAAGTTTGAATGGTCGGAAGACGGACAAACTTTTACAGAAATCCAAACTGTTAAGAATACGGTGCCCATTGCTGATAAGGCTATTCAAACCAAGGATTTTACAGTAAAATTTAATTCACAAAATTTCAGATATGTTCGGATCACTGCTAAGAACCTAGGTCAGTGTCCAAAAGGGCATCCTGGCGAAGGGCAGGCAGCCTGGCTGTTTTGTGATGAAATTGTGGTGGAGTAGCCATGATAAAAAGAACAATGAAACCAATTCTATTCTGCGAAAAAATGGGATTGAGTTTGAAGTTTGATATTGATAAAAAATAACTATAAGATGACAAGGAAATTTATTATAATAGTAGGTCTGATTTTATTTACGATGTCAGAAATCATGGCACAACAAAGACCAAATATTGTGGTGATCATTTCCGATGACCATGCTTTTCAAACCATTGGAGCCTATGGGAGTAAGATGATGCAAACTCCCGGTATTGATCGGATAGCCAAGGAAGGCGCATTGTTTACTAAAGCGTATGTTACCAATTCTATTTGTGGTCCAGCTCGCGCCAGTTTTTTAAGTGGCAAATACAGTAATCTCAATGGATTCAAAGACAATGAAAATTCAAATTTTAATTTCAACCAAAACATTTTTGTAAAAGACCTGCAGAAAGCCGGATATCAAACGGCATGGATCGGGAAAATGCATTTGGGAGAAAACACGCCTCAGGGTTTAGACTACTACAGTATTCTTCCAGCACAGGGAGAATATTACAATCCGGATTTTATTGAAACAGGAAATAAAAGAACCCACTACACCGGGTATGTTAGCAATGTAGTAACCGATATTTCTGAAAAATGGTTGGATCAACGTGATCCTGAAAAACCATTTTGTCTGATTATTGGACATAAAGCCACTCATCGAATCTGGTTGCCGGACACACAAGATCTGAATCTGTTTGAAAACAAAACCTTCCCATTGCCTTCCGATTTTTATGATGCCTACGATACTCGAAAAGCCGCACAGGTGCAGGATATGACTATTGAGAAAACGATGCGCATGGGATATGATTTGAAAATGTTTGATGACTGGGCAGAGGCCGATAAAATGGGTGCATTTAAAAGAATGAATCCTGAACAAAAGAAGACCGTTTCAGATCATTACAAAAAAATTTATGCTGACTTTAAATCTCAAAACCTGACAGGTAAAGCACTTACCGAATGGAAGTATCAACGCTATATGCGCGATTATCTGGCCACTGCTGCATCTCTGGATAGAAATATTAGTCGTACACTCGATTACTTAGACAAGCAGGATCTGACAAAAAACACGGTGGTGATCTATTTATCAGACCAGGGTTTTTATATGGGTGAACATGGATGGTTCGATAAAAGATTTATGTATGAGGAATCCTTCCGAACACCAATGGTTATGCGTTTTCCAGGAGTGATAAAACCAGGCACACAAATTACAGCAGATATCATGAACCTGGATCTGGCACCTACTCTTTTGGAAATTGCGAAAGCTAAAGTTCCTTCTGATTTGCAGGGGCAGTCCTTTCTTCCGCTTTTAGAGCACAAGCATTATCAGGCACGCGATGCCATGTATTATCATTACTACGAGAATGGTGAGCATTCGGTTTCTCCTCATTTTGGGATCAAGAAAGGCAGGTATAAGCTTATCCGTTTTTATAAGCGAGTGGAGTGCTGGGAACTTTTTGATTTGAAAAAAGATCCCCGGGAGCTCAATAATATTTATAATACAAAACAAGGTCAGCGGCTAGCGAAAAAATTAATGCCTGAACTGAAAAGGTTGATTCAAAAATATAAGGATAGTGAAGCGGAAGCTATTTTTAAAAAGAAAATTCCATAACTCAGCAATCATACTTTTAAAAGTAAAGCTACAAAATTGGACAGCACATTGGTAGAGGAGATGGGAGTTGTAGTCATCTGTACTGTGGCGGATCTGTCCGCCGCGGCGGATATGAATCCTGCTGTCAGGGAATAGATTTTAGTGCGGAA
>DAORWU010000017.1:47632-48047 GCA_035434405.1 Niabella sp. | reverse complement strand
AAAACTCCCTGCAAAGAGGGAGTTTTTAGTAGCGGAGACGGGAATTGAACCCGTGTCCGCCGCGGCGGATATGAATCCTGCTGTCAGGGAATAGATTTTAGTGCGGAATAGTTTTGATAAAGTCTCTGCCAACCCCAGTCTTAAGCCATTTTTCAAAATTCAATGCTTCTTTTTTTGTAAGGAAAGATTTGGTAAAAATGAGTTTCCAGGGTCGAAATCTTTTTGTCCATTCGTTACCTAACTGGTTATGTGAGATCAGTCTTTGTATCAGGTTGGAAGTAAAGCCTGTGTAGTGTTTAGTGTATTTTTCTGAGAATAATATGTAAACAACATAGTTCATAAGACAAAAAAACTCCCTGCAAAGAGGGAGTTTTTAGTAGCGGAGACGGGAATTGAACCCGTGACCTCAGGGTTA
>DAORWU010000017.1:0-47532 GCA_035434405.1 Niabella sp. | reverse complement strand
TGAATCCTGCGCTCTAACCACCTGAGCTACCCCGCCAAATAAGTTCTATTTCAAAAATCAGTTATAGAGAAGTTGAACCCGTGTTCGCCGCGGCGAATATGAATCCTGCGCTCTAACCACCTGAGCTACCCCGCCAAATAAGTTCTATTTCAAATATCCTACTGAAGAGGTTGAAGTAACCAATCCCGTCAATGGGCGGCAAAAATAGAGATATTCATTCTAATAATGAAATGATTTTTTAAGAAGTTTTCTGAATAATTTCTTCTATATAAATCGAACCGTGACTTTCATCAAATATACACTCACCTGCACTGATTAACAGAACTTGTGGTGATTCGTGCAGCACCTTGTATTTCTCAGAAATTGTATTGGAAATACTTCGATAACGAATCAGATCAAGATAATAAAAATCAATATGAGCTGGTAAGGGTTGTTTGGATAGCCTGTTTTTGATGACAGAACTAATAGCACATCTGGTGCTATGCTTGAAAATCAATTGTGGTTTTACAAACGATTTGGCATTGATCTCTTCTAATTGAGGTACACCATCCAAACTTAACCAGCTCATATTTCTATGTGTATAATTTAGGGTGTTAAATATGTTTTAGGATTTCTTCTCCAATGGCATCAGTTCCTAATATTTTATCCTTAGGTGTGCTGGCATCAGCAATGTCGCCTGTTCTATAACCTTGTTTCAATACCTGATCCACTGCATGGATGACCGCTTCGCTTTCTGCTTTCATACCAAATGAAATATCCAATAACAAAGCTGCTGAAAGAACAGAAGCCATTGGGTTGGCAATTCCTTTGTCTGTAATATCGTGTGCCGAACCATGGATGGGTTCGTAAACGCCAGTGCCATCTCCAATAGATGCTGAAGCTAACATCCCCATGGAGCCTGCTATTTGCGAAGCCTCATCGGTAAGAATATCTCCAAACAAATTAGCTGTCACCACTACGTCAAAACGTTTTGGATCCTTGATAAGCAACATGGCCAGGGCATCTACAAATTGGTATTCAACCTCAACATCCGGATACTCTTTGGCTACCTGTTGTACCACTTCTCTCCAAAGCCGACTGGTCTCTAACACATTGGCCTTATCCACTGAACATAATTTTTTGTTTCTGGTACGGGCAGCGGCAAAAGCTTTATGAGCAATTCTTTCCACTTCGAATTTACTATACATGGCAATATCATAAGCTGTATCTCCGTCATCTTTTCGGCCTTTTTCACCAAAGTAAATATCTCCAGTTAGCTCTCTGAAGAACAGAATATCGGCCCCTTTCAATATTTCAGGCTTGATGCTGGAAGCACCTAGCAGTTCATCAAATAATTTTATAGGGCGAAGGTTGGCATACAATCCTAATTCTTTACGCATCCTTAATAGGCCTTGTTCTGGACGGACTTTGGCAGAAGGATCATTGTCATATTTTGGATGACCGACAGCACCAAAAAGTACCGCATCGGAATTTCTCATTTTTTCCAGAGTTTCCTCTGGCAAAGGGTTTCCAGTCGCTTCAATAGCAGCATGCCCAATCAACGCATCATCGTAAACAAAAGTGTGTCCAAATTTTTGGGCAATTTTATCTAGAACTTTTTTCCCTACAGCAGTTACTTCCCGACCTATTCCGTCACCGGGAACAATTAAGATTTTTTTTTCCATTTTTTTGATTTTAGCAGAAGCCTCTAAGATAAATGAACTGCGGTAGAATCCAAAAACTATCTACCTTTCCAATGCTTGGTTTTGAAGTGAAAAGCATAATAGCATTTATGTGTGTCAATCTGATTCCTGTCTTTATCAACTAGTCTTGGCTTCCTTTTTATAGAATTAATGTTAAATGAGGTTTAAGATTTTTTGGGTGGCTTTGATGGCCGCTACTGTCTGGTCGCTGTCCAAGCCGGTGGTTTTTAATTCTCTTCCATTATGTTCCCATGTAATCACTGTTTCACAAAGCGCATCCGTTTTGCCGCCTGGTGGTATGCGCACCTCATAATCCGTAAGTTTTGGAAGAAGGAGCTTTTTTTGAGTATATATTTTTTTCAAAGCATTCATAAAGGCATCATATTGTCCATCGCCGAGTGCATTTTCTTCCATTATACTATCTTCAAATTTGATTCGAATGGTAGCGGATGGGCGCATGTTTTTTGAATGCGTCAACACATAGTTTTCAACACTTACCTTATCAATAATAGTATTACTGTCGAGAATGTCTGAAATGATATAGGGTAAATCATCCTGTGTTACCGTTTCTTTTCTGTCGCCCAGTTCTATAATACGTTGTGTTACTTTTTTTAGATCTTCATCACCCAATTGAATACCTAACTGCTGTAGATTGTTTTCAATGTTGGCCTTGCCGGAGGTTTTTCCTAAAGCATATTTGCGTTTACGACCAAATCTTTCTGGCATCAAATCATTGTAGTAAAGATTTTTTTTCTTGTCGCCATCGGCATGAATACCGGCTGTTTGTGTAAAAACATTCTCGCCAACTACAGGTTTGTTAGCCGAAATACGAAATCCTGAAAAGGCTTCTACCAATTTGCTCACCTTGAAAAGGGCTTTTTCGTTGATAGAAATTTTTACATCTTTCTCAAAATCGTTTAGCACAGCGACCGTACTTTCCAATGGGGTGTTGCCGGCTCTTTCTCCCATGCCATTGATGGTCAGATGCAAGCCTTGAACTCCGGCCCTTACTGCTTCCAGCGCATTCGCTACACTTAGATCATAGTCGTTGTGGCCATGAAAATCGAAATGAAGATTTGGGTAGCGAGTCACGATTTCTGATAAATAAGTGTATGTTTCCGAAGGGATAAGTACACCTAAAGTATCGGGTAACATCACCCTTTTTACTGGTTGTTTCGAAATGAAATCAAGGTATTGAAACACGTAATCTTTGGAATGACGCATTCCATTGCTCCAGTCTTCGAGATACACATTGCAAGTGATACCTTTTTTACCTGCCAGTTTGACTACTGCTGCTATTTCTTTGAAATGCTGATCCGGGGTTTTTTTTAGCTGGTGTGTGAGATGATTGAGTGAACCTTTAGTAAGCAGGTTCATTACTTTGGCTCCGGCCTGTTGCATCCATTTGATGGAAGTATCGCCGTCTACAAAAGTGAGTACTTCCACCTTATCTATATGACCATTTTCCGAAGCCCAGTTAGTAATGCGTTTAACAGCCTGAAATTCACCTTCGGACACACGGGCGGAAGCTATTTCTATCCGGTCGGCTTTTACTTCGGTGAGCAGCAATTGCGCTATAGTTAGTTTCTCTGAAGAAGAAAATGATACCCCGCTGGTTTGTTCTCCATCCCGCAGGGTAGTGTCCATTATCTCGATATGACGTTTGCTTTCAACCTCAGCAGATAAGTTACGTTTGTCTTGCTTTTTTTCGACTTTCATTTTTGCAATTTGTCCCTTTAACAAGGGTTTGCTTTTTGGGTTAATCTTAAAACCCAATTCAGGTTTTTTTGAATGATTTCGGTTATCAGAATCTTTTGTAAGAGTTCCAATATGCTATTAATACGGACTTTTTTCTGTGAAAGCTTCTATTTCCTGCTTCATATCCTGAAGATAATCTATATCATCAAAGCCGTTCATCATATTGTGTTTTTTATATCCATTGATATAAAATCCTTCACTTTCGCCTGTGGCTAGGATGGTGATTTTTTGATCAGGAAGCGATACTTCTAATTCAGTTTTGGGATCAGCTTCGATGGCTTTATAAATCTTATCTAAAAATTCATCGCTCACTGTCACAGGAAGAATACCGATGTTTAAAGAATTGCCCTTAAAAATGTCAGCAAAGAAACTCGACACTACGCATCGGAAGCCATAGTCATAAATAGCCCATGCTGCATGTTCGCGGCTACTACCACTGCCAAAATTTTTACCGGCTACTAATATTTTACCAGAATAGATTGGATTGTTTAAAACGAAATCTTGCTTTGGTGAATCATCATTATTGTATCTCCAGTCGCGGAACAGATTGTCGCCAAAGCCTTCACGCTTGGTCGCCTTTAAAAATCGTGCTGGAATAATCTGGTCTGTGTCCACATTTTCAATGGGCATTGGAACTGCTGTGGATGTAAGGACGGTAAATTTATCGTACGCCATATAATTTGCTTTTTCCAAAGGCAATAAGCTTATCAATTAATGCTTCTTGCCAGTTTACTTATTTTTTTTTCTAATAGAAATGTTTGATAAAAATTGAAGCTAATTCCATTGAGCTAATAATTAAAAGAATTATTAAACTATTAAACCTGCTCCATCAACTCTCGTGGATCTGTCACCACACCAGTAACTGCCACAGCTGCTGCTACATAGGGGCTGGCCAGTAAAGTGCGTGCACCTGGGCCCTGACGACCTTCGAAATTGCGATTGCTGGTACTCACCGCATATTTTCCGGCAGGAATTTTATCATCGTTCATAGCCAGACAAGCCGAACATCCAGGTTGTCTGAGTTCAAAACCGGCATCGGTCAGAATATCTAAAATACCTTCTTCTTTGATTTGGTCTTCCACTATATGTGATCCGGGAACCAACCAGGCTATAATATTGTCTGCTTTTTTTCTGCCTTTTACTATTTGAGCAAAGGCACGAAAATCTTCTATACGACCATTGGTACAACTACCTAAAAATACATAGTCGATTTTCTTTCCAATGATGTCCTGACCTTCCTCAAAATTCATATAGGCCAAAGATTTTTTGTAAGACGCTTCACCATCTAGCACATCGGATGCTTTAGGAATCCTATTTCTAATGCTGGTTCCTAAACCTGGATTAGTTCCATAAGTGATTTGTGGTTCAATTTCGGCTGCTTCATAAACCAATTCTTTGTCAAACGAGGCATCGGCATCGGTTTTCAATGTTTTCCAATAAGCTAAAGCTTTGTCCCATGCTTCACCTTTTGGCGCTTTGTCTCTTCCATTAATATAATTGTAGGTAGTATCATCTGGTGCAATCATGCCGCCACGCGCGCCCATTTCTATACTCATATTGCACACAGTCATTCTGCCTTCCATGCTCATGTTTTCAAATACTTCACCGGCATATTCCACAAAATAACCGGTAGCACCACTTGCAGTAATTTGAGAAATCATATAAAGTGCCACATCCTTTGGTAATACGCCCACCCCTAATTTACCATTGATAGTGATACGCATTTTTTTTGGCTTAGGCTGCATAATGCATTGTGAAGACAGTACCATCTCTACTTCTGAAGTGCCTATACCAAAAGCAATACAGCCAAATGCACCATGAGTAGAAGTGTGGGAGTCTCCGCACACGATAGTCATACCAGGTTGGGTAATTCCATTTTCCGGACCTACTACGTGAACGATACCGTTTTTAGGACTACCCAATGCCCAGATAGAAATGCCATATTTTTCTGCATTGCTGGTGAGTGCCGCCAACTGATTTGCAGAAAGCGGATCTTTTACTGGTAAATGCTGATTAATGGTTGGGGTGTTATGATCTGCTGTAGCGAAGGTGCGTTGTGGATACAATACCGGCACACCTCTTTTTTCAATACCCAAAAAAGCTACCGGGCTGGTAACCTCATGGATAAAATGGCGGTCAATAAAAAATACATCGGGGCCGTCAGCAATATGCCTAACCACGTGTGAATCCCAAACTTTGTCGAAAAGGGTAGAAGCGCTGCTCATAATTTTTATTATTGTAAATTTATGTTCTAAAATTAAATGCAAACAAAAGCATCAACATAGCTTGTAAAGTTAGTATTTATGCCAGGAAAATTTGAAATAAATAAAGGTTTTATCAGATCTATTGAACAATTGTTATTTTGTTGAGGGATGTAATATTTTATAGAAATAAAAGTATTATTGACGGTTGTTGTTTTCGAAAAATCAAACTAAAGATAAAATTTAATTAAGTGATTATTATTGGTTTATGTGATGTACGGCGTAATTTGCTTTATATATGATTAGCACATTAATCCAATTGAAAACTGTATTGAATACCGTAAAATCAGATAGAATAATATTTCCATTTAGGGCCATCATAAATTTTTTTGCATCACATAGTCGTTCATAAAATACCCGTTTCCAATATCAATGTCTTCCTCTCGTAATATGTTATAACCATGCCTTTGGTAAAAATGTATAGCCTTATTAAATCGGTTCACATTGAGAAAAAGTTTTTCAGCTCCAAGTGTTTTTGCTTTTTTTTCCATTTCTTCCAACAGAAATCTGCCAATTCCTTTTCCTTGGAGTGAAGGAGAAAGATAAATTTTATGCAGTTTGAAATGATTGTTCTCTTTGGGTTCTATGGCCGTATAACCCACCGCTTTCCCTTTGTGATAAAATATAAAATAGAGCACACCTCTTTCTATTTCTTTTTCCAAAACCGGTAAGGCATACATCATTTTCATCATGTATTCGATTTGTTGATCTGTAAGAATCTGTGCAAAAGCCTCTGGCCAAATTTTAGCGGCTAAATCATAGATGGCCTTTGCATCTGTTAGACCAATGGATCGATAGGAGAGTGTGTTGTTTGGAATAGTCATTGTAGGGATCTTGTCGATTGATGAAATGATCTAAAACTAAAAATGCACCAATTGGTATTGATGCATTTTTATAAAAATATTCTGAAAGAATATTAACCCAATTTTTTAATCAGGTTTTGGTCCAATGCATCCAAAAATTCTTCCGTGTGCAAATAGTGCGTGCCGTGTTCCACTTTGTTTCCGTGGATACAAACAGCCAAATCTTTAGTCATTTTACCTTCCTCCACTGTTTCGATACACACAGCTTCTAAAGCATTTGCAAAATCTATTAATGGTTGATTGTCATCTAATTTACCACGAAATGCTAAACCTCTGGTCCAGGCAAAAATGCTGGCTATTGGATTGGTACTGGTGGGTCTGCCTTTCTGATGTTCGCGATAGTGGCGAGTAACTGTACCATGAGCAGCTTCTGCTTCCATCGTCTTACCGTCTGGAGTGATTAATACAGAAGTCATCAAGCCCAAGGAACCAAATCCTTGTGCCACTGTATCACTTTGCACATCACCATCGTAGTTCTTACAAGCCCATACAAAGTTGCCGTTCCATTTCAAAGCACTGGCCACCATGTCATCAATCAGGCGATGCTCGTAGGTGATTCCAGCAGCTTCATATTGTGCTTTGAATTCCTCTTGGTAAATTTCTTCAAAAATATCTTTGAAGCGACCGTCGTATTTCTTAAGGATTGTATTTTTTGTAGAAAGATACAAAGGCCATTTTTTTGCCAAAGCCATATTGAAGCAACTGCGGGCAAACCCTTTGATACTTTCCTCTGTATTATACATCGTCATCGCCACGCCATCCCCTTTGAAATTGAACACTTCAAAAGTTTGTGCTTCTCCACCATCTTCTGGTGTAAAAGTCATGGTCAGTTTTCCTTTTCCTTTTATTACCGTATCAGTAGCACGATATTGATCACCAAAAGCATGGCGACCTACGATAATAGGTGCCGACCAGTTGGTAACTAATCGTGGAATATTATTGATCACAATTGGCTCACGAAAAACAGTGCCATCCAGAATGTTTCTGATGGTTCCGTTCGGGCTTTTCCACATTTGTTTCAGATTGAACTCTGATACACGGGCTTCATCGGGGGTGATGGTCGCACATTTAATACCTACACCATGTTCTTTTATGGCATTAGCTGCATCTATGGTTACCTGATCGCTGGTAGCATCTCTATGTTCTACGCCAAGATCAAAATATTTTATATCCACATCTACGTATGGAAGTATTAATTTGTCTTTAATAAACTTCCATATTATTCGGGTCATTTCATCGCCATCCAGTTCTACCACCGGGTTAGCAACCTTGATTTTTTCAGCCATATAAATTTTGTTTAGAATTTTTAAGTAGGGCGCAAATCTAATTATAAAAGGTCAAAAAGCAATATGGGATATTTTGGACAATTGCAATTAATATTATTTGATCTTCAATCCTTATTTCCACTAACTTTGAGTATGACCGTGAATGATAAACTTGCTGCAGAATTTATCAATTATTTGAGACATTTTGCACCTTTAACAGATGCTGAAATAAGAAAAGACCTAATCCCTATTCTGAAAATAAGAGAGTATGGGAAAAAACAGATTATTACTCAGTCAGGTGATGTGGAAGACCACATGAATTTTATTACCAAAGGGCTTATTAGAAAGTACTATAAGAAAGGTGCTGAAGAAAATATTGTACAGTTATCTATCGAGGGACATTTGATTTCTTGTCAGGAATCTTTTTATACCAGAACACCCTCGGAGTATATTCTTGAAACAATAGAACCCAGTACTATAATTTCAATGACCTATGGTGATATGGAAAAAATGTTTCAGGCCAGTCACAATCTGGAAAGAGTAGGGAGACTAGTGATCGCTCAAATTATGGTTCTGAAGGACAAATGGCAAACCAGTCTGATCATGGATTCGCCAAGGGACAGGTTCTTACTTTTTGTAGAAAACTATCCAGAAATCATTCAGCGGGTACCCCAAAAATATTTAGCATCTTACCTGAATATAAAACCGGAAACTTTTAGCCGATTCAAACATTTGCTGAGAAAAAAGAAGCCAACTACCATTCCTTCCTAATAGCTGGCTAATTATTTTCCTATCGTTATACCTTTCAAGTTTTGGAGTGGCTATTGAAAGGATTTGATATTATTTCTTTGATCTACATCGGCCATACGATGCGAAGGATCAATTTCTATTTTTGAAATCTCTGATATTTTCAAATTTGTTTCCACCACATATACTTCATTGGTCCAATGCCAGGCGGGGTGAACAATTCTTTTAATAGCTATATCTTCAATAGGTTTTTTACCATACATCAAACCCAAGGGAACATAGTGAAGTTCCTGATTGCCTTTTTTGTCAGAAATCATTAAATCAATCGGCATGGGCATTAGTCCTCTTCTGCTCAATCTAATCATGGTTTTTCCGGCCTGTTCCCATACACTATCAAGGGCATAGTTGATGGTATGGGTTGTGTTCACCCATTCCTGCCGGTACCAGCCCAATTGCAACCCGCTTCTTTCCTCAGCCACTCTAATAAAATCGTTGGCATCCGGATGTTTGAATTTCCATTTCTTGTAATAGTCCAATAATATCTGATTACGAACAGCATCCCCAACAATATAACCCAGTTGATGGAGAAATATAGCACCTTTGGAATAGCTTGCAATTGAATAGGCAAAGTTTGTATTGTAATGATCGGCATGGGTAGTGAGCGGTTCTTCTAACCCGCTTTTTACAAGATCGAAATAACTTTCATAAGCCGATTGTTGCGACTTGGTGATATCTCCACCCCTGAGCCAGGCACTTATCAAATCATCGGCATAAGAGGTGAAACCCTCATCCATCCAGGGATACAGGCTTTCATTGGTGGCCAATATGCCCTGATACCAACTATGCATCCACTCGTGCAGCCAGGCACCGGGACTGGCTAGCAGGGTGGACATAGGATATTCCATGCCACCATCTCCACCTGTAATGAAAGAATATTGTTTATACGGATAGGCTCCAAAATGTTTTTCAATAAACGGATAAGCCTTTTCTGCATTCACCAAAATATCTTCCCAAGGCTTTTTGCCCAATCCGGCGGATTTGTATAGAAGATGAAACGTCAGGTTCTTATTTATTTTTTTTGTTTGATGAATAAACGCTGTGTCTGCTGCCCACATGAAATCGTGCACATTGGGTGCTGTAAATTTCCAGGTCAATGAATTGCCCTTGGGCTGAACCACGGTAGTGTTGTCTTGTTCATATCCATAACCAATTTGTTGGGCATTGGTCAGATATCCGGTACCTCCTAAAATGTATTTTTTGTCGATGGTAATATTTACATCAAAATCGCCCCAAACCCCGTGAAACTCACGCCCTACATAGGGAGTAGCATGCCAGCCTTCTTTGTCGTACTCGCATAGTTTGGGATACCACTGACTCATGGAGTAGCGGACATCGGTTTTAGGATTATCTCTGCCGCTTCTTCTGATTTGCACTGGCACTTGAGCTTCAAAATTCATATCAAACACCACTTGCTGCTTGGGCAGTATTGGTTTGCTAAGGGTTACTACCAGAATGGTTCCATCCACTTCAAAATGTTGTGGCTTACCATTCATTTTAAGAAATTGTATTTTTTGATATCCAATTTCATTGGCGGTGAGTTTTGAGATTCTGTTTTTCACTCTGGCATCCCAGTCGGGCTTTCCGCCCAGCAAAACCTGTCCTTGACGACGACTGCGCTCATCCATCATGCTTCCCGGCTGAAAAGCATTCCAGTACAGATGATAGAAAACCTTTTTCAAAGTGTCTGGAGAATTGTTCCAATACGTTAGTTTCTGTTTGCCAGTGAAACGATTGGTAACAACATTCATATCAATGTCCATTACATATTTCACTTTTTGTTGCCAATAGCCGCCCTGAGCAAATGTGCCTATTGTAAAAAAGGATACCAATGCAATCGAAGCAAACCGTTTAATCATATCAAAAAAAATTAAGTAAAGAAGCTGCAAATATATTTAAGCAGGAAAATAAACCGATTGTTATTGGATGAACGGCTCATTTAAACTTCATCCATTATCAATTTTTCATTTTCAATTATCAATTATCTATTCCTTTCATTATCTTATCTACAATCTTTGTGGTGGAAAGTCCTTCCACCATGGGCATGATTCTTACTACACCGCCGTGGGCTATAACTTCTTTTGCACCTACAATATTGTGGAGGGCGTAGTCGGCAGACTTTACCAAAACATCCGGCAGCAAAGTACTGATCAGATTGATGGGTGTGTCTTCTTCAAACAACACAATAGCATCCACAAAAAACAGAGCGGCCAATAGCAGGGCCCTGTCCTTCTGCTGAATGATGGGGCGGCTGTCTCCCTTGAGTCTTTTTACCGAAACGTCGGCATTCAGTCCAATGATAAGCCGGGTACCACATTCGCTGGCGGCCATCAAAGACTGCACATGACCTGCATGAAGAATGTCGAACACACCATTGGTAAAAACAATTTTTTCACCGTTGGCTTTCCATTGTGCACAAAGGATTTGAGCGTCTTGCAAGGAAATGATTTTCTGCTGAATGATGGAGGCTGTTCTACTCATGTTTGTCTATAATTGAAAATATTTCATCAATAGTAACTGCTACACTGCCCACTTTACTTACCGCAATAGCTGCTGCGTAATTAGCTAATTCGCAGGCCACGGATAGTTCAATACCTAATGCTAAAAAATAGCCCAAAGCGGCAAAAACAGAATCGCCTGCACCCGTTACATCAAATACCTCCTGTGCTCGAACAGGAAAAATCTGAACCTTCCTTTTTGAAATGAGTGCCAGACCTTCCTCCGAAAGGGTAACCACGAGGTGTTGCGATTTGGTTTTTGACAGTAGTTTACGGGCGGTGATGATCACTTCTTCCTTTGTATTCACCGGCAAACCACTCATGGCTTCCGACAGTTCTTTACGGTTTGGTTTTATCAGCCAGGCATTTTTATATTTTTCATATTGCAAGCCTTTAGGATCCACCATTACCTTCTTACTATGCTGGATACAAATGCTGATAATTTTTTGAGTAAGTGCTGGTGTAAGCAATCCTTTGTTGTAGTCTGATAGTAAAACGATTTCTGATTTTTGAATAAGAGCTTCCAACTTTTGAAGCAGTTTGGTCGCTATCTCAGTGGAAATAGGGTGTGAAAGTTCCCGATCCACTCTCAGTAACTGATGATTTCCAGCCATCACTCTTGTTTTTAAAGTGCTGGGTCTGGAATGATCCTTAATAATGGCATGGGCGTCTATTTTTTCTTCTCTTAGTTGTTGCAGAATAGTAGTAGCAGATGGGTCATCGCCCACAATGCCACACAAGGCTACACGGGCATTCAGTCTTCTCAGGTTTTGTGCCACATTGCCCGCTCCACCCAGAGTGATAGTTTCGTTTTTTGCCATTAGCACCGGTACCGGTGCTTCTGGTGAAATCCGGTTGGCCGTTCCCCATACATATCTGTCGGCCATGATATCTCCAATAACCAGAATAGCGGGCTGCTTTTTATCACTTGCCAATTTCAGAATTTGATCTTTATGTATCATAGAAAATAATCAGAATGCTAAAGTAGGGTTTTTAGACTAGGCATGGGAAGGATACTATAGCAAATTCTTATTTTGAGACCATCATTATTTTTTTGAAAAGATTTTCTTCCTTGCATAGGAACAAATTGTTGGTAGGAAAAATAGATATACTGGTTACAGATCGTTCAGTTAGCAACGATTGGTATTGCTGATTCAAATTTTTAGAATGATTCAATCTAAGGCTATTTCCCCAAAACCCTAAAAACCCGACAAGAACGCAACCTGACACAGGAAGTATTGGGCAAACCATTCCCTTTTAAATTTGACAGGCGGCATATTTTTAATTATCAGACAAAATTGATACTGGGAAGCGAAGCAAAAAAGGAACGATCCCTCAACCTTGCTATCTTTTATGCATCAGGGAATCATGTAACTATTCCGGTGGCAAAATATGATGGAATATTACCATTTTATTGGAACCAAATGGAGCCGAATAGTACTATTACCCCCGCTATGGATGAAAATGCATATTTGAGGCAGGAAATGTCTTCCATAAATGGCTTTAATATGTCTGATAATTTTAGAATAGACATTGGCTATAGTCTATTAAAAAGAAAGAAAAAATACAATAAAGAGTTTTCTTTTTCCATTTACAATGTATTGAACCGCCAAAATCCTTTTTTGGTTTTTTATGACAAAGGAAAATGGAAACAATTAAGTTTATTACCGATGGTTCCGTCTGTAAAATGGCGTGTATTCTTTTAGGCAGAAAAAAATACATGCAGGTTTTTTTGATCGCAAATCCTAAATAGATTCTACTTATTATAGTTTTGAAAGATTAGGATTTTTACATTAGAAAGTGGAGAGATAGTGCTCAATGTTTTCCCCAAAAACAACAAATCAAAAATATGCTTGTACAGACAGGCATCAGAAAACTATTAGTACTACTTTTGCTCCCTTTAGATAGGTATTAAAGCATGAAGTTATATCCCGAATCGGCTGTTGTACAGTTGGAGTTTGAAAAAATAAAGCATCTGTTAGCGGCGCATTGTCAATGCCATTATGCACAACAAAAGGCAATGGAATTGCGTATCCACACGCATAAAAAGTTTATTGATGCCGACCTGAGGCAGTCGCACGAATTCAGGCAATTGCTAGCCAATGGAATATATTTTCCAAATGACTATATCCTAAATCTTGCTCGCGAATTAAAGCTGCTCTCCATTTCGGGTGCCATATTATTAGGCGAGGATCTGATACAAATCAGAAAACTGGCGGAGAGTATCGAAAAACTTTTTCGTTGGTTCAATGAGGAAAGAAGAAATGCCTATTCCGGATTGTGGGAAATCATTCAACACACTTACTATGAGAAGGTTATTAAGGAACTGATAGATGAAGTGGTGGATGACCAGGGTACAGTAAAAGATACTGCCTCCAAAGAACTCAAGGAAATAAGATTGAGTCTGTTTCGCAAGCGCAATGAACTTAGGAGACTTTTCGATCGCATCATTTCCAAACTAAATAAGCAGGGCTATCTGGCAGAGATAGAAGAAAGTTTCATGAATGGTCGCAGGGTGCTGGCCGTTTATGCCGAGCAAAAAAGAGCTGTGAAGGGGATCTTGCATGGGGAAAGCGATAGCCGAAAAACTACTTTTATTGAACCGGAAGAAACCATCCATCTGAACAATGATATCAGCGATCTGGAAAATCAGGAACGAAAGGAAGTCTATCGAATTCTAAAACAACTCACTTCAAAGCTGTCTCAACATGCTGGTTTGTTGAGCGTGTATCATTCCATAATAGGCGAGTATGACTTTGCCAGGGCTAAGGCAAAATTTGCCATCGACATCAATGGCGAATATCCCATGGTGCATGACAAGGCCATGGTTCATTTGAAAAATGCCTATCACCCTTTATTGTACTTGTATCATAAGGGCACCGAGAAAAAAACGATACCGGTCAATATTACCCTGGATGAAAAACAAAGAATACTGGTGATAAGCGGACCCAATGCAGGAGGGAAAACCGTAACCATGAAAACAGTGGGACTGCTCCAGATGATGGTGCAGAGTGGGCTGTTGGTGCCAGTGCATCCATCGAGTGAATTTGGTATTTTCAAACAACTGATGATTCATATAGGCGACACCCAAAGTTTGGAATTTGAGTTGAGCACTTATAGCAGCCATCTGATACACATGAAGTATTTTATGGAAAATGCCAGTGGCAAAACTCTTTTTTTTATTGATGAGTTGGGCAGTGGTAGCGATCCCAATCTGGGTGGCTCTTTTGCCGAAGTGATATTGCTGGAGCTTTTGCGCAAACATTCTTTTGGCATTGTCACCACGCATTACCTCAACCTGAAAATAATGGCTGGCAAGACTTCTGGAATTGTAAATGGAGCCATGGCATTTGATGAAAAAAAATTGCAACCTCAGTATCAGTTAATCGTAGGAAAACCCGGTAGCTCCTACACTTTTTCTATTGCAGAAAGAATTGGGTTGGATAAGAAACTGATAGACAAAGCACGTAGTCTGGTAGAAGAGGATCAATACAGACTGGACAAATTACTGAACAGAACCGAACAGGATCTGCGCGATATAGCCCAAAAAGACAAGGAGCTACAGAAGCTGTTGAAAGAAAATGAACGGCTGCAAAAAGAAATGCAGCAGGTGATGGATAAAGAACGCCATAACCAACAGGTGGAAGTGTTGAAAGAGCAAAACAAAATCAATGAAAACAGAATTACCTACCTGAAGGATATGGAGCGTAAGCTGAAACAGATCATGATAGAATGGCGCAAGGAAGACGATAAACCAAAATTGATCAAGCAGATCACCGCCTTGTTGTTCAACCGGAACGAGACCAAAGCGGTGAGCAAAATGCAGAAAAAAATAGACAGTAAGTATAGCGAAATAGGAGGCGAAATAAAAGTGGGCGATAAAGTAAAAATGAGACGCAACCATCAGGTTGGAGAGGTGTTGGAAATAAAAGGGAAAAGAGCGGTGGTGAAAATTGGTTTGCTGCCAATGCAGTTGGACATGAGCAACCTGATTGTAGTGAAGGAAAATGAAGCCCAAAAAGATTGATTACATCCATTTCGTTTTTGTCAACCAATAAGACTTAGTTAAAATTTTTTGAAGCTTCAAATTGAGTATTCAAAAAGAAATATCATTGCAATAAATTAGTATTAAATGTAATCTGAGAAAATCAGGTATTTATTATTATGTATAACATAAAATAAGTACATTTGATCATGATCATTTGCATCAACTGATACTGCTTTAATCCTAAAGAAAATACTTGTCATGAAGAATGTGTTTGAAGCCATTGATACTCAAAGCCTGGTAGATAAGGTAGAGTCAAAACTAATTGAACTCTTACATCAGCGGAAGCTAAAAGTAGGAGATTCTATTCCGAAAGAACTTGAACTGGCTACCGCTCTTGGCGTTAGCAGAACCGTGATCCGGGAAGCTTTGATGCGGCTACGCATGATGGGGCTTATAGATACCCGGAAAAAGCGGGGTGCGGTAATAACCAGTCCTGATATTTTTGGAAACCTGGCAAAAAGTCTCAATCCATATATTTTAGATGAGGATACTTTAAAAGAGATTTTCGAAATCAGGTTAGTGCTGGAAATAGGAATGGCTGATCTATTATATAGAAATATTACGGATAAGGATATAAAGGACTTGAGAGAAATTGTGAAAAACGAACCTACCTCCACACGCAATCACATGTTTGAGGCTGCCTACGAAACAGCTTTCCACGGCAAACTCTATCAGATCAGTCATAATGAAACACTAATGAAGTTTCAAAAATTGTTGCTGCCCATTTTCGGGTATGTAGAAAAAAGTTCCATTTATAAACCAGTACTCAATCCCAAGAAGTTTGTCTCTCATAAGAAATTGGTAGATATTTTGGAGAATGGCACGCCGGAAGAATTTAGAACGGGTATGAGAAACCATTTGGAAAACCATTTTCTGAGGTTGAATGGGTAATGATAATTGCGTGCTTTGAAATCCTTTGAATGTGCTAAAAAACACCATAGCGTTTTTTTATTGATCGGAATAAAAAAACCATTCTTGAGTGTCTTATCTTTCGATTAGGAATCGCCCAAGAAGGGTTAGAATGTCTATATTTGAGATAGGGAGCATCCACATTTTTTCTCAATACAAAGCCCAATTTAGTATGAAAGCAATGGCAACTAAGATCATAAACCTTCTAAAAATTCTTGCATGGCTGCTCATAGTTCAGCCAACTCTTGCACAGTCTCCAATCCCCACTTGGCCTGATTCTGTTTTCTCCACCTACTACCATCAGCGAACCACACATTTTGCTTCTCTTCCGGAAGTCAAAAGGGAAATTGTTTTTTTGGGTAATAGCATCACCGATGGAGGAGAGTGGGCCGAGATGTTTCAGAATCCTCATATCATTAATCGAGGTATTAGTGGCGATGTGACGGTAGGGGTACTAAACAGATTGAAAGAAGTGATTGACAGAAAACCGGCAAAGGTATTTTTGCTGATAGGTACCAATGATTTGGCAAGAGGCATAAGGCCCGATAGTATCATAAAAAATATTCAGCTCATTGCTAAGTTTATCGCCGCAGGCTCGCCTTCTACCAATTTGTTTGTGCAAAGCATCCTACCCGTCAATGCTGCTTATGATAAGTTTAAGACCCATACCAATAAGGGGAAAGAAATTGTTTTCATAAATAATGAATTGGCCAGATCCGCTCAGGCCAATGGCTACCGTTTTATAAATCTCTACGAACATTTTGCAGATGGAAGAGGACTCTTAAAGTCATCCCTAACCAATGATGGATTGCATTTGAAAGGAGAGGGATACCTGCTCTGGAAACATTTGGTTTATCCTTATGTTTATGATTTAGGTGAAAGAGCTGCCATACTTCCTTCGCCTTCACAATTAACCTGGAACAAGAGTGCATTTAAACTTTATGAGTGTAAGGAAATTTTGCTTACTCAATCTGGTATTGAAAAAGAAGCCAGGCTGTTGCAGGATCTAATCAGGCAGATTGGTTACCATGCCAACGTGGTGAAGCACACTAAATCCAGAACAGGATACATTGAGTTAAAACTTATACCCAAAAAAGAAGGGATTCATGATGAGGCTTATGAATTGGTAGCCAATGAAAATAAGATAGTGATTTCGGGTGCCACACCACAAGCCATTTTTTATGGTATTCAAACCCTACGACAACTTAGCCGCGATGGCGTGATGATAGATGCTTGTGAGATTAAAGATGCACCGGCATTTGCCTGGCGTGGATATATGATTGATGTAGGCAGAAACTATATGTCAATGGATTTGTTGAAACAACAGATTGATGTGATGAGCCAGTACAAGCTCAATGTTTTTCATTTTCATCCAACAGAAGATATTGCTTGGAGAATAGAAAGCAAACTGTATCCTCAATTGACAGCTCCAGAAAATATGTTGCGCAACAAAGGCATGTATTATACCAAAGCAGAGATCAAAGAACTCATGCAATACTGCAAGGAACGTCATATTCTTTTTCTACCCGAAATAGATATGCCGGGACATAGTGCTGCCTTCCGGCGGGCCATGAAAACGGATATGCAAACCGATTCGGGTGTGGCATATATAAAAAATATTTTGAAAGAGTTCTGCGACAATTTTGATGTGCCATACATTCATATTGGAGCTGATGAAGTGAAAATTACTAACCAGAATTTTATACCAGAGATGACTAAATTTTTGGAAAGTATGGGTAAAAAAGTAATAGGCTGGCAACCCGGTGGAAACTTCACCAATAGTACGCTACGGCAATTGTGGATGGAAGAAAAATTGGATGAGGATGATGGCAAAGCCATTCAATATATAGATTCCAGGCATTTGTATCTTAATCACATGGATCCTTTGGAGGCAGTGGTTTCTATTTTCAATCGAAGGATTGGGAATAAAGATAAAGGCGATGCCACCATGATTGGAGCCACTCTTTGCACCTGGCACGACAGGGCGGTTTTTAGAGATGAAGAAATCATCAATATGAATGAAGTTTATCCGGGTATCATTGCTTTTGCAGAAAAGATGTACAAAGGGGGAGGAGTGCAAGGCTGGGTATCCAATATTAGTGATGGTGATGAAAATGCCTTTGCACAATTTGAGCAAAAATTGTTAGACCATAAAACCCAATATTTCAAAGGGATTCCTTTTCCATATACAAAGCAGATTAACATAAAATGGAAATTAGTCGGACCCTATCCAAATCAGGGAAAGGTGGAAGAGAAATTTGAACCCGAACTGAAAATGGATTTGCCAATAAAAGAAAAGATAACTACAACGGGGGGCACTATTGTACTTCGGCATTGGTGGGCACCACTCATTAAAGGTGCTATTCCTAATCCTCAGGAAAATACAACCTGGTATGCCAGCACCGAATGCTGGAGCGATGAAAATACAACCAAAGACTTTTGGATAGGCTTTTATAATATTTCCAGATCGCAGGCTACGGACAGTCCGCCAGTAGGTGCATGGGATAATAGAGGTAGTAAGGTTTGGGTGAATCAGCAAATTGTTTCACCACCCAACTGGGTTCGGGGTGGACAAAAAGGGAATCTGGAAATTCCATTGATAGATGAAAGTTATGAAAGTCGAAAACCCACCAGCATTGCTCTAAAGAAAGGCTGGAACAAAGTCCTGATCAAATTACCAGTAGCCTCCTTCAAAGGAAAGGACTGGCAAAATTCGGTGAAATGGATGTTTACGTTTGTGCCGGTAGATTAAAATGTGCTAATCTTTTAACAGGGTCAAATCTGTGGATGGATTCGGTAATCCTAATTTGTCTAAATCAGCATACAAAGCATCAGTGGCTGAAGTTGTTGAAAGTTTAAGTCCCCATTTTTTGAAAAAGCCTGACAGGTTTTTTCCACTGATGGTGCTGGCTTTTAGAATAAACCATTTCATTCTGCTATCGGTATTATTGGGCCGATTCGTTTCTTTCCTGGCCTGACGATGTAGGTCATGGTAGAACGAATCACCAAAAGCCAATTTCAGTTGTTGAAACATACAAAGTCTGATCCATACACTGGCGTTGCTGCCATTGAAATCACGTTCTGCATCCAGCCTTGCCAGATAGGATGCTGCCTTGCTCCATTCATCATCCTTGGTTAATCGGGTAGGGGTAATGCCAAATGCTTTTTCTACTGCAATGCTGTATATGTTTACTGTTACTTCGCCCAGCTCGCTCCATGTCCAAGAACCTTGCTGGTGCATGTGTCCCAGTTCGTGCCAGGGACCCCAGGTGAAATTATCTGCTTTGAAAATAGCTGATGCGCCACCGGATGGCATGCTATAAAAACTTCGGTAATGAGTAGCGGCCATGTAATAGTCGGCATTGTCTGTTTCTGTCAATAAGTATTTGTGTACATTGGGTTGATCCATGGGGTCATTTCCAAACAATCCGCTGATACTGTCTTCAATGGCTATTACTCTGTCGGCCTTTTTTACAAGGGCCTCTTGATTTTCGGTTTTATTATTTTTCGCATTCGCCAATGAAAAAGTGATAATGGTTTTCTTTCCTACCAATTGCACGTCGGGTACATTGGTAATATTGTCCACCATTTTCACCCAATCTTCCTGTGTGGTTTTGCCCAATTGAAAAAAGGGCATTGGTCTCATTCCTGAGACGAATTTTATTTGCACTTTTCCATCCGGACTGTCATTATGAAACCTAAAATACAAAATGCCACCAGTAGCATCCGTAATTGAATTTATTCCGGTAACTAAATTGTAGGTATTAGGATTCCAAAACGAATTGTAGCGGGAGTAAGTCCCCACCAACAGCTTAGGCAGGCGTGAACCATTGATGGCAGTAAGTTCCAGCTTCATCTCTGAACCTGGTGGTAAATAAAAACCGGTAGTGTAAAAATCTGAGGCAGGCATATTTTGTGCCAGTCGGGTGGCTTCCTTCGGCCCCGATAGCGTTTCATCGATCACCTGTGTACTGTCCGCAGTTTTTAATACTACTGCTAGCGACACAGGGGGTTGAGGTGGATTGGGTTTTTTTATTTCACCCGTATTTTTTTTACAGGAAAAAAGTAAAACACCTAGAAGCAAAACTGCAGAACAAAAAAAAGGATATCTTTTAATCAAGGGTTTATGCTTTTGTAAATTCATTTAATAATTGCACGCAATACCATTCCTGCCGAGGCATGTGAAACGGTCCTTTAAACATATTGCCTTTGGCTGGCTGTGCGATGCTTCCATCCCGATGCAGGTAGCCAAACCACTCGCCATGTTGCTTGTCGTGAAATTTTTCGTAGGAATAATCATGCACCATCTTATGCCATTGGGCATATTTTTCATTACCGGTCATTAGGTAGGCCAGCAAGGTAGCAATGATCACTTCATTGTGTGGCCACCAAAACTTCATATCCTGCCAATATTCCTGCACGGGTTTGTTATACACATCTCTAAAATATAAAATACCGCCATGTTCTTTGTCCCAGCCGCGTTCCCACATATAGTCCAGCATCTTGCAACCCAATTCAATTAAGTGTGGATCGTTGTTCCTGTGTCTGGCTTCGTGCAAAATAAACCAGGCACCTTCAATGGCATGACCGGGGTTTAAAGTGCGTCCGTCAATATGATCTATGATGCTACCATCGGGTGCCACCTGTTCCATCACACATTGAATATCATCCTTTACGAAATAAGTTTCAATTTCTTTTATCCAGGTAGAAATATATTCATCACACCTAGAATCGCCAATGGTTTCTCGCAATTGCTGGGCAGTATTGGTCATAATCATGGGTACACCAATCCCTTTAGATGGACGGGTGCCGGTAAACTTAGCAGAAAGTTTTTTTTCGCCGGTGGCATAAGCAATACACTCACCAAAAACCCTTCTTGCATTTTCGGCAGCCTGCTCATCGCCACTGGCTTTGGCATAGGCCGCAGCAGCTATCACATAAAAGGTTTCGGAGAAATAATACCGTCGTTTGCGAATGGGGCTACCATCCCTTGTTACATGAAAAAACATTTGCCCATCACTATCAAAACAATGTTTGTTTAAAAAATCATATCCAAGTTTTGCCCCTTCCAGCCAATCTGGTTTTTGTTCTACGGTATTGTACAATGTGGCTAATAACCAGGTAGCACGCCCCTGAATCCAAACTGCTTTATCATCATCAATCAAAGAACCATCTGCATCACGCATCAATAAGAATCCACCATGTTCTGTATCGAAAGAACGGGGAAACCAAAACGGAACGGTATCGTTTAATAATTGGTTGCTATAAAAATCTTTTAAGGCAATTAATTCTTCTTGAGTGTAAGACATCATTATTTTATTTTAAAAGAAAACATTGGCTGTGAACTTATTTCCATTTCACATCCGTAAACACAATTTTGGAGTAGCCATCTTTTTCATACAATACACCGATACTTTTTTTACCTGTTTTCACTATATCAGAATAGGCTGCCGCATCAGCTTGTTTAGGATTATTATAAATGACATAACCACTGCTCCAGGTATGCCCATCATTCTTGCTGATGCGAAGTGTGAGGTTATCTCTTTTCTTAGCATCTGCCGCATTACAAAATGCCAAAATGTTTTTGCCTTTCTTTTTACCAATGGTGAGGATGCTTGCCTGGCAAACAGGATCCGGAAGATTGTGGTCAAAATAAACGGTGTCCCAAGTTTGGCCACCATTACTACTAATGCCTACAATTCTTGCTCGTATATCTCCTTTCTGATTGCGACTATTGAACATCAACTTTCCTTTGCTTAATTCTGTTGCCATGGATTCATTGCTTCCCGGAAGATGTAGGCTGGCCCCCAACTTAAATGTTTTGCCGTGGTCATCGGTGTAAAATCCATGTGCATCATAGTCGGTACCGCGGTTTTGCGGCCCACCGGCCGAATGATTAGCGGCTACATACATTCTTCCTTTATAATTTCCTGATTGAAACTGCATCGCATGGCCTGGTGTATTTGCCAGCGTTCTCCAGTCGTCGGAAAAATTAAAAGCAGGGTTGATTTGTGGTTTAAGCGGACGATGCGTTTGCAAAGTAATATCCACTGGTTCGCTCCAAGTATTTCCGCCATCGGCAGATGTTTTAAACCAGGATTGTTTATATCCGTGTCCCTTTCTGACTTCGCCTTCGTGGTCATTGCCCGTGTTGTAAAAAAGAAAGATTCTGCCTTGAGGGTACAATGGGTCGGTAAGATCCACAACTGGTGCAGCATTACCGCACTGAAGGGTATCAAACTCAGCTACTATTTGTAAAGCACCCCAAGTTTTACCCTTATCGCTGCTACGTTTCATAACAATATCGATATCACCAAAATCTCCTGCATCATGGACTCTGCCTTCACAAAAAGCCAGTAGGTCCCCATTGGGCAATCCAATGATGGCCGGTATTCTATAACTCTTGTGTCCTTCTTTGCCAGACACAAACACGGGCACTTCCTTGCTTTGAGCCTTCATCAACAATGGCATCAAAAGCACAAAAGCAGATAAGCTTAAAGAAATTTTCTGTAGTCTTAATTTCGACAAAAGTTTAACCATGATATTCGTATTTTAGTAAATAAATTATTGATGTTCGTTCAAAGTAGTGTACACCTTTTATAACCTGTACCGGCGAAGGGTTCCAACGCCCCTCTCCGTCTTTGTCTGTTGGGGCGGAAGAGGGAATGTGAGTGAGATCTTGTGAGTCAAAGAACAATCTTCTTTCATCAAAATAATAGTATGAATATATTATTCCATATTTTGCACCTTTGGTTTCAGCGAGGTTATTTGCACCAACAATGCCAAGGCCACCACTGCCGCTAATATCGCAAAGCCAAAACCAAAATTTCCTTCATCCTTAAACTTTCCCAAAACTTGTGTTATGGCAGCGCCGGCAAACACACCCACCATATTCATAAACCCATAAGCCGTGGCTCTTAATTTAGAGGGGACAAACTGGCAAAGAATGGGCATATTGTTAGCATCGAATATACCATATCCCACACCAAAAAGTACAGCCGCACCTACCACAGAAACAAAAGTAGTGCCGTAACCAAGTAATACCAATGAGGGTATGGTGAGGGACAACCCTATGGCACCAGTGAAGATGCGCCCGCGTATGTTCTTCTGTACCCAGCGATCACTTAATGGGCCGCCAATAAACACAGCACCCACAAAAGAAGATACTGCAATGGTAATGGTAGAAAGCGGTCCGGCTTCCGACATGGGTATTTTCAAACTATCAGCAAACAAGGTGGGTAACCAGTTTTTAGTTGCCCATCCCGGCAGACTGGGTGCTGCAAAATAAAATAGGATAACCCAGAACGCAATATTTGAAAACAACAATGAAAGTCCTTTCAACAGTGGAATTTTTTTAGGCGTTGATATTCCTTTGAGATTATCTGATAGCACCGGTTCTTGCTTTATGTCTCTAAGAAAAAAGGCCAGCACCACGGCGTAAAACATACCAATAATTCCAAACCAGTGAAAGGCGGTATGCCAGCTATACGCCTCGGCCACCGTAGCTCCAAATCCACCCAAAGCCTGGCCAGTGTATAAACCTGTCATGTGGATGGCAATGGCCAGTGAACGGGTCTTGCCAGTATGATAATCGGCAATCATTGACAGTCCTGCTGGAATATACAATGCTTCGCTCACACCCATTAACGCTCTTAGCCAAACCAGTGTTTGGTAATCGTTTGTAATGCCCATGGCATAAGTAACTGCGCTCCAAACCAACAGGCTACCCACTATTAGCCATTTACGATTTACCCTATCCGCAATGGTACCCGCAATTGGACTCATAAATCCATAGATGTACAAAAAGATGGCCATCAAAAATCCAAAGGCTTCAGCACTTTGCAGCTCGGCAATATCTACCTGCATGGAGTCGCGCATGGTACTCAGCATCTGCCGGTCCATATAGTTGAGCAAGGCCACCACCCAAAGAAGTGCCACCACCACCCAGGGATAAGAATTGTTTGTGGTTTGGGTTTTGATGTTTGAATTATTTTCAGGCATGGCTTAATTTTTTAAAATTCAACAGAAGAATATATGGCATCTTGCTTGCATCAGTTTATCCCAAACGGTGGGACTCAATTCAACCCTTGTGCAACTTGCCTCCTATACATAAACGACAAGTTAGAAAAAGTTTCTTTCGAAAACTCATTATCATTTTATTTTTCCAATTATTATTTTTGGGCTTCGCACACCCGGCCTTATTTCTCCACTGGATATCACCAGATCCTTACCCCATTTTGCTGCGGTAGTTGTTACCTGTGCAGCCACAGGCAGGTTTCCGATTTTACTCCACTTGTTTTGTTTTATATCATACAACAATACATCTGTACTAAATCCCTGATGATGCAAAACCAGTTCATTTTTTTTAGCAGTTAGTTTTGCTTTTACCTCTTCCGAAGTAGCTTTTGCCATCAGGGATAAGTAAGTTTCAATCTGGTGAAACACATCACCTTTGTCTCCACCGGCTAGTACAATATAGTTTGCACCTACTGCAAATGCAGCACCAGCAGTGAAAGGTGTTTTGGTCTTGCCATCAAAAATATCGGCCAATTGCCCCCAGCTATTTGTTTTAAAGTCAAAGGCAAAAACTGTAGGATGTAAATCACTGATGCTGGTAGCTGACTTGGTTCGTCCACCCAACAGGTATAATTTTTTGTTTTGAAATACAGCCATTCCATTGGCCAGCGCAATGGGGGCATCGGGCAAAGATTTCCAAACAGGCTTTCTATCTTCCAGGTTCAGGTAGAAACATTTGCTCGATGAATTTTTTGCTTCATCCCCACAGAGTGCGTATACTGTATTTCCATTTGCCGTCATGGCTGGTGCTGTTACAGCCACTGGAAGATCAGGCAGTGATTTTATTTCCACCCTTTGCTTGGATACATTCCATTGTAGTAAATTGGCCTTTGCCGATATTCCATTTTCATTATCTCCTCCAGCAATCACCATACCTTTTTCGGTTGTAGCAGAACCTGCATAGGCAATAGAGTGGGGCAGGGTTGAAGTGTTTTTTGAGTTCCACTGAAAACTGGTTTTGTTTTTTTCTAAAACATATATCTGGTTGGAATAATTTTTCTTTCCGCCCTGCCAGGGCATTCCATTGGGAAAGTTAGCACCACCTGCCACCAGTAGCACATCTTTGTTGATGCCGCTTACCATTCCTGCAAAACCTATGGAAGGCTGGTCATCATTCATAATATTGGCTGCCACTGTCCATTGAATGGTAGGTTGGGCAATAAGTTTAGTATTCATCAGGAGCAATGTTAATAAGGGGAGGTATACAATTTTTTTTATCATAATGCAGACAAAAGAAAATATTGGAAGATGCAGTATGGTAAACCATCCTGCAACTTCCAATGAAATCTTGTTTTAAGAATAATGACCAGCTAAATTACAAAGCTGTTAATTCGATTTGAATCTTATTTAGACCTCATCCTCCTTTGGCGGACACAGCCTGAGAGGGAGTGATTTTATTTCAATTTGAATAGTCTAAATTATTCATCAATTAATAGATTATTTCGATTTGAAAGCGTCGAAGTCCAAGCCTTCTACATCTTTCTTAAAGGCTTCAAAACTTTCTGCACTCATATTTTTTATTGGCAACCGGAAACCACCACAATCCAATCCCACCAATTTCATATAGGCTTTGCCAGTAGCAATCCCACCATATTTGCCCAACAACCTAATCATGTCAATTGACTTTTGTTGCAAGTCGCGGGCTTTAATCAGTTCGCCATTTTTAAAGGCTTCCTGCATGTCGTAGTACAAAGGTGCGGCATAATTGTAGGTGCTGCCTACTGCGCCAAAACTGCCCAATGCAAGTGCTGATAACATGTTTTCATCGCGACCCCAAAGCATATCGTATCGGCCATTATCAACATACATACAGGAAAGGAAATCCATAAAATCTTCGTGGGTATATTTAATGCCAGCAAAGTTTGGAATGGAGCCATTTACTGCTTTCAGTAAGTCATACATGGTGATATTGCAACCAGTAAGCACAGGAATATGATAATAGTAAAACGGCGAATTAGGTGCTGCACCGGCTACCAGTGCACAACACTCGGCCAATGCCTGTGGTGATCCGGGTTTGAAATAAAAAGGAGCTGTAAAGGCAATGGCATCAATACCAATTTCCTCGGAATGTTTAGCCATTTCCATACAATCCTGAATGGAAGTGCCGCCCACCAAATTGATGACCTTAAAATCTGTATCATCTTTTGTGGCAGTGGCCCAGGCTTCTGCTATCAATTTCTTTTCTTCTCTGGTTTGAGAAACCCCTTCGCCCGTGGAGCCATTGATAAAAGCACCAATAACTTTATTCTTTTTTAAAAACTGGTAATAATCTGAAATCAGGGCTGTGTTCAGGCTGCCGTCTTCATTCATAGGTGTGAAGGGCGCTGCAATCAGACCTACAAGTGGTTGGATATTCATCATAAAAAATAATTTACATGTAAAACAAGTTCTAAACTACATCAAAAAAAAATACCAGGGGTGAGAACACCCCCGGGTAACGATTGTGTATGCTTGCTAAATGAAAAGCTATTTTGATATTTATGGTTTTGCGGTCTGATAACCCGGTGTTTGATCCACCAATGGGTCGTTAGTCCAGATCGCTGTTTCAATAGGCCACAAAGTTTTGAAAGGTTCTGTTGCTTTATTGATAACACCATAAGGTTGATTGGCAGAAATATATACCAATGGATCGCTGCCAAATTTCATTCTGCGAAGGTCGTACCAGCGTTTTCCTTCCCACACGAACTCCTTACTTCTTTCTGCAAAAATGGCTAGTTCATTTTGATCCTTATTGCCATTTACAAAAGGAGTAGGGTCGGAATTGTTGTAAGCTCTGTTTCTAATAGCCTGAATATAAGAGGCAGGGTTGCCACCTTCGGCATTGGTGATTTCTGCCAGCATCAGTTGTCTGTCTGCTTCGCGATAAATAGGCCAGTCGCTGGTCCAGTAGCGTTTGTTGGCATTTATTTCTCCCATGAACTTAGATAATATAGTTCCTCTGGCAGTAACTTTTACCGGATTTGTGGTTTTATTTACACCATAGTAGGCCATAAATGTAGCATCTCTTCTGGTATCGCCTGCGGTATATGATTTATACAAATCAAAACTATACATGTAACGTTGAATACCAGCATTTAAATTCACTGTGGCAATATTTAAAGGATCATTCAATGCAGCTCCTGTTCCTGAAGAATCACCATAATACTGTGTATTAAAATTAGGTTGATCGTAAAGGAAACCACTCACAGACATTTCTGTTTCGCCTACTACATTACGAATAGCAAATATGATTTCACTATTTCCTTTTGTGGTGAAAGTGTTGGCAAAACTTGGTAAGGTATATCCAGTAATGGCATTTAATGCAGTTTTTGCATCAGCTAAATCTGCTGTGTTGTTGTAAACCTTTGCCGACCACAAACACACTTCTCCTTTCAACATTCTGGCTGCATTGGGATTCCATTGGGTTTTATCTGTGGAAGCCTGTGTACCAAAGTATTCTAAAGCTTTATTCACATCGGCCTTTACCTGTGCTAAAACCTCAGCTTCAGAAGAACGGGCTAGTCTTAGTTTCACCTGATCGGGTTTGTCTGTGGTTACATCAGGCAATATACGAAGCGGTACACCACCATAAGTTCTTAATAAATGAAAATAGTAGTAAGCCCGTAGTGCATAAGCCTGACCCAGCAAATAGTTCTTACGGTTGGCTTCGATATATGTAATGGGCTCCACCTTCGAAATAAACAAATTGGCTTGCAGAATGGGGTTATAAAAGCCACCCCAACTACCCACACCCGTTGACGATTCGGATATATTTTGTTGAATTACGTTTAGTTCGTTTAGTGAAACGGGCATTATGCTAGAAGTAGCCAAACTTCCACCACGCATTTCACCCAAACGGTAAAATTGGAATTGATTGCCTCTGAACTGATTGTGCATTCCGTTCATAAAAGTACTGACCTGGGTTTCGTTTTGCCAGTAGTTGCCTTCACCAAAATAGTCTTCAGGAGTAAGGTCTAACAATTTTTTGCAGGAAGAAAAGCTTACCAAGATAAGCATTACTCCGGTTATTATTTTAAATGTCTTCATTGTAATAAATTTATTATTGAACATTTTTTTAGAAAGTAATATTTGCCCCAAAAATTAAAGTAGTTGGAATTGTGTAGGCACTATTTTGGAAACCTGTTCTTTCTGGTAGGTTCAGTAACTTATTAGAAAGATATCCTAAGTTCTGTCCAGTAACCGAAAGTGAAACTCCTTTCATTTTAGCCTTGCTAATTAATCCTTTTGGAAGGTCGTAACTCAATGACGCTTCTCTGAAAGCAAGGTAGGAAGAGTTCACATAGAACATATTACTTGGTCTATCGAAGTTTTTCATGTTCAACTGATCTGCCCAACTAAATCTGGGGTAGGTGGCATTAGGATTTTCCGGAGTCCAGGTATCTTTAACGATCTCTGTCATGTTAAACTCACCCTGCATGGAACCTAATGACCAAACTTGCTGACGATCCATTTGTACATGTCCCAAAGCAAAATCAACCCGTAGGAAAAGACTTAAACCTTTGTAAGAAACAGTTGTGTTTACTCCACCAGTCCACCTAGGAAGAGTTCTGCCCATGGGTTGCATATCTCTAAAATCAATGGTATCATTTTTATCAAAATCTTTCCATCTCATATCACCCAACTGGGTAGCCAGATGATTGGTCAAACCTTTTTCAGTAATCAGTTTTTGACTGGCTACTTTTTTACCTGCGGCACCACCGATAGCTTGAGTTTCACCCGCGGTAATATCTATTTTATTATAGTTGGCAAGATCTTCTGCGGTTCTGATTACCCCATCGGTTACATATCCATAAATGGTTCCCCATTCCTGGCCTTCCTGGAATCCACCTACCCAAATCACTGTTCCAGTCTTTGGATCGTAAATTCTTTGTCCGCCTTGTCTGTTTCTTTCATTGCCATTAAAAGGAAGTTTTAATACCGTGTTTTTGTTCCAGGCTGCATTGGCACTTACACTCCACTGGAAATCTGATCCTTGAACCACTTTGGCAGTTACATCCAATTCCACACCACGGTTGCGCATGCTACCATTATTGGTACGGTTGCTGCTGAATCCTGATGATGTTGGCAAACCTATAAAGGCTAACTTGTCTTCCGTTTTTCTGTCATAATAAGCCAAAGTTGCATAGATTCTGTTATTTAGAAATCCCATATCGGCACCTACTTCGATGGTGTTGGTTTTTTCCCACATTAAGGTTGGATTAGATAAGGCAGATAACAAGAACCCTGCATTTCCATTGTACGCTGTTTGGTTTTGATAAGAACCTTGAACTTCATATAAACCAATGGCATTGCTGGTGCCAATACCAATATTACCATTTTTACCCCAGCTTGCTCTTAATTTCAGAAAGTTCATCCAATCCTTCATATTGCTCCAAAATTCTTCTTTACTGGCTACCCAACCTAAAGAGAAGGCTGGAAAATTACCAAACCTAGTATCTGCACTAAGTCTTGAAACTCCATCTCGTCTGATGCTAAAAGAAGCAATGTATTTATCGTCAAAATCATAGTTGATACGACCAAATTGAGAAAGAATACGCTCACGGTTGTGATACGAATCTGTTCCTCTGGTTTGAGAGGTTGAATTGTTTAAGGTATATTCCAAATCCATGAAATCATCCGTAGGTGCTAAACGGCCACTGGCACCTAATCCTTTTGAATAAGAGTCGTAAAATTCAGCACCGGCCATTGCATTTACACTATGTAGTCCAAAACTTTTTGTATAATTCAATACTGCATTGTAGGTTTGATCTACAGCACGTCCAAAACTGGCTGAACTACTTCTATCTCGGCTCCATCCTGCATTGGGGTTTGTATAACTCAAGAATCCTGTTCTGAAGTCCTTATTAAATGATTCGTTGTGTCCTTCGGAATAATACAGAATTCCGTTTAGTCTTAAATTAAGGTCTTGGTAAAGTTTAACAATAAAAGCCTGGTTCATGGTGAACTTATCCGACTGGTTTCTACGAATGTATTTATCCGCATTGATAAGTGGGTTGCCATCACTGGCATCTCTTCCCAGTATCCAGTCTCCGGTTATTGGGCTTTTGTCTCTTAGGGTAGGAGGGGCAGAAAGCATACGACCCCAGAAATTGTCTTCGCCATTTTGAAGAGATTGATCGTTCCAATTGGCTTTAGTGAAATTAAAGCCAGACTCTGTAGTTAACCAATCATTGATCTTATAGTCGCCATTCAATGTGTAATTGAACCTTTTGTAAAAGGTGTTCAATGACAAACCATCTTCATTATAATAACCAAGGTTGGAGAAATAGTGTCCTTTTTCGTTACCACCACTTAATCCAATGTTATAGTCCTGTGATATAGCTGGAGATTTAAAAGCAAACTGTCCATAGTTGAAGTCCTGATAAATCAGATCATAGTTTGTACCATTGGGGTCGTAATTACCCGCAGCATTAGTAAGCACAGGATCCTTCATTGTTTTCCAACCCTGATCAAGTAGGAATTTATTCTGGTCATTTAGTCTCATCACACTCCATCTTGCACGAGTATCATAGTTGCCATCCAGGGGTTTGCCTGTTGCCGGATCGAGATACAGATTACCAGTGGCTCTTGGACCCACAGCACTTAAAGCAGTATTGTTTGCAACTGTTCCTAGTGTTCCGTTTTTAATAGCCTCTACCACTCCTCTTCTGGACCAGCCAACATAATCTTCAGCACTTAAAAATTCATAAGGCATATTTAGATAGTTTACACCCACTTTAGCTTTCAGGTTGATGGAAGATGTGCCGGTTTTGCCTCTTTTAGAAGTAATTAAAATAACACCATTACTGGCTCTGGCACCATAAATGGCCGTAGCAGAGGCATCTTTCAAAACCTCCATGCTGCTAATTTCCTCAGGGTTGATATCGCTTAAAGAGCTTCTTACCTGTCCATCAATTAAGATTAGAGGACTACCACTACCATCAAAGTTGGTACCACCTCTTAATACAATGGTGGGTAAAGAGCCCGGACGACCAGTACCTGTACTTACTCTTACCCCCGGAATGGTTCCGGATAAAGCCTGGGCCGGGTTAGAACGCATACCGGTTTCCAAAATCTTATTGTCTAGTTTGGATACCGATCCGGTAAGTTTGGATCGTTTGGTAGTACCATAACCAATGACCACCACTTCATCTAGTTTGGAGGTAGATGATAATGCAAGGGTAACCATAATTTGCTCTTGATTACCTACTGTGACAGATTTAGTTTCATACCCGGTAAATGAAATTTCCAGCACATCGGTGGGCGTTGCGGAAATTGTAAATTCCCCTACATCATTTGTGGTAGTGGAGTTTGGTTTTCCTTTTACAACAACCGTGGCACCTTGAAGTGCTGATCCGGTACTTTGATCTAGCACCGTTCCTGTAATAGTTTTTACCTGCGAGATTGCTGACAAGCTGGAAAAAAGCAGGAAAAATAGCAGGCCCGAGTAAAGTGATTTTAGCCGCATAAAGCATCGTTTTAAATTAAAGTATTATGTATGACATAACAAATATAAGGTGGCTTAAGCTCGTTTTCCAAATTTTTCTTAACAATTTTTTAATTTTCCTAAAATAGGGCGGGCTTGTATGTTTTTTTAAGAGGTTTAGTCTGTTCTTTTGCAGGATTGTGCTGGTTTGGCAACCGGTTTCCAATGATTTTAAAAATGAAAAAAGGAGAAACCTGATTTGGGATGCTGCCTGTTTGATCTGATCTGACTAAATACGGTCAGGTTGTTTGATGTTTGACTGAATTTTTGATTTTACAGTCTTTATTAACTGTAATCTTGCATCAAATGGCCCTAAGGTAAGGGATAGAGGGCATGTCTCTTTTATTCCTTTCATCCTAAATTTGTTAGGTGAATTGAGCCAGAGGGATAGCCAATATTTCCTACTACTTGAAAGGAAATTTGCTACCGAAGGAATTGGGAAACGCAAGGAGGATGCCTATTGAATTTTCCAATTTTGAAAAACAACGGCATCAAAGGCTTTTTCAGAATAATCTTATTCATCGGCCTTAAAACACCTATTGCTTTTTTGTTCCTGATTTCTAATTTCTTTATAGTATTTTTAGTTTTATTTTTTACTAAAAAGTGCTTGTAATTCAGGAAAATCTATATTTAAAATAAACATGAAATGACCATAAAAATTTACAACTAAATTCATTTTCATTGTGAATAAAATTTTTATGCCAAATTCCGTGTAATCTAAATCAATTAAAAATTACTCATGAAAAGAAGAAGTTTTCTAAAAACCTCAGCAGCGGGATCCATGGTGTTTATGTTGCCGGGTACTGTTTCGGCCTTCAGCTCATCAAAAAAAATTCGAATTGCACAAATTGGATTGGGCATGATGGGTGTTTCTGATTTAAACTCCATTGCTTCGCATCCCAATGCAGAAATTGTTGCCCTTTGTGATGTGGATATGAACCTGGTGGATAAAGTGAAGGACCGTTTTCCTCAGGCTAAAGTATTCGCGGATTATAAAGAATTGTTCCGCTCTATGGGTAAAGATATTGATGCCGTGGTAGTTTCTACCACCGACCATGCGCATGCACCTATTTCTTTAATGGCCATGAACATGAATAAACATGTGTATTGTCAGAAACCTTTGACTCACTATATTTCTGAGTCGAGAGAAATGGATGCCCTGGCCGCTAAGAAAAAGTTGATTACACAAATGGGGATTCAAGTGCATTCTTTTTATGATTATAAATTAGCTACGATTCTGATCAGAGGAGGCATAATAGGGAAGGTGAAAAAAGTGATTGCCTGGTCGCCAAAAGTGTGGGGTTATGATGGAGCAGCTCCAACGGGTGCTGATCCTGTACCTACCGGATTGAACTGGGACTTGTGGTTGGGTGATGCTAAGAAACGACCATATAAAAAAGGATTATACCATCAGGGAAACTGGCGAAAATGTATTGATTATGGTTGTGGTACTTTAGGCGATATGGGGGTGCATATTTTTGATACACCATATAATGCCTTAAAGTTAGGTGTGCCATTGACAGTAAAAAACAATTGCAGAAAACCAAATGATTTTGGACATCCTGAAAAAAATCATGTGCAGTATATTTTTCCGGGTACGCCATATACTTCCAAAAGCTTGGAGTGGGTTTGGTATGATGGCATAGGCGCACCGGCTCTTCAGGAAGATTTGATGCTGCCCAATGGAGATAAATTGCCAGATCAGGGTGCGATGTTTATTGGCGAAGACGGAAGACGTTTGTTATTGCCGCATTTTATGCAATTGCCAAAACTGATCATTGAGGATGCCTATCAAACCATTGATATTGCCAAGTTCGATACAAAAGGAGAAGCAGGAAAACCTACTGTCAGTTATGATGTGGAAGGAGAAAAGCATTACCACGAATTTGTAGATGCCTGTCTGGGAAAAGCTAAGTGCAGTGCCCCTTTTAGCTATGCTGCCAAACTAACCGAAGTGATTTTGCTGGGAGTAATTGCTGCACGCTTTCCTGGTAAAACGCTGAATTGGGACGGGAAAAAAGCTCGTTTTAAGGAAGCCTCAGCCAACAAGTTTTTGAAAGGTGGAATGGGGAAAGTGTAAGCTCAAAGAGGTATAAAAATAAGAACGCCGGACAAATTAGAAATGTCCGGCGTTTTTTATTTAGTAAATAAATGTGAAACGGTTTTCAATCGATCAAATAGTGAGTGTACTGGTTATTTAGTGCTTAGGACTCAATTCGCAGTCAACCAATCAACTATTCAACCAACCACTATATCATCCTCAAACTTCTTTCCACAAAAGCAGTCAGATCTGGGCCAGTGAGCATTCCCTGTGCCAACAAGGCCAGGTCGAAAGCCTGATGTGCCAATGCTTTTTGTCCATCTTTGTTTGTTTCTGCCAGAATTTTTGTCGCCAATGGACTGTTGGCATTTACTGCCACTTTGTATCTGTCTGGTATCGTTCCATAGAAATTCATGCCACCGCCAAAAGCTGCCATATCTTTCATACGACGCATGAACTCATCCATCGTCACAGTTACCGGCATGGCATCGGCTGAAAGATTTTCTATGCTCACTTCCATACCCGGCTTTTGAATGGCTTCCTTAAAGATCGTTTCCAGATCCTTGGTTTGCTCTTCGCTCAGACTACTTTCTATTTTTTCATCTTTGTCTATCAGTTTCTCGATCACATCGGCATCCACCCGTTTGATGCTTGTTTTTTCCAGTTCACGCTCCACAAAAGACACGAAGTGATTGTCCAGCGGACCTTCCAGCAATAAAACATCATAACCTTTTTTATAAGCAGCCTGAATATAGCTGTCCTGTTTGGCTGGATTTGGAGAATACAGATATATGATCTGATCATTTTTGTCAGTTTGTGCTGGAGCTACTTTTTCTCTGTATTCGTGGAGGGTAGCCAGTTCTTTTTTAGTGTTTTCCAACAACACAAAATCCTTAGCCCGATCCCAGAATTTGGGTTCACTAATGGCACCGTACTTTACAAAAACACCTATATCGCTCCATTTTTCTTCATAGTTCTTTCTGTCATTCTTAAACAGATCGGCTAATTTATCTCCTACTTTTTTAGTGATATAAGTATTGATTTTTTTCACGTTTCCATCGGCCTGTAAGAAAGAGCGCGACACGTTCAGTGGAATATCCGGTGAGTCAATCACGCCATGCAATAGCATTAGAAACTCAGGCACAATATCTTTTACATCATCTGTAATAAATACCTGACGGCTGAACAACTTGATTTTATTGCGTTGTAGCTCAATATCATTTTTCACTTTTGGGAAATACAATACACCTGTCAGGGTGAAAGGATAATCCACATTCAGGTGAATCCAGAAAAGCGGATCTTCTGTATAAGGATATAGTTCTTTATAAAAATTGAGATAATCTTCGTCTTTTAATTCAGAAGGGGCTTTGGTCCAAATTGGATTTACGGTATTGATGATATTGGCAACTTCTTCCTCTTTGTACTTTGGTTTCCCTTCCTCGTCTTCACCATCGGGTTCGCTGGTTGTTCGGGTACCAAACTGAATAGGGGTGGGGAGAAATTTGCAATATTTATCCAGAATGGATTGTAGTTTTTGATCTTCCAGAAAATCTTTGTTGTCCTCATTCACATAAAGGATAATATCGGTACCGCGTTCGGCTCTGCTGCCTTCGCTAATTTCAAAAGCGGTACTGCCATCGCAAGACCATTTTACCGGTTGCGCATCTGGCTGAAAACTCAGGGTTTGAATTTCTACCTTGTCAGCCACCATAAAGGAGGAGTAGAAACCAAGCCCAAACTGACCAATGATTTCATTGGCATCTTTTGCTTCCTTAAATTTTTCCAGAAACTCACTGGCTCCCGAAAAAGCCACCTGGTTGATGTACTTTTTTATTTCTTCGGCAGTCATCCCAATTCCATTGTCCGAAATGGTGATGGTTTGCGCCTCTTTATCCAGCTTCACCTGTACTAGAGCATCGCCCAATTCTCCATTGAACTGTCCCAGGGATACTAGTCTTTTCGCTTTTTGAATGGCATCTACCGAGTTTGAAACCAGCTCGCGCAAAAAAATCTCGTGATCGCTGTACAAAAACTTCTTAATAATGGGAAATATATTCTCCGTGTGTATCGAAATCGTTCCTTTTTCCTGAACCATAAAATATAATTTTCCCATTCTTTATCAAAATTGATACCGTAGGGCTGTGGAAAGTCAGATTGTCAGCATGAAATGAAAAAATTTCACTTGGTTATACCGATTTGGGTTGTCTATTTCTTTTTGCTCTTCTTAAGAACCGGATGGTGAGCATAACAGCCGAAAAACTAAGGCCGCTGATAAAGCCGATCCAAATTCCTTTTTCGTTCATGCCAAAATGAAAGGCCATCAGATATCCCAAAGGAAGACCTAGCACCCAGTAAGCGACGAAAATATATAAGGTGGGTGTGTTTACATCTTTGATGCCGCGCAATAGTCCGGCACTGGTGGCTTGTATGGCATCCGGTATTTGAAAAATAGCCGCCAGCAACAGGAGGCCGGCAGCGGTTTGCACAATCATGGGTTCATCATTGAACAAAACAGGTAGCTGATTGCGGAAAAGCATAAACAGGGTACAACTTAGTGTGCCATAAATTATAGCCAGCATTGTAGTGCTTTTTCCAATCATCAATATTCGTGTCCAGTTGCTGCCCCCATAGGCATTGCTCACCCGGATGGAACCTGCCTGTGACAAACCCATTGAAACCATAAAGGCAAAGGAAGCACAACTCAAAGCAATCTGATGTGCGGCCTGGGGAGCAGCGCCGATGGTACCAATAATAATACCCGACCCTGCAAAAGCGCCTGCTTCCATGCCTATTTGCAAGCTACTTGGAATGCCTATTTTCAACAATTGCCTGATCGTGTCCCAATGTATATGCCATTGGTTTTTGGCTACTGATACATATTTTCGGAACACTTTGTGTTTGAGAATCACAGCACCCAATAACAGAAAAATGAAGGTACGCGTGATCAGTGTGGCGTATCCTGCACCTATCAACTCTAGTCTTGGAAATCCCCAGTTCCCGTAAATAAGCAACCAGTTCAAAAAGGCGTTGAGCGGTAAGGCTACTATGGATAATGTCATGGCTGTTTTGGTGTACTGCAATCCATCGGCAAATTGTTTCAGTGTCATGAACAATACCATTGGAATGATGGATAAACTCATCAAATTCATAAACGGCATCGCCAATTGCACCACGTCAGGATCCTGCCCCAAGTGCTTCAACACATTTTTACCTAATAGTAATCCTGCGGTAATCAATATGGCACTGAGGGTACACAACCAAAAACCATTGTAAAAAAAATGAGACACTTGTTGTTTATCATGCTTGCCATGGGCCAGCGAAACCATTTGTGCCACCGATATCGTAATGCCCAATCCAAATACAAAGGGAATATTGATCACGTTCAGTACCAGCGAAGCGGCGGCCAGTTGCTTGTATCCGGTATAGCCGATCATAGCCGTGTCCAACAGATGGAGACTCATCTGTGCCAGCTCACCAAAAATGATGGGCAATGCCAATTTTAATGTATGGCCTGTTTCTGTTCTGTATGAATACATGAAATTGAAAATGGAGAATTGAAAATTGAACTTCTTGAACCTCTTAAACCATTCGAACCTCTTGAGCTTCCTACACCACCTAAATCCTTTCCAGCACCATGGCGCTGGCACCTCCGCCCCCATTGCAAATGCCTGCTGCCCCATATCTGGCACCGTTTTGTTTCAGAATATGAATCAGTGTTACGATGATCCTGGCACCACTAGCACCCAATGGATGACCCAGTGAAACCGCTCCACCATTCACATTCACTTTGGAAGGATCCAATTGCATACGCTTGGTATTTTCTATGCCTACAACGCTAAACGCTTCGTTCAATTCCCAGAAATCAATGTCCTCCATGTTCAATCCGGCTTTGGCTACCGCTTTGGGCACGGCAAGGGATGGCGTAGTAGTGAACCATTCCGGTTGTTGCTCGGCATCGGCATAAGCCAAAATTTTTGCAATAGGTTTCACACCCAGTTCCATAGCTTTCTCTTTACTCATCATTAACAAGGCTGCTGCGCCATCGTTCATGGTGCTGGCATTGGCAGCCGTTACGGTTCCTTCTTTCTTAAAAGCCGGATTCAGCAATGGGATCTTCTCAAATTTTACACTAAAGGGTTCTTCATCTCTGCTCACGATCAGCGGATCGCCTTTGCGTTGTGGAATAGAAACAGCAATCACTTCTTCGTCAAATTTGCCCTCTTTCCAGGCAGACTGGCTTCGCTGATAACTTTCTATTGCAAAAGCATCCTGATCGGCACGACTAATGCCGCAGGTACTGGCACAAAGTTCTGCCGCCATGCCCATAGCTTGTCCGTCATACACATCGGTCAGACCGTCCTTTGCCAATCCGTCAATCAAGTTGGCTGAACCGTATTTTTGGCCCCATCTCATGTTGGGTACATAGAAAGGTACATTGCTCATGCTTTCCATGCCACCGGCAATCACCACATCGGCATCGCCAAGCAAAATGCTTTGCGCACCCAATGCAATTGCTTTCATGCCACTGGCACATACTTTATTGATGGTAGTACAGTTTACTTCGTCTGGCAGGCCGGCAAACTTAGCCGCCTGTCTGGCAGGAGCCTGACCCAGATTGGCTTGCAGCACAGAGCCCATCAGCAGATCCTGCACCTGCGCCTGATCTATACCTGCTTTGGCTACTGCTGCCTCAATCGCTGCTGCACCCAATTGAGTGGCTGATACCTCTTTCAAACATCCGCCAAAGCTGCCCATGGGTGTGCGTACGGCCGAAATAATGTACACTTCTTTTTCGTTCATATAGCCTGTTTTAAATGTATGCAAATGTAATGGAGAAAAACTCAAATCGAAACTAAGTATTCTCGAATGATTCGTTGGTATAAAGCCCGTTTTTTATTAATGAAGCCGGCTTCAGAATAGATGGCATCGCTATTGTGTCACTCCCTTGTACTGCGGTGCAGATGGCATCCCACCTATTCGTCCCAATGGCGCGAATCAAATTGGGTGTATCACATTTTTGTTTTTCTGCCTTTTCAACAGCCAGTAGCAGATAGGATGCCATATAATCGGGACTATGAACCGAGCGTGGCAATATCGATGCCATGTGTTTTTTGCTGGCACCATAAAAAATTATATGGTGCCCTTTAAGGACTTAGTGGATTGGGTTTGGAGTAGTATATTTGAGTTTCACTAAATATGAATTTGTAATCGTGGTAAAAAAGACTCACCTACCACTGCGTGTGTGTGCCGACGATTGCATCCAACCTAAAAAAATATTCTAATGAAAGTATTATGTATTGCTTCGCTGATGTTTGTGTTTGCGTTTTGTGCATTCAAAAATCCGGCAACAACTTCTGTAGAGAAAAAGATTATTACTGGTGCTGATCAGCCAGCACTTTATATGGATTACCTGAAAGGTAAGCGGGTAGGCATTTTGGCCAATCCTACTACGGTGCTGGGTGATAAACACCTGGTGGATGCCCTGTTGGCAAAAGGCATTGAGGTAGTGAAAGCATTTGGGCCCGAACATGGATTTAGGGGCGACGCATCGGCAGGGATAAAGGTAACTGATGACAAGGATACAAAAACGGGAATACCGGTGATTTCACTGTATGGTGCCAAGAGCAAACCTTCCAGAGATGACCTGGCTAATGTGGACATAATGATATATGATGTGCAGGATGTGGGCTGCCGGTTTTATACCTATATCAATGTGTTGGGAAAAATAATGGAAGCCTGTGCAGAGAACAACAAAGAACTGTTGATACTGGATCGACCCAATCCTAATGGCTATCTGGTGGATGGTCCTGTGATGGATATGAAACTAAAGAGTGGTATTGGGGCGTATCCTATTCCTATTGCTCATGGTATGACTATTGGTGAGCTTGCGCAAATGATCAATGGCGAAGGCTGGCTGGCAGGCAAACAAAAATGTAAACTAAAAATCATACGGGTTGCTAACTATAGCCATGATATGATGTACACAGTGCCTGTGAAACCATCGCCCAATTTGAATACACAGCAAAGCATATTGTTGTATCCGTCCATTTGTCTGTTCGAAGGGGCCGCCATCAATTTGGGGCGAGGCACCTTGTTTCCGTTTACTGTATTGGGGGCGCCTGCTCTCAAAGGAAAATATGAGTTTTCATTTACACCCAAAGGCATCAATGGAATGGCTGAAACCCCACTGTACAAGGATCAGGCCTGCTATGGGTTGGACCTGAGGAGATATGATGTGAACCAATTGGTGCAATCCAAAAAGATAAACATTCAGTGGATGATGGAACTATACAAAGCCTTTCCAGATAAAGCAAAATTCTTTGATAGGTCACAGAGCAACCAAATCGGTGACATCAATAAACTGGCTGGCGTGTATGAGTTCAAAAAACAAATAGAGGCAGGCGTTTCCGAAGCCGCCATCCGTCAAAGCTGGGAGCCAGGCCTGAGCCGCTACAGGCAAATGCGAAAGAAATATTTATTGTATCCATAGGGAATAGGATGAGAGGATTTTGTGGTGGGGTAGGGAGGTGAAAAAGAAAGGCGAGTTGCCCCGCCTTGAATGTTTTCACAACGGAATAATCCTTATTGTGAATTGCTTTCAAGCCATGAAAGTAGATTGTTTTTTGTAATTTCCAAAAAAATTAACTACAAAAACTAACAGATATGAATAAGAGGATACTAGGGCTGGATTTAGGGACTAATAGTATTGGATGGGCGTATATAAAAGAAGGAGAAAACCCTGACCAATCCTCTATTGAACAGATTGGGGTACGAGTAAATCCTTTAACGGTAGATGAACAAACCAATTTTGAGAAAGGCAAACCGCTAACTACAAATGCTGACAGAACGCTAAAACGAGGTGCAAGACGAAATTTAGACCGTTTTAAACTTAGGCGAGAACAATTGTTGGAGATTTTAAAGTCTTCAAATATTATTAATGAGGAAACAAAATTAACCGAAGATGGTGCTAATACCACTCACTCAACCTGGAGGTTAAGAGCAAAGGCTGCCACCGAAAGAATTGAATTGGATGAATTTGCCAGAGTGCTATTTGCTATTAATTTGAAAAGAGGTTATAAAAGCAGCCGTAAAGCCAAAAATGAGGATGAAGGACAAGCCATTGATGGCATGGCCATTGCAAAGCGATTGTATGAAGATAAGTTGACTCCGGGACAATTGACCTATCATTTATTACAAGAAGGAAAGAAGACCGTTCCCGAATTTTATAGATCTGATTTACAAGCTGAATTTGATAAAATTTGGGCAATACAAAAGCGAACGCATTCAGACATACTTACCGATGAATTTTATAAAGAACTGCAAGGCAAGGGGCAAAGAGCCACTGCTGCCTTATTTTGGACAAAATATAAATTTAATACTGCCGATATAAAAGACATAGAGGATAGCTTAAAAAACGAACAAACCATCAAGTTATCCAACAGGGAAAAGAAAAGATTGCAGGCTTATAAATGGAGAAATGATGCAGTTTCCATTCCCTTAGAAAAAGAACAAATGGCTTTTGTGCTCACCGAGATAAATAACAACCTCAATAATTCAAGTGGATATTTAGGTGCCATCTCCGACAGGAGCAAAGAGTTATACTTTAACAAAGAAACAGTAGGTCAGTATTTATATCATCAACTCAAGAAAAACCCACACACCAGCTTAAAAAATCAAGTTTTTTATAGACAGGATTATTTAGATGAGTTTGAAAAAATATGGGAAACCCAGACTCAATATCACCCACAATTGACTAAGGAACTAAAAGAAGAAATAAGGGATGTTATCATTTTTTACCAAAGAAAATTAAAATCTCAAAAAGGATTGATAAGTTTCTGTGAGTTGGAGAATAAGGAAATAGAAGTAAATAAAAACGGACAGCAAGTAAAAAAGACCATTGGGCTACGAGTTGCACCAAAATCATCTCCATTATTTCAGGAGTTTAAGATTTGGCAAATGCTCCATAATGTAGTCATTCGAAAAAAGGGAACAACAAAGCGAAATACTTCTAAAGAAAATGATCAGAAAGAATTATTTGTCAATGAAAATGAATTTGTTTTTGACCAAGAAGCCAAACAAATATTATTTGATGAATTGAACCTGAAAGGAAACCTTACAGCCTCGGCTGTCATTGAACTTTTAGGCTATAAAGCCAATGAATGGGAAATGAATTATACAGCCTTAGAAGGCAATAGAACGCAACAATCATTATATGAAGCATACTTAAAAATTATTGAAATATCGGGGCATGATTTAAGAGATTTTTTGAAAATAAAATCAAACAAAGACGAAATAGAATTAAAAGATTTAGATGTATCGGCTACTGAAATTAAAAGAGTAGTAAAAGAAATTTTTTCAACTATTGGTATTAATACAGCCATACTTGATTTTGATGCCATGTTGGAAGGCAAGGCTTTTGAACAACAAGCCTGCTATCAATTATGGCATTTGTTGTACGCTTATGAAGGCGACAATTCTACCTCCGGCAATGAAACTTTATATGCGCTTTTACAAGAAAAATTTGGCTTTAGTAAGGAGTATGCCAGCGTATTGGCAAACATTAATTTGCAAGACGATTACGGAAATTTATCAGCCAAAGCCATGCGCAAAATATTTCCTCATATAAAGGAAAATAAATTTAGTGAGGCTTGCGAACTAGCCGGCTATCGTCATTCCAAACATTCGCTTACCAAAGAGGAATTGGAAAACAGAAAACTGAATGACAAATTGGATTTGCTCCCCAAAAACAGTTTGCGAAATCCGGTAGTTGAAAAAATATTAAATCAAATGATTAATGTAGTCAATACTTTAATCCTAAAAAATTCAGAGAAAGACGCTGAAGGCAACATAACCAAGTATTTCCATTTTGATGAAATTAGAATAGAATTGGCACGTGAACTAAAGAAGAATGCTAAAGAAAGAGCGGAGATGACCAGCAATATTAATGCTGCAAAAATGGAACATGAAAAAATTGTAAAGCTATTGCAAAAGGAATTTGGGGTTGCCAATCCTACCCGAAACGATATCATCCGCTACCGTTTATATGAAGAACTGAAAATCACGGGGTACAAAGATTTATATACCGATACTTACATTCCCAAGGAGTTGTTATTTAGCAAACAGATTGACATTGAACATATCATTCCCCAATCACGCCTTTTTGATGATAGCTTTTCCAACAAAACGGTCGTGTATAGAAAAGATAATCTAGACAAGGGCAATCAAACTGCTTATGATTACATGGATAGAAAATTTGGAGCAGAGGGCTTAACAGCTTATCAAACAAGAGTGGAAGAGCTATTTAAAACAAAGGTTATCTCTAAAGCCAAGTACAAAAAATTATTGATGCCCGAATCCGAAATTGGCGATGGTTTTATCGAGAGAGATTTAAGAGATAGCCAGTATATAGCTAAAAAAGCAAAAGAAATTTTATTTACCATTACCAAAGCAGTAGTATCTACCTCCGGCCAAATTACCGACCGCCTTAGAGAAGACTGGGGCTTGATAAATGTGATGAAGGAAATGAATTTGCCAAAGTATAGGGCATTAGGACTTACCGAGATGGAAGAAAGGAAATATGGACAAAAAGTAGAAGTAATAAAAGATTGGACAAAAAGAAACGACCATCGCCACCATGCCATGGATGCTTTAACGGTAGCTTTTACCAAGCACAGCTATATTCAATACCTCAATTACCTGAATGCCAGAAAAAATGAGAAGCACAAATTACATGGAAATATTATTGGCATTGAGACAAAAGAAACCGAAATAAAAATGGATGATAATGGGGATAAAAAACGAGTGTTTAAGCAACCCATTCCTAATTTCAGGCAGGTAGCAAAAGAGCATTTAGAGCATGTGATTATTTCTCACAAAGCCAAAAATAAAGTAGTAAGTAAGGGGAAAAACAAAGTTGCCGGTAAACAAATCGTACAGCAAACGCTTACTCCCCGAGGACAATTGCACAAAGAAACGGTGTATGGTCGTTACCAATTTTACGAGCAAAAGGAAGTAAAAATAACCGCTTCGTTTGATAAAGAAACGGCACAGAAAGTATCCAATCCACTTTTCAGAAAGTTATTATTAGAAAGATTAGAAGCCAATAACAACGACCCCAAAAAATCATTTGCCGGAAAGAATGTGCTAAGTAAACAACCCATATATTTATATGAATCTAAAACCACTACTTTGCCTGAAACCGTTAAGATAGTATGGCTTGAGGAAGATTTTTCCATTCGCAAGGATATAACACCTGATAATTTTAAGGATGAAAAAACTATTGACAAAGTATTAGACGAGGGGGCAAAACGTGTACTTAAAGCCAGATTAAGTGCTTTTGGTGGCGATGCTAAAAAAGCCTTTTCCGATTTAGAAAAAAATCCAATTTGGCTGAACCAAGAAAAAGGTATTTCCATTAAAAGAGTAACCATAAGTGGTATTAAAAATGCCGAAGCTTTGCATTACAAAAAGAATCATTTTGGAGAATTGATTTTGGATAACAATGGCAAAAAAATACCGGTAGATTTTGTAAGCACCGGCAACAACCACCATGTGGCAATTTATAAAGATGAAAACGATGCTTTGCAGGAGAATGTAGTATCGTTTTATGAAGCAGTAGAAAGGGTTAATCAGGGTTTGCCCATTATTGACAAAGGCTTTAATCAATCCATTGGCTGGCAATTTTTATTTACCATGAAACAAAACGAACTCTTTGTTTTCCCCAATGAAAAAACTGGATTTAACCCGGTAGAAATTAATTTGCTTGATCCAAAAAGCAGAAAATTGATAAGTCCGAATTTATTTAGGGTGCAGAAGATTGCTACAAAGAATTACATGTTTCGACATCACTTAGAATCCCAATTGATTGATGAAAATATGACAAGATCGATTACTTGGGAAAATATAAGAACACCATTGAATTTATTTAGTTTAGTTAAAGTACGCACTAATCATCTTGGTGAAATCGTAAGTATTGGTGAATATTAAACTATAATTCTAATGCTCCAATTCTCCACCTACTACCACATCTTCAATCACGCCAATGGCGATGATAATCTGTTTCGGGAGGAAAAGAATTATTCTTTTTTCTTAGACAAATACCATCAGCATATTGACCCAATAGCCGATACCGTAGCTTGGTGTTTGATGCCGAATCATTTTCATCTACTAGTAAAAATAAAACGCGAAGCGGAAGTAGCTTCAACCTTTCCAAAGTTTGAAACTTTGGAAAAGTTTGAAGATCGATCGAAATTCGTCAGCAAACAGTTTTCTAACTTTTTCAGCAGTTACTCGCAAGCTTTCAATAAAGTTTATAGCAGAAGAGGTTCGCTGTTTATAAAAAATTTCAAACGCAAAGAAGTAGCCACAGATGAGTATCTGAAAATATTGCTCCTGTATATTCAACTAAATCCGGTTAAACATGGTTTTGTTTCAAGGAACCGGGATTGGCAATGGACTTCCTATAATCATTTTCCAGACAAACAACCTGAGCTTTTCAATCGCCTGTTTGGAACTGTTGATAACTATAAAGAACAACACATTAACCGACAACGGGAGTTTAACGAGTATCAAATTTTAGAATCAGAATTGACCTGAATTTGTTATGATAAAGCGCACCCTCTATTTTGGTAATCCGGCTTATTTAAGAACAAAGAATGAGCAATTGGTGGTGGAACTTCCCGAACAGGGAGAAGTGAAAACTGCAGCGATTGAAGATATCGGGATTTTGATTTTAGATCATCAGCAAATAACCATCACCCATGCCGTCATTGCCAAATTGCTCCATCACAATGTAGCACTCATTACCTGCAACGATATTCATTTGCCTACCGGTATGATGCTTAATCTGGATGGTCATACCCTGCAAAGCCAGCGGTTTCAGCATCAGGTAAATGCGTCGGTACCTTTGAAGAAACAATTGTGGCAACAAACTGTAATGGCCAAAATCGTCAATCAGGCCAACCTGCTGGGGCAATACCGGATTGCCAACAAGCGACTCATTAATCTGGTAACTCAGGTGAAGAGTGGCGACAGTGATAATTGCGAAGCCCAGGCTGCCAGCTATTATTGGAAAAACATTTTCCCCATTTTCCCAGACTTTAGAAGGCATAGGGAAGGAGCACCGCCCAATAATCTGCTCAACTACGGCTATGCTATTTTACGTGCGGTAGTAGCCAGAAATCTTGTCGGTAGTGGCTTGTTGCCCACGTTGGGTATCTTTCACCGAAACCAATACAATGCCTATTGTCTGGCAGATGATATGATGGAGCCGTATCGTCCTTATGTGGATAAAGTAGTGTATGATATCGTAAGGAACAATGGAAACTTTTTAGAGTTGACACCGACAATGAAGCAACAGCTATTGAGTATTCCGGTGATAGATGTGATGATAGATGATGAAAAAAGTCCGTTGATGAATGCTGTGCAACGTACTACGGCCAGTTTGGCCAAATGTTTTGAAGGAAATACCAGAAAACTGCTGTTTCCTGTTTTATCTGCTTCAATGTAACTGAGATGAATTTTGAACGTTTAAATGCTTATCGTGTTATGTGGGTACTTGTAATGTTCGACCTGCCAACCACCACCAAGGCCGAGATAAAGCGTTATGCAAAATTTAGGAAGCAAATCTTAGATGATGGTTTTAGTATGTTTCAGTTTAGTATGTACATTCGGCATTGTATGAGTCGGGAAAATGCAACCGTTCATATACAAAGAGTAAAGAAAATTTTACCATCCAAAGGTCATGTAGGTATTATGTGTATTACCGATAAACAATTTGGGCAAATGGAAATATTTTATGGAAAGGAAACTGCCGACAGTCCCATTCCGGCACAACAATTAGAACTATTTTAATGATGAGAAGATCACAATTTATTCGTGGAATTATTGGTGTTTTAGGCGTTTCGGCTCTACCTAGTAAAATGGTAAAACAGTACCAAAGAATTTATTTACTACAGAGTTTTGTACGAGGGTTTAGATTTTATGAAGGGCCAAAATTACTGGATCAGATGCAGGAAGGGGATCTGTTGCAACTAAAGCGGGAACCGGATAATAAATTCGATGACCATGCTATCGCTCTTTTTTTCAATAATCGTAAAATTGGTTTTCTTCCACAGGAAGACAATGAAATCCTCAGTAAGCTGATGGACGCCGAGGTAGTAGATTTGCAGGCGGGCATTACGCATTTAGAAAAAGCAGCCCAGGCTTGGGAGAATGTACATGTAGCCGTATTTGTACTCAAGGAGCTGAAGGATCCGCTACCTGAAACCGCAAAATATTTAACAGTTTTGGAAACTCCTCATTATCACAGCCTGAAATTATCAGAAGACAGCGTAGTAAATATTTATTATGGAGATGACGAGGAGGAAGAACTATTGGATGTAGATGATTTTTTTGAGGAATTGGGAAAAAGCACAAACGGTAAAGCAGTGAAAGACAAAATGCGGCAAGGATTATCTCCCGAAATGGAATGGGAACAGATGATTTATGAAGGTCGTCTGGTGGTTAATAAAAACAAATTGCCGGCCGACTTGAAGGGGAAAGATATTACCCATGCCCTAAAAGAAGGTGAAATATTGCTGAACCACTTATTTGATGAGGAAGGCTTTTTAGTAGCCAATGTAAATGAGGTAGCTCGGTTGAGCACTAGGATAGACAAAGTGGTAGAGGCGGTTGATAGTACTGGAAGGTTATTTTATGAGATTCGATTTGTATAAAAAAATGAGCCAATAGAAATAAAAAAACGAGCTATTCGGCTCGTTTTTTTATGCTAATGACATCCTGTAATCCTTTGCTGTTGTGGCTTTGGTCGAATTGAGATGTCAAAGACCAAAGATCATAAAAACTTGAAAGCAATTCACAAC
>DAORWU010000016.1:0-115016 GCA_035434405.1 Niabella sp. | reverse complement strand
TATTGTTTTTAAGATGAACGCTCCGGATGCTACCAAGGCCATTCGGTATAGTGCCAATAGCCCATTGAAGTTTGGATTTTCAGTCAATCATGATTTTATCACATTAGTAGGCACGGTAGGCTTAGGCAAATTGGATCCAGGTTTTAAGTCAGAGAAAGGCGAAACCCGATTAATAAATATTCAGTTAGGAGTCATTGGCCGAAAAGTGCTTGCCGATATTTACTTTCAAAACGCACAGGGACTTTATACCCAACCGGCACAACCTGCGGTGGCCAATAGTGGTCAGTATTACGTTCGCCCCGATTTGAAAACCAAACTTTATGGCAGTTCGGTGGCTATTATTGATCAACACAAAAAGTTTTCGGCCCAGGCTGCTTTCTTGCTAGATGCCCGACAAAAAAAATCTGCAGGTTCTCTGGTTTATGGTGCGGACTTCTTTTACGGAACAGTCAAAGCCGACAGTGCTTTTGTGCCATCCTTATTAGCAGATCAGTATCCTCATGCCAATGTTTCTTCTTTACAATTTTTCCGTTTTGGTCCGGGTATTGGCTATGGGCACACATTTGTAATACTGAAACAGTTTTTTGCAACTGCCATCACTTCCATAAATGCCGACCTGACCCAAGTGAAGGAATGGACGGTTCAGGGTGATGTAAATAAGAATTGGAATTTCAAACCAAACCTGAACCTGAAAGGAGCTGCCGGATATAACACTGAAAATTGGGGAATTTCATTTTCTTATAATACCAGCAGGCTTTTCTTTAGTGGTATAGAGGCTGATAACCGGTACCTAAACAATAATGATAAATTCAAATTGCTATTTATACAACGGATAGAACCAGGACACACCATTCCCAAAATCACTCGGTGGGGAAGAAAGTTTTTACAACAAATAGGTTTGGGATTTTTAGCAAACTAACATTACACCACCACCAATTCGTAAAAATCTTTCGGTTGCAAATATTTGTTTGCCAGGCTTTGCAGGTCTGTTGCCGTGACGGTTTTAATATTAGCGATCCACTGATCAAAATAATCTTTATTCAGGTCGTTGGTAATAATATTCTTCCATCGGGCTATAATCTGAAATGGCCCATCTAGGTCACCGAGTATTGAACCAATGATGTAGTTTTTCACCAGCATCAGTTCATCCTCTGGTATCAGCTCCTCACGAAGCAGTTGCATTTCTTTATATACTTCTTCAATGGTGGCTTCACATACATCACGTCCAGCCTCGGTACTTATCATCCAGGCATTATCTGCCATATTGCCCATCAGGTAACTATGAATGCCGTAGGTATATCCTTTTTCCTCGCGGATATTTGTCATCAGTCGGCTGCCAAAATAACCACCAAACACAATATTCAAGACATAGGCTTTCTGAAAATCTGGATGATGACGGTTGCCAAATGCCCGAGCCAATCTTATTGAACCCTGCGAGCTATTTTCATCATTTATAGTTCTGATCTTACGTTGCGAACCAGGCTGAATGATATAGTTATTTGTCGCAACCGGCTTATTAGGCATATCGCCGAAATACTTATTTAGTAAGGGTTCCAGGCCTACTGGAAGTTTTCCTGCTACAAATATTCTAAAATGTCCTTCTCTATAAAATTGGTTATAAAACTGCAAAATATCTTCCTGGGTTATTGCATCAAAATCTTCATGCCGGCTAAATCTTCCATAGGGATGGTTGGCTCCAAAAAGCGATACTTCTATTTCGCGACCAGCCACAAAACTCCCTTTCTTCAGGTTGATGTCTAGTTTTTGTTTCATGTTCTGCACAGCAATATCCTTTTCGGATTGCAGCAATGAGGCCTCGGTCAAAATCTCCTTCACCACCGGCAATAGTTCTTGAATATGTTTGGTTAGACAGTGCAAGGAAACATTGGCCTGCTCCGATCCACAGTTACGGTTCAGGTATGCGCCATAATATTCAAAATGCTCATTAATTTCAAAAGCGGATTTAGAAGCCGTACCGTTTTTAAGCAGAAAATTTGTAAGTGCTGCTGTCAGGTTTTTTTGTTCGTACCAGTTGCCTGCATCAAACACCCATTCTATCTGTAATACTTCTTCTGTACCTGCATCAATCGCATACACTTCCACCCCATTGGATAAAGTATATTGTTGGTAAGGCTGTAGCTGCAAATGAAAATTCACAGCATCCATAATGGGTGGGGCTATTGTTCTGTCTAACATCTAGTAAAAATTAAGGGAACAAATATAGGGTTTAGTTCATGGTTCAAAGTCGATTGTTGATCGCTCAGAGAGGATGTCCCATTTCATCACAAAAATCATGGGTTTCATCACATGGCTAACTAAAGTACTTTTGCCGTTCTGTAATCTTGCGTTACTAAATACACAAACAATGAAAACAAAAGAAATCTATAACCGTATCGAGTTTTGGCTGGCAAGCATCACTGCGGCATCCATCATTCTGGGGTTTTTAGTAATGAGCAAAAATGCAGAAAATGAAGGCCCCTACTGGTTTTTGGAGCATGGGGTCAAATTCAACTTCTGGAAGCATTTGTTCATGCCCGCTATTGCACAGGTAATAATTTTCTATTGTGGATACATTTCCATTTCAAAATTTTTGGAAGAACGAAAGGATAACTGGACAAAAGCCGGATCGATAGTAGGGCTGTTCCTAATTATTGCAACGCTGGTGGCTATTTCAAATACCTATCTGGATGCGTGGATGTTTGGCAAATATGACCGCAATACCAGCTTCATAAAAATATTTATCAATGCCTTCACTACAGTAGCTATTATCTTCATCATCTTCCTGGCCTACTATATTGTCAAAGAACAAATTCTAAAACAAATTTCAAAAAGCAGCTTTTCTCCTATAAACAAAAAACTATTCTTTTCTGTTTTTCTGGGACTAGCCTGCTGGATAGCCATCCTGATAGTTTTTACTGCAAACCAATTTCCTGAAGGAGCTGCACTCTTTGGTATCGGCGTTCCTTATGTTTTATTTCTATATTGGATGCACATTCGATTTCTAATTCCAATTGCCGGACATAAAAAATATAAAAGTAGAGGCTATCTGCTTAGAGTGATTCCAATCGTTTTTCTTTTAAGTTTGATAAGTTCTGTTTTAGGGGCAGGCATGACAGGCTCTGACGAATATGTGCCCCTCTTTTTCTTTATATTCTTCCTCACTCCTTTTGTAGTATTGCCCTTGATCTGGTATTTTGCTACCAGGGAAACTGAAAAAGAAGTGTTGCAAACAGCACTTGGCACTTCACAAGCCAATCTAAGTTTTCTGCGCTCTCAAATCAATCCACATTTCCTTTTCAATGCCTTGAACACTTTATATGGTACCGCTTTGCAGGAAAATGCGGATCGCACTGGTGAGGGAATTCAGAAGCTGGGAGATATGATGCGCTTTATGCTGCACGAAAACACACAAGACAAGATCTCACTAACCCGCGAAACCGAGTACCTCAACAATTATATCGATCTGCAAAAGCTGCGCATTGCGTATTCTTCCCACATTGTCATAAATACTACTATCGATGAGCAATTGAACCGTTTAGATATTTCTCCCATGTTGCTGATCCCCTTTGTGGAAAATGCCTTTAAACACGGCATTAGTTTGCAACAGCCTTCTTTTATTAATATCTCTCTGCACACAAAAGAAAACATACTCTATTTTGATGTACACAACAGTGTGCATTTAAAAGGAGAATATGATCCTGAAAAAATGAAAAGTGGTATAGGTTTACAAAACGTAAAACAAAGGCTGGCCTTACTTTATCCGCACAAGCACGATCTGGTTATTCGCGAAAGTGCCAAAGAGTTCTTTGTGCATTTGACAATAACTTTGTAATCGAGGATTTAGTCCAGTAACCTCTTATCGTTTTCAAAAAATATAATAAACAATACATGACCGCAATAGCCATAGATGATGAACCACTAGCGTTGGAAGTAATAAAAAATCTTGCATCGAAAGTTCCATTTGTGGATTTGAAAAACACCTATACCAACGCTTTTGATTCACTGGAATTTATTCATAAAAACAAACCTGATCTGCTGTTTCTGGACATCAAAATGCCAGACATCAGTGGAATTGAGTTTTTCAAATCTTTATCAACCCCTCCAATGGTCATATTTACTACTGCCTATAGCGAACATGCCGTGGAAGGATTTGAAGTGGATGCCATAGATTACTTGCTAAAACCATTTTCTTTATCCAGATTTTTGAAAGCCTGTACCAAGGCAAATGAAATATTGGCATTAAAAAACAACCATTCCACACAGGCAGACTATATTTTTCTGAAAGACAGCGCCGAACAGGTGAAGGTTTTTTTTCAAGACATCTTGTATATAGAAGCTGCGGGCAATTACCTCCACATTTTTTTACAAAACAATCAGAAGCTACTTACCCGATCTACTATTAGCGAAATAGAACTACTGTTGCCCGAAAATCTTTTTAACAGAATTCACCGAAGTTTTATAGTAGCCCAAAATAAAGTGGATCGATTCAATAGGCAGTCTGTTTATATAAAAGATACCGAAATCCCCATAGGGAACACTTACCAGTTCATTCCAAAATAAAAAGATACCAAGAACAGCTTGTAGGTGAGAAATAGAACCAAAGGCTTCTTTATCCTCCAAAAAAAAAGCGGCACCCTGCCGCTCTTAATACTATTTTGAAATTTAGAAATTATAGTCCTCCAAAACTCAACCCGATAGTGTAAGGTCTTAACTGAGGTCCTGCTCCGGCCTTTAGTACACTGGTTAACTGATAAGTCCCAAAAAGAGTGAAATTTCCATATCCAATTCTGGCTGTACCTACAATGCGAGTGGTATTGAAATAGGTCTTGCTGGACTCTTTCAACAAATAATTGGCCTGTGCTCCTTTTTCGGTAATGCGGCTTCTGGTACCTGCTTTCAGCATCATCCCTCCTTTGACCCCAACAGCTACTTTGAAACTTTTATCACTTCTTTCTGGATTTGCTACATAGCGTAGTTCCAATGGCACTTCCACATAACTGGTAGCCACTTTGGTTTTTTTCACTTCGATTTTGGCGGTATCATTAAACCTCAAAGTGGCATTTGCCCCTTTTATGTCTGCAAAATTTCTATCCAAAAAAACGTGGTCTGTTCCAATACCCAATCCAATGGCAGCACTCAGTTTTGGCGATGATTTGAAAGGGAAGTCCAGCATAAAATAGGCGTTAATGCTTCTTGAAAAACCCTTGGTTTGAATACTATCAGGTGTGCCCGACCAGTTGGTATAGCCTACCTGAAGCATGAAATGGTCATTAGCCCTGTTGGACAAATCATATTTTTTCTTTGGTTTCTTTGCAGTTTCACTGATCACTAAAAGTGGCTTATTGGTAGAATCAAGCTGGGCAAACAGACTGCTTGTAAAAAATAGTGCTACAACTGCAAATAGAATTTTCTTCATAATAATTTTAGATTGGCGCAAATATATTTTTATTTCGGTTAATATTAGGTTAATGAGTGGATGGAATTAAAAATAGCTCTTGGGAATGGGAAGGTTCAGGAATGTTTTGAAAATACCAGCGAACTACAATTGCCACCAAATCCAAAGGAATTGGACATGACATGTCGAAGATTTTTTTGCATCAATTCGGTCACGGGTCTAAAGGGCAACTCTTTCATTTGGGTTACAAATCGCAGATTTGGAAAAATCAAATTCCGTTGTAAGGCTAGTACAGAAAATACAGCTTCTATGCCACCACTAGCCCCTAAAGTGTGGCCAGTATAGGATTTGGTGGAACTTACTGGTGGAAAACAACCTTCGAAAAGCGTTTTAATGGCCGCGCCTTCTGCAATATCATTATTACTGGTTCCAGTACCATGCAGGTTGATATAGTCGATATCGGCAGGTTGCAGGTTCGCCTTTCTTAAAGCCCCATTCATTGCTAGTTGATTGCCCATGCCATCGGGTGATGAGGCCGTTTGGTGGTGTGCATCATTTGCATTGGCCCATCCACTGAGTACCACATCTGGTTTTTGAGAAAGTGTGGCGGCCACTTTTTCTGAAATCAAAACCAAATACCCCGCTCCTTCGCCCAGGTTCAAGCCTCGTCGGTGATCATCAAAAGGCTGACAGGGTTGTGTATCCAATATCATCAGCGTATTAAAACCATTCAAAGTAAACCTTGCTAAAGCATCAGTGCCACCGGCAATTACTACATCCAGCACACCCTGACGAATGAGTCTGCCTGCCAAAAAAATACTATTGGCAGAAGATGAACAGGCGGTACTTACGGTACTTACAAAATCCTTAATCCCCAGATAATCTGCAGCAATCTCCGTTACTGCTCCGCATTCATGGTTTACTACGGCCTTCAAATCTCCAGCATCCGGGTCTTTTAGGAATGATGTGAAAAAGTCTTCCGTTTTGTCCATCCCTCCTAGTGAATTGGCAGAAATGAACCCGGTTTTCCATTGATGGATATCAATACCAGCATTGTTCACTGCTTCCTTTGCAGCCCAAACGCTTAATAAGGCGGTTCGGCTAATATGATCCGGCAAGCCCAGTTTCTGAGCCAATTCTTTGTTGCTCAACTTCACCTCCCCCACAGGAAGAATGTCTTGATGATTGGATTGCAAACGCTTCATTGGCCCAATTCCCGCTTCACCTTTGATGAGTGAATCAAGATTTTCAGCCAGGTTATTCCCGATAGCGGAAATAATCCCCAACCCTGCTATGAAGACATTTGCGTTCATCTTTACCTTATGCGTTGCCGTGTGTCAGAATATAATCTGCCATTGTGTTTATAGATCGAAATACATCCTGGCCTTCTTCGGCATTTTTTAGTTTGATATTATACTCCTGTTGCAACAACACGATCAATTCCAATGCATCAATGGAGTCCAATCCCAATCCTTCTACAAATAAAGGATCATTATCCCCAATATCTTCAGGTTTTTTATCATCTAGTTTTAACTGCTTAATGATTTGTTCTTTCAATTGCAGTACTAATATTTGTTTTTCCATAATCTCTATTTTCGAAACAACTGTTCTAAATTTTGAGGGGCAAAATTAAGGCTTCCTGTGCGCTTAATTTTTTCTATATAAAAAATAAATGCTTCATATTCTCCATTTGCCACTTCCAGCCAACCTCCCATACAAGCATGAAGACTTTGATTGTTGAGCAAATCCGAAATATAAAAAGTCAGCCAGTCTGGATCAAAAGATTCTTTCACAAAAAAGGCATTTTCTCCCTTAAACTTATATCGAATACTGATTTCGCCAATCACGATATTGGGAAGGGTGTACACAAATAATGCCGGGCTAGGTATTTCACTTACCGAATGAAAGTATTTGGCATCCGCTTCTATACTGGCATGACGATTAGAAAGAACGATTCCAGTTTCAAAAGGCTGATAGTGCTGATAAGGAATATCCCTCAGCAATAGATCGGAAGAAAGTATCCCCAACTTGCCAAGAGCATCCATCTTGTAAAACTTAGGATAGTTTAAGCCTAGATTAGTGTAGGCATTGTTTAAAAACTCCTCATCCGTTTTGGTTTCCCAAAACAGATTTCCGTTTTTGTAGAACGACCCGTTTCTTACGATCACCGAACCGGTGATATATAAATCATCCTGCTGCAAATCTATTTGTCCTCCTCGTTTTTAAATCCACTATTAATATATGAAATACTGTCTCTAAGCTTGATGGTTCTTGCCAGTTTATGTAAAACAGTTTCATGGTCTTTCACATAATCATTGCTAGTATCCCAAACATATCCAGCTAGTACCGAACATATTTTTCTTTTAATTTCCGGATCCTGATTCTCTGCAAAGAATATAGTGTGCAGGGATGTATCGTACCAGCTCATTACATAACTTCTGAATGTATTTACTCCTTGCATCATGGCTTCGGTATAATCCTTTTCCCAATCCACTTTTTCTCCTTTCAGATGTCGTACCACCAAATTCCCGGCAATCTGACTGGAAACGGTAGCCAGTGTTACCCCTGAGGAGAAAACGGGGTCTAGAAATTCTGTTACATTGCCAGTGAGCACAAATCCATTGCCATAAAACTTTTCGGTAGTTACCGACCAGGACTGCAACACTTTTGGTTCCCATAAAAACGCCACCCCTTCCATTCTCTTGGCAATGTAGGGTTCATCTGCGATCAAAGCACGCAAAACTTCTTCATCGGTACCCTGATATTTTTCGAAAAAAGCGGGTGATCCCACAAAACCAACTGAAGTAATCCCTGTGGCAAATGGAATTATCCAAACCCAAACATCGGGCTTATGCACCACGATGGTGATACGATCCGGCTCATCATCCATCTGCCGGTTTTCATCTTTTATATGAACAAATAAGGCTTTGCGCGGCGGCAAGTTGGAGGGACGCTCCAATCCAAATAAGCGAGGAATGACACGACCATATCCGCTGGCATCAATGATAAATCGGGCTTCCACTTGTGCTTCCTGACCATCGGCATCTACCAAAGTGGTTATAGAAGATCCATCTTCCCGAAACTGAATGGCCGTAACCGATGTTTCATAATGTACTGGCACTCCCTGAGCCTGCAAACCATTGGCCAAAGCCAGGTCAAAATCGGCACGGGTAACCTGATAGGCATGATCCCAGCCATCTGTGAACTGATCGGAAAAAGAATAATCACAAATCACTCCATCTCTTACAAACTTGGCCCCAGTCTTTCGCTGAAAGCCTTGCTGCAACACACTTTCCAGCAAACCAGCTTCTTCCAACGCTTCCATGCAACGAGGCAACAAGCTTTCTCCAATGACAAAACGGGGAAACTTCATTTTCTCCACCACATACACATTGAATCCGGCTTTGTTCACCAAAGCACCTGCTACTGTACCTGCCGGACCCGCTCCAATTATCAATACATCAGTCTTTATCGTTTGCATACCTTTTTTTAAATTTTTGTGAAGTTAAAGGATAAATTCATTGGCGAAAAAATAGTAAAAAAGAAAAACCACTGAATCAGTGGCCTTTCAAATTAATCGTCTTATTTGCTTATTTTTTGGGTACGGCAGGCGGTGGCTTATCCACTTCCTTCACCGTAAGGTCGTTTCCTTCTTTCATTTTTAAGGTGCCATTGTACTTACCTCCCAACTCCACTTCAAAAGCACCCACTTCAATATCACCATCTATTACGCCTGTACTTTTCACATACAAATACTTGCAACTCAGGTTGCCCTTGAGTTTACCATGTACTACAATAATATTACTCTTGATGGTTCCGGCAACTACAGCCTTTTCGCCTAATACAATACCCTTGGTGAGTTCAATGTCCCCTTCTATTTTTCCATCCACCCGAATGGCACCATCTCCTGTAATATTTCCTTTCACCAGCATCCCTTCATCTATTACTGTGTTAATGGGAATGTTGTCTAAGGTAGACTTCTCTGGCTTCGAGTTGGTTTTGTTGAACATACTTTGCTACAATTTGGTAAATCTGGCAGGGTCTATTTTTATACCGTCTTTTATTACTTCATAATGCAAATGAGGGCCGGTGCTTCTTCCGGTACTTCCCAATTTGCCAATTTCATAACCCGTTTCTATTTTCTGATTTTGTTTTACCAAAATGCGGGAAAGATGTCCATATAGTGTTTCGTAGCCGCTTTTATGCCTAACGATGACACAATTTCCATACCCTCCTTTTACCCCGGCAAACTCCACCACTCCATCGGCAGTGGTTCTCACCGGATCCCCTGAATCACCACTAAAATCCAACCCTTTATGACCTTCTAGTGTGCCACTTCCAAATGGATTGTACCGATAGCCAAACCCAGAGGTCTGTTCACCATGATGTGGCCGGCCAATAGGTGATTCGCTTAAAATCGCCTCCATTCTGGCCAACTCTTTATCATAAAAAGAGGCAATCTCATTTACGTCGGTAATGTCAAAGTCGTCTGGTCCTCCGGCATTTTTTAGTGTTTGTTGAGGGAAACCACGTTCTACCAACATTTGGTTTATCACCCGGATATTTTGGTCGATAGATTTAAAGGATGCTTTTACTTTCTCCAGATCTACCTCTCGCTTTATCTGATTGGCACGTTCCAGTTTTGCACTAAATGCTCCTGAGTAAAATGCACTGGTCTGCCTGAAAACAATAAAGCATAATATTCCGCAAAGCGAAATGATTATGGCCACGAAAGCAATCAAATATTTTTTCCATGACAGCAGTATTGATGTGGGTACTTGAAGAGCTTTCTTTTCTTTCCCTGAATTGTTCACAAACAATACCGAAGTTTTATGCTTTAGCATGTATTCAATATTTATGGCGGTGGAAGATACATTAAAAGTTTTTTACTGAAAAAAATATTTAAACACCTGTTTGTCCTTAATTTCGGTTAAGGCTTTTTCTTGCATTTTAAAAGTGTGTGGCTCAAGCCGATTCCATCTATTTCCTCCACAATTTCAAACCCAGCTTTTTCAATACTTTTTTTAAACACTCTGCTGTCGTACATCTGACTGTTTCCATTGGCGATGGCGGTGAAATAAAGAGAGAGTTGCTGAATACAAAATGCTGAGGTTTCAAAACGCTGATTATCCCAAAAAGCTTCCAGAATATAAATGGCTCCATCCTCATGAATGGCTTTTCCACAGCGCTGCATAATACTAACTATTTCATCCTCTGAAAAACAATCCAGAAACTGACTCATCCACACGCCATCATATCCTGTGGGGAACTGCACGTCTTCATCCAATACATTGGCGGGATAAAAATCCACCCGATCACCAAGTCCCAGATCTTCTATATTTTTCTTTGCCATGGCGGCCTGGCCGGGCAAATCCATGATGGTGATACTCACGTCCTTATCAAACTTAGTAGATACAAGTGCCCACTTGCCAGTATTTCCACCAATTTCCAATAACCTTTTTAAATTATTCTCAGGCTTATAAATGTGTTTAAGCACAGACGGAAATGCGATATCTGAGAAAAAATGATCATACTCAAACCAGCTCTTCTGCTGGTGAGGCTGCAATTGGGAAAGCCCTTCATACACGGTGTTCCAATTCCCCAATTCTTTTAGTCCGACTGGCTTACCAGTATCAATGGACTCCTCTAGATGAAATAACCCTTTGTAGCAAATGTCATGTACAAAATTCATATTCACATTGGTCAGCGGATCGTGCAAAATGAAATACCCTGTTCTGGCAAGAAAATATTTTCCATTCTCGTCCACAGTGAGCAACTCCATTCCAAGGCCAGCTTCTATCAGCACTCTGGCTCCATATTCAGGCAACTTTGTTTTTTCCACCAGGTCCACCAGGGTGATTCCTGATTTAGCATCTTCCACTTCCTTTAGAATGCCCTTGTTGCGCAACAGTCGGGCCACCTGAAACACAATGGGTCCATGGGCAATAACCTGTGCATAGTGCTTTGCATCCAATGCGGTTCTTTTATCTTTTTTGTACAATTTCATCCGAATAGTTTTTATTTTTTAGTTGGTCTGTTGGAACGCCCGAGACAAATTCTCCTTTGCGAAAAAAAATATTGATGGGCAATTCTTTTCTATAAATATATTGGTATTTATACCCAATGTTCTTAATATTCTGTTGCAGAAACCCCCCTTTCTAGGGTGATTTTTCTACCACTATAGCGGCATTGCATCCCCCAAAACCAGAGGCCGTTTTTAGAAAAATATTCAAAGCTGTATGACGCAACTCGTTGCAGACATTTACTGGCTCTTCCGTTCCAGGGGTTTCAAAACCCTTGGTGGGAATCAGGATATTTTGCCGCAAAGACTGTAGGCTAATCACTGTTTCTAAAATACCGGCTGCACCGAGTGTGTGTCCATAATATCCTTTAAGACTATTTAGCGGCACTTTATTCAATCCGTTTATGGTAATGGCTTTGCTCTCCATATCGTCATTGTACACGGTGGCCGTGCCATGAGCAGAAATGAAATCAATTGCGCTTTTAGCTACTCCGGATTCTCGTATGGCTATGTCCATAGCATGTGCAAGTTCTGCTCCTGTTCTGGAAGGACCTGAAATATGATTGGCGTCGTTGCTGATGCCTCCCCCCGTAATTCGAATAATAGGATCCTGAGTTTTAGGTGCATGCACCGAAAGCACTACCGTTGCAGCAGCTTCCCCCAAATTAATGCCATTTCGATTCGCATCAAAAGGTTTGCAAAGCGCATCACTGACTGCATGAAAAGACTGAAACCCGGAAAGAATAAACCTGGAAATGGTATCGGCACCTGTAACAATTATGTTTTCGAACCGACCATTCTGCATCAGCCGTCTGGCAGAAATGAGTGCCACTAAGCCGGAGATGCAAGCCTGCGACACCACGAGTGGCTGGTGTTTGAGACCAAAATGGTTCTGTATCTTTTTAGAAGAAGTACTGAAACTAATTCGCTCTTTGAGTGCTTCATCAATTTTGTTATTCTCCAAAAGACTGATATTGCCTTTGGTGGATGAAATGATCATCAGTGTTTTTTCGCTTTGCACATCTACATCCGAACCGGTCAATGCATTTGATACTGATTGAATAATCAATTGTTCAAACTTGGTATACCCAGTGTCTTCGATCAAATTTTCAATAAGAGCTGCGTAAAACGGCACATCGCTTTTCGATAAATCCTCCTGCCTTTTTACAGCGGTGCTTCCATTTTTTATTGCCTCAAAATTGGTGGAAGTTGTTTCCCCCAGAGGCGAAAAAATATTATCTGATATAATGTACTGGCTATGCATCTGGCTAGAAAACTCCATGACTCTTTTTCCATTCTTCGAAGAAAACAGGATTGTTCAACAAAAGCGTTTGTGACTCTTTTTCCAGGAACACCTGAGTGGTGGTGCCAGTAGCAACTAACAATCCGTCAGCAACATTATAGAGTTTGTAGTCAAATACAATTTTGGCAGCTTCGGTTGGTTTGTAAATGCTTTCAACCATTACACTATCGCCAAACCTCAAACTGCGTTTATAGTTACATTCAGTATGAACAATGGGTACAACCACATTTTGCTTAATAAAATCCATATAGCCAATGCCATATTTTTTTCCAAAGGCTTCCCGCCCATCTTCAAAATAGCGAATGTAGTGGCCATGCCACACAATGCCCAGGGGATCGGCTTCGTTGAAGCGAATCAGAATTTCTGTAGTATGACTTAATGTTTTAGTTACTCCGACTTCCACTTGCTATATTCTGATTTTTTAATTTTGTCAATAACTTTCTTTAACCCGGTTGCCCAGTAGTTTCTAAAACTGAACCCCATCCCTACTTCTCCTTCCATCCATTTGGCCATCAACACTTTTTTTGATTTGATGTCAAACAAAACCACCCACAAAGAAACTGCTTTATTTGTTTTGCTCAAAGCATCCACCACAAATAACAGACCAGCTCCGGATTTACCGCCACCGTCAAAACCCTTGATCAAAGTTTGAATATCACTTTCTTTCAAACGGTTAAAGTCGCTGGTATTGGTGGACATCAACTTGTCGGGGTCTGCCTTTTCATTTCTTTTGTTTATAATGCTCAGGTCGCTTGGCAAATCTGACCTTCTGAATGCTCCGGCAATATCGTACTTTTTTGCTTCATTTATCATCAGGGCATTCAGACCCGCAAATTGTCTTGAAACGATATCGCTTGGATTGGCTTCCGGATCGTTGATTAGCTTGGTTTTGGTAAAATCAATTCCATAATAAAAAATAGGTGTTTCGGTGTTGTTTAATACCTCGCTAAGAGATTGTGCATTGGCAGAAAAGCATAGCACTAAAGAGATCAACAACAAAGAGAATTTTGTAAAAAGATGCTTCATCGTTTGGAGTTTTAATTATTCAGAAATAAAGATTTTCATGTCGCATTGGGCAATAAGTTTCTCGTTTTCAAAAATCCTGCCCTCTATTATCGTAGCACTAAAAATTTGATGCTTGATGCTTATCTGTGTTGTCAGCTTAGATTGTACCGCTGGAAGTTGATTGACTTTTAGGTTTTGAACGGCCCCTATATATCCTACCGGTACCGGTCTTTTCTCTTGCTGACAGATAAATCCTATTCTGGCGGCAGCAGTTTGTGCAATGTTTTCTATCAGAGCAGGCTCAGTTAGTTTATGTTGCTGCACAAAAATATTGTCTTCCGACACATCAAAGGTAGTTGTGGCACCCAGGTCATCACAGGTTTCCAGCGTACTGATCATGATGAACGGGGCTCGCTGCGGAATATAGGGTAATATATTGGTTGTGATACTCATGTTTTCCTGAATAAGGGCGATAAAAGTAAGGAATGTTGAGGAGTATTTGTCTCCCCTAAATTGGGTATCTACTTCTTCCAGAAATCATAATAATTATACCATTGGGTAGGATAGGCTTTTACCTTTTGCGACATAGCCTCCACAAACCTGATCAAAATAGATTCCGCGCTGCTCTCCTTTTGCCTTCTGAAAACGATAGCGGGTGTGGCAAAAAAATGATATTGGGTGAATGATTCCTTGGTTGCAAAAACAAAAGAAACCGGAACATCAAACTTGGAAGCAAGTGCAAACGGACCCTGAGGGAATAGGGCGCCCTGTCCTAAAAAATCTGTCGATAAGGTTTTATTACCAGGCAAAAACCGGTCGGAATGCATACACACCAATTCATTTTTATTTAGTGCTTCCATGATTTCATACACATGCGAGATATTGTCTTTAATCACAATAATATTTGCATTGCGCTGACCCGTAGTGTTTTCAAGATATTGCTTCAATTGCTGATGCTCTCCGTCAAACATCACAATATTAATTTTTGTATTTAGTCGTTTCAGCAGATGCCCTGCAATTTCCCAGTTTCCAATATGCCCACTCAACAGTAACCCACCCCTGCCATCGGCTACCATTTGATGCAAATGCTCCTCCCCATCAAAATTAAAAGTAAAGCGGTTTTTGACCCCTGCCATCATCACAATGCGATCGATGATTGCCTGCCCAAACCAAAAATAATTACTATACAGTTTCACTAAGGAAGTGCCCAAGCCCATGCCCAGTCTTCTTCGAAACAAATACAGAATATGCCGTGAAGAGGTCCAGCTAAACAAAAAATAATAGGCCGCCACAAACACCAACAGACAGTAGGCTGGAAACACGCCCATTGTTTTAAGTATGCCAATAAAAATACCATATCCTGTTTTGTTGCCTTTGGATTTACCTTCCCAATCTGCCATTGTTTCCGTTATTTTCGGCGTTAAAGGTATAGCATCGCCAAAAAACTTTTACAATTCCGTAAGCATTCCGTGTATATTTTTGACAAAAGTAATAAGATAAGCATGCATGAATTTTTAGATCAGATTTATTTTGACAATACCCTTCGGGAATATACTATTGCGTTGGCCATTATCCTGCTAGGGTTTTTATTTAAGCGTTTTATTGCCCGGTATATTGCCCTTTTCATTTCTTACCTCATCATAAAAAGGTATAAAGACATCAACAAAACGGCCTTCCGTGATCAGGTGGCCAGGCCGCTCGGGTTTTTTATCATCGTCTTTATTATAGTTGTGGCTTTGGATAAACTAAATTTTCCGCACAAGCTTGATATCACCATTTACCATTTGAATTTGAAAGAACTATTTCGAATGGTCAGTTCAGCCATTTTAATCATCTCTTTTTTCAGGTTTTTGATTAAATGCATCGACTTTGCCACCCTGCTTATCAAAGAACGATACTTAAATGATGAGGAACATGGCAAACACCAATTGGTCTATTTTTTTAAAGATGTCATCAAAGTACTCATCGGATTGGTGGGGCTGTTATTGATTCTAAAATATACGTTTAATTATGATATAAAAGGTCTGGTAACAGGACTCAGCATAGTGGGAGCCGCCGTGGCACTCGCTCTAAAAGAAAGCCTTGAAAATTTTATTGCCTCCTTTGTTATTTTCTTCGACAAGCCCTTTGGAACCGGCGACTCCGTAAAAATAAATGGTGTAAGTGGCACTATAGAAAATATCGGATTGCGTAGCACCCGCATCCGCACAGAAGCCAAAACCTATGTAACTGTGCCCAACAAACAAATGGTGGACAGCATTGTGGACAATCTTAGCAACCGCACCCAGTATCGCGGCGATTTCAGGTTGGAAATAGTGCCCGATACAGCTCCCCCAAAAATAGAAGCCCTCATTTCCGGCATCAAAAAACTCATGACGGTTCCGGATATCCAAAACTTCCATGTTTACCTGAACAATCTGGCACCCAATGCCATCATCATTACATCCGACTTCTATACGGCTCCTCAAAGTGCCGATTTCTTCAATGCCACCAAACAAAAACTAAGTCTGGATATTCTATCACTGATGAACGATCTGGGTATTGCCATGGCAGGCACCTCCACTACCATTAGCATCGCCGGACATGCCAAACCCGAAACAGCATAGATCACTATTTTCCCGGCTCTTGAACAAATAGCATCGAAATTGCTACGCTCAGTTTATTTGTGGTGCATATAGCATCCCACATAAACGAAAAAAATCATTGTCCCCACTCATCATAGTGGGCCCTCAGGATATTGAGAAAGCATTTGCTATCTCCTTGGTTATTGCTGCACACCTACAATCCTTGCCCACTCTTCGTCAAACCTACCAGTAGTACCATACTCCACCACACGGCCGGTTTCTTTTCCATTTCTTAAAACAATAATAGTAGGCACATGAGCTATGCTGAAATTGTCCGCAAAATGTGCGGCATCTTTCTTAGTTCTGTCCAGCGCAAACATAGTGATCCGGCTTTTGTCCACGCCGGCCTGGGCTATAATTTTAAAGAACCTCGGAAGCAAATAATGCGAATCTGCGCACCATGTGCCAAAGAACACCATATAACTTACACTGTCCTTGTTGGCAGCAAAGGACTTTATCACGGCATCTGCCGGCGTATACATTTTTTCCTGCTCACCAAACCATCCAAAATTTTGGGTATCCGCCATCAGGATACTATCAGTCACAAATCCCTTCAAGAGCCTTTTGCCTGTTCGGTCGGTGGTGTTCTCAAACGTTTGAGAATATAAGAGGAGGGAAGCTCCTAATAAGAAAAAGCTAAGTAGTAAACACTTTCGATTCATTTATGAATTTTTTGTTGTTCTATGCCACAAGAAATATTCTGCTCCACCGAAACGAAAACGAATATACTCTCTTGGTCAGTTTTTTGTTTTCCAGAATTGGGTACGGCTTCGAAGATAGAGCTTTTAGTATAATGCGATAATTGGTCTGTTCAAGAAACAGTGCCAGCGAGCCTGCACTCCGCCAATCCTCCCCACTTTTGCCTTTCATCAAAATACATTTTAAATGAATGGTAATGAAATTTCGATTAAAGAACTTAGAGCAAATGTAGTGGGATCGCCAAAAATTATTATTACACCCCACGAACTGGATTACCGTAAAATCTATATCCCCACCCAAATTATCACATCCTGATGCGAACACTTTGGGGTTTTACATTCCAACCCGCTACAATTGCCAACACATGGCAAGCAGTCTTTAGTTTGACAGATTACCGTTGGCTTTTAATAAATTTGCAAACTCCAATCGTTGGACAGAAAACATGAAACTTTATATTAAGAATATGGTTTGCAGCAGATGCAAAATGGCAGTAGAAGCCCAATTGAAAAGTAAGGGTTTCTACCCCCTATCTGTCAATTTGGGCGAAGTGGAAATTGAAGGAGATATATCAAAAGACCAATTATCACAGTTGGACACAGCATTAAAATCGTTGGGCTTTGAATTGATTGACGACAAGAAAAGTCAAATTATTGAAAAAATTAAAAACGCAATTGTAGCATTGGTTCATCATTCTGACCAAGACCTAAAAACAAATTTATCTGCATTTATAAGTTCCCAACTTCACCAAGACTACAATTATTTAAGCAACCTGTTTTCAGAAGTAGAAGGCACTACGATTGAAAAATATTTTATCAGCCAGCGAATAGAAAGAGTAAAGGAATTGATTGTTTATGACGAACTGACTTTATCAGAAATTGCCTACCAGTTGGGTTATAGTAGCGTTGCATATTTATCTAACCAATTTAAAAAAGTAACAGGCTTTACTCCCAGCCACTTTAAATCCCTTAAGGAACACAAACGCAAAAACATAGAAGAACTGTAAATCTTACAACTCTAATACAAAATTCCACAACAACTGCGCCGTAAGCCCAAATTACCTTTGTGTCAAACAAAATACAATGACACATACATATAAAGTAACAGGCATGACTTGCGGAAGTTGCGAAGCCAAAGTAAAAAGCAGCCTATTAATGTTGCCAAATGTTACCGAAGTAGAAGTTTCAAAAGACACTCAAACGGCAACTATTTCAATGGATAAGCATATTGCTTTATCCACTTTTCAAACTGCATTAGATAAAAAATATGCCATTACCGCAATGGAACACAACGAAGCAGCCGAACAAGCTAAAAGTTGGCTGGCAACTTACAAACCTATCTTATTAATTTTTGGTTACATAACCACAATAGCCACTATTTCAGCAACACATCAAAATACATTTCATTGGATGCAAGCCATGAATATTTTTATGGCAGGCTTCTTTCTTACCTTTTCGTTCTTTAAAATGCTTGACTTAAATGGCTTTGCTGAAAGCTACAGCATGTATGACATTATAGCCAAAAAAATAAAAGCATGGGCTTATATCTATGCTTTTATTGAGTTGGGATTAGGCATTGCTTATGCGACCAATTTTCAACCTCTAATCACAAATCTTGTTACACTAATTGTAATGGCAGCCAGCATTATTGGCGTATTACAAAGCGTATTCAATAAACGTAAAATACAATGTGCTTGTTTGGGTGCAGTTTTCAATCTGCCTATGAGTACAGTAACGATAATTGAAGACCTGCTAATGATAGCCATGAGTGGAATTATGTTGATTACGATGCTGTAAATCAGTTAATTTTAAAGATATATCTTTGCAAGAGTGAAAAAAATAGTTGTCATATTCATGCTTCTTACCTATGGTTTTGCAACCATGGGAGCAACTATTCACATGCACTACTGCATGAACGAGTTTGTTGGCTGGAGTTTATGGCACGGAGAAAAAGATAAGAAATGCGGCAAATGTGGAATGAAGGAAAAGAAAGGTGGTTGCTGCAAAGACGAACACAAGCAAATTAAGCTAAAAACCGACCATCAAAAAAGTGCAGTTGCTCAATATTTTCAGTTGGTAGAATCACCAGCATTAGTTACACCGATAGCTGATTTTAGCTTCATAGCAACTTCGGTTTCTCTTAACTTTCCAGTTTCTAATGCTCCGCCGAAAATTCCAAGAGAACGGCTCTATATTTTACATTGTGTTTTTTTAGTTTGATTGTTGGATAGTTAACCATTTGCCGACACTATTGAAGTGTATTGGGTTTATGTGTATTTTATCAATCACTAATTAAATTAAAGACAATGAAAGGAATACTATTAGCAAGTGCAGTTGTTCTATTTTCAACAACCGCTTGTCAATCTCAAATAAAAAATGCTAAAACTGAAACCGTAAAAGTTTATGGCAATTGCGACATGTGTGAAACCACCATTGAAAAAGCCGCCAATAAAAAGAAAGTATCAAAAGCCGATTGGAAAGAAGAGACCAAAATGGCAGCCATAACCTACGACAGTAAAAAAACAACTTTGGATGATGTATTAAAAAACATTGCTCATGCAGGTTACGACAATCAAAGTTTTCTTGCTCCTGATGCAGCTTACAATAAATTACCTGGCTGTTGCAAATACGATAGAGAGAAAAAGCAAACAGCAATGGTAACACAACCTGCAAAGGACACAACAGCACCCAAACAAAATCATGCTAACCACCAGCATGATGAAATGAACAATGGAGCACAGGAAACAAACCAGTTGGCACCAGTGTTTGATAATTATTTTTTACTGAAAGACGCATTGGTAAAAACAGATGGAAATGCAGCATCGGCAACAGCAAAAGATTTGCAAACAGCCATCAATGCCGTAAAGATGGATAAGCTGTCAATGAATGTGCATACAGTTTGGATGAAAATCCTGAACGACCTAAAGGAAGATGCAGAACATATAAACGGCACAAAAGACATTGCACACCAGAGAGACCATTTTATGAGCCTTTCAAAAAATATGTATGAGTTAATTAAAGTTGCTAAACCATCCGAAACTGTTTACTATCAGTTTTGCCCAATGGCTAACGATGGCAAAGGTGCAAACTGGTTAAGCAAAGAAAGCGGTGTAAAGAACCCTTACTATGGTTCACAAATGCTTACTTGCGGAAAAACAGTTGAAACAATTAAGCAATAAAAACAAAGGGCATAGTTATAAAAATAGCTATGCCCTTTTTAACCTTACATAAATGAAATTTTTAAAATGGCTATACAGAAAACTCTTTGCAAAAAGGTGTTGCCGTTAGCAATACTTTTTACGCTACTCATATCTAATTTATTTGCTCAAAAGGTTGTTCGTTACGACTTGTATGTAAAAGATACCATTGTAAATTTTACAGGAATACAAAAAAGAGCCATTGCAGTAAATGGGCAAATACCCATGCCCACACTCACATTTACCGAAGGCGACACAGCAGAAATTTATGTACACAATGAATTAGACGAAGAAACTTCTTTGCACTGGCACGGATTATTTTTGCCCAACAAAGAAGATGGTGTACCTAACCTTACGCAAATGCCTATTGAGCCAAACACAACACACATTTACCGATTCCCGATTATCCAAACCGGCACACATTGGTATCACAGCCATTCGGGTTTGCAGGAACAAATTGGGATGTACGGAAACTTTGTAATGCTGAAAAAACAAACCGACTCTACATTCAGAAAAGGTATAGATGATTTACCAACAGTTTCTATTGTTTTAAGTGAATGGACCGACTACAAACCAGAGAATGTACACCGAATGTTACACAATGCTTCTGATTGGTTTGCTATCAAAAAAAATGCAACACAAAGTTATGCTGAAGCAATAAAAGCAGGACATTTCAAAACCAAACTAAAAAACGAATGGAAACGAATGTTGGCAATGGATGTAAGCGATGTGTACTATGATAAAATTTTAATGAATGGCAGCCCAAGTACCGACATAAAAAGTATTGACGGAAAGCAATTAAAGGCAGGGGATAAAGTAAGGCTTCGTATTTCAAACGGTGGAGCCTCCTCTTACTTTTGGCTTACTTATGCAGGTGGCAAAATTACCGTTGTTGCAAATGATGGTAACGATGTGGAGCCAGTTGAAGTGGACAGGTTGATAATTGCGGTGTCAGAAACTTACGATGTGGTGGTTACCATTCCTGCGGACAGCACAGCTTACGAATTTTTAGCAACAACAGAAGACAGAACCAATTCAGCATCTTATTATATGGGCAACGGCATCAAACAACTTACATCTCCACTACCACGATTAAAATATTTTGAAGGCATGAAGATGATGAATGACATGATGAAAATGAATGGTGATTTGGATGATATGGGAATGAACATGAGCCTGAACCAAATGGATATGAATGTGGTAATGTACCCTGAAATAACAGGCGATGCAAAGGCTCCCTCTCCTTTGGAGAGGGTGGGGGGTGAGGCAGACCCAAACCGATATAATGCCAATGCACTTGCAGACATTGTAACACTTAATTACGCCATGTTGAAGTCGCCTGAAAAAACAACTTTGCCCGATGCTCCTGTTAAAGTATTATACTTTGAATTAACGGGAAATATGAACCGCTATGTATGGAGCATGAATAATAAAGTAGTTTCTGAAGCTGATAAAATACTGGTGAAGAAAGGGGAAAATTTGCGGTTGATAATATACAATGGTTCCATGATGCGGCATCCTATGCACTTGCATGGACATGACTTTAGAGTGCTCAACGGACAAGGTGAAAATGCGCCGCTAAAAAACATTATTGATATTATGCCAATGGAAACAGACACATTGGAATTTAATGCAAATGTGGAAGGCGATTGGTTTTTCCATTGCCATATTTTGTACCACATGATGAGTGGTATGGGCAGGGTTTTTAGTTATCAAAACCAACAGCCAAACCCCTTAATACCTAACCCTAAATTGGCACAACGCAAACTTTTTGCTGACGACAGGAAAATGCACTTCATGTTTCAAAACGATATTGCCACAAATGGCAACGATGGAGAAATGATGTTGCAAAATACCCGTTGGAGCATTGGTAGCGAATGGCGTTTGGGTTATCACGACATGCACGGCTACGAAACAGAAACTCATGTTGGCAGGTACTTGGGCAAAATGCAATGGCTGATGCCTTTTATTGGCTTTGACTGGCGTTACAGAAAAATGGGCATTGACGAACAAGAAAAAAATCTATTTGGACAAACTAATACGAAAGACAACAGGGCTGTACTTAGCGCAGGTGTTAATTATACATTGCCTATGTTAGTTCGCTTTCAGACAGAGATTTTCACTGATGGCATAGTTCGTTTGCAATTAATGAGAGAAGACATTCCTGTAACAAAACGACTTCGCTTTGCATTTATGGTTAACACAGACAAAGAATATATGGCTGGACTTAATTACATTTTTGCCCGTAACTTTTCTGTACGGACACATTATGACAGCGACATGGGTTTTGGTGCAGGGTTGACATTCTCCTATTAGCCAACGCTGCAAGTCAGGTACTTTGGGCAGGCACACGGGCAACATACAAAGCCAACCTGCCGTGCCCAAGGCACTTGCAAGCACAAATTGGTGATTCGGACAAACAGATCAATCAAATCATCAAAAATATCATTGACAAAAGCGACAATAAAAAACAACACATCGCCGATAAAAACCCTTTCAAAAGAAAAACAAAAACGGGATCCGCAACACCGATATGAACTAATCGGGCTATCAGTATTTTGAAGGAATAGACCTGATGGCCATTGAAGGGTTCAATGATAAAATCATTATGTCTCTTATCAGCGAAGTAGGGATTGAAGGAATTAAAAAATTTGAAACAGCAAAACAATTTACCTCCTGGCTTCGACTGGCTCCCAACAATAAAATCAGCGGAGCTAAAACACTATCCAATCACACACCCAAGAGAGTGTCCGCTTAAAGATAGCCTTCAGAAATGCGGCCAATACCATAGGCCAGTTGAAAGAAGGATGGCTTGTTGATTTTTTTAGAAGACTAAATTTTAAAAAAGGAAAAACACTGCAGTTACTGCCACAACCAGAAAGCTCGCTGTAATTATTTGGAATATGATCGTCAAAAATATCCTCTACAATCATCCCACGCCATATTTATTCCTTGACGAAAAAAGAAACCTTGGCATTGCCAAAAAAATACGAAAACAAATTCAGATATTTGACTTGACTTCTGAAGACCTTGGACTAGCATCTGCTTGATTATTAAGTCCATGGATTTACGTTAGTCATGATAATAAAAAAAATTTCTGAAAATTCAGATTAAAAAAATCAAAGAGATGGTTTAATTTTGAGATTCAAAAAACTTCCACATATATTCATTAATATCCAACTCTTTCGAGGTTTTACCAATCGGCAAACCAATATTAAAGTCATTTGCTCCTGGCCAAGTGTGCCCTCCATTCTCAATAGAAATAAGAGTAACCGTTTTATTGGTGTTACTAGATTCTAAGATTTCGATCGTTGTATCATCATTAGGAACTTTGTTAATTGTTTTCTTAGTTTCCTTGGAAAATGAAGGCATTTTCCAATATTTGTACGTTTCTGTTGCAGAGAGATAGGCATCTTTTTTTCCTTCAAAATTTACTATTTTATCCGCTTTACCATGTACTATTAATACTCCAATTTCCTTTTTTATTGGATTATTTATAGCTACTGAATTTGGCAAAGTAGCTCCAATAGCTGCTATAGCACTAAAACGATTGGGAAGTTCGGCGGCTATTCTATAACAAAAAAATCCGCCTCTAGACAATCCTGTTGCAAACACTCGTTTATCATCTATTTTATAGTCTTTTTGTATTTGGGTTAATAAAGCATCAACGAAACCGATATCATCAGTTCCTTCCTTGTAAGAAGTTTCAAAACCCACATTCCAATCTTCCTTAATTCCTTTTGGATAGACAACAATAAAGCCGTAGTTATCGGCCGTTTGATTCATACCCGTGTATAGCATTTGTTCCGCAGGAGTCATTCCCCCACCATGAAAGTTAAAAACGATGGGATATATTTTTGTTGAATCATAGTTTTTGGGTGTATAAAGTATGTATTTTCTTTTTACATCTTTGTACTGGAGCGATTTAGTTTGTCCGAAAGAGATGCCAAAAATGAAGATAATTACTAATACTGAAAATAATTTTTTCATAATTTGATAGCGTTTATGTTATTTAAAATCTTATAGAGGTGTTGGTACTTTTTCTCATTTTTATTCATCCAATTTTTATAGAATAAAGGTTTAAAAAAGAACCAAACAAGCAAGATAATCAGTAACAAACTTAGACTAGCAAGGATAAATACTGTCTGAGATTGAAGAAAATTACTTAAAAATTGAAAGAACATTGATAAGCATAGAAAACTTGCCGATACGCAGATCAATTGAAGTTGTTTTTTCATTCTTACACTTTCTTTCTTCTGCAAATCTTTAACAAAATCCGAACTGCTTAATAAGAATTCCTTTTTCTGTCTGTTAATTGACTTCCATGAATACCAAAACAAAAACATCCCAATAAAAAGTAGGATAAACTCGGAAATACTTTCGTAAATGCTATCTAATTTATCTGTATATACCACATAAACAAATATCATTAAAGAGAACAAAATCATTGAAATAGACCAATAATAAATGTTTTGTTTTCTATTTTTTCTAAGTAAATGGATACTTTTTTCTAAGTTTTTAAACTCTGCATCTTGATTAGTAGCCACAGTTAACCAGATCTTTTTTATATCGTCAAAATCATTACTCATTGTGTTGCATTTTTTCAGTTAAAACTTCTTTAATTCTATGAACTCGAACTCTAATATTTGCATGACTTAATCCAACAACTTCTGCAATGTCTTTTTGGGAAAGATCTTCCAAGTATAAACCAATAATAATTCTATCAATCTCTGGCAAACTAGAAATACATTGATGTAGTTTTATGAACCGTTCCTCCTTTGTGGAGTTTTCAATATCTTCTATTTTAAAAACATCATAGTGATCTACCAACTGAATACGTTTCTCATTTTCAATCTGTCTTAAGCATTTATTACTAGCAATACGATAAATCCAACCTGAAACATTTTCGTAATGTTTAAGTGTTTTTAAATTTTCAAAAACATTAATAAAAACATCTTGAGTGACATCTTTGGCTTTGTCAACATCATTGAAATATCCAAGACAAACTCTGAATATTTTTTGTGAGTACATTTTATATAAATTTTCGAATTCCATCTAATATATAAATACAAGATTTGTCGAAATGTTACAAATAAAAAATTATACCCTCAAAAAAATGCAAAAAAGACTCCTGCTAAACATTAGCAGATTGAAAAAGCCTCCAATAATCAAGCTTTAAAATAAACGTATAAAGCCCTTATGAAAAACGACTAGGCTTTCCCTCTATACATCGGGACAGGTTTGCAATCCGGTTCCTTCAACAGGCTTAGGAACGTTTTCATCGACACCAGCCAATGCCCTTCGTGGATATTTCACCATTTAGTATACCATTTATTTCAGTGCAAAGGATACCAGTTGTTTCACTGTAAAGGGTACCATTTTGCAATACGATATTTTGTAGTTATTTCACTTCAAAGAAGGATATTTGAAATCAGGTTTGATGCCGGCCATCTTGGATGTCAAATGCACTACAGTACAAGCGTGCGATCCACTGCGGCGGACAAGCTGCACGAAAGAGGCCAATTGTTCTGCAGCAGAGAAAAAAAACTTTCGGCCAGACCAGTGTCTAAAACCATCCTCGTTTTTTGAAAATTAAAAGCATGAGTATTGGAATGCCAAACATGACCGCTACGGCAATCCAAAATCCCCAGTGGTGCTCGCTCAGCGGGATCACCTGAAAGTTCATGCCGAAGATGCCACCGATGACCGTGGCAGGTGCCAGCAGGCAGGTAACTATTGCCATCACTTTCATCACTTCGTTCATTCTCAGGTTCACGTTGCTGATGTACAGATCCTGCATGCCTAATATCATATCACGGTAGTTTTCTACCAGGTCTATGGCCTGCACGATATGGTCGTACACGTCTTTGTAGAACCGAACATTGAATTCGGTGAGGAGTTCGCTGTCGCTTTTGATGATGCCGGCCACTACTTCCCTTACCGGGAAGATGCCTCTTTTTAGCACGATCAATTCTTTTCTGAGTACGTTGATTCTAGCCAGCGATCGCTTGTCGGTGCCTCTGATAATATCTTCTTCCATGTCTTCGATATTATCGCGGAGCTTATCCATCACCACAAAATAATAATCGACAATGGTGTCTATCAGGGTGTAGTATAAATAATCGGCCTCTTTGCCTCGGGTTTTACTGGTTGGCAGTTTCAATCGTTCCCGCAACGGATTGAAAAGATCGCGTTCCGGATCTTCCTGAAAAGTAAGCACCACCCTTTTTCCAAGTACAAGACTTATTTGCTCCTGCTCGATGGTTCTTTTTTCTACATTGTAGTAGAGCATATCCATCAGACTGAACAGAATCTCATCCACTTCATCCACTTTTGGCCGCTGATTGATGCTCAAAATGTCTTCGCGCAACAATTGGTTGATCCCATACTGATCGCCTATCCGGTCCACATCATCTTTTCGAAGCCCGTCCACATTTATCCAGATAATATGATCGTTACATTTCAGTTTAAGTGCTTCGTCCACTGAAATATTTTTGTATTCTTTTATCTCCTCCTTATTATATACATAGGCCGAAATGACCACCTTGGCAGCCTCTTCACGAACGGGAATGATGGTGGGATTGATCGACAATATCTCTTTGGTACGTGCCGTTCCAAACAGCTCCATCAGATTGGGCAGATACAGATATCGCAAATATTTTTCCGGGCGCATCTTCATTCGGGAAAGATAACTATTTTTTATACTTAGCTAGGTATTTTGCGGATTGCGGACACAAAATAGAACTTAACTCTTTTTGCCTGGTTTCATATACTTCAATTATTCTAAATTCGCAACACATCTGTCCATTTTATGACTATAGCAAAAAGCGTGTATATCCTTTCTGCCTCGGCGGTTTCACCACAGGCCTCCTTTCAGCAAATGATTGCTGAACCGGCCGTGTATGCTGGCGAAAGATTGACTTGCATCGAACCAGACTACGCAAAATATATCGATGCCAAACTCATCCGTCGAATGAGCCGCATTATCAAAATGGGCATGGCCGCCTCTATGGAATGTTTGTCGCAGGCCAGTGTGCAAATGCCCGATGCCATTGTTGCTGGAACCGCCTATGGATGTCTGGCCGACACAGAGTCTTTTCTTACACGCATGGTGGAGTTTGACGAAACCCTGCTTTCTCCCACTGCATTTATACAGAGTACGCACAATACCGTTACTGCACAAATAGCTTTGCAATTAAAGTGTCATCATTATAACAATACTTATGTGCATCGGGGTTCTTCTTTTGAAGCCGCCATGCTGGATGCCATTTCTCTAATAGAGGAAGGCGATGCCAGGAATGTACTGGTTGGAGCAGTCGATGAAATCATTGAAAAAAGTCATGCCATCATCAGGAGGTTTGGAAAATATAAAAAAGATGGAGATAGCAGTAGTTTGTTTCCGTCTGGCACCAAAGGCACCATGGCCGGTGAGGGTGCCGCTTTCTTTATGTTGTCTCCCGACAATGAGAACCGGCAAGCTATTGCAAGGCTGGAAGCAATGGCTAGTTTTTACAAACCCAATCAGCCGGAAGAAATACTTATCCGCAATTTTTTAGAAGATAATAATCTCTCTGTGGCAGATATAGATCTAGTAATCTGTGGTAAAAACGGAGACCTGGAAAACGATGCCCATTATGGCCATCTGCAACAAAGCCTATTTTCAGATATCCCATTTGCGGGGTATAAAAATTTCAGCGGAGAGTATCCCACATCGGTAGCCTTTGCTATATGGATGGCGGCAAATATACTCAGGCATGGAATTCACAAACCGGGTGAGGAAGCTCCCAAAAGAATCTTGATTTATAATAATTACAAATTGCAGTACCCTGCTGTATATCTGCTTGCTGCATGTTAAAATTCAAAATCACTACCGTCATTTTTGGGCTGCTGATGGCCAATGCTATCACCTTGTCATTTTTTATGCCCGTGCCCTGGTGGTATTTTTTACTGTTGGTCATTTGCTACCTATTGATGTTGTTCTATGGCAGCTACTATGTGGGGGCATCTTTTTTTATGCCCATCATTTGCAAGGCTAAGACCACTGAAAAAAAAATTGCTTTAAGTTTTGATGACGGACCTAATACTAATACGAAGGAAATATTGTCCATTTTAGAATCACAAAAGGTGACAGCCACCTTTTTTTGTATTGGAAAACATATCTCAATGGACAAAGATCTGTTCCAACTCATTTACAATAGTGGGCACCTTATTGGGAATCATTCCTACAGTCATACTATCTCCTTTGACTTTTGGTCGGCTAAAAAAGTGCAGCAGGATCTGGAGAGAACGCAGGCGTTGATCTACTCCTTGACCGGTCAAAAAACAAATTGGTTTCGACCACCGTTTGGCGTATCCACACCCAGCATAGCCCGTACGGTGCGGACCATGAATTACAAAACAATTGGATGGAGCATCCGCTCTTTCGACACGATGACAACGGATGCAGACAAATTGTTTAGGAGTGTAAAACGCCAGTTGCATCCGGGTGCTATTATATTGTTTCACGATAGCCAGAAAGTGACGGTGGACATGTTGCCTCGTTTATTACAATTTATCAAAGAGCAGGGATATGAAATAGTGCCTTTGGATAAATTATTACATTTGCAAGCCTATGTTAATTGATCATTTATTTACAATAGATTCTTTTGCAACAGCCGCTGAAAAAATTTCGGCCAGTGTATCCATTCATGCCCAGCATAAAATATTTGAAGGTCATTTTCCGTCACAGCCTGTATTGCCAGGGGTTTGTCAGATTCAATTGGTGAAGGAATTATTGGAAAAAGCCACCGAACAGAAATTGTTTCTTAGAGAAGCGGCACAATGCAAGTTTTTGCAAATGGTGAATCCGGAAATAGTGAATACCCTTTTTGTAAATATGGATTATAAAATCACAGATAATGGTATCGTTGTTTCAGCAGTTATCAAAAATGAAACAACTGTATTCATGAAACTCAATGCGCTGTTTGAGTCTTTGCCTACTCTTTAAATGCCAATCAGGATATAGCCAATATGTGTTGGGTTAAACACCATTATTTTCTGGATGCTTCCATATTCATGTATCTTATTTCCCCATGGCATATACTGCAAAGGAAGCCAGCCAATGTTCCCCACCATAACCACCATTGAAAATATGTGGTAGTGTTTTATCCAAAAACTGATTAGCTACATTTTGGAAAAGTTTTTTATACTTGTGTGAGGATGGAAGTTTATGGGCAATCCCTTTCATTGCCCAGGCACGACTAAAACTGAGTCCGTCCAAATGCACCGTTTGATAATCATTGCGATCGCTTACAATCGGCATCTCACATATACGTTTGATACCAGCAGCATGGTAATAAGCATCCAACCATTTTACAAACGCGGCCTGAGATAAAACCCTTTGCATCAAATCGGCAGCCATCAAACTAGGGGAAAAGAAGTCGGCACCATCGGGTTCCAGATGTGCAGGAATATTTTTATTATTCCCATAAAAATATCTGGCTCTGGCCATAATCAGTTTTTCAAACTCCTGATCTTTTGTAGCCCTTGCCCAATCCAAAGCAAAGGAAAGCCCAAAAGCAGTGTTGCCATGCACACCCGACCGGTTCGGATAAGTTTGTTTAGGCAGGAACTCTTTCCAAAGGCTTTCAATTTTGTGGGTAAGTGGTCGTAGTGCTTCGTGCCATTTTCTGCCCAGCTCATGGTTCCAGGTTAGCAGTTCCTCGTCCAGCTTCAGCAACCAGGCCCAGCCATAGGTTCTTTCATAATTTTTGGATGCGGTATATTTTCCAAAATAGGCGGCCTCCTGTTCCATCTTATTTCGCTGAAATGAATGGTCTAAAACCGAAATGATACTATCCCGATTCGCTAAATTGGGGAAACCCTTCAACAGTTTCACCAACATCCAGTGTCCATGCACACTACTGTGCCAATCCAGACAACCATAAAACACAGGATGCAACTCATGAGGTAAAAGGCGGGCATCTGCCACACCATCGCTCAAATGCGAAGTCTTGTTAGGGAATTCGGAATTGATGCAATGCAATGGCAGTCGGCTCAATTGGGTGGCCACTTTTTCGGTCAGAATGGACTGAGCGGAACACAGGTTCCCGATTGCCATCAACCCAAGTAGAAATACTTCTTTAATCATTGCGTTAAAAATAATAAATTGTGCTTTAAAAACTCATCCAACATTTCTTATGAGAAAGCAAATCGCTATTGCTGTTTCACTCTTGCTGCTACTTAACCATTTTGCATTTTCACAATATCAGATCCATACCATCCCCAACCCTAAGACACAGGGACAGGATTATTTTGTGAGCAATCCAGATCATATTCTGGACTTGCAGACCGTGGACTCATTGAACAGATTGTGTACAGAAATAGAAAAAAAGACTTCAGCAGAAGTAGCCATTGTAGCCATAAACGATTTTGAAGGGAGCAGCGACTTTGATTTTGCCTATGCGCTATTTAACCATTGGGGACTTGGTAAAAAAGAAATCAATAACGGGTTATTGGTATTCTTTGCAAAGGATAGAAGAAAGTATCAGTTTATCACAGGTCGTGGTATGGAGGGTACCCTGCCCGATGTTTCTTTATCTGCTATTGGAGAAAACTATCTGGTGCCAAAGTTCAAGACAGGAGATTATGGGGGTGGTGTGATAGATGCACTGAATGTGATCAAAACAATCTTACTTAGTCCCGACAGTGCATTGGCCTTAAAAGCCGAAATGAAGAAACATTCTTTTTGGTATAAAAACCAAATTCCAATAAGGAATACCCTGGCGGTGATAGCCGTTTTTGCCGGAGCCATTTTGTGGTCCAGGATAGTTATTCGCAGGTTTCAATTGAAAAAAGGGAAGATGCAATATAATTTGTTTGGAGGTTGTGGTTGTGTGATTGCGTTGGCTTTTATGGGTATGTTTGTGGCAGCATTTTTGGACATTGGTATAAGCAAAATTTTCAGTGTGCCAATGCTGCCTTGGATTGCCTTAATGATTGGCACTATTAATTTATTGTTTGAATACATCCACGTAAGGTCGCGGATTTATAATACCTATAAAGACGAAGAAACCATTGTCAAACTATTAAGTACCTATAATAGCAGGATGATGATCACCATGATTTTGTCGCCCATTATTTTCATTTTGTTGATTGGATATATCAGAAGAAAGAACCGACTGTCATTGCGCCTTATTCCGCCAACAGAACCCGGCAATTGGTTGCGACTAAACAGAGATCAGATTCCACACATTTCCGAATACCTGAGCAAAGGCAGACAGGAAGAAGAAAAAATCAAGAGTAGGAGTTTTGAAATTTGGAAAGACGCTGATAGTAGCAAAGTAAAAATCATTCCCTGGAACGGAGATAAGTTTAGACAGTTTGAAGATTGTCCTAAATGTAATTTTCTTACGCTCGGCAGGCCACAAACAGTTACGCTGAAAGCGGCAACCTACAGCTCCACCGGGCTTGGGAAAAAAGTTCAGCAATGTGTGTTCTGCCAGTTCGAACAGTCATTTGGAACGATCACACTTCCTAAGCTGGTAAAAAGCTCATCCTCCGGTTCTTCAGGCGGAGGCCGTTCTTCCTCCAGCAGTGGAAGCTGGGGTGGCGGAAGTAGTGGTGGTGGCGGTGCTGGTGGTAGTTGGTAAGCCAACCAGATCTTTATTTTTCAGCCAGACGCTTTAGAAATTTTTGAAAGGCCTTGGTTTCATAGTTGGCAATGCCTTCGTGGTGGTAGGCGATCTTGCCTTCTTTGTCCAGCACTACCGTGGCTGGCAGCGTTTCTCCAAACCACTGAGTGGGTATTGGATTGTTTGTTCCCACTACAGGTAAATCATATTTTTTCTCTTTGATGAAGGCAGTAGAATTGGTGATATCATTATCTGCATCCACCAGTAAAAAAATATAGCGGGGATCATTTTTGAACGAAGCATATAGATTGTGGATAGAAGGCATTTCTGCCAGACAAGGCGGGCACCAGGTAGCCCAAAAATTGATAAAAACAACTTTTCCTTTGAACGAATCCGAATGGATAGTGCGGCCATCGGCCATCGCAAACTGAATATTTGCCGACACTTTATCTCCTGTTTGCTTCTCTGCTTTTTCCACACTGGGTTGGAACAATCCTATTGACATGAGGCCGTTTAGTACTCTGGCTTTGAAAGAAGGAATAAATAATAAGGCAAGAACTAATCCTATCAGGACTATATTGATTGCGCCGGACAATATTTTATTTTTCGATTGAAGCATATCCTTTAGATGGATAACGCTTTTATAGTCCGTTTGTTGATTTAGGAAAGGCGAATATTTTTATTTGCATTTTTATGCTTTTTGAATTGCCCAGGGTTTTCATTTTATTTAAATAAAATGAATCCGCTTTCCGATAAAATTTCTACCCACAGGTACCGCATCCCCACCCACGAAGTGAGTTTTGAAAATGCCTGGGGAATTTGTGATGAAGACTTGTATAGGCAGGCAATCCAGTTTGCAGACAAAAGCAACGCTTCAAATACTCCTTTCTTCCAATTTGTGATGACTACCTCCAACCACAAACCCTTTACTTTCCCTGAGGGAAAAATAGATTTACCACCAGGTAACAAAAACGCTGATGTAAAATTTACTGATTATGCATTGGGAAAATTTATAGCCCAAGCCCAACAAAAACCCTGGTTCAAGAATACCGTATTTGTCATTGTTGCAGACCATTGTGCCAGTAGTGCAGGTAAATGGGAAATCAATATTGACAAGCATCATATCCCGGCAATAATCTACAATCTGCCTCAGCAACCACAAAAAACAGACAGACTGGTTTCACAAATAGACCTGATGCCCACACTGTTTGGATACTTGAACTGGAACTATACCACGGCCTTATATGGCAAAGACATTAACCAGATGAAAGCAGGGGAGGAAAAAGCCTTCATTGGCAATTATAGAACATTAGGGCTTTTAAAAGAAAATTTGTTTACCCAAATTGACGACCGAAAAAGAGTAATTCAATGTAAGGTATCGGAAAGTGAACAATCGCTGTCTGAAACAAAGATCCAAAACAAAACATTAGTATCTGAATGCATTTCGTACTATCAAACGGCCAGTGAGCGATTCAAGAATGGCAAAATGAAAGAATAAATCAAATCAATACCGCCTTAATTTTGCTTCAGCATTTTCAATGATGCTGATTTGTCCCATTGAAACATAAAAAAAGAGTGGGCCGAAACTTTTGATCTATCGACGTTCTTTCAAAAATTGAAAGGCTTTGCCTAACCACGTAATTCTCTTGTACGGGTTAATAAAACAAGTACTGTCATCCAACTCTTTGCCATACTTATCATAGGCGTTGTATAGCACAAGAAAGGTCAGGATGGCTGTTTTCAAATCCAGTGGTGGATGCACTTTGATTCTGCATCTTGCCCCTCTGAATAGTACCCAGTGGAAGGTGAATGAACACAAACTAATAGACATCGCTTCAATAATAAAGACATTATTTTTGCGATAAAATAGCTATCGAATGTCGGAGAAACAAACAAAAATATTTTATCCCAGCAGTCAAGTTGACTGGCGAAAATGGTTGCAAAAAAACCATAGTACCGAAAAAGCCGTTTGGCTTGTTTTTTACAACAAGTCTTCTGCTAAAACTTCTATTAGCTGGAGTGAAGCCGTGGATGAAGCCCTTTGTTTTGGTTGGATTGACAGCAAGAAAATAAAAATAGATGAAGAAACATCGCACCAGTTTTTCAGCAAACGAAAACCAAAAAGCACCTGGTCGAAAATCAACAAAGAAAAAGTACGGCAACTTATTAAAGACAGATTAATGACAGACGCTGGTTTAGACATCATTGAAAAGGCAAAACAAAATGGCTCATGGACAATTTTGGACGAGGTGGAAGAGCTGGTACTTCCTAAAGATTTAGAAACTGAGTTCAGAAATAAGCCAAAGGCAAAAGATTTCTTTTTAAGACTTAGCAAATCTGCAAAAAAAGCCATTTTGCAATGGCTTGTACTAGCCAGGACTACAGAAACAAGACAAAAACGGATTGCTGAAACTGTCGAAAGCGCGGAACAAAATCAAAAACCAAAACACTTGCGGTAGAAGCGTCTCAGACAATCTATATAGCGCTTCATTGATTAAAATCAGAACTCTCTTTAAAATTACTGATGATGTAACGACAGGCTTTTAAATCACCTTTAGGATGCGCCTACACTTTGTAAGCCCTTTACGATATACTGAACTAATCCATCTTTTTCATATAAACCCAAGCAATCAGAAACCATTGTGCATCCAGTCGGAAATAAGGGAAATTTTAATTGCCTCTCCAAAAACAAGATGCGTTTCTATTCTGCGAGAAATGAATTTACTTATAGCGCGAGATCAGGAGTTCTGAGATTGAAAGTTTTCTGGCACAAAAGCTTACACTACATCAATACTTTTTCTTGATGCCGTTCATTGGCAGCGGGTTTTACAGGCGTTGCTTTAATAGTTTATAAAAATAGCTTATTCCTTATTTTGCTTTTTTCATCAGAGTACTCAATTGCTGAAATACTCTTTTCTCGATACCAGAAAGTTCGATGAGACGATCACCCATATTATCATAATCGGCCTGTGTGTTCAAGCGACCTTTATAAATACCGGAGGCTTGAATAGCGGCATCCCTCCATTTATCACCTGCCTCTGTTATTTGTTGTGAAATGAGCAGCAACTCATCCATTGGCAGGTACTGATGGGCTTGTTGCAAAAAAGCACCATAGATAAATCGAAAGCCACCCCCTCCAGTGCCTATTTCTTCCTGCATACGCACCAGTTGCGCCAGATAGCTGCGGGCCTTTTCATCACCCAGTTTGGTTTTCCACTTTTTTATTTTTCTGCCGGTGTAGGCAATGCCACTTACCCCACCAAAGCTGCCCGGAATATGCAGCATATCCCTGCAGTTTCTTTTGATCCCCTTAATGATTCCATTTTTCAATTGCTCATCTGTGGGTTCGGATAAGTTGTCGCCCGGATAATACATTTGGCCCCTGGGTGCAAAGGCTCCTTTGGCAAAACGAACTCTCTCCAGTTCATAACTATTCATAGTCACAATGGTCTCCATGATAGGATCACTGATGTAATAGACATCCTCTATTTTGTCCACCACTATCAGGTTGTGTGCATTGAAATGAAAACGATATTCTTTGGGAAAGTACGTGAGATAGAAAACACCCACCTGGCAGGCAGTAGGTTTCCCGGCCAGCAGCCTTTCGTCCAACTGTTGCATGGCTGTGGTATGCGAACTAAATTTTTTTCTTATGACCGGAACTCCCAAGGCAGTACAGGTTCTTTTGAAAATAAGGCCGGGCATGGTTCTGAACGAAATGGCCGGACCTCCGTTTACTTTCATAAAAGGCAACTGGATATAGAACAATCCTGATCCGATACCAAAAGCCAGTGGCTCAGTTATTTTTGTAATACCATAATGATGCAGCAAGGCGGTGGTGACTCCGTTCTCACAATGGGCGGCCTGCAAATGTCTGAAGTTTGTATGTTGTGGTTCCAATATAATGTAATTGTGATGTGAGCCCTTTGAATGGACTCAACACAGAATGAATATTTATTTGAATGGATTTTTGAGCTCCTCCATGGTTACTTCGAAAAGTGTGGCATACTTTTTAAGTTTGGGTTCCGATAGTTTTTGAAAAACACCGGGCTTAATATGTCTTTTTATGGTCCATTTCCAAAAACCGGTATAGGCAGAAAGGATACCAATATCCATAATTTTTTTTTCCATAAAATACAGTATTGGGCTGGCTTGCCCCTTCAATACTTTTTGTTTGGCTTCTTCTGTTTTTTTCACTACATCATGCCACGCAATATTTAAGGCCTCGGTTTTCACCTCCCATCCAATACTCTGGCCGGTAGTGTACTTTCCTTCCTTGTCCACCACATAGGCAATTTCTTTAGTGAACTTGTCTAATGCCCCTTTGTCTTGTGGGATCTCTTCTTTCTTCATGTTTTCCTTTTTTTTATCTCGATGGTATCTGCAATAAAAGCCAGCAATTGTCAGAACAAACTTACTCTTTTACTAGTTTAGTAAGAACACTGATAAAAATGGCGAAAAGAATTGCTCCCTTTCGCCGTAGTAAATCATTTATTTTGAGCAGGCTTACACCACTGTGAGCAAGGCATACATATAGCTAAACCTAGAACTTTCCGGAACCAATAAGAATACCTTATCGCCTTTTTTCAATTTGTCGCTATTAAACAATTCATCCACCATAAAATAAACTGAGGCAGCACCCACATTGCCCACATAACTCAGGTTCACAAACCATTTCTCATAGGGAATATGGTGTCCCAGTTTCAAATGCTCTTCGTAGATTTTGTCTTTAAAGAAATTGCTACTCATGTGCGGGCAGTACCAGGTGATATCGTCCGGGTTCAATCCGCGGCGTTCAAACAGTTCGGGCAAGAGCCTCCCTCCCAGAGGTACAATGTTGGGACTTAGCAATTTCACATCCTGCTTAATACTCATCACCGATCTTTCATTTAGCTCCTCATGGCTAAAATCCAAGTAGCTTTTAAGCGTGCCATCTTCCATCTTATCTGCGCCACAATACATACAGGATTCCATGTCATCGGCATAAGAAACGCCTTCTATCCAGTCTATCCGAAGACTCAATCCTTCAGTATTAGGCTTATTGGTGAGCAGGAAGGAAGAAGCCCCATCGGACAACATCCAGCGCAAAAATTCTTTGTCAAAACTGATATAAGGATTTTCTTCCAACGCCTCCAATTTATGCACTTCATCTTCGAACTGATTGGACACTAAGGAGGCAGACAACCTTTCTGACCCAGAGGCCACGGCGGTCTGGGCATCACCAGTTTTTACAGCCATGTAGGCATATTTCAGCGCATGCATTCCGGCACAGCAAACCCCACTTGGCGACACCACTTCCAACTTGCCCATTTCAGGAATCCAGCCATGCACCATCACCCCATGCGATGGCATTATTTGATCCGGAGAAGAAGTACCACAAGACAACACATCTACATTTTTGATCCCTTCCTGATCTTCTTTGAATAACTCCCTAATGGATTCGGCTGCCAATTGCGCATTGGTGTGCGTTGGTTTTCCGCCTTTCTCCAGGGCATAATATCGATTGGTGATGCCATTGTTTCGCAAAACTATTCTTCGAGACTTAGAAGGCTTCCCGTTGATGAATCCCAGATAGTCCTCCATTTCATCATTACCTACCGGATTATTGGGAAAATAATGGGAAGTGCGTGTGATATATACTTCGTTTAAAGACATACGTTTTTTATTTTTTTTGCCCAGCGGCAGAATTACTATGTAGCAATATTGCGTCGCACACTTGGGGGTTCTGTAAATAATTCAGCGGTCAAAATACTAAATTTTTTCTCTCCAATCCACACTTGCATAATAATTCATCAACCGCTTGTTTTTCTTTATTGAAAATGCCCTGAAAAAAACTAAATCCACCAACAAAATGATTGGCGAGGCCACCAATAATGCAATCGCAAGATAATATTTATACAGTACTAATATCTTACTTCTTTTTTCGGGATACTTTCTTATAATCTGAACCCATTTTTTAAAAATCTTTCCCGCCTTTCGTTCTATAAACATCAGGGAATATTGCACCCTGGCAGCATCCTGCGCCACCAGTTCCGGCTGCAGATTTTCAAACCTCCCGGAATTAAGATGTTTTGAAACTGTAGCTCCAAATTTTGAGGCACCTTTAATATCGGCATTCGCCACGCCCGGTAAAGGAAAAATCCCCCATTTTCGATCCTTGCGTCCGGTACCCAACCAGTGCAGAATGGTGAAAAAACTTAGATGGTTCTGATGCTTATCGACCAAAGCGATATTGCCCACCAACCTGGCTTCAGCTTCTATCAATAATATCTTGTTTTGTTCCTGCGCGTTGATCCACATATTTCGGCATCCACTAATGGTGACCACTGGTGTATCTTTTATTATTGCCTTAAACTTTTGATCCTGTAGCAAAGAACTTGCCGGTATGCTGGGAGAAAGATTCCAGGGTTGCCATCCTATGATAATTAAATCATATTTGTCAAACCTTGTTTGCCAGGGCTCTAGCTCAGTGGGAATACCATCCACCGACTCAGGAACAGTATCAAAAAAAACAGGAGTAGGCCAGGGAAATGGAAATGGATGCACCGTTTTAATCTGCAAAAACTCAATATCGTTTCCGGCGGCCCACAGGGGTTCCAAAAAACTATCCAATATTTGTTTCAGTTGGCCGGACTGTGTGTAGTAGGGAACCAGTATTCTTTTTGACATGGGGATATTGCTGTTTACAAAGCCGAAGAAGGCAATGATTTTGATTTCTTGCTATAGTCCAAGATCTGACTCTTTAGTGTTGAAGATAATGATTTATAACCAGTTGCAATTAACCTACTATCCTCTGTCTGGCTTTTATAATAACCTAGGGATTTAGGCGCATTTTCCTGAATCATCAGTCGTAAAAACCGATATTCCAGATTTGCGCGGTTGGCCGCAATCGCCGATTCCAACATTTTATGCCCTTGCTTAAAAAAGGACAACTTTTTGGCAGGAACGGCCACCAGTCCGGCTTTTCTCATGAGCAAAGCCCCTTCATAAGCTGTCTTTTCATCCAGGCTAGATGATTGAACCTTTTTTATTTGAGCATCAATAATAGAAATTTTTGAAGACTCCATGGCTTCATACACCCCCTTTTTTTGAAACGCTTGTTGACCCCAAACAGGAGTATAGATAATTGAAAGCAAAAAAACTATGGATGTGAAAAATTTATAATTCATGAAAATTGTTTAAAAACTTTGCGAAAATATATATTTATTAGCCTATTTTGTGGTTCTGGAACCCAATTCTATTGGCCTGAAATTTGCTTAAGAAAATCCCACTGATCACTATTTTTAATAACAACAACAATTACTTTCTTACGGATTTTTATTTTCAGGATGAATTCTTTTAGATCCCTAACAAAAAGATAATTACAAAAATCGATTTATGATGAAGGGTTTCCCAATTTTAGTTGCATTTATTTGTTTGCCTTTTTTTATGATGGCTCAAACGGGCTACAAACAAGCTATCGGTATTCGTTTGAACACACATACCACTTACGATGTGATTGCGGCTTCCTACAAAAACTTCCCTTCTGAAAAATCAGCGCTGGAGTTCAATCTTGGTTTTGGAGGTAGAAATATTTATGTACCCAATCAGGCGCCCAAAACAAGTTTCTCCCCAGCAGTAAGCCTTTCCGGATCCTTTCAACATCACGAATTGATCGAAACCCCGACTAATGATGATTTCCGCTGGTTCGCTGGTGGCGGTATTACTGTTTTAGGAGCCAAATCCAAGAACAATGGATATGAAGGTTTTGGCACCGCCATCTTTGGTACTTGTGGGCTGGACTATGTTTTTAAAAACTCCCCGATAAATGTAACAGCAGACTGGAGACCACAGGTGTATATTGCTTCTCCATCGGCTTATATGCCCTTGCACATTGGCACACTGGGTTTAGCCGTAAGATATATTTTCTAAATCTGCTTACATCGACACACATGCTTTATTTTTGAAGCATTGTGAAAACTAATGTGTCGAATACTTGTACTACCAAGCAGACTTTTGATGACTTAAAAATTTGTGTCATCATCCCTACTTATAACAATGCTACCACAGTGGCAAAAGTTATCACTGAGGTTTTGCAGTTTACCAACAATGTTATTGTGGTAAATGATGGCTCCACCGATGATACCCCGACCATTCTTGATTCGATCCAGCAGATTGTAGTAGCCGGCTATCCAAAAAATGCCGGAAAAGGAATGGCCTTGCGTACCGGATTTAGAAAAGCCATTGAGCAGGGATACCAATTTGCCATTACCATCGATTCCGATGGGCAACATTATGCTTCGGATCTTCCGGTGTTTATTGATAAACTAAAACAGGAAGGTGCTTGCTTAATGATGGGTGCGCGCAATATGGACACCGCCGAAAATGTTCCCGGCAAAAGCAGTTTTGGAAATAAGTTTAGCAATTTCTGGTACAGATTTGAAACGGGCATTGACCTGCCGGATACACAAACTGGATACCGGCTTTACCCGTTGGAGCCAATTTCCAAAATGAAGTTCTTTACCCGAAAATATGAGTTTGAAATAGAGGCCATTGTTCGGTTGGCCTGGGCTGGAGTAAAAGTGGTTTCTGTGCCTATCACGGTTTATTATCCGCCAAAGGGAGAACGCATTTCGCATTTCCGGCCTTTTAAGGATTTTACCCGCATCAGCCTCGTAAATACAGTGCTGGTGAGCATTTGTTTTTTGTACATCTGGCCACGCAATTTTTTTCGTCGGTTTTCTAAAGAAAACTGGAAACAGGAATTAAGAAGATTATTATTAAAACCTGGCGAAACCGACCTTACAAAGGCCAACTCCATTGGGTTTGGCGTGTTTATGGGCATTGTACCCATCTGGGGATTTCAGTTGCTGACGGGTATTCCACTCGCTCATTTTTTAAAGCTGAACAAAACACTTTTTATACTGGCCGCCAACATTAGTATTCCGCCAATGATTCCCTTTGTCATTTTCCTTAGCTATCAGATGGGGCGACCCTTTATGGGCAGCCGGGCCATGAACCTCAGCTTTAGCGAGCTGCTTTCACTACAAGACATTGGTAGAAACATAGAGCAATATATTTATGGGAGTATTTTTTTAGCGATTGCTGCTGGGTTTATGTTTTGGTTAATCACTTTTGTTTTTTTAAAGGCAAGAAGAGGAGTAGCAGGCCGCAAAGAAAAAGCAAATTCTTAGCCTTTGAAACGGCTCCTTTGCAAAATGTATTAAATGATACTTTTTCAAAAAAAGCGTTGATTATCATTTGCTTATTTCATTTGATATTCTCTATATTTACCTCTACACTATTGTCTGTTAAGAACAATCTTTTTAACAAATAAACTTATATGAAAAATATTTTAGCTCCCCCCACTTGCCATTTAGTAAGCAAATTGGCGATTACTATTAAACAATTATTTGTGAGTATTGCATTTTTCTTGCTTGCCGGACAAACGGTTTTTGCAAAGCCATTGCCCAGTCTGAACTTACAGCATTTAAAGAAAACATTCCTGAATGGAGGGCTTATTCTGGATCAGACACAAATAACAGGTCCGACGGCCATAGAGGAAGGGATTTTGGTTACCGGATCAGCCACTATTCTTTTTTCTTCGTTTCCTCCTAATCAGTGGTATATGCCTAAAAAAATTGTAAACGTAATTGCAATTCTTTCTTCGGGAACAAAAACGTCAAACTCTTATCCTGATGGTTCAATATGGAACACCTCTTATGCACATGGAGCAGGAAGCTTTACATTATCTGAAGTTCAGACTACTGCTGCTATAACATGGACAGGATTGATTAAATTAGAGATTAAGAGTGGGAATAGCAGTTCATATTCATTTAGCCCAGTTGTCTTAAATAGTACTGCGGGACCTTATTATCACTATAACCCTCCTCAATAACAGAACGCTAAGAACAGATAATAGTGCTTTTTTTAATCCTTTAATTGTATTCCATGAAATATACAATCGCCCTTATCCTGCTATTTAACCTGCACCTTCAGGCACAGGATACCACAACCCTAAGAATAGATATAACCCAGGCAAAGCCCATGAATGTATCGGAGGTGTTTGATTCCATTCATTATATTAAACTTAAATTTCCTGAAGGCTGTAAGAACCAAAATATTTTGGGGCGAGTAAGAATAACCAAAAATTATTTTTTGACTTATGATCTCTCTTTAAAAATTCTTTTCATTTTCAACAGGCAGGGGGATTTTGTAAATAAGATTGATCGACTCCCTAAAGAAACCATGAATGTAAATGACTTCAACTCTTTGGCTACATTTGATGTGGATTTCGATTCTGACTTAATATATTTTGGATATCAAGAAGAACAAACTGGCAGAAACGCCTTTTATATTTCCTGCTTAGATATTCATGGAAAAGAAATTTATAAAAAAAAGGGGTTCGACAATCCTCCTTTGAAGCAATACTTTATTCAAAAACTAGCTGCTACAACTTTTTTGACCAGTGCCAGTTGTGCCTTAAAAGAGATTAACGAAAAGCCAACAGAACCATATTTTCAAATATTTAATTTTAAAGAAGGGATAACCAACAAGTTTTTGACAATAGGAAGAGACCCCTCCTACAAATTCATTACAGAATATATGTCCAGCAGAGGAAAAGAAACTTATTGGTCAAAACCATTCTTATATAATGCTGTAAAATTTAGTTCTAAAGGCAAGCCATCGGTGTTGAAGTTTATGTTTCCGGCTCAGGTTTGTATTCCAGATAATTTACCTCTTTCGGATGATTATTTAAAAAACTTTCAAATTGCAATGGACTATGCTAATTCTAATAAGGGAGTTCTTTTCGAAATTAGTCCTGTTTTCCAAATAGAAAAGTGGGTATTTTTTTCAGCAGGTGTTTTTAGTTCCACCGGTTTCCGAAGTCATTTTTTATACTCTCAAAAAACCGGTGCCATTGTGGATCTCAAACAGGTTAAGCCAGACAAACTATGCAAAAGTGCGCCTTTTATGTCCTATGGCATCATAGGTGTGGATGACCAATATGCATACACCAGTATCCCTTCCGTTGTCTTGAATCAAAATGCTACCCCGCAATCCAATTTTGTGAGTCCCAATGCGACAAGTGTTACCATTGGTGCCCCGTCTAATGATAATGGCGTTTATTTGTTGCAACTGAAAATAAGGTCTGACTTTTAAAATACAACTGATTGTAAAATGTACTCAAATTTTTATTATCTCTCATGAAATATTTACTCTCCTTCATCCTGCTATTAAGCCAGCACCTACAGGCACAGGATACCACAACGCTAAGAATAGATGTAGCCCAGGCAAAGCCCATGAATGTATCGGAGGTGTTTGATTCCATTCATTATATTAAACTTAAATTTCCTGAAGGCTGTAAGCATCAGAACATCTTGGGGCGAATAAGTGTAACTAAAAATTATTTTTTGACTTTTGATGGTGGTGTAGAAAAAGCCATTTTTATTTTTGACAAAAAGGGGAATTTTATAAACAAGATTGACCATCTTCCCAAAAAAACTATGGATGAGAAAGATATATTCTCTCTAGCCGCTTATGTAATAGATTTCGATTCGGATCTTATTTATTTTGGATACAAGGATACTGAGAACAAAAAGCGTAGATTTTACATTTCGTGTATAGATGTATATGGCAAAGAAATGTATAAGAAAACAGTTTTTGAAAACCCTCCTCTGGATCAATACTTTATTCAAAAATTGGATGAAGAAACCTTTTTACTCAATTCGAGTTTTGATGCTAAAGAACTAACAGATCTTCCAACCCATCCTGTTTTTCAAATATTGAATCTTAAAAATGGGATTACTAAATCCTTTCTAAATATAAGTGGAGACAGTTCCTACAAATTTTATAATAGGTATATTTCAGTTGCCGGACATAAGGAAACCTACTGGTCAAAATCTTACAACTATCAAGCCGTAAAGTTTAATGGAAAAGGAAATCCATCTGTTTTGAAATTTATTTTTCCGGCTCAGGTTTGTATGCCACATGTCCTTCCGCTCACAGATGATCTAATCAAAAATTATCAAACTGCGGATGACTTTGCACAAAAAAACAAGACAATTATTTCCGAGATTAATTCCATTTTCAGCTTACGGCAATGGGTGCTTTTCAGAGTAGAGGGATATAGTAGTAAGGGGCATAGTACCAACTTCATGTATTCTCAAAAAACTGGTGCCATTGTGGATCTAAAACAAGTTAAGCCAGACAAACTAAGCAAGGGTGTGCCTTTCATGTCCTATGGCATCATAGGCGTAGATGACCAATATGTGTACACCAGTATGCCTTCCATTGTCTTGAATCAAAATGCTACCCCGCAATCCAATTTTGTGAGTCCCAATGCGACAAGTGTTACCATTGGTGCCCCGTCTAATGATAATGGCGTTTATTTGTTGCAACTGAAAATAAAGTCTGCCTTTTAAACCAGAGCATGCGCATACTTTATCTAACCCTATTAGTGCTTTTTTCAACCTTGGTTTATGCGCAGCAAAACACCAAAACCTCTGGAAGGATAGTAACAGGCCGGTTGGTGGACGCTATAAACCACCAACATTTACCATCTGCTTCGGTGGCTATTTATACTGGTAGGGACACAATGCTTTTGAGTTTTCAACTATCAGGCAATAATGGAGATTTTTCACTTGGTAATTTGCCTGCCGGTGTTCCTTTAAGGTTAGTGGCCAGCTTCACCGGATATCGGCAGCTTAATAAATCCTTTCAAATTAAAACCCGAGATAGCCTTTTTCATTTGGGAGATGTATATATGCAAAGGACTACAGGCGATACATTAGCCGAAGTAGTAGTACAGGCATTAATTCCTATGCGCATGAATGGAGATACGCTGGAGTTTAATGCCGATGCATTTAAATTAGGAAAAAATGATGTGGCAGAAGATTTACTAAGACGGTTGCCGGGCATTACTGTTTGGAACGATGGGGTTATTACCGTTTTTGGCAGAGAAGTGAAAGCTATCATGGTGGACGGTAAACCGTTTTTAGGAGGCAATTCCAAATTAGCCATTCAGAACCTTGCCAAGTCTGCCATTGACAAAATTCAGGTGTATAACACGTCTAAAAATCCTCAGACAGTACAGGACTCCTCACTGGAAATGAATATCAAACTAAAGAAGGGCCAAAACTTTGGTTATTTTGGCAAAGTGGGTGTGGGCGGTGGAAATAATAAACGATATGATGGTTTTGGAAATATTACCAGCTTTAAGCCAGGCACTCAATTAAGTATGGCATTGGCTTCCAACAATGTAAACAAAACGGCCCATGCAATGACCGAACTTTTGGAGGCAGGCACTTACAAGTCTTTAACAGCATTATCTCGCTATCAACCCGATTTGCATTTTAGAGGAACCAACCGACCTCGGATGGCCGGACTTTTATTTCAAAAAGATTTTACGCAGAACTCGCAAAGCACCAACAGGCTTTCAGCAAACTACTTTTATAAGAATACCCTAGATACCTACCAACAGGATGAACTTAGTAAAACTAATTTTGCTTTGGACAGTACCCTTACCAGAGAAACCAATACTATTCAAAATAAATTATCGAGTACACACATCGGTAAAATAAGCTATGAAAATCGAAAAGGAATGAGTGCTTTTTCGTTTTCGCCAGGCTTTGAAAATCAAAACAGCACTGAGGAGTTTTCCTCTCAGTTAAACACCTATCAATACAATCAAACAACCGGAATCTTCAAAACCTTTCATCGGCAAATCATCAATCGAAACCAATATTCTTTCAATGGCAATTTAAACACATCGCTGAAACCAAAATCCAATGGAGGAAACCAAAGTTCCTTAGGTGCTACCTATTCTTTTTTTACCAAAGCCGAAACAGCTAATAATAAAATGCTCACCGATTTTGAATCGGGGCTTACCCCATCTAAAAATGTTTATATCAACAGGGATTACGACAACCAAAACCATTCTACAAACTATAAACTGGACATTTGGTTTTTAAAGTACATGAAAATAAAGAAGCACAATAGTTCAATTAAGTTCTTAAACAATTTCGCCGCCTCCAATTCCAATCAAGATAGTAAGGTAACTGATTTTTACAAGTCGCAATCCAATACTATCGTCAATAACTATCTTACCAACAATACCCGTTATAACACCATTGACAATACATTAGGAATGGAACTTTACTGGTGGCCAACTATAAAAAACCTGTCCTTCTTTTTTGCCCCAATGTGGCAGTACTATCAATTGCAACACCATTCGCCAAAACATGATTTTCAAAACATCAATAAGCAGTATCTGAAATTTGTTCCAATTGCCTCTGCTAACTATAACTTTCAAAGAAACAATGGAAAGAACGACGCGTACAAATTGATTTTTTATAACAACATTGTATATCCCTTGCCCGAACAGTTGGTACTGCTTACAGACAGTATTTTTGTGCAGGCACTTAGAATGGCCAATCCGGCATTGAAGCCTGCTGAAAACGCTACACTCACCCTAAGCTGGGACAGAAGTTTTTTGCGAAACAGTACCACCAAATATGGAGTATCAGTAAACGGGGGAATTATTAATAATTTTCATGGAGATAGTACACAGATTTTTGAGGATGGCCGGTCGGTGATTTATAAAATCAATTCAGGAAAATACAAATCAATGGAAACTGAGTTGTATTTATTAAAAGCCCTGAAAACCAAAAATGACGAATGGCAATTTTGGACTAAAAACAAATTCGAATACAGACAAGTTCCAAACTATTATAATAGCCATTTCAACACAACCACTTCCTTATTTACTATAGCTGGGGCTGGTGTAAGTTATAATAATGCTTCAAAAATAAAGGTTCAGTTACAACATAACTATTTATGGGGAAGTTTTCGCCAAAGTCTTTACAATGTAAAAAGAACCCCTTATCAAAGGCACGAAATATTTTTGGGAGCCAGCATCAATATCACGCCAAAATGGAATGTGCAGTCGAATTTCACTTTTAGTAATGAAAGGTTGAGCGGACTACCCACAAGCCCCATCAGCCTTTGGAATATTTATAGTAGTTATAGGTTTATGAAGAAAGATAATTTGGAAATAAAACTTTCGGCAGTAGATATGCTGAATCAAAATAAAATACTAATCAATTCGGTTTCCAACAATATAGCCACCCAGCAGCGTACAAGCTCCTTACGCCAGTACTTTATGCTAGGTATTTCGTATTTTCCAAGGCAGTTTGGCAGGCGCAAGTAGTAAACATTCCACCTCATTTGAAAACTGGATGCAAAGCAATTTGCCTTTCAGGTATAGTATTTTTTTTCAAATAAAATTATGTGGATTGTGCGCGGGCTGGAACAGTTGTGCCGTAGTTTTACCTTTCTTTGTACACAAATTTTTTGGCAATATCCTACATGCAACATTTATTCTTATCTATATTTCAATTTTTTAAAAAAAGAAAAATAGCCCTTTTCGGTAGCTTTTTTCTTTCGCTGTGTTTGTTTCTGCTTTTTGCCCTCAAGGTAAAATACATAGAAGATGTATATGCCATCATACCGAAAGACAACAAGACCGAAAAAATAGCCCAGGTATTTGAAAGTTCTAAGTTTGCAGATAAGCTTATAGTGATGGTATCGCTGAAAGATACGAACGCCATCAGCCCTGCTGCTCTGGTGAACTATGCAGACCTATTGGCCAGTCAGCTACAAAAAGACGCTGCCGGCTATATAAAAAACCTCCGCTACAAAATTGATGAAGCATTTACCTATTCGCTGTTTGGCACTATTCAAAATCACCTGCCGGTTTTCTTGACAGAAGCCGATTATAAAAAAATAGACACGCTTCTACAACCATCGGAACTACAAAAGTCCCTAAGACGAAACAGTTCTATCCTTAGCATTCCGGCATCCACTCCTATAAAGAACATTGTTCTCAACGACCCAACCGGGATTTCGTTTATTGCCCTAAAAAAATTGCAGCAATTGCAGTATGACGACAATTTCACCCTGTTCCAAAATCATTTTGTAACCAGGGATCGGAAAACATTATTATTGTTTATTTCACCAGTTTATCCGGCAGGAAACACAGGCAAAAACCAGTTACTTTTTAAAGCAATAGACCATATTGTGGATTCGCTTGGGAAAACAAAAAGTCTTGCTAATATCCAAACCCAATACTTTGGCGGAGCAGTTGTGTCTAATGATAACGCATCACAGCTTAGAAAGGACATGATGGTGACCCAAACCATTACCGTACTTTTTTTATTGTTTTTCCTAAGCTTGTATTTTAAGAAAAAGCGAGCCCCTGCATTAATTCTGGTACCCGTGATTTACGGAGCTGCATTTGCTTTGGCGGCAATATATTTTATCAAAGGCAATATTTCGGTCATTGCACTGGGCACTGGCTCCATAGTGTTGGGCATTGCGGTCAACTATTCTTTGCATGTGTTTAACCATTTCCGGCACACCAGGAATATTCAGGACGTGATCAAAGAACTTTCCTTTCCGCTCACCATTGGTAGCCTGACCACCATTCTGGGCTTCTTTAGCTTACAATATGCTGCTTCGGATATGCTGAAGGATCTGGGTTTGTTTGCCGGATTCAGTTTGATAGGCGCAGCATTTTGCTCTCTGATTTATCTACCTCATTTCATTCACTTCCACCCTTCGGAAAAAGTGAAAGCCACCAGGCTAGACAAACTATCCTCTTTTAGATTCGAAAAAAACAAATGGCTGGTGGTTGGCATTCTCCTCATGACGGTGGTGCTTTTTCAATTCTCCAAAAAGGTAGGATTTGAGGCAGACATGACCTCTTTGAACTATATGACAGCCAAAACCAAAGCAGCGGAGAAAAAACTAAACCAGATAAGTGGTGCCTCTTTGAAGTCGGTGTATATCGTGGCCGAAGCATCCACGCTGAATGGTGCTTTACGAAAAAGTGAATATGTGCAGCAGACAATCGATTCATTAAGAGTTAAGGGGCTCATCAATACCAGTGCAGGCGTTACCAATCTTTTTATTTCTGACAGCTTGCAACAAAAAAGAATTCGCCAATGGCAACAATATTGGACAGCAGAAAAAAAGCAAGCCCTTTTGGCCACATTATATAATCAGGCTCCGGAGTATGGCTATACCGCAGAAGGTATCGACAATTTTAAAGCCCTGATCAATAAAGGCTTTGTTACTGTTGATTTAAATGAATTGCAGAAGCTTCGCACTAGTTTTTTGGACGATTATATCTCGGAGAAACCAGAGATGACCTCTGTGGTAACCTTGGTGAAAATTCCGGAACAATTCAGATCGGACGTGATAAACCATCTGGAAAAACAACCTCAGGTTACTGTTTTAGACCGGCAATATCTCACTTCCCGACTCACACAAATGGTAAGTGACGATTTCACTCGAATTGCTTGGATGGTTTCCATTATTGTTGCATCAGTGCTTTTGCTCACCTATGGTCGCATAGAACTTATGCTGATATCGTTTGTCCCCATGCTGGTAAGCTGGATTTGGATACTTGGCATCATGTCCATTTTTAATATTCAGTTTAATATTGTCAATATCATCATTTCGGCACTCATTTTTGGTCTGGGCGATGATTATAGTCTGTTTGTCATGGATGGATTGATCAATGAATACAACACAGGTAAAAAGAACTTAGCCTCTTTCAAATCCTCCATTTTGCTTTCTGCCATCACTACGATTGTGGGGCTGGGTGTGTTGATTTTTGCCAGGCATCCTGCCCTGCAATCCATTGCTTTTATTTCCGTTACCGGTATTCTTTGCGTAGTGCTGATGTCTCAGATTCTGATACCTTTTTTCTTTTCCCTGGTGATTAAAAGCCGTGCCGGCAGGGGTTTTCATCCCTGGACATTCATTAGCTGGCTGCACTCAGTGATATCGTTTTTGTATTTTGGTTTGGTAAGTGTGCTGCTAACCATTATCGGTTTTTTCATTATCCGGCTACGCATTTTTGGCAGGCAAAAAGGCAAAGCCATCTATCATTCCCTGCTTTCAAAATTCTGTAAATCGGTGTTGTTTTTCATGGGAAGATTTAAAAAGAATATCATCAATCCTCTTCATGAAAATTTTGATACGCCAGCGGTGGTGATTGCCAATCATCAATCTTTTTTAGATATTCTGATGATGGCGATGCTCAATCCCAAACTCATATTGCTTACCAACAAATGGGTATGGAACTCCCCTGTTTTCGGATGGGCTATTAAGATGGCCGACTTTTATCCGGTAGCCAACGGCATCGAAAACAGTACGGCACTTTTGAAATCACAAACAGACAAAGGATATTCTATCGTTGTATTTCCCGAAGGCACACGCAGTTCTTTACCACCCATGAAGCGGTTTCATAAAGGGGCTTTTTATCTGGCGGATAAATTGCAGTTGGACATAGTGCCGGTGGTTTTGCATGGCCTGGGTTATACCATGACGAAAGGAGAGTTTTTGTTGAAAAATGGAGATGTAACCGCAAAGTATTTGCCCCGTATCAAAGCCGATGATACCCGTTGGGGTAGCAGCTATCAGGAAAGAACAAAATCGGTTTCTAGGTATTTCAGGGATCAGCACGCAATTCTTAGGCAGGAGATGGAGTCGCCGGCCTATTTTAGGGAACATCTTTTCTTCAACTATATCTATAAAGGGCCGGTACTGGAATGGTATTTGAAAATAAAATTGCGCTTGGAAAAATATTATCAACCCTTTCATGACTTACTTCCACTGGAAGGAAAGATTTTAGATATAGGTTGTGGATATGGCTTTATGGTTTATATGTTGTACTGGGCTAGTCAGCACAGAAGACAAATCACCGGCATAGATTATGACGAAGAAAAGATTGCCACCGCCAATCATTGTTTTGGCAAAACCGATGACCTTCAATTTGTTTGTGCCGATATTACAAAGTTTGCTTTTCAGGAATATGATGCCATCACCATCATGGATGTGTTGCACTATCTGCCTACATCACAGCAAATCGAAGTAATCGAAAAAGCTATTACAGCAGTAGTTCCCGGCGGTATTTTAGTCATTCGGGATGGAGACGCAGACCTGAAGCATAAACACAAGGGCACACGGCTTACCGAATTTTTTTCGACCAAACTATTCTCCTTTAACAAGACCTCCAACACCTTGCATTTCCTTTCTGGAAAAACAATTGAATCGCTTGCAACAAAGCACGGACTGGAACTGAAACGAATGGATGATACTAAATACACTTCAAATGTGGTGTGGGTGATGCGGAAACCACCAATGCAAATAACAACCTAAAAACTCAATTGAAGTTGTTGTTGTGCCTAGGTTTGGGTGCAATTGTCTGTAGTGGACAATCAATCCGATTTTCTAGTAGATCGCCTGCCATAAAAAAGCCCCCACTAAGAATAGTGCGGGCATAATGAAAACTAAAGTTTCTTGATTTTATTTCTTTTTTGTCTTCTTTACACTCTTGGCATCTTTACAAGCACCCTCCTTTTTATCGCAACAACTTGCTGCTGCCTCATCACCTCCTTTCGAAGCCTTTCTTTCGTACTTGCAACAACCATGAAGTTTGTTATAGGCATCATCAGAAGCCCTGGAACCTATATTATCATAACCTGCTTCCGCAATCTTTTTCTGAATCTTACCCGCATCGGTGGAATCAGGTGCAAAACTTACTGTGATGGTTTTTGCCGTCTTATCCCAATTGGCGATAGTAGCACCGGCATCTTTAGCTGCCTTTTCAATGGTTTTTTTACACATACCACAATTACCAGACACCTCAAAGGTTTCCGTTTTTTGTGTTTGAGCAAACAGGCTACCAGAGATTACAATAGCAAATGATAAAAATAATAATTGTAACTTTTTCATGTATTTATTCTTTTGTTGTTTTAAATAATTAACCTAAAATGGTTTTTGTCTTTTCGGATGAACATTATAACTAGGATGGTGCATCTGAAATTAAAGCGGGTGTCCTATGTTTTATTTTATATTAGGATCCCGGCAAAAATATTGCCGTTCTAGCGGATAGCCTAAATTAGGAACACAGAATTTTTAAGATAAATGCTGTTTTCCGAAAGCAAAGGCGGAGGGTGAACTAAAATGGTTGCATTTTCTGGAGTATTCCTAAGGGCTGATAATAAATATTTCGTTTCTAGCAAAGGCTGTTCAGAAAAAATGGGTAGCTCTGGAGAGGATGTTGAAACTTTTTGATGCGCACTATCTAATTTTACTAATGTTCCAATATCATGGCAACATCCATGCGCCTCTTTGTGCATTCCACATTTATCACACGTCTTTCCCTGTCCTTCATAAAAAGAGATAGATGCCAGCCGGTTCATACAGAAATGAGAAACTTTCACTACGCCAGTAGTTACTAGCAGGTAGCATACCGTGATCAATATTACTAAAGCTCTCTTCATGATGAAATACAAAAGTATAGAATTGCTTTGTTTGGATCAACGTACAATTGTTAAAAATTTTTCGCTAACAGATGTCCTCCATTTTTTTTTAGGCAAACACCCTGCCTCGTTTCTGTCACAGCAGAAATAGGCAGATAGGCATTTGATGAAAAATATGATGTAGGTTTGGGTTTTTCAAATGAATGAACCAGTAAAATATGATGTGGTTGTCATTGGCAGCGGACTGGGTGGGCTGCTTTGTGCCAATCTACTTGCGATAGAAGGTATGAAGGTTTGTGTACTTGAAAAGAACAAACAGTTTGGGGGCAATCTGCAATCCTTTTCGCGCAATAAGCAGATCCTTGATACCGGTGTTCATTATATTGGCGGACTATCTAAGGGACAAAATCTGCATCAGATATTTAAGTATGTTGGTCTGATTGACAAACTGCCTTTGAAACAAATGGATACTGCCTTTGACAGAATATGGATGGGGGAGGACAAAAACGAATATGCTATTTATCAGGGATGGGCAACCTTTATCGAAAATCTCTCTTGTCAGTTTCCAGATGAAAAAGAAGCCATTCATCAATATTATACTTTGGTAAAAGATGCCTGTGCCCGCTTTCCTTTGTATCAAATGAAAACAGATACTTTGGCTTTGGCAAAAGAGCCGGCTATGATACAAAGTGCGAAAGAAGTTATTGCTTCTGTAACTCAAAACAAAAAACTCCAGTCAATTCTGGCAGCGAATAATCTATTGTATGCCGGCGAAGCAGATTCAACACCTTTTCACCAGCATGCGCTCATTTCAAACAGCTACATAGAAAGTGCCTGGAAATGCATGGACGGAGGGTCTCAAATTGCCAAATTGCTGGTTGCCAACATTAGGAGATTGGGTGGTGCTATCAAAAGAAATACCACCGTTACTAAAATAGTGGAACAGGAAGGATTGATTCGTTTTGTGGAAACAGAGCACAATGAAAAGGTTTTGGGGAAAGTCTTTGTCTCCAACATGGCTCCGGAGGACACGCTACGTATCACTCCAGGAAAAATAATAAAAGATCTGTACAGGCAAAGGATCATGGAGCTGGAAAATGGCATTGGCTCCTTCTCTCTACATATCATACTTAAAGAAAAAACCACACCATATAAAAATCACAATTACTATTATCATGACGAGGGACAAGTCTGGAATATGAACGATTACACGGACAGTGATTGGCCGCGAGGGTATGGATTGTACTATTCCCCAAACAGATATGACGAACAATTTGCAGCTAGTATATCTGTATTGACCCCCATGCGTTTTGCAGATGTAGCCGCCTGGCAACATAGCTATAACCGCACAGGAAAAGAAGCAGACAGAGGTGTGGACTATGAAAATTTTAAAAAGAAAAAAACAGATCTGCTTTTGGATTTACTGGAAAAAAGAATCCCTGGTTTGAGAAAAAATATTAAAGCCTGCTATACCTCGACTCCATTAACCAACCGAGACTATATTGGAGGCAGAGATGGCAGCATGTATGGCATAAAAAAAGATTATCATGATGCCATCCGAACCACACTCAGTCCTCGTACAAAAATTCCAAATCTATATTTAACAGGTCAAAACATCAACTTACATGGCATTTTAGGAACTTCGCTCACCGCAGTACTTACCTGTTGTTTATTATTAAATAATTTTTCGCTGATAGATAAAATTAGAAATGCTTAAACGAAGCAAATTTTTACGGAGATTGTTAGGAACCCTTGCAGTATTGGTCTTACTAATTGGTATTCTGTTTATTTACCTGGCCATTGTATCAAGGGTGTCACCACCAGACATCAAGGATACCAGCAGTCTTAGTTTGCAAAGAGCACAACCCGATAGTGGACTATATACTATTGGCAACAATTGGTTCAGGAAAAGCCATTCTGGCCTTTATGAGTTGTATGTGTCGGGCAAACCATTTGAGCGGGGTGTAATCAATGGCAAACTCAGCGAAGCATTGGTAAAAACACAAGAAGATTATTTTAGTGAAAGAATCAACCAGATGATTCCCTCCCCATTTTACCTGAGGTTTCTAAAATACTTTATTGGTTGGTTCAATAGAGATTTGTCGGACAATGTTACGTCCGAATATAAGCAGGAGATATATGGCGTATCTCAATCGGCTTCCGATGGCTATCAATATATCGGTACCAAGTATTCTCGCATTCTCAATTATCACTCGGCGCACGATATTGGTCATGCATTACAAAGCATGATGTTGGTTGGCTGCACCTCTTTTGGCACCTGGGGCCATGCTTCTAAGGATAGCACCATGATTATTGGTCGGAATTTTGATTTTTGGGTGGGAGATAATTTTGCAAAAAACAAGATCGTGGAATTTGTAGATCCAGATGTCGGTTATAAGTTCCTTAGCATAACCTGGGGTGGATTTATAGGCGTAGTTTCTGGTATGAATGAGAAAGGATTAACCGTAACCATCAATGCCGCTAAGAGCGACATTCCATCTGAGGCGGCAACTCCAGTGAGTCTGGTGGCAAGAGAAATAGTGCAATATGCCCAAAACATTAAAGAAGCCATTGCTATAGCCAGAAAACGAAAGATGTTTGTGTCAGAATCTTTTTTGGTAGGCTCCGCTGCTGACAACAAAGCCGTGCTGATAGAAAAAACACCCGACTCGCTGGCCATTTACGACCCGAATACAGACGAAATACTTTGTACCAACCATTTTCAAAGCAATTCATTTCTACACTCGGAAATTAATAAAGAACAAATGGCGGAGAGTGCTTCTGTGTATCGTTACAAACGCCTGCAACAACTTTTGAAACAAGGCGGACAAAACACCGTGCAAAAAACCATCAATATACTTAGAGACTACCGGGGATTGGATAATGCAGACATAGGCCTGGGCAATGAAAAGGCCGTTAACCAGTTTATTGCGCATCACTCAATTGTTTTCGAACCACAGAAATTGTTAGTGTGGGTATCTACCGCTCCCTGGCAAATGGGTGCGTATGTTTGTTACGACCTCAAAAAGATTTTTTCAATGCAGGGATTGAGCAAAAATCAGGAAGTTTACGAGCCCTCCCTTACCGTTCCGGCAGATAGTTTTATTTATACCCCAAGTTTTAAGGCGTTTGAAAGATATCGACAGTTTAAGGAATGGGCATTTGAAAAGAAGCAAGTTGTGCCGGATAGTATTGTGGCCGACAATCCCCGATTGTACAACAGCTATGTACTCGCAGGCGATTATTGTTTGCAGCAAAAGCAGTATTCAAAAGCAATAGGCTACTATCAAAAAGCAATAACAATGGAAATTGCCACCGAAGGAGAACGGAGGCATATCGAGAAACAAATAGAGCTCATCAAAAAACAAAACTGAGCGGCATTGTTCTAATACATTTGCAAAACTATTCGGAGTACTTATACCCGACACCTCTAACGGAGTGAAAGTATTTAGGATTGCGGCTGTCCTTTTCGAAATACTTCCTAAAGTTTAAAATAAAATTGTCAATGGTTCTGGTGGTGGGATACACATTATAACCCCACACGTACTGCAATATTTTTTCACGGGGCACTACTTCGTTTTTGTTCTCAATCAGTAGCTTTAACAGCATAGATTCTTTCTTGCTCAGTTGCACCTTGCCTGCATATTTCGTAGTCGCTTCCTGCGCTTTAAAATCAATCAGGTTGCCACCAAAAGTGTACGAGTTTCCGATCGTGCTTTTATCCTGAAGCTTGTTATTTTTTTCAATCAGTTTATGAATTCGAAGTAGCAGTTCTTCCAAATTAAAAGGTTTGGTGAGATAATCATCTGCTCCTTTTTTAAGTCCCAGCACTTTGTCGGAACTGGTATTTTTTGCACTCAGCATCAGTATCGGCACATCATTATTGCTTATTCTAACCGTTTCGGCTACTGCTATCCCATCCATCTCCGGCAACATCACATCCAGAATTAATAGATCGAAATATTCATTCTTAATAGCCTTAATGGCTTCATTGCCATCGTAGGCCGATGTTACTTCATAACCCTCCAACTCTAGGTTGAGTTTCAATGTTTCATGAAGATTTTCTTCATCTTCAACCAGTAGAATATTTGCAATTTTTTCTTCCATTCCTTATCCTTCAAAAATAATTCAATCAATAAATTTAACGACAAAAGTACTTCCCTTTGGCTGGTTATTTGTCATCAAAATGTCTGCATTATGGCCTTGTGCTATTTTTGCACAAAGATATAAACCCAAACCAGTACCCTTTTTTTTGCGGGTAGCTTCATTGCCTATTCTATAAAATTGGGAGTAGATTTTCTGCCTTTCTTCTTCTGGAATTCCAATACCCTGATCCGATACAAAAAGCTTGACATAGTCAGTATTTCTATGCAGTCCTACCGTAATCGCTTCATTTTTTTCAGAATATTTCAATGCGTTTTCTATCAAATTATTTATAAGGATCTGCAACAGTAAAGAGTCTCCTTGCAGGTCAATCCCCTCATCCACTTCACTATTAATTGTTCTTTCTAGAAATCGATTTTTGAATTCTTTTATACGATCCATGAGCAGGGCTGAAAAGTCCAGCTCCTCTTTATTTACCTCATAGCCCTTATTTTCAATCTGTGCGGATATTAAAATATTATTAGTTAAAAAATCCAACCTTTTGGTTTCGTCTAAAGAAGCCAATATCAGTTTTCTCATCCTTTGTTCATCCAGTTGATGTTTTAAAATCGTTTCCAGATTTAATTTAGATACCGCAATGGGCGTTTTTAATTCGTGCGTTACCGCCATCATAAAATTTTGTTGCTGTTCCTGCACCATAATTTGCTTCCTCATGGAACGAAATACGAGTACTGCACCCAAAATAATCAACCCCAAAAACACGATTCCCTCACTGGCATACTTGATGGTTGTTCTTCTGTAAGTTTCATATATTTTGCGAAACTCGGTTGCATAAAGCACCGGTTGCTTTTCTTTTATGATGATGGTATTTAAATGATTCTGTTGATAAATATACATTTCCTTGTTTTGCCTTTCCAATGAAATAAACCACCAAACCAAAGCGGCCACCACATAAATGAGCAATAACCACACTTTAACTGAAGTTCGCTTTAATCTTGATTTTAGACGTTGTTCCATATCGGGTTTATTTTGCAGACATTGCAGATGATATAAAAATGCCTATTGATCTAAAGCAATACCCACACTAAGTAGATAGGGTAAGGGGTCGGCTTGCATAAGATGTTCCAATACAAAGCGATATTCTCCTGGTTTTAGAAATACTGATTGATCGATTTTTATTCTGCTATAATAGATATCATCCATACGCTTTCCATTCCAGTTGTTGGCACTATCAGTGAGCGGAGCCAGAATATTCATGGTAAACTTTTCCTGCTTTGTTTTGTCCTGAATGCTAAGCTTCACCATCAGTTTATTGTATGGAAAGCGTTGCATATGCCTTACCACAAGAAATAGCGGATGATTGGTGCTATCTTTTATATCAAAATGTATCACCGCTAATTGGTTTTTCCTCCACTCTTGCTCAGGAAGGATCACTTGTTTCTCATATACATCCACTTCCTTACAGGAGAAGGCAAAGGCTAAAAGAAAAATAAAAAAATAGATATAACGCACTTGTTTTTGGCGCAAATGTAAGGCATGTTTCAAAGAATTACTACAACACGTTCAATACCTGCTCCTTGGCTTTCTCTAGTTCATCCTTCATCATCACCACTATTTTTTGAATGGCGGCATTATAGGCTTTTGATCCGGTTGTGTTGATCTCACGACCCACTTCCTGTAAAATAAAAGAGAGTTTTTTTCCCTTGGACACATTTTCCTCATTCAGTATTTCTACAAAATAATCACAATGATTTTTAAGGCGGACCATCTCTTCGGTAATATCAATCTTCTCGATATAATATATCAACTCCTGTTCCAGACGATTACTATCATAATTTTCACTGCCTACTCTCTCTTCCAGCAGTTTTACAAGGCCTTCTCTTATCGACGTTTGTCTTTGGGTTTCTAAAGGAGCAATCTGACTTTGCAGATGGGCAATATTATCTATTCGTTTTTTGAGCTCGGCTTTCAATACAGAACCCTCATCTTCCCTATGTTTATTAAGATCATTCACAGCCTCCTTAATCAATTCGGAGAAAGCAACCCAATCGTCTTCGGATAAAGACTCACTTGTAGGTGTAATTACCTCCGGAAGTTTTATCAGCACGTTTAATATATTGGAGGTATCAATGCCCAATTCGTTTGACAGTGTCAATAAAGAATTAAAATAGGCCTTAGCCAAATCGGTATTGATAGTAACTGGCTTCGTTTCTCCTGTATCCTTTAGACTAATGTTACAGTCCACACTTCCTCTGGTCAAACCTTCGGACAATAGCTTTCTAATGTCAAATTCAAAAGGTCTGATAAGCGCAGGCAATCTTAATGACAAATCAAATTGTTTGCCATTTAATGATTTTATATCTATCAAAATTGTTTTGTTTCCAATGGCTTTTTCGGCTCTGCCGAAGCCTGTCATGGATCTTAGCATTTGTATGTTTTTGTAAAGATAAAGTTTGTAAATTGGCCTATGTATTTATTTCGATCGCATCCCCACATTTTTTAATTAATACGTTGTAATACATTCACCCGATGCATCACAACGGAAGAAAACGTTACTATGAATTTTCATTTCAATCTTATTTAAAAAACATCCATTCAAAAACTTTGAAAAATAAAAAATCCCTTCTTTTGAAGAAGGGATATTTTATAATGATGGGTTAGTAAGTAGGAAAAAATAAATTCCCTACACAATATTAATTATTATTTTAACGATACAAAAATTATTTACAAATAATTTTATCAACAAAAACAATTTGTAGCTGTGGATATCAATATGAAAATAGATGTGCTTGCCACAGTTTTTCAACAGCTATACAAACTACAGTCGGCTACAACCTAGTAGTAGCCTATGTTACAGGACGCTCTGCTTTGTTTTTTATACATCTGATCATGCATAATTTGCAAAGAAAAATACGTTTCTTTTTTTATGCACATGTTGAACAAGTCATTCTTTTTTTTAGAAAATAATATACAACTCAAAGTCCTAATATTTTTTATTGCTTCATGCATAGTTATACCTTTGGCAAAAAATTTTATGAAGCTAGTTCCTTCGGTTGCTCTTACAGAAATTGCCATGATAATAAATGCAAAATTGATAGGAAATACAAACGCATTCGCAACGGGTATAAACGAGATTCATGTGGTAGAAAATGGAGATCTGGTTTTTGTAGATCATCCTAAATATTATGACAAGTGTATTCATTCCGCTGCAAGTTTTATAATCATTAATAAAGAAACTGATTTCCCGGAAGGCAAGGCATTGCTGGTAGTGGAGGACCCCTTTGAAGCCTATTTAAAAATTGTAGCGCATTACAATCCATTTAATCCTTCAATGGATGTTGTCGCAAAGTCTGCCATCGTGGGAGACGGCACCATAGTGATGCCCAATGCATATATCGGCAATGATGTTGTGGTGGGTAACAACTGTATTATCTATCCCAATGTAACCATATTGGATCGTTGCCTTATCGGAGACAATGTGGTGATACAAAGTGGCTCAATCATTGGTAGTGATGCATTTTATTACAACAAAAAGACCAATCGTCCAATACATTATAAACGAATGACTAGCTGTGGCCGGGTAGTAATAAAAGACTTTGTAGAAATAGGTGCAAGCTGTACCATCGACCGTGGCGTTACGGGAGATACCATCATTGGCGAAGGAACAAAAATGGATAACCAGGTGCATATCGGACACGATACACAAATTGGCAGGAACTGCTTGTTTGCTGCGCAAGTGGGTATAGCAGGAGCAGTTATCATTAAAGATGATGTAACCCTCTGGGGGCAGGTGGGCGTGAATAAGACGCTTACCATCGGGAAAGGAGCCACTGTGAATGGACAGAGTGGCGTCACCTCTTCTTTGCAAGGCGAAAAAGTATATTTTGGCTATCCGGTAATAGAAGCCAGAGAGAAACTAAAAGAAATAGCCTGGATAAAACGAATTCCGGAAATATGGGAGAAAACTAAAAAGTTAGGATAATACAAACAAAAAATTGATGGTTTAGATTCATAAAAAATCATCAAAATCCCAGCCTTAAAACGTTAAGAAGTTCACGCTCCATACACTCTAAAATATTTGCTCCAGTTCTTTTAAGGAATGCACTATATAAGTTGGCTTAAAGCTTGGTTTAGAATCTACATGGTTGATAAAAACCTGATCCATCCCTGCTTTGCTGGCACCGATAATGTCTGCCTCCAGATCATCGCCAAGCATAATACTTTCTTTTAGATCTGCCCCAGTGGCAGCCAGTGCAAAATCAAAAATCGCTTTATTGGGTTTCAGACTATTGCTGCCTTCTGAAGTGATTACCTTGCCAAAATAGTGATTGATTTTTGAGTTGTTAATCTTGTGATGTTGAACGTCTTCAAAACCATTTGTAATTAAATGCAACTTATACTCTTTTTGTTTAAGGTATTCTAAAATTTCAATAGCATACGGGAATAGCACATTGCGTGAAGGCAATAGAGCCAGAAAATCGTGGCTCATCAATTCAGCCAATGGCTCATCAGCTATCTTAAAATCAAGCAAGGCAAGTCGCATTCTTTTTATACGCAGTTCTGCTTGTTTTATGTATCCCTTTCTATATCTTTCCCAAAGTTTTGCATTATGGTTTAGATAGTTTTTGTAGAACAATTCAAAATCATCCACACCTTTTGACAACAGATTTTGTGACTGATAAATTTCCAGTAAGGTTAGCTTTGCATTTGCATCAAAATCCCAAAGCGTGTGATCTAAATCGAAAAATAAATGCCTATACTTCATAATCGGTAAAAATAGAACGTAAATGATAAATAGCTGCATTTTATGTGGCGTGTTTATTGAAACAAATCAAAAACATGACAAAAACCATAGTTATCACTGGCGCTTCCAGAGGAATAGGACTTGCTGTTGCGGAAATATTTGCCGCCAATGGATATAACCTCATCATTACATCCAGAAATGAAATGAATCTGTACAAGGCGATGGAGGAATTACAACTCAAGTACAACCACATTACTGTTAGTGCTAAGGCATTCGACCTTTCCAATAAGTCAGAAGCCATTGCATTTTCAACATGGAGTCTTTCAAAATCGATACCCGATATTTTGGTAAACAATTCGGGCATTTACAAACCAGGCAATATTAGTGATGAGCCTGATGGGGCGTTGGAAGAACAAATAGCTACAAATCTTTATGCGGCCTATCATGTAACTCGTGGCCTTTTGCCAGCTATGATAAAAAACAAATCAGGACATATCTTTAATATTTCTTCTATAGCAGGCCAAAAAGCCTATCCGGGTGGGGGTGCTTATAGTGTGAGCAAGTTTGCGCTGCATGGATTTAGCACCAATTTGCGCGAAGAGCTGAAACCGCATAACATTAAAGTAACCACCCTGTTTCCTGGAGCAGTCTTAACAGATTCTTGGGGCGATTTCGACAACAGTAATAACCGTATCATGGTAAAAGAGGATATTGCCAAAATGATCTTTGTCACTTCGCAATTATCGGCAGGAGCCTGTGTGGAGCAGATTGTAATGCGTCCTCATTTGGGTGATCTTTAGTAGAAACACAAACACCTTGAGTCAACTGATGAAATGTATTTTGTTAATATTATTTCTTTCTTTTAGTTCCTTTATTTTGGCTCAAGATGATGGTTATATCTCTTTGCCGGACAGAATAAAGAGCAATCTTTTTTTGGTAACAGAATCTGATAGAACCACCTGTAATATCGGCGAACCAATCATTGTTACTTTTAAACTTTATAGTGCACTACACTCCGAATCCGCTATCTTAAAGAATCCGCCTTTCAAAGGGTTTGATATTCAAAAGCTGGATAGCGAATCCGAAATGCCGTCTAGAGAAACAGTAGATGGAGTGCCTTTTGACGTACATACTCTTCTTAAAGTACAATTAACACCATCCATAGTCGGCAAACTGATTATTGGCAGTATGGTAGTTAGAAACAAAGTAAAATTGCAGCATGCGAATGGTAGCAAAGATCCTATACTCGATGGCATTACTGAACCCTTTACATTATCGGATGGATACTACTCAATAAACATTTCTTCCAATGCTATCCCGGTTTATGTATCTGGTTCCAATTTGGACAACGTAGCCACACTATCTCAATCCACGGAACCAAGGGGTCTTTTTCAAATGAATGTTCAGTTGTCCAATAAAGTGTTATCGCCCGGAGAACAAGCCACTTTATCTATAATGATTTTAGGTAAAGGCGAATTTAATAAGATCAACCAACCAAAAATTGAATGGCCTGCTGGCACAGAACTTTTACCGTCAAAAATTGATAAGAGCGAACTAAATCAAATGAATGAAAATGGCTTTGCATCATTCACCATACCATTCAAAACCAAGCATACCGGCCGTTTCACAATTCCGCCTATACAATTCTCTTACATAGACAATGTGGATCAGGAGATAAAAAATATTAAAAGTGATGCCCTCGTTTTTAGTGTGGTGGCAAACAGTCAGACAACATCTTTGGCAGCCAATAATAAGCCAGTCAATAATCAGTTCCCATGGCTAATAATACTGGCCATGAGCATCATACTACTACTTTTACTTTCTCTATTATTTATCAACCGAAAAAAGCAAAAGAAATCAGCTCACTTGCTAACACCTCAGACAGAAATGTCTGGTAGTATTTCGAGCTATTTAAGATCGGCTGCCGATACCATACATTATACTGGAGATACTTTTCATATTAATTTGAAACAGGGCATACTTGATTTTCTACATTCAAGGTTCAGGATAAATGCAGCCACCGCTCCTAACCAATCTTTAGAAAATATTTTTCAGGATCACAAGGTGGATACTCAAATCCTAGATGAGTTACTAGCCCTGATGAAGGAATTGGATCTTCAGATATATGGAGGAGGAGGCAGCCAAAGCAATCACGAACAACTACTTTCAAAAGCCGAAAAGCTATTGCATTCGCTACTGCATTAATGACTGGCTTTACGTTTCAACACGCCGCCTGCAGTCTCTTTTATAGTATTTGCAAATACAAATGCTTTAGCGTCCTCAGAATAAACCACATTCTTCAGCCGACGCAATTCTAATCTTGTAATCACTGTAAAGATGATGTCCACTTCTGTATGTACTTCGTATTTTCCAGGAAGAAACCCCCGCTCACCCTTATAAATTGTAATTCCTTTTCCGAGTTCGGTTACCAATCGCTCTTTTATTTTCTCACTATTTGCAGAAATAATTGTAACCCCAGTGTAAGCCTCTACCCCTTCTACCACATAGTCCACAGTTTTGGTGGCAGCAAAATAAGCAAGAATGGAATACAAAGCGGTTTCAATACCAAAATGAAACGCAGCAATAGTAAAGATCACAGCGTTGATGGCCAAGATAATTTCACTGATCGTGAAGCTGCTCTTCTTCAGCGTATAGACTGCCAATACTTCAATCCCATCTATGGCAGAACCAGCGCGAATATTGAGCCCCATACCTATGCCTGCAAAAAAACCTCCAAAAATGGAAATAAGCAACTTATCATTAGTAAGCACCGGGAATGGGACAAAATGAGCAAAGACACTAAAAAAGAAAATAGAGATTGCTGTTTTTATTGCAAATTTCCGATTTACCACAAAGGCACCAATTATTACCATCGGCAAGCTAAGTATTGTGAAAACAAGCGCAAAACTCCAATGGTACACACTGGAAGTCAAAAGAGATATACCGGTAATACCTCCGTCTAAAAAATTATTCGGGATCAAAAAACTTTTTAAGCCAAAGCCAGCAATGAAAGACCCAATTAGCATTAGAAGCAGATCATTCAAGCTAAAATCATGATGTGTTTGACGATGCCTTTTATGAATCGCTTTTACTTTTTTAATATTCAATTTTTTTACTCCATTCAGTTTGGTGTTGGCAGATAGAGTAAAGTACTCGTGATTCTCCAGAAACTCATCCTCAATCAGGTGAAAGTCACTAATAGTAAGTTCTGGTTTAAAATGTTTCATTTCCCTAAACAATCTGCCAGAATAGAGTTGGTAATTATTGGTTCCAAGATAAAATAAATCTGCATCACAAAGTACCTGTGAAACTTTATCCTCTGGTGTTTGCGGAATCTTAGTAGCTCTGATGGAGGCACATATCCAATCGATCTCATCAGGAGCGTACTCAAAGTTGGGTAATATTTCTTTGGCATAGATACAGGAGTGTTCTTCATGATCTTTTTCACTTACTAAAAACCCCGTATCATGCAATACGGCTGCAGATTGAAGGATGAGCATCTCCTGGGCAGAAAGTCTTTCTTCCTTCCCTAGTTCTGTGGCATGACCAAGCACCTCCAAAGTATGATGCACGCCATGATACACTAATTCCTGAGACAAATCCTGCTGAAGTTTTTCAAAAACGGCGGCTTTAAGTTTTTCAAATTGCATGTAAATAGAATTTCGGTTTGAGGTTAATTCAACACTTCATACACCTCCATTTGGTTTTTTTTGTTTTTAAGCATTAAATGGCCAACTAGTGCACAATTAAAGGATTCTTTTATTTTCTCAAAAGCATGTGTAGAAATAAGTATTTGCCCAGGTTTGGCTTTGCCTTGCAAACGCTGCGCCGTATTCACTGAGTCGCCCACAACAGTATAGTCTAGGCGTCGTAAATTGGCCGAACCAATATTGCCTGATATCATTTCACCACTATTTATGCCAATGGCTACATGCGGTACAAAACTGGTACTAATGCTTTCCACTGGTAATTGTTGAATTGCATTTCTAATGGCCAGACACGCTTCTATCGCTCTATCCAAATGGAAATCCCCTCGAAAAACAGCCATTACCGCATCTCCAATAAATTTGTCCACATGTCCGTTTTGGGTTATTATTTCCTTAACCATTAAATCAAAATAACTATTTAGCAGACTAACTACAGTATCAGGTTTTTCAGTTTCAGTGATAGAGGTAAAACCGCATACATCCACAAACACTACAGTGGCTTCAATGTTTTCATTGGTAGTGAGCGACTGTTCGAACTCTCTTTTTTCCATGAATTTTAGGACAGACTCATCTACGTACATTTTCAAAATATTATTTTCCTTAATGGCTTGAAGGGTTTGTTTTATTTGATTGACATGGCTAATCGTTTTCCTTAGTGTGGTTTCCAGATCTTCAAAATTTACCGGCTTGCACAGAAAATCAAATGCGCCCTTGTTCATAGCACTGCGAATATTATCCATATCCCCATAGGCCGAAACCATTACTGTTTTTATAATGGGCCTTAACTCATTTACTTTTTCGAGCAACATCAATCCGTCCATTTCGGGCATATTAATATCACTAAAAAGCATATCTATATCCTGCTCTTCATTCAACCTTAATAATGCTTCTTTTCCATTGAGTGCGAAAAAAAATTCATATTCGCGCTCTCTGATCTGCTTACGAAACTTTTGCTTAATGAGTGCTTCCAGATCCGCTTCATCATCTACAACAAGAATCTTAGGCATAAATCGAATTTTTTAGTTTCTGTTTCAGAAGGCCAAAATCGATTGGTTTGGTTAAAAAATCATCTGCGCCCAACTCCATGGCTCTATTATAATTTTCTGCATCTCCATAAGCAGTAATCATCATTACCACGGGGGGAGGTGTCGAAAACAAATCTTTTATCCTTTGTAACAAGTCCAACCCACTCATGCCTGGCATATTAATGTCAGAGAGGATTAACACCACTTCTCTCACATGACCCATAAGGTACGATAGTGCATCTTCCCCAGTATTGGCAAAGGCAAAATCCATTTCATGGCTATGAATTTCTTTTCTAAAGCGTTGTTCGAACAATACCTTAATGTCCAATTCGTCATCAACAACAAGAATTTTCATTTTAAAATTTATTTTTGACCGAGGTCTTATAAAAATAATACAATTTACTCATATTACTAAGTGCTTATAATGTATGGCAACGAAATAGTAAAGGAGGTTCCTTCTCCTTCCTTTGATTCCATTAGCAGTTCACCTCCGTGACCATTAGTGATAATATCATAGGCCAGGCTCAAACCCAAACCAGTACCATGTCCAGTGGGTTTGGTTGTAAAAAATGGTTGAAATATTTTGTCTTTTATTTTTTGCGGAATTCCCAAGCCATTGTCCTTTACAAGTATTTGCACACAGGAACTCTTTCCTTCCCTAAAAGGCATCTTGGTGGTTTTTACATGTACTATTGGAAGATATTCCTGAGTAGATGACTCTGGCAAAACAGGGTTTTGCTTTAAATCCATTTGCAATCGTCGTTTAGCTGCACAAGCATAAAATGCATTGTTGATTAGATTTAATATCACCCGGCCAAGATCCTGAGGAACTATATTTAATTCCCCAATAGATTCGTCAAAATCCGTTTCCAATCTAACATTGAAGGTTTTATCCTTGGCTCTTAAACCATGATAGGCCAATTTCAAATATTCATCACACAGTGAATTGATATCAGTTGGTTCTTTGGTTCCTGTATTTCCTCTGCTATGCTGCAACATAGTTTTTACAATTCCATCTGCCCGTCTTCCATGATGGTTTATTTTTTCCGAATTGGCAAAAAGATCATTCAATAGCTCTTGCTGCAAATTTTCGTCTCGATCCGCTGGTGCTTTTTGCATGTCGGTTTTAAGTTCTTGCAACATTTCTGTGTTGAGCTCAGAAAAATTATTGACAAAGTTTAGTGGGTTTTGAATTTCATGTGCTATACCTGCAGTAAGTTCTCCAAAGCTGGCCATTTTTTCACTTTGTATCAATTGCGCCTGAGCTTCTTTGAGAATGGTGAGCGATTCGGAAAGTTCTATCGTTCGCTGTGAAACTTTTAGTTCCAGTTGTAAATTTTGCTTCTCCATCCATTCTGTTTTTTCTTTTGCCAATTTCAGTGCCACAATTTGTGCGTCCTCTCTTTCCTTTTTATAAATATTAATTTTATCAGCCAAAGCCAGAGAGAGCAGAGCCACCTCAATGGCTGAACCGATCTGCATCGAATTGATATAGTACATCACAGGCAACATACCTATAGTTTCCAGTATGGCGGCAATAAAGCCTAATATCAAAAAAATCCAGGCCTGTAAATAATATTTTGCCGGGTGGTACCCTTTTCGAAAAATAAATACCCCTGCAATCAAAAAATAAATGGCCATTAGCATAATGCCTATTTGCGCCAACACCAGGGCTTGAATTTTGAATGGTGTAAAAACTAGCAAAAAATCTACTGTACTAAATCCAATAAATATCCATGACAACCTATGCAACTGTGGTGCCTGTTTTTTGGTATGAAGGATCTCTCTGGTAAACAAGGTTGCGGTAAGAATAGTGATAGCAGAAGAAGCTACTGCATATTCGTTAATGATAGGAGCATTGGGCCATAAAAATTCAAATACATATTGAAACACCGTGGACATAAACCAGGTGATACTTGCTACATAGGCTACATAAAACAGATAAATCCTTTCCCGAGTAGAAAAATACAAGAAGAGATTATAAAAAAATATAAGCAACATAAACCCCAGATATATCCCCTGAATAAAATCCAGCTTATGCGTATCCTCCATGAATACTTTCAGCGTGCCCACTCTTATTGGGAAGAAAAAAGGCTGCATGGTTTTTACTCTTAGCAGATAGGTTTGTGGCTTACCGACAGGCATCTTTAATGGGAATAGAAAAGTAGTAACCTTTACTGCTCTTTTAGAAAACGCATAGTTATCACCAGATTGTTGCAATTCAGTTATCTTATCTCCATCAATGGCATAGAGTTCAATGCTATCTATAAATGCAGAACCAATATGTAAGTATAGCGTTTGATCAATATTCTTCTCCAAAGAAAATTTGAGCCATACCGCATCTGATGTACTTCCAAAATTGGGCACGCTTTTGTTCAAAGGCTGGAATGCCCCATTCAGATCCTTTTGCAAAACATGATGAATATCCAGGTTACTATTGTCCCGAAAATATAAAGTATATTTACCTAGAGAACTCCATTTATCAGAATCCTGAAATTGTAATACAGCTTGTGCTCGTGAGCCAGTGAATTGTATTAGAAAAAATAGAAGTAATATAATGTACTTCATTCTTTGGATTTAATACGGTTATAGCTTTTGTAAACTTAAACAAATTTTTGCGTTTTAATATTCAATGTTGAAAGATTAATTTCTGTAAAAATGAATGAAGCTCCAATCAAAACACTCGAAGAAGAGGTGTGGGAGTATGTTTCCACACTAAGGAACTCACCAGAAGCCAGAATGAAATCCAGAGAACTTTTTTATAAAAAATTTGGGCAGGAGAATAGTTCCGGGCAGTTTGGTTATGGCGATTCAGAGATATCCTTTCTTGGCTGGGAAGTAAGATCTGTATTGCAACCACCAGATGCCACCCCACCTGGAAGTGCCTGGTGGAGCCATGTGAATCTATGGTTTATCTTTTTATCGGAATTGGGTGCCAGGGCTTACGAATTGGGCTTCTCAAAACCTAAACTACCAATAGCTGCGCAGTTTTGGATAGGGTTTATCGAAACTCCCAGCCCGGCCAGTTGGTATCGGGCACATAACAGCAGCATTATTGATGGCTACTTAAAATATCCAGACCTGGCAGAACTGGAAACAATGCCAGAAAAACTATTTATCAATATGGTTTTGTATCGGCTATTGTATGCACAGTCGATGGTGGAAGGAGAATTTGTATTTCCAAAACTGGGAAAGATTCTGGGTGATCCAAGGGGAGGGGCCGTAAAGTTTATTACCAGTCTTGATGCCTATTATCCCGATCATTATCCAATGACTAAAGAAGAGATAAATGACATCCTTGGCAAAACCCATAGCCTCGACGAGATCGGCGTAAAAATATTAGACGATGTTCTTATTGAAACCGAACTTACCACGTTGTATGCGCATGCATCGGAATGGAACAGACAACCCCTTTTAAAACAACTTATTTCTAATGACAAACCTTGTTATCCTAACAATACTATTTTGCCAGACACACAAAAAAGTTGGCTGATACGATTGCTATTGTGGCTTAGAAAAGTTCTGTTTTCTAAAAACTAATTCTATTCATTATCAATAATAATTTTATGGACACATCAAAAAAGAAAATAGCCATATTGGGAGGTGGAATAGCATCACTATCTGCTGCCTTTGAACTATCTGATTATCCGCAATGGCAAGATCGTTATGAAATCACAGTATATCAAACCGGATGGCGACTCGGAGGTAAAACAGCCACTGGACGAGGCGTTTGCAACAGAATAGAAGAACATGGTATCCATATTCTACAGGGTTGGTATGAAACTACATTCCGACTTCTTAGAAGTGTGTATGAAGAGCGCAAACGGCAACAACTTGCTTCTAATAGCCCCTTGCAGGACTTGTTTAAGGATGGTCTCATAGCCAATAATACCACCTTGCTAACAGAATTTATTCCAGAATTAGGCAAATGGGTAAACTGGCCTCTGATATTTCCTGAAACAGAAGAACAGCCTGGTATCGGGGGGCCTTTGCCCATGTGGTCTATCATCAAAAAAACTTTTGCACTGATACTAGAAATGCTATTGGGCAGTCCCTATATAAAGGGAGTAAACCCAATTTCGGACTGGATCTTAGACCATTTTTTTCCTGACTACCAATCCAATCCCAAAGGTTCTACCAAGAAAGGATGTGCCTATTCATTTCTAAAACCTTTTTCTGACTATATAGAACGAACCGCCAAAAAAGAGTTTGCTAAACTGGTTGCAGGTATTCAGGAACTGGACAACCCTGACAAGGAAAATGATCAGCAACATCATAGCTGGTTGTTACGCCTTATTGAGAACAAAGTGAAAAAGATTGAAGAAGATGGGCTTCCATACAAAGAAGAAGATAGCCGAAGAAGACATATATCGTTAGGTATCTGCTTTGCTTACTACAACCTGAAAGGTGTGATAAACGATGTGTATGATCCAGAAACCAAAACATTTGATTTTGGCAAAATTGATAACTATGATTACAGGCAATGGCTGGCAACACAAGGAGCACCACAATGGTTGGTTGACTCCGTCATTGTGCGATTCTTCTATACCGGAACTTTTGCCAATCTGGTAAACGAAGAGGGCGGAGCAGTGGCTGCAGGCACCGCGCTTCAGTTCTTTGCAAAATCGGTGGGTTATAAAGGTTCTTTTGTATATCAAATGGTTTACGGAACCGGAGAAGTATTGATAATGCCTTTGTATGAAGTACTAAAAAATAGAGGAGTAAAATTTAAGTTCTTTCATAGAATAGAACAAATACATTATTCAGATTCTGAAAGCGTCGAAAGCATTTCCTATGCAGAACAGGTACAACTGGCTGTACCAGAATACAACCCTGTATTGAACATCATGAACGATACTTTAAGTGCATGGCCAGCAGAACCTTTATATGACCAGATCAACCCCATTGATGCCAATAAACTTAAAGAAGGAAAAATCAATTTGGAAGACCCCTGGGCCAATTGGGAAGATTATAAAAATGGCGTTTTGAAAAAGGGAGTAGACTTTGATGAAGTGATATTGGGAATTCCGATCGGCACGCTAAAAACAATTTGTAGTGAAATCATCGACAACAAAGCAGAATGGAAATTGATGGCAGAAAACCTGATGACTACGCCTACCCAATCTGCACAACTCTGGATGCTTCCCTCATTGGAAGAGCTGGGGTTTGATCGGGCATCCTGGGGACTACCGCCAGTTCACGGAGCACCTAATGTGGTGGTCTATCAAAATCCTATGTATTCCTGGCTTGATAGTTCTTTAGTGCTTTCCAATGAAGATTGGCCAGCAGACCAAACACCAAAATTTCTGGCCTATTTTACCGGCCCCTATGTGTTGCATAAACCATTACCGCCTTTCTCCAATCATCATTATCAGTCATTGGAAAATGAAAGACTTAGAATTGCTTTTGAACAATGGTTGATGGATAATGCCGGATGGTTTTGGCCCGGTGGGACTACTTATCTTTATCCACAGGGACTTAACTTTCAACTTCTTGCCGATGTAAGTAAATCAACAGATGGAAATACCCGTTTTGTGAACCAGTTTTTCAGAGCCAATGTAAGGCCAACAGATCATTACACGCTTTCAGTGCCTAATAGTGCTAAGTACAGACTAAAAGCCGATAACAGTGGTTTTCAAAACATGTACCTCTGTGGGGATTGGATAGATTTTGGTGGGAATGTGGGATATATAGATGGCACTATTCAATCTGGTCAGCAGGCGGCTCAGGCACTAAGAACTAATTTTGGGCTGGGGGATCACAAAGAAATATGGTCATCCATCAACTCCTAACCTTTACAATTATTGGATCTTGAAGGAGCTGGTTAATTTAGATTCGATATTCTAAAAATGAACAATGGATATAAAAGTCAATTGTCCTTTTCAGTAGTCGTTTTTGCAAAAGCAGCATCTATTGTAAAGGTAATTTTACGATAAAGGATGCGCCTGCGTTCTGCTTACTTTCTATTAGCAATTCTCCATGATGTCCTTTTGTTACAATATCGTAGCTCAAGCTCAAACCCAATCCGGTACCTTTCCCAGTTGGTTTTGTTGTAAAAAAGGGTTGGAATATTTTGTCCCGAATATTATCTGGAATACCAGGGCCGTTATCTTTTACAATGATCTGTGCATAAGCTCCAAGCTTTTTTGTGCTCACCCAAATAGTGGGTTCATGTTTTTCTTCTAAGCCTCCTTCATGCTTAACAGGCAATGAAGCTGCATAAAACGCATTGTTGATTAGATTCAAAATCACCCTGCCAATTTCCTGTGGCACTATTTTTACCATTCCAATTGATTCGTCAAAATCTGTTTCAAATTTCACGTTGAAGCTTTTGTCCTTCGCTTTTAATCCATGAAAAGCCAATCTCAAAAATTCATCACAGAGGGCATTAATATCCGTCTGTTCCTTTTGACCGCTACTGCTTCGGCTGTGTTGCAACATCCCTTTTACAATAGCATCTGCTCGTTTACCATGATGATTAATTTTTTCAAGATTCTGTGAAATATCATTAAGCAATTCTTTTACCTCCTTATCCTCTGTAGCTAATTTTTCAGTTTTGATGTTTAGTTCTTCCATGAGTTCGTTGCTCACTTCACTAAAGTTGGTAATAAAGTTCAACGGGTTCTGAATTTCATGTGCAATACCGGCGGTAAGCTCTCCGAGGGAGGCCATTTTTTCACTTTGAATAAGTTGCGCTTGTGTGGACTGCAACATTGCCAGTGTGGTTTCGGCCTCCTGCTTTTGCATCTTTATCAATTCATTCTTTTGCAAAAGATCGGTATTCATTTTGTTCAATCGATGTCTGTTTCTATTAACGAGCCACACGATGACTGCCATGGTAACCATTGCCGCCAAAACGGTGAAAAGAATCCATCGCTGCCGAACTACTCTTTTTTCAAAAGCAACCTTGGTTTGGGATATTCGAAAGTTAGCATTTTCATTGGCTGTGGCTCTGATATTTGTCAAATTGTTTAAACTATCAGAAAATAATTTATAAGACTTAAAGAACTTCAGCGCATCCATTCCATTTCCATCTTTTTCAAATATCTCTGCCAGAATCTGGCTGGCATCTCTAAGTAACTGTGCCTGCCCCATTTGCCTTGCTTCTGCCATTGCACTTAACCCATAGCTTTGTGCTTCTTTCAGTTTTCCTTGTTTATTTTTTGCCTTTGCCAGTCCTATCAATGCTTTACAACTATACAAGCGGTAATTATTCTTATGAGATATTTCTAGCGCCTTTTCAAACTGGGCAATAGCCTGCTCCAAACTATCCAGACTTAAATAGGTATTACCAATATTGTTGGTGACAGAAGCTAGCCGTTCACCATTGTTGGTCAAAACAGCCAGTTCATGGGCTTTTGTAAAATAAAAGATCGCACTATCCGCATTGGCTTGTTCTAGTTTCACTTCGCCAATATTATTGTATGCATAAATGGTCCTAAGTGTATCTTTCAAATCCAAAGTTATCTCCAGCGTTTGATGATAGGCACTATCTGCCTCATGCATTTTGCCTTGGTAAAAATGCACAATGGCAATATTGTTCAGAATGGTTCCAATTAATAATTTATCATTTTTCTCTTCTGCCACCGCAAGGGCTTCATAATATTTATTCAACGCATCTGGATAGTTGCCCTGATTGGTGAGCACTAAGCCTATATTTACCAAAATGCCAGGCACAGCCTTTTTAAAGCTATTCTTCAATGCCAGTTGATATGCCAGTTCATAATAGTTCAACGCTTTTTCAAAATCTCCTTTTGTTTGATAGGCATTCCCCAAATTAGAATTGACGGCTACTTCCCCTTCTTTGAAACCCGCTTTTTTGCAATACCCTGCATGGTCCTTTAATAATAGAATGGCACTATCAGGCAAGACATCGGCATAGTAAAAGGCAAGATTATTTATGGACTTTAAATAGCTGGTGTCGCTAAGATATCCTGACTGCGCCTTTAGGTTTGCTATCTTACTCTTGAGGTCATTAACAATGTTGGTTTGACAATAAGTGAATGTAAGGGCACTGCTGACCAAAATAATAAAAATCAAAAAAAGGGTTCTGATTACTTTCATTTATGTCGCTTTATATTCTTTTTGGGACATCCGCTATTTTGATTTTATAGAAAACGGGTACATATCAATACTTCTAAATTAGCGATAAATAATTGCAAATAATGTTTAATAAAAAAAGTATCTTTAAAACTAAATAAAAAATAAATTATATGATTCAGTACTTCAAAAAGAAACAATCAATGATTTGGGTGACGGCCATCACACTTGCTTTATTTTTTGCCTATAGCTGCAACGACAATTCTGAAAAGAAATCAGAAGCAGAAGTGGAAGTAGCTACTCCAGAAGCTCCTGCCCCACAAGATTCACTGCCACCAATTGACTCAAATGCTACACCAAGACCAGATGGTATTAAAACTCAACCTCCTCAACAAAATTAGAGACTGGAAAAATTCTGGTTTCAGTTGCTTACCTGCGCCAGGTAAGGCTCTGGCCAGAATTTTTTTTTCCATTACACTAATTATTGTTTGCCTCACTGCTTCCAGTCAGTCCTATTTTTTCTTTGAAAACAAGATCAGCCAATCAAACGGCCACGCCGAATCCTATTTTAACTTTCTGACAATAATGCCGGATGGAACCGGCTCTCTTAGAACAGCCAGTACCAACCATCCTATTGTGGTGCAAAAAATGCAAGACTCCAGCCTTGCCCAACGATCCACAAACGATTTGAAATTTTTAGTGCCTGTTGGCAATCCAGTCACCTTTGGAAGTGAAAACGCCAACCACATTCCAATGCGTTTTTTATTTAAAAAAACAATGGATAGTACGGGAAGTTATTATTTCCCTTTTCAAACAGAGTTTGGTGATAAAGCCGGAAAATGGCATAAAGCCTCTACGGTAGTAAACCAGGAAAAAACCTATGAGGAGTTGGTACAACAGCAGGATTTTGTAAGAATATTTTTTAATGAAGATGATGAGTTTTACAAGTACCTATATGGTGAAAGAGAAAGAGTGAATAATCTGGCTCCCAGAAAAGAAAGACTTTTTTTAATTGTAGTGGCCAATACCAATGACCCAAAAATAGGAATCAGTTCTAGCAAAGATTTCACTACTGTAACCGAAACTTTCACCACCCTGGCGGCCAATCTTGGCATGAGAATAGTTACCAAAACAATCAAAGGGGGTGATTTTAGCAAAAGGAATGTAGACCAGGCATTAGCCAATTTAAAAGTTCAAAAACCCGCACCACAGGATATCATCGTTTTTTATTATAGCGGACATGGATTTCGGTATGCTAGAGATAATAGTCCGTATCCCAGACTGTCATTGAGAACAAATCCAGATCAGGATATAAACAAAAACAATCTGGCAATGGAAGATGTATATAAGCAGATTCTAAAATTAAAGGCAAGAGTAAACCTTGTGCTAGCAGATTGCTGTAACTGGGACATCAATATGCCGCTCCCTCAGGGTATGGATGTTTTGAGAACACGAAATATGACGATCAATACCACCTCACAATCATTAAATCTGGCCAACTGCAATGCACTCTTTTTCTCTATGCAGCCTGTTTCCATTATAGCCTCTTCTACCGAAAAAAACCAACTAGCTATAGGCAACCCTTCGCTCGGAGGTTTTTTTACTCATTTCTTTAAAGCAATGCTTGACCAAAGTCTATATACAGTCAATAGGAGCGATTCCTGGCTTCGTCTTTTAAATGAAGCAAAAGAAAAAGCACGCTGGCAGGCACTTTCAGCTATGTGTGGGAGCAACCGTTGTGTGCAAAGAACAAAGTTCGATGTGAGTCCTCCAAGATAAATAGGCAGTTCGATACTTTCATTACCGAACATCCAAACTTGGAATTCGATAGGTGATAGATTCCAGCATGGTGTACTCCGCTTCCTTTTCAAAGGAATAGTTATTTAATAGTTTTTTCCATTTTGAAGACTGCTTCAAAAGTTGCCATGCTGGATCATATTCCAAAACAACATCATTATAAAATCCATCATCCAATGCCATTCTAATATTTTCAAAAGCAATATTATTTTTTCCTAACAGTGCATTAAATCTTGCCATGGCGTAATGCCGGTTATAATTCTGTGTTTGTTTTTTCCTTCTTAGTTCATAATCGTCTTCTTCAGAAATTGTATTATTCTTTACCGAATCGGAAATAATACGAAGTGCCATTTTTGTATTGCCTTGCAGGAAAAAGTCTCTTGATTTAATTAGAAGGATTTCTCTCTTATCTTCCGAGTCTGTACTATTGATTTCTTGTAATAAATTTATTCCATCAGTCCTAAGACCAGCCAGCAAACTTCCGTCGGCCAATTGTATTTGCTGTTTGATAGAAGCCGTTTTGTTGTCATACAAAATATGTTGTTGCTCCATGGCCTCGGGCAAATGGTTCGTGTAGGTGAGATACTCTATAAATTTAGTTCTCTCTTTTTTGTCCCTTGGATTTTGAGCCAGATACTGTCGAAACCAATTGATGGCCTCGTCTTCGTTCCCTATCCAGCTATTCAGTCTCGCCAGTGCGATAGAGGCTTCTGTCTTTGGTTTCATTTCTCCTGAAAACTTTATAGAAGTAGAAATGGTTTCTATTGCTTTTTTTACAGGGTCAAAGTGTTGGTTGTTGAAGTACAAAGTATCCTCCACCCCAGGAGTAACAAAATCATACACCGGATTTTGCCCATCACCCGGTATCCAGGGATAGGCATATTTTTCTAGAGAATGGTAGAACAGATTTATTTGTTTCACATTCAATCGTTCAAAGGCCATTCTCAATCTATTGAACAAAAAGAACCCCTGCTTCTCATACCAGTATGCATCTCGGGGAAACAATTGGATCATTCGTTCATAAAAATTGTGAATTACTGTTTCCAAATAGCTGTTGGTATTTAACCAATAAAAATTGATGCCGCCAGCCCCATTCTGTTTCCATCCTGGCTTATTTTCAACAATTGCAGTTTGTCTGGCAAATCCAGCAGCACGATTTAGTTCTACCTGCTTTAATAATATTTTTTCTGCCTGTTCATATTGACCTGATTTTTCATAAAGCAAAGCTGATTTAATTGCGCCTGCCATTATAATTGGCTTCTCGGTATGATAAATAAAGTAAAGCATAAATTCAGGTGCCTCGCCTCTAAAATTTTTCACAAGTTCATCATAATTACTAAGGGTTGCTTGTATGGTCTGGCGATTGTTTTCCAGCTTTGAAATTGCTTCGTACTGTTCAAAGACTTTGTCGAAAAGATTTCTTTTTTCAAAGATGGCCGCCAGCAAATAAAGGTCTTCCAACAGATCATACTGAACATTCAGAAATGGCTGGAACAAACAGGAATCGGAATCAGCAAAAGATTTTTTCAGGATATCCATTGAAACCCTGTTCAGCAAATCTTGATCGGTAAGATGATTATAAACCGATTTCTCCAAATATTGTTGTGCCAATTGCCAATTGCCTTCATGAAAATATTTTTTTCCAAGAAAATGATCTGCCAATGGAATTGCAGGATGATCTTTTATCAATTCTTTCAGGATATCAATACCCTCTTTGGATGTTGAACTATCCTTCAACGCTTCTATTCCCTTCAGTAATTTTTTATACCGGATACCGTTTTCGTTAGCCGGAATCCGATCCAGACAAACAGCACTTTCAGTTTCAAAGTAAGGAGGATACAGCATGGCCCCTGCTTCAATGCCAAAGCGGAAACTAACATCATTCACAGCAAATGGGTCTTTTCTGATTTCAGCTTTTTCAAGATATATATTGGCGCTATCATATCGTCCGGTTTTCAAATACAAATAACCCAGTTTTTCATAGGGCAGATAGTGCACATTATTTTCCTTGATGGCTCTTAAATAATAAGATTCAGCTGCAAGCAAATTGTTTTTCTTTTCCATTACAATGCCTGCATTGGTAAGTACAAAGGCAAGGTTGGCTTGCAAGGAGTCTGCCATGCGTATATCCTGAACAGCTTGATTGAGTTTATTAAAAGCAAGATTCATGCGAATCTTATTGCTCCATGGAATGGCCCAGGTAGGTGCCATCACAGTAGAAAGGTCGTAGCAAAACCTGGCCGAATCGTAATTGTTTTTTCTCAAATGCAGGTTGCCCAGTTCGTTTAAAATATAAGCTGCATAAGGTTCCAGTTTCAATGCCTGCTGCTGGTTGTAAAAAGCGTGTTGTAAAAGCTTACCCGTTTTTTTTGTAGTGGCCATTTGTAAACGATCAAAAAGACCTGTTAAATAGAAATTATTCACGCTTAGAATATGTGCCAATTGATGACTGGATGGCACCAGTTTCATGGCTAAGTGCAACAAAGGAAGAAATTTTTTGTAGTCCCTTTCTCCCGAATAATAGTATTGCCTTCTTTCCATCTCCTCGGCATCCCCTTTTAGATAAGCATTGATCATTTCCTGTGCTTTATGATGCACCATCAGTATAAATTTTTCTATAAAACGATTAGGAAGAGAAGAATTTGTTTTCAACTCATTTGCCAGCATATTCAAACTATCGAGGTTAAAGACTTCATACTTTTCGAAATCCTCACTTGGATCGGTTTGCGCATCTCTTTCCTTATATAACTTCTGTTGATAGGCTATGCAGTCTGCTACAAAAGTGAATGCCAAACTTAATCTGTCAATAGTACGATAGGCTGCAATATCTATTTTACTTTCAATGGGAATAGCAGACACTTTGCTAAAGAAATAGTCAACTGGTTGACGAGCCAGAGGTTTTAAGGCTGACAGTCCTTCGGGCATTAAAGATCTGGTGGCAATGGTTCTGAATAAACTATCCTTCAATCTTTCAGTGGCACCCGAACTAATTCGGGACATAACAAAATAGGGATTGCCATCTGCCACAGGATGCTGTACCGATCCGCTCTTTAAAAGAGTTTTATCAGCGGAAAAACTAGAGTCCAAATATTTTTGGAGTACATTCAATTGTACCGTTCCATCATGATTCACTGGCGCCAAGCCCTGCAAGCCTAGGAGCAAATAATAAGAAAACACACCACGACCACCACCCCAATCAGGACCCTCTGCAGCCAGTTCAGTTTCCCTGCAGGAGGCCAAGCGCACTTGGTCATTCAACACCTGTCGGAGTTGTGCGGCGGCCAATTGTTTTCCTTTAAAAAAATCGCCGGCAAGTTTGCCCGATCGGCATGCATCAGAGATAATGATAACCTTGGCTTTATTTTTTGTGGTGAGAGCAATAGAAGTATTGTTAAAATCCTCAATACTTACGGCGTTGTTGGCATAATTGTTTTGTGGCGAATTGTAGGCCAACAAATATCCTTTACTGAAGTTGTTCTTGGTTTCTACATCACCATGTCCCGAAAAATAAATATATGCTTTGTCATTTTCTTTACACACTTCCTTCAACCAGTCAAGTGCCTGATAGATGGCAGCGATGGTAGCCTCTTCATTCACCAGCAATTTGATATTTTGTGGAGGCACATCGCCTCCGGAACCCGATTGTAGCCAGTTATAAAATTCATGTCCATCTCTGTCCGCAAACTGCAATGCAGGAATAGCGGGATTCTGATACTTTGTAACACCAATGATGACGGCATAGGTGCCTGCGTGGCCTTGGGTGGCAATTGAACTATTTTGTGCATTGAGTAAAATAGAAAAGCTCCAAAAAATCTGTATCAGTATGAAAAACATTTTCAATTCTCTCATATCAACACTTATTTTAGATCCAATAATAAAAATATAGCATTAGACGATAACGCTACTAGGAATCATCTCCCCATCCTCCAGATTCTGACCGATGCATTCGAATAGTAAATTTACGTTTTCGTTTTATCATTGATTTAATTTATCCTATACAGAACTGCAAAAAAAGAAGTGCTGATCGGTTGTTTATTGAAAATAAAAAAGGAAGAGATAAGAATACCCCTTCCGTTGTTTTACATGAGAAATTTATTATCCGATACGATTATCTATCGCCACGCTCAAATTCCTGAACCAGTTCAATCTCACCCGCATCATTCGCCTTAATTTGTGTGTAGTTCTCTTTGTCCTTTAACACTATCCTATAATTTATACCATGATCATTAGACAGTTCGGTAACACCCCAAACTTCCATACCAGCATAGTTCTTTTTTACATTATAAAGTACATTCGCTGGAAGATTGCTTTCTTTATAATAGCGAATCGTTTGAACCAGTTGTCCTTGTTTGTCAAACATGGCACGAGTGGAAACAGAGGCTTTGGTAAAACTTACCGAATAAAATTTATCGGCATGGCTCCATACTACGTTGCTTGCATTCTTAAATAATAATTTAAACGTTTTTGCTACTTTGTCGTTTGATGGATCTGCATTGGTAGCAGAAGCATTAAAAGCAATCGAAAGAAGAAAAGCGGCGGAGATAAATAATGTTTTCATTTTTAAATGTTTTTAGAATTTTTTTTTGTATTTGTTTCACAAACATACATAGCAGTTGCCCTGTGAGGCAAAGCCAAACTGGTGAACGATATATAAAATGTCGGTAAAAAACCAGTTTTTTATGGTGAAAAGCTGGAACACATGCAACCCTAATCGTTAACCGGCAAATTTTCATATATCCCTTCCATCTGTATAAAATCGCAGGTCCTTTATTCCGCCGGTTTCCCAATCAAATGTATATGATGATTTCAATTTCTTTCAACCAATTGTCGGGATCAGTATTCATATCAACGAACACAATACGAAGTTGGTTGTGGAACAAAACTACAATCCCAGCCCACATAACCGTGAGGAGGTTATCATGCTAAAACGAAAGCCCCGAACATGGAAATTCAAAATTTGGTACATGGGTATTGTACCGAAAGTAGTTGAAAGAATATAGGAGGTATGAGTGTTGACTAAACTAGATTTTGTGCAGGCATTCTTGAAATACACCTACTATAAAAATGGGATATGTATTGGCCTTAGCAATTAAGGACATAGACCAATGCCAATTAGCCTGGCAGCAGTACAAAAAAGGCAGACCCCTCACCCTCTTTTGTCTCCACCTTCAACTCCCCACCATGCCCTTTGGTAACAATATCATAAGCCAGGCTCAACCCCAATCCTGTCCCACTTCCTGTAGGTTTTGTAGTGAAGAAGGGTTGAAAGATTTTATCCAATACTTTTTGAGGAATCCCGATACCATTATCCCTGATGGAAATAAGAACCCCTTTGTTATCTTTTTTTGTTGAAATGATTACTGTTGGTTCATAGCCTGTTTCTTTCAGTTTCTTTCTTTCATTCACCGCATAAAAAGCATTGTTTAAGAGGTTGAGAATCACTCTCCCGATTTCCTGAGGAACGATATTCAAATGTCCAATTGTATTATCAAAATCAGATTCAAACTTTGCGTTGAAGGTTTTGTCTTTTGCCCTTAAGCCATGGTAGCTTAGCCGCAAATACTCGTCGGCTAAAGCGTTAATGTCGGCCAACTCTTTTTGACCTGTATTGGTTCTGGAATGCTGAAGCATCCCTTTTACTATATCTCCGGCTCTCTGGCCATGATGATTTATTTTTTCAAGGTTAAGTTTTATACTCTCAGCCAGAAACTTTACTCCATCGTAATTTCCCTTATCAACCTCCTCCACCATTTCACTCATCAACTCAGTACTCAGGTCGCTAAAGTTGTTTACAAAATTCAATGGGTTTTGTATTTCATGAGCAATACCGGCGGTGAGTTCTCCAAGGCTTGCCAGCTTTTCTGACTGAACTAGCTGTTCCTGGATTCTCTTGATATCCTCAATGGTTTTGTTCAATTGATTGTTGGATTGTTCCAGAGAAATTTTGTTAGTTTCCAATTCTTTTATAGTGGCATTCAACCTTTTTTCAAAAATTAAGCTTAGCAAGAGATAGATAAAAATCAGGCCTGCATAACAATTTAAAAAGTAAATGGCATCGTGTTCCCGATTATAATTGATTGGTGCTGGTTTTACAAAGTGCCAATATAAACCCATTATCAGTACTACCACCAAGATACCTATTGCCCAAAGCCAGGCATTCCGTGCATCCAGAAACAAAATGGCACATATAGGCATTAGCGTTAACCAGGGGGTAACTGGGCTTTGAAGTCCGCCAGAAAACCAAACCAATAAAATACCAAAAACAGATCCATTTAAAATATAAAGATGTGCTACAACTTTGGGACTGATTCCTGCCCTTACCAAAAAGGGAAGGAAAAAATATATCAATGATTCAATCGGCAGAATGATGTACCCCAATTTAAATTCTATGAAGTAGCAATTACCAATGTATAAAATCATGAAAAACCCTGCAAGAAAACAGGCTCTTATTAGTATTGTAGTTTTCCTTTTTTCATTGTCGTTGGAATGAAAGGCAGCACCAAGTCCATCCAGCCATTTCACCTTTTGATTTAAGAACTCTTTCATTTTCCAAATACTTTAGTTTTTAAAAAATTAAACAACATCCAGATGGGCGTATAAACTACCATAAAAATTTCTAACCATAATGGAATTTCATGGCTGAAAGGAAGCCCCTGTTCAAATCTTTTTTTATCGTGGCACTTTAGAAGGTTAAACAAAGACGGTTCTGAAAGTGGCCATATTTGGCAATAGCTTTCATTGCCTCCAGAAGCAAGGATAATATCGTTTACCGCTCTTCTGGCTGCTTCATTTGCGCCTTCCATAGTAGCCAGATCGGTATTTGTGCGCACATAATCAGAAGCCAGAAAGAAATTTGCAATGTTGGTATAGGAAGTGGGACGGAGCGACCATGAATTCACCGCATTCACCAGCAATGGCTCCTTGTCTTCATCTCTTGACACATGATCTATCCATTTTATATCCCTATCTAGATACCAGAATTCAATCATTTCATCATTCAGTATTTCTGCACCATCCACATTCAAACTCCTCTTCAATTGTTCCCAAACTAAATTTTTGACTTCTTCCGGTGTACAGTCATCGGCATAAACTGGTTTACTATTTGGATCCTGGATTGATTTATACTGAGTATATAACCAGTCCGAAATATCCACCGACAATACGCCTTTTACCTTTCCATTATATCGCTCACTCAGATCGTAGTCTTTCCAAAACTGTACCTGCGAAATGGATGTAAGTGCCCATTCTGTATAACTATGACACACATGCCCTTTGGCAATCTGTACATCTTTATTAAGATAAAACTGAATTCCATTCATCCATGCGGTAGACTCAGCCAATTTTGTGAGAAAAGGAAACTGGTCATCCAGTGCCATCATTTTTGTGTCAATCATTTTGACAGCTCTTTCCACAGGTGCGCAAAGCATGTAGAAATCGCCCGAAGCATGAATCTCTTCGCCATTATGATTTTTCACTCTTGCATAGGCAATGGTATTATCCTTGTTCAATTCGAACCCCAATCCTTCATGCCCTTTGAAATATTTGACCCCTTTACCAATCAAATAGTCATGCCAGGGATTTAACCATTTTTCGTTGGTAGGGCCGTTTAATACCCTATCTACATTCTCTCCGGGGTTGAGCATATTATACATAAGTTGTAATGTAATGCTTGACCCTGTTTTCATGCTCGCAATTTCTGCTCTTGCTGCCACTAAGGTTCTGGTTAGCCCTTCTACCAGAAGGTGTCTGTACGCATCGGAAAATCGATCTGCTTCAAGATACTTCCACCATGAGTTTTTTTCATACTCCTGATTTTTTCTTTCGGGGCTGGAGATCATCAATTGCCAAATTTTTCTGACAAAAAAAGATTTTTCTTCTTTTGTCAATCCGGTATCAACACCTCCAAACATATCATGAATCAATAATTCAAAATCCTTCAAGGTTTTTGGAAAATTTGCAAGCACTTTAATTGATGGCAATCCATATCTGGTCAGTTCTATTTCTGTAGTATGAGTAAGATTATCAAAAACCCCATTTTTGTTTTTTGTACCGTCACTATTTGTAAAAGGTATCCTTTTCATAGTATCGGTTACATGCTTGTAAAATCCTGGAAAAAACCTGAAACCATGTTCCCCTGGTAAAAACTTATCCTTATTCAAAATATTGGTGCCAGGAACATTTACAGATCTGGCCTTGCCTCCCACATACACTTTTTTCTTCTCATACACTTCTACTTCAAATCCTCTTTCTACAAGTTCATGGGCCGCACTCATTCCTGCTACGCCACCTCCAATGATTATTACTTTTGTCATATTTTGGATATTTAGAATTTAATTGAAAAATAAGTTTTTAATTTAGGTGGGATTTATTATTCCCAAAGGCAATGAAATTTTAAATAGGCAACCCTCTCCTTCACCACTTTCCACACTTAGTTCTCCTCCATGTCCTTTCGTTATGATATCATACGCCAAACTCAATCCTAATCCTGTTCCACTTCCTGTTGGCTTTGTAGTAAAGAATGGTTGAAAGATTTTGTCTTTTATTATTGAAGGGATACCGGTGCCATTGTCTTTTACTCTTATTTCGACCTCACCCCCAGCCCCTCTCCCTGGGAGAGGGTAGTTGACCCTGCGTGTTGAAACAGTCACATAAGGTTCGTAGTCTTTTTCATTGAGTTTCTTTCTTTCATTCGTTGCATAGAAAGCATTGTTGATTAAATTCAAAATCACCCTGCCAATTTCCTGTGGTACCATATTGATTTTTGGAAGCGATGGATCAAAATCTGTTTCAAACTTTGCATTAAAGCTTTTGTCCTTTGCTCTTAAGCCATGATAACTCAATCTTAAATATTCATCGCACAAAGCATTAATGTCGGTTAGTTCTTTTATACCGCTGCTTTTTCTTGAATGTTGAAGCATGCCTTTTACAATAGCATCGGCCCGCTTGCCGTGGTGGTTTATTTTTTGTGAATTATCTTTTATATCTCTCAGAATATTTTTTACTTCATCAAAATTTCCTCTGCTAATTTCTTCTTCTGCTTCGTCTAACATTTCTTTGTTGACTTCAGAAAAATTGTTTACAAAGTTTAATGGGTTTTGAATTTCATGAGCAATGCCTGCGGTGAGTTCACCAAGGGATGCCATTTTTTCGGATTGAATGAGTTGTGCCTGTGCAGACTTTAAATTTTCTAGCGAGATCCTTATTTCTGCCGTTTGCCTATTTACTTCTTCCTGCAGTATTTTTTGCTGGTTCAGGGCCTGTTCCCTTTTTTCTTCTGACAACTGTACCACCTGTTTTGCATGTTGCTGTACTTCCTGAATTATTTCTTTAAACCGCATGGCCACATATACCATCAGCGACAAAGGAAAAGACAAATAGACACCGCTTATAAACAAGGGAGCATAAGGGAAAGTAAACGATTGGTATTTTGCAAACATGAAAAAAAACAATAGTGCCCATACTAAAGAAATCAATAAGCCGGCTGCAATGGCCCATGGCGGACCTTTCAGCCTTTTACGGGATGAAATGATATAATAGATACAAACTGTAATCAGTGCAAAAAGCGGGGCGATTACCCAAACAGCACCGGGAAGGAAAAGGCCCGCCATAGAGATAATGAAATAGGCCGCAAGAAATATTTTCAACAGCCCGGTTACTTTGCGTTTAAATATTTTTGCAAGGATCAGGGGCATCAGTAAAGTGTACAGGATAAAAAACAAACTGGCGGAATAACTGTATAGAGCAGCGCTGAAATAAGTTATGCTCTGGGCGCTATTGTGTATCGTAATACACAAGAGGTTCAATGCAAAAAAACTTGTACAAAGAGCAATCAGACGAAGGTTTTTTTCATTACGATTTTGAAAAGCCAATAACCAGAACAACAGGCTCAGGATGGAACAAACCGAAATCCAGGCAGCGGGATAATTAGTCCATTTTATTATTACCGGTATCAAGGTTGAATTAAAATCAGGCCCTGCTATGCTTATTAAATCATTATTGTCACCGTCGGCTGATTTTAAATGCCGTGGAGGAAAGGGCGACAAATAATCCACCACATATACTGCAATGGTATATTCGTTGCCAGGCACTAAATTAGCCGGATACGTGGAGTGGTGTAATGAACCCGGCTCTCTAAATGGGGTTCCATTTTGCCCGGTGTTGCCGTTTGATGCCTTTAATTCCCCATTGATATAAACATCGCAAGCTGCCCATGAAGACAGATTAATGCCCAGCGGCTTATCTCCAAACGAAGTATCCGGTTTTATTTTTATCCGGAACCAGCCTTCAAATTTTCCGTTTTTATCAGCCTGTTCAGCAGACAATTCAACCGGCTTAAATTTTTTCCAGCCGCTTAGGTCAATATCATTTTTAGCCCATACCGTATCATTACCTTTTTTGAAGAGCCATCCATCCAACTTGTTTATATAAATCTCCTGCAGGGTTTTATCATACATGCCAGAGTGGAGCACTATCGTGGTATCCTGCGCCCTGCACATTTGAAAGGCGAAGAAACAAAACAGCAGGCTTGTTAAAAAGTGTTTCATACTGTTAGATTAATTGTTTGGAAGATGTATGATAAATATTGTTCCTTCTCCTTCCTTTGTCTCCACCTTTAACTCTCCGCCGTGTGCTTTTACAATATCATACGCCAAACTCAAACCTAATCCTGTTCCCTGTCCTGTAGGTTTTGTAGTAAAGAAAGGCTGAAATATTTTGTCTTTTATTGTTGAATGGATGCCGGTGCCATTGTCTTTTACTCTTATTTCGACCTCACCCCCAGCCCCTCTCCTGGGGAGAGGGGAGTTGAACCTGCTTGTTGAAACAGTCACATAAGGTTCGTAGTCTTTTTCATTGAGTTTTTTTCTTTCATTCGTTGCATAGAAAGCATTATTAATTAAATTTAAAATCACCCTACCAATTTCCTGTGGCACTACATTTATTTTTGGAAGTGATGGATCAAAATCAGTTTCAAACTTTGCATTAAAGCTTTTGTCTTTTGCTCTTAAGCCGTGATAGCTCAGTCTTAGATATTCATCGCATAGTTCATTAATGTCTGTTAGTTCTTTTTGCCCGGTACTTGTCCTGGAATGTTGGAGCATGCCTTTTACAATTCCACCCGCTCTTTTGCCGTGATGATTTATTTTTTCAAGATTTTCAATGACATCCTGCATAATGTCTCTGGCTTCTTCTGAATCTCCTTTGGCCATCGCCTCTTTCATTTCATCTAACAGCTCTATACTTACTTCCGAAAAATTATTGACAAAGTTTAATGGGTTTTGAATTTCATGAGCAATACCTGCGGTGAGTTCACCCAGCGAAGCCATTTTTTCGGATTGGATGAGTTGGGATTGGGTGGATCGTAATTCAATTAAAGTACTGTCCGCTTGATTTTTAGCTGCTTCCAATTTATTAAAATCTTCATACCGGGCATACGCCGTTGAAAAAGCGTCAGCTACCGATTGAATTAAATTGAGTTCATCCTCACTTAGCTTGTTTGTGTTGCCCACATACAACATCCCTTGTAAAAAAGGAAGAAAGTGCAAATAAATTCCAACATTCGGTATTGTTTTCAAATATGCATCCGTTGTTGAATGCACTTTTTGAGCTACCAGCATTTCAGCAAACACAGTAAACTCATTCTTATCCCAATGGTCAATATAGTTTTTGTTTTTGTGCCAATTGCCTACAACTCGTTTAATATTTCCCGGTGTACAATATTGAATTTGAAATGCAGCAATGGCTTTACCCTCCGGTGTGGAAAGAAAAGTATGAATAAGCTGCTCTTCGTCATCCATTATAAAGACACCACATCGAATAAAAGAGATACCAAGTATGCTGAGCTCATTCCAAATTATTGGTGTGATTCGGTCAAGATCGCTGAAAGTACGCATGGAGGCAATATCGGCCCTTATGCGGTCAAGCGCAGCCTGTTTGATGGCTTCTTTAGCATTGAACTCCGCTTTTTGTAGATCTAAAAACCGAGTGTACGTCAGATTATATACAGCGGCAAAACGTTCTAGTATTTTGAGCATTTCATCCGCTACGGGTTCAAGTGACGAAATATTCAACCAACCCTGATTGAAAAAGGCCACATTATGCACCCGCCGGTTATTAAAATGTTCGTCTTTTACAATCAATCCAGTGCTTCGAACATAGCTTAACCAATTTCGGAATTCCTCACCAGTTAGATCTACATTCATTGATTTTAACCCAGCTTGCCAACCCTTGTATAATTTTGCTACCACCGTTTTTTCATGCAGGTTTAAAATATATCTTTCAGTATTCTCGCTACCAGATTGGTTTGTCAGCCACATATCTGCAATACCCGCCTCTTCTTGTATAATAGCAATGCTAATTCTATCCGGTGAATTCCCCAATTCCCGTATTTGGGTAAATAGCGTTACGGCAGTATGGGCAAGGTCTTCGCTTTTATGCATCGTCATGGTACTGGTGCGAACTTTTTCCAATGCCACTTCTATTTGTGCTTCTCTTGCCTGCGCTTCGGCTTTTTGCAGATCAAGGAAACGGGTATAGGTTTGTTCAAACACTTTTCCGAAACGTTTAAAAATATCATGCGCTTCAGGTACCGGTTCATAAGTTATAAAGATCAGGCTTGCTTTAGTTCCGAAAACAACATGTTCATATTGTTTTTCCGGAAATTGAAATCCCAAATCCTGAATGGCTTTAAATTGTTTTTCTCCAAACTTGCTTAAATGCCGGTAAGTCTCTGCAAGTAATTCTCCCTCTTCGTAATGAACATAAAAATCATCACCTCTCTTTTTTGCATCACTCATTTCCGTAAAAACATGAAAACTGGATGTATCTACTATATAAGGTTCTATAAATCCCCCTTGCGGATTCGTAACATAATCGGTGTAAAAATTATTATCCTCACTCCATACATTAAAGCCTGTTGTCCATGTTGTAATTCCCAAATCGCCTACCTGTTTAAAAAGTAAAGCCGCGGCATCAGTTAGTTCATCGCTTCGCTGCATTGCCATCGTTCTTGCACGAACTCTTTCCAATGCCAATTGAATCTGTGATTCTCTTGCCTGTACTTCGGCTTTTTGCAGATCAAGGAAACGTACATACGACTGTTCAAACACTTTTGAAAATCGCTTTACGATATCAATATTATCCTGCGATAAAACATTTCCTGCAAAATCATTCACAACGATCATTGAATGCCTGGCAACTGCATATGACATCGTATAAAGAGTACTGCCCCTTATAATTTTTTTTATTTCATCCGGAACATTCTTTAAGCCGGAATTGGTAAGCAAAATTTTATAAAAGTTGTCTTTTTCTTCTTTGTTATACGTTTTGGAGAAAAAATCCGTTTGCTTTGCTTTCGCATTGATGCGATCTTTGGAAATAGGATTTTCAAAATAAGGTAGAAGATAATTAATTACATGATTGCCGTCACTTATATAAACCTGGTTGTCGTTTGAGTTTTTTATAAAAGTATTGATACTAACAGATCCTGCTTCCATACCAAGGTCTTTCAGATTTTTAAATACCACTTTTATTACTTCATTGAACTCGGTGCTTGCATGAACTGCAAGCGACCGGCTGCGCACCCTCTCCAATGCCGCTTCAATCTGTGCTTCTCTTGCCTGTGCTTCGGCTTTTTGTAAATCAAGAAAACGGGTATAGGTAAGGTCAAAAACTTTTGCAAAGCGAAGCAGTATATCAAAATGCTCATCTGACAAAGTCTCAAGACTGGCAACATTGATTCCTCCAAAATTATTGAACGATGCAGATAATAAAACCCTCTCCGGTTGCTTCATCCCATTCTTTACAACAGTTGGAAGGGTCTTTAGCTCTGTTTCATTAAACAAAATATCATCCCATTTTCTTTTATCCGTACCCTTAAGATCATATACAAATTTTACATTCTGATTTTCCCATTCCCGTACAAATCTTAAATAAGCAGGATGCTTGTGATATTTTATAAAAAAACTCATGGGGTTGGATGGCTCTTCACTATTTGCCATCCACCATTGTGCTGCATTCGTGGTGGGTTCAAATACCCAGATGATACAACGGGTGAGTGCCAAATCAAGTTTGGTCAGTTCTGTAAATACTGTTCCGATGAGTGTCTTCAATTCCTCAGAACTTTGCATAGCCATTGCATTAGCTCTTACTCTTTCCAAACCTGCTTCTATCTGTGCTTCTCTTGCCTGCGCTTCGGCTTTTTGTAGATCGAGGAAACGGGTGAATGCTTGTCCAAATGCATTTCCAAATCTTTTTAAAATTGTATTTTGCTCATCTGTAAAGTTTCTCCTATCAAATTTTCCGATTGAAAGGAATGTATCTTTTAATGCTAGATTGGAGGTGGTATAACCTAGCTTGGCATATTGAACCGTCTTGTATTTATCAGGCACATCTTTAAAGAGCGTTTTTGAAAAAAGATGTCTCAGCCATCTATCTTTATCTACTTTGTTATAAGTTATTATAAAAAAATCGTTGCCAGTTCTTCGATAGTTTTCAATTTGGGCAGCTGCATCTATAAACAATGGATGATTGAACCGCGGAATGAACAACCTGCTCGACACCGAGTCACCACCAGGGATAACAGCAAAGTTCCAGGTATCAATACCTTCAGCAATATCTAATCTGTTGGCACCAAAATTTACCCATTCAATATCAAATCCAAGTTCAATAAATTGCTCACCAATCACATTTATGACATCAACTAACTCCTGTGGCTTTTGCATAGCCATTGTTTTTGCACGAACTCTTTCCAATGCCAATTGAATCTTCGCCTCCCTTGCCTGTGCTTCGGCTTTTTCAATATCTGTGAACCTTTTATAAGCCAGGTCAAACACATTCCTAAAGCGATGAAAGAATTCGAACTCCAATTTACCTAAAGAAGAATACGATGAAAGCCCCAGTGCGCCTTGCCCAATGGAATAAAAATAGTAATTAAGGGAATTCGCTTTCAAGGAACTCGGAGTAACAAACTGTTTGGATTTTCGTTGGTATGTAAGCCAGTCTTTCAGTTTTGCACCTTTGAACGTGGTAGTGAAAAAAGCATCTTTACTACTGAGGATTTTTCTTATAAAAGCTTTGATGGTTTTATGTTTGTTGTATTCAATCGGTGTTATGATTTCTTTTTTTGCCTCAGGAAAATATTCGTAGTTCAAATAAGTGCCATTATTATTGTTGATAATAACCGTCTGTACATTGCGAATATCTTTTATGCCCAATTTTGTCAACTGCTGAGAAATAGATTTACATACTTTAAGCATATCAGCCTGTTCTTTCATACTCATTGCGATTGCGCGGACCCTTTCCAACGAAGCCTCTATTTCTAACTCACGGCTTTTCTTTTGCAAATCGGCTGTTCGTTCTGCAACGACCTGCTCCAGCTCTTTTAATTTTTTTTCGGCTTCTGCTACATGAAACGTATCAGCCGAACTACTACCTACGTCCGGCATAGATCCATGAAACATCAACATCTGCCATTTGTTATTCCTGTACTTAAACAATGTGCTAAACCATAAATGAATGCTGTGTTTATATTTTTTATCGCCAATCTCTACTATCATTTCATCCCTGAACTGTGCAGTAGTTTCATCTATAAACTTTGGGCGGTAAGGAGTAATTATTCTGGCTTTAAACAGCATCCCTTTAGCTTGCCGCCTAGCATCCAAAACCATCTTTTTAAAGTCTGCTCTTAACTGCACTTTTTCGTCGGCTGCTGTGCCAAAGCCACTTACATCTTCGGCAATGTATTGGTTAATGTATCTAAGCGGCGCCTTCATATCCAATATGCTTACCTCCATGGCACATTGGAATGCTTTTGCTAAATCTGTTTTTAGTTGTTTAGATAACTTCATTTTGTTTAATTAACGAGTAAGTTAATTTTGAACTTGATCTTTGGTTTGTATTTCTCAGTTTTTTTATCTCTTTCATTCGTTTTCATAATTACATACGTTCAACACCATTACAAACACATTTTTCTTTCGCTATGCTTAGTTGAAAAGAAAGATTAAACAGTAACAATAAACTTTCTTTTACATTAAGTCTTCAAAAAGATACTGCTCATCATATTCCACTTCAAATTCCTTTAACAGTTCAAGATACTCATCTTTGAAGGATTGTTTTTGATGATGAGCCTCCTGATTTTTCACATAATTATATATTTGGTCTATATCCCGCTGCCGGTATGAAAACACCCCATATCCCGGCTGCCATTCAAATCGTTCTTTTGTTAAGTTATGGTCGTTGATGTATTTGGACGATTTTGCTTTTACCACTTTCATTAATTCAGATACAGATATTACAGGCTTTAGCCCAAAGAAACTGTGCATGTGGTCTTCCACACCATTTACGATGATGGTTTTGCAACCTGTTTCATTGATAAGGCTGCCGATTACGCCTTGCACTTGGCTTCGCCAGTTTTTATCAAGAACCGCTGCTCTGTACTTTACAACAAAGACAGCCTGTAGGTAGATTTGAGAGTATGAGTTGGCCATTGGCTTTCGTTTTATATGTTTCGTCCCTATGGGACTTGGTTTTGTTTGGGTCACACACATCGGACTAAAGTCCGATGTTATAATATAGCACCGTGGCTACGCCACTCGTCTATTTCATTTGCTACAGACTGAAGTCCATAGCTCTAAATCAAACCATGGCTACGCCACTCGTTTACCACAATACTCCTCTCCCTTTTTTTCTTCAGAGCCATTGGCTCGGTTTTATATTTTCACTCCGGAACCTTTTCCGGGGTAAACAAATAATACGCCACTCTCTCACTTTCTTCTTGCTATGGATTTAAGTCCATACCTTTAAAACTACACCGTGGCTATGCCACTCGTTTACCACAACACCACTCTTCCTTTTTTACTTCAGAGCCATAGGCTCGGTTTTATATTTTCACTCCGGAATTTATTCCGGGGCAAATAAATCCAGCAACCTACCAGAGTGCCGGCGGCACGACACATTCTACAAAACAGGCAACAAAAACACAAACCCCGTTCCTTCTCCTTCCTTCGTTTCCACTTTCAACTCGCCACCATGCCCCTTTGTAATGATATCATACGCCAAACTCAATCCCAATCCCGTTCCACTTCCTGTGGGTTTGGTAGTAAAGAATGGTTGAAAGATTTTGTCAACAATGTTTTTAGGAATACCGGTGCCATTGTCTTTTACTCTTATTTCGACCTCACCCCCAGCCCCTCTCCCCGGGAGAGGGGAGTTGACCCTGCGTGTTGAAACAGTCACATAAGGTTCGTAGTCTTTTTCATTGAATTTCTTTCTTTCATTCGTTGCATAGAAAGCATTATTGATTAAATTTAAAATCACCCTGCCCATTTCCTGTGGCACTACATTTATTTTTGGAACCGATGGATCAAAATTAGTTTCAAACTTTGCATTGAAACTTTTATCCTTGGCTCTTAATCCATGATAACTCAGTCTTAGATATTCATCGCACAGTTCATTAATGTCTGTTAGTTCTATTTGCCCGGTACTGGTTCGGGAATGTTGGAGCATTCCTTTTACAATATCACCGGCCCGCTGACCATGATGATTTATTTTTTCAAGATTAGCAATTACATCCTGCATGATTTCTTTAGCTTCTTCTGTGTCGCCTTTGTCCATCGCTTCTTTCATTTCCTCCAGCAATTCTTTACTTACGTCTGAAAAATTGTTGACGAAATTCAAAGGGTTTTGTATTTCGTGGGCAATGCCGGCGGTGAGTTCACCAAGGGATGCCATTTTTTCTGATTGGATGAGTTGTTGCTGGGTTGCTTTTAATTCTTCCATTGATTTTTGAAGGGCATCTTTTGACTCTTCAATGGCTTTTCTTTTTTGTTCCAGTTCTTCAATGGTCTCTTCCAGCAGGATGGCGGTAGTGCGTTTTACCTTTTCGGTACGGTCAAGCTTGAAGGCAGTAATCTCTAATTCCTTATTGGCATCTTTTAAGGAAGCAATGATGCTGCTTTTTTCTTCGGCAGATAATTGTTCATCCTGCTGAATGAGGTTGAGAATATTTTGGAGATGTTGATTCATTTAGGTTTCTTTTTGGTGGCAGAATCTTTAATAAGCTTATTTTTCTTTTGCTGTGCGGCAGTTAAATAGTTTTGAGAGGTAACTACCCTTCGCCCTGTTTTTAATTCCAATTCTTTCCTGGCATTACCGGCTACAGTTCCACCCTCCCGGGCAATTTTTTTATTGGCAATAAATCCTTTAGGCTTTTTTGTTTTAACAATGGCAGAGGTTGATGCTTCTCCTAACATGGAAAAAATTAATTCAAGGTCTGTCATGTGGTCCCTTAAATTTTGATTTTTCAAACCCTTTACATTTTTATGTTGTGAAGGCGCTATTCCAAAAGTAGCTTTGGATATTTCAGCTGTAAGGATAGCGTATTCATTTTGTTGTTTGATTCCACTGTTTTTCCCTGCCTGTCCGGCAGGCAGGCATTCTTCTGTCAATTCTTCACGAATGGCGATGCTTCTCATTCTTTTTTCAATCCAGTCATCGGGATAGCCTTTCAACTTATATAATTCTCTAGTTCGCTGAGTAGCGAGTTCAGGATTTTCAATTTCATCTAATCTTTCACTGCCTACCTGTGCCAGCCAAAGTTTGAATGGCTCTGCTTTTGGAGAAGGAATGGATTGGATGATACGAAGAAGTCCTTTAGTGTCGGCTGCCTGCACTTTACGTTTTTTGCCGTCAGCAGCCTCCATTTCAACCAGGGTACAAATTGTACCCCAGTTGATTTTTAACTGTTCATCCCGACTAAGCATTTTCTTGATGTATTGCTTTACATCAGCACTGTCTGTAAGGATTTCAACAATATCCTGAACAGAAAAATACCATTTCTGTTCCTCCTCATTCCAAATGGAGCGGATTTGTTTGGATTCAAAAAGTTTTATATTGCTCATACTCTTTTTTTTATTTGCTCAATAGAATTACTACAGTACAAGTGTGCGACGCAAGGGACGATGCCCCCGCAACCTTTGCACAAACCCATTGGGGGCAGGCAATGAAATACAAATGCTGGTAACATAAAAATCTATTTCTCCTTTAAAGCTACTACACAAGTTGTCAGGTTGTGCATTTCCAAATTACCACCGGTAGCCCTGCCCAGTTCTGCATTTGAAAACATGCCGGCCATCGGTACATTCCAAACATTTTTAATGCCTTCCAATTCCAATGTCATTAAAGGACCAAGTGATAAAATCCTGCCGGCACAACTAAATACAACCACCGCATCGGCTTCGGGCATTTCCGTAGCTTTTAATTGCTCCACAGCTTTTACTACCTTATCCATCACATCAAAATCGGGTGGAAGCGAAAACCTAACTTTTGAACCTTGCGGTACAGTACCGCTGGTATAATAAGAACGATCATTCCAGTCAACCATCAAACCAGGCCGCATCACCGGGTCTCCTTTTTCTCTTTGTAATTGCAAAGGAAAATTGGCAGCGAGTTCTATCACCAAGTTTTTGTTTTCGGGAGTTACATTTTCAATGCCGCCATATTTTACTGTAAGATCCAATACGGGCATATCATCTACCATGAACACATGATTGCCTTCACTTTTTGTAACTGTTCTTATGGTGCCTACAGCTTTCCATCCGCAGGTAGCAATGCCTTTGATTTCAATTTTATTTTCGTTCAGTGCTATGCAAACAATTGCTTGGCCTGCATCTTTGTTATTGGTAAAAACATAATTATCGGTAAATTCATAATCATCTCCGGCGCCTCCGCCAAATACATTGATATCTTTCCCAGCAACTTCTGTAAGCCCATGAAGGATTTCTTCCCCATCTGTTGCATAATGGCTCAAGCCAATAAGGAATGCTGGGTTGCTGAATTTTTCTTTGGAATTCAATGCAATTTCTTTTGCTACTTCCCGGAAATTGAGTTCGGTGAATTCATGGAAATAAATCTGAAAATCTTCCCTGTTCATATCAAGCAATAAAATGGCAGCAGAGCCTTTCTCCGTTACTTCACTGGTGAACTCACCACTGGTGGTGCAGCCGAAAACACTTATCCCTGCTGCATCCAATACATTTGTAATGGCTACCCTGTCTAATTTTTTGGAAACAAAACAAATGGCAAGTGTTGGTTTGAAATCTTCTTTAATAGTTTTTTCTAATGAAGATTTTATTTCTTCAGTTGATTTGCCTTTGATAGATTTTGCGTTCACGTGTATAATTTTAAATTGTTAATGGTTAATTGATAAATGATTCACTGTATTTGCAAATAACCATTCCTAATAATTCATTCTAAACAAAGCCCCTTCGGGGCGAAATTTTGGTAGCCCCAATAGGGGCGATATTTTGGTAGCCCCCATAGGGGCGGCAATTTGGTAGCCCCATAAAGGCGATATTTTTTTATTCATAAAATTCAAACAAATATTTTTCATCATATTCAACCTCAAAGTCTGACAACATCTTTAAATATTCTTCCTGAAATGTTTTTGTTCTATGGTGCTCTTCCTGTGTCATGATGTATTTGATAACACTATCTCTTTGGCTTTTACTGTAAGAAAATGCACCATAACCAGATTGCCATTGAAATTTTTCCTTTATAAATTGTTGCTCATTTATCCACTTGCTGCTATTGGCTTTTACGATGCTCATAAAATCGGAGATAGTGGTTGTAACCGGCATCCCAAAGAAAATATGAACATGATCTATCCATCCACCTACAGCTAATGATGTGGCTCCATTGCCGGTAATGATACCAGATATATATTTATGCAAATCATCTCTCCATTCTTTGGTGATTACATTTTGTCTGCCTTTGACAGTAAATACGGCGTGTATTGATATTTGAGAATATGTATTGGACATGATTGTTTATTTATGTAACCAAAATGTTGCCCCTATGGGGCTACCAAAATATCACCCCTACGGGGTTTGTTTATTTTATATATTCATTTCTTCTACCAAAATTTCGCCCCTATTGGGGCTACCAAAATATCGCCCCTACGGGGTTTTAATATTGAAACTCCAAATTTCTATCATTCACAATTAAAAAATAACCATTCACAATTAATTCCTCTTCATTCACCATTAACAATTAGTTCTCCCTTTCATTCACCATTCACAATTCACCATTAACAATTAGTTCTCTCTTTCAACGCCACCATACAACAACAATTATTGTGATACTGGTTTTTGCCATTTGCTCCGGCCTGCACTGCAGATAATGATTTTCCATATTCGCCGTAGGTGAAAAATCCTACCATTGGTGCATTCCATATTTTTTGCACCTGTTCTATTTCTTCTTTCATCACCATTCCAAAAGACAGATACCTGCTCACACATGAAAACATGATTAACGCATCGGCTTGTTGTTGTGCATCATCTTTGATAAGTTTACAATCTGCTACAACTTTGTCAATGGAATCAAAATCGGGCGGTAGTGAAAATTTGATTTTTGAACCCTGTGGCACGTTGCCGGAACAAATAAGAGAACGGTCTCCCCGATTTGCAAACATGGCGGTGCGAATGAGTGGTTCTATATTCTCCTGTTCCACTTGCAATGGATAGTACCAGGAACTCAAAAATGTTACGATATCCTTTTTGCCTTCCTGTTTTATTTCCACACCCAAATAATTTAATAAAGTATCCAATGCCGGTTTGTCGTCAATGGTATAAACAATATTTGCGTCACTTTTGGTAACGGTTTTTGTGGTGCCAATAGCTTTCCAGCCACAAGTGGCAATACCTCTAACATCAATTTTTTCTTCATCAATTATCAATGCTACTATTGCGTTGTCGCTACTTTTTCCGTTGGTAAAAACATGCGTTTCTTCAAGTGCCAAGTCATCGCCTGCTTTGCCTCCAAACAAGGTTACTTCACCATCTACCGGTGAAGCAATTTTTCCAAATCCTTCTGTGATACCATCCACAATTTCTTCACCACCTAAATTCACACCCCCGGTGGCAATAATAAATGCGGGCTTATTAAAAGTTTCTTTTCCAATAGCACCTAATTTTTTTGCATCATCAAATGCAGTTTGCTTACTTGTTTCAAGAAATTCTATTTTGAAATAAGCAGGATTCATATCAAGCAACATGATAACGATGCCACCTTCCTCAATATCACCATCCACAAATTCACCGGCAGTAGTAGCGCCAAATATTTGAATGTTTTTTTCATTAAGCAGATCGGCTATCGCTTTTCTGTTCTGCTTAACGGATAGGAATATGATGGCTAATGTTGGATAAAAATTATCGGATAAAATTGCATTTAAAGCAGATTTGATTTCTTCGGTTGATTTGCCTTTGATTGATTTTGCGTTCATTAATTTAATTGTTAATTGTGAATGGTGAATTGTTAATTGGGTTTCCTTTGTTTGGAGGTTTTAATGATGGATGTAAGGAGTTTCCGAATTTCAGTTATATCATTAAAAACCGATTCATATTGTTTTTTATCCAGGTATCCGGATTGATACAATAGTTCAATCCAATATTCCGTTTCATTGGCTTCTTTTTGAGCTATGGCTAATTTATGAATGAAATCCGGTTTGCTTTCTGCCTGTTCAGATTCCCTAACCATGGCACCTATGGAAGTCCCGCTTCGCAGTAGTTGCTTGCTAAGAATAAATTCCTTCTTTTCAAGTTGCAGATACTGATACAGTTTGACAATCCTGAGTGCAAAAGCAAAACTTTTTGTTCTAATTACATTATCCTTCATTCTCTCAAATTATCAATTAACAATTAACCACTCACAAATAATTCCTCTTCATTCACCATTAACAATTCACCATTAACAATTAAATCTTCTCTCTCAACACCACCATACAGCAGCGATTTTTGTGATACTGATTTTTGCCAGTTTTCTCTTGCCCTTTCCAGGCTTTGTTCAGGATCCGCTATTTCCTGCATCCGTTCATAGCCTACTTTTGCCAGCCATTGTTTAAAAGGCTCTGCTTTGGGGGAGGGAATGGATTGAATGAGGCGGAGGAGTTGTTCGGTATCGGCAACATCAGTCAATCTGGATTTGCCATCACCTGCCTGCATTTTCAACTGTCCCAATTTATGGGACAGTTCACTTCCTTCCTGCTGAAGTTTGGTTTTAAGTGCATTCCAATACTTCCTAGGCCTTGGGCTACCGGTCAAAATTTCAATCACATCAATGATAGAGAAAAACCATTTTTGTTTTTCTTCATCCCAGTGTGTCCTTACTTTTTGTTGCTCAAACAGCTTTATTTTATTATTCATAGTAAAATTTTATTTCTCTCTCAGAATATTCCAAATCACAGTATAGAGATTTTTTCATTTTAAATAAATCATAGTTGTAAAATCTATTTATCCCAATAATTTAAATTCGTAATATTATATGTTGTATCCGCATATATACCGGTATAATTTCTGTTTGATCCGAAAATAATATAGAACAAATTTTCAATTCACAATTCACCATTAACAATTAACAATTAATTCCTCTCTTTCAACGCCACCCAACTCACCGTTGTTCCATGGAACTCACAACGGTGTTCATCCAATTTTCCAAATTCTCCCAAAGAGAAAATGCCAATCATTGGTTTTTTCCAGGTCGCTGCAAGACCTTCTATTTCTGTTGAAATCATGGGTCCGAAAGAACCCAATCTGCCTATACATGAAAATACAATCATCGCATCGGCATCGGGCATTGTATCTTCTTTTACTGTTATGGTGCTATTAACTACAGTATCTATGGCATCAAAATCTGGTGGCAATGAAAAGCGAAAACTTTCGCCTTCATTTACATCACCCCCTACCATGATTGATTTTTCAGCAGGGTTAAACAAAAGCAGCGGTCGCATTAAAATACTTCCTGATGCTCTTTCAAACTGTAAAGGATAACCGAGGTCGGAAGGAATTAGTCCGCTCATTTTATAGTCTGCGGCTACTTCTTTTCCCAAAAATCTTTGAATCACATTCAATGCTGGTTCATTGTCAATGGTAAAAATCCAGGGGCCTTCACTCTTAGTTATTTTTTTTGTAGTCCCTACTGGTTTCCATCCTGATACTGCCAATCCATTGATGGCAACTTTATCCTGGTCAATCACCAATGCTAAAATCCCTCTTGTGCTGGATGCATCGTTGGTAAAAATAATTCCTGAAAAATCTGCAGGGTCGCCCGCTACACCACCCATGATGACTGTTTCTTTACCGGCGGCATCTGTCAGGCCTTTTATTAATTCTTCACCCGACATCCTGAAGTCAGCAGATGAAATGATAAAGCCTGGATTTTTAAAATCCTGCACACCTACTTCACCCACCTGGCGGGCAGCATCATATACCGAACAGGCTTTATCATAATCGCTCAATACAATTTGGAAATTATCCGGTAAAATATCCAATAACAAAACAACTATATCATCTTCTTCCAATCCCTGCTCTGTAAACTTTTGGGATGTACTGATGCCAAAAATGGTTATGCCCTCTTTATTGAACAAGGATCGTAAAGGCTCTGCATTCTCAATGTTGGTTAAAAAAATAATGGCGAGCGTTGGACTAAAATGATGCTCGCTGCATTGACCCAATGCTTGTTGAATTTCTACTGTTGTTTTTCCTTTGATGGTTTTTGCAATCATCTTTTCTAAATTATTGTTTTATTCTTTGCAGATCCAAATCTTGAAAATCAAAGCTGAAATCTATATCAGGCGAAATGCCTTTCATTTTTATGCTTTGCGCCTTACCTTCTTCATCCAAAGAGAACATGGCAAAAGCATCGCAAGGCATATCCTGGTATTCCCATTTTATGGCGAAAGTATTGGCTTTATAAAAGGCCATTGGCCCATTAAGTTTTGGAGAACGATATGATTTAAACCAAAGCTGATTTCCTTTCATAAATACTTCTACCTTTCCAAACCAATTGTCTTTGTATATACCGACATAATTCTGAGGATTGATTTTTGTGTTTTTAGCAGCTGTAACGGTTTGCCAAACTTTTGCTGTAACCGAATCTGCACTATTTGCATTTGCCTCCAATCGCTGGCTGTATTTTTCTACCCACCCAAAATCATCTAATCCCAAATAGCTATCAATAATTGTTTGGCGTACGGCGCTGAACAAAGCACCCCCGCCATTTTCGGTATTGGTTAAAATAACAATGCCCAATTTTATATCTGGCATAAGTGTTACACTGGTCAACATGCCAGGCAGGCCGCCGGTATGGGATACCTGCAGGTTTCCTTTTATATCCACAAGACCCCAGCCTAAACCATATCCTGCAAAATGCTGGTTGTATCTGGGAAAATCACTTGCCGGCATAACGGTGTGAATCGTCCACATTTCTTTTTGCCTTGCTTCACTAAATAAATGCTTATCCAAATTGGGTCCATATTTTCCTTTATTTAATTGTGCGATCATCCACTTGCTCATGTCATTTACATTAGAAACAATCCCTCCGGCAGCGCCATTAATGCGTTCCTCAAACCAATCAATTGTTCTTATTTTTCCTGTACTTGTAGAATGGGGCTTCGCCATATTTGATTTATCTTTGAGCATACTCAGCGATGAAAAGGAATTTGACATTTGCAAAGGATCAAGAATTTTAGTTTGGATAAATTTTTCCCAGGTCATACCACTCACTCTTGCGATCAATTCACCGGCGACCATGTAGAGTTGGTTGTCATAATCAAACTGTGTACGAAAAGCAGAGGTCGGTTTAAAATATTGGAAAAAGGTCAACTTATCCTGGATGGTAAAATCTGTTCCATCCGGAAAGTCCATCAAATCCCCAGCACCCAAACCCAAACCACTTCTGTGACAAAGTAAATCTTCAATGATAAAATTTTCGGTAACATAGTCGTTATACATTTTAAATTCGGGAAGATAGGTGCGTACTTTGTCCTTCCAGGAAATTTTCCCTTCGTCTATTAATATTGCTAGGGCAGCAGTGGTAAACGCCTTGCTGTTGGATGCAATTTGGAAATTGGTTAATTCATTCACCGGCGATTGGGTTTCAATAGACTTTACACCATACCCTTTTTCATGTATCACCTTACCATCTTTTACAATAGCAACAGAAACCCCGGCTACGTTAAATTTTTGCATAGCCGTTTGAACCAGCGAATCAACCTGCGCCGAAGAAAGCTGCGCAAAGGAAGTGCTGTTTGTGATTAATACTATAAATGCCAGTTGAAGTAGAAATGCTGTAATTTTTTTCATTGTGTTATTATTTATTTTCGTTTGCTTTTAATACTCTTAAAATATTTCCACCAAGAATTTTTGCTATATCCTTTTTGTTATATCCTCTCTTTGCCAGCTCTTTTGTAATAAGCGGATAGTCTGAAACCTCATTTAATTGTAATGGTGTTACATTGATCCCATCAAAATCAGAACCAATACCCACATAGTCAACACCCACTAATTTTGCAACATAATCTATGTGGTCTATCAACTTTGAGAGTGGCGGACGAAAATGTTTAGCTTCTTCCTGATACTTACGATACAGATAGTCCAGTGCATAAAAATCATTCATACCGGTTTTCATCAACGAATCATTTTCGGCGGCATGTTGTTTAATAAATTTCATTTCCTTCTTATCAAAACTGCTATCAATAAATCCCGGATTGAAGTTTATCTGGATAACACCTCCGTTTTTTGCAATAGCTTTTATCTGGTCATCTTTTAAATTGCGCCGGTGGGGAGTAAGATTGTAAACAGAACTGTGAGAAGCAATAATTGGTTTGGTGGTCAACTGAATCACATCCCAAAATGTTTGTTCGCCTACATGGCTCACATCAACCATCATTCCGAGTTGATTCATTTTCTCAACCACCTGTTTGCCAAATGCAGTTAATCCTCTTTTTCCTTCTGAATTTAGCCCATTGCCGATTACAGGATTTGAATTGGTTTCGTCAGCAGCACTAGTAGCCCAAGAGGGAGAAATATTATGAGTAAGGGTAAGGTATCTTGTACCTCTGTTATAAAGTGCTTCTAATTTGGTCAAATCGTTTTCTATCATGTGACCACCTTCCACACCCAATAAGGCGGCTATTTTAGGTTGCTTCACAACAGCCATAAGCTGGTCATAACTTTTTACTTCAACTATTATATCGGGGTTGCGTTTTGCTACAGCGTCAAGGCTGTCCATTGCCCTATTGGCATAGGCATAGGGGTTTGATTGATTGCCTTCACAAAACACAGAAAATATCTGTACATCCAATCCACCTTTTTTTAATCGTGCAAGATCGCTATGGGTTGTTCCGGCCAAATCCTTGTCAAATACAGTTCCAAGATCCACTGCTCTCATCAAGATATCATTATGTGAATCTACGAGGATAGCCTGGCGATGAATTTTTTTGTAAGATTGTGCATGGAGTGTTATTGGAGTAAGGCTTATAACTGCCAAATGAAGGAATACAAAATATTTTCCTGCACTTTTAATGCTCGTCAAAATATCTTCTAAGCGGTAAGAATATTTCATTGTTTTAATTTATTTTTCTTTTAATACTACCACACAACAAGTATTGTTATGAAATTCATGTTTTCCTCTCTTAGACTTTCCAAATTCGCCATAACAGAAAAACCCGATGAAGGGTGCATTCCATACCTTCATCACTCTTTCTATTTCTTCACTGGTCATAACACCAAAAGATAAATACCGGCTGATGCAGGAAAACATAATCACTGCATCTGCCGCTTCATGTTTTTCATCTTTCAAATCAGTACATTCATTGACAACCGTATCAATCACATCAAAATCGGGAGGCAGGGAAAAACGGACTTTTGCACCTTGCGGCACGGTGCCGGCGCAGATGAGTGAACGATCTTCTTTGTTACCTAGCATAGCAGTGCGCATCACTGGTGGGGCGCCTTCTCTTTCCAATTGCAAAGGATAATATGCACCCAGGTTTACCACCATACTCTCACTGATTTCATTATCCAGGTTCAGTCCCAAATATTTAATTACCAAATCCAAGGCAGGCTGGTCATCTATTGTATAAACAACATTTCCTTCACTTCGTGTAACTGTTTTAGTGATACCAATTGGTTTCCAGCCACAAGTAGCAATTCCTGTAATATTAATTTTATCCTGGTCAATGATGATGGCAACCAAACCAGTGGTACTACTTTTACCATGCGTAAAAACAACCGGCTCCCGCAAGGCAAGGTCATCGCCTGACATACCACCGAAAACAGTTGGCTCGCCACCAAATCCGTCTTCAATGCCTTTTACAATTTGTTCGCCATCGGTATGTAACCAACCGGAAGAAACGATGAATGCCGGATTGTCAAATATTTTTTTTCCTTCCACACCAAATTGTTTTGCCCCTTCATAGGCAGAACTTTCACCGGTTTCCATAAAGGCAATTTCAAAATAAGCCGGATTTATATCCAACAACATAATAGCAATGCCGCCTTCACTTATTTCACTACTGATAAATTCTCCCGAAGTGGTAGAGCCGAAAATTTGAATCCCATCTTTGTTCAGCATTTCGCAGATGGCTTCCCTGTCTTGCTTTACAGACATAAAAACAATGGCGAGTGTAGGTTTGAAGTCACTGCTTATACATTGCTGTAATGCCGATTGAATTTCTTCCGAAGATTTTCCGATGATTGATTTTGCTTTCATAAAAATATTTGTATTGATAAATATTTCGTTTCAATGAAAGGCCGGTACGGCCAATATTTTGGTAATACAATACTACCTCTTTTACAGAAGCCCCATCGGGGCGATATTATGTTCATACTGTTCATTTGTCATAATAATGAAAAACATATGAATCTACAATGGGAATGTCGCCCCTCAGGGGCTTCCATCCATCAACAATCTACTTTTCACCATAATGTCGTCCCTATGGGACTATTCAAAACAATATTTACATTGCTCTACCAAAATGCTGCCCTGCTGGGGCTGCCAAAATCTCACCTTCACGAGGCTTGCTGCAAGCAATTTCCTTTCTATTCTACTGATCCAAAAATAATTGTTACTCCGCCTGTGGCAAAATTGGATAAATCTGCCGCCATGGCTTTCCCTTCGGGGGAATTCAAAGCCTGCTGCATTTCAGTGGGGTTTTCAAAATATAATTCTGCCATACGATAATATGCAGGAGCGGAGCCATCAGGGTTTGGTAAAAACATTGTGTATTCTGCTTTTACAATGCCTGATGTTTTTGACAGCAGCGATAAATGTGTTTCCGCATAATATTTTTCAAATGCATCATCGTCTTTGGGAAGACCATATAGAACTGTTGCTTTTATCATATATGTTGTTTTTTAATTTTTATTTATTGACAAAAAATTTTTGACATTCTCTGAAAGAAAACCCTTAGCTACCGCAAGAAAGATCATTACAAATTCCAGAAAATATACTTTGAAATTTTTTCCTTTTACATGTGGATGGTGATGTTCTTCCATAATTTTTTATTTAAAATGAAAAACTGATATTAAAAAAAGTATTTTGTTGAACCCTTTCAGGGTTCTGGTTTTTCGGGATATTATCCCGTTATTTTTATTTAAGCCATTCGGGATTTTTGTTTCCTTCTGCTGCCTATCCCATTCACAATTCACCATTCACAATTATTCCTTCGCTTTTAAAGCCACCCAGCTACAAGTAGTAGAATGAAATTCATGTTTGCCGTCCACAGCTCTTCCAAATTCTCCATAGGTATAAAAACCTGCCATTGGACAATTCCAAACTAAGGCTAACTCATTGTTCTCCTGTTCTGCCATTGGACCCAAAGCACTCAACCTGCTGGCACAGGAAAAAATAAGCAAAGCATCGGCATCAGTGTTTACATGACTTTTTATTTGTTTGGCTTTGTTGACAACAGTTTCTACAATATCAAAATCTGGTGGTGTAGAAAACCGAAACTTTGATCCTTGCTCCACGACGGATTCAAGCATGAGTGCCCCTTCCGTACTATTGTACCCAATAGGATTGCACATCATTGGCTCGCTACCTTTTCTTTCCACCTGAAGCGGATAATGTAGTCCTAAGGAGTCGAAGAACTTCATCCTGTCTTCAAGGGTAGTAAAATCAGGACCTAAAAATCTTAGATACATTTCCAATGCAGGTTGACCATCTATTTCAAATAAAAGATTGCCATCACATTTAGTTATGGTTTTTGAAACCCCTATTGCTTTCCAACCCGAAAGTGCCACACCATACATTTCTATCCTAGTTTCGTCAATAACGAGTGCCGCTATCCCTTTATCTGTATTCTGATTGTTTGTAAAAACAGAGGTTCCCTTAAAAGTAAAATCATCACCAGCCATACCCCCAAAAAAATTCGTTTTGGTTTCAGTTTCATCCACAATATTTCTTACAATAGTTTCTCCATCCAGCATTTCCCCCAACCTGTTTATAGATGTACTTAGTACAATAAAAGCAGGTTTGCTAAACTTTAATAATGCAGATTGAGAAATACGCCGGGAAGCCTCAGCCAAAGTACTATTCCCAACCTCTTCAAACAACAAACAATAATCTGTGCTACTTATTTCCAAAAGCATAATGGCATAGCCTCCATCAGTTTGGTTTCCTTCAACAAACTCGGAACAGGAAGTGGCACCAATAACATCAATATTATGCGCACTAAGAATTTCAATTATAGAATTTATTTCCTGCCTTACAGAAATAAAAAGAATTGCAAGGGAAGGAAAAAAGATATTGTCAATACATTCCTTTAAAGAAATCTTAAGTTCAGATGGCGATTTTCCATGAATTGTTTTAGCGGTCATTCTATCGTTGTTTACAATAATAAAAACAGAGGATTAATGTACAAATAAAATTGTAGGGATGCTATAAAGTCGGTGCTGTCTTTTAAAGTTAATTCTATCCATCGATCCAAAAAAATAATATTCAACAAATAGCTCATATAGATCTCGGGAAAACAAACTAAAAAAAAAGAGCCCAACTGGTTGGAAAAAAAACCACCCAATTTTGACTCTTCAAAATTCTTTAGGAATAATAAATCTATTGTACTACCACCGATAACCTAGTCAATAATTATTTCTTCATTGTTGACATTGGAGGCTGTGGTTGTGGCACCACATTACTAATGGGCTTTGTGGATTGCAAATAGACATAAACGGCCTGTAATTCATCATTGGTCATTTTGCCAACATTCTGCCAAGGCATAGGAGGTAGCAAATCTCTTCCCTGTGGAGAGCCATTGAATTTACCGGTTTTAAAAATATTCTTGAACTGGTCTAATGTAAGCGCTCCAATACCAGAAGCCGAATCGGAAGTAATGTTTGCAGCAAAAGAAACGCCCCAGGGCCCAATAAAGGTAGTAAAATCAGGACCTATCACTGTCAGCCCTTTGCTTTCAATATCCTTTCTGTCCACCTCTGGTACAGGCATTTGTGCCGGACTACCCGACAACTCTAATTCCAGATTATCTTCAGGACCCCTTGGCCCCATTTTTTTTGGGGTATGACAATCATTACAACCTCCAATGATGACAAGATGTTTGCCCCAAGCAATTTGACTTTCGAATCCTCCATTGGTTGATGATTTCGCTGTTGTCTCTGCACTTGCGTTTGAGGCATCTGCATTTTGAGTTGTTGTTTGGTTACACGAATAGTGAAAAATACTAGTCACTATAAATAACTGGAACAATGATACATTTTTCATGCTCACTAAATTTTTATTTGAAGAAATGATTTTCCAAAATAGATCCTCTTCTACGCCCACAAGCAATCTGCTATTTTCCGGCAAGCCTCGATATCTTGAATTTCCATTGAGACTCATAAAAGGCATTAAGGCGGGAGTTGATTTAATAAATTATTTTCACTTGCTGAAATAAAAAATTGTATCCATCCGATTAGTCAATGAACAACTTTACAATTCTATGAAAACATATACTAACTCATACATTCAACATCTCAACCCTTAACAAATCAGCAAATCACCTACTGTTTTCAATTGGATTTGTTGTATTCCTATCGCCATCCAACACAGCCAAACAGATTTTGAGGAATTGAGTGTTTTCAAATACTAAAAGGCGAAAAGAAGAAAACAATTACGCATATCAAAACAGGAAAAGCCATAATAAAAATCACTTTGGGATCTGCTTTAAATTTGTTGCATTACCAAAATTGAATCTATTCCATTTTTGAAAAGTCTCCATAAATTAACTCCCTGGATATTTTTCCAGCTGTATTAAACTCATTAAAAATCACGATAGGTATTTTGATTTCATTACCGGTCTTTTTTGATTTTCCAGACCATATCCACCAAGACTGTACAAACATTGCATTATCTTTTTTATAATGTAGAAAGTCGGGATAGCCCTGCTGTATTTGATTTATGTCGGTAAACTTTTCAAAATCGCCCTGCCACAGGTTTACCGCCTCTGCGATTGGAATAAGATCTTCAAGTCCCGAAACCCACCATTTTGCGGTATCTGCATAATACTCATAGGTCCTGGAAAAATCATTGGCCAAATAGTCGCTGGTTGCTTTCATCACCACATCAATGTATGGGTGCTTAATATAGATCTCTCCATTTTTTTCCTTTTGACAAAAAGAAACTTGGGCAACAAATACCAGATAGAATAAAACTATTATCTTTTTCATAAATGAATTTTTTACTCCTCTTAATCTAGAACGCCCATTTATTTTCTTCGCTATGAAGATTAGATATAATGGGCGCTTGACCTTATCTAAAAGTTAAGTACAACCTTTAGGTTTGCACTTTGATCCAAAATCCTATTACATTGGGGTGCTTAAGTCTGTCCTGTGTTTTACAAGCATCGATTCAAATGACTTTTGAGTCGCATTGAACTTTTTTATCCAAGCGCCAAAGTCTTCTTTTGGAAAAGCTTTTTTAAACATTTTGGACCAGTCTTCACTAGAATCGGGTTCCAAGGAAGCCCAACCTTTGGACAAAGGGAAAATAACAACCGCCTGATTTTCTTTTCCAAAAACTCTGGTTTGCATCAAAAAGTAATTCTTTGAATTATTCTTCTTATACATTTCGTTTATCTTTTTCACTCCTTCATTAAACTCCTGCTCTTTTCCTAAATAGGTTTCAATAAGATAAATACCCAGCATTTCAGCATTCATTTCAGCCGGATTAGATGGCATAAAACTGTACTCGCTCATCTCGTAGAAAAAGCGAGGGGTGGGGCCATCTAAATATTTATCTACATGTTGAGTCCAGTCGGCATCATGGCTGGCTTCCTCTGCACTGCTGGTCACTTTATCCAGTTCAGACCAAGTGTAGTGGTTGCGATAAACAAAATGGAATTCCCCGGTTCTGTCGCCAGCAATTACCTCATAAATATCTATAGGATTGTTTCCACTATGAAACTGTTTGCAATGTTGGGCAAGCCCTTTTTCGAAATTCGCTCTTTCTCCTTTTAATGGATTAAGTAAAACCACAATGCTTTTATTTTTTTTACCAGCTTCGTTTTGTGCTGGTAAAAGCATGGGAACAAAAAGCATTGCAAGCAAAAAAATCTTTTTCATACATTTTGATTTTAAGTGTTTCCTACTCTTTTGGCTTTTCGGAATCGCCTCTGCAATGGTGTGTTGCAGAAATAAATATACCCCTGGGTAGCTGCTTTAAATATTCGACTGAATTGACCATCATTAGTGCAATAGCCTCTGATATTCGTCCAACCCTATGATTTTCCCATCTTTCATTTTCAGGTCATTTATCACATCCACCGAGTCCTTCTTTCCATCCATTGTTTCGAAATACTGAGTGTACCATAGTGTTACATACTCATCCTTTTTATCTTTGGAAATAACAGACTCCCAGTCCTCCATTTTAATCATTACACTCTTTAATGATTTGTCTGGGGTGAACAATATTTTCAAAGAATCTTTTGACAACATTTTATCAAGTCGATCAAATCGTACTTTTACCGAATCGGCAAAATATTTCAAACTTTCATCGATATTTCCTTTCTCCCATTCTTTTAGGGCACTCAAAGCGTTGAAGGTGTTTTGTTGACTTCCTGTTTCCCAATTGTCTGGATGATCAATTGTATATGGATAGTTCATTTTTTGTGGCGCTGACGCATCTTCAGTAACCTCCATTTTATCATTCGTTGTTTTGTCCGCTACTTCTTGACATGAGAAATTAATTAACCCTGCGACAAGGAGGAAAAGTAGCTGTCTGGAAAGATTCTTCATACATTTTAATTTTTAATTGTTCCCTACTCTTTTGGCTTTTCGGAATCGCCCCCGTAAAACTCCCCTACGGGCAGGTTTGACTGAAAGGGTTTATCAGGCAGGAAATCCAATATGCTTGGATGGTACATGAGCCGCAAATAAAGTTCTGCTAAAAATTACAGGTTGAGTTTTTTTCATTTGATGCATAGCCGAATGAATGATTAAAATTGAATCAAAACGCTCAAGATCGTCACGCATTATGTTGCCTAAAAAATACTATCTAATTCATCAAATGTCAATCGTTATTCTATCCAGTTAATAGTTCATATAGGTGTTATCAGCATATACATTGACTTCACGATTGGCAAATAATCTCAAATCAACGGGGAAACATAGAAGACGAAGTTAGGTTAGAATATATACAAATACCAAATATTTTTCTTTGCCTAATCGTCTTGAAAGGCGACAACGTTATAGTACTGTTTTGGTGCGGTTTGCTATTTTAAGTTATAGTGGTATATTGATTTGATAGAAATTGCAAAATCACAAAGCCTCCTGAAAACGAAGCTATATCTCTAAGGATATTAATACCCAAGGCGTTTTGAGAATTCAAAGGAATCCCCCAAAAATGGTAAAAAGAAGTTGAAAACCGGGCCGCAAAACAATAGTCAGCATTCTCCTGATTCAATATTACTTTGAAGTAAAGTTGAAAAGATTGGCGAATTCATTTTAGATAAAATCAAGCATATTATAGTGACCTGATAAAATTTTATCTGCATCAGCGGTTAACCATTTACTTAATATCGTTGCATAAACATCTTTAAAATCTACTTTATATTTCAAATCTCCTTCATTCAGGTCGGTGAGGTCTGGCATAGCATTTAGCATCCCTTTTTGTTTCAGTCCACCACTTATCAGAAACATATTATTGGCCGTGCCATGGTCAGTTCCGTTACTAGCATTTTGTGTCACCCTTCTGCCAAATTCCGAAAAGGTAAACAGCAGCACATCCTGCATTCTGCCATTCTTTTTCAAATCATCCGTAAAGGCTTTCACTGCTTCATTCATTTGTGTGAAGAGTCTGGTTTGCTGGGCCTCCTGGCCCACATGGGTATCAAAACTTCCCAGGGAGATGTAATAGACTTTTGTATTGATCTCCGAAAAAATTAGGGAAGCAATGGTTTTAAATCCGTTCCCTAAATCTGTATTGGGATAGGTGGCTCCGGTAGGATGCAGCCTGCTTTGTTTAAAGATATAGTCTGCCGAAGACAAGGTTTGAGACATTGTTTTATACAAATAATCTATAGGTTCTTCGTCATGATGATCCGCTTTATGGTTTTTCATTATATCCTTAAAAAACTTTTCATTGCTGGTACCATACAATCTACGGGGGTCTTTCACCGCAATCGCATTTGCCTGTTCTCCTTTTAAAGCCAAACTTAACACATCATCCACTTCCAGTGCCTGGGTAGGCCGGTCGCAGCCACTACATTGCGCATCCAGATAACGACCCACCCAACCTGTGTTCCAATATTCATTGCTTTTGCTGGCAGAGTGCCATATATCCATGCTTCTGAAATGCGATCGATCCGGATTGGGATAGCCTACATTATTCAGTATCGCCATATTCCCTTCATCATACAATGTCTTGAATGCAGATAGTGCGGGATTCAAAGCAACCTCATCGGTAAGGGTAGCCGCCTGTTGCATTTTGATGCCCAGACTAGGGCGCGATCTGTAATAAATGTCATTACGAACGGGAATTACAGTATTCAACCCATCATTGCCGCCACTTAGCTGAAGAACCACGACCACTTTATTTCCAGCGGGTACAAATGCATTTGATTCAAATGCCTTGAGAAACTTTGGCATCATAAAGGATGCAGTAGCCAGCGATCCGATCTGTAAAAACTCTTTTCTTTTTATTAGCATAACCTGAGATTAAAGTGTAATGGATGAATTAACATAATTGATATTCCGGCGTACTCATCAATTGTATAGTAGCTGATTTGATAAAGGCTTCTCGGGAGCTTGCATCTACATCTTTATTTACAGTGATTTCTACGTTGGAAGCATTTACCTGAAACAGGTTGTTTCTTATATTGTCAAGCAGGTTTTCCCGTTTCACTTTATCATAGCTTATAGTGTATTGCGCCCAATTGATCTTTGCATTTATCGCTCCATATCTCTTCTTCGGCATGACCTCTTTGCCAGGAACTGCTGCAGTTCCATCCGTTTTTTGTCCCATCATGGTATCGTCATCCTGCTTTGGTGCTACATTTAATTCATCTTTGTCATTAAACATTTGAGGGATTCGCAGGCGCATCATCAGGGTGCTGCTATCTATCCAGGCTTTGCCACCAGGCCATCCCGCCACATTGGGAGGATATAAAAGTTGCTGACCCAAAATCTTCTGCAGATTTAACAAAGGAGTATCATTTTCCAGCGTCATGGGTATCATTCTTTGAATGCCCGCCAGCAATTCTACAGGCGATTTGATGCGAGCTCCTATGTTCTTCATACTATAAAACCAATCGCTGGTAAAGATGGTTTCCATCAGGTTCCCAATATCATAATTGCTATTATAAAATTTATCTGCCAGTTGATTGACCAGTTTATCATCTACAATATCATTTACAAAAAAGCAATAGATCTTTTGGACAATAAACCTGGAAGTTTGCCGGTTTTCCAAAATAATATTCAAAATGTCATCCCCGGTAAGCCTTCCGGATTTTCCTAAAACTGTTTTGTTTCCATCGTCATGAAAATTATTTCTAAACACAAAATCGCCGGTTCCGTTGGCGGTCCAACCGGTGAAAGCACGAGCCGCTTCTTTGATATCAGTTTCTGTATAGTTGCCTCTGCCCAGTGTAAAAAGCTCCATCACTTCGCGGGCAAAGTTCTCGTTGGGGTGTCCTTTTCTGTTTTGCTGATTGTTTAAAAAATTAATCATTGCCGCAGACTGCGACACTTCTTTCAATAAATTTCTAAAACTACCCAACCCATGTTTTCTAAAAACTTGTAACAAGAGCTGGGTATGAAAAATATTCCGTTCTCTGGTAGCAAAATGACCATGCCAGAAAAAAGCCATTTTTTCTCTAAGTTGTGCGCCGGTACTTATCATTTCTTTTAGCCAGTACAGATTAAGATCTTTTACTGCGGCCTGCATCATTCGGTTGATTTCCCGACGCTGCATTTCATCCAAATTTTTTCGTTTACCGGCATCCTGCAAATTTTCAAAAGCACTAATCAGGTTGTTGCTGGCTACGTTTATATACACAGGTTCATTGGCAGACGCTTTTGCCAGTGCCTTAAAGTATTTGGCTGGAGAATATTTATCTAAATCATTCAATTGTTCCGCTGCAGGACCAAAGCCTGCCCGCCACATCAGGTGTTGATTTTTCAACTGATTCGAGATTTCCATGCAAATTGATTTGAGTTTACGACTTCAAGATAAATCAATAGTTTAAGGCATGAAAAAAACTTATTCTATTTTACGGGTTAAACCCATTTAAAGATTATGCTGGATTTGCCTGCAATATTCATTCATTTAAGATGTCTTTGGGGCTATATGGGTGTACCTCCAGCTAATTTCTTATACGAAAATATTTACAGGGTAAGCAAATAGGATTCAAATAAAAAAGGGCTTACTGATTTGTAGTAAGCCCCAAATTTTTCGGTATAAAGTCTATTATGGTTTGGCCGTTTTCTTCACGAATGCCATCAAATCCTGTGTTTCTGCCCAGGACAATTTGGCTTTGCCAGCCATATTGATAAACAACCGCTCCTGCTCTGCAAAAGCATATTTGGCCACATGCTTTGTTTCGTTGCCATGACATTTGGTACATTTGGCAGATGCGACAATATTGGCTCCCGCTTCGGCCGAAGCTACAACAGCGGCTGGCTTTGTTGCTTTGGGCGAACAGGCCACTACCATAGCCGTTACGGCCAGGAAGGCGATAATTACTCTCTTCATTTTTAAATACGCTTATTTAGTTATTGAATTTTTGCCGAAATAGGATCGTAGCACGTTTGGTAAAACTATTTCATTTTCTTTCTGGTTATTTTCCAATAGGCAGGCTACTATTCTGGGCAAAGCCAGCGAGCTACCATTTAGGGAGTGGGCCAATTGAGTTTTGTTGCTCCCATCTTTAAATCTAATCTTCATTCTATTGGTCTGATAGCTTTCAAAATTTGATGTGGAGCTTACTTCCAGCCAGCGTTCTTGTGCGGCACTATATACTTCAAAATCGTAGGTGAGTGCAGAAGTGAAAGACATATCGCCTCCGCAAAGCCTTAAGATGCGATAAGGTAGTTCTAGTGAAATAAGCAGATTTTCTACATGCTTTACCATCTCATCCAAAACCTCATAGCTTTTTTCAGGATGAACTATCTGAACAATCTCTACTTTCTCAAACTGGTGCAGGCGATTTAGACCACGCACATCTTTTCCAAAACTTCCAGCCTCTCTTCTAAAGCAAGGAGAATAGGCAGTCATCCTAATCGGCAATTGGTCTTCCTTCAGTATTTCATCTCTATAAATATTAGTCACCGGAACTTCGGAAGTTGGAATCATATAAAAATTATCTGCAGGCATATAATACATCTGGCCCTCTTTATCGGGCAGCTGACCTGTTCCATACGCAGACGCTTCATTCACCATAAATGGAGGAAGATATTCTGTATAGCCTGCACCGGTATTATAATCCAAAAAATACTGAATCAGGGCGCGCTGCAATTTGGCACCTGCACCTTTGTACAAGGGGAAACCACTTCCTGTAATTTTTGCCCCGGTTTCAAAATCTATAATGTCGTATTGCTTGATCAGATCCCAGTGTGGAACTGCATTTGAAGGCAAAATGGGCTTTGTTCCTCCTTCCCGTATCACCTCGTTGTCTTCGGCCCCATGCCCCACCGGCACCAGAGGGTATGGCAGATTGGGCAACTGCACTAATGTAAGTTGCAGTTCATTTTCGGTGGCAATTAGTTGTTCATTGATCGGTTGTAATTTTTCCTTTAACCCTGCTACCTCTTTTTTTCTTGCTTCTGCAGCGTCCTTTTCTCCCTTTGCCATCAACGCCCCAATTTCTTTGGAAGTGCTATTCACCAGAGACTGGGTGTTATCAAACTCTAATTGTAGTTTTTTGCGTTGGTCATCCAGTTCTATTACCTTGTCCACCAACTCTGGGTTTTTAAAATTCTTAACGACCAGTCTGTCTTTCACCTCCTGAAGGTTTTGCCTTATCACATTTACTTGTAACATTGATTCTTTGTTTGGTACAAAAATAAAATGCCCGAAGGTAGTATTTAATAATCTTTTACAAGAGGGAAGTGTAATATTAGGCTAATTCTTTTTTTGAGGTGCTATGCGAAGTAACCAGCCACCCTGTATAG